>NZ_FOEO01000019.1 GCF_900110765.1 Pseudomonas sp. NFACC02
CGAGCGGCATGGATGCCGCGAGAGCGCCGTCAGGACATGGATGTCCGTTCGGCGCGGGCCCACGGAGCGTCGTCGGAGTGCGGGTACCCGAGGAACGAGGGCCCAACCAGGAGCCGGGCACTTTTGGTTACTTTTGGTGCCTTTTCAAAAGTGACCCGCCGGAGGGGCGGAAAAGTGAATCGGCGCCACCCGAGAAAATGGATCTGCCCACCCTCCCAATGCCAAACCCAACGAACCCAGCGAACCCAACAAACCCACCCACCGCGATCTGCCGGGATCGCAAGGCCGGTGCATGCGGAGTGTCAGGCATAACCGGGTCGCCTGATTTTGCTGCCGCTGCGCGCCAGATCGCGGGCAAGCGCGCTCCTACACAGTAGCGGTGCTTCAGGCTTTGCCGGAAATCCCGTACTTGCGCAGCCGATGGGCAATGGCCGTGTGAGACGTCTGCAAGCGGGCGGCAAGTTGGCGGGTCGAGGGGTAGTGGCTGTAGAGCTTTTCCAGTAGCGATTTCTCGAAGTCTTCGACGGCAGCTTCCAGGCTTTCGATTTCGCCATCGTTTTCTCGTGCCACCGAGGTGCCCGCGATGTCGAGGTCGCCAATGTCCACCAGAGAGCTCTCGCAAATCGCCGCTGCGCGAAAGATCACGTTCTGCAGTTGTCGCACGTTGCCCGGCCAGCGGTTGCCGAGCAGGGCAGGGTAAGTGCCTGGCGCGAGGCGACACACCGGGCGCTGAATCTGGGTGCAGGCTTGCTCCATGAAATAGCGCGCCAGCAACAGAATGTCCTGCCCGCGCTCTCGCAGCGGCGGGACTTCCAGGTTCAACACATTCAGGCGATAGAACAGGTCCTCACGGAAGGTGCCTTCGGCGACCATCTTTTCCAGATTGCGGTGGGTCGCGCTGAGGATGCGCACATTGACCTTCACTTCCTTGTCGCCGCCGACGCGACGGAAACTGCCGTCGTTCAGAAAGCGCAGCAGCTTGGCCTGGAGGTACGGCGACATTTCGCCGATCTCGTCTAGAAACACCGTGCCCTGGTTGGCGAGCTCCATCAGACCGGGCTTGCCGCCCCGTTGCGCGCCGGTAAAGGCACCGGGCGCATAGCCGAAGAGTTCGCTTTCCGCGAGGTTTTCCGGCAGTGCCGCGCAGTTCAGTGCCAGAAACGGTGCGCCGTTACGAGCGCTGACGGCATGACAGGCGCGAGCGACCAGTTCTTTACCGGTGCCGGTTTCGCCCTGGATCAGCAAGGGCGCATCGAGCGCGGCGACCCGCTGAGCGCGGGCTTTAAGCGTGCGGATCGGTGCGGAGTCGCCCAGCAGGGCATCGAAGCCCTCGGCGTGATCGTGGTGCAGCGCCGAAAGCCGTTCGCCGATGCGACTGGGCAGGTATAGCGTCAGCAGGGCGCCGGCGTCAGTGATCGGCGTGGCATCCAGCAGCAAGGCTTCACCGTTCAGCGTGACCTCGCGCAGGGGGAGCCGAAAGCCGTTTTCCAGCAACGCGGCGTGCAGGGCAGGGTCGGAAAACAGCTCGCCAACAGATTCGCCCGCCGGTTCTCGGCCGTACAACGCGACCAGCGCCGGGTTGGCCAGCAGGACATGGCCTGCACTGTCCAGCGCCAGTACCGGATCGGTCATGGCGGCGAGCAAGGCATCCAGTTGGAGGTGACGGCGCTGACCGGGAAGGATGTCGACCACGGTGATCGCTTCCACGCCGCGCACGCGAAACAGCCGGTCCTTGAGTTCTTCGAGGACGTCGTGGCTGAGGGTCGGCGCGTCGATGTAGACGTTGGGTGGCACCATTTCCACGGCATCGAGGTTCAGATTCCGCCCGCCAAGGATCGCCAGAACTTCCTGGGTGATGCCGACGCGGTCGATGAACGTAACGTGGATGCGCATGGGGTGCGGAGAGGTTCAGGCGAAAGACGGGGGCGATTATGCCAGTAAATGGCGTTGGCTTCTTTGAGCGCCGCATTGTAGGAGCGCGCTTGCTCTGGGCCGCATCGGACGATTGCGGTATGCCTGCAACAAATTCATCGACAGACATTCTGCAATCGCGGGCAAGCGCGCTCCTACAGGACCGTGAGAATCACTCCAAATGCTCCGGCTTCACCGCATCGCCGGATTTCATATCGAGTTGGTGGCGAATGTCTTCGAACATGGCGTCGTACTGTCCGTCCATTGAATGGAGGTCGGTGTCTTTGGGCAGGCCATGTTTTTCGGCGATACGTGAGGCTTCACTGGCGAAGTTGTAAGCCAGGTCCTTGGGAAGGTCGAAGGTTTCGTTGAAAGGCTTGCCGTTGATTTCGCCGTCCATCGTGAAGTGCATGCCGGCGCCCGAGTCGGTCTGGCTGACTTCATAGTGGACATGAATGTCGTAACTGACATCGTCGGGCTGCAAGGCGGGGTGGGCGACGTGCAAATGACCTGGCTCGAACATGTGACTGCTCCTTCAGAAATCAATGACGGTAAGGAGCAGACCGTTTACCCCTGCCGGGGTTCAGCGCTGGCCGGACGAGTCCGTGCATTCTACGTCTCGTGCCGCAGGCTCCGGTCGTGACCATATCCACAGGTTGACCAGCACCATGCCGGCCACCGCGAAGTAGATCCACCAGTTGTGCTTGAGCAATACCAGCATCATGGCTGCGCAAATCAGCATCGTGACGGTCGCGCTGATTTTAGCGCTGCGGGCGATGAGCTTGCCGTTGCGCCAGTTGCTCAGCATGGGGCCGAACAGGCGGTGGTTTTCCAGCCAGGCACTCAAGCGCGGTGAGCTTTTGGTCGCGGCCCATGCGGCCAGCAGGATGAATTCGGTGGTGGGCAGCCCTGGAATGAAAATCGCGATGATGCCGATGGCGAGGCTGACGTAGGCCAGGATGCCAAACAGAATGCGGGACAGTTTGCTGCCTTGGGGAGTACGGGTCATGAGTCTCGGGTGCTGCCGGGTCAAGAAGTGCGTCGAGGGAATACTCCCCTCGAAAAGGCGCCCAGCTTAACAGCGCCGGGCGCAAAAGGCGTGTGCTCAGGCGGGCTGAGGTTCGGCAGCCGACGTATAGGCATGCTCCAGCAGCACGTTGAAACGCTCGAACGCGGCGACGGCACCTGCGTCGATCTGCCGCTCCTGCTCCTCGTTGAACGGCAGGTCGTCGAGGATCCGGATGAAGCGCTTCCAGCCCTCGGCCCGACCGCCGGCGGGTTCGCCCAGATGACGGGCGCCGAAGGTTTCACTGAGGTTCAACGCCGCGGCACGTTTGATCAGGAACGCCGCGCCCAGTTTCGAGCCTTCCGACACGAACAGCCAGCCCAAGGCTTCGGCGAGCGAAGGGTTATTGACCGAACCGGCGACAGGGCCGGGAATCGGTGACTCCAGGTCATTCAGATCGGTCTTGGCCTGCTCCGCACGGCACCGTTCGGGCAGGTCGGGGATCAGTTCGATCAATTGCGGATCGGTGTACAGCGCTTTGAGCTCTTGCTGAAACAGGTATTGCGCGCTCAGGAAACGGGTGTAACGGGGCAGTGTTTCGAACGGCGCGTTGGCCTTGACTGCCTTGTCCAGTTGCTCATGCGGGGCGTGGGTGATCTGGTTCAGACGCTGGGAGCGACGAATCGGGGCGTGGGACATGTGTCTTCCTTGGAAAAGAGGCGTTTGTTAACGAGACGAGTGAGCGCCGTTTGAGCGTAAAAAATGAACCGTACCCCTGTAGGAGCGTGGCTTGTCCCGCGATCGGCTGCGAAGCAGTCGTAACTCCTGTGCCCCGTCAGTGCTGAACCACCGCGTGCTCAGGTTTCGCTGCCGGTTCCCGGCAGATCGCGGGACAAGCCACGCTCCTACAAAGGGGGGCTTTCATTTCAGTCAGATATTCCACACCAGATTGATCGCGACGTTGCGGCCCGGTTGGGTCAGGCGGTCCAGATTGGCGGGTGCGGTCACGCCGGCTTCGCCGACGCCGTCGTAGCCGCGCACGTCATCCCACAGCCAGTATTTCTTGTCGGCCAGGTTGTACAGGCCGCCGCTGACCGTCACGTCGTCGGTCACTTTGTAGAAACCGGTCAGGTCCAGCAGACCGAAGCCGGGTGTCTTGAATGGGGTCGACGAACCGTCCGGCGCATGGAAGTTGGTGTCGTCCACCCGGGTCTTGCGCTTGACCAGGGTCCAGCTCAGCAAACCGCCGTAGTGGTCCTGGTCATAACCCAGACCGAACACGCCGGTCAGCGGGTTGACGCTGTTGATCGGCTGGCCGGTGTCGTCATTGCGGCCATACAGGTAGGCCAACGAGCCTTGGGTGTAGAGGCCTTCCGGTGCCCCAAAGTTGTCCAGGTTCAGGCGACCTTTAAGCTCCACACCTTTGATCGTGGCGTGCTTGATGTTGTTGGACTGGAACACGGCCTGGGTCGATGTGGCCGGTTGAATGGCGTCTTCATTAATGAAGTCGCGGTATTTGTTGTAGAACACCGCCACGTCGAACGAGCCCTCGTCGAAGCGACCACGGAACCCGGTTTCGTAGCTCTTGCTCTTCTCAGGTTCGAGCTCAGGGTTCGGTTCGACGATGTAGCCGGTATTGCGGTTCTCGAAGCGGCCATACAGTGCTTTCGCGCTCGGCGTGCGGAAGCCTTCGGCGTATTGGCCGTACCAGGTGTAGGCGTCGTTGATCGCGTACGTCACACCCAGCTTGGGCGACAGGCGATGCCATTTCTTCTCTTTGTCGTTGAACTGGTTCTTGCTGGTCAGGCTGACGGCGCGCAGGAATTCGTCGGTGGCGTGCGGATTGAGTGTGGTGTAGTCGTACCGCGCACCCGGCAAGAAGGTCCAGTCGCCCCATTGGATCTGATCCTGGGCGAACAGCGCGTAGGTGTTGATCGTCGGGTCCGGGAAGTCGCTGTTCGGCGCCAGGCTGTCGGACGCAGTCGGGCTGGTCGCTCCGATGGTGCGGCAGGTGCCGAGTACGGCGGCGCATGTGGCGGTGCCGCTGCGTTCGCCGGTGACTTTCTGTTGCTTGATCGTGGTGCCGTAGGTCAGCAGATGCTCGGTGTCGGCGATGCTGAAAGCCTTGTCCAGTTGGGCGTCGAAGATCCACTGGCGCTCTTTGTAGGTCGTGTCACGCGTGCGCCAGACATCCCGGCTGCCCGGCACATAGCGCTCGATGGTGTTCTGGTCGGTTTTGGCGATCTGGTAATTCAGACTCCAATTGACGTTGTCGACCAGCAGGCTTTCCAGCGCGAAGGTATTTTCCAGGCCGAAGCGCTCACGGGTGATGACGTCGTTGCCTTCGCGTCCCCGATAAAAACCGAATCCGCGGCCGCTTGTGAATGGCCCGCCCACTGCGCTTTTCTGGTTGGTATGCGTGTCGTCCTTGTACTTCTCGTAGGTGAACGCCAGACGATCGTTGTCGCCATAGTTCCAGCCCAGCTTGGCCAGCACGTTGGTCGCACGAACGTGTTCCGGATTGGCGGCGGTGCGGCTCAGGCCGGTGCCGCCATGCTCGCCATAGGATTCCGTTTCCCGGCCATTACGCTGACTGACGTGCAACAGACCGTCGAAATCGCCTTCACGGCCTGCGACGGTCGCTGAGTTCAACCAGCTGTCGTCCGCCGAGCTGTAACCGGTTTTCAGACGAGCACCGACGTCTTTGCCAGGCTTGATGATGTCTTCCGGGTCGAGCGTGTAGTAGCTGACCGCACCACCGATGGCGCTGCTGCCATACAAAGCCGACGCGGGGCCGCGCAGGATTTCGACGCGTTTGATGATCTCCGGATCGACGTAGTTGCGATGAGTATTAGCGTAGGGGCCGGAAAAATAGTTGTCCGGCACTTCGACGCCGTCGACTTGCGTGAGAATCCGGTCGCCGTCGATGCCGCGAATGTTGTAGCCGCTGGTGCCCGCACGTTGACCCGCGCCGCCCACGGAAACACCGGGTTCATAGCGCACCAGATCACGAATGGTGTTGACGTTTTGTCGGTCCAGGTCCGTTCGGTCGTGCACGGTGACGGTGCTGGGCACCGAGTCCACTGATTGCGCCTGACGCGTTGCGCTGACCGTCACTTGTTCCAGTGCCAAAGCGCCAGAGTTGCTGCGTTTTTCCAGCGCGACGTTGTTATTGCCGAGTTTGCGGTAGTTCAGGTTGCTGCCCGCGAGCAGGCGATCCAGCGCTTTTTCTGCGGACATCGTGCCGCTGACGCCGGGCGACGTCACGTTCTGCGCCAGGCCCGACGCCATGCCGACCTGCCAGCCCGTGATCTTGCTGAATTCGTTCAGCGCCGCCACCAGCGGTTGCTGCTTGATCGAGAACGGGTAGCTGCCCGCAACGCGTGCCGGTTGTTCGGCGGCGATGGCTGGCCCGCTGTAAAAACCAGCGGCGAATACTGCGACGGTCAGCAGTGAAAAAGCGAACTGACGTGCTGGTGCTGTCGAAGTGGACGTGGCGGGGGTGAACGTGAACGGCATCGATAGCGCTCCCTGTCGTGCGGGTCGTTATAGTGTGTGCTTAAAGATTCAAATAAGAATCACTTGCATTGGCTATAACGAGACGTACGAGGAACGGCTATCGCGTAAAAATAATTTCGCTCAGTTCAAAATCACCAGCGCAGGCAGTTCGTGCAGGCGTGCGGAGGTGATGTGAGCCAGCGAGCGCACAACGTCGATCGGGTTGTCCAGGCGGTAATTGCCGGTCACGGCGACCTGATCCAGTCGGGTATTGGTGTTGATGATCCAGCCCGGGTAGTAGCGGCGCAGTTCGGCCAGCACTTCGCTCATCGGGCAGTTATCGAAGATCAATCGTCCCCGAACCCAGGCCAGATCCTTGTTCGAGTCAGTCTTTTCTCGATGGCTGACGCCGTCGGGCCCGACCCGCAGGCTGTCCCCGACGCCGAGGCTGAATTGAGAGTGACCTTGAGTCGCCTGCACATTCACTGCGCCCCGCTCGACCTGAATCTGCGTCACGCCGTTCAGGTAGCGGACGGCGAACGCCGTGCTGCTGGCGCTCATGCGCACCGGACCGGCTTCGACTTCCAGCGGCAATCCTTTGGCGGTCGGGACGTCGAAGAAGGCTTCACCTTGATATAGACGGGCGACACGATGACGGTCGTCCAGTTCGCTGGAGAACGCGGATCGGGTGTTGAGCAGCACCTTCAATCCGTCCGAAAGCTCGAGCCGCTGGCGTTCTCCGGCGACGGTCAAGTGGTCCGCTTTCATTCGCAACGATAGATCGCTGAAGTTGAATAATCCCAGCAGCAGCGCCGCCGCAGTGGCCAATGGCACCCAATGCGGGCGTAGGCGGCGCAGCGTCGAGGGCTTTTTGGGCGCAGCCAGTTGAACGGCCGCTTCCAGCACCGGCTGAGAATTCCAGACCGCCTCGGCCCTGGCGAACGCTTCTCCGTGGGCAGGGGCGGCCGCCAGCCACTCCTGAAAGCGGGCTTGCCGTTGCGGGTCGGCACCGTCCAGTTCGATCAGCCAGTTCAGGGCCTGATCCATGGCTCGGTCATCCGGCACGTCGGCCGCCTGGTCCGGGCCAGGTGATTGAGAGTCCGTCAAGGAGCGTCCTCGGGTACACGGTTTGGGGCGCAAGTTTAGCGCTATCAATCGCACCGGCCGCCGGGTTTCTGATGGGGATGAATCAAGCCGCTCTCATTAGCGTTCAAGTCGGGCTGCGACACTGACGCAAATCGTCATGATCAGCTTGAGTTCCTTTTGCACGGTACTGGCCGAAACGCCCAACTGCTCGGCGATCTCCAGATAGCTCGCACCTTGAAGCCGACTCAAGGTAAAGATTTTCTGCTGCCTGGGCGTGAGCTTTTCCAGGCGGGCGCTCAGGCCTTCGAGCAGGCGGTCGGCATGGGCGACATCCTCCAGCGCAGGGAGGGGTGCAACCACGTTGTTGACATCGGCGATAGGCGCATCGTCGACGATGGTGCGCGAATGGAGCCGGTGGGCCCGCAAGTGATCCAGCGCCAGATTGCGTGCAGTCCTGAAAACGAAAGGTTCTAGATGAGCGATCGCGCGTTCACCCAGCGCGCGGGTCACGCGCAGGTAGGTTTCCTGCAGCAGATCTTCTGCGGTACTGGGGTTGCGGACCATGCGCTGCAGCGTGCGCAGCAGGATGGTTCTTCGTGCGAGAAAAACAGCATTGAAGTGAGACTGACTCACAAGGATACCCGACCAAAAAACAGTGGATGATAATGCTTATCATCTGCGTTATTGGCAAGGCAGAAAGTTGCAAAGCAAATGTAAAGGCAGGTACGGCGAGGCTGTCTACTGTGGGAGCGAGCTTGCTCTGCGCCGCATCCGGACGAAGAGGCCGGAACATCCTGCACATTTGCTATGACTCGACTTCAGCCTTCGCGAGCAAGCTCGCTCCCACAGTCACCCGACGCTTTGATTTACTCGGCGTTCATCAGGGCCAGGCAGTTATCGAGCATGCGATTCGAGAAACCCCACTCGTTGTCATACCAGGCCAGCACCTTCAGCAGGCGACCGCTGACTTTGGTGTGGTTGGCGTCGAAGATCGACGACAGCGGGTTGTGGTTGAAGTCGTGGGACACCAGCGGCAGGGCGTTGTAGCCCAGAATCTTCGAGTGTTGGGCAGCTTCTTTCATGATGGCGTTGACTTCATCGGCCGTTGCATCGCGTTTCAGCTGAATGGTCAGGTCGACCAGCGAGACATTGATCACCGGGACGCGCACGGCCATGCCGGTCAGCTTGCCAGCCAGTTCAGGCAGCACCAGGCCCACGGCTTCGGCCGCGCCGGTTTTGCTTGGGATCATCGACTGTGTCGCCGAACGCGCGCGATACGGATCGGTGTGGTAGACATCGATCAGGTTCTGGTCGTTGGTGTAGGCATGGATTGTGGTCATCAGGCCGCTTTCGATGCCCAGCTCGCGGTTCAGTACCTGCGCCACAGGGGCCAGACAGTTGGTGGTGCACGATGCGTTGGAGATCACCTGGTGCGACTGACGCAGCACATCGTGGTTGACGCCGTAGACCACGGTGGCGTCGGCGCCTTTTGCCGGAGCGGAAATGATGACCTTCTTGGCACCCGCCGTGATGTGGGCCGCCGCCTTGGTGCGGTCGGTGAACAGACCGGTGCATTCGAACACGACGTCAATGTTTGCGGACTTCCAGGGCAGCTCGGCCGGGTTGCGGATGGCGCTGACCGAAATACGGTCACCATTGACGGTCAGGCTTTCGTTGTCGTGCTCCACGGTGCCGTCGAAGGGGCCATGAACCGTGTCGTACTTGAGAAGGTGGGCGTTGATCTCGCTGTCGCCCAAGTCGTTGATGGCGACGACCTGCAGGTCCTGACGGTAGCCTTGGGTATAGAGTGCGCGTAGGACGTTGCGGCCGATCCGGCCAAAACCATTGATTGCGATGCGGAGAGTCATACACCCGTCCTCAGTGAATTTGTTGTTGGAATTACAAGATTATTCTCATAAAAATAGAAAACAAGCCTTTTTAGTGGCAGTATTTTGTTTTATCTACAAATAGAAACCCGTAAAGCCACCACAACTGTCTGAAAATCAAAGCCTTTGCTGAAGCGTTTCATTGGGGGCATGATTTCACGACGGTTTTTGTAAGCGCCTGAACGGGTGACCACATCCGCTAGCCTGGAGTTCATGACAATGCATCCCCGCGTCCTTGAGGTAACCGAACGGCTGATTGCTCGCAGCCGTGAAACCCGTCAGCGCTATCTGCAATTGATCCGGGGCGCGGCGAGCGATGGTCCCATGCGCGGCAAGCTGCAATGCGCGAACTTTGCGCACGGCGTCGCGGCCTGTGGCACCGAAGACAAAAACAGTCTGCGCATGATGAACGCGGCCAACGTGGCCATCGTGTCTTCGTACAACGACATGCTGTCGGCGCATCAGCCTTACGAGCACTTCCCGGAACAGATCAAAAAGGCGCTGCGCGAAATCGGCTCGGTCGGTCAGTTCGCGGGCGGCGTGCCAGCCATGTGCGACGGCGTGACCCAAGGCGAGCCGGGCATGGAACTGAGTATCGCCAGTCGAGAAGTCATTGCGATGGCAACGGCGGTCGCGCTGTCCCACAACATGTTCGACGCGGCACTGATGCTGGGCATCTGCGACAAGATCGTGCCGGGCCTGTTGATGGGGTCCCTGCGGTTTGGTCACCTGCCGACGATCTTCGTCCCGGGCGGTCCGATGGTGTCGGGCATTTCCAACAAGGAAAAAGCCGACGTGCGTCAGCGTTACGCCGAAGGCAAGGCCACGCGTGAAGAGTTGCTGGACTCGGAAATGAAGTCCTATCACGGTCCGGGCACCTGCACCTTCTATGGCACGGCGAACACCAACCAACTGTTGATGGAAGTCATGGGGCTGCACTTGCCGGGTGCCTCCTTTGTCAATCCGTACACACCGCTGCGCGATGCGCTGACCCGCGAGGCCGCCTATCAGGTCACGCGTCTGACCAGACAGAGCGGCGAATTCATTCCACTGGGTGAGATTGTGGACGAGCGTTCGCTGGTCAACTCGATTGTTGCCCTGCACGCGACGGGTGGTTCCACCAACCACACGCTGCACATGCCGGCCATCGCCCAATGTGCGGGCATTCAATTGACCTGGCAGGACATGGCGGATCTGTCCGAGGTCGTGCCGACCCTGACCCACGTCTACCCGAACGGCAAAGCCGACATCAACCACTTCCAGGCGGCGGGCGGCATGTCGTTCCTGATCCGCGAACTGCTCGACGCCGGGCTGTTGCACGAAGACGTCAACACCGTGGTCGGTCGTGGTCTGCGTCGTTACACCCAAGAGCCGTTCCTCGATGAGGGCAAGCTGGTCTGGCGCGACGGCCCGAGCGAAAGCCTGGACGAAAACATTCTTCGCCCCATCGCCCGTCCGTTCTCGCCGGAAGGCGGTTTGCGCGTGATGGAGGGCAATCTGGGGCGCGGCGTCATGAAAGTGTCGGCCGTTGCGCTGGAGCATCAGATCGTCGAGGCCCCCGCCAAGGTGTTCGAAGATCAGCAGGATTTGGCCGACGCATTCAAGGCTGGCGAGCTGGAGTGTGACTTCGTCGCGGTCATGCGTTTCCAGGGGCCGCGATCCAACGGCATGCCAGAACTGCACAAGATGACGCCATTCCTGGGCGTGCTGCAGGATCGCGGCTTCAAGGTCGCGCTGATCACCGACGGCCGGATGTCCGGCGCTTCGGGAAAAATCCCGGCGGCGATCCATGTGTGTCCCGAAGCCTCCGATGGTGGCCCATTGGCACTTGTGCGTGATGGGGACCTCATTCGGGTCGATGGTGTGAAAGGAACATTGCAAGTTCTGGTCGAACCGGCAGAATTGGCCGCCAGAGAGCCGGCAATTGGCCGCCTGTCCCATAACGTGGGCACCGGTCGCGAGCTGTTCGGTTTCATGCGCATGGCCTTCAGCTCGGCAGAGAAGGGCGCCAGCGCCTTTACTTCGAATCTGGAGACGCTCAAGTGACATTGGCGATGGTGGGTGATATCGGCGGCACGAATGCTCGTTTTGCCATTTGGGAAGACGACCAGCTGCATTCGATCCGGGTGTTCCCGACGGTCGATTACGCGAGTCCCGAGAAGGCCTTGCTGATTTACCTGCAGGACCTGGAGTTGCAGTTGGGCGATGTCAGCTCGATCTGTCTGGCGGTTGCGGGGCCTGTGACCGGTGATGATTTTCACTTCACTAACAGCCACTGGAAAATCAACCGTCAGGCATTTTGCTCGGCGCTCAAGATCGACAACCTGATCATGGTCAACGACTTCACCGCCATGGCACTGGGCATGACCCGACTGCGTGACGATGAGTACACAACGGTCCGTCATGGCAAGGGCGATCCCAAAGGCGCGCGCGTGGTGATCGGGCCTGGCACCGGGCTGGGTGTCGGCACGTTGATCCGCACCGGTGAAAGCCACTGGACGGCCGTGCCGGGTGAGGGCGGCCATGTCGACCTGCCGATTGGTACTCCACGTGAAGCCATGCTGTGGCTGCGGCTGATGGCCGAGCATGAGCATGTGAGTGCCGAAACCATTTTGAGCGGTGCAGGTCTGTTGCTGCTGTATCAGGTCAGTTGTGCGCTGGATCAAATTGAGCCGGTGCTGAAATCACCGGCCGCCATTACCTCGGCGGCGATTCAGGGTGATCCGGTGGCGAGTGCCGTGCTCGAACAATTCTGTGTGTTCCTCGGTCGGGTGGCAGGCAACAACGTGTTGACCGTCGGCGGCCGAGGCGGTGTGTACATCGCGGGCGGGGTCATTCCGCGCTTCGTCGAGTTCTTCAAGAAAAGCGGCTTCAACAGGGCGCTTGCAGAAAAGGGCTTGATGAAGGATTACTTCAAGGACGTGCCGGTGTGGCTGGTGACGGCCGAGTACCCGGGCTTGATGGGCGCCGGTGTGGCGTTGGATCAGGCGCTGTTGGCTCAAGGCTGAGTGCTGCCACCGTACCTGTAGGAGCGCGCTTGCCCGCGATGGCGATCTTTCAGTCACCGATGTGGCGTCTGGACTTGCGCATCGCGGGCAAGCGCGCTCCTACACTGTGTTATCTGTGCCCATAACAACAATTTCAGTGCTTACAAGGACGACCAAAGTGAACGCTGTCAGTAAATCGATTCTGGTGGTCGACGATGACCAGGAGATTCGTGAATTGCTGCAAGCCTACCTGAGCCGATCTGGCTTTCAGGTGCGTACCGTCGGCGACGGTGCGCAGTTTCGTCAGGCGTTCAATGACGAACCGAGCGACCTGCTGATTCTCGACGTCATGCTGCCCGATGAAGACGGCTTCAGCCTGTGCCGCTGGGTCCGGCAGCACCCGCGTCAGCCTCACGTCCCCATCATCATGCTCACCGCCAGCTCCGACGAGGCAGACCGGGTCATTGGCCTGGAGCTCGGGGCCGACGACTACATGGCCAAACCCTTCAGCCCTCGCGAACTCCAGGCGCGTATCAAGGCCTTGCTGCGCCGCGCCCAGTTCGGGCAGGAGCGCGCCGGAGGCGAAGTGCTGGTCTTCGATGAGTGGCGTCTGGACATGGTCAGCCACCGGCTGTTCCACAACGACGGTGAAGAGGTCATCCTTTCCGGCGCTGACTTTGCGCTGCTCAAGTTGTTTCTCGACAATCCACAGCAGATTCTCGACCGCGACACCATCGGTAACGCCACGCGGGGTCGTGAGCTGATGCCGCTGGAACGCATCGTCGACATGGCCGTGAGTCGCCTGCGTCAGCGTTTGCGCGACACCGGCAAGGCGCCGCGATTGATTCGCACCGTGCGAGGCAGTGGTTATCTGCTGGCGGCCAACGTGCTGCCGCAAGCCAGCAACGGCTACTGATTGCCGATGGTGACCGAGAAAAAGCGTCGTCTGCCCGTACCGCGCTCGCTGCTGGGGCGCATGCTGCTCTTGACCCTGCTGGCCGTGCTGCTGGCGCAAACCCTGTCCAGCCTGATCTGGCTTTCCCAACTGCGTGCCACGCAGATGGAAGGGCTGATCACCAGTGCCCGCAGCCTGGGCTTTTCCATGGCGGCGAGCGTCAGTTATTTCCGGTCTCTGCCCGTTGCCTTCCGCCCACTGGTGCTCGATCAATTGCGCAGCATGGGCGGCACGCGTTTCTTCGTGTCGCTCAACGATCGTCCGCTGGACATGCAGGTGCTGGAACCGACCGTGCGCAAGTCGGCGGTCATCAACGTGGTCGCTCAGGTCCTGCGGCAGAATCTCGGCGCTGACCCGGACATCCTGGTGCGCTTCGTGCGCCCGGAAGACCTGCGCATCTTCAACAGCGGCCTGAAGCTCGACGAGCTGCCACGTTCATGGGCCCATTACGCGTTGACACTGGAGCCGGTGAATCCGCCTGTCCTGGTGACCCAGATCGAACTGTCGCCGGGGGAATGGCTGTACATCGCGTCGCTGTTGCCCGAACCGTACACCATGCTCGAAGAGGAGGGGCTGCCGTCGCAGCAGGTCTGGTTCATCGGCCTGACGAGCATTTTTCTGCTGGTGTTCATCGGTTTGCTGGTGCACTGGCAAAGCGGCCCGCTCAAGCGGCTGGCGCGCGCGGCGCGGGACCTGTCGCTGGGCGCCGATGTCGAGCCGGTTGTGGAGGGTGGCGGTAGCGAAGTCATCGAAGTGACGCGCGCGTTCAATACCATGCGCGATCGCATCAGCCGCTACCTGACCGAACGCGGTCAGTTGTTCAGCGCGATTTCCCACGACCTGCGCACTCCCATTACGCGTTTGCGCTTGCGTGTCGAGCTGCTGGAAGACGAGGAAATGCAGGTCAAGTTCACCCGCGATCTCGACGAGCTGGAACTGCTGGTCAAAGGCGCTTTGCAATGCGTGAAGGACACCGACATTCACGAAAACATCGAACCGGTGGACCTCAACCACGCGCTTGATTGCCTGATCGAACCCTACCTGGGCCCTAACGGGGGCGGTCGCGTGACAGTGAAGGGCAGGGCCATGTCGATGTTCTACGGCAAGCCGCTGGCGTTGAGGCGTTGCATGGGCAACCTGATCGACAACGCCATCAAGTACGGCGACAAGGCGCACCTGTACGTCGAAGACGATGCCGAGGCGTTCATTCTGCACGTCGAAGACGAAGGGCCGGGCGTGCCTGAACAACGGCTCGAGCAAGTCTTCGAGCCTCATTTCCGCCTGGCGGGCAAACATCAGCAGGGCTACGGCCTCGGTCTCGGGATTGCCCGCAACATCGCTCACAGTCACGGCGGCGAAGTGACCCTTCAGAACCTGCGCGAGGGTGGTTTGCGAGTAACGCTGTATCTCCCGCGCGGGGTGGAGTGAGCGCCGAACCCGGTCATCGCAGGAGCGCGCTTGCCCCCGATTGCAGTGTGTCAGTTGGTATCGGCGTTATTGATCCACCGCCATCGCGGGCAAGCACGCCTACTGGTTGATCCCCGATGGTTTTCGAATGTAACCATTCAGTGACACTCGCGCATCCCTTCGTTACCGTCCGCGCTAACCCGTTGATTAGAATCCATGCAGCGCAAGCACCAAGACTTGCTCATGCATAACAACAATAAGGTCAAATAGATGAATTCGATTTCCCGTCTCGCAGCACTCGTTTCTCTCGCCTCGTTGTTCCCTCTGAGCGCTATGGCCGCTGATTCCAAAGGCACTGTCGAAGTTGTCCACTGGTGGACGTCCGGTGGCGAAAAAGCGGCTGTCGATGTGCTTAAGGCCCAAGTTGAAAAAGACGGTTTCACCTGGAAAGACGGCGCTGTCGCCGGCGGTGGCGGTTCCACTGCCATGACTGTTCTCAAGAGCCGCGCTGTGGCTGGCAACCCGCCAGCTGTCGCCCAGATCAAAGGTCCGGACATTCAGGAATGGGCCTCCACCGGCCTGCTCGACACCGACGTCTTGAAAGACGTTGCCAAGCAGGAAAAGTGGGACAGCCTGCTGGACAAGAAAGTCTCCGATACCGTGAAGTACGACGGTGATTACGTGGCCGTACCGGTGAACATCCACCGCGTGAACTGGCTGTGGATCAACCCCGAAGTCTTCAAGAAAGCCGGTATCAAAAAGAACCCGACCACCCTCGAAGAATTCTACGCAGCGGGCGACAAGCTCAAGAAAGCCGGCTTCATTGCCCTGGCTCACGGTGGTCAGCCTTGGCAGGACAGCACGGTCTTCGAAGCTGTCGTACTGTCCGTGATGGGTGCTGACGGTTACAAAAAGGCGCTGGTCGATCTGGACAATGGCGCGCTGACCGGCCCGGAAATGGTCAAGTCGCTCACTGAGCTGAAGAAAGTCGCCACCTACATGGATCCCGACGGCAAGGGCCAGGACTGGAACCTGGAAGCGGCCAAGGTCATCAACGGCAAAGCCGGCATGCAGATCATGGGTGACTGGGCCAAGTCCGAATGGACCGCCGCCAAGAAAATCGCTGGCAAGGACTACGAATGCGTGGCCTTCCCGGGCACCGACAAGGCGTTCACCTACAACATCGACTCCCTCGCCGTGTTCAAGCAGAAAGATGCGGGCACGGCTGCCGGTCAGCAGGACCTCGCCAAAATCGTGCTGGGTGAAAACTTCCAGAAGGTGTTCAGCATCAACAAGGGTTCGATCCCGGTGCGTAACGACATGCTCGCCGACATGGGCAAGTACGGTTTCGACTCCTGCGCCCAGACCGCTGCCAAGGACTTCCTGGCGGACGCCAAGACAGGCGGCCTGCAGCCAAGCATGGCGCACAACATGGCGACCACGCTGGCCGTTCAAGGCGCGTTCTTTGATGTCGTGACCAATTTCATCAACGACCCGAAAGCCGATCCGGCCGATGCGGCGAAGAAGCTGGGTGCTGCGGTCAAGGCTGCCCAATAACAACGCGGTTTACCGGTAGGAGTGAGCTTGCTCGCGAAAGCGTTACGTCAGTGAATGCACCTGCGCCTGACACACCGTATTCGCGAGCAAGCTCACCCCCACAGGAGGCGGCGTTTTTGCACTCTTCATTTTTCTGTACTGGATTTCACCATGAGTTCTGTTGCTGTGTTCAGCAAAGCCTCGCCGTTCGATGCACTGCAGCGCTGGCTACCCAAACTGGTGCTGGCGCCCAGCATGTTCATCGTATTGGTGGGCTTCTACGGCTATATCCTGTGGACGTTCGTTCTGTCGTTCACCAACTCGACTTTCCTGCCGTCCTACAAGTTCGTAGGGTTGGCGCAATACGCGCGCCTGTTCGACAACGACCGCTGGTGGGTCGCGAGCAAGAACCTGGCCGTGTTCGGTGGCATGTTCATCGGCATCAGTCTGGTCGTCGGTGTGATGCTGGCCGTGTTTCTCGATCAGCGCATTCGTCGCGAAGGTTTTATCCGCACCGTTTACCTGTACCCGATGGCGCTCTCGATGATCGTCACCGGTACGGCCTGGAAATGGCTGCTCAACCCGGGCATGGGCCTGGACAAACTGCTGCGTGACTGGGGCTGGGAAGGCTTCCGTCTCGACTGGCTGATCGACCCTGATCGCGTCGTGTATTGCCTGGTGATCGCTGCCGTCTGGCAGGCCTCGGGCTTCATCATGGCGATGTTCCTGGCGGGCCTGCGTGGCGTGGATCAGTCGATTATCCGTGCCGCGCAAATCGATGGCGCCAGCATGCCGAAGATCTACTGGAAGGTGGTGCTGCCCAGCCTGCGTCCGGTGTTCTTCAGTGCGGTGATGATCCTGGCGCACATTGCGATCAAGAGTTTCGACCTGGTCGCGGCCATGACCGCTGGCGGTCCGGGCTACTCGTCGGACCTCCCCGCGATGTTCATGTATTCGTTCACCTTCAGCCGTGGCCAGATGGGTATGGGCTCGGCCAGTGCGATTCTGATGCTCGGTGCGATTCTCGCCATCCTCGTGCCTTACCTGTATTCCGAGCTGAGGACCAAGCGCAATGACTAGTCTCGCCGCCAAACCTTCCATCAGCCTGAGCCGGATCGCGATCTACGCCGTGCTCATCGGCGCGGTGCTGATCTACCTGATTCCGCTGGTGGTGATGCTGCTGACCAGTTTCAAATCGCCCGAAGACATCGGCAGCGGCAACCTGCTGAGCTGGCCGACCGAAGTCACCGGCATTGGCTGGATCAAGGCCTGGGCCACGGTGAAGGGCTATTTCTGGAACTCGATCATGATCACCGTTCCGGCGGTGCTGATCTCCACCGCGATCGGTGCGTTGAACGGCTACGTGCTGTCGATGTGGCGCTTCCGTGGCTCGCAGATGTTCTTCGGCCTGTTGCTGTTCGGCTGCTTCCTGCCGTTCCAGACCGTCCTGCTGCCAGCGTCGTTCACGCTCGGCAAGATGGGACTGGCCAGCACCACGACCGGTCTGGTGTTCGTCCACGTGGTTTACGGCCTGGCGTTCACTACGCTGTTCTTCCGTAACTACTACGTCAGCATTCCCGATGCGCTGGTCAAGGCTGCACGTCTGGACGGTGCCGGTTTCTTCACCATTTTTCGGCGGATCATTCTGCCAATGTCGACCCCGATCATCATGGTCTGCCTGATCTGGCAGTTCACGCAGATCTGGAACGACTTCCTGTTCGGTGTGGTGTTTTCCAGCGGCGATTCGCAACCCATCACCGTGGCGCTGAACAACCTGGTCAACACCAGTACGGGCGTCAAGGAATACAACGTGGACATGGCGGCGGCGATGATCGCGGGTCTGCCGACCCTGCTGGTCTATGTGGTCGCAGGCAAGTATTTCGTGCGCGGGCTGACAGCCGGCGCAGTCAAGGGGTAATCATGGCAACGCTTGAGCTTCGCAATGTAAACAAGACCTACGGGACAGGGCTGCCCGACACCCTGAAGAACATCGAACTGTCGATCAAGGATGGCGAGTTCCTGATTCTGGTCGGCCCTTCGGGCTGCGGTAAGTCAACCCTGATGAACTGCATCGCGGGTCTGGAAAACATCACGGGCGGCGCGATCATGATCGGTGATCAGGACGTCAGCGGGATGAGTCCGAAGGATCGCGACATTGCCATGGTGTTCCAGTCCTATGCGCTGTACCCGACCATGAGCGTGCGCGAGAACATCGAATTCGGCCTCAAGATTCGCAAGATGAGCCAGTCGGCCATCGATGAAGAAGTCGCGCGCGTTGCCAAGCTGCTGCAGATCGAGCACCTGCTCAATCGCAAGCCGGGTCAGCTGTCCGGTGGTCAGCAGCAGCGCGTGGCCATGGGCCGGGCCCTGGCACGTCGTCCGAAGATCTACCTGTTCGACGAACCTCTGTCCAACCTCGACGCCAAGCTGCGCGTCGAGATGCGCACTGAAATGAAACTGATGCATCAGCGCCTCAAAACCACCACGGTTTACGTGACGCACGATCAGATCGAGGCCATGACCCTGGGCGACAAAGTCGCGGTCATGAAGGACGGCATCATTCAACAGTTCGGCACGCCGAAACAGATCTACAACGATCCGGCGAACCTGTTCGTCGCCAGCTTCATCGGTTCGCCGCCGATGAACTTCATTCCGCTGCGTCTGCAACGCAAAGAGGGACGTCTGGTCGCTTTGCTGGACAGCGGTCAGGCACGTTGCGAATTGCCGATGAACATGAGCGACGCAGGGCTCGAGGACCGTGAGGTGATTCTGGGTCTGCGCCCGGAACAGATCGTGCTGGCGTCCGGTGACCTTGCAGGAATGCCGACGATTCGTGCTGAAGTGCAGGTGACCGAGCCGACGGGGCCTGACACGCTAGTATTCGTTACGTTGAACGAGAGCAAGGTTTGTTGCCGTCTGGCGCCGGATGTCGCGCCAGCGGTGGGTGAAACCCTGACCCTGCAGTTCGATCCGAGCAAGGTGTTGCTGTTCGACGCCAAGACCGGCGAACGTATGGGTGCCTTGGGAAAGTCGCAGGCCGCTGAAAGCATGGGGAACGTCACGCGGCTCAACCGCAACTGATCCCGCACGCAGTGCACTGCGTCAATGAGCACATCTGACGGGCTGATTTCTGCCGTAAAACAGGCCCGTCAGGCACACGAAGCAAGTGGTTACAACGCTGTTTAGAGCTAATAACAATAAAACGAGGATTTAAGGGATGAAGAAGGTAAAAGGCAAATCGCTTAACCAGTTTCAGCTGATCGGTGGTTTATCGGTACTGAGTGCGCTGTCGCTGTCCGGAACGGCCTCTGCAATGGAGCCTTTCAAAGCCAGCGAACACCTTACCGGCGACTGGGGCGGTCTTCGCCAAGAGCTGTACGACAAGGGTTATGACTTCCCTATCGAATATGTAGGCGAGGCGGCTTCCAACCTCAATGGCGGTTACAACGACGACAGGACCGGCCGCTACAGCGACCAGTTCGCGTTCGGTGTGCAGATGGACCTGCAAAAAATCCTCGGTTGGCATGATGCGGAATTCAAGCTGGCAATCACCGAGCGTAGCGGTAACAACATTTCCAACGACCGTATCGGTGACCCACGTGCCGGTACGCTCAGTTCCTCGCAAGAAGTCTGGGGCCGTGGTCAGACCTGGCGACTGACGCAGATGTGGGTCAAGCAGAAGTACTTTGACGGTGCTCTGGACGTCAAGGTGGGTCGTTTCGGTGAAGGCGAGGACTTCAACAGCTTCCCGTGCGATTTCCAGAACCTGTCGTTCTGCGGCTCGCAAGTCGGTAACTATGTGAACACCTGGTACAACTGGCCTGTCAGTCAGTGGGCCTTGCGCGTGAAGTACAACATCACGCCTGAAGTCTTTGCCCAGATTGGTGTCTACGAGCAGAACCCTTCCTATCTGGAAACCGGCAACAGCTTCAAGCTCAGTGGCAGCGGCGCCAAAGGCACCGTGGTTCCCGTTGAAGTCGTGTGGTCGCCAACCGTCAACTCGCTGCCAGGCGAATACCGTCTGGGTTACTACGTCAGCAGCCCGAGCGCCGATGACCTGTACGAAAACGAGAACGGTCAGCCTCAAGCCATTGCTGGCGGTGACTTCAAGTCCCACAAGGACAAGCACGGCTGGTGGGTCGTGGCTCAGCAACAGCTGACCAGCCACAACGGCGACAGCTCTCGTGGTCTGAGCATCTTTGCCAACGCCACTGTGCATGACAAAGCGACCAACTTCGTCGATAACTATCAGCAGATCGGTTTCGTCTACAAAGGCCCGTTCGATGCGCGTCCGAAGGATGACATCGGTATCGGTGTCGCCCGTATCCACGTGAACGACGATGCTCAGGACAACCGTCGCCTGGTCAACGCCGTCAACGGTATCGACGACTACGACAACCCGAACTTCCTGCCTATCCAGAAGACCGAATACAACTCGGAAATCTACTACGGCGTGCACGTCACCGACTGGCTGACCGTGCGTCCCAACCTGCAGTACGTGAAGAGCCCGGGCGGTGTGGACGAAGTCCAGAACGCACTGGTTGCCGGTATCAAGATTCAATCCAAGTTCTAAACGCTACACCGTTGTGCGGACCGCTCCTCCGCACATCGCTCTCTGATGTGCTTCACAAACGATCCAGGGTCGTGTGTGCTTTACGGGCAGCCTGGCTGCCCGTTTTTTTGTGCGGCTTTGTTTTTTGCTTTAAAAGCGGTGCGCTCGGTCTGTCAGAATGCGGCACGTTGCAAACGATGTGGGAGCGAGCTTGCTCGCGAACAGGCCCGAAGGGCTCAGAGTAATCCGTCCCAAGCGAACCCTTAAGGGCTCAAAACAAATCCCAACCCAACCCCCGCCTCAACTCAACTCAACTCATCATCCGCCGGATACCGGCTGGCATTCAGGCTCTCCTTGATCTTGCGCAGGTGCGGCTGGAAATCGACGCCGCGGCGCAGGGTCATGCCGGTGGCAAGGACATCCAGCACCGTCAGCTGAATGATGCGCGAGGTCATGGGCATATAGATGTCGGTGTCTTCCGGCAGCGGGATGTTCAGGCTCAGCGTACTGGCCTTGGCCAGCGGTGAGTCCGCGGCGGTGAGCCCCAGTACCGAGGCGCCGTTCTCCCGTGCAATGCGCGCCACCTCCACCAGTTCCCGTGTCCGGCCGGTGTAGGAGATGATCACGAACAACTCACCGGTGTGCGCGACCGACGCCAGCATGCGTTGCATCAATACATCGGCATGGGCCGTGACCGCCAGATTGAAACGGAAGAATTTGTGCTGCGCGTCCAGGGCCACCGGGGCCGAAGCGCCCAGGCCAAAAAAGTGGATCTGTCGCGCTTGAATCAACAGGTCGACGGCTTTGCTGATCAGGTTCGGGTCGAGCACCTGGCAGACGCTGTCCAGCGAGGCGATGGCGCTGGCGAAGATCTTGCGCGTGTACGCTTCCGGATTGTCATCGGCTTCAACCGCGCGACTGACATAAGCCGCGCCGCTGGCCAGGCTCTGCGCCAGTTGCAGCTTGAGCTCGGGATAGCCACTGACATCGAACGAGCGGCAAAAGCGATTGACGGTAGGTTCACTGACCTTGGCGGCCTGTGCCAGTGCGGCAATGCTGAAGCGCGTGGCCTGTTGAGGGTTGGTCAGGATCACCTCGGCGACCTTGCGCTCGGCCTTGTTCAATTCTTCAAGACGGCTCTGGATCTGCTCCAGAAGATTGCGTACGCGGTCCATTCAAAGTCCTTCTCGTGAAGCTGCAACAGGCTGATCTGAGGGCCATTATTAAAAAGGTATGCATCAGGGCCTTTAGCCTGTAGCAAAGGTGGCCTATCGTACTGAGGGCCTGTGGTGATCACCACTGTAATGTGGTTTTGAAAGGAATGTTGTGGTTATTACTACATTTGGCCTTGAGTAACGCCTTTAAAAAAGGTATTTGTAGCCTAACTTGATAAAAGAACCAACATTATGCTCTCGATTACGGTTGAACCGTGCACATTTGCCTTGTTCGGCGCCTTGGGCGACCTGGCGGTGCGCAAACTGTTTCCCGCGTTGTATCAGCTGGACCGTGCCGGACTCCTGCATGCCGAGACCCGTATCCTCGCCTTGGCCCGTGAGCCGGGTACGCCCGAGGAGCATCTGGCTTACATCGATAAAAACCTGCGTCGCTTCGTCCCGGAGATTCAGCTCGAGAGTGAACACGTGGAGCGTTTTCAGGCGCGCCTGAGCTACCTGCACGTGGATTTCCTCAGGGGCGATGACTACGTCGCGCTCGCTGAAGCGGTGGGCGATGCGCAGACCATGATCGCCTACTTCGCCACGCCAGCCTCGGTCTACGGCGGGATTTGCGAAAACCTTGCGCGGGTGGGGCTGGCCGACCGCACGCGAGCGGTGCTGGAGAAACCGATCGGTCATGACCTGGCGTCTTCGCAGAGGGTCAACGATGCCGTGGCGAAGTTCTTTCCGGAAAACCGTGTTTACCGGATCGACCATTATCTGGGCAAAGACACCGTCCAGAACCTCATTGCGCTGCGGTTTGCCAACAGCCTGTTCGAAACCCAGTGGAACCAGAACTACATCTCCCACGTCGAGATTACGGTGGCGGAGAAAGTCGGCATCGAGGGCCGTTGGGGGTATTTCGACCAGGCCGGTCAGTTGCGCGACATGATTCAGAACCACTTGCTGCAGCTGCTGTGCCTGATTGCGATGGACCCGCCCAGCGACCTGTCCGCCGACAGCATTCGTGATGAAAAGGTAAAGGTGCTCAAGGCGCTCGCACCCTTCACCCCGGAACGCCTCGCGACCCAGGTGGTTCGCGGCCAGTACATTGCCGGTTACAGCGAAGGCAAACCGGTCCCCGGTTACCTGGAAGAGGAAAACTCCAACACCCAGAGCGACACCGAAACGTTCGTTGCCATTCGTGCCGATATCCGCAACTGGCGCTGGGCGGGGGTTCCGTTCTATCTGCGTACCGGCAAACGCATGCCGCAGAAGCTGTCGCAGATCGTGATCCATTTCAAGGAGCCGCCTCACTACATCTTCGCGCCGGAACAACGGATGCAGATCAGCAACCGCCTGATCATTCGTCTGCAGCCCGATGAAGGCATTTCGCTGCAAGTGATGACCAAGGATCAGGGGCTGGACAAAGGCATGCAACTGCGCAGCAACCCCTTGCAACTGAGCTTCTCCGACGCTTACCGCAGCGCCCGTATTCCGGACGCTTATGAGCGGTTGTTGTTGGAGGTCATGCGCGGCAATCAAAACCTGTTTGTCCGCAAAGATGAGATCGAGTATGCGTGGCAATGGTGCGACCAACTGATTGCTGGCTGGAAGAAGGCGGGCGACGCGCCCAAGCCTTACGCCGCCGGCTCTTGGGGGCCAATGAGTTCCATTGCGCTCATTACTCGTGACGGGAGGTCCTGGTATGGCGATATGTGAACTTGAATTTCCGGCGGGTCTGAAAACCAACGAATTCGACAACCCCGAAGGGCTGGCCAATGCGCTGGCCGATCACGTGGCCGAGCGGCTGTCGGCGGCCATTGCCCATAATCCGCACGGCGTCGCTACGCTGGTGGTGTCGGGGGGCAAAAGCCCCGTGGCATTCTTTCAGGCCCTGGCGCAGAAGCCGATCGAGTGGTCGAAGGTCTGCATCAGTCTGGCCGATGAGCGCTGGGTTCCGACCGAGCACGCCGACAGCAATGCCGGTTTGCTCAAGCGTTATCTTTTTCAAGGGCCGGCGGCCGAGGCAGGCTTCTTCAGCCTGTACCGTCCAACCAACACCCTGGACGAAGCCGCCGCCGCCACCGACGAAGCACTCAAAGAGCTGCCGAAGATCGATGTGCTCGTATTGGGCATGGGCGACGATGGTCATACGGCCTCACTGTTTCCCAATAGCCCTAACCTTGCCGAAGCGCTGGACCCGGACAGTACACGTCGCTGCCTGCCCATGCTTGCGCCGAGCATCCCTCATCAGCGTCTGACGATGACGCGTTCGCTGTTGGCGTCGGCCACGACACCGATCCTGTCCGTGTCCGGGCAGGCGAAGCTGGAAACCCTGCGCAAGGCGCTGGCGGGCGATGACCTCGCCGAAATGCCGGTGCGTGCATTCCTTAACCCGTCTTTAGAGATCTACTGGTGCCCATAAGCAAAGGATCAGCCGCCATGGAAAATACCCACGTGAAACAGCCGATGAATAGCATGGCGAGCAAGATTGCCCAGATCGACGAACTCTGCAAAAAAGCAAAGATTCTGCCGGTCATCACCATTGCACGCGAACAGGACGTGCTGCCGCTGGCCGATGCGCTGGCGGCAGGCGGCCTGAACGCGCTGGAAATTACTCTGCGTTCCGAATTCGGGCTCAAGGCCATTCGCATCCTGCGCGATGCGCGTCCTGAACTGTGTGTCGGCGCCGGCACCATTCTCGACCGCCACATGCTCAAGGCTGCCGAAGAAGCCGGTTCGCAGTTCATCGTCACACCGGGCAGCACGCAAGACTTGCTGGAAGCAGGGGCGCAGAGCGAATTGCCTTTGCTGCCAGGCATCAGCAGCGCGTCAGAGATCATGATCGGTTATGCGCTGGGCTACCGCCGCTTCAAGCTGTTTCCGGCTGAAATCAGCGGCGGCGTCGGTGCGATCAAAGCGCTGGGCGGCCCTTTTCCGGAAGTCCGTTTTTGCCCGACGGGCGGCGTCAGTGCCGCTAACCTGAAGAGCTACATGGCACAGCCCAACGTGATGTGCGTGGGCGGTACCTGGATGATCGACAACGCCTGGGTGAAGAGCGGCGATTGGGGCCGTATCACCGATGCCACGGCCGAAGCGATCGCGCTGTTCGACTGATTGAATGATTCGTACGCCCCAAGATTGATCTTCGACAGCTCCGGTTCATGAAGGAGCTGATTTAATCATCGCCAGATGATGGATTCAGCGCGCTGGGGCGCCGCTACAGAAGTCGTTGTTGCATGGCTATTTGACGGTGCTCCTTGGTCGGGGGCGCCGTTTTTTTTGCTCTTTTTTCGAGGGCTATAAATATGTACCGCAGTCGGGTCAGTCCGGACGCGTATCTTTGCACTTCCTTTGTAGTTCGCTTTTCCATGAAGCTCTTTGGCGGCACCTCCATCCGGGGGCGCCGCTTTTTTTTGCCCGCTGACCGGCGCCTCTCGGCCGTCATGCCAGCGCGCGCAAAGCCCTTGTCAGATGTTCGACATCATCGACTGAGGTGATAAAACCGGGCGTGATGCGAATGCACGGGCCACATGCCGAGCCATGCCTGTCAACGGCAAAAATCCCGTGTTCATCCAGCAGTCTCTGCGTCATGAGCCCCTGGTCGTGATGTTGCCTGAAGCGAAACGAGGTGATGCCGCAATAGAGACGCGGATCATCCGGCGTGAGCACTTCAATGCCCTCCATCGTTCGCGCTTCGCGGACCCACAGGTCCCGCAGGTACGCGAGCCGTGCGCCTTTCACGGCCGACCCGCCCATCGCGCGGTGCTCTTCAAAGACTTTGGTCAGCGTCATCAGCGCCGGAATATTCGGCGTGCCGTAGGGCACAAGGCCCAGGATGTCATCCGCGGGGTAGCGTCTGTCGCCCATGTCGGGATCGATGGCAGACAGCCTTTCTTTCCTGACATGGATGAAGCCCAGGCTCAGGGGCGCGCCCATCCATTTCTGCAAATTGAAGCCGGCAAAAGCCACGTCCAGCTCCGCCAGATTGAAATCCAGCTGACCCAGCGCATGAGCGCCGTCGAGGATCACATCGATGCCATGTTCAGCCGCGGCTTTTGCAATCGCCTGTACCGGCATCACCAGTCCCGTGCGGTGGGTGACATGGGTCAGCGCCATCAGTTTAAGGCGTGGGTGGGCCGCGAAGGCGTCGCGATAGGTTTTCAGCAACGATTCATAACTGGCAGGGTGGGCGTGGCTGATTTCTATGACGTCCACGCCACGTGTTTTTTCTAGCCAGCGCATGGCGGTCTGCACGCTGTTGTAATCCAGATCGCTGATCAATACTTGGTCCCCAGGCTTCAGACCGTTGTAGTTGCGTATCAGCGATTGCAGCGACTCCGACGCACAACGGGTGAGTGCGACCTCTTCAGTCGACACACCCAGCAGCGCCGCCAGATCGGCTCGAATCAGTTCGCTGTCCTGGGTGTCGAAGCGCTGGCGAACGTACACGGAGTTGCTGCGGTTGACGTACGCCAGATGCTGTTCGTAGGTGTTCAATACCTCGCGGGTCATGCGCCCGAAATAGCCGTGCTCAAAGTTGATCGGGCCCGGCTCCACGTCGTATTGGCGGGCGACGTCTCGCCAGAAAGATTCGTCGCGGGCGCGCTCGATGGCCGCCTCCATTCCTGCAGATTGAACACTGGTCATCTGGCCCTCTTTGGGAAGAAACGTCAGGTAAAGCGAATAGGTGTTTTCAACGGGCTTTCACGCAACGGTTCGCGAGGGCGGGTTCTCAGCGGATCCAGCAGGCTCGACAGGCCGTTGTGATCGACCTCGTGCATCAGCGCCAGCAAGCTGCCCAGCTCTCCGGCCGGGAAACCTTTACGCGCGAACCAGTTCAGGTAATCGCCCGGCAAGTCGGCGAGCAGGCGCCCTTTGTATTTGCCGTAGGGCATCTCGCGCGTCACCAACAGTTTGAGTTTCTCGGGATTCATGGTGCCGCCGTTGGTCGTGTTCAGTGAACTTGAACGATACGTGCATTCTGCATGCAGGCCAATGTACAGATCATGCAGAAAGCGTGGTAAGGGTGTCTCTTGATAAAAACAAGTTATTGAAAATAAAGGGTTTTTATTTGTTTGGAGAACTGGCACGGGCACTGCAACAGTTATTGCATCGAGTGAAGTGACCTCACCTATTCGATTAACCTGCCAGAAAGGAACTGCAAAATGACAGATATCAACAAAGAAGCGATCTCGGTACTCAACGATTTGATCGAGACCAGCATTGACGGCGAGAAAGGCTTTCACACTGCCGCTGAAGATATCAAGAACCCTGAAATCAAGGCGTACTTCCTTTCGCGTTCGTCTGAGTGCAAGTCCGCTGTGGCCGAGCTTCAGACCGAAGTCCGCGCGCTGGGCGGTGACCCGGATGACTCCTCCAGTGCAACCGGTGGTCTGCACCGTCTCTGGGTGGAACTGAAAGCCGCCGTGACCGGCAAAAGCGATGAGGCAGTGCTCAACGAAGTAGAGCGCGGCGAAGACCATGCGCTGAAAGCCTACAAGGAAGCTTCGCAGAAGGCGGTCGAGAAGAATCTGCCTGTCAATGTCACCAGCCTGATTCAGCGTCAGCTGACAGGTGTGCAGGCGAACCACGATAAAGTGAAAGCGCTACGTGATTCCGTGCGCCGCGCTAGCTGATTCGTCGGCTTCCTGAAAAAACGCCAGCCTGTCTGGCGTTTTTTTATGCCTGGGTTAATGTCCCTGCTCAGGGAAATGCGGTGTGTACTTGCGCACCGCATTCGACGCGATTTCGGCCTTTACGTTTAGCTTCGTAAAGCGCCTGGTCCGCCTCACTGAACAGCTCGGTCCGTTGGTTTTCACCCCTTGGCTGTGCGCACGCGACACCGATGCTGACAGTAATGGAATGGCCACCCGGATTCAGCGGCGGTAACGCTTCGATCGCCTGTCTGATCTGTTCTGCAAGCAATGCGGCGCCCGGCAGATCGGTTTCCGGCAGTACCACCAGGAACTCCTCACCGCCGTAACGGGCAGCGACGTCACCGGGACGACGAATGCTGGCTTCCAGCGTTTTCGCAACCGTGCGCAACGCAATGTCACCACCGTCATGGCCGTGTCGATCATTGAACGCCTTGAAATGATCGACGTCGATCATGAGCACCGAGATCGGCTTGTCCGAACGGATGCTGCGCGCCCATTCCTGCTTGAAGACCATATCCAGCCGACGCCTGTTGGCCAGCCCTGTCAGCCCATCGGTTGCCGCGAGCTCGCTCAGTTCCCGTTCGGCGAGATGCCTGAGCTTTAGCTGTTTGCTCAGCAGCCAAGATAGCCAGAGAATGCCCAGGCACAGCAGGCCGGTCGCCCCGGTCACCAGCAACGCATTCTGCCTCCAGAGTGCGTACACCTCGTCCTGCGACTGTGCGATCACGACGATCAATGGCAAGTCGCCTACTCTCGAAAACGTATACATCCGCCGCTGACCATCGAGCTCCGACACGGCGGTGAAGCTGCCATTGGCCGCTCTGAGAATGCGCTGAAAATTAGGGAGCTGGCTGAAATCCTGGCCAATATAGGTACGCAGGGTCTGCTCGGGTTCTCGTGCCAGCATGATGCCGTCTGCCGTGATCAGGTTGATGGTTCCTTTTTGCCCGACGTCCAGTCCTCGAAACAGGCGGTGAAAGTAGGCCAGACGCATCGAGGCCACCACAACGCCGACAAACCGGCCATCGGTGGAAGGGATGCGCCGGCTGAAACTGATGCGCCAGTCCTTGAAGCCCCAGCGCGCTTTGAAAGGGCCGTCGACGTGAAGCGCCAGGGACGGATCCTCCCGGTGCCTGGCGAAGCTGGCGAGATCGGAAAAATTATCGTCACGCGGTATCACGGAAACCGAATCGGCCACGATTTTCCCCGTTGCATCCAGGACGACCAGATCACCCTTGTACGGGGCTGCAGTGGAGCGATCGAACATCACTTGCTGGCGCAACGCGGGTGAAATAGACAGCACCTCCGGTTGCTGCCACGTTGAGATCATGCCTAGAAGTGATGTGTCATACAGGTCGGCACTGCGCTGCACATCGGCATTGATCAACCGCACCACGTTATTGGCAGCGCGCACGGCGGAGTCGGTGGCGTTGCCGTATTCTCGGATCAACTGCGACGTGACGATCGCCAGAATCGCCACCACTGCCAGCAAGCTGCCGGACGTCAACATTTTTTCCGAGCGCGATCGGGAGGGTGGAAGCGTCTGTGCGCGAGACAGTGTCATCGATCAGCTCTGTGGAGATGTAATCGTTAATCCCGTCCGCGCGGCAGGGTTGGCAGCATTGCAGTGAGGCTTATCCATGCACAGGGATGATGAGTTCGCGAAGGGCGTATCCAAGGCGATGAATTAAAGATCCATCCCGGCGATTGATCAAGTCTGTTACGGCCGCCCGAGGTGCAGGAATTTCAGGGGATCGATGAGAGATCGGGAGGGGAAGTGCGACGGCGAGCCAAAGTGAAGAGGGCGGTCATTCGCCCTCGTCAAACTTGTTGTTGATGAGTTCGATGAGGCCATCAAGCGCGGCCTGTTCCTCATCACCCTCCGTCGACAGATGAATCTCGGTACCTTTTCCGGCCGCCAGCATCATGACCGCCATTATGCTCTTGCCGTCGACCATGCTGTCGGGGCTGCGGCCGACCCTGATCTGGCAGGGATATTTTCCGGCGACGCCAACGAACTTTGCGGCAGCGCGGGCGTGCAGACCGAGCTTGTTGATGATGGTGATCTGGTGAGCGGGCATCGCGATGGGGATCCTTTCAGCTTAGGTCGCGGTGGCGGACCTGAACATTCTTGAGCGTCTGTTGCAGGGACTGACCCAGTCGTTCGGTCAGGTAGACGGAGCGGTGGTGGCCGCCGGTACAGCCGATGGCAATGGTGACATAGGCGCGATTGCTGGCGGCGAACCGTGGCAGCCATTTGGTCAGATATGAAGAGATGTCCTGGAACATTTCCTCGACATCCGGCTGCGCGGCCAGGTACTCGGCTACCGGCTGGTCGAGCCCGGACTGCTCGCGCAGCTCAGGTTTCCAGTACGGGTTAGGCAGGCAGCGGACATCGAACACCAGGTCCGCATCCACCGGCATGCCGCGTTTGAAGCCAAACGATTCGATCAGGAACGCGGTACCCGGTTCAGGCTTGTTCAGAAGCCGCAACTTGAGCGTATCGCGCAGTTGATAGAGATTCAGGTGAGTCGTGTCGATGGTCAGGTCGGCGAGATCGATGATCGGCCCGAGCAGGGTTTTCTCGTCACGGATGGCTTCGGCCAGCGAGCGCGTGGCATTGCTCAGCGGGTGACGACGGCGGGTTTCGGAGAAGCGCTTGAGCAGCGTTGCCTCGTCGGCATCCAGAAACAGAACGTCGCACTGGATATGTCGATCGCGAACTTCTTCGAGCATTCGCGGGAAGCGGGTCAGGTGACTGGGCAGGTTGCGAGCGTCAATAGACACCGCCAGCAGAGGTTCGGCCAGCTCCGTGTTGATCAATGCGCGTTCGGCGAGCTCGGGCAGCAGGCCTGCGGGCAGGTTATCGACGCAGTAAAAACCGCTGTCTTCCAGAACATCGAGGGCCGTGCTCTTGCCGGAGCCTGAGCGGCCGCTGACGATGATCATGCGCATGATCAGTGGCCGTTCTGTACGTGAAGCACGACGTCGTACAGCTCGTCACTGCTCTTCGCGTTACGCAGGCTGGCGCGCACATCGGCGCGGTCGAGCATGCTGGCGATCTGGCGAAGCAGTTCGAGGTGCGCATCGGTGGCGGCTTCCGGGACCAGCAACACGAACAGCAGGTCGACCGGAGCGCCGTCGATGGCATCGAAGTCGACCGGTTTTTCCAGGTGCAGCACTGCGCTGACCGGAGACGTGCAGCCTTTGAGTCGACAGTGGGGGATTGCGATTCCGTTACCGAAGCCGGTAGAGCCCAGCTTCTCGCGGGCAATGAGGCTTTCGTAGACGGATTGCCATTCGAATTCGGGCACCTGCTGCCCAATCAATTTGGCAATCTCTTCGAGGACGGCTTTTTTGCTGCCGCCTGGCACGTTCACGAGTGAACGGCCAGGGGTCAGAATGTTTTCAAGTCGGATCATGGATGGGGAGTGTCAGCGAGCGGCCGCACCTTTGAGGATGCTTTGCTGCTTTTCCTTATGCTTGAGCAATTGTCTGTCTAGCTTGTCAGCGAGCAGGTCGATTGCCGCGTACATGTCATCATGCTCGGCGTTGGCAACCACCTCTCCACCGTGGATATGCAGGGTGGCCTCGATCTTCTGCTTGAGTTTCTCGACGGCCATCGTCACCTGCACGTTGGTAATCTTGTCAAAGTGCCCTTCGAGCTTTTTCAGCTTCAGCTCGATGTACTCGCGCAGGGGCTTGGTCACTTCCAGTTGGTGTCCACTGATGTTGACTTGCATACAGCTTCTCCTTCGTTGCCAGTGCATTAAGGGGCAGGCTTGGGTGCCTGCCACTGGAACGCTGTGGCCTGTGTCCCTTACATCAGTCGCTTGCGTTCGCTGGAAGGCGCTATCCCTAGAGACTCGCGGTATTTGGCGACTGTGCGACGGGCCACTTGAATGCCTTGTGCCTCCAGTAAACCAGCGATCTTGCTGTCACTCAACGGCTTTTTCTGATTTTCCGCGGCAACCAGTTTTTTGATGATCGCGCGGATGGCGGTAGACGAGCATTCGCCGCCTTCCGAGGTGCTGACGTGGCTGGAAAAGAAATATTTCAGTTCGTAGATGCCGCGTGGGGTGTGCATGAACTTTTGCGTGGTCACGCGCGAGATCGTCGATTCATGCATGCCGACCGCTTCGGCGATGTCGTGCAATACCAGCGGTTTCATCGCCTCGTCGCCGTACTCGAGGAAACCACGCTGATGCTCCACGATCTGGGTCGCGACCTTCATCAGGGTTTCGTTACGGCTCTGCAGGCTTTTGATGAACCAGCGCGCTTCCTGCAACTGGTTGCGCATGAAGGTGTTGTCGGCGCTGGTGTCGGCGCGGCGCACGAAGCCGGCGTACTGCGGATTGACGCGCAGGCGCGGCACGGCTTCCTGATTGAGTTCGACCAGCCAGCGTTCGTTGTCCTTGCGCACGATCACGTCCGGCACGACGTATTCGGCTTCTGTGGATTCGATCTGGGAGCCCGGACGCGGGTTCAGGCTTTGCACCAGTTCGATCACCTGGCGCAGGTCATCTTCCTTGAGCTTCATGCGGCGCATCAGTTGCGCGTAGTCACGGCTGCCCAACAGGTCAATGTAATCGCTAACCAGGCGTTGAGCTTCAGCAAGCCATTTGGTCTTGGGGGGTAGCTGGCGCAGTTGCAGCAGCAGGCATTCGCTGAGGTTTCGAGCGCCGATGCCGGCGGGTTCGAACTGCTGAATGCGGTGCAGAACGGCCTCGATCTCGTCCAGTTCGATATCGAGCTCTGGATCGAAAGCGTCCAATAGCTCTTCGAGGGACTCGTCGAGGTAGCCTTGATTGTTGATGCAGTCGATCAGCGTGACCGCGATCAGGCGATCGGTGTCGGACATCGGCGCCAGATTCAACTGCCAGAGCAGATGGCTTTGCAGGCTCTCACCGGCAGACGTGCGCGTGGTGAAATCCCATTCGTCGTCATCGTTGCTGGGCAGGCTGCTGGCGCTGGTCTGGTAAATGTCTTCCCAGGCCGTGTCGACAGGCAGTTCGTTGGGAATACGCTCGCTCCATTCGCCGTCTTCCAGATTGTCGACGGTGGGCGCGGATTCCTGATACGTCGGTTCCTGAACGTCCGGGTTGGGCTTTTGTTCGATGTTGTCGGCCATGGGGTCGACGTTATCGAAGTCATCGCCCTCTTCCTGGCGCTCGAGCATGGGGTTGGACTCCAGCGCTTCCTGGATTTCCTGTTGGAGATCCAGCGTCGACAGTTGGAGTAAGCGGATGGCCTGTTGCAGCTGCGGTGTCATCGTCAGCTGCTGGCCCATTCTCAAGACTAGCGAAGGTTTCATGACAGGGGCTTAACACCTTATTCGCCGGCGCACAGGGGCGCCATCCACTACTAGAGCGCCTGGGCGCCAACTTAAGCAAATTATATGCCCGAAACCGGACTGTTTGCCTAGGGTGTGATGACAATTAAAACGAGGTTGGCGGTGAAGCCTGTTGCGATCGCCAGCCAACCCCGCAGTCATCGCCCGATTACAGGCGGAACTCGTGGCCGAGGTACACTTCTTTGACCAACTGGTTGGCCAGGATGGTTTCAGCGTCGCCTTCCGCGATCAGTTGCCCGTCGTTGACGATGTAGGCCGTTTCGCAGATGTCGAGGGTTTCGCGGACGTTGTGGTCCGTGATCAAAACGCCGATACCCTTTGCCTTGAGATGGTAGATGATCTGCTTGATGTCGCCCACGGAGATCGGGTCGACGCCAGCGAAGGGTTCGTCGAGCAGGATGAACTTCGGCGCGGTGGCCAGTGCGCGGGCGATCTCCACACGACGACGCTCACCACCCGACAGGCTCATGCCGAGGTTGTCGCGGATGTGTGTGATATGGAATTCCTGCAGCAGGCTTTCCAGCTCCTTGCGGCGTCCGGCGCGGTCAAGTTCCTTGCGAGTCTCAAGTATCGCCATGATGTTGTCCGCTACCGACAGCTTGCGGAAGATCGAGGCTTCTTGAGGCAAATAGCCGATACCGGCGCGAGCGCGTCCGTGCATCGGTTGGTGGCTGACGTCAAGCTCGTCGATCAGCACGCGACCCTGATCGGCCTGGACAAGGCCTACGATCATGTAGAAGCATGTGGTCTTGCCGGCGCCGTTAGGGCCCAGTAGACCGACGATCTGGCCGCTGTCGATGGACAGGCTGACGTCTCGCACGACCTGGCGGCTTTTGTAAGCCTTGGCCAGGTGTTGGGCTTTCAGCGTTGCCATTACTGGGCCTTCTGCTGGTCGGTTTTCTTTTTCGGCTGGATCACCATGTCAACGCGAGGGCGCGATTCGGTGACCTTGCTTCCAGTGGCTCGGCCGGCACTCGCCAGTTTACGGACGGTGTCGTAGACGATTTTCTCACCCTGAGTCACGTTGCTGTCCTTGTCGACCACCTTGGCCCTGTCGATCAGCACGATACGGTTCTGCGGTGCATGATACTGAATGGTGACACCCCATCCCTGAACGGGCTTGGTATCACCGGCCGTCTGCAACTGCTCGAAGTAGGCCAGGTTGCCCACCGAGGTCACGACGTCGATATCGCCTGCGGCTGTGCGAGTCATGGTCACCTTGTTGCCGGTGACCTTCATCGAGCCTTGGGTAATGATCACGTTGCCGGTATAGGTGGCGATGCCTTGCTTGTCGTCCAACTGGGCATCGTCGGCCTGAATGCGGATAGGCTGATCCTGATCGTTCGGCAGAGCCCAGGCGCTCACGCTTCCCAGTGCTGCGCCCAGACCGAGCAAAATAGGGAGGGTTTTAAGGAGCCTCATACTGTCCTCTTGCGTTCGATAGCAGGTGTATCCTGCTTTCTTTTAGATAGGCTTTCATACCCGTACCCGTGCTCACACCGTTAAAGCCGTCGATTCTAACGGGTTGCGCGGTTTCCGCATATTGCTTCTGGGGGAAGACAGTCATGCGAGTGCTGGTGATGACCGTGGTTCGGTTCTTTTCGTCGGTACGGTTGATGCGAACGTTGTCGATCAGCTCGACGTGATCCCCGCCCGGAGACACTTCGGCGCGCGTGCTCTGGACATGCCAGGGGAACTCCGAGCCACGAAACATCTGCAGGACCGGCGTTGTCATGAGGGTCACGTCGGTGGCCTTCAGGTGCTCGACCTTGTCTGCGGTCATATCGTATTGCATCGAGCCATCGGGCAGGTACTGAATGCTGTGTGCGTTGGTCGCATAGTAGTCGATGGCGCTTTCGTCCACGGCGGGCTTGGGTTGGTCCATGAAGCTTTCAGGGCTGATGTTCCAATAGCCGGCCGCCGCCAGGAGCAACCCCAGCACACCGAAGATCAGAAAGGTACGAAATCGTTTGCTCAGCATAAATGCACTTCTATAAGTAGGCGGCATGAGCCGCTTCGAGGTTGCCCTGAGCGCTCAGGATCAGCTCGCAGAATTCTCGCGCGGCACCTTCACCGCCTTTGGCCTGCGTGGTGCCGTGGGCATGTTGACGGACAAAGCCCGCTGCGTTGGCGACGGCCATTCCCAGACCCACTCGGCGTATGACCGGCAAATCGGGTAAATCATCCCCGAGGTAGGCAACCTGCTCATAGCTTAGATCGAGTTGCTGCAGCAGCTCGTCGAGTACGACCAGTTTATCTTCACGTCCCTGATACAGGTGTGCGATGCCCAGGTTTTTGGCGCGGCGCTCGACGACGGGGGTTTTACGACCGCTGATGATTGCCGTGACGACGCCGGAGTTGATCAGCATTTTGATGCCCTGGCCATCCAGCGTGTTAAATGTCTTGAACTCGCTGCCGTCTTCCAGGAAATACAGCCGACCATCGGTCAGTACACCGTCGACATCGAAGACGGCCAGTTTGATCTGTTTGCCGCGCTGCATCAGCGCGTTCATATCGCCGCTCATTTACATGACTCCCGCGCGCAGAAGGTCTTGAAGGTTGAACGCGCCGATGGGGCGATCGTTCTCATCGACCACGATCAATGCGCCGATCTTGTGGTCTTCCATGATTTTCAACGCCTCAGCGGCGAGCATCTCCGGGCGGACGGTTTTGCCGTGCACGGTCATGACCTCATCGATAACGGCCTGGCGCAGATCGACGTCGCGGTCCAGCGTGCGACGCAGGTCACCGTCAGTGAAGATACCGGCGAGGCGCCCGTCCGCTTCGGTAATGGCCGTCATGCCCAGGCCCTTGCGAGTCATTTCCATCAGCGAGTCTCTGAGCGGCGTGCCACGAGCCACCTGAGGCAGGTCGGCGCCCGTGTGCATCACGTGTTCGACCTTCAGCAGAAGACGACGGCCCAGCGCGCCACCTGGATGGGAGAACGCAAAGTCCTCGGCGGTAAAACCGCGCGCATCGAGCAGCGCAACGGCCAGTGCGTCCCCCATGACCAGGGCTGCAGTCGTCGACGATGTGGGCGCAAGGTTCAGCGGGCAGGCTTCTTTTTCCACTCGGGCATTGAGTTTGACGTCTGCGGCTTTGGCCAGCGTGGACTCGGGGTTGCCGGTCAGGCTGATCAATTTGATGCCCAGGCGCTTGATCAGTGGCAGCAGGGTCACGATCTCGGAAGTGGTGCCCGAGTTGGACAGCGCCAGAATGATGTCGGCGCTGGTGATCATGCCCATATCGCCATGGCTGGCTTCGGCTGGATGGACAAAGAAAGCAGGGGTGCCCGTACTGGCCAGCGTCGCCGCGATCTTTTTGCCGATGTGTCCTGATTTGCCCATGCCCACCACGACCACGCGGCCCTTGCTTGCCAGAATCATTTCGCAGGCACTGACGAAGTCTGCGTCGATATGCGCGAGCAGGCCTTCCACGGCTTCTATTTCAAGGCGGATGGTGCATTGAGCCGATTGAATCAGGTCGCGGGCGTTGGTCATGTCAAAAATAAGGTCAGTCTGGTGAAAAGGCGGGGATTATAACGACAATGTTGAAAACCCTCACGCTTCATCGCAGCTGTTTGTTTATAGCGGTGTGCCGAGTGACGGGGGCGTCCTTCAGGCGTTGCCCAAAACAGGCCACGGGCAATGCAGGAATTTTCCTTTCTTCGCTAAATATATCGCTCTGTTCACGACTTGCCGTGCGGGAGCTTTGGCGGCGTCGGAGAGCGGTGTTATAGTTCGCCGCTTGTTCGGCCCCTCCAGACAGTGTGTCGTTCCTCAAGGACGCGGCATCTGAGAGTGACAGGCTGCATCGCAAGGAGTTTAGATGAGTGCCGAAAACGCCTACGCGATCGAGTTGAAGGGTGTGTCCTTCAAACGCGGTACGCGCAGCATCTTCAATAATGTCGACATCCGCATCCCTCGGGGCAAAGTCACCGGCATCATGGGGCCATCAGGCAGTGGCAAGACCACGTTGCTGCGCCTGATGGGGGCACAATTGCGCCCCAATGGGGGCGAGGTCTGGGTCAATGGCCAGAATCTGCCCGAGCTGTCGCGCAGTGATCTTTTCGATGCTCGCAAGCAGATGGGTGTCCTGTTTCAGAGCGGTGCGCTGTTTACCGACCTCGACGTTTTCGAAAACGTGGCGTTTCCGCTGCGGGTCCATACCAAACTGCCTGAAGACATGATCCGTGACATCGTCCTGCTCAAATTGCAGGCGGTGGGTTTGCGTGGCGCTGTCGAATTGATGCCGGATGAACTGTCCGGTGGCATGAAACGCCGTGTGGCGCTGGCGCGGGCGATTGCGCTGGATCCGCAGATCCTCATGTACGACGAACCCTTCGTGGGGCAAGACCCGATCGCGATGGGCGTTCTGGTGCGGCTGATCCGTTTGCTCAACGACGCGCTGGGTATCACCAGTGTTGTCGTTTCCCATGACCTGGCGGAAACCGCCAGCATCGCCGACTACCTCTATGTGGTGGGCGACGGTCAGGTGCTGGGGCAGGGAACACCGCAGGAATTGATGCAGTCGGATAATCCGCGCATTCGTCAGTTCATGACGGGGGATCCAGACGGCCCCGTGCCTTTTCACTATCCGGCACCGGATTATCGCGAAGATCTTTTGGGGAAGCGCTGATGCGCAGAAAGTCATTGATGGATCGTGTTCGCCTGATGGGGCGCTCCGCGATCGATACTGTTGCGGTACTGGGGCGTTCGGGCATTTTTCTGGTTCATGCCTTGCTGGGGCGAGGCGGAATTGGCGGCGGGTTCCAGTTGTTGGTGCGTCAGCTTTATTCGGTGGGCGTCATGTCGCTGGCAATCATCGTCGTCTCCGGTGTGTTTATCGGGATGGTCCTGGCGCTTCAAGGATTCAGCATCCTTGCCAAGTACGGTTCTGAACAGGCGGTCGGGCAAATGGTTGCCCTCACGCTGTTGCGCGAGTTGGGGCCGGTGGTCACCGCTTTGCTGTTCGCAGGGCGTGCAGGTTCGGCCCTGACCGCGGAAATCGGCAACATGAAATCCACCGAACAGTTGTCCAGTCTGGAAATGATTGGTGTCGATCCGCTGAAATATATCGTTGCTCCTCGCCTGTGGGCCGGGTTTATCTCGCTACCGGTGCTGGCGATCATCTTCAGTGTTGTCGGTATCTGGGGTGGCTCGTGGGTGGCGGTCGACTGGCTTGGCGTCTATGAAGGTTCCTTCTGGGCCAACATGCAAAGCAGCGTGTCTTTTCCAAACGATGTCATCAACGGTGTGATCAAGAGCGTCGTCTTCGCTTTTGTGGTCACCTGGATTGCCGTGTTTCAAGGCTATGACTGCGAGCCCACTTCAGAAGGGATCAGTCGCGCCACGACCAAGACCGTGGTTTATGCCTCTTTGGCCGTATTGGGCCTGGACTTTATTTTGACCGCCTTGATGTTTGGAGACTTCTGATGCAAAACCGCTCCCTCGAAACCGGTGTCGGCCTGTTCCTGCTGGCCGGGATCCTGGCTTTGCTCTTGCTCGCCCTGCGGGTCAGCGGTCTGAGCGCCAGCACCACGAACGACAGTTATAAACTTTATGCAAATTTCGACAATATCGCCGGTTTGACTGTCAGAGCGAAAGTGACCATGGCCGGTGTAACCATCGGCAAGGTCACTGCAATCGATCTGGACCACGATACCTTCATGGGCCGTGTGACCATGGAAGTGGACAAACGGGTGAACAACCTGCCGTCCGACTCCACGGCTTCCATCCTGACCGCCGGCTTGCTGGGCGAGAAATACGTCGGTATCAGCGTCGGGGGCGATGACAAGTTGTTGAAGGATGGCAGCACGATCCATGACACCCAGTCGTCGCTGGTACTTGAGGACCTGATCGGTAAATTCCTGCTTAATTCCGTGGGTAAAGACGCCAAATGAGGAGTTTTTTCATGATCTCGATTCTGCGCCGTGGCCTTCTGGTGCTGCTGGCTGCTCTGCCACTGTTCGCGAACGCGGCAGCGACGACGTCGTCCGCTCATGACCTGGTGGACAGCACCACCAAGCAATTGCTGGCTGATCTGTCCGCCAACAAAGAAAGCTACAAGAACAATCCGCAGGCTTTCTACGATGCGCTCAATGGCATCGTCGGTCCTGTCATCGATGCTGACGGTATCTCCAAGAGCATCATGACCGTCAAGTATTCGCGCAACGCCACGCCTGCCCAGATGCAGCGCTTCCAGGAAAACTTCAAGCGCAGCCTGATCCAGTTCTATGGCAACGCGCTGCTGGAATACAACAACCAGGGCATTACCGTTTCCCCGGCCAAGGAAGAAGGTGCCGATCGCACCTCCGTCGACATGTCGGTCAAGGGTAACAACGGCGCCGTGTACCCGGTTTCCTACACTCTCGTGAAGATCAACAACGAGTGGAAGGTCCGTAACGTGATCATCAACGGTATCAACATTGGCAAGCTGTTCCGCGATCAGTTCGCTGACGCGATGCAGCGTAATGGCAACAACCTGGACAAGACCATCGATGGTTGGGCCGGTGAAGTGGCCAAAGCCAAGGACGCCACCGAAAACTCGCCTGACAAGGTCGTTAAATGAGTGAGGCGTGCATCACCGCAGTCGGCGGCGGCGAACTGAAGCTGTTTGGCGTGCTGGATTACCGCACCGGGCCTGCGCTGCGCGAGCAGGGCGCCGACCTGATCAAGGCCAGTGATGCGCCCTCGCTGGTACTGGACTGCTCGGCCGTCGAGAAGTCCAGCAGCGTGGGTCTGGCCCTGTTGCTGGGTTTCATGCGTGACGCCCAGGCGGCAGGCAAGTCGGTGAGCGTTCGCGCGCTGCCCGAAGACATGCGAGAAATTGCACAGGTATCCGGTCTGACGGACCTGTTCGAACAACATTGATTGCCGTCCTCGATCAAGCCCCTCGTCCGGCTCCTACAAAGTAGGGTTCGCAACGAGAGGGCTTTTTTGTATGATGGCCGACCCGCGCGCGTAGGGCGCCGATTGAGGTTAAGCATGCAGGCCGTAGAAGTTAAAAGCTTCCTTGAAGGTAAGCTGCCAGAAATCCAGGTCGAAGTTGAAGGCGAAGGCTGCAACTTCCAGCTGAACGTGATCAGCGACGAACTGGCTACACTAAGTCCGGTCAAGCGCCAGCAGCAGATCTACACGCATTTGAACCCATGGATCGCCGACGGCAGCATCCATGCGGTCACCATGAAATTTTTCAGCCGCGCTGCATGGGCCGAGCGCACCTGAGCCAAATTGGCGTCGAGATTCTAATGGACAAACTGATTATTACTGGCGGCATTCGTCTTGATGGCGAAATCCGCATTTCCGGGGCGAAGAACTCCGCCCTGCCGATTCTCGCAGCCACGTTGCTGGCTGACGGTCCCGTGACCGTCGCCAATCTGCCGCACCTGCACGACATCACCACCATGATCGAGCTGTTCGGTCGCATGGGTATCGAGCCGATCATCGACGAGAAGCTCAGCGTCGAAATCGACCCTCGCACCATCAAGACGCTGGTTGCGCCGTACGAGCTGGTGAAAACCATGCGTGCGTCGATCCTGGTGCTGGGTCCGATGGTTGCCCGTTTCGGCGAGGCCGAAGTGGCGCTGCCTGGCGGTTGTGCCATTGGTTCGCGTCCGGTTGATCTGCACATTCGTGGCCTTGAGGCCATGGGCGCGGTCATCGACGTCGAAGGCGGCTACATCAAGGCCAAGGCGCCTGAAGGCGGCTTGCGCGGTGCGCATTTCTTCTTCGATACCGTCAGTGTGACCGGTACCGAGAACATCATGATGGCTGCCGCACTGGCCAACGGTCGCAGCGTCCTGCAGAACGCCGCGCGTGAGCCTGAAGTCGTCGACCTGGCGAATTTCCTTAACGCCATGGGTGCGAAAGTGTCCGGCGCCGGTACCGATACCATCACCATCGATGGGGTCAAGCGTCTGCATTCGGCGACCTACAAGGTCATGCCTGATCGTATCGAAACCGGCACCTATCTGGTTGCCGCTGCGGCCACCGGCGGCCGTGTCAAGCTCAAGGACACGGATCCGACGATTCTGGAAGCTGTGCTGGAGAAGTTGCGTGAAGCCGGTGCGGAAATCACCACCGGTGACGACTGGATCGAGCTGAACATGCACGGCAAGCGTCCGAAAGCGGTCAACGTGCGTACCGCGCCGTACCCGGCTTTCCCGACCGACATGCAGGCTCAATTCATTTCGCTGAATGCCATTGCCGAAGGCACTGGCGCAGTGATCGAAACCATCTTCGAAAACCGCTTCATGCACGTGTATGAAATGCACCGCATGGGCGCGCAGATCCAGGTCGAAGGCAACACGGCGATCGTGACCGGCTGCGCGAAGCTCAAAGGCGCGCCTGTCATGGCGACCGACCTGCGCGCTTCGGCCAGTCTGGTGATTTCGGCGCTGATCGCAGAAGGCGACACGCTGATCGACCGTATCTACCACATCGACCGTGGTTACGAGTGCATCGAAGAAAAACTGCAGATGCTGGGCGCGAAGATCCGTCGCGTGCCGGGCTAGCAGTCCTTGGCGTTTCGCTGTCTGTGCCGCGTTGGCGCAGGCGGCGAAGCGGCTGATTGAAGGTATGACCTTTTGATTCTTTTCACTTTGAGTCCTGACGTATCGACTCAAAGGTTGCCGGGCGCCGATTGCGACCCGACACGCGCTTGCTGATTAAGGACTGACGTTTCCCATGTTGACCATCGCACTGTCCAAGGGCCGAATCCTTGACGACACCTTGCCGCTTCTCGCTGCTGCGGGCATCGTGCCGACCGAGAATCCGGACAAGAGCCGCAAGCTGATCATTCCGACGACGCAGGACGACGTTCGCCTGCTGATCGTCCGTGCGACCGATGTCCCGACGTATGTCGAGCATGGCGCGGCAGACCTTGGCGTTGCGGGCAAAGATGTTCTGATGGAATACGGCGGTCAGGGCTTGTACGAGCCGCTCGACCTGCAGATTGCCAAATGCAAGCTGATGACGGCGGGCGCCGTCGGTGCCGCCGAGCCTAAAGGCCGCCTGCGCGTGGCCACCAAGTTCGTCAACGTTGCCAAGCGTTATTACGCCGAGCAGGGTCGTCAGGTCGACATCATCAAGCTGTACGGCTCCATGGAGCTCGCGCCGCTGGTGGGGCTGGCGGACAAGATCATCGATGTCGTCGACACCGGCAATACGCTGCGTGCCAACGGGCTCGAGCCACAGGAACTGATTGCTCACATCAGCTCGCGTCTGGTCGTTAACAAAGCCTCGATGAAGATGCAGCACGCACGCATCCAGTCGCTGATCGACACCTTGCGCACAGCTGTGGAGTCGCGACATCGCGGTTGACTGTTTCGCGCGATATTGAACAATGTCGCGCTCAGCTATCCGTGTCATAGCCAAATTTCTCAGGTGCCTGCGCGGATGGCTTGGTAGCTTAGGCTCCCTGCTTTCCAGGCATCTGAGAAAACGCCAATCATTGAGGCCCACGCTATGACCACTTCCAACACCATTCGCCGACTCGACGCTGCTGATCCGGATTTCGCACGACATCTGGCTCATCTGCTGAGCTGGGAAAGTGTGTCTGACGACTCGGTCAATCAGCGTGTGCTGGACATCATCAAGAACGTGCGCGAGCGCGGCGACGCGGCGCTGGTGGAATACACCCAGCGCTTCGACGGCCTGCAGGTGGCGTCGATGGCGGACCTGATTCTGCCGCGTGCGCGTCTCGAACTCGCACTGACCCGCATCACCCCGGCGCAGCGTCAGGCGCTGGAAAAAGCGGCTGATCGCGTACGCAGCTACCACGAACGGCAAAAACAGGACTCCTGGAGCTACACCGAAGCCGACGGCACGGTGCTGGGCCAGAAGGTGACGCCGCTGGATCGCGCCGGTTTGTACGTTCCAGGCGGCAAGGCGTCATACCCGTCGTCCGTCCTGATGAACGCGATCCCTGCCAAGGTGGCGGGCGTGAGCGAAGTGGTCATGGTCGTCCCCACCCCGCGCGGTGAACTCAACGAACTGGTGCTGGCCGCCGCCTGCATTGCCGGGGTCGACCGCGTGTTCACCATCGGTGGCGCTCAGGCCGTTGCCGCGCTGGCTTACGGCACGGAAAGCGTTCCGCAGGTCGACAAGGTCGTCGGCCCTGGCAATATCTATGTCGCCACCGCCAAGCGTCACGTGTTTGGTCAGGTCGGCATCGACATGATTGCCGGTCCCTCGGAAATCCTCGTGGTGTGCGATGGCCAGACCGATCCGGACTGGATCGCCATGGACCTGTTCTCCCAGGCCGAACACGACGAAGACGCCCAGGCGATTCTGGTCAGCCCTGACGCCGAGTTCCTGGACAAGGTGGCCGCGAGCATCGTCAGGTTGATGCCGACCATGGAGCGTGCCGAGATCATCAACACCTCGATCAATGGCCGTGGCGCGTTGATCAAAGTGGCTGACATGAATCAGGCCATCGAGGTCGCCAACCGCATCGCGCCAGAACATCTGGAGCTGTCCGTCGCCGATCCGCAAGCCTGGCTGCCGCAGATTCGTCACGCCGGCGCTATCTTCATGGGCCGTCACACTTCCGAAGCTTTGGGCGATTATTGCGCGGGCCCGAACCACGTGCTGCCGACATCGGGCACGGCGCGTTTCTCCTCGCCGCTGGGGGTCTACGATTTCCAGAAGCGTTCCTCGATCATTTTCTGCTCAGAAGAGGGCGCGTCCGAGCTCGGCAAGACCGCTTCGGTGCTGGCGCGCGGCGAGTCGCTGACGGCCCACGCACGCAGTGCTGAATACCGAATCGTCGACAACGAACAGGAAGACAAGTAAGCATGAGCAAGTTCTGGAGTCCTTTTGTCCGTGACCTCGTGCCTTACGTGCCGGGCGAACAACCCAAGCTGACCAAGCTGGTGAAACTGAACACCAACGAAAACCCGTACGGGCCGTCGCCGAAAGCCATCGAGGCGATGCGCGCGGAGGTGAACGACAACCTGCGCCTGTACCCCGATCCGAACAGTGACCTGCTCAAGCAGGCGGTGGCTCGCTATTACGGTGTCGAGTCCAATCGGGTGTTTCTCGGTAATGGATCAGACGAGGTCCTGGCCCACGCTTACAACGCGTTTTTCAGGCACGACAAACCGTTGCTGTTCCCGGACATCAGCTACAGCTTTTATCCGGTGTATTGCGGACTGTACGGGGTCGAGTTCGAAGCGGTCCCGCTGGATGAGCAGTTTCAGATTCGCGTCGAGGATTACAACCGCCCGAACGGCGGGATAATCTTTCCGAACCCCAATGCCCCAACCGGCTGCCTGCTGGCGCTGGAGGCGGTGGAGCAGATTCTCAAGGCCAACCCGGACTCCGTGGTGATCGTCGACGAGGCGTACATCGACTTCGGTGGCAAAACGGCTATCGGTCTGGTGGATCGGTACCCGAACCTGCTGGTCACCCAGACGCTGTCCAAGTCCCGTTCATTGGCGGGACTGCGTGTCGGTCTGGCGGTGGGGCATCCTGACCTGATCGAAGCGCTGGAGCGTGTGAAGAACAGCTTCAACTCCTACCCTCTGGATCGCATGGCCATTGTTGGCGCTGCCGCCGCATTCGATGATCGCGAATACTTCGAGACCACCTGCAACCGGGTGATCGACAGCCGTGAAAAGCTGACCGGGCAACTGGAGAACAAGGGGTTTGAAGTGCTTCCGTCTGCCGCCAACTTCATCTTTGCCCGTCACCCGAAACACGATGCTGCCGGCCTTGCGGCCAAGCTGCGTGAGCAAGGCGTGATCGTGCGTCACTTCAAACAGGAACGCATCGCGCAATTCCTGCGCATCACCATCGGCACGCCAGAGCAGAATCAAGCGCTGGTGGATGCGTTGGGTGAGCTGTAAAAAGAGTTAGCGCGGTACTGCGAATCTCTGTGGGAGCGAGCTTGCTCGCGAAAGCGTCGTTTCAGTCACTGCAACGGTGACTGGCTCATCGAATTCGCGAGCAAGCTCGCTCCCACAGGTCTGGACTGCCCCAAGAATTTCTGGGGGTGTCCAGGTCTTATGTCTTACTGCGGTCATCCGTGACTCCCGCATCGCGAAATCAATCCGCCGGTGCAGGCGCCGGCGTCTGCGGCGGACGCAGCCCCACTTCCGCCATCAACTTCAATTCCTTGCCGTTACGCATGACCTGAATAGCGATCTTCTCGGACGGCTTGGTGCGCGCGACCTGGTTCATCGACTTGCGTCCGTCGCCGGCAGGCTCGCCGTTGATGCTCAGGATGACATCACCCAATTGCAGCCCGGCCTTTTGCGCCGGACCGTCGCGGAAGATCCCGGCCACCACGATGCCCGGACGATCTTTCAGGCCAAACGACTCGGCGAGCTCTTGCGTCAGTGGCTGCACTTCGATGCCCAGCCAGCCACGAATCACCTGGCCGTGCTCGATGATCGACTTCATGACCTCAAGCGCCAGTTTGGTCGGGATCGCAAAACCGATGCCCTGGGAGCCGCCGGATTTGGAGAAGATCGCCGTGTTGATGCCGGTCAGGTTGCCGTTGGCATCGACCAGCGCACCGCCCGAGTTGCCGGGGTTGATCGCGGCGTCGGTCTGAATGAAATCCTCGTAGGTGTTGAGGCCCAGCTGGTTACGCCCGGTCGCGCTGATGATGCCCATGGTCACGGTTTGCCCGACACCGAACGGGTTACCGATGGCCAGTGCAACGTCGCCGATACGGATGCTGTCGGAGCTGCCAAGGGTAATGGACGGCAGGTTTTTCAGGTCGATCTTCAGTACGGCGAGATCCGTTTCAGGATCGCTGCCAATGACGCGGGCAATGGTTTCACGGCCGTCCTTGAGCGCCACGACAATCTGGTCCGCGCCGGACGTCACATGGTTGTTGGTCAGCAGATAGCCTTCCGGGCTCATGATCACCGCAGAACCCAGGCTCGATTCCATGCGACGCTGTTTCGGCAGGTTGTCACCGAAGAAGCGACGGAACTGAGGGTCTTCGAACAGTGGATGATTGGGTTTGTTGTTGACCATCTTGGTCGTGTACAGGTTGGCCACTGCGGGTGCAGCGCTGCTCACGGCGTCAGCGTAGGACACCGGACCCTGCTGGATAAAGGCCGTTTGAGGGGCTTGCTGCAGGTTGACGTCCTGGCTGGGCAGGCCGACCCACTGCGGGTAGCGCTGGATAATCAGTAAAGCGATAAGCACACCAGCGAGCAATGGCCAGCCGAGAAAACGCAGCGCTTTGAACATTGAACAAGGTCCTGAAGGTAAATACGCAGCGTACCTGCGCCATAATGGCGGGCATTATACGAGGACCGGGACGGTCTGAACTGCATATTTAGGAGACTTTTATGGCTGTTTCTCTGAGCACCCTGGTCGAAGAAGCGGACCGCTATCTGGGCAGTGCGCGCGTGCAGGATTACTGCCCCAACGGTCTGCAGGTCGAAGGCCGGCCGCAAGTAACGCGCATCGTGTCTGGCGTCACGGCAAGCCAGGCGTTGCTGGACGCGGCGGTCGAGGCCGATGCCGACCTGATTCTGGTACACCACGGCTATTTTTGGAAAGGCGAAAACGCCTGCATTACCGGGATGAAGCAGCGGCGACTGAAAACGCTGCTCAAGCACGACATCAGCCTGCTGGCCTATCACTTGCCGCTGGACCTGCACCCGGAGGTCGGTAACAACGCGCAACTGGCGCGACAACTGGACATCACGGTTGAAGGTCCGCTGGACCCTGACAACCCACGGATTGTCGGGCTGGTCGGGTCATTGTCCGAGCCCGTGACGCCCCGCGACTTTGCGCACCGGGTGCAGACGGCGCTGGGCCGCGAGCCGTTGCTCATCGAGGGCAGCGAGATGGTTCGTCGGGTGGGTTGGTGTACGGGAGGCGGGCAGGGCTACATTGATCAGGCGGTGCTGGCTGGCGTCGATCTGTACCTCAGCGGCGAGGCCTCTGAACAGACCTTCCACAGTGCCCGGGAGAACGACATCAGCTTCATTGCGGCCGGTCATCACGCAACCGAGCGCTACGGCGTGCAGGCATTGGGTGATTATCTGGCGCGGCGCTTTGCGCTGGAGCACCTGTTCATCGATTGCCCGAACCCTATCTGATGATCGGGTGAAGGTCCAAAGACTGAGCTATATGGTTATACCGTTTCGATCTAGCTGGGTCGCTGATTAGAATCAGGGCTCATGATAAAGTGCCTCGCTCGATAGAGCCCGCAGGCTCTCCATAAAGTACGTTATCCCGTGAGTAACCATGGTCGACAAACTGACGCATCTGAAACAGCTGGAGGCGGAAAGCATCCACATCATCCGCGAGGTCGCCGCCGAGTTCGATAACCCGGTGATGCTGTACTCGATCGGCAAGGACTCCGCCGTGATGCTGCACTTGGCGCGCAAGGCTTTTTTCCCGGGCAAACTGCCGTTCCCGGTGATGCACGTCGACACGCGGTGGAAGTTTCAGGAGATGTATCGCTTCCGCGACAAGATGGTCGAGGAGATGGGCCTTGAGCTGATCACCCACATCAACCCGGAAGGCGTGGCACAGGACATCAACCCGTTCACCCACGGCAGCTCCAAGCACACGGACATCATGAAAACCCAGGGCCTGAAACAGGCACTGGACAAACACGGTTTCGACGCCGCGTTCGGTGGCGCCCGCCGCGACGAAGAGAAGTCCCGCGCCAAAGAGCGTGTTTATTCCTTCCGCGACAGCAAGCACCGCTGGGACCCCAAAAACCAGCGCCCGGAGCTGTGGAACGTCTACAACGGCAACGTCAACAAGGGCGAGTCGATCCGCGTATTCCCGCTGTCCAACTGGACCGAGCTGGACATCTGGCAGTACATCTATCTCGAAGGTATCCCGATCGTCCCGCTGTATTTCGCGGCCGAACGTGAAGTCATCGAGAAGAACGGCACCCTGATCATGATCGACGACGATCGCATCCTCGAGCACCTTACCGACGAGGAAAAGGCGCGGATCGTCAAGAAGAAGGTCCGTTTCCGCACCCTCGGCTGCTACCCGTTGACGGGCGCCGTCGAGTCGGAAGCCGAGACCCTGACGGACATCATTCAGGAAATGCTTCTGACGCGAACTTCCGAGCGCCAAGGCCGCGTCATCGATCACGATGGTGCGGGCTCCATGGAAGATAAGAAGCGCCAAGGCTACTTCTAGCGGTAAGCAACAAGTTGGAAGCTTGAAGCCAAGCGCTGAAGCTCACTTGAATCGGAAGAATTTTGACTAGCTGTACGCCGACAAGCTTGCTGCTTGAGGCTTACAGCTCGGAGCTTGAACCCAATGAGCCACCAATCTGATTTGATCAGCGAGGACATCCTCGCCTATCTGGGCCAGCATGAACGCAAGGAAATGCTGCGTTTCCTGACCTGTGGCAACGTCGACGACGGCAAGAGCACGTTGATCGGGCGTCTGCTGCACGATTCCAAGATGATTTATGAAGATCACCTGGAAGCCATCACCCGTGATTCCAAGAAGTCCGGCACGACTGGCGATGACGTCGATCTGGCGCTGCTGGTGGACGGTCTTCAGGCCGAGCGCGAGCAGGGCATCACCATTGATGTCGCGTATCGCTACTTTTCGACCGCCAAGCGCAAATTCATCATTGCCGACACCCCAGGCCATGAGCAGTACACCCGCAACATGGCCACCGGTGCGTCCACCTGTGACCTGGCGATCATCCTGGTCGACGCCCGTTACGGCGTGCAGACCCAGACCCGTCGTCACAGTTACATCGCCTCGTTGCTGGGCATCAAGCACATCGTGGTCGCCATCAACAAGATGGACCTCAATGGCTTCGACGAGAAAATCTTCGAGCAGATCAAGGCTGATTACCTGGCGTTTGCCGACCGTATTGCCCTGAAACCGACCACCATGGAATTCGTTCCGATGTCGGCGCTCAAGGGCGATAACGTCGTGAACAAGAGCGAGCGTTCGCCTTGGTACACCGGCAAGTCGCTGATGGAAATCCTTGAAACCGTCGAGATTGCCAACGACCGCAACTTCGATGACCTGCGCTTCCCGGTGCAGTACGTCAACCGCCCGAACCTCAACTTCCGTGGTTTCGCGGGAACGCTGGCCAGCGGTGTCGTGCGCAAGGGCGACGAAGTGGTGGTCTTGCCGTCGGGCAAGAGCAGCCGCGTGAAATCCATTGTCACCTTCGAGGGGGAACTGGAGCACGCAGGTCCGGGCCAGGCTGTCACGCTGACCATGGAAGACGAGATCGACATTTCCCGGGGTGACCTGTTGGTTCATGCCGACAACGTTCCTCAGGTAGCGGACTCCTTCGACGCCATGCTGGTCTGGATGGCTGAAGAGCCGATGCTGCCGGGCAAGAAATACGACATCAAGCGCGCCACGTCCTACGTGCCGGGCTCGATTGCCAGCATCACTCACCGCGTCGACGTGAACACGCTGGAAGAGGGGCCTGCCAGTGCCCTGCAGTTGAACGAGATCGGCCGGGTGAAAGTCGCCCTCGATGCGCCTATCGCGCTGGACGGCTACGACGTCAATCGCACCACGGGTGCGTTCATCGTGATCGACCGGTTGACCAACGGCACCGTCGCGGCGGGCATGATCATCGCCAAGCCGACAGTGGCTGGCGCGGGTCATCACCACGGCGCGCTGGCGCATGTGTCGGTCGAGGAGCGGGCTCAGCGTTTCGGCCAGAAGCCGGCGACCGTGCTGTTCAGCGGGCTGTCGGGCGCAGGCAAGAGCACGCTGGCTTACGCCGTTGAGCGCAGACTGTTCGACATGGGCCGGGCGGTATTCGTCCTCGATGGTCAGAATCTGCGTCACGACCTGAACAAGGGCCTGCCACACGATCGCGCCGGTCGCACCGAGAACTGGCGTCGTGCCGCGCACGTGGCGCGACAGTTCAACGAAGCAGGCCTGCTGACCCTGGCTGCGTTCGTTGCCCCTGATGCGGCAGGACGTCAGAACGCCAAGGCGTTGATTGGAGAGGATCGACTGATCACCGTCTACGTCCAGGCGTCTCCTCAGGTTTGCCGCGAACGCGACCCCCAAGGTCTGTACGCTGCCGACAAGGACAACATCCCTGGCGAGTCCTTCCCGTACGACGTGCCACTGGACGCCGATCTCGTGATCGACACCCAGACGTTGAACGTGGAAGAAAGCGTCAAGCAAGTGCTGGACCTGCTGCGGGCTCGCGGCGCCATCTAAGCCCCGTTTGGCTCACAAGAAACCCGCCCGTAACGGCGGGTTTTTTGTTCCACCCGATCCGGTTCACTGTGGGAGCTGCTGGAAGTTGCCGATCGTACCCACGCTCCGCGTGGGCACGCCGCCCGGGACGCTCAGCGTCCGAATGCAGCGCACGCGGAGCGTCCTAGGCTACATACCCACGCGGAGCGTGGGCACGATCAGGGGCTCTTGCCGCAGGTTACGACGGTTGATCGTTGCCGATCGTTCCCACGCTCCGCGTGGTAACGCCGCCCGGGACGCTCTGCGTCCGAATGCAGCGCACGCGTAGCGTCCTAGGCTACATACCCACGCCGAGCGTGGGCACGATCAGCATTGGTCCTTTGCTCCAGCCCACAAAAAAGCCCGCCCCTGATCACCTCAGGGGCGGGCTTTTCGATGTATTTCTGCTTACTTCTTCAAGCCGTAGTGCTCATCCAGCATGCCAGGGGTGTTCGGCATTTTTGGCGCGTAGTCCCGTGGTGGCTCGGCGGCCGTACGCGGTGGCGTCAGACGGTCGCGGGGTGCCTGAAGCGCATCCGGGTGCAGGGCGGCAAGCAGGCGTTGGCGGGTCAAGTCGTCGGTGGCCAGACGGTTGGCGCCCTCGGCGAGGTGTTCTTGTACATCCTGATAGCTTTGGGACAGCTTCTGCACCAGATTAGCCGTGCTGTTGAAGTGAGTGATCACCTCGTTCTGATACGTGTCGAAACGCTCCTGAACGTCATCCAGCTGGCGCTGAGTGCTGTTAGGCGCGGCATTGGGCAGCGCACGCGCCACGAAGAAACCGATGACTACACCGGCGATCAGGGCAATAGTCGGCAGCAACCAAACTAAGAGCGAGTAATCCACGAGTCCTTCCTCTATAAACGGCTTTGCTTTACGTTAACGGCTCGAACCTGCGCTGTATAGCGGCGACGCGTCGCCGACATGCCAGCCACAGACAATCAGCTAGACGAGTCGACCCAATTGAAGGTCACGGAGTTCATTCTTGCTCATGCGTGAAACCCCTGTATTCATCGACGGCCCCGTGGGCCAACTCGAAGCCCTGTACCTTGACCCGGAGGGGGCCAAGGGCGTGGCGCTGATATGCCATCCTAACCCGGTTCAGGGCGGCACGATGCTCAATAAAGTGATCTCGACCTTGCAACGCACGGCGCGCGACGCCGGGTACATCACCCTGCGTTTCAATTATCGTGGCGTTGGCGCCAGTGCCGGCAGCTCGGACATGGGGCAAGGCGAGGTCGATGATGCGCAAGCCGCTGCGTCGTGGCTGCGGGAAAAACACCCGGATCTGCCAATGACCTTGTTCGGATTTTCCTTCGGTGGATTCGTTGCGGCCACGCTGGGCGGGCGTCTCGAAGCCAAAGGCGAAACATTGGGTCACCTGTTCATGGTCGCGCCCGCGGTCATGCGTATCGCCGATCCGAGCACGCTGCCACAGAAGGGCCCTTTGACCGTGATTCAGCCTGAAACCGACGAAGTGGTCGACCCACAACTCGTCTATGCCTGGTCTGACGCACTGTCGCGCCCCCATGAGCTGCTGAAAGTGGCAGAATGCGGACACTTTTTCCACGGCAAGCTGACCGACCTCAAGGATCTGGTCCTGCCGCGCCTTTCGAACTGATCGCAGCACCCAAATAAGCGACTAGCCATGACCACTCGTATCCTGACCGGTATTACCACCACCGGTACGCCACACTTGGGCAACTACGCGGGCGCCATTCGCCCGGCCATCGTTGCCAGCCGCCAGAGCGATGCCGACTCGTTCTACTTTTTGGCCGACTATCACGCCCTGATCAAATGCGATGACCCGCTTCGCATTCAGCGCTCGCGTCTGGAAATCGCCGCGACCTGGCTGGCCGCCGGCCTCGATGTCGATCGCGTGACCTTCTATCGCCAGTCCGACATCCCGGAAATCCCTGAACTGACCTGGCTGTTGACCTGCGTCGCCGGCAAAGGCCTGCTCAATCGCGCCCACGCCTACAAAGCGTCGGTCGACAAGAACGTCGAAGCCGGTGAAGACCCGGACGCCGGTATCACCATGGGCCTGTTCAGCTACCCGGTGCTGATGGCCGCTGACATCCTGATGTTCAACGCCCACCAGGTGCCTGTCGGGCGCGACCAGATTCAGCACGTCGAGATGGCCCGTGACATCGGCCAGCGTTTCAACCACCTGTTCGGCAAGGGCAAGGAATTCTTCGTGATGCCTGAAGCGCTGATCGAAGAGAGCGTGGCGACGTTGCCAGGCCTTGACGGCCGCAAGATGTCGAAGAGCTACGACAACACCATCCCGTTGTTCAGCAGCGCCAAGGAGATGAAGGACGCGATTTCGCGCATCGTCACCGACTCGCGTCTGCCCGGCGAGGCCAAGGACCCGGACAACTCGCACCTGTTCACTCTGTATCAGGCCTTCGCGACCCCGGAACAAAGCCATGAATTCCGTACCGATCTGCTTCAGGGGCTGGGCTGGGGCGACGCCAAGCAACGCCTGTTCCAGTTGCTGGACAGTGAGTTGGGTGAGGCACGCGAGAACTACCATCGTCTGATTGAGCGTCCAGCCGATCTGGAGGACATCCTGCAGGCTGGTGCACAGAAAGCTCGTCGTATCGCGACGCCGTTTCTGGGTGAGCTGCGTGAAGCGGTCGGCCTGAGGTCGTTCCGCGAAACCACGCAAACCGTCGCGGCCCCCAAGAAGAAGGCCAGTAAAGGTGCGCGCTTCGTGAGTTTCCGCGAAGAAGACGGCAGCTTCCGTTTCCGGTTGCTGGCGGCCGATGGCGAGCAATTGCTGCTGTCGCGCTCTTTCGCCGACGGCAAGACGGCTGGCGCGGTGACCAGGCAACTGCAGCAAGGCGATGATCTGGACATTCGGACGGAAGGTGACGCCTTCACCGTATGGCTGGAAGGCGCCTGTGTTGCTGACAGTCCGACGTTCGCCGATGCCGCTGCCCGCGATGCTGCCGTCGAGCGCCTGAAACTGGCCTTGGCGCCGCAACAGGATTAATTGCCATTGCAACGGGCCATCGCTACAGTGGCGGCCCGTTTTTGCTACCTAGCTAACGTAACGACTATGACCCCCCTAGAAAGCTATCAGAACGACCTCAAGAAACCTGAATTCTTCCACGACGCCGCTCAGGAAAACGCTGTGCGTCATCTCCAGCGTCTGTATGACGATCTGGTCGCTGCCCACGAGAGCAAGCCTGGCCTGTTAGGCAAGCTGTTCGGCAAGAAAGAAGTCACGGTGATCAAAGGCCTGTATTTCTGGGGAGGCGTCGGCCGTGGCAAGACTTACCTGGTCGATACGTTCTTCGAGGCGCTTCCTTTTCAAGACAAGATGCGCACCCACTTCCACCGCTTCATGAAGCGTGTGCATGAAGAAATGAAGAACCTCAAGGGGGAGAAGAACCCGCTGACCCTGATTGCCAGGCAGTTCGCGCGTGAAGCCCGGGTTATCTGCTTCGATGAATTCTTTGTGTCCGACATCACCGACGCCATGATCCTCGGCACGCTGATGGAAGAGCTGTTCAAGAACGGCGTGACGCTGGTGGCAACCTCGAACATCGTGCCGGACGGTCTGTACAAGGACGGTCTGCAGCGCGCACGCTTCTTGCCCGCCATTGCGCTGATCAAACAGAACACGGACATCGTCAACGTCGACAGCGGGGTGGATTACCGCTTGCGTCACCTGGAGCAGGCTGAACTGTTCCATTTCCCGCTCAACGAAGCGGCCCAGGAGAGCATGCGCAAGAGCTTCCGCGCGCTGACCCCTGAGTGCACCAAAGCGGTGGAAAACGATGTGCTGATCATCGAGAACCGTCAGATCAAGGCGATTCGCACGTGCGACGACGTGGCCTGGTTCGATTTCCGCGAGCTGTGCGACGGTCCACGTAGCCAGAACGACTACATCGAACTCGGCAAGATCTTCCACGCCGTGTTGCTCAGCGGCGTCGAGCAGATGAGCGTCACCACCGACGACATCGCCCGTCGCTTCATCAACATGGTCGACGAGTTCTACGACCGCAACGTCAAGTTGATCATCTCGGCGGAAGTCGAACTGAAGGACCTGTACACCGGCGGCCGCCTGAACTTCGAGTTCCAGCGCACGTTGAGTCGTCTGCTGGAAATGCAGTCCCACGAATTCCTGTCCCGCGCGCATAAGCCCTGACACCGCAATACCTGTGAGAGCTGCCGGAGGTTACGACGGTGGCGAACGCGGAGTGTCAGTCGCCGGATCCGGTGCAGACTCACCGCATTCGCCAGCAAGCCGGCTCCTACCATCACGTTTCGCAAAAAAAGCCCTGCATCGCTGCAGGGCTTTTTGTTTCAGGCCGCCTGCTGAAACTGCTGGCGGTATTGATTTGGTGACAGGTCGGTGTGTTGCCGGAACAGTCGGGCAAAGAAGCTGGCATCGTCGTAGCCGACTTCGTAGCTGATGGTCTTGATGCTTTTGCGTGACCCCGACAACAGGCCCTTGGCGGTTTCGATACGCAGACGTTGCAGGTAATGCAGGGGCTTGTCGCCCGTCGCGGTCTGGAAGCGGCGCATGAAATTGCGAATGCTCATGCCGTGTTCGCGCGCCACGTCCTCGAAGCGGAATTTGTCGGCGAAGTGCTCTTCGAGCCAGTGCTGGATCTGCAGGATGATCACGTCCTGGTGCAGCTTCTGCCCGCCGAACCCCATGCGGCCCGGCGCGTAGCTGCGCTGGACTTCGTACAGGATGTCTCGCGCAACGGTCTGCGCCACATTGGCGCCGCAGAAGCGCTCGATCAGGTAGATATAAAGATCGCACGCCGAGATCGTGCCGCCCGCGCAATACAGGTTGTCGGCATCGGTCAGGTGTTTTTCCTGGTTAAGCAGCACCTTCGGGAAGCGTTCGGCGAACTCGTTGAAGAAGCGCCAGTAGGTGGTCGCTTCCTTGCCATCGAGCAGACCGGCCTCGGCCAGCCAGAACACGCCGCTGGCTTCGCCGCACAAGACCGCGCCTCGGGCGTGCTGTTCGCGCAACCAGGGCAGAATCTGCGGATAGCGCGCACGCAGGGTGTCGAAGTTCTCGACGAAGGTCGGAAGGATGATGATGTCGGCGTTTTCCAGCGTGCCGTCGACCGGCAACACGACCTCGCTGAAACTGCGCACCTGTTGGCCGTCCGGGCTGACCAGTCGGGTTTCGAACGCAGGCTTCAAGCCCTGGCCCAACTGTTTGCCGTAACGCAGGCTGGCCAGATGAAAGAAGTCTTTGGCCTGGGTGAGGGTGGAAGCGAAAATTCCGTCGATCGCGAGAATGCTGACGCGCCGCAACGGCGCGGAGTGTTGAATAGACATAATCTGTTGTTCTTATATGGGAAAGTGGTCAAGCAACGGCGTGATCGTCTTATTTTTTGTCGGATGTGTCCAGTGTCGTCGTCATCCGGCCCGGCATACGCTCTGACAGCGATTGTCCGACCCTCCCTCCAGCCCAAGGTGCCCCATGCTTCCAAGAACGCTTTTCAGCTCCGAGCACGAGCTTTTCCGTGACAGCGTCCGCAAGTTTCTCGAACAGGAAGCCGCACCGTTTCATGCGCGATGGGAAAAGCAGGGGCATGTCGACCGTGCGCTCTGGAACAAGGCGGGGGAGCAGGGGATGTTGTGTTCGCACCTGCCGGAGGAATACGGCGGCATGGCGGCGGACTTCCTGTACACCACGGTGGTGATCGAAGAAATCTACCGGTTGGGTCTGACGGGCATCGGATTTTCCCTGCATTCGGACATCGTTGCTCCCTATATCCTGCATTACGGCAGCGAGGCCCTGAAGCAGAAGTACTTGCCGAAAATGGTGTCGGGGGAGCTGGTGACGGCCATCGCGATGACCGAGCCTGGAGCGGGCTCCGATCTTCAGGGCGTCAAAACGACAGCCGTGCTGGAGGGTGACGAGTACGTGATCAACGGCTCCAAGACGTTCATCACCAACGGGTTTCTCGCGGATCTGGTGATCGTGGTGGCCAAGACCGACCCCAAGGCGGGGGCCAAAGGTACGAGTCTCTTCCTTGTCGAGGCGGGAACGCCGGGTTTCGAGAAGGGCAAGCGTCTGGAAAAAGTCGGCATGAAGGCCCAGGACACGTCGGAATTGTTCTTTCAGGACGTAAGAGTGCCCAAGGAAAACCTGCTGGGGCAGGCGGGGATGGGATTCGCCTACCTGATGCAGGAGTTGCCGCAGGAACGTCTTACCGTGGCCATTGGCGCCCTTGCGTCGGCCGAGGCGGCGTTGCAATGGACATTGGCCTACACGCGTGAGCGCAAGGCATTTGGACAAGCCATCGCTGATTTCCAGAATACGCGCTTCAAACTGGCTGAGATCGCCACCGAAGTGCAGATCGGCCGCACGTTCATCGATCAGTGTCTGGCATTGCATCTGGAGGGCAAGCTCGATGTACCGACCGCCGCGATGGCCAAGTACTGGTCCACCGACCTGCAGTGCAAGGTGCTGGACGAGTGCGTGCAATTGCATGGTGGTTACGGCTTCATGTGGGAATACCCGATTGCGCGGGCGTGGGCGGATGCGCGGGTGCAGCGGATTTATGCAGGGACCAACGAAATCATGAAGGAGATCATCGCGCGATCGTTGTAGGCGTAGTGGCTCAATCGTTGTAGGAGCGCGGCTTGTCCCGCGATCGGCGGGGAACCCGTCGCAAATACGGTAAATGCGGTGTTTCTGCGAGGCTGCATTCGTCGGATTTGCTGCCGGTTCCCGGCAGATCGCGGGACAAGCCGCGCTCCTACAGGGGGTGTATGTCAGAGGTTAAGGCGCAGGATTGGGCTGATCCTTGTGAATCGCCTCAATGCCCGCCAGGACCTCTTCCGAGAGCACCAGGTTGAAGCTGTCCAGATTGCTCTCCAGTTGTTCCAGCGTGGTCGCGCCGATGATGTTGCTGGTCACGAATGGGCGACTGGTAACGAACGCCAGCGCCATTTGTGCCGGGTCCAGACCGTGTTCACGGGCCAGTGCGACATAACGGGCGCAGGCGGCTTCTGATTGCGGGTTGAAGTAGCGGGTGAAGCGGCTGTAAAGGCTCAGGCGACCTTTTGCCGGACGCGCGCCGTCAGCGTACTTGCCCGACAGCATGCCGAAGGCCATCGGTGAATAGGCCAGCAGGCCGCATTCTTCGCGGATCGCGATTTCCGCCAGACCGACTTCGAAGCTGCGGTTGAGCAAGTTGTACGGGTTCTGGATCGACACCGGACGTGTCAGCCCGTGAGCGTCGGACTCAGCCAGAAACTTCATGGTGCCCCACGGCGTTTCGTTGGACAGCCCGACGTGACGGATCTTGCCTGCCTTGACCTGTTCGTCCAGCGCCTCAAGCACTTCCAGTAGCGGGGTGAACGTCGCGTCGCTGTGGGTATAACCCAACTTGCCGAAGAAGTTGGTGCCGCGCTCCGGCCAGTGCAGTTGGTACAGGTCGAGGTAGTCGGTCTGCAGGCGCTTCAGGCTGGCATCCACGGCGGCGACGATATGGTCGCGGTTGAATTTCGGCTGGCCGTCACGGATGTAATCGATGCCGTTGCCGGGGCCGGCGATTTTGCTGGCGAGAATCCAGTCGGCGCGGTCGCCGTTCTTTTTGAACCAGTTGCCGATGATGGTCTCGGTGCTGGCGTAGGTTTCTTTCTTGGGCGGGACCGGGTACATCTCGGCCGTGTCCATGAAATTGATGCCCGCCGCTTTGGCGCGTTCGATCTGAGCGAAGGCCTCGGACTCGCTGTTTTGCTCGCCCCAGGTCATCGTGCCGAGGCAGATTGCGCTGACTTTGAGGTCGGTTCTGCCCAGTTTGCGATAGTCCATCTGGCTCTCCTGTTTAAAAGAGCCATAAAAGCAGGTTGAAATTTTTTTCGCAATCTGCATAATTCCGCGTCTCTTTGTCGTGGGAGTGATGCCCCGCGACACAAGACTCCGCTGCGATCGAACGCGCTGACCCGAGCCCCCTATAGCGTTCGTGCCCGGCGGCCTTTGACTTGTCAAAGACCGTACTAATGAGTATGCTCCGCCGTCTATTTTTCAGGGCGGCCTTTGAGGCTATAAAGAATGAAAACTTTTACCGCTAAACCGGAAACAGTAAAGCGCGACTGGTTCGTCGTCGACGCTGCTGGCCAGACCCTGGGTCGTCTGGCCACCGAAATCGCGAGCCGTCTGCGTGGCAAGCACAAGCCGGAATACACTCCGCACGTCGACACTGGCGACTACATCGTCGTGATCAACGCTGAGCAAATCCGTGTTACGGGTGCCAAAACGTCCGACAAGATCTACTACTCTCACTCCGGTTTCCCGGGCGGGATCAAGTCGATCAACTTTGAAAAGCTGATCGCCAAAGCTCCTGAGCGCGTGATCGAGACCGCGGTCAAAGGCATGCTGCCTAAGAACCCGCTGGGTCGCGACATGTATCGTAAGCTGAAAGTCTATGCGGGCGCTGCACACCCTCATACTGCTCAGCAGCCCCAAGAACTGAAGTTTTAACGGAATAGTTCATTATGTCGGCGACTCAAAATTACGGCACTGGCCGTCGCAAGACCGCAACCGCACGCGTTTTCCTGCGTCCGGGCACCGGTAACATCTCCATCAACAACCGCTCCCTGGACACGTTCTTCGGTCGCGAAACTGCCCGCATGGTAGTTCGTCAGCCACTGGAACTGACCGAGACTGTCGAAAAATTCGACATCTACGTCACTGTCATCGGCGGTGGTGTGAGTGGTCAAGCTGGCGCAATCCGCCACGGTATCACCCGCGCTCTGATGCAATACGACGAAACGCTGCGTAGCGCTCTGCGCAAAGCAGGCTACGTCACTCGCGATGCTCGCGAAGTTGAACGTAAGAAAGTCGGTCTGCGTAAAGCGCGTAAGCGTCCGCAGTACTCGAAGCGTTAATTCGCTTTTCGTTCAAAAAGAACGCTCAGTTTCCTCTTGGAACTGGGCGTTTTTTTATGGGCGTCTATTATTGGTTGTGACGACGCGACTCATCCGTGGATGCCCCGTTTTATAAGGCCTCCCCGTTTTCGCCAAACGGTAATGTCCTTGCGACTGCTAGGGTTTTGTCATTACCATTCGGCAGGATTTTTTGACAGCTAGAAAAATAATTCAAAGAGAAGCCTGACCAAGCGGGCCTCTAAAAGCTGATGGGAGAGGACGGAATGAGCAATGACGGCGTGAATGCAGGCCGGCGTCGCTTCCTCGTCGCGGCCACGTCTGTGGTCGGCGCTGCAGGAGCGGTGGGGGCTGCGGTCCCGTTCGTGGGGTCATGGTTTCCCAGTGCCAAAGCCAAAGCGGCTGGCGCACCCGTAAAAGTGAATATCAGCAAGATCGAGCCGGGGCAGCAAATGATCGCCGAATGGCGTGGTCAGCCGGTCTTCATCGTTCACCGCACCCCGGAAATCCTCACGAACCTGGGCAAGATCACCGCCCAGCTTTCCGATCCTGAATCAAAGAACTCCACTCAACCTGCCTACGTTGACCCGGTGGTTCGGTCGATCAAGCCCGAGACGCTGTTGCTGATCGGGATCTGTACTCATCTGGGCTGCTCTCCCACCTTCCGTCCCGAGGTCGCGCCCGCTGACCTCGGTAAAGACTGGGTTGGCGGCTACTTCTGTCCTTGTCACGGCTCTCATTACGACCTGGCTGGGCGCGTTTACAAAGCGCAACCTGCACCCCTGAATCTGCCAGTGCCACCGCATTCCTACGAGTCGGACTCAATCATCGTCATTGGCGTCGATCAGGAGAAAGCGTAATGAGCAAATTCATGGACTGGATCGATGCGCGCTTCCCTGCAACCTCCATGTGGGAAGATCACCTCAGCAAGTATTACGCGCCCAAGAATTTCAACTTCTTCTACTTTTTCGGCTCGCTGGCGCTATTGGTGCTAGTGAATCAGATCGTGACCGGCATCTGGTTGACGATGAGTTATACGCCCTCGGCGGAGGAGGCGTTCGCGTCCGTCGAGTACATCATGCGCGATGTCGAATACGGCTCGATCCTGCGCCTTTTGCACTCCACAGGCGCGTCGGCGTTCTTCATCGTCGTCTACCTGCACATGTTCCGTGGGCTGCTCTATGGCTCCTATCAGAAGCCCCGGGAGCTGGTGTGGATCTTCGGTATGTTGATTTACCTGGCGCTGATGGCCGAGGCCTTCATGGGGTATCTGCTGCCATGGGGCCAGATGTCGTACTGGGGCGCTCAGGTGATCATCTCGCTGTTCGGTGCGATTCCGGTCATCGGCAATGACCTTACCCAGTGGATTCGGGGTGACTACCTGATCTCGGGCATCACCCTGAACCGCTTCTTCGCCCTTCATGTGGTCGCGTTGCCCATCGTGATTCTCGGGCTGGTGGTGCTGCACGTGCTGGCACTGCACGAAGTGGGTTCCAACAACCCGGATGGCATCGACATCAAGAAGTACAAGGACGAAAACGGCAAGCCGCTCGACGGCATCGCCTTTCACCCGTATTACACGGTGAAGGATATCGTCGGGGTGGTGGTGTTCCTCTTCATCTTCTGCTCGATCGTGTTCTTCTTTCCGGAAATGGGCGGGTACTTCCTGGAGAAACCAAACTTCGAACAGGCCAACGCGTTCAAGACGCCCGAGCATATCGCGCCGGTCTGGTACTTCACGCCGTTCTACGCGATCTTGCGGGCGATTCCGGACAAGCTCATGGGGGTCATGGCCATGGGCGCGGCGATCGCGGTGCTGTTCGTCTTGCCGTGGCTTGATCGAAGTCCGGTCAGGTCGATGCGTTACAAGGGCTGGCTCAGCCGGATCTGGTTGCTGCTGTTTTGTGTGGCTTTCGTGATTCTCGGGATTCTGGGGGTTCTTCCGCCCAGTCCAGGGCGCGCACTGTTGTCACAGGTGTGTACGTTCGTGTACTTCGCCTACTTCATCCTGATGCCGTTTTACACGCGCATGGAGAAGACAAAACCGGTTCCGGAAAGGGTGACTGGCTAATGAAAAAGCTATTGGCTGTTTTTATGCTCGCTGCCTTGCCTGTGTTGTCGTTCGCCGCCGAGCACGGTGGGCCGGAACTGGAAAGTGTCGATATCGATGTTTCCGACAAGGTTGCCATGCAGGACGGTGCGCGGACCTTCGTGAACTATTGCATGGGCTGCCACAGCGCCAAATTCCAGCGCTACGAACGGGTCGCCGATGACCTTGGCATTCCTCACGAGTTGATGCTGGACAATCTGGTGTTCACGGGCGCCAAGATTGGCGATCACATGGTTGTCGGCATGCAGCCGGCCGATGCCAAGACCTGGTTCGGCGCGGCGCCGCCTGATCTGACCCTGGTGGCACGGGTCCGCGGGACGGACTGGCTGTACGGCTATCTGCGCTCGTTCTACGAGGACCCTGCGCGGCCGTGGGGCGTGAACAACAAGGTGTTCCCCAATGTGGGTATGCCTAATGTGCTCGTCGGTCTGCAGGGCCGTCAGGTCATCGGATGCAAGCAAGTGCAGGTGGTCGAGGGCGACAAGAAGCAATACGACCCTCTGACCGGCGCGCCGCTCACCCATGAAGCCTGTGATCAACTGACGATCGTGCCCAAGACCGGAACGCTTACCGAAGAGCAGTTCGACGAAAAGATCAAAAACCTGGTGACCTTTCTCGCGTATTCGGCGAACCCGGTCAAGCTGCAACACCAGCGCATCGGCACCTATGTGCTGTTGTACCTGGCGGTCCTGTTCATCTTCGCGTACCTGCTCAAGCGCGAATACTGGAAGGATGTGCACTGACGGGAGGGTGTTTCGGCTGCAGACGCAACGCGCTCTGGAGAGCCTCGTTCGGGTAATGACCGCAGAGCGGGTATAGTGGCGGGCGAAAGATTGCAGAATTTACTTTGAGTAAATGAGCTATCTTGTCGCCCGCGACGAACACCCGCTCATTGTGGATGTTGCCGAAGGCGCCTTCAGGGCGCGTTCGTTTTTTCTGCTTCTGAATATTTAACAAGCGAGGAGGACCGCCATGGGCGTGACCAACCGGTTGGCCTGTTACTCCGACCCCGCCGACCACTATTCCCATCGCGTGCGCATTGTGCTCGCCGAGAAAGGTGTCAGCGCCGAGATCATCGATGTTGCAGAGGGTCGCCATCCGGCGAAACTGATCGAGGTGAATCCGTACGGCAGCTTGCCGACGCTGGTCGATCGTGACCTGGCGTTGTACGAGTCTACGGTTGTCATGGAATACCTGGATGAGCGGTATCCTCATCCGCCTTTACTGCCGGTATACCCTGTAGCACGCGCCAACAGCCGGCTGCTGATCCACAGGATCCAGCGTGACTGGTGCGGTTTGGTGGATCTGATTCTGGACCCGCGCAGCAAAGAGGCTGCTCGTGTTCAGGCGCGCAAGGAGTTGCGCGAAAGTCTGACCGGCGTGTCGCCACTGTTCGCGGAAAAACCATTTTTCCTCAGTGACGAGCAAAGTCTGGTCGACTGCTGTCTATTGCCCATACTCTGGCGCCTGCCGATTCTGGGTATCGAGTTGCCGCGGCCTGCCAAGCCGCTGCTTGATTATATGGAGCGCCAGTTTGCGCGTGAGGCATTTCAGGCAAGTCTGTCTGCTGCCGAACGCGATATGCGCTAAGGCTTAAGGAACCGTTCGATGAACTCCAGTCGCCCCTATCTGATCCGCGCTCTGTATGAGTGGATCGTGGATAACGATTGCACGCCGCACATTCTGGTCAATGCCGAATACCCGGCGGTGCAAGTCCCGCAAGGTTTTGCCAATGACGGGCAGATCGTCCTCAACATTTCGCCAAGCGCAGTACGTCATCTGCACATGGATAACGATGCAGTGAGCTTCGAAGGTCGCTTTGGCGGCGTTCCCCACAGCCTTTACGTTCCGGTGGCCGCGGTAATGGGTATTTATGCCCGTGAAAACGGCCAGGGTATGGTCTTCGATCTGGAGCCGGCCGTGGATGACGATGAAGATCTGGACGTGGATGACGACACACCGCCACCGGATGACGAGCCGCCGCGCCCAAGCGGCCGGCCGAGTCTGAAAGTGGTCAAGTAGTTGGCTGCGTTGTAAATAAAAAGGCGATCCCTCGGGATCGCCTTTTTATTGGATATCGGTTGTGACGGTAGGGCGCCCATGCCCCGTTGATACTTAGTCGATGTACTCGAACAATTTCACGATTTTCTGCACGCCGGACACACCCTGGACCAGGTTGGTCGCGCGGTTGGCTTCGGCCTGAGTGAGCAAGCCCATGAGGTAAACGATGCCGTTCTCGGTCACGACCTTGATGCGCGAGCCGGGAATGGCGCTGTCCGTCAGCATCTCGGTCTTGATCTTGCTGGTCAGCCAGGCATCGTTGCTGCGAGCCAGCATTGAGGAAGGGGCAATGACCTGCAGTTCGTTATTGACCTTCTTGACCTTCTGCACCTGGCTGGCAGTCTGTTCGGCCAGTTGCTTGAGGTCTGCTCGCGGCGTCTGACCGGCCAGCAAGACCACGCCGTTGAAGCTGGTCACGACGATGTGCGAGTTGTTCTCCAGATCAGGGCTGGCCTTGTCGATATTCACGGCAACCTTGGTTTCGATCAGCGAATCGTCGATCTTGCTACCGAAGGTGCGTGTGCCGCGATCGTCGTCGATCGGGGCTTCACGGCTGGCGTTGATCACCGAGCTGCATCCGCTGATGCCCAGGCAGAGCGTCAGGGCCAGCAGGCTGAGACGTTTGGATATCATTCTTCACTCCCGAACAGTTGGCTGTCGATCAAGTCGCAGAGACAGTGGATCGCCAGCAGGTGGACTTCCTGAATACGTGCGGTGACTTTGGCCGGGACGCGGATTTCGACGTCTTCGGGCAGCAGCAGCGATGCGACGTCCCCCCCATCGCGGCCGGTCAGTGCTACGACAATCATTTCCCGGTCATGTGCGGCCTGGATGGCCTGGATAATGTTGGCCGAGTTGCCGCTGGTGGAGATCGCCAGCAATACATCGCCGGGTTGGCCCAGCGCGCGGATCTGTTTGGAAAAGATCTCGTTGTAGCTGTAGTCGTTGGCGATCGAGGTGATGGTCGAGGTATCTGTGGTCAGCGCGATGGCGGGCAGACTCGGTCGCTCACGCTCGAAACGGTTGAGCAGCTCGGAGGAAAAGTGCTGTGCGTCGCCGGCCGAGCCGCCGTTGCCACACGCAAGCATTTTGCCCTCGTTGAGCAGGGCGTTGACCATCACCTGGCTGGCTTGCTCGATGTAGGGTGCAAGAACGTCCATCGCCTGTTGCTTGGTATCAATGCTGGCCTGAAAAAGCTGGCGAATTCGGGATTGCATGTCCATCTATGAAAACCTTAATAGGGGCGGCTGGTCGGGGCGACGTCTGAGCGCGTCATCGGCTTCCCGGCACAAGACTGTGCAGCCCGCAAAGCAAAGAGCAAAAAAACGGTGTGGTTTTGTGTATCGGCGAGCTTGCCGGTGCAGGTGGCAATCAGCAGCGTTCTCAGCTGTCGAAGGCATTCTGCAGCCAGTTCAACGCAGGGCCGTTACCCGGATCGCCATTGATGGCGACGACGTCGAAACGGCAAGGCGCGTCTGCCCATTTCGACTCGCGTTGCAGGAACCATTGTGCGGCCAGGGTAAGCTTTTCCTGCTTGCGAAAATCGACGCTTTCCAGCGCGCCACCCCATCCAGCGTGTCGCCGATAGCGAACTTCGACGAATACTACTGTATCGCCGTCGAGCATGACCAGATCAAGCTCGCCGCGTTTGCATGACCAATTCTGCGTAATCAGTTGTAAGCCGTGTGCCAGCAGGTGTCGCAGGGCATAGGCTTCGGCCTCTTGCCCTGCGGTTCGACGCGTGTTGCCTGGGATCAAGGGGCGGTGTCCGGCAGGCGCTGGACCTTGCCGTCGACGAACTGTGCCCACGGCAGCTGACGCTCGATGCGTTGACCCGGGCCGATGGACAGGCTACCCGACAGGCCGTCGATGCGGCTGTCAGGCAAGGTTTTCAACTGCGTCAGGCGAGGCGCCAGGCGGTAGGCGTCGATACCCATGGCGTAAAGGCGACCCAGACTGCCGCCCGCTTGCGGCCACTGAGTGGTGACCTGCTGGCGCAACGGATCGGCGGCATTCAGCAGCCAGGGGGTTTCACAGAAGCGTACGCCCGCCAGGTCGTTGTACATCGCCTGGTCGCCGCTATTGGTGAACAAGTGCGAGGTGGCATACACCGGCACGTCGCCTGCGTACTGGAAGACCATGGTCGGTCTGATCTGCTGGGCCTGTTGCGGCGTCGCGGCGAGGAACATGAAGTCCACGTCCTGACGGCGGCTCGGCTGAGCGGCCATCTGCGCACCGGTGGTGCTTTGCAGGCGTTGTGCGCGACCTTCGCTGTTGCGCAGCTGGAACAGGTCGGCGACCTGCTGGGCCAGGGCTACGGGCTGATCGATACGTTCGACGCCGAGGAAAGTGCCGCCTTTGGCCTGCCAGCTTTGACGGAACGCGTCGAGTACGCGATCACCCCATTCGCCTTTCGGCACCATGGCCACTGCGCTGCGCTTGCCATCTGCCCAGGCGCGGCGTGCGACTTCGCGAGCTTCGTCTTCGGCGGCCAGACCAAACTGGAACAACTCGGCCGGGCCATGTGCGGTGACGTCGCTGTAATTCAGCGCCAGTGTGGTGATGGGCAGTTGTTGATGAGTGCTCAGCTGTTTGACCAACGGTTTTTCAAGCGGGCCCACTACCATTTGCGCGCCGGCCGCTTTGGCCTGGGCATAGAACGCGTCCATCGACGTCACGCGTGAGCTGTCGAACACTTCAATGGCGGGTGGGTTCTGGCCGGCCTGTTGTGCCTGATAGTGGGCCGCCATGAAGCCGTCACGCAGGGCGCGGGCGACAGAGGCGAGCGGGCCTTCCTGAGGCAGCAGCAGAGCGATTTTAGTGAGCGGCACGCTCTTGAGGTCGCGCAACTGCGCCAGCGGGGTCGGCAGTTGGCGCGCAGCGGGGTGCTGCGGGTTTTGCGCTTTCCAGTTATCGATGGCCGCCTGTTGTTGCTCCAGAGTCCCCGCGCCTTTGACCGCGCGGGCCAGACTCAACCAGCCGCCCATGTCGTCGTTGCTCGTGCCCTGCAACTGCTCAGGTGGTAGCGCGGCAACCAGTGTCCAGATGGCATCGTTGTTGGCCGTCAGGGCATCGCCTTGAAGGAGGGGCCCCATGAACACGCGTTCGCTGGCGGCTGCAAGTGTCTGACCGTCGGCTTCCAGTGCCCGGGCGCGAACGGTGTGGGCGCGGGTCTGCAGATCGACCGGCATCTCTCCCAGGTGCTGCATGCTGGGGTGGTTGAGCGCGGTCAATGCAGCTTTTGGCTGGCTGCGGCCCAGTGCGAGCTCGGCGGACAGGGTGCTGGCGTAGATTTGTTTGTCGGTCTTGAGCTGATCCATCTGGACTTGCTCAAGAATGCTGGCCGCGCGCCCCGGATTGTTCTGGCGTGCGGCCAGGTCGGCAGCGGTCAGTCGGAGCAATGCCGCCTGATCGGGCGACTTGGCCGCAGCGGCTTGTTCGAGCAACTGCTCGATGCTGGCGTCAGGGGTGCGTGGCAATTCGCCAAGACTGGAGGAGGGCGAACCGGCACAAGCGGCCAACAAGGCAGCCAGGCAGAGGGCAGAGAACAGCCGCAGGCAAGCGATCATGTATATGTTCCTGATTCTCGAGCAAATTAGCGTGGAATTGTACCCAAGCACTGGCCGGGGCGCGATGTCGTAGGCGTTAAAGCAGCGATATAGGTCGTCTCGAAGCGTAAATGAGGGCTTCGGTCAGTCGGATTACCTGTCGGGCGGCGATCATTGAAGGGTGTGTGCGCAAGTGTCCGTGCATTTTCAATCTCCCTGTGAGACTCGCGTGAACCTGTACAATGCAGGCTTTTACCGAACATGAGGTGTGCGCTTTGACTGCTCCGGGTGCTTTGAATTCCACTACAGGCTCGCTTTATGTGGTGGCCACGCCAATCGGCAACCTGGATGACATGAGCGTGCGTGCCTTGAAGGTGTTGCGCGAGGTGGCCTTGATTGCCGCTGAAGATACCCGGCATTCCTTACGCCTGATGCAACATTTCGGCATAGCGACGCCGTTGGCCGCCTGTCACGAGCATAACGAGCGGGATGAGGGGAGCCGGTTCATCGCGCGTCTGCTGGCGGGCGATAATGTGGCGCTGATCTCGGATGCGGGTACGCCGTTGATTTCCGATCCCGGCTATCACCTGGTGCGCCAGGCGCGTGCGGCCGGTATCCAGGTGATTCCGGTTCCCGGCGCCTGTGCACTGATCGCGGCGCTGTCGGCTGCGGGGCTGCCTTCCGATCGATTCATTTTCGAAGGGTTTCTGCCTGCAAAGTCGGTCGGGCGCAAAGCGCGCCTGGAATTGCTGAAAGAAGAACCGCGCACCGTGATTTTCTATGAAGCGCCGCACCGGATTCTGGAATGCCTGCAGGATCTGGAAGACATTTTCGGTGCTGACCGTCCCGCGGTCTTGGGGAGGGAACTGACCAAGACGTTCGAAACGCTCAAGGGATTGCCCTTGGGGGAGCTGCGTGCCTTTGTCGAAGGGGACAGCAATCAGCAGCGTGGAGAATGTGTGGTGTTGGTGGCCGGTTGGAGCACGCCGGAGGGCGAAGACGTTATCGGAGCCGAGGCTCGACGCGTACTGGATCTGCTGTTGCAGGAAATGCCGCTCAAACGTGCGGCTGCGCTGGCTGCGGAGATCACCGGGGTGCGCAAGAATCTGCTGTACCAGGTCGCTCTGGACAAGCAGAAAGGCGAGTGACCGAACCCCGTCAGCCCGTCATACAAAAGTCGCAGGGGCTTATTAAAGCTTGTTCTTGTGCCTCCCTGCCATTAACCTTGGCGGCGGAGAGTCGATTGGACAGTCGCTGCCTTTCATTGTTCCGCAATGAAGGGGGGAGGAAAGTCCGGGCTCCATAGGGCGGAGTGCCAGGTAACGCCTGGGGGGCGTGAGCCTACGGAAAGTGCCACAGAAAATAACCGCCTAAGCACTTCGGTGCCGGTAAGGGTGAAAAGGTGCGGTAAGAGCGCACCGCACGTCTGGCAACAGTTCGTGGCTAGGTAAACCCCACTCGGAGCAAGACCAAATAGGGTTCCAAGGCGTGGCCCGCGCTGGAACCGGGTAGGTTGCTAAAGATGTCCAGTGATGGCCATCGTAGAGGAATGACTGTCCTCGACAGAACCCGGCTTACAGATCGACTCTCCACCTTTTTCCCTCCTCTGTTTTTCTCCCGCAGAACCTCCTCGTAATACCGAAAAAATCTTAAACCTCATAAATCACTTTAACTTCAAACGTTAGCGTTCTGAGTTGATTCGGATTTATCTGTAGGACCGCTCCGAAATTTTTTAAAACTCCTGCATTTCCCCTCCTAAATCTCCGTCCTGTAAGGGTTTTCCTTAAGAAGTTGCCTTGACGGTGTGGTGGGCGCATTCCTATAGTGTGCGCAAGTGGCGGAAAGTGGCGTGAAGTGGGTTTTTTGAGCGCAAAAAGATAATATTCGGAGAAAGCGCCTGTGTTCCGTGGTGCAAACGCAATCAATCTCGATGCAAAGGGCCGTCTCGCTATGCCGAGCCGGTACCGTGACGAGCTGGATTCGCGTAGCGCCGGGCAACTGATCGTGACCATCGATACCGTCGATCCATGCTTGTGCATCTATCCACTTCCGGAATGGGAGCTGATCGAAGCCAAATTGCGTGAGCTCGCCACATTTCGCGAGGAAAACCGTCGTCTGCAGCGACTGTTGATCGGTAATGCCGTGGATCTCGAGCTTGATGGGAGCGGGCGTTTTCTGGTGCCGCCACGGTTGCGTGAGTACGCCAAGCTCGACAAGCGCGTGATGCTGGTAGGCCAGCTGAACAAGTTTCAACTGTGGGATGAGGACGCCTGGAACGCACTTGCTAATGCGGACCTTGCGGCCATTCAAAAACCGGGCGCGATGCCTGATGAACTGCGTGATTTGATCCTGTGACTATGAATAGCGGCTTTACCCACATCACCGTACTGCTCGAAGAAGCCGTCGAGGCTCTCGCGGTGCGCGCCGATGGCTGCTATCTGGATGGCACGTTCGGGCGAGGCGGACACAGCCGCCTCATATTGCAGAACCTGGGGCCGGACGGTCGGCTTCTCGGATTCGATAAAGATCCTCAAGCGATTGCCACAGGGCAAGCGCTGGCGGCCGAAGACGGCCGCTTTGTCATTGTGCAGCGCAGCTTTGCCGAACTCGGCTCCGAAGCTCTGGCACGCGGCCTGGCAGGAAAAGTCAGCGGCGTGCTGCTGGACCTCGGCGTTTCCTCGCCACAACTGGATGATCCCGAGCGCGGCTTCAGCTTCATGAATGATGGCCCGCTGGACATGCGCATGGACCCCTCTCGCGGGATCAGTGCCGCCGAGTTCGTCAATACGGCATCCGCCGAAGAAATCGCCCGGGTCTTCAAAGAATACGGCGAAGAGCGTTTTGCCCGGCGCATGGCCGGTGCGGTGGTCGCCCGTCGCGATACGCAGCCGTTCGAACGCACTGCTGACCTCGCTGAAGTCCTGAAAGTCGCCAACCCGGCGTGGGAAAAAGGCAAGAACCCGGCAACTCGCGCATTCCAGGGACTGCGTATCCACGTCAATAACGAATTGGGTGATCTGGAAGCCGGCCTTGATGCCGCCCTGGAGAACCTTGAGGTCGGCGGACGTCTGGTAGTCATAAGCTTCCATTCGCTCGAAGACCGCATCGTCAAGCTGTTCATGCGCAAGTTGGTCAAGGGCGAGGCAGACAACATGCCGCGCAACCTGCCAATCCGCCATCAAGCATTCGAGCCGCGCATCAAGATCATCGGCAAGGCGCAATTTGCCTCCGACGATGAAACCCGCGTCAATCCAAGGTCGCGCAGTGCTGTCATGCGTGTTGCGGAGAAGCTACGGTGAGCCGCGGTTTCTTCAAGCCGTTGCCGGCCGGCAGCTTCTTTATGCTGCTGCTGTTCATTGCCGTCCTCGTGTCGGCGATTGCCGTTTCCTACAGTGCTCACTGGAATCGTCAGTTGCTCAACTCGCTGTACGCCGAGCTTAGCGTGCGTGACAAGGCGCAGGCCGAGTGGGGACGGTTGATTCTGGAGCAAAGCACCTGGACGGCGCACAGCCGTATCGAGGCACTGGCGACCGATCAGCTGAAAATGCGTATCCCGAACGCCGCCGATATCCGGATGGTGTCGCCATGATGAAGCTCGAAGGGGCACTTTATCCCTGGCGGTTCCGCGTCGTGGTCGGGCTCTTGTCGATCATGGTTTTGGCTATTTGCTATCGCATCGTCGACCTGCAGGTCATCGATCATCGGTTCCTCATCGAACAAGGCGACGCGCGCAGCCTGCGCACTGTTTCCATTCCGGCTCACCGGGGCCTGATCACCGACCGTAACGGCGAGCCGTTGGCCGTGAGCACGCCAGTGACCACGATCTGGGCGAACCCGTCCGAAATGCAGGCCGACAAGAGCAAGTGGGGCTTGTTGGCGCAGGCATTGGGTCAGGACCCGAAGGCGCTCGCCGATCGCCTGAACGAGCAGTCCACCAAAGAGTTCATCTATCTGGTTCGCGGGCTTACCCCGGAGCAGGGTCAGTCTGTGCTTGATCTGAAAGTACCGGGCGTTTATGGCAAGGAAGAGTTCCGTCGTTTCTATCCGGCGGGCGATGTCACGGCACACATGGTGGGATTCACCGACCTCGACGACCACGGTCGTGAGGGTGTCGAACTTGCGTATGACGACTGGCTTGCAGGGGTGCCGGGGAAACGGCAGGTCATCAAGGACCGGCGCGGCAGGTTGATCAAAGACCTGCAAGTGAAGAAAAACGCCAAGGCCGGGAAGACCTTGGCTTTGTCTATTGATCTGCGCCTGCAATACCTGGCGACCCGTGAACTGCGTAACGCGATTCAGGAAAACGATGCGAAGGCCGGCAGCCTGGTGATCATGGACGTGAAGACCGGTGAAGTGCTGGCGATGGTCAACCAGCCGACCTACAACCCGAACAACCGCCGTACCATGGTGCCGGCCGCCATGCGTAACCGCGCGATCATCGACGTGTTCGAACCAGGTTCGACCATGAAGCCGATCTCGATGACGGCTGCCCTCGAAAGCGGGCGCTGGAAGCCTACCGACAAGGTCGAGGTTTATCCGGGCACGCTGCAAATCGGCAAATACACCATTCGTGACGTGACCAAAACCGAAGGCCCGATCCTCGATCTGACCGGCATCCTGATCAACTCCAGTAACGTCGGCATGAGCAAAGTGGCGTTCGACGTGGGCGGCGAAGCGATTTTTCGGGCCATGCAGCGAGTCGGCCTCGGTCAGTACACCGGCCTGGGCTTCCCGGGCGAGCGCGTGGGCAACCTGCCGAACTACCGTGAATGGCGCAAGGCCGAAACCGCGACCCTGTCGTACGGCTACGGCCTTTCCGTCACCGCTTTGCAACTGGTGCACGCGTACTCGGCGCTGGCGAACAACGGCAAGCTCGTCCCGCTGACCATCCTGAAAACCGACAAGCCTGCGGAGTCGACCCAGGCGATTCCGGAAGCGACCGCAAAAACCCTGCAAGGCATGCTGCAACAGGTGATCGAAGACCCGCGTGGCGTTTATCGAGCGCGCGTGCCGTCTTATCACGTCGCTGGCAAATCGGGTACCGCGCGTAAGACCTCCGTCGGCACCAAGGGGTACGCGGAGAATTCCTATCGCTCGTTGTTCGCAGGCTTCGGCCCGATGAGCAATCCGCGCTATGCCATCGTGGTGGTGATCGACGAACCGAGCAAAGGCGGCTACTTCGGTGGTCTGGTTTCCGCGCCCGTTTTCAGCAAAGTCATGTCCGGCACGTTGCGTTTGATGAACGTACGCCCGGACAACCTCGCGCCGATTCCACCTGAACAGCAAGCCAATGCCGCTCCGGTCGTTGCTCCAGTCAAGGGAGGGCGCGGCTGATGTCCTTTAACTTGAGCAAGATTTTTTCCCAGAGCGATCGTGACCTGTTGATTCGCGAACTGACGCTGGACAGCCGAAAAGTCCGTCCGGGCGATCTGTTCCTGGCGATTCCGGGTCTGAAAGTCGACGGGCGCGATCACATCACCGACGCCATCGCTCATGGTGCTGCGGCTGTCGCCTATGAAGTCGAAGGTGCCAAGGTGCTTCCGATCACCGATATCCCGATGATTCCGGTGAAAGGGCTGGCTGCGCAACTGTCCGACATCGCGGGCCGTTTCTACGGCGACCCGAGTCGCAGCATGAATCTGGTCGGCGTGACCGGCACCAATGGCAAGACCAGCGTCACTCAACTGATTGCACAGGCACTGGACAAACTGGGTCAGCACTGCGGCCTGATCGGCACCTTGGGGACAGGCTTCTATAGCGATTTGAAGAGTGGTATCCACACCACGCCCGACCCGATTTCCGTACAGTCCACGATCTATGACCTGAAAAAAGCGGGTGCCAGAGCCATCGCGATGGAGGTTTCATCGCACGGTCTGGATCAGGGGCGGGTGACGGCGTTGGCATTCGACGTCGCGGTCATGACCAACCTGTCCCGTGATCATCTGGATTACCACGGGACGATGGAAGCCTATGGCGCCGCCAAGGCCAAGCTGTTTGCCTGGGATGACCTGCGTTGCCGCGTGATCAACCTTGACGACGCGTTCGGTCGCCAACTGGCTGCCGCCCCCCATGCCTCGCGCTTGATTACGTACAGCCTGGAAGACAGCAGCGCCTATCTGTTCTGCCGTGATGCGCATTTCGATGACGACGGCGTGCGCGCCACGCTTGTGACGCCACAAGGCGATCACGTCCTGCGCAGCGGTCTGCTGGGTCGCTTCAACCTGAGTAACGTACTGGCTGCAGTCGGTGCGCTGATGGGCCTCGATTATCCGCTGGACGACATTCTCAACGTGTTGCCGAGCCTCGAAGGCCCGGTAGGGCGCATGCAGCGTCTTGGCGGAGGGTCGCGACCTTTGGTGGTCGTTGATTACGCCCACACGCCGGATGCCCTGGAAAAAGTCCTCGCTGCACTGCGCCCGCATGCCAAGGGCCAACTGACCTGTCTGTTCGGTTGCGGTGGTGATCGCGATCGCGGCAAGCGTCCGTTGATGGCCGAAGTGGTGGAGCGTCTGGCCGACAAGGTCCTGGTCACCGACGACAACCCGAGAACCGAAAACCCGATACGCATCTTCGATGACATTCGGGCGGGCTTCAGTGCCGTAGAAAACGTCGCGTTCGTCGCCGGTCGTGGTCAGGCCATCGCGCAAATCATCGCTCAGGCTCAAGCCGCCGACGTGATCGTATTGGCTGGCAAGGGGCACGAGGATTACCAGGAAATCGACGGCCAGCGCCATCCGTTTTCCGATCTTGAAGAAGCCGCCAAGGCACTGGACGCATGGGAGGCTGCACATGCTTAAGCCACTTTCGTTCAGCGAACTGGTGCTGCCGCTCGACGCGCGTCGGGTAGGCGAGGATTGCAGCTTTACCGGCGTCAGCATCGACAGCCGGGCCATCAATCCGGGGCAGTTGTTCGTCGCGCTCACCGGCCCGCGTTTTGACGGTCACGATTATCTGGATCAGGTCGCCGCGAAAGGTGCGGTGGGGGCGTTGGTCGAGCGCGAGATTCAAGGCAGTTCGTTGCCCCAACTGATCGTGGGCGACACGCGCAAGGCGCTCGCGCAATTGGGCGCGATGAACCGTAATGCGTTTATAGACAAACCGGTGGCTGCCATCACTGGCTCCAGCGGTAAAACCACGGTCAAGGAAATGCTCGCGAGTATTCTGCGTACGCGTGGTCCGGTGCTGGCAACTCGCGGCAACCTGAACAACGAACTGGGTGTTCCGCTGACGCTGCTTGAACTGTCTCCCGCGTTCGACGCGGCGGTCATTGAACTGGGCGCCTCGCGGATCGGCGAAATCGCCTTCACCGTCAGTCTGACCAAACCTCATGTCGTGGTACTGACCAACGCCGGGACCGCGCACGTCGGTGAGTTCGGCGGGCCAGAGAAGATCGTCGAAGCCAAAGGCGAAATCATCGAAGGTCTCGATACCCGCGGCGTTGCGGTGTTGAATCTCGACGACAAGGCCTTCGACATATGGGTGGCCCGCGCGGCCGGTCGCAAGGTGTTGAGTTTTTCCCGTGGCAACGCCCAGGCCGACTTTTATGCCTCCGATCTGGGCATCGACGCCCGCGGTTGCCCGGCCTTCACGCTGAATGGCCCAAGTGGCTCGGCGCAGGTTCAACTGAATCTGCTCGGTGCGCACAACGTTGCAAACGCGTTAGCCGCGGCCGCTGCTGCGTACGCGCTGGACGTGTCTCTGCCGGGCATCGTGACCGGCCTCAACGATGTTCAGCCGGTCAAAGGGCGCACTGTTGCGCAGCTAGCGACCAACGGTATTCGCGTTATCGACGACACCTACAACGCCAACCCGAGTTCCGTGGCGGCAGCCACCGATATTCTCGCTGGCTTCGCAGGCCGTACCGTGCTGGTGCTGGGCGATATCGGCGAATTGGGTGACTGGGCGGAGCAGGGCCACCGTGACGTGGGTGCGTACGCCGCCGGCAAGGTCGACGCCCTGTATGCCGTTGGTCCCCTGATGGCCCATGCCGTCAAGGCTTTCGGGCAGGATGCGCGCCATTTTGCCAATCAGGCCGACCTGATCGAAGCGCTACGCGCCGAGCAAGATAAAAACACAACCCTTTTGATCAAAGGTTCTCGCAGTGCCGCGATGGAAAACGTCGTGGCAGCGCTATGCGGATCTGAGACTTACCCCTTGAAGGCGGAGAAACATTAATGCTGCTGCTGCTGGCCGAGTATCTGCAACAGTTCTACAAAGGCTTCGCGGTCTTCCAGTACCTGACCCTGCGCGGGATCCTTGGCGTGCTCACCGCACTGTCATTGTCGCTCTGCCTCGGTCCCTGGATGATCCGTGCCCTGCAGAACAAGCAGATCGGCCAATCGGTCCGTAACGACGGCCCTCAATCGCACCTGTCCAAATCCGGCACCCCGACCATGGGCGGCGCACTGATTCTGTCGGCTATCGGCATCAGTACCCTGCTGTGGGCGGACCTAACCAACCGTTACGTCTGGGTCGTACTCATCGTGACCCTGTTGTTTGGTGGCATCGGCTGGGTGGACGACTACCGCAAGGTGATCGAAAAGAACTCGAAGGGCCTGCCAAGCCGCTGGAAGTACTTCTGGCAGTCGGTGTTCGGCCTGGGCGCTGCGATCTTCCTTTATATGACCGCGCAAACGCCGGTGGAGACCACGCTGCTGATTCCGATGCTCAAGGATTTCAGCATTCCATTGGGCATCGGCTTCGTCGTCCTGACGTACTTCGTGATCGTCGGCTCCAGCAACGCCGTGAACCTGACCGATGGCCTGGACGGTCTGGCGATCCTGCCGACGGTGATGGTCGGCGGCGCGCTGGGCATTTTCTGCTACCTGTCCGGTAACGTGAAATTCGCCGAGTACCTGCTGATTCCCTACGTTCCGGGCGCAGGTGAACTGATTGTGTTCTGCGGCGCGTTAATCGGTGCGGGCCTGGGCTTTCTCTGGTTCAACACGTATCCGGCCCAGGTCTTCATGGGCGACGTCGGTGCGCTGGCGCTGGGCGCAGCACTGGGCACCATCGCGGTGATCGTTCGTCAGGAAATCGTTCTGTTCATAATGGGCGGCGTGTTCGTGATGGAAACCCTGTCAGTCGTCATTCAGGTTGCATCGTTTAAATTGACCGGCCGCCGCGTTTTCCGCATGGCACCGATCCATCACCACTTTGAACTCAAAGGCTGGCCCGAGCCTCGCGTGATCGTCCGTTTCTGGATCATCACGGTGATTCTCGTGCTGATCGGCCTTGCCACGTTGAAACTGAGGTAGAACAGAGTGTCGCTGATCGCTTCTTCTCACTTCCGCATCGTTGTCGGTCTCGGCAAGAGCGGCATGTCCCTGGTTCGCTTCCTGGCGAATCGGGGCGTGGCGTTTGCGGTAGCGGATACCCGTGAGAACCCACCTGAGCTGGCGACCCTGCGTCGTGACTACCCGCAGGTGGAAGTGCGTTGTGGCGAGCTGGACGTCGAGTTTCTCTGCCGCGCCGACGAATTATATGTGAGTCCCGGTCTGGCGCTGGCGACACCGGCATTGCAACAGGCCGCCGCGCGTGGCGTGAAACTGTCGGGCGATATCGAGCTGTTCGCGCGCAATGCCAAGGCACCCATCGTTGCTATCAGCGGCTCCAACGCGAAAAGTACCGTGACCACGCTGGTGGGTGAGATGGCCGCAGCGGCCGGTAAGCGTGTGGCCGTTGGCGGAAATCTCGGAACGCCGGCGCTGGACCTGCTCAGTCACGATGTCGAGCTGTATGTGATGGAGCTGTCGAGTTTCCAGCTGGAAACCACTGATCAACTGGGCGCCGAAGTCGCCACCGTGCTCAATGTCAGCGAAGACCATATGGACCGCTACAGCGGACTGCCGGCGTACCACCTGGCCAAGCACCGGATTTTCCGTGGTGCGCGTCAGGTGGTGGTCAATCGTCAGGACGCCCTGTCGCGACCATTGATCGGCGAAGGGGTGCCTTGCTGGACCTTTGGTCTGAACACACCTGACATCAACGGCTTCGGTCTGCGAGAAGAGAACGGCGAGAAGTACCTGGCGTTCCAGTTCGACAACCTGATGCCGGTCCGTGAGTTGAAAATCCGTGGCGCCCATAACCAGGCCAACGCGCTGGCTGCATTGGCGCTTGGTCATGCCGTCGGGCTGCCGTTCGACGCGATGCTGTCCAGCCTGCGTTCGTTCGCTGGCCTGGTGCATCGCTGCCAGTGGGTTCGCGAGCTCAAGGGCGTTAGTTATTACGACGATTCCAAAGCGACCAACGTCGGTGCTGCGCTGGCAGCCATCGAGGGCTTGGGAACGGACATCAGCGGCAAGCTGGTGTTGATTGCGGGTGGTGATGGCAAGGGAGCGGATTTTTCTGCGCTCAAAGTCCCGGTCGCCACCCATTGCCGTGCCGTTGTCCTGCTGGGGCGCGACGCTGAACTGCTCGCCGGAACCTTCGGCGATTCGGTGCCTTTGATACGCGTCAAAACATTGGAAGAAGCTGTGCAACGTGCCGCCGAATCGGCGCAGCAAGGGGACGCCGTATTGCTGTCGCCAGCCTGCGCAAGCCTGGATATGTTCAAGAATTTCGAAGAGCGCGGACGCCTGTTCGCCCAGGCCGTGAGGGACTTGTCATGATTTTTGGTGTGATCAAGCCTTATCCGTCGCCGATCATCAGCGGTCGTGGTGTGGACGTCGATTTCCCGATGCTCGCTGGCTGCCTGGCGTTGCTCGGTCTTGGCCTTGTGATGATCACGTCCGCGTCGTCGGAAGTGGCCGCGGTGCAATCTGGCAACGCGCTGTACATGATGACCCGTCACCTGATCTATCTGGTGCTGGGCCTGGGCGCCTGCATCGCGACCATGATGGTGCCTGTCGCCACCTGGCAGCGGCTGGGCTGGCTGATGCTGATTGGCGCCTTCGGTCTGCTGGTCATGGTGATCGTGCCCGGGATCGGGCGTGAGGTGAACGGTTCGATGCGCTGGATCGGCTTCGGCATGTTCAACGTGCAGCCCTCGGAGATCGCAAAAGTCTTCGTGGTGATCTTCCTCGCAGGCTATCTGATTCGCCGTCAGCAGGAAGTGCGCGAGAGCTGGATGGGGTTCTTCAAGCCGTTCATCGTGTTGTTGCCCATGGCCGGGCTGCTGCTGATGGAGCCCGACTTCGGTGCCACTGTCGTGATGATGGGCGCCGCCGCCGCGATGCTGTTCCTCGGTGGCGTCGGCCTGTTCCGTTTTGCCCTCATGGTGGCGCTCGCCGTGGCCGCCGTGTTCGTGCTGGTTCAGGCGCAGCCTTACCGGATGGCGCGTCTGATCACCTTTACCGACCCGTGGTCCGACCAGTTCGGTTCGGGCTACCAGTTGACGCAGGCGCTGATCGCCTTTGGTCGCGGCGAATGGTTCGGTGTCGGTCTGGGCAACAGCGTGCAGAAACAGTTCTATCTGCCGGAGGCGCACACCGACTTCGTGTTCTCGGTACTGGCCGAAGAACTGGGCGTCGTCGGATCGTTGGCCACGGTGGCGCTGTTCGTCTTCGTGAGTATTCGCGCGATGTACATCGGCATGTGGGCCGAGCGCGCCAAACAGTTCTTTGCCGCTTACACCGCCTATGGTCTGGCGTTCCTGTGGATCGGTCAGTTCCTGATCAACATTGGCGTGAACGTCGGTCTACTGCCAACCAAAGGCTTGACCCTGCCGTTCCTCAGTTACGGCGGCAGCTCGCTGATCATTTGCTGCGCCAGTCTGGGGCTGTTGCTGCGCATCGAGTGGGAATCGCGCAACAACATGGGCAGCGAAGAAGCTGAATTCAGCGAAAGCGATTTTGCCGAGGAGCCCACCCATGGCCGTCGGTAATGTGCTGATCATGGCCGGTGGTACCGGCGGACATGTGTTCCCGGCACTGGCCTGCGCGCGCGAATTCCAGGCGCGTGGTTATACCGTGCACTGGCTGGGTACGCCGCGCGGTATCGAGAACGAACTGGTGCCTGCCGCTGGCCTCAAGCTGCATGTGATCAACGCCACCGGGTTGCGTGGCAAGGGCCGTCTGTCCTTGCTCAAGGCGCCGTTCATGTTGATCAAATCGCTGTTTCAGGCGCGCAAAATCATGCGGGAGCTGAAGCCGGTGTGTGTGGTCGGGTTTGGTGGTTATGTCACAGGCCCTGGCGGTCTGGCCGCGAAACTGGCGGGCGTGCCGTTGATCATTCATGAGCAGAACGCGGTCGCCGGTACTGCCAACCGTAGCCTGGCGTCGTTTGCCAGCCGTGTGTGCGAGGCATTTCCTCAGACGTTCGCAGCGTCGGCCAAGCGCCGCACCACCGGTAATCCGGTCCGTGCCGAACTGTTTTTCGAAACCCCGCGTCAGGCGCTGGCGGGACGCAAGCCGCGTCTGCTGGTACTGGGCGGAAGCCTTGGCGCTGAGCCGCTGAACAAACTGCTGCCGGAAGCGCTCGCGCAAGTGCCTGTGGACATACGCCCTGAGGTCTTCCATCAGGCGGGCAAGCATCACGATGAAGTCACCACCGAGCGTTATCGCGCGGCGGGCGTCGAGGCGCAGGTCGCTCCGTTCATCAAGGACATGGCCCAAGCCTATGGCTGGGCGGATCTGGTGGTGTGCCGCGCAGGCGCGCTGACCATCAGTGAACTGGCAGCTGCTGGCTTGCCGTCGTTGCTGGTGCCGTTGCCCCACGCGATCGACGATCACCAGTCGCGCAATGCCGAATATCTGGCTCGTGAAGGCGCCGCCTTCGTGATGCCGCAAGCGACAACTGGCGCTGCCGAGATGGCGGCTCGCCTGAAAGAGGTTTTGATGCAACCCGAACAATTGAAACGCATGGCCAATACGGCTCGCCAACTGGCCAAACCGGATGCCACCAATACCGTTGTCGACGTCTGCCTGGAGGTGGTCCATGGTTGAGAGTCAACGCGCCATGCCTCAGCCGGAGATGCGCCGTATCCGTCGGATCCACTTCGTCGGCATCGGCGGTGTGGGCATGTGCGGCATCGCCGAAGTGTTGTTGAACCTGGGCTACAACGTGTCCGGTTCCGACCTGAAGGCATCGCCTGTGACCGAGCGTCTCGAATCCTTTGGTGCACAGATTTTCATCGGCCACCGCGCGGAGAACGCGTCAACGGCAGACGTGCTGGTGGTTTCCAGCGCTGTGAACACCTCCAACCCGGAAGTTGCGACTGCACTCGAACGTCGGATTCCGGTGGTGCCGCGCGCCGAAATGCTGGCTGAGCTGATGCGCTATCGTCATGGCATCGCGGTCGCCGGTACGCACGGCAAAACCACCACTACCAGCCTGATCGCATCGGTGTTCGCGGCCGGCGGCCTGGACCCGACGTTTGTGATCGGCGGTCGCTTGAACGCCGCCGGCACCAACGCTCAGCTCGGCACCAGCCGTTACCTGATCGCTGAAGCCGATGAAAGCGACGCCAGTTTCCTGCACCTGCAGCCGCTGGTGGCCGTCGTCACCAACATCGACGCCGATCACATGGCGACCTACGAAGGTGACTTCAACAAACTGAAGAAAACCTTCGTCGAGTTCCTGCACAACCTGCCGTTCTACGGGTTGGCGGTGGTGTGTACCGATGATCCGGTGGTGCGCGACATTCTGCCGTCGGTCAAGCGTCCGGTCGTGACCTATGGCTTCAACGAAGAGGCTGACGTGCGCGCCATCAACGTGCGTCAAGAAGGCATGCGCACGCATTTCACCGTGCTGCGTCGCGAGCACGAACCGCTGGACGTATCGGTGAACATGCCGGGCAATCACAACGTGCTCAACTCGCTGGCCACGATCGCCATCGCGACCGACGAAGGCATCGCTGACGAGGCCATCGTGCAGGGACTGTCGGGCTTCCAGGGCGTGGGTCGTCGCTTTCAGGTGTATGGCGAACTTCCGGTCGAAGGTGGCAGCGTCATGCTGGTCGACGACTACGGTCACCATCCGCGCGAAGTCGCTGCGGTGATCAACGCCGTGCGTGGCGGCTGGCCGGACCGTCGTCTGGTCATGGTCTATCAGCCACACCGTTATAGCCGTACCCGTGATCTGTACGACGATTTCGTGCAGGTGCTCAACGACGCCAACGTCCTGCTGTTGATGGAAGTCTATCCGGCGGGCGAAGAGCCGATCCCGGGCGCTGACAGCCGTCAGTTGGCGCACAGCATCCGTCAGCGAGGACAGCTCGACCCGATCTACATCGAGCGTGGCGTCGAACTGGCTCCGCTGGTCAAGCCGCTGCTGCGTGCCGGCGACATCCTGCTCTGTCAGGGCGCAGGTGATATCGGCGGTCTCGCGCCGCAGTTGCTCAAGAGCCCGTTGTTCACGGGTGCCATCGTGGCCTCAACCGAAGGTAAGCTGAAATGACAGCCGCCGCGCAAATCTCCCTGCTCTCGACACTGGAGCCGACAAGCTTCGGTCGCGTTGCCGTGCTCTTCGGTGGCAAGAGTGCGGAGCGGGAGGTTTCCCTGAAATCCGGTCATGCGGTGCTTGAGGCACTGCTGAGCGCGGGCGTCAATGCGTTTGGCATCGACGTGGGCGATGATTTTCTGCAGCGGCTGGTCAGTGAAAAGATAGATCGCGCATTCATTGTGCTGCATGGCCGTGGCGGCGAAGACGGCACCATGCAGGGTCTGCTGGAGTGCCTGGAAATCCCGTACACCGGCAGCGGCGTGCTCGCTTCGGCGCTGGCGATGGACAAGCTGCGCACCAAGCAGGTCTGGCAGAGCCTGGGACTTCCGACCCCGCGTCACGCGGTCCTTGGCAGTGAGTCGGATTGTATTTTGGCGGCGACGGAACTGGGCTTTCCTTTGATCGTCAAACCCGCACATGAAGGTTCCAGTATCGGTATGGCCAAGGTGACCAGCGTCGACGAATTGATCGCCGCCTGGAATGCCGCCAGTACCTACGATTCGCAAGTGTTGGTCGAACAATGGATTCAAGGTCCGGAGTTCACCGTCGCTTCTCTGCGCGGGCAAGTATTGCCGCCCATCGGCCTTGGGACTCCCCACAGCTTTTACGATTACGACGCCAAGTACCTGGCTTCCGATACCCAGTACCGGATTCCATGTGGCCTGAGTGCAACCCAAGAACAGGAACTCAAGGCGCTGACAGCGCGGGCGTGTGAAGCCGTCGGCATTGCCGGCTGGGCACGCACGGACGTGATGCAGGATGCCGATGGCAAGTTCTGGCTGCTGGAAGTCAACACCGTGCCCGGCATGACCGATCACAGCCTGGTGCCCATGGCCGCGAAAGCAGCGGGGCTCGATTTCAAACAGTTGGTGTTGGCGATTCTGGCCGACAGTGTCCAGGTGCGAGGGTAGATCATGCACGGCGCGACGCTACGTCATCAGCAATCTTCTCCGAGCCGCAAGCCCGTGCCTCGCGGCGCCAGCCGGATGGTGGCCCGTGAACCATTGTCGTCACGCTTGCCCAAGCCGAATTTCGGTTTCCTGCGCAGCCTGATGTGGCCGGTGTTGTTGGTAGTGCTCGGGTTCGGCACGTATGAAGCGGCCCAGCGTCTGCTGCCGTACGCCGACCGCCCGATTTCGCGGATCAACGTTCAGGGCGACCTGAGCTACATCAGCCAGCAGGCGGTGCAGCAGCGTATCGCTCCGTACGTCGCGACGAGCTTCTTCAACGTCGACCTGGCTGGCATGCGCACGGAGCTGGAGCAGATGCCGTGGATTGCGCACGCCGAAGTTCGCCGCGTATGGCCCGATCAGGTGGTGATTCGCCTGGAAGAACAATTACCGGTTGCGCGTTGGGGTGACCAGGCGCTGCTGAACAACCAGGGTCAGGCCTTCACGCCGCGTGAACTGGCCAACTACGAACACCTTCCGCAGTTGTTCGGGCCTCAACGGGCTCAACAGCAGGTGATGCAGCAATACCAGGTTCTGAGTCAGATGTTGCGCCCGCTGGGCTTCTCCATCGCTCGCCTGGAATTGCGTGAGCGAGGCAGCTGGTTTCTGACCACCGGCGCAGGCAGTGCGGGCCCCGGCCTGGAGCTGTTGCTGGGACGAGGCAATCTGGTTGAGAAGATGCGCCGCTTTATCGCCATCTACGAAAAAACGCTGAAAGAACAGATCACGAACATTGCGCGAGTCGACCTGCGTTACAACAACGGCCTTGCCGTCGGTTGGCGTGAGCAGGCGCCAGCGCCAACGACGGACAAACCCGCCGTCGCGAAGAATTGATAAGAGGCAGGACCCATGGCAAACGTGCAAAGCGGCAAAATGATCGTCGGATTGGATATCGGCACCTCCAAGGTGGTGGCGCTGGTAGGCGAAGTCGCGGCTGATGGCACGCTGGAAATCGTCGGTATCGGCACCCACCCTTCACGTGGCCTGAAGAAGGGCGTGGTGGTGAACATCGAGTCCACCGTGCAGTCGATCCAGCGCGCGGTGGAAGAAGCGCAGCTGATGGCGGGCTGCCGCATTCACTCGGCGTTCGTCGGTGTCGCTGGCAATCACATTCGTAGCCTGAACTCCCACGGCATCGTGGCGATCCGTGACCGCGAAGTCAGCTCCGCCGACCTTGAGCGCGTCCTCGACGCCGCTCAGGCCGTGGCGATTCCGGCCGACCAGCGCGTGCTGCACACCCTGCCGCAGGATTACGTCATCGATAACCAGGAAGGCGTTCGTGAGCCGCTGGGCATGTCGGGCGTGCGTCTGGAAGCGAAGGTTCACGTCGTGACCTGTGCGGTCAATGCTGCACAGAACATCGAGAAATGCGTGCGTCGCTGCGGTCTGGAAGTCGACGACATCATTCTTGAGCAACTGGCTTCGGCCTACTCGGTGCTGACCGACGACGAGAAAGAGCTGGGCGTCTGCCTGGTGGATATCGGCGGCGGCACCACCGACATCGCGATCTTCACCGAAGGCGCCATCCGGCACACGGCCGTGATCCCGATTGCTGGCGATCAGGTGACCAACGACATCGCCATGGCGTTGCGCACACCGACCCAGTACGCCGAAGAAATCAAGATCCGTTACGCCTGCGCCCTGGCCAAGCTGGCCGGTGCCGGTGAAACCATCAAAGTACCGAGCGTGGGCGACCGTCCACCTCGTGAGCTGTCGCGCCAGGCGCTGGCTGAAGTGGTCGAGCCTCGTTACGACGAGCTGTTCACGCTGATCCAGGCCGAACTGCGTCGCAGCGGCTACGAAGACCTGATCCCGGCCGGCATCGTGTTGACCGGTGGTACGTCGAAAATGGAAGGCGCGGTGGAGCTGGCGGAAGAGATCTTCCACATGCCGGTTCGCCTGGGCGTTCCGCACAGTGTCAAAGGGCTCGCGGACGTCGTTCGCAACCCGATCTACTCCACCGGCGTCGGCCTGTTGCTGTACGGACTGCAAAAGCAGTCTGACGGCATCTCGCTGTCCGGCCTTTCCGGCTCCGGTAGCAGTTATAGCGATGAACCTAAACCACCGGTGTTTGAGCGTCTCAAACGCTGGGTTCAGGGGAATTTCTAAGATTCAAAAAGTGGTAGGCAGGCAACAGGCGACATAAAACTAGAGAACTGAAGGAGAGGGAACATGTTCGAGCTCGTAGACAACATCCCACAAAGCCCGGTAATTAAAGTTATCGGCGTTGGCGGTGGCGGCGGCAACGCAGTCAATCACATGGTCAAGAGCAACATCGAAGGCGTCGAGTTCATCTGCGCCAACACCGATGCTCAAGCACTGAAAAACATCGGTGCGCGGACCATTCTGCAACTGGGTACCGGTGTCACCAAGGGCCTGGGCGCAGGTGCGAACCCTGAAGTCGGTCGTCAGGCCGCACTGGAAGATCGTGAGCGCATTGCGGAAGTTCTGCAGGGCACCAACATGGTCTTCATCACCACCGGCATGGGTGGCGGTACCGGTACCGGTGCTGCGCCAATCATCGCCGAAGTGGCGAAGGAAATGGGCATTCTGACCGTTGCGGTGGTCACCCGTCCGTTCCCGTTCGAAGGTCGCAAGCGCATGCAGATCGCCGACGAAGGCATCCGCGCGCTGTCCGAAAGCGTCGACTCGTTGATCACCATCCCCAACGAGAAGCTGCTGACCATCCTGGGCAAAGACGCCAGCCTGCTGTCAGCTTTCGCCAAGGCTGACGATGTACTGGCCGGTGCCGTTCGCGGTATCTCCGACATCATCAAGCGTCCAGGCATGATCAACGTCGACTTCGCTGACGTACGTACCGTGATGTCCGAAATGGGCATGGCGATGATGGGTACCGGTGCTGCAAGCGGTCCTAACCGTGCGCGTGAAGCCACTGAAGCTGCGATTCGCAACCCGCTGCTCGAAGACGTGAACCTGCAGGGTGCCCGCGGCATTCTGGTCAACATCACTGCCGGTCCTGACCTGTCCCTGGGTGAGTACTCGGACGTGGGTAGCATCATCGAAGCGTTCGCCTCCGAGCACGCGATGGTCAAGGTCGGTACCGTTATCGATCCGGACATGCGCGACGAGTTGCACGTCACCGTGGTTGCCACCGGCCTGGGCGCAAAAATCGAGAAACCTGTGAAGGTCATCGACAACACCATGCAGACCGCTCAAGCCGCACCCGTGCAGCAGCAGGCAGTCCGTCAGGAGCAGCCTTCGGTGAATTATCGCGATCTGGACCGTCCTACCGTGATGCGCAATCAGGCTCACGCTGGCGCGACAGCCGCGGCAAAAATGAATCCGCAAGACGATCTGGATTACCTGGATATTCCAGCTTTCCTGCGTCGTCAGGCTGATTGATGAGTTCTATCAGGGGTATAAGGGTGATTGGTGTTCAGCAAAGGCGAGGTCTGCTATCATCGCCAGCCTTTGTTGATACTAATTCGCGATATGCGCTGAAGCGGCCAATGCCATGATTAAACAACGCACCCTGAAGAATATTATCCGTGCCACAGGTATCGGCCTGCACTCGGGGGAAAAGGTTTACCTGACCCTCAAACCTGCACCTGTGAACGCTGGCATTGTGTTTTTCCGTACCGACCTCGAGCCGGTCGTTCAGATCAACGCGCACGCGTTGAATGTTGGCGACACCACGCTTTCCACAACGCTGTTCAACGGTGATGTGAAGGTCGATACGGTTGAACACTTGCTGTCGGCCATGGCTGGCCTTGGCATCGATAACGCCTACGTTGAACTCTCTGCCTCCGAAGTTCCAATCATGGACGGCAGCGCAGGTCCCTTCGTATTCCTGATTCAATCGGCTGGCCTGGAAGAACAGGACGCACCGAAGAAATTCATCCGGATTTTGAAAGAAGTCTGCGTTGAAGAAGATGGCAAATTTGCGAAGTTCGTGCCGTTCGAAGGTTTCAAGGTGGGCTTCGAGATAGATTTCGACCACCCGTACCTGAAGAATCGCACGCAAACCGCATGTGTCGACTTTTCCAGCACCTCCTTCGTAAAAGAAGTGAGCCGTGCGCGTACTTTCGGTTTCATGAAAGACATCGAGTATCTGCGCAAGCACAACCTTGCTCTGGGCGGCAGCGTTGAAAACGCAATCGTCGTGGACAAGGACGGTGTGCTGAACGAAGACGGCCTGCGTTATGAGGACGAATTCGTCAAGCACAAGATCCTGGATGCCATCGGTGACCTGTATCTGCTGGGCAATAGCCTGATCGGCGAGTACCAGGGCTTCAAGTCGGGACACGGCCTGAACAATCGTCTGCTGCGTGCTTTGATTGCACAAAGCGATGCCTATGAAGTCGTGACCTTCGAAGACGCCAGTACCGCACCGATCTCGTACATGCGCCCTGTTGCGGCGGTGTAACAGTCTCTTCTTCTCAGTTTCATATTTAAGGCCACCTTCGGGTGGCCTTTTTTATGGACTCTGTTTTTTACGTTGAGAGGGTGTGTATATCCGTTTTTTTGGTAACGGCGACTTAGGGTTCCGCTCTTACAGCGGGTCACTTTTTCCAAGAGCCGAAAAAGTAACCAAAAAGGCCCTGCTCCTGGCTTGGCCCTCCTGCGTCGGGTACCCGCACTCCGACGACGCTCCGTGGGCCCGCGCTGAACGGACATCCATGTCCTGGCAGCGCTCTCGCGGCATCCATGCCGCTCGGCCCACTGCGCGTCGTCTGCGCTTGGCCTGCACCCAAGTCGCGATTTGCGGTGTCCGGAATATCGATGTCGAAAAGCAAAATCAAAAGCAGATCTATCAGGCTGACACAGTCCCTGTAGGAGCGTGGCTTGTCCCGCGATCTACCGCGCAGCGGTAGCAAAATCAGGCGACTCAATTGTGCCTGACACCCCGCATGCACAGGTATTGCTGCCGGTTCCCGGCAGAT
>NZ_FOEO01000058.1 GCF_900110765.1 Pseudomonas sp. NFACC02
GCGCCCATCCCCAACCGCGCGCCCTTCTCCGCCTGGCGTCCACTGGCCAGACTGGAAGTGGAACTGGTGGCGGCGGTCGGCGCAGGTTACTCGGGCAACCTGATGCTCAGCATGAAAGACGGCCGCTTCCTGCTCTCGATAAAAGCAGGACTGATCGTCGGCGCAGGCATCAAGGGCTACATGACCTTCGAAGTCGGCTACGAAAGCGTCATCGCCCTCGCCGAACTGGTCCGCAAGGAAATGGCCGCCAACCGCTACAAGGATCTGGAATGGGTCGACGGCGAGGCGCTGGCCTACCTGCGGGACCTAAGCTTTCTAGGCGCAACCGGTATCGATGTGGCATTCGCCTACATACGTGGGTATTCGATGGTCAAGGCCGTTTATGACGCATTGAACGACGGTGGGCGTGGGGGATTGATTGCTTATGCGTTGATGGAGGACAAGAACTATCACGTCATGAACGACTGGGTCGTTAACTTGCAACCTCAAGCGTTTGGGCCATTGTTGTTGGCGTTGAGTAGTCCTCCAAAAGCATTCTCTGTTGCAGCGACAGAAGGGAAAAAGGATCAAGACTTCGAAGTGGACGATGCTCATTTCCTACAGCAAAAAGCTATAGAACGGTGCATCGGTTGGATATCTCAGAAACCCGATGCTGCACAGCAGTTTGAAGAAGCACTTATCTGCATGAATCGGGATGGCGTGCGCCCGGAGCAAGCCGGCTATCAGTACTGCAGGAACAGACTACACCTTGATTTATTCATGAGCGAAAGAGTCAAGGCTCTTTTTGGTGACAGCGACAGAGTAAGAGAACAATACAGAGTGTCTGTCTATAAGCTCGGGGGCAGGCTCGACAACTTTTGCCAGCACCGGATGCTGTACAGGGGGTCACCCGTCCCCTCGACGCGTCAGTTCAAAACAGAGTACAAAGGACCCTACCTTGATTAAGCCGATAATTACCAGCCTCTTACTGTTGACGCTTTTTTCAGGCAATGCGTTTGCCCAACTGACTTCTGAAGAACAGCAAGCGAGGGACAAAGGGATTGTGCTTTACAAACAAAGCGACTGGTACGATTCACAACCGTTGCTAGAAATTGCCGCGAAGGCGGGAGATCGAACGGCGCAATATTATCTTGCGGAAGCTATTCGGCTGAGTAAGCGTTATACCACTGCGGAAGCAAAAAAGTGGTACGAAGCTGCCGCAGAACAAGGTGACCTTTACGCCATGCTGCGTCTAGGGGACAGTGATGACTTATGCGGAGTCATCGGTACCTGTGAAGGGAAGTCTGCCGAACAGTGGAGAAAAAAAGCATTAAAAACTGCTTATGAGCGGGCTAATGATGTCGATACAGAAGCCATGATCGTGCTTTATACAATGGGCGAAGGTTTGAAATGGCTAGAGCGATCCGCTGAACTCGGTAACAGCGACGCACAGCATTTTCTAGCCATAGTTTATAAAGACGGTGGCGGTTGGTTCATCATCCCCGGGAATCGCGAAAAAGCGGTCGAACGGTGGGCTAAAGCTTCGGCTGAGGCAGGTTACGTCCCCGCAATGGAATTCTACGCAAACTTTCTTTACGACCATCAGCGCTCGAACCAAGAGATCGCTTACTGGTTCAAGAAGACCGCAGAGGCCGGACATCTTGCAGCCCTTGGAAGCTACGCCATGAATCTTGCTCATCTACCAGAGGGTTTTGGATACCCGCTGAACTTGGTCGAAGCCTATGGCATTACCTATCTAATTACTCAGCTGACAGGAGGAGGCGGGGCACCTGTATACGCCCGGCGAAACCTCCCTGAAATAGCTGCAAAAATGACACCCGAGGAAATCCAGCAAGGCATCGCATTTTCAAAGGAATGGGAAAAAACCCATCCACCCTTGTCCTACTATCCCCCGGTCTACGGCTACTAAGAGCAGGTGATGACAACAGCAGCCTCGGCATCCTGGAGTTCGGCAAGCTCTGGCTCTGGCTCACGCTCAGCGCCAAGGCTTGGGGTTTTGCCGGGGCCAGCCTGATGCTCTCGCGAAGTCTGACGCTCTACCAGACCAGCGGTCATACCCTTCTCGTCTGCGTTCAGCATCGGGAAGGTTGGTCCGGAGGAGCGGAAGTCAGAAGGTGCAGGGTATCTGAGGGCCGTTTAATGACCTGCGGCTAATCGCGGCTGCTTCTGATATTGGCAAGTTTTCCGTCCACGAACCTGAGGTATTGATACAGGCCATTTCTTGGCCCATAGACCCAATCTTCGATAGTTGCGGACTTATAAGGTGTTTTCCCGTTAGCGCCAACGACAGGTTCAATGGCCTGTCGACTGCTGGGATCGCCGCATTTACGCAGGACTTCCGCTATCAACTCCCCTCCGCTGACAATTCCGCTTTTGCATCTCATTGAGGCGTGTACCTCAGGTGCACAAAGAATGAGTGCCGCCAGCAAAAGCCTGAAAGGTCTGACCATGTCTGTCGCTCCAATAAGCTTGAGTGTGCGTCGAATTTGACCATCACTTCGCGGGCTGTGTGGCACAAACAGATATCCAGATAACTGCCGCCCTGCTGCCGAGCGTAAGCACGCCAGTCGCTTGCGTAGGTGGCTAACCCCACACCAGACAAGCGGAAATACAGCAGTCTTCACACAACCCTTATAACCGATCGTTCTAAAACTCTCACAATCCCTGCCGGTCAGTCTTTGGGTAGCCGGACTTCCCGTCTACGTTCCCCAACGGAAAACCGGTAAGGATTATATGTGCGGATTAGCTGGTGAATTACGTTTTGACAACCAACCTGCGGACCTCGCAGCAGTAGAACGCATTACCCATCATTTGGCCCCTCGTGGTCCGGATGCGTGGGGGTTTCATAGCCAAGGGCCGATTGCCCTTGGTCATCGTCGTCTGAAAATCATGGACCTGTCGGACGGCTCGGCGCAGCCGATGATCGACAGTCATCTGGGCCTGTCACTGGCCTTCAATGGCGCGATCTATAACTTCCCGGAATTGCGCGCCGAGCTTGAAGCCCTCGGCTATCAGTTCCACTCCGGTGGCGATACCGAAGTATTGCTCAAAGGCTATCACGCCTGGGGCGCCGACATGCTGCCCAAGCTCAACGGCATGTTTGCGTTTGCGATCTGGGAGCGCGACAACAAGCGCCTGTTCATTGCCCGCGACCGTTTGGGTGTTAAACCGCTGTACCTGTCGCGCACCGACAAGCGTCTGCGTTTCGCTTCGGCATTGCCCGCACTGCTCAAAGGCGGTGACATCAGCTCGATGCTGGATCCGGTGGCGCTGAACCATTACCTGAATTTTCATGCCGTGGTGCCGGCGCCGCGTACTCTGCTGGCAGGCGTCGACAAAATTCCTCCGGCCACCTGGATGCGTGTCGATGCCGATGGCAAGGTCGAGCAGAAAACCTGGTGGACCCTGCCCTACGGCCCTCATGCCGATGAAGCGAACCTGACGCTGGAAGACTGGCGCGACCGCGTGCTCGACAGCACCCGTGAAGCCGTGGCCATTCGTCAACGTGCGGCGGTGGACGTTGGTGTGCTTCTTTCCGGTGGCGTCGACTCGAGCATGCTGGTCGGTCTGTTGCGCGAAGTCGGGGTGAAGGACCTCTCGACTTTCTCGATCGGGTTTCAGGATGCGGGCGGCGAGCGTGGTGACGAGTTCCAGTATTCGGACCTGATCGCCAAGCACTACGGGACGAATCATCACCAACTGCGCATTAAAGAAAGCGAGATCCTCGAGCAGTTGCCCGCGGCATTCCGCGCCATGAGTGAACCGATGGTCAGCCACGACTGCATCGCCTTTTACCTGTTGTCCCGTGAAGTCGCCAAGCACTGCAAGGTAGTACAGAGCGGCCAGGGCGCCGACGAGCTGTTCGCTGGCTATCACTGGTACCCGCAGGTCGATGGCGCGAGCGATCCATATACCGCGTACCGCAATGCATTCTTCGACCGCAGCTATGAGGAATACGCCGACACCGTTGCCCCGCAATGGCTGACCGCCAATGACGCCGCTGGCGATTTCGTGCGCGAACACTTCGCCATGCCGGGCGCCGACGCGGCGGTGGATAAAGCCCTGCGTCTGGACAGCACCGTGATGCTGGTGGACGACCCGGTCAAGCGTGTGGACAACATGACCATGGCCTGGGGCCTGGAAGCCCGTACGCCGTTCCTCGACTATCGCTTGGTCGAGCTGTCGGCGCGAGTCCCTGCCCGCTTCAAACTGCCGGACGGCGGCAAGCAGGTGCTCAAAGAGGCGGCGCGTCTGGTGATTCCTTCCGAGGTCATTGACCGTAAGAAGGGATATTTTCCGGTGCCGGGCCTCAAGCACCTTGAGGGTGACACGCTGAACTGGGTGCGCGACCTGTTGCTCGACCCGAGCCAGGACCGCGGTCTGTTCAACCCGACCATGCTCGACAAGCTGTTGACCGATCCCGATGGTCAATTGACGCCGCTGCGTGGTTCGAAGCTGTGGCAACTCGCGGCCCTGAATCTGTGGCTCAGCGAACAAGGACTCTGAACCGATGAAAGCCAACGCTTCGATCTACAACCAGCGTCTGTTGCGCGGTCAGGCACCTTCCTATGAACGCCTGCAAGCGCGCTTTGCCGAGGACGGCAGCACGGCCGAAGCAGCTCCGCTGGCGCTGCATTGTGGCTGGGGACGGCTGCTGATCGGTCACACGTACCCCGATCCTGCGGCACTGGCCCATGAGTTACTGAACGAAAAGCCCGGCGAGCGCGACATCGCGCTCTACGTGGCCGCGCCGCAGCAAGTGCTGGCGCAGTCGCCGCAGCAGTTGTTTCTCGACCCGTCGGACACGTTGCGTTTGTGGTTCAGCGACTACCGCCCTTCACAACGGGTGTTTCGCGGATTTCGCATTCGCCGTGCACAGAGTCAGGATGACTGGACCGCGATCAACAATCTGTACATCGCCCGAGGCATGTTGCCTATCGACCCGACACTGCTCACGCCGCGTCATCAGGGCGGTCCGGTGTACTGGATCGCCGAAGACGAAACCACGGGCGCGGTCATTGGCAGCGTGATGGGCCTGAACCATCAGAAGGCCTTCAATGACCCTGAAAATGGCAGCAGCCTGTGGTGCCTGGCGGTGGATCCGCAATGCACACGACCGGGTGTGGGTGAAGTGCTGGTTCGGCACCTGATCGAACATTTTCAGAGTCGGGGCCTCGCCTATCTGGACCTGTCGGTGCTGCACGACAACCAGCAGGCAAAAAACCTCTACGGCAAGCTCGGCTTTCGCAACCTGCCGACTTTCGCGATCAAGCGCAAAAACGGTATCAACGAGAAACTGTTTCTTGGACCTGGCCCGCAGGCGGATTTCAATCCGTACGCGCGGATCATCGTCGAAGAAGCTCACCGTCGCGGTATCGATGTGCAGGTGGACGACGCGGAAGCAGGTCTGTTCACCCTGATCCATGGCGGACGACGCATTCGCTGCCGGGAATCGCTGAGCGATCTGACCACGGCCGTCAGCATGACGTTGTGTCAGGACAAACGCCTGACGAACAAAGTGCTGAAAGCTGCGGGGCTGGAGTTGCCCGTGCAGCAACTCGCGGGCAATGCCGATGACAACCTGGCGTTCCTCGACGAGCACGAACGGGTCGTGGTCAAGCCGGTTGACGGTGAACAGGGCCAAGGCGTCGCGGTCGACCTGCGGACCATCGAAGACGTCCAGGCCGCCGTCGAACGCGCTCGCCAGTTTGACAGCCGCGTGCTGCTGGAAAGCTTTCATGAAGGGCTGGACCTGCGCATCGTCGTCATCGGTTTCGAGGTGGTGGCGGCGGCGATTCGACGCCCTGCGGAAATCATGGGCGACGGCCGTCACACCATCGCTCAATTGATTGAAGCGCAGAGTCGGCGTCGTGCTTCGGCCACGGGCGGCGAAAGCAAGATCCCGGTGGACGAGGAAACCCGTCGCACCGTAGAGGATGCCGGTTTTACCTTCGACAGCGTGCTGCCCGCAGACCAGCGTCTGGCGGTGCGCCGCACGGCCAATCTGCACACCGGTGGATGCCTGGAAGACGTGACAGCGATCCTGCATCCGGTGTTGAAAGACGCTGCCATTCGGGCGGCCCGTGCCCTCGACATTCCGGTGGTCGGTCTGGACCTGATGGTCCCGGCAGCCGACCAGCCGGAATACGTGTTCATCGAAGCCAACGAACGCTGCGGCCTCGCCAATCACGAGCCTCAACCGACGGCTGAGCGCTTCGTTGACCTTTTGTTTCCCCACAGCCTGCCCGTGCACGGCTGAAAATCGGCGCGCTCCCCTGCTTTTGCAGGAGCGCGCTTGCCCGCGATTGCGTAGCGCCAGTCAACATCTTCGGCGCTGACACACCGATATCGCGGGCAAGCGCGCTCCTACAAGGGACCCGCACACACTCAGGAGCCTCTCCATGACCACTGCACAAAAAATCCTCGAACCGGATCTGAATTACCTGCAGAAAGTCCTGCTGGAAATGCTCGCAATTCCAAGTCCCACCGGCTTCACCGACACCATCGTGCGCTATGTCGCCGAGCGTCTGGAAGAGCTGGGCATTCCCTTTGAATTAACGCGGCGCGGGACCATTCGCGCCACCTTGAAAGGCAAGCAGAACAGCCCCGACCGCGCCGTCTCCGCTCACCTGGACACCATCGGTGCCAGCGTGCGCGAAGTGAAGGACAACGGCCGCCTGGGCCTGGCGCCGGTGGGCTGCTGGTCGAGCCGTTTTGCCGAAGGCAGCCGGGTCAGCGTGTTCACCGACGCGGGCGTGATTCGTGGCAGCGTGCTGCCGCTAATGGCCTCGGGGCACGCGTTCAACACCGCCGTCGACACGATGCCGATCAGTTGGGACCACATCGAGCTGCGCCTGGACGCCTACTGCGCCACCCGCGCCGACTGTGAATCGCTGGGAATCAACGTCGGCGATTTCGTCGCCTTCGATCCGCTGCCCGAGTTCACCGAAAGCGGCCACATCAGCGCGCGGCACCTGGACGACAAGGCAGGCGTCGCGGCCCTGCTCGCCGCGCTCAAGGCCATCGTCGACAGCGGCGCCGAGCCCTTGATCGATTGCCACCCGCTGTTCACGATCACCGAGGAAACCGGCAGTGGCGCGGCGGGCAGCCTGCCGTGGGACGTCAGTGAGTTCGTCGGGATTGACATCGCTCCCGTCGCCCCCGGCCAACACTCCAGCGAACACGCGGTCAGCGTGGCGATGCAGGATTCCGGCGGTCCGTACGACTATCACCTGTCCCGGCACTTGCTGCGTCTGGGTCAGGAAAAGGAACTCTCGGTGCGCCGCGACTTGTTCCGCTATTACTACAGCGACGCGCACTCGGCGATCACCGCAGGCTATGACACGCGCACCGCGTTGCTGGCGTTCGGCTGCGACGCGACCCACGGTTACGAGCGCACGCACATTGACAGCCTCAGTACGCTGAGCCGCCTGCTTTCGGCGTACATCATGAGCCCGCCAGTGTTCGCCAGCGATGCGCATCCTTCGAACGCGTCGCTGGAGAATTTCAGCCATCAGCTGGAGCACGACGCGCAAATGGAAACCGACACCCGGGTGCCGTCGGTGGATACGCTGGTGGGGCAGCGTTAACGGTCTTTTGGCATTCGCATTTTCTGTGCTGATCGTTCTCGCGCTCTGCGTGGGACGATCGGACAGTTAACGTGCAGACATCATCGGCAGCGTCGGAAAAGTTAACTGCCGCTGTAGCCGCCCGACCTGGTCCGCGCTAGCATCCCGCCATCTCCCCTCTTCGCCCTGACCGAGAACCCCATGCTGATCCCCTACGACCAACTCGAAGCCGACACCCTGACGCGTTTGATCGAGGATTTCGTGACGCGTGACGGGACCGACAATGGCGACGAAACGCCGCTGGAAACCCGCGTCCTGCGGGTCCGGCATGCGCTCGGTAAAGGTCAGGCGGTGATTTTCTTTGATCTGGACAGTCAGCAATGTCAGCTGATGCTCAAGCATGACGTGCCGAAAGAATATTTCGACGAGTAACGAAGGTTGCCGCAAGCATGAATTGGCTCGGTCGACGACGCGTCTACCTGCCTGACGGTTGCGCCGCTGTCTGCTGCAGACGCGCAAGGATGCGCTTGTAGACTTCCGCGCGATGGATCTTTATGTGTTGCGGAGCGTCGATGCCCAAACGTACCTGATTGCCGGTGATGCCCAAAATCTGCACGGTGATGTCATCGCCAATGGATAAGATCTCTCCGATTTCTCGCGTTAATACCAGCATTTTTCCTACTCCCTTGGTTGTAACCGTGAGAGCAGGTTGCCGCGCAGGTCGGAGCGCTTCAATGCACCTGAAGAAAATCAGACGAGCCCTTCAACCTTGAACGGCGTTTGCTGACAGACACATCCTACATATCGTCAGAACCGGCGACAGCCGTCGGAAAAAACGACCGGGCAACGTCGTCTTTTTACCTCCATTCTTCAGCTAGCCGCCCACCGTGGGCCCAGCAGAATAAGGGTTGCGCCAACGACGCAGAACGCCACACCGATCCAGTCGGACGTCAACGGACGCACGCGCTCGATGACACTCAACCAGACGACAGACGTGATGATGTAGATCCCGCCATACGCGGCATACGCACGTCCTGCATAAGCCGCCTCGACACGGGTCAGCAGCAGCGCGAACAGCGACAGACTGACCAGTGCCGGAATCACCCAGAGCGCGCTTTTGCCCTGGCGCAACCACATCCAGAAGCCGTAGCAGCCAGCGATTTCGAACACCGCAGCCAGAAAGAACCAGAGGTAATTGAGCACGGTGCAAACTCTTCAAAGGTGGCCAGAAAGATACAGCGCACCCTATCAGAAAACGCTTCGGCTCACGCTTTGCCGGATTTCGCCTTGGCGCGCATCTTGTCCGCCATGCTGGCCATTTCGTCGTACAGCATTTGCGGATTTTTTTGCTTGAGTTGCCAAGCCATGCGCCCTTGCTCATGAGGCAGGATCATGAATTCGCCTTTGCCGACCTGATCGAAAATGTAATCGGCGATATCGCTCGCGGTAATCGGCGAACTTTCCAGCAGCTTGCCGACCTGAGCCTTCATCGCCGGCGTCGGCCCCCGGAATGAGTCCAGCAGGTTGGTCTGGAAGAACGAAGGACACACCACGTGAACCCCGATCTCTTGCTGACGCAGCTCAACCAGCAGACTTTCCGACAACGCCACGACACCGGCTTTGGCGACGTTGTAATTACTCATCGCCGGGCCTTGCATCAACGCCGCCATGGAGGCGATGTTGATGATCTTGCCCTTGCCCTTGCTCTGCTCCAGCAGCGGCAGAAACGCCTTACAGCCTTTGACCACACCCATAAGGTTGATCGCGATCTGCCAGTCCCAGTCCTCTAGCGACAACTCACCGAAGAAACCGCCGGACGCGACACCCGCGTTGTTGACGATGATGTCGATACCACCGAACTTTTGTTCGCAGGCCTGAGCGAAAGCCGTCAGCTGGCTGTAGTCCCGCACATCGCAACGCTGAACGAAACCGTCCGCACCCGCTTCACGCACCCGCCTCAGGGTTTCCTGAAGACCGGCGTCGCTGACGTCCGATAGCGCCAGGTGCCAGCCTTCGCGCGCCCAGCGCAGTGCGATTTCACGCCCCAGACCGGAACCCGCGCCAGTGATCATGATGCGATTTTGCATAGCGTTGCCTTGTCGATTGCAAAGAGGTGAGCTGAGTGTAAACAGACAAATTGTCTGACAATGCCTTCATTAGCTCGCTGAATGTTCGAGGCAAACCGGCACCTCAGCCCACGCTGCGTCGGTGCCGCCAACGCTGGATCACAATCAGGTATGCCGTCAGATTGACCACGACCACCAACGTCCCGAGCACGATCTGGATCTGCGGTGTGAGCCCGGCGGGATAAATCAGCGGAATCAGATAGTGCCCGATGAAATCCCCTTCGTAACCCGCGATGCCCGCCTTGAGACGCAGGTGGTTTTCAAGCGGGGTCAGTGGGCAATACAGGTGCAGAAACTCCACGGCCAGGCCCCAGGCCACCGCCGGCAAGTGAAGCAGGATCCATCCGCGCCAACGCAGTGCCAGAAGTGCGCCCGACAGAACGAACACAATAAATAAAAGATGGAAGACCACCACGGCATCCGCCATAAGGGCATAAAACATTAGCTTGCTTCCTGTTGACCTCGTCGAAATAACTTTTCCGGACCGGGGTGCGGGGCTTTAGTTCCGCATTCATTGCGTGCAGTCCACACATCCACTGCCACTAACTAAGGACACATTTGTGCGCTAAAAATCGACATAACCCATTGTTTTATAAGCATTTTATAAAATTATTATTTTTTATTTCTCTCAATCCGAACCTTTTGATCAGGGCCATAGTCGGATTAATCAAGCGGTGCAACTTTTTGCCAAGTTGGCCAGAAGCTTGAACGGCATAGCCACTTTCCAAGTACACAAGAAGGAACTCGTCATGGGCATCGGCACTATTCTTATCATCATCCTGATTCTCCTGTTGATCGGCGGTTTGCCAGTCTTCCCGCACTCCAGAAGTTGGGGTTATGGGCCATCGGGCATTATCGGCACAATTTTGGTGATTCTGTTGATTCTGGTGTTGCTCGGCAGGATATGACTCCGGGCAGCATCTGAAGAACCCCGCGCTCGCCGCGGGGTTTTTTATGGGGCCTGATTTTGCTTGTTTGATCGTTCCCACGCTCCGCGTGGTAATGCAGCGGCTGACGCTCTGCGTCAACGCGGACGCAGAGCGTGGGAACGATCCAAACACACCACGCCCAAGCAAATCCTAAGTCCAAATCCTAAAAACAAAAACGCCCCGAACCAGTCGGGGCGTTTAAGCACCACACCACTACCTCAAATCAATGAGACACCGCACCACTCGCCCCAAGCCCCGTCTGCGAACGCACAAACTGCGGGAAGAACAACGCACGCTCACCTTCCGCGGCTTTCGACTTGTCCGTCACCGAGAAGAACCAGATGCCGACAAACGCAATGGCGATCGAGAACAGCGCCGGGTACTCGTACGGGAAGATCGCCTTCTCGTGATGCAGGATCTGCACCCAGATGGTCGGGCCGAGAATCATCAGCACCACCGCGCTGACCAGCCCCATCCAGCCACCGATCATCGCACCACGGGTGGTCAGGTTCTTCCAGTACATCGAAAGCAACAGCACAGGGAAGTTGCAGCTCGCCGCAATGGAGAACGCCAGGCCCACCATGAACGCAATGTTCTGGCTTTCGAACGCAATCCCCAGACCGATCGCCACGACCGCCAGGGCGATGGTGGTGATTTTCGATACGCGGATTTCATCCTTCTCGTTGGCCTTGCCGCCTTTGATCACGCTGGCATACAGGTCATGAGACACCGCCGAGGCACCCGCCAGAGTCAGACCGGCAACCACCGCCAGAATCGTGGCGAACGCCACCGCAGAGATGAAACCAAGGAACAGACTGCCACCGACTGCGTCGGCCAGGTGAACCGCGGCCATGTTGTTACCACCCAACAGCGCGCCCGCCGCATCCTTGAACATCGGGTTGGTGCTGACCAGCAGGATTGCGCCGAAGCCGATGATGAAAGTCAGGATGTAGAAGTAGCCGATGAAGCCGGTTGCATACAGCACCGATTTACGGGCTTCCTTCGCGTCACTCACCGTGAAGAAGCGCATAAGGATGTGCGGCAGACCAGCGGTACCGAACATCAGCGCCAGACCCAGCGAAAAGGCCGAGATCGGGTCTTTCACCAGACCGCCCGGGCTCATGATCGCTTCACCTTTCGGGTGGACCTTCACGGCTTCGGAGAACAGCACGTTGAAGTCGAAGTTGACGTGTTTCATGACCATCAGCGCCATGAACGACGCACCGGACAACAGCATCACCGCTTTAATGATCTGTACCCAAGTCGTCGCCAGCATGCCGCCGAACAGTACATACAGGCACATCAGGATCCCGACGAGCACCACGGCAACCGAGTAATCCAGACCGAACAGCAACTGGATCAGCTTGCCTGCACCGACCATCTGGGCAATCAGGTAAAACGCCACCACCACCAGCGAGCCGCAGGCGGACAGGGTGCGGATTTCCTTCTGCTTCAGGCGGTAGGACGCCACGTCAGCAAAGGTGTATTTGCCCAGGTTACGCAGGCGTTCGGCGATCAGGAACAGAATGATCGGCCAGCCCACCAGGAAGCCGATCGAGTAGATCAGGCCATCGTAGCCAGAGGTGTAAACCAGCGCGGAAATACCCAGGAAGGACGCCGCCGACATGTAGTCGCCCGCGATCGCCAGGCCATTCTGAAAGCCTGTGATCTTGCCGCCCGCCGAGTAGTAATCGGCTGCCGTTTTGTTCTTTTTCGACGCCCAGTAAGTGATACACAACGTAAACGCTACGAAGACCACGAACATGATGATTGCCGAGATGTTCAGCGGCTGTTTCTGTACAGCGCCGGTCAACGCATCGGCCGCCCACAGGGTCGGTGCGAATGCAGACAGGCCAAGTGTCGCAACCAGAGGGCGGATCATTGCTGTGCCTCCTTCAGGATCGCGTTGTTCAGGTCATCGAACTCACCGTTGGCACGGCGAACATAGATGGCTGTCAGCACGAACGCAGAGACAATCAGGCCGACGCCGATTGGCATTCCCCAGGTGATGGATGATGTGGCGCTGAGTTTGGCGCCCAGAATCTGAGGCCCGTACGCAATCAAAAGGATGAATGCGGCATAGAGCCCGAGCATGATCGCCGAGAGAATCCAGGCGAATCGTTCCCTTTTCGAGACCAGCTCCTTGAAACGGGCGCTGTTCTGAATCGAGAGGTAAATGCTGTCGTTCATTGTTTTTGTCCTCGCAGCACAAATGGATGTCACGTATTCCACTTTAGTCCGCTCTGAGGCGCACTCCAGACGACCTTAGTATTAGAACGACATTAAGCGATGTGCGCTGACTTGCACTTTCTGGAGGCGCAGAAAAAGAAGAGGCATGTTTGGCGTAAGAGGCGTAGCGATTTGTCAGCACAGCGGCCGCTCGCACAGTGCACCGCCTGACGCTCACGCATCAGACGGTTGTTCAAGACAGTGACGCGCTGGTGACGGCCTGTTTATTCGCTCAGCGATTTGTACATCGCGACATGGCGCACGGTGAACCCGGCCAGCCCCTCTCCCACGTCACCAAAATTGATGACACGGATTTCCCCACCTGCTGGAGCCTTGAACAGGATCTGCACAGGATCATAATGAGCGAAAAGCGGAGATTGGTAAGTCCCCAACAAAGGCCGTCTTTCGGCGCCATAAACTTCGAATCTTGCAATAGGCTCCGGGGCTTCATGACCCCGTTGGGCGCTCCAGATCACTTCGATCAGAACCGCTTTCCAGTCTTTATGGAATACGATTTCCGTCCCGGGTACGCCCATGAAAAACTGATGAACGCCCTTCAGTTTCGCCCCGGAAATCCTGTCGCTCTGAATCGAGGTATTCCAGCCGGGTTCATAGCGGTTTCGCACTGAAAAATGCTTGAGCTCCGGCATGTCCAGCATATCCCGGCCGCCCCACACCCCCGGATACTCCGGCAGGCTGGAAAAATCTTCCTCAGCATCCGGGGTGGCCAAGCTCAAACCATCCGACGTGTTGTCCGACGGTTCTACTGACATGGGGCGAACCTCGCTTGCATCGGAAAACTTCAAATCGACGTGGAATCGTTCTCTAACCGGAAAAACATCTTTGTGACCTTTCATATCGAAACTCCTTTTCTCAGTGACCTCATCCCTCTGAAGTGAAGCAGCCTTTGATCACGCGGCCCCCAACCCCTGCATCACGCTTCGCATCTGAAGTCATTAAATATCTTTAAAAAACAGCGAAGTACGTATTGGATATTCCTGATTGCAATAACGCCAATCGCGAATCCGTTTAAAAACGCTCACAAAAAAACCGCCTGGCAATCACTCACCAGGCGGTTTCCTGAACTTTAAATTTTTATGACAGCTTACTTACCGGTCCACTCTTTGACGCGATCAGGGTGTTTGGCCACCCAGTCCTTGGCGGCGGCTTCAGGCTTGGCGCCGTCCTGGATGGCGAGCATGACTTCGCCGATCTCATCCTTGCTGGCCCACTGGAACTTCTTCAGGAAGTCAGCCACGTCAGGCGCTTTCTTGGCCAGTTCGAGACTGCCGATGCTGTCGACCGTTTCAGCAGCACCGTAAACGCCTTTTGGATCTTCCAGGAACTTCAGTTTCCACTTGGCAAACATCCAGTGCGGTACCCAGCCTGTCACGGCAATGGATTCCTTCTTGTTCTCAGCGCGGGTCAGTTCGGCAATCATGCCGGCGCCGGAACTCGCTTGAAGTTTGTAGCCATCCAGGCCGTAATCCTTGATCGCCTGGTCGGTCTTGATCATCACGCCTGAACCGGCGTCGATGCCGACAATTTTCTTCTTGAAGGAGTCGTCGGTCTTCAGGTCCGCCACAGAGTTGGCTTTAACGTATTCGGGCACGATCAGACCGATTTTGGCGTCCTTGAAGTTCGGACCGTAGTCGGTGACCTTGTCCTTGTTCTTGGCCCAGTACTCACCGTGGGTCACAGGCAACCAGGCGGACAGCATCATGTCCAGCTTGCCGGTCGCCACGCCCTGCCACATGATCCCGGCAGCCACGGCCTGCAGCTTCACAGGGTAGCCCAGCTTTTCCTTGATGACCTCGGCAGCCACGTTCGTGGTGGCGACACTGTCAGACCAACCATCGACATAGCCGATGCTCAGCTCCGGTTTGTCAGCGGCAACGGCCAGCGTGGAACTGATGGCAAGGGCCAGAGCGGCACCCGCACCCAGGATATTTCGAATCTTCATCGTTACTTCCCCGGTAGTCCTGAACCCGACGGCGGTCGGGAATCGTTAAAGTTCTTATAAGGCCGCGACCTGCGCCCACGTTTGGCGCGTCGCGCACCTTTTACGCTTCAACCACTTGCCTGCGCAGCCGCACTCGCTGCGTTGACGAACCGATCATCAACCTGCACCGGCCTTGCCCCTTTCCTCTGGGCGACACTCAGGCACCGGGAAACGACATCACCGGGCCATCAACGACAAACAGGTCGTAAAAAGGGCGGCAGTCCGTCCGAAAATTGCATGGCTCGTTTAATAGCCTGTGTCGCACTCACGAGTAGGAGCTTGGCTTGTCCCGCGATCGGCTGAGAATAAGTCGTAAACCAGACGACTTGGGTGTGCCAGCGATGACCAACCCTTCAGATTTTACTGCCGGTTCCCGGCAGATCGCGGGACGAGCCACGCTCCTACAGATGTAATCGCGTTGGCTTGATAGACTGCGGCCCTCTGTCCCCTCTCGGCCCGATCATGCCCGCCACCTCCCGTTCGCCTGTCGCTCTCTACCTTTTCTCCTGTCTGATTGCTCTATTCGCCCTGTCCGGCTATTGGTATTGGCTCGGCAAACCGGTGGTTTTGCCGGACGCCGCAACCCCGACTCACAAGCTGCAATGCGCCTCCTACACGCCGTTCGACAAGGATCAATCGCCGTTCGATCAGCCCTTTACTTTGCGTCCGGCGCGCATGGATGCCGACCTTGCGCTGCTGGCGACACGCTTCGAGTGCATTCGGACCTACTCGATGACCGGCCTGGAGGCGATCCCTGAACTGGCGCGCAAACATGGGTTGAAAGTCATGCTGGGCGCTTGGGTGAACGCCAACCCCGTGGACACCGACAAGGAGGTCAAGGCGCTGATTGCGGCCGCCAACGCCTACCCGGATGTTGTCACCGCCGTGATCGTAGGTAACGAAACGCTGTTACGCAAAGAGGTGACAGGCGCGCAGTTGGTGAAACTGATTGATCGGGTCAAGGCCCAGGTCAAGCAGCCGGTGACCTACGCCGACGTCTGGGAGTACTGGCTGCAGTACCCGGAGGTTGCGCCCGCCGTGGACTTCCTGACTATTCATCTGCTGCCTTACTGGGAAGACGATCCGAAAGGGATCGATGACGCGCTGGCCCACGTGGCGCAGATCCGTCAGACCTTCGGCAGCCGGTTCGCCCCCAAGGACATTCTGATTGGCGAAACCGGCTGGCCCAGTGAAGGGCGTCAGCGAGAGACAGCGTTGCCGAGCCGGGTCAACGAAGCGAAGTTCATCCGTGGTTTTGTCGCGATGGCCGAACAGAATGGCTGGCATTACAACCTGATCGAAGCCTTTGATCAGCCCTGGAAACGGGAAGCCGAAGGCGCCGTCGGCGGTTACTGGGGGCTGTTCGACGCGGATCGCCAGGATAAAGGCGTATTGGCGGGCCCGGTGTCGAACCTGCCCTGGTGGCCGTTCTGGCTGGTGGTAAGCGGGGCGATCAGCGTGGCGACACTGGCACTGGCCGGTCCGGTAACGCACGCGCGCAGTGCCTTGATTCTGCCGCTGCTCGCGGTGTTCGGCGCGGCCTGCATCGGTACATGGGGCGAGCTGGCGCGGGTCACCAGCCGGTTTACAGGTGAATACCTGTGGGCGATTACGCTGATTGTGCTCAATCTGGTGGTACTGGCCCACGCGGCATTGACGCTGAGCGAACGAGCCGGCTGGCGGGGACGCGCGTTCATTTGGTTCGAATCCCGCGCCGCGTGGTGGCTGGGTGCGGCCGGGTTCGCCGGGGCGGTCATGATGCTGGCGATGGTGTTCGATCCGCGTTACCGCAGCTTCGCCACCGCGACCCTGTGGCTTCCTGCCTTCTTCTATCTGGCCAGGCCCGTGAGTGCGCCGCGTCGGGAAATCGCTTTGCTGGCGTTTATCGTGGGTCTGGGCATCGTCCCGCAACTGTTCCGCGAGGGCCTGAGCAATCCACAAGCGTGGGCGTGGGCGGTGGTCAGCGTGCTAATGGCACTGGCGCTGTGGCGCAGCGTTAAGGTATCGACGCCGTCGCGCAACCTGCAGACGGCGTCATTACCCGAAACAGAGCGCGCGCCAGGGTGAACGCAGGCGAAACACATTGTGTTACCGATGGCGGGATTCCAAAACAGAATACGGGTAACACGGAAACAGAATGGGGGTGAAAAATCGGTGCCGAGAATCAACAGACCAAACAAGCAATTGATTTATAAGGATTTTTAAAAACTGGCACGACACCTGCTATATCTTCTGCATAACAAGAACAAAATGTGAAAACCCAATAAAAATAAGATGAATCGGCTCTGACATAACAAGAACAACGGTACAGAGACGCAGCCAACAGATTTTTTTGGAGTAGAGGTGCTTTACCGAGGTCTTGGCCTCGCAGCCCGACAGAGAACAATAAAACTACCTTCAGGTAGCGTCCAGAACGGGTTGGATCTTCGCCACAAGCGAATCGGATCAAAGCAGATCAGCGCTCAAAAAAATACGTTTGCTCTTGTATCCCGGATGGGGATCACTGAAGAACGCTGTAAAGGGACAGGTCGCCAAAAACAACAACAGACCGCCCTAAAACAATAAAAAAAGAGCACGTGCAACGATTTAAGGGGGAGCCTCGGCTCCCCTTTATGCTGTCTGGCGGTTGGCTTTTTCAGGGGCGTACGTTTGTCGGCCGCACCAGTCGCAATCCAGCAATCACCACGGCGAACACCGCAAGACTTGCCGAATACAACACCAGCGCCAGCATCCCCAGCAGTAATCCACCGAGCGCCAGTGCCCAGCCAGACCGGCGCGGCACAAAAAATGCGATAACCGAGGCAACCAACGCGCCCCAGCCAAACACCCCGAAATGAATCATCAGGCCCAGGTTCGCACGCACCTGACATTGCCATCTCGCGGCGCCTTCGGAACACAGCCCGACCCACTGCACGTCTTCCATCAGTCCATAACGCAGCCCATACAAGGCAGCGAGCCACAGGGCCAGCACCACAAGCAGAACAACCAGCGGCAAACGACGCGACACGGAACACCCCAGTTCTGGAAAACGGCAGCCAGCATAGCCGCAGCCGCCTGTAGACAGAAACCGCTTCACATTAAAAGCACAACCGGACACGCCAGAAGTGCCAGAACGTGTATTGTCGCCTAGGGTCTTTACCGGGGTTACTTGCCAGCACGGCACTTTGGCACTACACCCGTGTCATAGCCTGCGTATCTCAACAGCACTTCTTTCCCAAGGGATTTAGTCATGCTTCGTTTTCTGCGCCTCGCCGCCTTCTCAGGCGGCTTGTTCTTGAGTGCGTCCGTGATGGCGGTCGACATCGATCCGTCCAGCTATGGCTTCCCACTGACCAACCCGTTCGAAGCGACCATTGCGACCACGCCGCCTGATCTGCGTGCCAAGGTGCCCGAGGACGCTGACATCGATCAGGACGACTACAGCCTGACCCTGCGCCCCGATCGCGAATTCACACTCCCCGACAACTTCTGGGCAGTGAAGAAACTGCACTACCGCCTGGCGAAACAGGACAAGCCTGCTCCGCTGATCTTCCTGATCGCCGGTACTGGCGCCCCGTACAACAGCACCCTCAACGAGTATCTGAAGCGGCTTTACTACGGAGCGGGCTACAACGTCGTACAGCTTTCGTCGCCCACCAGCTACGACTTCATGAGCGCTGCCTCACGCTTCGCCACACCCGGCGTTACCTCCGAAGACGCCGAAGACCTCTACCGCGTGATGCAGGCCGTGCGTGCCCAGCAGAGCAAACTGCAAGTCACCGAGTATTACCTCAGCGGCTACAGCCTCGGCGCACTGGACGCGGCCTTTGTCAGCAAACTCGATGAAACCCGCAGAAGCTTCAACTTCAAGAAGGTGCTGCTGATCAACCCGCCGGTGAACCTCTACACCTCCATCACCAACCTGGACAAACTGGTCCAGACCGAGGTCAAGGGCATCACCAACAGCACCACCTTTTATGAACTGGTGCTGCAAAAACTGACCCGCTACTTCCGCGACAAAGGCTACATCGACCTTAACGACGCATTGCTGTACGACTTCCAGCAGTCCAAGCAGCACCTGTCCAATGAGCAAATGGCGATGCTGATCGGCACCTCGTTCCGTTTCTCGGCCGCCGACATTGCGTTTACGTCGGACCTGATCAACCGCCGAGGCCTGATCACGCCGCCCAAGACGCCGATCAGTGAAGGCACCAGCCTGACGCCGTTCCTCAAGCGCGCGCTGCAGTGCGATTTCGACTGTTACGTGACCGAGCAGGTGATCCCGATGTGGCGTGCCCGCACGGATGGTGGCAGCCTGCTGCAACTGATCGATCAGGTCAGTCTGTACGCCCTGAAGGATTACCTGAGCACCAGCAAGAAAATTGCCGTGATGCACAACGCCGATGACCTGATCCTCGGCCCGGGCGACCTCGGATTTCTGCGCAAGACCTTTGGCGATCGCCTCACCGTTTATCCGTATGGCGGTCATTGCGGCAACATGAACTATCGCGTCAACAGCGACGCCATGCTGGAGTTTTTCCGTGGCTAAACGTCTATTGCTTATTGCCGCCCTGCTCTGTGCAGGCGCCGTTCATGCGGCCGATGCGCCGATCGTCTCCAAGGCCGCCCCCGTGCAGCGCCATGACAGCGACGACGGTTTCACCGAGCCATTGAAGTCCCTGAAATTCAACCCCGGGCTGGATGCGCAGGAGTTCGAGCGTTCCTCGCTCAACGCGCTCAACGTCTATGACCCACTGGAGTCGTGGAACCGTCGGGTGTACCACTTCAACTACCGGTTCGATGAGTGGATCTTTCTGCCCGTGGTCAACGGCTACAAATACATCACGCCCAGCTTTGTCCGCACCGGCGTCAGCAATTTCTTCAGCAACCTGGGCGACATCCCCAACCTGCTGAACAGCCTGCTGCAGTTCAAGGGCAAGCGGTCGATGTCCACGACAGGGCGTTTGATCATTAACACCACGATTGGCATCGCAGGCCTGTGGGATCCGGCGACCATGATGGGCCTGACCAAGCAGAGTGAAGACTTCGGTCAGACCCTGGGCTTCTATGGTGTGCCTGCCGGTCCATACTTCGTCCTGCCGATCCTTGGCCCGTCGAACTTCCGTGACACTGGTGGCCTGGTGTTCGACTTCACCGCCGAATCGCAGATCAACTTCCTGAACGTCGCGCAAGTCAGCGAGGACCATCCGGAGCTCTACCTGCTGCGCGCGATCGACCGCCGTTACACCACCAGCTTCCGTTATGGACAGATGGACTCGCCGTTCGAATACGAGAAGGTGCGATACGTGTACACCGAGGCGCGCAAGTTGCAGATTTCGGAGTAGGTAAATCAATGTCCATGTAGGAGCCGTCCGAGGTTACGAGGGCAGCGAATGCGGTGGTTCATTCACCATCGATGTTGTTGATCCACCGCATTCGCCAGCAAGCCGGCTCCCACAAAAAGGGTGATAGCGCGCCAGATCCATCTAACCAGCCGATCAATCCCCCGCAAAATCGTCAACCATCTATCGCCTTAACAGGCATACCATAGGCGCCATTCCCACCTGTTCCGGAGTGAGCCTTATGACTCAATTACGTAAAGTGCTGTCGATCCAGGCCGGTCAACCGACTTCTGACGGCGCAGGCGTCAAGCTGACACGCGTCTTCGGCGGTCCCGGTGTCGAGTCGTTCGACCCGTTTCTGATGCTCGACGAATTCGGTTCCGACAAACCTGACGACTACATCGCCGGCTTCCCGCCGCACCCGCACCGTGGTTTCGAGACGGTGACCTACATGCTCGAAGGCCGCATGCGCCACGAAGACCACATGGGCAACGTTGGCCTGCTGCAAGGCGGTGGCGTGCAATGGATGACCGCTGCGCGCGGGGTGATCCACAGCGAAATGCCGGAACAGGAAGAAGGCGTGATGCGCGGCTTCCAGCTATGGCTGAATCTTCCCGGTAAATCGAAGATGGGCGACGCGGGTTACGATGATATCCAGCCGGAACGCATCCCACGGGTCACCACGCAAAACGGCGTCGACGTGGTCGTCATCGCCGGGCAGTTCGACGACGGTCAGACGCAACAGGCCGGCGCGGTGCAGCGTCCGGACACTGAGCCGCAGTACTTCGACTTCCATATGCCGGCCGGCGCGAGCATCGCCCCAAAGGTTCCGGAAGGTCATCGTGTGCTGCTGTATGTGTACGAAGGTGAGGTGGAAATCGCCGGTCAACCGCAGAAACTCGGCAAGAGCCGTCTGGCTCGAATGTCCGAGAACGGCGAGCTTCAACTGACCGCATCGGTCGACAGCAGGGTGCTGCTGATTGCCGGTAAACCGCTGGGCGAGCCGATCGTGCAATACGGGCCGTTCGTGATGAACAGCCGTGAAGAGATCGAACAGGCGCTGCGCGATTTTCGGGATGACAAGCTGACGGCGTAATACCTGAGTCACTCTTGGGTGTGGGAGCCGGCTTGCTGGCGAATGCGGTATATCCAGCGCTGAATCAGGTGACTGAAACACTGCGTTCGCCAGCAAGCCGGCTCCTACAGATTCAGTGTGCCTGACACAGAACTGTGTCAATCCAGCCGCAAAAACCTCATCAGTTGTTCCTTCTGGGCCATCGCATCGCGGCGGCCCAGTTCGATCAGCTCACTGCAATACCCCGATTCGAACAGCAGATAACTCAGCACCCCTGCCCCGCTGGTCTTGGTCGCGCCCGGGCCGCGCAGAAACGTGCGCAACGCAGGCGGCAGTTCGCGGCGATGGCGGGCGGCGATTTCATCAATGGGTTGGCTGGGAGAGATCACCAGCACCTCGACTGGCGCAAGCGACTGCGCGGGCGTCGGTTGCTCCGAGACTTGAGGTGAAGGCTCATGGGGCGTCTGGGGTGGCAGCATGCGGCTCAGCAGGTTCAGCCGTTCGAGTAACTCGATGTCGCTCTCGAGGCTGTCGATGAACGTGCTGTTGAGCAGGTGCCCGCCAATCTGGGCCAGAGTCGGCTGCACACCACTCACCGCGCGCTGCCTCGGCGTGTTCGCGCCCAGTCCGCGCGGGTTGCCACTGACGCCGACCACCAGCACGCGATTGGCCCCCAGGTGCAAGGCCGGACTGATGGGCGCCGACTGACGCACCGCACCATCGCCGAAGTATTCGTGTTCCAGCCTGACCGGCGCGAACAGCAAAGGAATCGCCGAACTGGCCAGCAGGTGATTGACCGTCAGCCTGGTCGGCAAGCCGATCCGTCGATGCCGCAACCAGGCGTCAATGCTGCCCTTCCCCTGATAGAAGGTCACAGCTTGACCCGACTCATAGCCAAACGCAGTGACTGCCACCGCCCGCAGATGCCTGGCCTCGATGGCTTCGTCGATTCCGTCGAGATTCAGCCGCTCGGTGAGCAGGTCCTTCAGCGGCGAACTGTTGAGCAGCGCCACAGGCACTTGTTGGCGACCGATGCCCAATAAACTGCGCCCGAAGAACCGCGCCGCCTGACGAATCACGCCGGCCCAGTCGCTGCGCAGCACTTGATGGCTGCGAAAGCCCTGCCAGAAGTCAGTCAGTTCATGAATGGCGGTACGAAACTGCGCCGCGCCGCTGGCGAGCTTCACCGCGTTGATCGCGCCTGCCGAGGTGCCGACGATCACGGGAAAAGGGTTCTTCGCGCCCACCGGGAGCAAGTCGGCAATGCCCGCAAGCACGCCAACCTGATAAGCCGCGCGGGCTCCGCCGCCGGACAGGATCAGACCGGTGACCGGCTCGATGGCATTCGGGATCTGCGACCCGGTTGAAGCGCTGCTGACGGTTTCTTGTTCTGTTGCGCTTGTCGTCATGAAGGTTCGGCCCTGGGGTTCAACCACGCTTTTTATACAGTTTCGGCTCGCCCGGCGGTCGGCTTTTGAAACGCCGATGCGCCCACAGGTATTGCTCGGGGCATGCCGTCACCGCGCGCTCGACCCACTGATTGATGCGCAGGCAGTCGGCCTCATCGCTTTCACCGGGGAAGTTCTCGAACGGCGGGTGAATCACCAGTCGGTAACCACTGCCGTCCGCCAGACGCTCCTGGGTAAACGGCACCACCCGCGCGCGGCCAAGGGTCGCGAACTTGCTGGTGGCAGGCACCGTGGCCGCCGGAATGCCGAACAACGGCACGAAGATGCTTTGCTTGGCACCGTAATCCTGATCCGGTGCGTACCAGATGGCCCGGCCCTTGCGCAGTTGCTTGATCATCCCGCGAACGTCCTCGCGCTCAACGGCGATGGAATCCAGGTTGTGACGCTCACGGCCCCGGCGCTGCACATAATCGAACAACGCGTTCTTGTGCTCGCGGTACATGCCGTCAATGGTGTGTTGCTGGCCGAGCAATGCGGCGCCGATTTCAAGGGTGGTGAAATGCAGCGCCATCAGGATCACGCCCTGGCCTTCAAGCTGCGGCTGCTTGAGATGCTCCAGGCCTTCGATATGGGCCAGCCGGGCCAGCCGTTGCGGGCTCCACCACCAGCTCATGGCCATTTCGAAAAAGGCGATGCCGGTGGAGGCGAAGTTCTCTTTGAGCAAACGCTTGCGTTCGGCCTTGGAGTAATGCGGGAAGCACAGTTCAAGATTGCGCGCGGCAATGATCCGGCGGTCGGTGGCGAAGTAATACATGATCGCGCCAAGCGCCCGACCAATGGCCAACAGCACTCGAAACGGCAACTGCACGACCAGCCAGAGCAGACCCAGCCCCAGCCAGAGCGGCCAGTAGCGAGGATGAAGAAATTGAGCTCGAAAACGCGGGCGATCCATTACAGCTTCCGTCAGGGCAAAGGCGGGCATTCTACATCGTCTCGACCGGATCGGTGGCGGTTCATCGGTTGCCGCTCCCTTGCGACTCGCGGGCGTTCTCGTTATAAGTCTCGGCACTTTTAGCGACAAGCCGCTGTATGCCGACATGAGCCAAATCGAATTGCAAGACAAGGATCCCGTGTTCCAGTTGAAGGGCAGTATGCTGGCCATCACCGTGCTGGAGCTGGGCCGCAACAACCTCGAAGCGCTGGATCGTCAATTGGCGGCAAAAGTCGCCCAGGCGCCGAATTTCTTCAGCAACACCCCGTTGGTGCTGGCACTGGACAAGCTGCCGCCCAACGAAGGCGCGATCGATCTCCCGGCGATGATGCGCATCTGCCGCCAGCACGGTCTGCGTACACTGGCCATTCGCGCCAATCGCATTGAAGACATTGCGGCCGCCATTGCCATCGACCTGCCCGTCCTGCCACCGTCGGGTGCGCGGGAACGACCGCTCGATCCGACGGAAGGCGAAGTCAGGAAAAAGCCCGAAGTCATCGAAAAACCACCCGAGCCTCTGATCAAGCCGACCAAGATAATCACGGCTCCCGTGCGCGGTGGTCAGCAGATTTATGCCCAGGGTTCGGACCTTGTGGTGATTTCCTCCGTCAGCCCCGGCGCGGAACTTCTCGCCGATGGCAACATCCATGTGTATGGTCCCATGCGAGGTCGGGCACTGGCGGGCATCAAAGGCGACACCAAAGCGCGGATTTTCTGCCAGCAAATGGTGGCCGAACTGGTCTCCATCGCCGGGCAATACAAGGTTTCCGAAGACCTGCGCAGAGATCCTCTGTGGGGGGCCGGGGTGCAGGTCAGTCTGTCCGGCGACGTGTTGAACATCACCCGTCTTTAACGGATACTGCGCCATTTTCAAAGCCACTCTGATTCATTGCGAAAACGATGCAAAGGGAAAGGAAATCCGGGAAATTCATTTGTTTTCTCGAAACATGAGCCTCCATCAGGCGCGTGTCTCCACCGTTGCTCGCATCACGCTGTGTCACGAGGGGCTCTTCAGGGACTAAAAATCCTTTTCCTCTAGGGGTGATTCACCTTGGCCAAGATTCTCGTGGTTACATCCGGCAAGGGTGGTGTGGGCAAGACCACCACCAGCGCCGCTATCGGTACAGGCCTCGCTCTGCGCGGCCACAAAACAGTGATCGTCGACTTCGACGTCGGCCTGCGTAACCTCGACCTGATCATGGGTTGCGAGCGTCGCGTCGTTTATGACTTCGTCAACGTGGTCAACGGCGAAGCGAACCTGCAACAGGCCCTGATCAAAGACAAGAAGATCGAAGGTCTGTACGTACTGGCCGCAAGCCAGACCCGTGACAAGGAAGCGCTGACCAAAGAAGGCGTGGAAAAGGTCCTGATGGAACTCAAGGAATCCTTCGAGTACATCGTCTGCGACTCCCCTGCCGGTATCGAGACGGGCGCTCACCTGGCGATGTACTTCGCCGACGAAGCGATCGTCGTGACCAACCCGGAAGTGTCCTCCGTACGTGACTCGGACCGCATGCTGGGCCTGCTGGCCAGCAAGTCGCGTCGTGCCGAGCGCAACGAAGACCCGATCAAGGAACACCTGCTGCTGACCCGTTACAACCCTGAGCGTGTCAGCAAGGGCGAGATGCTGGGCGTGGAAGACGTCAAGGAAATCCTGGCCGTCACCCTGCTGGGCGTGATTCCTGAATCCCAGGCTGTGCTCAAGGCTTCCAACCAGGGCGTGCCGGTCATCCTCGACGACCAGAGCGACGCCGGCCAGGCGTACAGCGATGCCGTCGACCGCCTGCTGGGCAAAGACCGCGAGCACCGCTTCCTGGACGTACAGAAAAAAGGATTTTTCGAACGTCTGTTCGGGGGTAATTAATGAGTATTTTTGACTTCTTTCGTGCCAACAAAAAGCCAAGCACCGCGTCGGTAGCGAAAGAGCGTCTACAGATCATCGTGGCGCACGAACGCGGCCAACGCAGCACTCCGGATTACCTGCCAGCCTTGCAGAAGGAACTGGTGGAGGTCATCCGCAAATACGTCAATATCGGCAACGATGACGTACATGTCGCGTTGGAAAACGACGGCAGCTGCTCGATTCTGGAACTCAATATCACCCTGCCTGATCGTTGATCGAACAGGCAGTCGCCACGGCGGCTCGGTCACCCGAACCCTTTGCGGGGCGCGGGTGAGCGAGCCGCCGTTGGTGTTTTCAACGGGTCTATTTTGCGAAGAGACCTTTAGCTACGAGGCTGTTTGATGCCGCTGTCCAATGTTCACATTCTCCATCAGGACGATGCCGTGCTGGTGGTGAACAAACCCACCCTGTTGCTTTCGGTGCCTGGTCGCGCCGACGACAACAAGGACTGCCTGATCACGCGCTTGCAGGAAAACGGCTACCCCGAGGCACGGATCGTCCATCGGCTGGACTGGGAAACGTCCGGGATCATCCTGCTGGCCCGCGATGCGGATACGCACCGTGAGCTGTCTCGTCAGTTTCACGACCGGGAAACCGAAAAGGCGTACACCGCGCTGGCCTGGGGGCAGCCCGAACTGGACAGCGGCAGCATCGACCTCCCCCTGCGGTATGACCCGCCGACCAAGCCCCGGCATGTGGTGGACCATGAGTTCGGCAAGCATGCGCTGACGTTCTGGAAGGTACTGGAGCGTTATGACACGCATTGTCGGGTCGAACTGACACCGATCACCGGGCGTTCGCATCAGTTGCGGGTGCACATGTTGTCGATCGGGCATCCGTTGTTGGGGGACGGACTATATGCACATCCCGAGGCGTTGGCGGCCTATCCGCGGTTATGTCTGCACGCGAGCATGTTGACGTTTACTCATCCTGTTTCGGGGGAGCGGTTGCGGTTTGAGTGTGCAGCGCCGTTTTAAATGCGCTGTTTTGTGGGTGGCGCCTAGATCGGTGGGTATATCCGTTTTCTATAGTGATGCACGTCTTTGGTTCTGCCTAACGGCAGAAGCGTTCCGCCTTCGGCGGGTTACTTGAAAAGACCCCAAGTAACCAAGGGTCCAGCTCCTGGCTAGGCCCGACTTCGTCGGGTTCCCTCAACTCCGGCGATGCTCCGTGGGTCCGCCGCCATCGGCCATCCATGGCCGGGGGCGGCTCTCGCGGCATCCATGCCGCTCGACCCACTCCGCACCGCCTGCGTTCGGCCTGCACCCAAGTCGCGTTCTGTGTGGTCTGAACTGTCGCGTAAAAGAGTAACGCGGGCTGGAGCTAACGCCCTTCGCTTTTTTGGTACGTGCATCAATCGTCTGCTCGCATTCTTAACTGTAGGAGCGCGCTTGCTCTGGGCCGCACTCGGACGATCTGCCGGGAACCGGCAGCAAATCCGGTGAACACGGTGTGTCAGGTACTACCGAGTCGTCTGATTTTGCTACCGCTGCGCGGCAGATCGCGGGACAAGCCACGCTCCTACGGCATCCGGCCAGAATCAAAAGCCGCGAACCCTCTTCAATCCCGAGTCTGGGCGGAGGGAACACACGTTATGCTTGGCACAGCCTTGCTTCTGCCTGGAAGGCGTAGGAGCGTGGCTT
>NZ_FOEO01000022.1:0-21388 GCF_900110765.1 Pseudomonas sp. NFACC02
GCCACCTGTAGCCGTGCGCTTGCCCGCGATTGCGTCATGTCAGCCGATATCTTGGTAGCCGACCTGTTGAAATCGCGGACAAGCGCTTCTACAAGGGGCGGGTGTCATTCACCAGCTGCCACTGGCCGGTTGTGGCAGGCTCAAGGTCCCGCTGTCATAAAACCGCATCGTGCCAAACAGCCCGCCTGCCAGCTTGCCGTGCAATTCGTACGGCAGGTTGTCCAGGCTCTGCTTCTCCGTCAGGCCGACTGCCTGACGCAGTGCTGCGAAGGCTGACACGGTCACCGGCACGGTCAAAACCCCCTCTGAAAACCGCGTGATCGTGCCTTTCTGGTCGCTCACGCCCGAGGCCAGCAGCTTGCCGTTGACGTCCAGGTTCAAGGCCACGCCGTCGTACTGAATGTCCGTGTCATTGGGGTTCTGCAAACGCAGTTTCACGGCAAACCGGATTTCCAGATCCTGCCCCGGCAGCGGGTCGATGCCTACCACATTGATGTTCAACGGATCGCGGTTGGGGAACAGCGCGCAGGCGCTCAATGCCAGAATCAGCAAGCAGGCAGAAAGGGTACGGATGTGGCGTAGCTGCATCGTGGTGCTCCAGATGCCGAGGCCGGGCAGGGGCGCGAATGCGTCCCTGCCAAGGAGCCTAGCGGTTCAACTGTGCGACCGCCCGTGCGGGGAGAGGTTCTGTTTCTGTGCTGTTTTCGGCACCCTGTGCCGGGTCCTGCAAAACCTTGAGCGTGGAGGCTTCCGGGTCGAATTCGGTCAGTTCGTCCTCGACGTGCTCTTCCGGCAGGAAGATATTGAGCAGGATCGCGCAGAATGCACCTACAGTGATCGGCGATTCAAAGATGTTGTGCAACGCTTTGGGTAGCTCGCGCAACACCTCCGGCACCGCCGCGACGCCGAGGCCCATGCCCGAGGATATCGCCACGATCAGCATGTTCCGACGGTGTAGCCCCGCTTCGGACAGAATCTTGATGCCTGCGACGGCAACGGTGCCGAACATGATCAACGTCGCGCCGCCCAACACCGGCTTGGGCATGAGCTGGAGGACCGCCCCAATAATGGGAAACAGGCCCAGCAGGACCAGAATCCCGGCGATGAAAAACGCCACGTAGCGGCTGGCCACGCCCGTCAACTGGATCACCCCGTTGTTCTGCGCGAACGTAACCATAGGCAGGCTGTTGAACGTGGCCGCCATCGCCGAGTTCAGACCGTCCGCCAACAGACCTGATTTGATCCGGCGGATGTAGACTGGCCCGCTGACGGGTTGCTGAGAGATCATCGAGTTGGCCGTCAGGTCGCCTGCCGCTTCCAGTGGCGACACCAGAAAGATCACCGCGATCGGGATGAATGCCAGCAGGTCGAACGAGAAGCCGTATTTGAACGGCACCGGAATGCTCATGACCGGCACCTGCGGCATGTGCGCGAAGTCCACGCGTCCCATGTACCAGGCCACCAGGAAGCCCAGGGTCAGGCCAATGATGATCGCGCTCAGGCGTAGCAACGGAATATTGAAACGATTGAGGACGACAATGGTGCCCAGCACCAGTGCAGCCAGCCCCAGGTTGCTGGTCGATCCCAGGTCAGTGGCGCCGAAGCCGCCCGCCATGTCGGTCATGGCGACCTTCAAGAGCGACAGCCCCATCAGGGTGATGATGGTGCCGGTGACGACGGGGGTGATCAGCTTGCGAAGCTTGCCGATGAACTGGCTCAGTACAACTTCGACGAAGGCGGCGCAAAAGCACACCCCAAAAATGGTCGAGAGAATGTCCTCGGTGCCGCCGCCACGGCTCTTCACCAGAAAGCCGGCGCTGAGGATCACGCTGAGAAATGAAAAACTGGTGCCCTGCAGGCACAGCAAGCCTGAACCGATTGGGCCGAAGCGTTTAGCCTGCACGAAGGTGCCCAGGCCGGACACGAACAGCGCCATGCTGATGAGGTAGGGGACCTCGCTTTCCAGTCCCAGCACGCTGCCGACGATCAGCGTGGGCGTGATGATGCCGACGAAGCTGGCGAGCACGTGCTGCAACGCGGCAAATATCGCGGCGGCGAAATGCGGGCGGTCGTTGAGCCCGTAGATCAGGTCGGTTCTGGTTCTGGAGGATACGTGGCGAGACGAGGAACTGTTTTGGGGTGTGGTCATGGTTAGCCTGCCATTTGTTGTTATACGGTCATGGGCTTTGCACGTGACGCTGCACTGACGTGCATACAAAAACTGTCTATGAGGTCAGCTTTCTCGACTGTACAACATGTCGACACATGGAAAAACAATTTATTCAGAAGTTGTGTACAAAATGCGTACATGAGTTGAACGTGAGGTCGGAGTAAAAGGGCGCGCAGAATGCCAGAAAAGGGTACGCAGGTCTGCGCCAGGCGCTTATGCTGTTGCCGGTGAACCTGAGTCGTCGGCTGGCGTCGAATTCGGGGCGTGACATTCAGAGAGGTCTGCAGTGGTCGGCATGACTCTCAACCAACAGGTCCCGACAAGGAGGTTCCAACTGGGGTTTACTGATCTTCATGAGCACGGCTTATCAATTTCCGTTGACCGATCTGCAAATCGCCCTGATCTCCCGGGCATTGGCGGACCGCAGGCGTTATCAGATTCTGGCGCAGATCGGCGGGTCGACCGAACCGGTTCCCTGTGCCGAGCTGCTTAAGGTCCATCCAGTGAGCGCCGCAACGGTGTCTCATCACACCAAGGAACTGGAACGCGCCGGTTTGATTTCCACGGTTCGCGAAGGCAAATACGCCAGCTTTCTGATGCAGCGCGAAGTCTTGAAGGCTTACGCGGAGCAACTCATGCAGTTTTGTTGAGACAGCCTTTCACGTCATCCTCGTCAGACAACGCCGGACCAGTCTTGACCATTGCTGGCATATGCCCGTAAATTGCCCGGCTTGCTTTTTCAAATCTCCCGCCTGATGCAGGCGCACCCGGAGCTTCTTATGTACCCAGACGTTCAGCTGTATATCGATGGCCAATGGCGAGCCAGTGAAGACGGCCGCACCCTTGCCGTGATCAACCCGGCGACGGGCGAAACCCTGGGCACGGTTGCCCACGCCGGCATTGCCGATCTGGATCAGGCGCTGGCTGCCGCCGAGCGTGGTTTTGAAACCTGGCGCAGCACCCCGGCCTATGACCGCTACAAGATCATGCAAAAAGCCGCCAATCTGCTGCGTGACCGGGTCGATAACATCGCCAGCATCATGACCCAGGAGCAGGGCAAGCCGCTGGCCGAGGCGCGCATGGAAACCCTGGCTGCCGCCGACATCATCGACTGGCTGGCCGAAGAGGGCCGTCGTGCGTATGGCCGTCTGGTGCCGTCACGCAACGTGTCCGTGGAACAGAAAGTCATCAAGGAACCGGTCGGTCCGGTCGCGGCGTTCACGCCGTGGAACTTCCCGATCAACCAGGTCGTGCGCAAGTTGTCATCGGCGCTGGCAGCGGGTTGCTCGATCATCGTCAAGGCACCGGAAGAAACCCCGGCTTCGCCTGCGGAACTGATCCGCGCCTTCATCGACGCTGGCGTTCCCGCGGGTGTGATCGGCCTGGTGTACGGCGATCCGGCGCAGATCTCCAGCTACCTGATTGCCCACCCGACCATCAGGAAAGTGACCTTCACAGGTTCGACGCCTGTCGGCAAGCAACTGGCAGCGTTGGCCGGGCAGCATATGAAGCGCGCCACCATGGAGCTGGGTGGTCACGCGCCGGCGCTGGTGTTCGACGACGCCGATATCGATCTGGCGGCGCGTACCCTGGCAGGCGCCAAATTCCGTAACGCCGGTCAGGTCTGCGTGTCTCCGACGCGTATTCTGGTGCAACGCGGCGTGTTCGATGCGTTCGTCGAGAAGTTCGTTGGCCTGACCCAGGAGGTCAAAGTCGGCAACGGTCTGGAGCAGGGCGTCACCATGGGCCCGCTGGCGAACGAACGACGCGCCCCGGCGTTGTCCGCGTTGGTCAACGATGCCTGTGAAAAAGGCGCGAAGCTGCACACCGGCGGCAAGGCCATCGACGGCCCGGGCTACTTCTTCCAGCCCACCGTGCTTAGCGGTCTGACCACTGACATGCGCGTCATGAGCGAAGAACCGTTTGGTCCACTGGCGTTGCTGGTGCCGTTCGACACCGTCGAAGACGCCGTGAATGAGTCCAACCGCGTGCCATTCGGTCTGGCGTCCTACGCGTTCACCACTTCAATGAAAACTGCCCACATCCTCAGCACCCGCATCGAAGCCGGCATGCTGTCGATCAACCACCAGGGCATTGGCCTGGTGGAAGTGCCGTTCGGCGGCGTCAAGGATTCCGGTTACGGATCCGAAGGCGGCACCGAGGCGATCGAAGCCTACCTGAACACCAAGCTGGTGACGGTGTTCAACCTGTAACGCTTTTACGAATGCACTGAAACAGGAAGCCCACCGGATGGTGGGCTTTTTTTTAGGGGAAGGGAGCTTCAGGCATCATGGAGAGAGGCACGCCTCTCGCGTTTCATTTGCATGACCAGGGTGAAGCGATCGTCCGGGTAAATCGTTTCCGATACCGCGATCAATGCGCCCTTGTCATCGCGATACTGACGAATGATGTTCAGCCCCAGCGAACCGGCAGCGGCATTCAGGCGTGCCGCCAGCTCGGCATTCAGTTGCACCGGTCGGACCTGCTGGTCGACTGCATCGATCCGTTGTCCGAATTCCCGCTCAATCAATGCGGCGATCAGCTCGCCAGGACACTGCTCGGCCAATGGAATAACCGCCGCGTAGATTTCATCGGCGTAGACATCGGTCCAGCACAGTGGCGAATGGCGTTGGTTGACATCGACCTTGATGCTGGACATGCAGAAGCAATGTGATCCTGGCTCCAGACCCAGCCGCCTGGCCTGAGCGATGTCGGCGACGAAATGGCGCACCTCCTGCACATCGCGAATGTGGGTCTCGGCCACATGCACCAGATCAGCAACCGACGCCAGCGACTGGGAATACCCGCCGCTGGGCGTATCCGCTTCCACGCGGGTGCCGACGCGCTTTCGCCGCGACACCATGCCCTGATTCTGCAACTGCGTGATCGCCGCACGTACCGTGTGCCGACTCACTGCGTACAGCTCGCACAACTCGAACTCTGTCGGTAGTAACGAGCCTACGGGATATCGACCGCTGCTGATGCCTTCCATCAGGTCATCGGCGACTGCCGCGTAACGCGTTTGATTGATGCCTTCCATCGAGCTCTCTCCACAGCGAGTTGACAGTGTATCAGGGCACGGGGTAATAATTATGTACGGACATATTTAATATGTACGTCCAATAACAACATTTGAGACCTTGTCCATGTCCACTACCGTTTTTGACTCCGCGCTATTTCGCGACATGTTTGGCACTGCCGAAATGCGCCAGGTGTTTTCCGACAGAGCCTTGATTGAGCGCTACATCGAAGTCGAGGTTGCGCTGGCACGGGCCGAAGCACGCTGCGGCGTAATCCCTGCCGAGGCTGCAGAGCAGATTGCGGCCAAGGCGACCTTCGAGTCGTTGGACCTTGCATTGATGCAGCACGAAACCGAAATCGTCGGTTATCCAATCCTGCCGCTGGTGGAGCAACTGTCGAAAACCTGTGGTGAGGCAGGGCGCTACGTGCACTGGGGGGCAACTACTCAGGACATCATGGACACCGCTGTGGTCCTGCAGGTGCGCGCTGCCCTGGCGCTGGTCGAGCGCGATATCCAGGCTGTGCGTGGCCTGCTGGCGGGATTGGCGCAGCGTTACCGTGACACGCCGATGGCCGGGCGTACGCACTTACAACATGCGTTGCCGATCACGTTCGGTTACAAGTGCGCGGTGTGGCTTAGCATGTTCGACCGTCACGCTGAGCGCTTGGTGGAGTTGCGTCCGCGAGTGGAGGTCGGACAGTTTGCAGGTGCCGCTGGAACGTTGGCCTCTCTGGGCGACAAGGGGCTGGACGTGCAGGAAGCGCTGATGCACGAACTGGGCCTCGGCGTGCCGCAAGCCACCTGGCACGTAGCCCGTGACGGTCTTGCCGAGACTCTCAACTTTCTTGGCCTGGTCACGGCCTCGCTGGGCAAGGTCGCCCTCGACGTCATGATGATGATGACCAGCGAGCTGGGTGAAGCCTACGAGCCATTCGTCAAAGGACGCGGGGCCAGTAGCACCATGCCTCAGAAACGCAACCCGATTTCCTGTGAACTGATGTACGCCGCTGCCAAGGGGGTGCGCCAACAGGCCGGTCTGATGCTCGACGCGATGATCCAGGACTTCGAACGCTCGACCGGCCCGTGGCAGGCGGAGTGGATCGCCATCCCGGAAGCTTTCTCCCTCAGCGCGGCGTCACTTGGCCAGGCGAAATTCATGCTCGCCGGTCTTGAGGTTCGCCCTGAGCGGATGTTGAGGAACCTCAACATGACGCAGGGGTTGATCGTCGCCGAAGCGGTGATGATGGGTTTGGCGCCGGCACTCGGGCGACAATTGGCGCACGACGTCGTGTATGCCGCTTGCCGCGTGGCGAACGACCAGAACATCAGTTTGCTTGACGCGCTGGTCGCACAAGGCGCAGTCACCGAACGGCTGGATCTGGCGGAACTGCAACGCCTCACCGACCCGTGCAATTACCTGGGTCTGGCCCCCCGGATGGTCGACCGCGCGCTGGACCGTGAAGGTTCAGTCAAGCGCTGACGCTCAAGGCAGGACGCAGAGCGTCACGCGTCCGGCCGCTGGCGGTTTCACCTCCTGTTTTTGCCCTATAACAACAATGAGAGCGCAAGCATGTCTTCTACCGGTAAAAAACCGTTTTACCGCGACCTGACGTTCCAGGTCATCGCGGCCATGGTCCTGGGGATCGCGTTCGGCTTTCTGGCCCCGGAAACGGCCGCCAGCTTCAAGATCCTCGGCGACATTTTTCTCAAACTGATCAAGACCGCCGTTGCTCCATTGGTGTTCTTCACCGTTGTCCATGGCATTGCCTCGGCGGGTGACATCAAACGGGTGGGCAAACTCGGACTGCGAGCGCTGATCTACTTTGAAGTCCTGTCGACCGTGGCGCTGGCGATCGGATTGGTCTGGGGCAATCTGCTGCAGATCGGCTCCGGTATGCATGACGCTCACCCGAGCAGCGCGGCCGCTGCGGCAGCGAGCGCTGCCGTTGCCAAAGGGCATGGTCCCGCGTCGACGATGGATTTCATCTACGGCATTTTCCCGGACAATTTCGTGGGCGCTTTTGCCGGAGGCCAGCTCTTGCAGGTTCTCGTGATCTCGGTGCTGTTCGGCTTCGCGTTGTTGGCACTCAAACCTGAGCGTCGTGAGGTCATCGAAGAAGGCCTCAGTCGCATCTCTGAGTGCTTCTTCGAGTTCATCAACTTGATCATGAAGTTTGCACCGCTGGGCGCGTTTGGCTCGGTCGCCTACGCAGTGGGCAGTAATGGCACGGCGGTTCTGATGTCGCTGGCCAATCTGGTGCTGATGTTTTACGTGGCGATTTTCTTCTTCATTTTTGTGGTGCTGGGTGCGGTGTGCCGACTGTCCGGGTTCAGCCTTTGGCGCTTCCTGAACTACATCAAGGACGAGATTTTTATCGTGCTCGGGACCGCATCTTCCGAAAGTGCGTTGCCCAGGCTGTTGCAGAAGCTGGAGAAGTTCGGGTGCTCGAAACAGAGCGTCGGCCTGGTGCTCCCGACCGGGTATGCGTTCAATCTGGACGGCACCTCCATCTACATGTCGTTGTGTGTCCTGTTCATTGCCAATGCCTACGGTGTGCCGCTGAGCTGGGAGCACCAATTGGGCATCATCGCCATCATGCTGGTGACGTCCAAGGGCGCGGCAGCAGTATCCGGCGGCAGCTTCGTGGTGTTCGCGGCCACCGTGACCGCCGTTGGCGTGCTTCCGGCCGAGGGCCTGGCCTTGCTATTTGGCGTGTACCGTTTCATGTCCATGGCGATCGCCACGTGCAATACCATTGGTAACAGCGTGGCCACCGTTGTGGTTGCCAAGTGGGCTGGTGAATTTTCTGAACAGACCGCCCGGGAGGAATATCGACGGGAACTGGGCCGCGAGCCGGGGGCTGCGCTATGACACTCACACGAACAGAAAATGATGCGTTCGGCCCCGTTATCCTACCGGCTAACCGTTATTGGGGTGCGCAAACGCAGCGCGCGCTCGACGTATTTGGTAGCCATGGTGAGCGATTTTTACCTGAGTTGATTCACGCGTTCGGTCAGCAGAAACTCGCTGCAGCGCGCGCCAATCGACGTCTCGGCGTATTGCCCACCACACTGGCAGAGGCGATCGAACAGGCCGCTGAAAGAGTGGCGGCAGGGGCGCTCGACGAGCATTTCCCGTTGACGATCTGGCAGACGGGTTCCGGGACGCAAACCAACATGAATGCCAACGAGGTCATCGCCAACCTGTCGAACCTGGGCTTGGGTGGTGAGTTGGGGAGCAAACATCCGGTGCATCCGAACGATCATGTCAATCGCTCGCAGTCGTCCAATGACAGCTTCCCCACGGTGATGCACGTGGCGGCGACCCTGCAGTTGCGCGATCAGTTGTTACCGGCGCTGGGCGCATTGCGAGATGTGCTGGCAGACAAGGCCCAGGCGTGGGCCGGGGTATTGAAGATTGGTCGCACGCACCTGATGGACGCGGTTCCTATGACTCAGGGTCAGGCATTCGACGCCTTTGCCCGCCAGGTTGGTCATGGTATCGAGCGTATCGAAGGCTGCCTCCCACGGCTGCGCATGCTGCCTCAGGGAGGCACGGCCGTCGGCACAGGCCTTAACGCCCCACAGGGTTTTGACGTTGCGTTTTGCGAAGAGCTGAGCGCTGTGACAGGCGAGCGGTTTGCGCCAAATCCGAGCAAGTTCGAGGGGATGGGCACCCATGACACGCTGGTCGAACTGTCCGGGTCATTGAATGTGCTGGCCGTGTCCTTGAGCAAAATTGGCAACGACATTCGCCTGTTGGGTTCAGGGCCTCGTTGCGGACTGGGCGAGTTGCTGTTGCCAGACGACGGTCTTACTTCATCGATCATGCCGGGCAAGCGCAATCCGACACTCGCCGAGGTTCTGGTTCAGGCCGCGATGCAGGTCATGGGCAATCACACCACGATTACACTGGCGGGCGCCTCCAGCACGTTTGAATTGAACGTGGCCAAACCGGTGCTGATCCATAACCTGCTGCAGTCGATCAGCGTGCTCGCTCACTCTGTCCGCATCTTCACCGACAAACTGCTCAGAGGATTGGAGGTCAACCGTCAGCAGCTAAACGACAACCTGGAAAACGCCCTGCTCATGGCCACAGCCCTCAATCCCGTGCTGGGTTACGACCGCGTCGCTAAAATCACCCGCAAGGCTTTGCAGGAGGGGTTGTCGCCAAAGTCGGCAGCGGTGGAGTTGGGCTTTATCACTCCCGAAGAGTATGAGCGGTGGGTGCGGCCCGAGCTCATGGTGGCGCCCGGCATCGCTGATCACCCCTAGTCGCATGTGCCGGTTTGCAGCGGGGATCGGGTCAGGTGCAGGGAGCTGGCTGGCCGGCGCATCGGCGGCGCCGTTATCTTCACGCGGGTTAGCAGCGTACGAATTGACGCTGGTCCGACTTGCTTGTGTACCGGCTGAACTCCCGCTCAAGCGCCGAACTCTCAAGCCAGAGATCACCCCGATCACTGGCGCAAGGATCAGGCATGAGCACCACCGGCACTCCATCCGAATCGCAGCAGGGCAAGGGCAAGCTGTTTGAAACCGATCTTCCGGCGCGTCTCGACCGGTTGCCGTGGGGGCGGTTTCATACGTTGCTGGTGTTTGCGCTAGGCATCACCTGGTTGCTCGACGGGCTGGAGGTCACGCTGGCGGGGTCGGTGTCCGGCGCGTTGAAAGAAAGTCCGGTGTTGCGATTGACCAACGCCGATATCGGGCTGGCGGGCGGCGCGTACATCACCGGTGCCGTGCTCGGCGCATTGTTTTTCGGGTGGCTGACCGACCGGCTGGGACGGCGCAAGCTGTTCTTCATCACCCTTGCGCTTTACATCAGCGCCACGGCGGCCACGGCGTTTTCGTTCAGCCTGTGGAGCTTTATGCTGTTTCGCTTCCTCACCGGAATGGGCATCGGCGGCGAGTACACGGCGATCAACTCGACGATTCAGGAATTCACCCCGGCGCGCTTTCGTGGCTGGGTGGACCTGACCATCAATGGCACGTTCTGGATTGGCGCAGCGCTGGGGGCGGGCGGCTCGATCGTCTTGCTCGACGCCGATTGGGTCGGTGGCGATCTGGGTTGGCGTCTGTGCTTCGGCATAGGTGCAGTGCTGGGATTGGTGATTCTGCTGATGCGACTGTGGTTGCCGGAAAGTCCACGCTGGTTGCTGATCCATGGTCAGGCCGAGGAGGCGAGGGTCATTGTCGAAGGCATTGAAGAGCGCCTACGTCAGCAAGGTCACGCGTTGTCGCCGCCGACCGGGCAGAAATTGCGCCTTCACGCCCGTGACCACACGCCGCTGGCTGAGATATTCGACACGTTGTTCAACCTCTACCGCCAGCGCGCATTGGTGGGCTTGACGCTGCTGACCGCTCAGGCGTTTTTCTACAACGCGATCTTTTTCACTTACGCGCTGGTCCTCACCGAGTTCTATCAGGTGCCCTCAGCGTCGATTGGCTGGTACGTGTTGCCGCTGGCTCTGGGCAACTTCTGCGGGCCTTTGTTGTTGGGACGATTGTTCGACGTGGTCGGACGACGCGTCATGATCAGTCTCACGTACGCCGTTTCTGCGGTGTTGCTCAGCATCAGCGGTTACCTGTTCGAGCAGGGGTTGCTCAGCGTCACCCAGCAGGCCATTGCCTGGATGATCATCTTTTTCTTCGCATCGGCGGCAGCCAGTTCGGCGTATCTCACCGTGGCCGAAACCTTTCCGCTGGAGATTCGTGCGTTGGCGATTGCCGTGTTCTACGCATTCGGTACTGCGTTGGGCGGGATTGTCGGACCGATGCTGTTTGGTGAACTGATCGACAGTCACCAACGCGGCCCGGTCTTCGTGGGTTACCTGATCGGGGCTGCCCTGATGCTGCTGGCGGCGGCGGTGCAGGCGATCTGGGGCGTGGCATCGGAACGCAAGTCGCTGGAGCAGGTGGCGCGCCCGCTGTCGCAAGCCAGCGACTGATCCACGGGCCGGCGAACGTGCACTGGTCAGTTTTCTTCAATACGCAATGCGTCCTTGTGGTTAACGTCCCTGTTCATCTATTGAACGGAGAATGGCGGTAATGAACCTGACGATTTCCATGGCGGCTTTTGCACTGGCAGCTTCCATCTCCCCCGGGCCGGTGAACGTCGTGGCGCTGAGCAGCGGGGCGCAATTCGGGCTGGCTGCCAGTTTGCGACACGTGATGGGGGCGACAGTCGGCTTTGTGGTGCTGCTGATCTTTACCGGTTTTGGTCTGCACGAGGTGCTGCATCAGTACCCGATGCTGACCGACATCATTCGCTGGGCGGGCATGGCGTTTCTGGTGTATCTGGCGTGGAAACTCGCGACGGACGACGGCCGCCTGGACGTCGACAGGCCCACCCGGCAGCCGTCGTTCTGGCATGGCGCGGCGATGCAATGGCTCAACCCCAAGGCCTGGCTCGCGGCGGTGGCGGGGATGGGGGCTTTTGTCGCGGGCGGCGAAGCGCGGTTGATCGGTTTGTTTGCCGTGATCTATTTCGTGGTGTGCTACCTGTCCGTCGCCTGCTGGGCGTATGCCGGGGCGTTTCTCGGACCGTATCTGCGCAGCGCCCGACGCATTCGGGTGTTCAATCGCAGCATGGCGGCGTTGCTGGCCGGGTGTGCAATCTCATTGCTCTACGTCTGAATCACTGACGATATTGCCCCGGCGTCGCGGCGAGGTGCTTCTTGAACACCCTTTGAAAATGCGCCTGATCGGAAAACCCGCTCTGCTGGGCCGTGTCGGCAATCGGCTCGCCGTCGCGCAGTTGCGCCTGCGCGTGCTGGATGCGCCGGTTGATCAGGTAGGCGTGGGGCGTCATGTGGTAATGCTGCTCGAAGGCACGGATCAGGTAGGCCTCCGACAGGCTGGCGATCTGACAGAGCTCTTCCAGCCGGATGGCGCGCCGGTAATGCTGGTTGATGTACTGCGCCGCGCGCAGCACCTTGACGTTGACCTTCTTGAGCGGTGCGTCCGAGCCCCCTAGCCGTTGTTGCATCAGGGTAAAGAAGGCGATGGCTGCTTCGTGCTTTTCCAGCGTGTCCAGCGCCGGGTCGATCAAGGTTCGATGCAGGTCCAGCAGCCCGGAAAAAAGCATCGGATCGGTACTGGAGATGGCGGGAATCGGGCGAAAGCCCTCGATGCCACATGCCTGCTGGACCCGACCCAGCCACTGCGCATCGACGTACAGCATGATGTACGACCAGGGCTGATCATCGATGGGGTTGCACGCATGAACGTCGCCGGGGTTCATCAATACGACGGTGCCTGCGCCAATACGCTGGTCGGTCTTCTCGTGCAGGTAGGTGCTGTGCCCGGAGGTGATGGCACCGATGGAAAACACGTCGTGGGAATGGCGTGAATAGCAGACCTCGCGGCCATCGGCGATGGATCGCGCTTCGAGGAAGGGTAACTGCGCATCCCGCCAGAACACCGGTGTCTGGGCGTGGTTCACCGGGTTCTGGAGGGGCATGTCAGGTCATCCTTTGCTGCGTTTGCAACTGTGGAAAATGTCGAGGGCGGGCTGGTATTCGGTGGTGCTGACGCCGAGCAAGCCTAGCACCGAATGAAACATGTAGTCATGGCTCAGGTCGGGTTGATCCTGCTTGGCTGCCAGACAACTGCGGTCGATGCCGGCGTCTTCCAGCGTCTGGTGGCCAAACCACATGACCATCGGGACATGGGTCTGCGCGCTCGGGGCGATCGCGTAAGGCGCGGCGTGCAGGTAAACACCGTTTTCACCCAGCGATTCGCCGTGGTCCGAGACATAGATCATCGAGGTGTCCACTTTGTCCTGGTTGCGCTTGAGCAGCTCAATGGTCTGCGACAGGAAGTGGTCGGTGTACAGAATCGTGTTGTCGTAGACGTTTTTCAGCTCGTCCGACGTGCAACTGCCCAGTTGGTTGGTGTGGCAGACCGGCGTGAAGCGCTCCATGGTTTTCGGGTAACGGTCGTAGTATTCGGGGCCGTGGCTACCGTCGGAATGCAGCACGATGATGGCGTTGTCCTTGAGCGAATCAATGTAGTCCTGCAAGCCCACCAGCAGTGCTTCGTCCAGGCAGTTCTGGCCATCGCAGAACGGGCCCGGCTGGGTTTTCGGGATGTCGCTGTGAGGCACACGCAGGCAGGTGCCTTTACAGTCACTGTTATTGTCCAGCCAGACAACCTTCAATCCCGCACGTTGCAGCATGTCCAGCAGCCCTTCGTAGGTCTTGCCTTTCTTGTCGCTGTAATCGCTGCGTGGGAACTTGGAGAACATGCACGGCACTGATACCGCGGTCGAGGTGCCACACGAGGCCACGTGCGTGAAATTGAGAATGTCCTGCTTCTTCAATTCCGGGTTGGTTTCGCGGGCGTAGCCGTTGAGCGAGAAATGGTCCGCGCGGGCCGTTTCACCGACGACGAAGATCATCAGGCTCTTTTTCGGTCGCTGCTGCGCTTCTGCGCTCAGCACGGAATCTTCACCAACGGTCTGGATCTTGACGGTTTCCTTGATCGCGACGGTTTGCTTGGTCAGCTTGCCGATGGCGTAGATGTAGTTGGTAGGGTTGATGAAGTGGGTCAGCTTGTCCTCATCGCGAAAAATAGGCGCGTAGGTGGAATAGAACGGCCCCACGGAGGCGGCGATCACCAGCACGCAACCGAGACACACCAGCACCTTGTTGACCAGACCGGGCAGCACACGGCGATAGGTTACCGGCGTCATCCAGATCAAGGCGATGGGCAACGCACCGAGCAGTCCCAGGTACAGGAACAGTCTGCCGCTGAGCAGGGCCTTGGCCTCGCCGGGGTTGGTTTCCAGCACGTTCTGCATCATCACGGTGTCAATCGTGATGCCGTAGGTGTTCATGAAATAGGCCGCTGCTGCAGAGCACAGCGCCACCAGGCTCAGCACGGGCTTGAGGGTGGGTTTGAAAGAAAAGGGCGTCAGCAGCAGCGTAATGGCTGCCCAGAGAAAGAACGCAAAAGAGGCGTAGAACGCGGCTGCCTTGATGCCTTGCAACTGGGTCAAGCCGACCAGGGCATGCCATGTCGCCAGGTTGTAGAACGCAACCAGAGACAGGGAGAACAACATCACCAGACGCGTGGAGGTCACCGGTTTCAGCTTTGAACGCATTTCCATATAAAGCACTACTCGAACCAGGGTCCGCACGCGCGCCTGAGCGGTCCTGGCCTTGTGGCCGGCACGTCGGACAAACCTGTCAATGACAGGCGGATTAATGAGGGAGGCGTAGATCGCGCGGAGTTTTTCAGAACGATTGTGAAGACTTCGTGAAACAGCGTAGACGAGTTGTCCGCGCGCGGTATGGTTATGAAAGGGCTGGCTTGCGTGCTAGAGGCTTTTTGCCAGCCTGCGGACAATCGACGCGAAAAGCGCCATTATCTTGGTATCGCTGACTGAGCAGGAGATTGTGGGATGAAACTCATCGGGATGCTGGATTCGCCTTACGTACGGCGGGTTGCGGTCAGTCTTAAACGCATGGGCATTGCCTTCGAGCACGAGCCGGTGTCGGTGTTTCGAGGCATGGAGCGTTTCAGGGAACTGAATCCGGTGATCAAGGCGCCGAGTTTCATGACCGATGACGGTCAGGTGCTCATGGAATCCAGCCTCATTCTTGATTACGCCGAATGCCTGAAGGGGGCGGGCAATGGGCTGATGCCTGTGGACCTGGCCGCGCGGGCACGCACGCTGCGCCTGACCGGGCTGGCGCTGGTGGCTTATGAAAAGGCCGTGCAGATTTACTATGAACGCAACCTGCGGCCCGTCGAGATCCAGCATGCACCGTGGGTCGAGCGTGTAAGCGAGCAATTGAAAACCGCCTGCGCAGAACTGGAAAGGGAGCTGATCGAGCGACCGTTGAGCGCAGGTCAGGACATCGGACAGGACGGCATCAGCATCGCGGTGGGCTGGTCGTTCATCCAGCTTGTGGTGCCTGATCAGGTCAGTGCCGACTCCTGTCCGGTGCTGGCGGCGTTTGCGGCAGAGGCCGAGCAACTGGACATTTTCAAAAGCCTGCCAATGGTGTAGCTCGGTCAGGGTTGCACCGACTGAGGGAGGTACGGCTCATCTGCGCCCTGGTTGACCGTGGAGGTCGGCCAATCGCGTGCCGCGGGCAGCGGATGGGACCGGTCAGGATCAAGACCGAGCGCCACCCTGTGGCGTTCTGCCACACCAACGCTTCTCGTGTTTTTTGATCCAGGTCAAGGGGCGGGGGCGAGGCTGTAGGAAAAATACCCTGCACCCCGACGAGTCTTCAACATGCCCGGTCCTTTCGATTTCCTCAAACACCCGCTGGCGAAAGACATCGGTCTGATCCTGTTGATCAAGCTCGTCCTGCTGATGGGAATCCGCAGCGTCTGGTTCGACGCTCCGGTCGAGGTCAGAGACGACGGGGTGCAAGCTGGCATCCATGTATTGGGCGCCCCTCCCGAACCTCCTGAGAAGAACCCAAAATGATTTCGGAATCAGTCGTCGACTTATCTCGGCTGCAGTTCGCAATGACCGCGCTGTACCACTTTCTTTTTGTCCCGCTGACCCTGGGCATGACCTTCCTGCTGGCGATCATGGAGTCGGTCTACGTCATGACCGGCAAACAGGTCTACAAGGACATGACCAAATTCTGGGGCAAACTGTTCGGCATCAACTTCGCCCTGGGCGTGACCACGGGCCTGACGATGGAGTTTCAGTTCGGCACCAACTGGGCGTATTACAGCCATTACGTGGGCGACATCTTCGGTGCGCCGCTGGCCATCGAGGGCATGATGGCGTTCTTCCTCGAATCGACCTTCATTGGGCTGTTCTTCTTCGGTTGGGACCGCTTGAGCCGGGTGCAGCACCTGACGGTGACCTGGCTGGTAGCGATCGGCTCCAACCTGTCGGCACTGTGGATTCTGATTGCCAACGGCTGGATGCAGAATCCGGTCGGTGCCGAGTTCAACTTCACCACCATGCGCATGGAGTTGACCAGTTTCAGCGATTTGCTGTTCAACCCGGTGGCACAGGTCAAGTTCGTTCATACCGTTGCTTCCGGCTATGTCACGGGGGCGATCTTCGTCCTGGCGATTTCCAGCTGGTACCTGCTCAAGGGTCGCGACATCGGCTTCGCTCGGCGTTCGTTCGCCATTGCCTCGGCATTCGGCATGGCGTCGATCCTGTCGGTGATCGTCTTGGGCGACGAGTCCGGCTATGAAATCGGTGACGTCCAGAAAACCAAGCTTGCCGCCATCGAGGCCGAGTGGGAAACCGAACCTGCGCCGGCCGCGTTCACGCTGTTCGGCCTGCCGAACCAGGCGGAGCAACGCACCGATTACGCGGTGAAAATCCCTTATGTGATGGGCATCATCGCCACGCGCTCGTTGGACAAACAGGTCATCGGGATCAAGGACCTGGTCAGTGAGCACCAGGGCCGGATCCGCAACGGCATGGTTGCCTACGACCTGCTGGGCAAACTGCGCGCCGGCGACAAGAGCCAGCAGACCCTCACTGCGTTCAACGACGTGAAGAAAGACCTGGGCTATGGCCTGTTGCTGAAGAAGTACACCGACAAGGTGGTGGATGCCAACGAGCAGCAGATTCACCAGGCCGCGCTTGATTCCATTCCACACGTCGCGTCGATCTTCTGGACCTTCCGCTTGATGGTGCTCAGCGGTGTGCTGATGTTGCTGTTGTTTGCCTGTGCCTTCTGGGCCTCGGCACGCAAGAACGAATCCGGCAAACGCTGGTTGCTCAAGTGGGCGCTGTTCAGCCTGCCGTTGCCGTGGATTGCCACGCAAACCGGCTGGTGGGTCGCCGAGCACGGTCGTCAGCCGTGGTCAATCGGTGAAGTGCTGCCGGTGCACCTGTCGGCGTCGACGCTGTCGTCGGGCGACGTTCTGGGCTCGATCCTGGCGCTGGTGGGCTTCTACACGGTGCTGCTGATCATTGAGATGTACCTGATGATCAAGTTCGCCCGACTTGGCCCAAGCAGCCTGCACACCGGTCGCTATCACTTCGAACGACGTGACGCTGACGTGTCCGCCGCACCACAACCGACGCTGGCCTGAGGAACGCACGATGTTCGATTACGAGACACTCAAACTGATCTGGTGGGTGCTGGTCGGCGTGCTGCTGATCGGTTTCGCCCTGACCGACGGGTTCGACCTGGGGGCCGCGATGCTGATGCCCTTTGTCGGCCGTAACGACAACGAGAGAAGGGTTGTCATCAACACCATCGCACCGCACTGGGACGGCAATCAGGTGTGGTTGATCACGGCCGGCGGTGCGTTGTTCGCGGCATGGCCTCTGGTGTATTCGGCGGCGTTTTCCGGCTTGTACTGGGCACTGCTGCTGGTGCTGTTCGCCTTGTTCGTACGGCCGGTGGGCTTCGACTACCGCAGCAAGCTGGAAAACACCCGCTGGCGGCAAAGTTGGGACTGGGGCCTGTTCGTCGGGGGGCTGGTGCCGTCGCTGGTCTTCGGCGTGGCCTTTGGCAACCTGTTGTTGGGCGTGCCTTTCCAGTTCGATGACACGCTGCGCTCCAGCTATCAGGGCAACTTCTGGCAGTTGCTCAGCCCGTTCGGGTTGCTGGCCGGCGTGGTCAGCCTGAGCATGCTCGGCCTGCACGGCGGCAGTTGGCTGATGATGCGCACCGAAGGCGCGATTGCCCGTCGTTCGCGGCGTGCCACCCAAGGGTTGTCATTGGTGTTCCTGCTGGCGTTCATTGGCGCGGGTGCCTGGCTGCTGTTCGGCGGCATTCAGGGCCTGGCCATCACGTCGACGTTTGATCCGGGCGCGGCGCTGAACCCGTTGGCCAAGACCGTTGCGGCAACCAACCCCGGCTGGACGGCCAACTACCACGCGCATTCTTTGACCGTCATTGCACCGCTGCTGGGGATTTTCGGTGGCCTGCTGGCGCTGCTGGGGGCCAGTGCGGGGCAGGGCAGAACCGCGTTTCTGGGCAGCAGCCTGGCGATCGTCGGCGCGCTGTGCACCGCAGGCTTCGCACTGTTTCCATTCGTCATGCCATCGAGCCTGGACCCTGCATCGAGCCTGACCGTATGGGATGCCGTGTCCAGTCATAAAACCCTGGTCATTATGCTCATCGCTGCGACGATCTTCGTGCCGCTGATCCTCTGCTACACGTTGTGGTGCTACGCCAAAATGTGGGGCAAGGTCACCACCGCACACATCGAGCACAACCCTCACGGTCTTTACTAAGGAGAATCGTCATGTGGTATTTCGCCTGGATTCTTGGCGTATTGCTGGCTTGCAGTTTCGGCATCATCAACGCGCTGTGGCTGGAGTCTTCGGACGCCCGCACGCTGGAGAATGGTCGTGACCGCTGAGGTGCTGGCCGCACCCTTCAGACACACCATCAGCCGGGCATTGTCCCTGCTGATGGCGGTGCCTCTGAGTCTGGTACTGCTGATCCACCCCGCCTCGATGCTCAACGCACAGGGCCATTATTCCCACAGCATGTTGATGCTGATCATGTGGGGCGTGGCCGGTGGGTACGTGCACGGAGTCGGCTTCGAACCTCGGGCGCTGGCCTGGCAGGTGGTGTTCCACCCGCTGCTGTCATGGGCCTTCATGGCCCTGGGGTTCGGCCTGTGGATACTCGCGCGTCAGTGAGCCTGAGCCGTTGGCGTTTTCAATGTCGGCAGGATGGACAGCGCAATCAACGCGGCGATGACGCACAGCAGGCCTGAAATGAAGAAGGCCGGCAGGTAACTGGCGAAGTGCGTGCGTGTCCACCCGGCACCGAAGGCGGCAAAGGCAGCGCCCAACTGGTGGCCGGCGAAAATCCAGCCGAAGACGATATTGGCACGCTCGGGCCCGAACTTCTGTACCGTCAACTTCACGGTTGGCGGTACGGTGGCGATCCAGTCCAGGCCGTAGATCAGGGCGAAGAACGAAAGGCCGTACACGGTGAAATCCGAGAACGGCAGAATGATCAGCGCCACGCCACGCAACCCGTAATAGCCAAACAGCAGCCAGCGGTTGTCGAAGCGATCCGAGAGCCAGCCTGAGCCGATGGTGCCGACGAAATCGAAAATGCCCATGACCGCGAGCATGCCGGCGGCCGTGGTGGCGATAAGGCCGTAATCGCCACACAGGCTGATGAAGTGGGTCTGGATCAGGCCATTGGTGCTGGCGCCACAGATGAAAAACGTCATGAACAGCACCCAGAACGTCCACGTCCTCACCACCTCACGCAGCACCTTGAGCGGTGTCAGCAGCAGTTCGGCGAACGTCTGATTGCTCGCCACCACCGGCTGTACGTCGCTTTCGCCATAGGACGGCAGCTGCAGGTCGGCGGGACGGTTGCGCATCAGCGCGAGCACGGCAACGCCGGCGATCACGATGGCGACACAGATGCAGGTCAGCGCGGTCCGCCAGCCGAAGTGCTCAGTCAGGTTGGCAAGCATCGGCATGAACACCAGTTGACCGGTGGCGGAACTGGCCGATAACAGTCCCATCGCCATGCCACGGCGCTGCGAAAACCAGCGAGTCGCGACCGTGGCGCCCAGCACCATCGCCGTCAGCCCGGTGCCGAAGCCCACCACCAATCCCCACAGCACGACCAATTGCCAGAACTGCGTCATGAACAGCGACAGGATCATGCCGGTGGCGACCAGTGTCAGGGCTGTCAGCACGACCTTGCGCACGCCGAAGTGGTTCATGAAGGCGGCCGCGAACGGCCCGACCAGTCCAAACAGGGCGAATCGTACCGCCAGCGCCGACGATATCTCGGCGGTGTCCCAGCCGAATTCTGTCTCCAGGGGCTTGATGAACACACCGGGAGCACCGACCGCGCCCGCCATCACCAGCATGGTCAGAAACGTGACCGCCAGAATGACCCAGCTGTAATGAATGCGGCGACGAGAGAGCGATGCGGCAAGAACAGACGAAACCATGCGTGTCACCGGGGAGCGAATAGTTAATAGGATTATGCTCATACTCCAATATGAACGCCCAGGAGCACCGGTTTCGTCAAGAGGATATTTCTGGATGTTTCGTTGGTGTGCGCGCAAAGGGGAGTGGGCAGAGGGGGCTGTTGGGGGCATGAGTTTAAGTCAGCCGCGATCCCTCACGATGCCGGGTTACCTGTGGAACACGTCAGAGGTTACGAGGGCATCTGAGGCGGTGGGTCAGTTACTGTTGATGGTGCTGAACCACCGCATTCGCCGGCAAGCCGGTTGGTATGGTGCGCATTTCCACTATTTGGGGTGACGCTGACGGTGTGGTTTGTCCTAACGTCCAAACTGTTCCGCCATCGGCGGGTTACTTGATAACCCCAAGTAACCAAGGGTCTAGCTCCTGGCTTGGCCCTCCTGCGTCGGGTACCCGCACTCCGACGACGCTCCGTGGGCCCGCGCCGAACGGGCATCCATGCCCTGACGGCGCTCTCGCGGCATCCATGCCGCTCGGCCCACTGCGCGTCGCCTGCGTTTGGCCTGCACCCAAGTCGCGTTTTGTGGTGTCTGGCCTGCTGCGGTATCAAAATCAAGATCAAGATCAAGATCAAGATCAAGATCAAAAGCGAAGCGCGCCATGCGCTTTCGTAGGTCGCCGCATCAACGGCCGATCAAACGCAAAACCTGTGGGAGTCAGCTTGCTGACGAATGCGGTTTGTCATTCACCTTTGATAGTGCTGAACCACCGCATTCGCGGGCAAGCGCGCTCCTACAGTACCCGCGTCGTCTTTATGGCTTCGGAACGACACGGACTCTGTGGGAGACGTCCGAGGTTACGAGGGTATGGGCCGCACTTCGGACGAAGGCGGTGTGTCGGTCACCATCGATGGTGCTGACCCACCGCATTCGCCAGCAAGCCGGCTCCAGTTTGAGCGTGATTCAGCAGCACGCGGCATACCGTCAGATCGCGATCAAGCGTTTATCACAACTCCGCTTCTGCCCGCCGGGCGTAGGAGCGCGCTTGCTCTGGGCCGCACTCGGACGATCTGCCGGGAACCGGCAGCAAAACCGGTGCATGCGGAGTGTCAGGTATAACCGGGTCGCCTGATGTTGCTGCCGCTTCGCGCCAGATCGCGGGACAAGCCACGCTCCTACAGCAAAGAGTAGCGCGGGGAGATCGATGCACAGACCAAGAAAGCGAGGAGTGCTAGCTCCAGCCAGCGCTGTTCATATACGCGACAGTCCAGACACCACAAAACGCGACTTGGGTGCAGGCCAAACGCAGACGACGCGCAGTGGGTCGAGCGGCA
>NZ_FOEO01000022.1:21398-80552 GCF_900110765.1 Pseudomonas sp. NFACC02
GGATGCCGCGAGAGCGCCGTCAGGGCATGGATGCCCGCTCGGCGCGGGCCCACGGAGCGTCGTCGGAGTGCGGGTACCCGACGAACGAGGGCCAAACCAGAAGCCGGGCACTTTTGGTTACTTTTGGTGCCTTTTCAAAAGTGACCCGCCGGAGGGGCGGAAAGGTGAATCGGCGCCACCCGAGAAAATGGATCTGCTCACAATCCCAATGCCAAACCCCACGAACCCAACAAACCCACCCACCGCAAACCTCAAAAACTAAAAGCCCTAATGTCGTCTACGTTTAGCCTGCCCCCAAGTCCCGTTCAGTGGTGCCTGAGTTTTCTCGGTAAGAAGATCAGAGGCAGACCGCTGCGTTGCTTTCTGATTCTGCCGGAGGAGCTCGCTTGCCTGCGATCTGCCGGGAACCGGCAGCAAAACCTGTACATGCGGAGTGTCAGGCCTAACCGGGGTCGCCTGATTTTGCTGCCGCTGCGCGCGAGATCGTCCGGATGCGGCCCAGAGACAAGCCACTCTACGCCTTGCGGGCAGAAGCCTCCGGGTAGGTTGCACATGTGATGTGAGGAAGACAGTTGCTACAGCATCGGCGTTGTCTTCATGGCTTCGGTACGACGCGGACCTTGTGGGATATGTCCGTGGATCCGAGGAGGGCCATTGAGGTTCGCCCTGTCAGGGTTGGAGTTGCCCGTTTCTTAGTCCAAAACGCTACTATCGCAACCACCGATCAGAACGCTGTACAGCCGAGCCCATCCATGGACAGATTTCAGGAAATGCAGGTCTTCGTTGCCGTGTGTGAAGAGCGCAGTTTTGCCACGGCCGCCAGGCGTTTGAATATGTCGGCGCCCAGCGTGACCCGAGCCGTGGCCGCGTTGGAGAAACGCATTGGCACCTTGCTGTTGTCGCGGACCACGCGCAGCGTGCATTTGAGCGAGGCGGGGCAGCGTTACCTCACCGATTGCCGCCGTATTCTGAGCGAGCTGGAAGAGGCCGAAGACTCAGCAGGTGGAAGCATTGCCGCGCCGGTCGGCCAACTCACGATCACCGCCTCGATGCTTTTCGGCGAGTTGTTTGTCATGCCGTTGGTGGTGGGCTACCTGCAGCAATACCCCGGCGTGAGTATCAATGCGCTGTTGCTGGACCGGGTGACGCAGATGGTCGAAGAGGGCATCGACGTCGCGGTGCGCATCGGCCATCTCATGGACAGCACCCAGCATGGTGTCAAGGTTGGCGAAGTGCGCCGTGTGCTGTGCGCATCGCCTGCCTACCTGGATGCCCACGGTCGTCCACAGCATCCCGAAGACCTGAAACAGCATCAACTGGTGGTCTCTCACGCCAGCGTGTTGCTCCGACGCTGGGAGTTTATGGAGGCCGGCAAACCGATGCATGTCGATCTCCAGTCGCGTCTGACCGTTTCGGCGAACCAGGCCGCGATCACGGCGGCCACCATGGGATGGGGCGTGACCCGTGTCCTGTCCTATCAGGTCGCCAGTCAGGTGGCCAGCGGTGCGCTGGAACTTGTGCTGGAAGCATTCGAAGAGCCGGCCTTGCCGATCCACGTCTGCTACCAGGCGGAACGCAAGGTGTCGGCGAAAGTGCGCACCTTCGTCGACTATTGCGTCGAGCGCATGATGCAGGACCCGGCGATCAAAGCGGCAGGCAGGAGTCATCGCTGATGGATCGCCACCAGCAGATGACCGTCTTCGACGCTGTCGTCACTGAACAAGGGCTGGCGGCAGCGTCACGCAGACTGGGCGTCTCCGAAGCCACGGTCAGTCGCTCGCTGGCCGCGCTGGAGAAACGCCTGGGCACGCGGCTCCTGACGCGCAGCACGCGGGGCGTGGCCCTGACTGAAACCGGGCGCGTGTTCGCCAGCGATTGCGCGCGACTGCTGCGTGCGACGGACGAAGCCGATGCCTCGGCCAACGGGCTGCATGTCGAGCCTCGTGGCTTGCTGACACTGGTGACGCCCCTGTTGTTCGGCGAGCAATTGCTGCTGCCGATCGTCCTCGATTATCTGAGCGCCTGGCCGGGTATCGAACTGTCGGTGGTTTATCAGGATCGCTTTCCTCATTTGCACGAGGAGGGTGTTGATGTCGCGGTGCTCATCGGCGCATTGCCCGACGCTTACATGGTGGCGCGCAAGGTGGGGACGGTACGGCAGATGGTCTGCGCCAGCCCTGGTTATCTGCAACGGCACGGCGCGCCACTGAAACCCACTGACCTTGCGGCTCATTCGCTGGTGTTCTGCAATGCCGGCAACCGCATGCTTGAGTGGCGCTTCCCGCGAGAGGGCTCGCCGCGCAGCGTGGCCCTGAAGCCGAATCTGCGCTGCACCACCCAGGTGGGCGTAATCGGGGCCGCCATCAACGGCGCCGGACTTGCGTCCTGTCTGGGCTATGAAATTCATGCGCATCTTCAGGCGAGGCGGCTGGAGGTTGTGCTGGAAGGGTTCGAACCTGATCCACTGCCGGTGCACCTCGTATACCGGGAAGGCCGGCGTGCGTCTGCCCGGGTGCGCAGTTTCGTCGACTTCGCGGTTGATCGCCTGCGCCAGCACCCGGTGCTGCAGCACTGATCCTTCCCTGGCGGAACCTGATAATTTCATCTGTTGCAATGCTGGATTGCTTTTTGTGGTGATTCTGCTCCTCGGCGTCGTGGCTCACTATTCATCCATCGGCGCGGTCAAACCCGCTGGCGGCAACGCCGCTCCCGCGCCGACCGTCATTCAACGACAGCCTCAGGAGCCAAACCCATGCACGCCATCAAGCTCTATCATTTCCCGTTGTCCGGCCACGCTCATCGTGCCCAGCTGATGCTGTCGCTGCTGGGCCTCGACCCTCAGATCGAGTTTGTCGATCTGGCCAAGGGTGCGCACAAGACGCCGGAATTCCTGGCGATCAATGCTTTCGGCCAAGTGCCCGTCATTGACGATAACGGCACCATCATCGCTGACTCCACCGCGATCCTGGTGTATCTCGCGAAAAAATATGACCCATCGGGAAAATGGCTTCCTGCTGATGCGGCCGGTGCGGCAGAAGTGCAGCGCTGGCTGGCGGTCGCGGCCGGACAGATCAACAACGGCCCGGCGCGAGCACGCCTGATCACCGTATTCGGTGCAGGTTTCGACCCCAAGGACACCATTGACCGTGCGCACGCGGTGCTGCAAGTGATCGAGACGCACCTGAACGGCCGCGATTACCTGGCAGCGAGTCACCCCACCATCGCCGATGTCGCTGGTTACAGCTACATCGCCCATGCGCCGGAAGGCAACGTTTCGCTGCAGGAATACCCGAACGTTCGTGCCTGGCTGGCGCGTATCGAGGGGCTCGAAGGCTTTGTGCCGATGCCCCGGACCAAAGCCGGTCTGGTGGTCTGACTCGACCGGAAACCCCCGACATGCCGAGAAACGGCTGACGGCGTTCGATGCTGATTTTGACCCGAACTCGTAGGGCCTATGGTGGCTGGCAATCCGTACGCTGACACCAGGCCCCTGCGTTCGACGGGCAGATGCGAGACCCTCTGACCCTGGGAGTCTGTGTGATGAACGATGCCCCTTTTGAAAGACCTTCACCCTGGCACGCCGGTGAGCTGGAAATGCAGGTTCACGTCGGCGTTGCCGAGCGCATGGGCGTGATGGGCAAGAAAGTCATTCGTGATTACATGCCCGATCAGCATCGTGAGTTCTACGAGCATCTGCCCTACATGTTCATCGGCGCGGTGGACGAGGAAGGCTGGCCGTGGGCCAGCCTGATGGACGCGCAGGCCGGCTTTATCGAGTCGCCCGATTCGCGGCATCTGCAGTTCTCTCGCTTGCCCGACCTTGACGACCCCATGGGCGCGCTATTCGTACCGGGTGCGGCGGTGGGCATGCTGGGCATCGACCTGCACACCCGTCGGCGTAATCGTATCAACGGGCATATTCAAACGGTGAGCGATCAGGGTTTCTCGGTGCAGGTGGAACACTCGTTCGGCAACTGCCCGCAATACATCCAGTTGCGAGAGCTCAAACAGATCGCGCTGCCTGACGTGAAGACGCCGGTGCCGATCGAACGCATGAGCACGCTGGACGACGCGGCAGTGGCGATGATCCGTGCTGCCGACACCTTTTTTGTCGCCAGTTACGCGGACCTGCCGGGTGATCCGCCACATCGCTCGGTGGACGTTTCCCACCGTGGTGGGCAGGCGGGCTTCGTCAGGGTCGAGGGCGACGTGCTGACGATTCCTGACTTCGCCGGCAACCTGCATTTCAATACGCTGGGCAACTTTCTGGTCAACCCGAAAGCCGGTCTGGTGTTCATCGATTTCACCCGCGGCGATCTGCTGCAACTGGTGGGCCGTACCACGGTGATTCTGGACGGGCCGGAAATCGCTGCCTTTCAGGGTGCCGAGCGCCTCTGGCAAGTCAAGGTCGAGGCCGTGGTCCGACGTCCCCAGGCATTGCGTTCGCGCTGGGAATTCCAGGGTTTTTCGCCCAACAGCCTGATGACCGGCGATTGGGAACAGGCCGCGGCGCGTCTTGAGGCCGATGCATTGCGCGACCAATGGCGCCCGCTGCGCGTGACACGCATCGCCGACGAAAGCGCAGGCATCCGCTCGTTCTATTTCGAACCGGCCGATGGCGCCGGTTTGCCCGCTTTCAAGGCCGGCCAGCACCTGCCGTTACGACTGACCCTGGAGGGGCACGCCAAACCGGTGATTCGCACCTACAGCCTGTCGAGCGCGCCGTCCGACGACTTCTTTCGCATCAGCGTCAAACGTGATGGCCTGGTGTCGGCACACTTGCACGACGCCTACAAGGTCGGCGACCTGATCGAGGCGCGAGCGCCGCAGGGCAGCTTCGTGGTGGACACTCAGGAGCGCCGGCCGCTGGTACTTTTGGGCGCCGGCATCGGCGTGACACCCATGCTGTCGATGCTGCGCGAGGTGATCTATGAAGGCAAACGCGTCCGGCGCATGCGACCCACCTGGTTCATCCAGAGTGCACGTCGTCTGGTGGATCTGGCTTTTCGCGAAGAACTGGACACACTGGTTGCCAGCGCCGGAGAACAACTGACGGCTGTCCGGCTGCTGAGCCAGCCTGAGCGCGAAGCTCGTTTAAGCAAAGACTTTCATCTTGCAGGTCGTATTGACCTGAATCTGCTCAAGGCGCTGTTGCCGTTCGACGACTTCGATTTTTATGTCTGCGGACCGGCAAGCTTCACCCAAGGGCTGTATGACGAACTCAGGGCAATGCACGTTCGCGATGAGCGAATCCATGCGGAAACCTTCGGTCCGTCGACCCTGCAGCGCACCCGTGACCAACAGACGGCCGGGATTCAACAGCCGCCTGCCGCCACGGCCTCGGTACCGGTGCTCTTTGAACGGTCTGCCAAGGAAGCGCGTTGGCAGCCCGACGGCGGGACATTGCTGGAACTGGCCGAGAGCCGGGGGCTTGAACCTGAATACAGCTGCCGCGGCGGTTCCTGCGGCACCTGCAAGACCCGGCTCGTCAGTGGCCAGGTGCATTACCCGGTCCCACCCGCCGAGATGCCGGCGGCCGACCACGTGCTGATCTGCTGCGCAGTCCCGGCCTCAGGGCCGCTGGTGCTTGATCTGTAAACCTCCATTGCGTGTGCAGGACATGTTTGACGGGAGTGACTGCGATGAGTGAATGGCCAGCGTTCGAGAAAGAAGACGATCCCAACCTGATGCACGCCACCGAGCAGGAAGTGTCGTGGCTGTTACCACAATCCCTGGCGTCGCTGGCCGGGGAGCTGGCTTCCAGCCATGAGGAACATGACTCGCCGACGACCGCGCGCGTGATTTCCTGGGTGCGGTCGTTTTCGGCATTCAGTCGCCACCGCTGATGACTGGGCGAGCCCTCAACGGTCCTGGTTGGCAATGGGCAGGGTGAGTTCAGACTCACACCGTGATGCTCGTGCGAGCACAGATGAGGGTTGAAATGATCCGCTGTCTGACGGGATGATGTGCGTCGGTTCGCGCTAGGCACGCCGTACACAGGCGTCGCACCTCACTCAAGGGGTAATGGCCTGAATGCGTTGATCGTTGTGACTGGCCGGTGGCCCAGGCATAGGCCGGCCGTTCACGGCGATCAGGTTGTCCATCCATCCAGCTAGACAGGGAAGTGTATGTCCATCACCCGCAGGGAACTCATTGCCGCCTCATTGGTGGCGATCCCTTCGCTTTATTGTTTTAACGTGCTGGCTGCCGATTCAGGCCCGGCTTCCTCGTCATCGATTGAGCAAACACTGGCCGAGCTGGAGCGTCGCCACGGCGGACGTCTGGGCGTGGCCATTCTCGACACGGGGCACCAGCGTTTGATTGCCCATCGCGGCGATGAGCGTTTTGCGATGTGCAGCACCTTCAAGGCGCTCACCGCTGCGTATGTACTGGCGCGGGTCGACCGTAAGGAAGAGGACCTTTCCCGGGTGATCGTCTACGGCAAGGAACAGTTGGTGCCGTATTCGCCCCTCACTGAAAAACACACGGGCGAGGGCGGGTTGAGTGTGGGGTCGATCTGTGAGGCGGCGGTGACGTTGAGCGACAACACGGCGGCCAACCTGCTCCTCGACAGTTTCGGCGGCCCGCCCGCGTTGACCGCGTGGTTGCGGTCCACAGGCGATCAGGTCACCCGGCTTGATCGTCGCGAACCCGATCTGAACGAAAACCATGCCGGAGATCCGCAAGACACGACAACGCCGATTGCCATGCTGCAGAGCCTGCGTACCCTGATCCTGGGGGACGTCCTGTCCGGCGCTTCGCGGGACCAGCTGATCGCCTGGCTGGTGAGCAACACCACGGGCGACCAGAAACTCCGCGCGGGGCTACCCAAGGGATGGAGGGTAGGAGACAAGACGGGCTCAGGTTCGAATAACGCGAGTAACGACGTTGCGGTGATCTGGCCACCGAATCGTGCGCCGTTGATCGTCACGGTGTATTACACCGGCGCCAAGGCCACCGGCGATCAGATCAACGCGCTGATGGCCGATGTAGGGCGTCTGGTCGCGCAAGTGTGATCATCGTGACGATCATGAGCGTTCCCACGCTCTGCGTGGGAACGCGCTGACTCACGCGGTGGTAGGCGACGTTACGGAATCAACCGCTGCGCCCGCAGTTCATCGAACACGTCGAAAAACGCCTGATCGCTCGCCTGAAACGCGGTGAAGCCCAGTGCGCGGCTTTTCGACATGTCGGTGACCACCTCAATGGGACGCCCCAGATCCGCGTCAGTGTGCCAGGGGGAGATCAGGCGGTTGATGTCGGCCTCTTTCAGGCCGTGCTCACGCACGATATCGGCCCACGCCGCCTGATCGTCAGCCATTTGGGTCTCCAGCGGCGTAACGCCTGGCGGGTAGGCCGCAGGGTGCAGGCCGAAGTAGTCGGCGATCCGGCCCCACATCCATTTCCAGCGAAACACATCGCCGTTGGTGACGTTGAACGCCTGGTTCGCTGCCGCCGGCGTGGTGGCGGCCCACAATTGCTGTTTGGCCAACTGCCGCGCGTCGGTCATGTCGGTGAGGCTGTCCCACTGCACGGGTGAGCCGGGGAACACGAAAGGCCTGCCGGTGACTTTGCAGATCGAGGCATACACCGCCAGCGTGGTTGCCATGTTCATGGCATTGCCCACCGCAACGCCGGTCACCGTGTGCGGACGGTGCACGCTCCAGGTAAAACCGTCGCGCTCGGCGGCGGCGAACACTTCGTCTTCCTGGGCATAGTAGAAGTTCTCGATGTCCAGACGGCCCTGTTCTTCGCGAAACGGCGTCTGTGGCAGCGACCCTTTGCCATAAGCCTCAAAGGGGCCGAGGTAATGTTTCAGGCCGGTCACCAGGGCCACGTGCCTGACGCTCTTGCCCGGGCTCAGGGCATCCAGCACATGGCGCACCATGGCCGCGTTGACCTTGATGTTTTCCGCCTCGGTGGCCTGACGCGACCACGTGGTGATGAACACGTGGGTCGGCTTGATGCCCTCGAGCGCTTGCTTGACCGAAGCCGGGTCCTGCAGGTCGGCGGCGACGGGAATCACGCCCTCCGCCTGCGCAGGGTGACGGGACAGCGCAGCGACCTGCCAGCCGTTCGCAAGCAACAGTTGAGTGGTTGCGCTGCCGACGATGCCGCTGGCGCCGACGACCAATGCAGTCTGAGTCATGGGGGTGCTCCCTGGAAAAAAATAGTCAGCCATCTCGGCCCTGAAGACTCAGAGCCGGGAGGGGAGCAGAGGTTCATCCCGATACGGCGGCTTTTCAGTCAGCAGTCGATCAGCCTACCAACAGCGCCGTCCAGTACATGCCTGTCGCGAAAACCACATGCCCGATGACATTCTGCAAACGCGCCAGATTCGGGTTGGGCGCCTTGTTGCACGCAACACCAACGCCCATGCCCGGTTGCAGGAGGAACCAGCCCGCGCCAACGGTAACCAGCCCGACGAGCAGCGCTGGAAAGAATGTCGGGGCGTGCGCCCACTGCACGCCCCAGATCATCAGCAACACGGCCGCGAAAATGATGCCGACCCCGTAATGCATCGCCCAGCCGATCTTCAGTTCATTCGGGACTTCGGGTGAGTTGCCGATGCCGTTGTGGTGTACGAACCGGCCGTTGCGCATCCCGGCGAACCAGCGTCCCACCAGATGCCAGGGCGGGGTGGGTAAACCGAATATTCTTTTGAGCAGTTGAGCCCAGAGGTCCAGCAAGGCGGTGCCGCCAATGCCGATGAAAACCGCGAGGAAGATGAATTCGAACATGTCTGTCCCTGGTGTCGTGGGTTATCAATGCGTTTGTTGTGGCGCCACACGTTAGCAGTTTTCTGAGGAAGGTCATCCTCGGGCAATTCCGTTGCTGAGCCGGCGACCCATTCATAAGCATCGCGCGGCGGAGGCTCGACATTCGTTTGAATTGGCGTGTGAAAAAAGCGTGAAAAGCGCTTTGGATACATATAGTAATCATTCTCACTATGATTCAGAATCCGGTTTTTTATGGATCAGGAATCGAGACCTTGAATCGTTGTGTTTCCGTCACGTTGCTCTTCGCCAGCGCCGTCAGCAGCCTATCCTCCGTGCAGGCTGCCGGTGAAATGACATTGCCCGCCACGCAAATCGAGGACATTGCCGCTCAGGATGACGCGCAAAGCGTGGGGTATGTGGGAAAGCCATCTTCCAGCACCACGAAGCTCGGGCTGACCAACAAAGAAACACCCCAGGCGATCACCACCATCACGCGTGACCAGATCAACGATTACAAAATGAACAGCGTGAAAGATGCCTTGCGTTTTGCACCGTCGCTGACCGTCGAGCAAAGCGAAACCGACCGAACGGAGTTCACTTCGCGCGGTTTTGAAATCAACAGCTTCGAATTTGACGGAATGAACATGCCGTTCACCCAGACCATCCTCAACGGTGATCTGGACATGGCCGAATACGAGCAGATCGACGTGCTGCATGGTGCGAACGGTTTGATGAGCGGGACGGGCAACCCGTCTGCCACGGTCAACTTCGTGCGCAAGCGACCGACGAGCGACTTTCAGGCGCAGATCGACACCAGCGTGGGTTCATGGGACACCCGTCGCGTCGATGTCGACGTCTCCGGGCCACTGACAGACGCCGGAAATGTTCGTGGACGTTTCATCTACGCGCATGAAAAAGGCAATTCGTGGATGGACCGCTACAGCCACGAGAAGAACGTCGCGGCAGGCATGTTGGCATTCGACCTGTCCGACGCCGACACACTGACCGTCGGTTTCTCTCAGCACAACAGCGACTCGAATGGCAGCAGCTGGGGCAACCTGCCTTTGGTCGACAGCAATAACAACCCTATCCATTACTCAAGTCGGAGCGCCAACGTCGGCCAACCGTGGTCCTACTGGAACATCCATACGCAGCGCGTCTTCGCCGAGCTGAAGCATGACTTCGGCAATGGCTGGAACGCCACGCTTACCGGCACCGGCGTTACCGAATATCAGAACAGCAGCATGCTGTATGTCGCCAGTGTCATTGACGACGATGCAACGGCGTTCTCCGCGCAAACCTCCGGTCGCTCACACCAGTTGATCGGCGAAGCGAAAGTTTCCGGCCCGTTCAGCCTGTTCGGTCGTGACCATGAGCTGACCTTCGGCGCCAGCTATGGCCGCACGCACCAGAGGGCGCGCGAGTACGACGCGGCGGAAAAGGGGTATTACAACACCTCGTTCGCCAGCATTCTGGCCGGCACCGAGGCGCCACCTCAATTCCTCTACACCAGCGATATCAACACCCAGAACATCATTGACCGGCAGAAAAGCCTGTTCGCTGGCGCGCGCTTCAGTCTGGCGGATGACCTGCACTGGATTGCCGGTGCGCGCATGCTCAGCACTGACGGTACGGGCGAGAGTTATGGCGTCGATCACGCGCAGCGCGAGCACGGCAAGGTCACGCCGTACACCGGGCTGGTGTATGACCTGAACAATGAGTGGAGCCTGTATACCAGCTGGACGCAAATCTATAACCCGCAATACGGCTATGCCGGTATTGATGGAAAACCGGTCGACCCACTCGAAGGCAAGAGCCTGGAGGCGGGCATCAAGGGCAGCGTGCTGGATGAGCGCCTGAACCTGACGGCGGCGGTGTTCAAGACCGAGCAGAGCAACGTTGTCGCGCTGGATCAATCCGTTCAGGTCGGTTCTCAGTACCGTTACCCTTCCGGCGATTACAAGAGCCATGGCATTGAGCTCGAAGCGTCGGGCGAAGCGCTGCCAGGGCTGGATCTGCTGGCGGGTTACACCTACGTGCATGTCGAAAATGAAGACGGCGATAAATCACGCCGGTATGTTCCGACGCACAGCTTGCGTGGCATGGCGACCTACCGGTTGCCAGGCTTGCCACAGGCTCGAATCGGCACGCGCGTGAGCTGGCAGAGCGGTATTCAGAACGACAACATCAGCGTGATTCGCCAGAACGCCTACGCGCTGGTCGACCTGCTGGCCAGCTACGACATCGACAGCAACTGGAGCGCGGCGCTGAACGTGAACAACGTCACCGACCGCAAGTACCTGACGTCGTTGTACAGCGGCACCGCCAGCAACTACGGGGCGCCACGCAATGTGACCGCTTCGCTGACCTGGAGGTACTGATACGTTGCCGGTCGCGTGAGCCTCTTTGAAGAGGTTCACGCCGATGCGCTGGGTGCTATTCACCCGGCTCGGGCAATGGCTCCGCGTCTGGCGGGTTTTTGTAGGAAATGTGGCTGATGTACCAGGTGGCTTCTCCGGTCGGCGTCTGCACCACCACCTCGTCGCCTTGCTCTTTTTTGAGCAGCGCACGGGCCATGGGGGAGTCGATGGAGATGTAGTCCATGCGGCCGTAGATTTCGTCGTAGCCCACGATGCGAAAGCGTTTGCTGTCGCCGTCATCGTTTTCGATTTCGACCCACGCGCCGAAGAACACCCGACCTTCCTGCTCGGGGGCATAGTCCACCACGCGCATGTCCTCCAGGCGCTTGCGCAGGTAGCGCACGCGGCGGTCGATTTCACGCAGCAGCTTCTTGTTGTATTGATAGTCGGCGTTCTCGCTGCGATCACCCAGGGACGCCGCCCAGGCGACTTTCTGGGTGATTTCCGGGCGGTAGACGCGCCACAGGTGGTCGAGTTCTTGCTTGAGGGCGGTGTGGCCCTGGCGGGTACTGATATTGGTGCTCAAAGCATTTCTCGATGGTCGCTGTTCGAGGGGCGGCCGTCAGGGATGAGCGGCCAAGCGCGATGCCGACATCTTTGCCGCCGACACCCCGCCGGTCAACCCTTGTTGCTCAGCCTTCGCGCAGTACGGTCAGCGGACTGGCGTTCAGTGCCCGCCGTGTGCCAAACACGCCTGCGCCGCCCACCAGCGCAGCGCCGATCAACGGCAGCACCAGCAACCAGGCATGCGGATGCCATTCCAGATTGAACGCGTAGCGGTAGAGCGCAAAACTGACCAGCTCGCAGCCCAGTGCCGCCAGGACGCCACTGACCGCGCCCAACAGGCCGAATTCGATGCGACGTGCCTTGATCAGCAGTGCCCGGTTAGCGCCCAGGGCCCTGAGCAGCGCACCCTGACGAATGCGCTCGTCAAGCGTGGCCTGCAAGCCGGAGAACAGCACCGCCAAGCCTGCGGCCAGCACGAACAACAGCACGTACTGCACCGCCAGCGTGACCTGGTCCAGGATGCTGCGCAGTTGTTCCAGCAAGGCTTCCACCTGCAGGATGGTCACGGCGGGAAACGCACGGGACAGCTCGACGATCTTTTGGTCGTTGCCGGGCGCCAGATAGAAGCTGGTCAGGTAGGTGGTCGGGACATCCTTGAGCGTGCCGGGCTGGAAGATCATGAAAAAGTTGGGCTGGAACGTGTCCCAGTTGATGTCCCGCAGGCTGGTGACTTTCACCTCATGGTTCGCGCCGCCAATCACAAAACTCAATGTGTCGCCGAGCTTCATGTTCAGGCTCCTGGCCAGCTTGGTTTCAACCGAGACACCCGGGATCTCATCGGCGGCGGGCGGCTGATCGCTGGTCCACCATTGGCCTTCCGTGATGCTGTTGCCTTCGGGGAGGTTGGCGGACCAGGTCAGGTTGAGATCGCGCTGAGTGGCGTTTTCGCCGCGTGAATCCTTCGTCACGAACTTGCTCACCGGCTCGCCGTTGATGCTCATCAACCGCCCTGGAATCATGGGGTACAGCGGCGCGCTGTGGGTCGACAGTTGACTCATGCGTTCGGCGAAGTGATCACGTTCCGTGGGCAGGATGTTCAGCGCGAAATAGTTGGGGGCATCCTTGGGCAACTGGTTCTGCCAGGTGTCGAGCAGTTCGCCGCGCAGCAGCGCGATCAGTCCCATCGACAGCAGAATCAGGCCAAATGCCAACGATTGCCCGGCGGCCGCCATCGGATGACGCAGCAGTTGCCCCAGGCCTAAACGCCACGGCAAGGAGGCACCGGCCAGCAGGCGCCGTAGACTTTGCAGCGCCAGCAGCAGGACACCGCCCAGCACCACGGCGGCGATCAGGCCACCGCCGAGCAGGGCGAAAGTCAGTACCAGATCCAGGCTCAAGCGCCACATGATGAGGCCCAGCGCCAGCAGTGCAGCGCCGTAGACCAGCCAGCTGCTGGCCGGAATGGGGAGCATGTCGCGACGCAGCACGCGCAGCGGCGGAACCCGGCCCAGTGCGGCCAAAGGCGGCAAGGCAAACCCGGCCAGTGCGACCAGGCCTGTACCGATACCCGCGAGTGCGGGCAACCATCCTCCCGGCGGAACAGCGGCGGGCAGCAGGTTCTCCAGCAGATAAAACAGCCCCAATTGGGCGAACCAGCCGAGCAGGGCGCCTGCAACGCTGGCCACGATGCCAAGCATCGCCAGTTGCAGACTGAAAAGCACCAGCGCTTCGTTGCGCGACAGGCCCAGGCAGCGCAGCAGTGCACTGGCATCGAACCGTCGCACGGCAAAGCGGGCAGCCGACAGCGCGACTGCAACACCGGCCAACAGCACGGCCACGAGACTGGCCATGTTCAGATAGCGCTCGGCTTTGCCCAGCGCCCCGCCAATCTGTTGGTTGCCATCGCGGGCGTCGTCGATCTTCTGATTCGCCGCCAGAGCAGGCTCGATGGCTTTACGATACGCCGCGAGGTTTTCCGGCGTGCCGCGCCACAGGTCGCGAAAACTGACGCGGCTTCCCGGTTGCACGACCTTGGTGGCCGCCAGATCCGCCATGTTTATCATGACCCGTGGCGTCAGGCTGTAAAAATTGCCCGCGCGGTCAGGCTCATAGGTCAGGACGCGAGTCAGCCTGAGCGTGGTCGAACCGACATCGATGCTGTCTCCCACCTTGAGATTGAGCGCAGCCAGCACACGCGCTTCCGCCCAGGCCTCACCGGGTTGTGGCTCGCCTCCGGCAACTTCCGGTTGGTAGGGCGCATCGGCGCTTTTCAGTTCGCCTCGCAACGGATAAGCCGCGTCCACCGCTTTGACGCTCGCCAGTTGAATGCCGTTGTCGGTCGCCACCACGCTGGAAAAGATCACGATGTGCGAATGATCGAGTTTAAGCGCGATTCCCGCTTCGATCTGCTCAGGGCTGGCCGGGGTCGAGCCGCTGAGAATCAGGTCCGCGCCGAGAAACTCGGTGGCGCGCAGCAGCATCGCGCTGTTCAGTCGAGCGCCGAAATAACCGATGGCGGTACTGGCCGCCACGGCGACCACGAGGGCGAAAAACAACACGCGCAGCTCTCCCGCGCGGGCATCGCGCAGCAACTGGCGGGCAGCGAGGCTGAGCAGACGGGCAAACGGCAGACGTGCCATCAAGGCTCCATAGGGGTGACGAGACGGCCACCTTCAAGTCGGATCAGGCGCCGGCATCGATGGGCCAGACGTTCATCGTGGGTCACCAGCACCAGTGTGGTGTTGCGCTCCTGGTTCAGTTCGAACAGCAGGTTGCTGATGCGCTCGCCGGTGTGGCTGTCGAGGTTGCCGGTGGGTTCGTCGGCAAACAGCACATCAGGGTCGGCCGCGAAGGCGCGGGCGATAGCCACCCGCTGCTGCTCGCCGCCAGACAACTGTCGAGGCGTGTGGGTCAGTCGCTGGCCCAGACCGACTCGTTCCAGCAGATGGCGTGCCCGTTCGCGGGCGTCCTTGCGGCCCTCGAGCTCCATGGGCAACATGACGTTTTCCAGCGCATTGAGGCTGTCTAGCAACTGGAAAGACTGGAACACGAAGCCGACGTGCTCGGCGCGTACCCTGGCCCGTTGATCTTCATCCAGCTCACTGAGGTTGCGCCCTGAAAGCGTCACCGCGCCCGCGCTGGGCAAATCCAGACCGGCCAGCAGGCCCAGCAGCGTAGATTTCCCGGAACCCGAGGCGCCAACGATGGCCAGCGTGTCGCCCTTGTTTAGTTCCAGGGAGAGTTCGTGCAGGATGGTCAAGTCACCTTCGGTGCTTGGGACCACTTTGCTAAGGTGCCGAGCACTGAGAATACTTTCGCTCATGGAGAATCCGATGCGTGCGTGGTTTTTAAGTGCTGGCCTGGGGTTGCTGCTGTTGTCTCAAGGGGCGATGGCAGGCACGGTGCTGATCGTTGGCGATAGTATCAGCGCGGCTTTCGGCCTGGATACCCGTCTGGGCTGGGTCGCTTTGCTGGAACAGCGCCTGGCGGAGCAGGGTTACAAGGATAAAGTGGTCAACGCGTCGATCAGCGGCGACACCAGTGCAGGCGGACAGGCGCGGCTTCCGGCGCTGCTTGCAGAGCACAAGCCGGATCTCGTGATTCTGGAACTGGGCGGTAACGATGGACTGCGTGGCCAGCCTCCGGCGCAATTGCAACAAAATCTTGCGTCGATGATCGACACCTCACGTGCCGCCGGGGCCAAGGTGTTGCTGCTGGGCATGCAGATTCCACCGAACTATGGCGCGCGTTATACCCAGGCCTTCAAAGAGGTGTACAGCAACCTTGCGGCCGAGAAGAAGGTCGCGCTGGTGCCGTTCATGCTCGAAGGGGTGGGTGGCGTTCCCGAATACACCCAGGCGGACGGCCTGCACCCGGCCGCGAATGCGCAGGGTCGGTTGCTGGAGAATGTCTGGCCGGAGTTGAAGGCGTTGCTTTAGGAAGGTTGGCTCGGGATGGTGACTCTGATGCCCTTCGGGCCTATTCGCCAGCAAGCCGGCTCCCACATTTTTTGCAACGTGCCGCAGCCTGAAGACTCGCCTAGTCCGCCTTGGGGGATCTAAGCCAATCTCAAGCGAACTCATAAGGCTGACAACTCGATCCCTCAGGCTGCGGCACGTTTAAGCAAATGTAGGAGCCGGCTTGCTGGCGAAAGGGCCCGAAGGGCATCAAAGTCACAATCTCAAGCCATCCCATCCAAAGCTTCAGAGCCAATCTCAAGCCAACCCTTTTCCAAAACAAGGCTTTCGGCTAATGTGGCGCCCCCTTACTGGAGCCCCCGATGCCGCGCCGTCCCGCCTGGTCCCTTTTTGCCTATCAACTGATCGAGCCCGATGAGCAGCTCGACTTGTTCGCGTGCCAGGAAGTTCGAGTGCATCTGGCCGCCCGGCAACTGGAGTTGGCCGGTTCCGCTGACCGTACTTTGTGTGGCAGCCTGCTGCCCGCGCAGCCACGCTGGTCCAGCGTCGAGCAGACAATTTACCAGGATGAGCGTCTGTGCCCGTTGTGCCGGGCGATCATCGATGCACAGCGGCGCGGATGGAATCCCATCTGGCCCGAGCTGGACACGGGCGAGTAAGCCGTCGCGCCTACTCCCGAAGCCCCTTGGGTGCGTGTACAATCGCGCTCATCAAGCCTCCCGTTTACCCAAGGATTCCCGGATGTTGTCGCGCATTCCAGCTTTCGCCCGCTGTCTGTCGCTTGCTGCACTGTGTGCGGCTGGCCCTGTCTCCGCTCTGGAGTTCCCGTTGCCGCCGCCCGGCGAAGACATCATCGGGGCGGTCCAGACCGTCACCGCCAAGTACGAAGACACGTTTGCCGACCTCGGCACCAAATACGATCTGGGCTACCTGGAAATGATTGCCGCCAACCCCGGCGTCGACGCCTGGCTGCCGGGCGCCGGGACTCAGATCGTTCTGCCGACCCGCTTCATCCTGCCGCCGGGTCCGCGTGAAGGGATCGTCATCAACCTTGCCGAATACCGGTTGTACTACTACCCGAAAGGCCAGAACGTGGTGTACACCTTCCCGCTGGGTATTGGCCGTGAAGGCTGGGGCTCGCCGGTGTCCACCACCAAGGTGACCGCCAAGACACCCAATCCGACCTGGACGCCGCCCGCTTCGGTCAAAGCCGAGCACGCCGCCGAAGGTGACATTCTGCCCAACGTGGTGCCCGCAGGGCCGGACAACCCGCTGGGGCCTTTCAAGTTCGGTCTGGGCTTGCCGGGTTACCTGATCCACGGTTCGAACAAGAAGTTCGGGATCGGCATGCGCACCAGCCACGGCTGCTTCCGCATGTACAACAACAACGTGCTGGAAATGGCCAGCATGGTGCCGGTCGGCACGACCGTGCGCATCATCAACGAGCCCTACAAGTTCGGCATCAGTGGCGGCAAGGTGTACCTCGAAGCCCACACGCCGCTGGATGAAAGTGGCAACCCGTCGGTGGTGGATAAGCATACGGCCGTCATCAACGCGCTGCTCAAGCGTGATGACCTGGCCAACAACCTGAGAATCAATTGGGATGAAGTGCGTGATGTGGTCGCTGCCGAGGACGGCATGCCGGTCGAGATTGCGGTGCCCGGGACAGCCGCTCCGGCCGTGAACAATACGCCGGTGACGCTGCAGTAACGGCGACGGTCTGACCTGACGCTGATGCCCGTTCACCACGCTCTGCAATGCAGGGCAGGGTGAACGGGTTTTTTATTGCCTGATGGCCGCGCCGTGATCGGCGTTTCCGAAAAGCGTCCGGAAGGGGAAAACAGGCAACAAAAAAGCCGACCCGAAACCGGATCGGCTTGTTAATAATCCCGAAGGATTATTACTTGCGGCTTGCCTTGTCCAACATGCGCAGAGCGCGCTCGTTGGCTTCGTCAGCAGTCTGCTGAGCTTTCTGAGCAGCAGCCAGAGCTTCATCAGCCTTGCGGTAGGCTTCATCAGCACGAGCTTGTGCACGGGCAGCTGCATCTTCAGTTGCAGTCAGACGAGCTTCGGTTTCTTTGGTGGCGCTGCTGCAACCGGTAGCCAGAACTGCGGCCAGGGCCAGAGCAGAGAATTTCAGAACGTTGTTCATCGTGTTCCCCTTAAAGGACTTCTATCAAATTAGTCACCTCTCGAAAATGAGAAAATGACCGGCGTACATACTACCCATTGTTTGTAGTAAGTAAACGGACTAAGCGCAAGAACCGCATAAAATTCTTTGCTTTGAAGGTGTTCCGCGCACATCTTCACGCTTTTTGTCTGAGAAAACCCAGTCCTGTCAGGCGATTACGCCTGTCAGTAGGGGCACACGGGCTGCCGGCCCCGCGTACGTCAATAACGTGACCCGGGTCAATCACAGTGCTTCAGGCATCGACTGAGTGGCATTGAACCGCGTCACAGCCTTTTTTTGTATAGACGATGATCAGCGATGGTGCTTGTTTGCGGGTGCTTAAATGCATGCTTAAAGTGACTTCGCCGAGCCTTGAGCGTCTCAATGGACATTCCCCGGCGACGTCAGGTTCCGTCGTACCGCTCGGTCACCCGGTCAGATGTGCGGCAGTGCATTTATGGTTGATTCACTTGAGCGGATCCGATAATGGCGCCTACTATTTGCACGTGCTCTTTGTTTTGAGAACAGCAAGGCTCTTCTCGGTGTCCAAACCAGGCACAGGGTGGCGTAGAAGGCAGTATTGCGTGCACAGGCCCGAAGGGCCGGCTCGCGGTGATTTTCATACTTGCCTGCAGAGGTTCCTTCGCCGGACAAAGATGGGTAAGGTAAGGGTCCAATTCCAAGACCCGCGAGGAGTAGTGATGAGCGAGGCGTTGTCCATCCACCATGACCAGACCGGTCACCAGTTCGAGATCAGTATCGACGGTCACCGAGCCTATCTGACGTACATGGACCTGGGGAAACAGACCCTGGATATCTATCGCACGTTCGTTCCCAACGCGTTGCGTGGACGAGGCATTGCAGCGGCGCTCACCGAGGTGGCGCTCGATTATGCGGAGAGCATGGGCTACACCGTCATTCCCTCATGCTCTTACGTCGAACGTTATATGGAGCGTAATCAACGCCAGGCCGCCAAGATCTGAGTCGGGGATTCAAGCACCCGCCGCTGTAATGAAAAACGCCGAGCTATGTGCTCGGCGTTGTTGTTTCTGGCGTAGCGATCAGGTGCGGTTGCGCTTGGGCAATACGTCCCTGAGCTTGGCGTGCATGCTGCGCAAGGTTTTCTCGGTGCTTTCCCAATCGATGCAGGCATCGGTGATCGACACGCCGTATTGCAGGTCGGCCAGGTCTTTGGGGATAGCCTGAGCGCCCCATTTCAGGTGGCTTTCGACCATCAGGCCAATGATTGACTGGTTGCCTTCCAGGATCTGGTTGGCGACGTTTTCCATGACCAGTGGTTGCAGAGCCGGGTCCTTGTTGGAGTTGGCGTGGCTGCAATCGACCATGATATTCGGCTTGATCTTCGCCTTGTTCAGCGCCTGCTCGCAGAGCGCGACGCTGACCGAGTCGTAGTTCGGCTTGCCGTTGCCACCGCGCAGCACCACGTGACCGTAGGCATTGCCCTTGGTGGTGACGATGGAAACGCCCCCTTCCTGGTTGATACCCAGGAAACGGTGCGGGCTGGACACTGACTGCAGGGCGTTGATGGCAACCGTGAGGCCGCCGTCGGTGCCGTTCTTGAAACCGACCGCCGAGGACAGGCCAGACGCCATTTCGCGGTGGGTCTGGGACTCGGTGGTGCGTGCGCCGATGGCCGACCAGCTGATCAGGTCCTGCAGGTATTGCGGCGAGATAGGGTCAAGCGCTTCGGTCGCGGTCGGCAGGCCTTTCTCGGCCAGGTCCAGCAACAGTTGACGACCAATGTGCAGACCGTCCTGAATCTTGAAGGAGTCATCCAGGTACGGATCGTTGATCAGGCCTTTCCAGCCAACGGTCGTGCGTGGCTTTTCGAAGTAGACACGCATGACCAGATACAGGGTGTCGGACACTTCCGCCGCCAGGGCCTTCAGGCGCTCGGCGTATTCGTGGGCAGCCTTGATGTCATGGATCGAGCACGGTCCGATCACGATGAACAGCCGGTGGTCCTTGCCATCGAGAATGTTGCGGATGACTTCGCGACCCTTGCTCACAGTGGCCTGGGCGGCAGCGGTGAGGGGGATTTCGCGCTTGAGCTGATCCGGGGTGATCAGGGTCTCGTTGGAGGCAACGTTGAGGTCGTCAATCGGTAAATCAGCCATCGTGTTACTCATCAGGTCACGGATGCTGGCCGCCAACGTCCCCGTGCGGCGGAGCCGAGCATTATTGAGCGCAACGGGGGAGCCGAACCTTAGCGCGTTCGCCGGTACTTCGACAATGGGTAAAACGTGGCTTTCCTCCAACAGGTGCGGGATTGTCGAGCACATTATGTCCGGGGCGTCGCGAACAGGGCGCCTGATGTGGGTAAACTGCGCGCTGTGGACGGACAGCGCGCGTGGCGCACCTGGAGTAAGCGGCGTGGAACAACTGCACCTGACGGATTTTGACCTCGATCAGCAATTGCTGGCGTTACCTGGCGTCTCGCTGCTTATATTCACCAGCGTGGGTTGCGCCAGTTGCCGCTGGGCCCGGCATCATCTGCCAGAGCAGTCGTTGCCTGTCGACCGGCTGTGCTGGATCGATGCCGAGGAGAACGGTGGCGCCGTGCAACGCTATGGCGTATTTCACCTGCCGTCATTGTTCGTCATTCGCGACGGTGAGTTTTACGGTGCGTTACGCAGTCAGATATCCGCTGAGGCCATCACCATCGGCCTCGATCAGGTGTTGAGCCGTGCGCCTGAAGAGTTGCCTTGAACGGGGGAAGCATGAGCGAAATCTTTAAAAAGCCGCGTGTGGGGATCATTGGCACCGGCGCCATCGGCGGATTTTATGGTGTGATGTTGGCCCGCGCGGGCTATGACGTGCATTTTCTGCTGCGCAGTGAATTCAGCGCGGTCTCGCAAAAAGGTTTGCGCGTGGACAGCCAGGTGCACGGCGTGTTGAGTCTGGACCCGGTTCAGGCGTACGCCTCGGCCGACGACATGCCCGCCTGTGACTGGCTGCTGGTGGGCGCGAAAACCACCGGCAATGACGGTGTCGCGCCGGCGATCATTCAGGCCGCAGCGCCCGGTGCCAAGGTGTTGATGCTACAAAACGGCCTGGGCGTCGAGGATGACCTGCGTGCTTTTCTACCCGATTCCTTGCACTTGCTCGGCGGGCTTTGCTTTATCTGCGTGCATCGCACCGGGCCGGGTCAAATCGCACATCAGGCCTTTGGCGCTGTAAACCTTGGCTATCATAGCGGCCCGGCGGTCGATGGCGCGGCACGTTTGACTGTCGTCGAAGAAGGCGCAGCGCTGTTCCATGCCGCCGGTCTCGAATCGGTGGCGATGGATAACCTCGACAGGGCGCGCTGGCAGAAGCTGGTGTGGAACGTGCCTTACAACGGCTTGTCGGTGCTGCTCAATGCCAGCACCACACCACTGATGGCAGATCCGGACAGCCGCGAATTGATTCAAGGGCTGATGGCCGAAGTGGTGCAGGGGGCTGAGGCCTGCGGGCATACCTTGCCGGACGGGTACGCGGAGCAATTATTCAAGGTCACCGGGCACATGCCGGATTATCGGCCGAGCATGCACCACGATTTTGTCGAAAAGCGCCCTCTGGAGCTGGAGGCGATTTACGCAAAACCGTTGGCAGCGGCGTTGGCCGCAGGTTGCGACATGCCGAAGATCCGGGCGTTGTATCACGCGCTGGCCTTCATCGATCGCCGTCATCGTGGAGGCTAGCGTGACCTTTCTGTCATCGCGACCCCGTCGGGCCGCGAGCTCATTGAATTGACGGAGTAGTCAATGGCCAACGATCTGAGCCTGAAAACCGCAGGTAACAAGCTGGTTCTGGCGATTTCTTCCCGCGCGTTGTTCGACCTGCGGGAAAGTCATGCGATCTACATGGCAGACGGTGTTGCTGCGTATCGCCAGTACCAGATCGATCATGAAGATGAAGTGCTGGAGCCCGGTGATGCCTTTCTGCTGGTGGAAAAGCTGCTGAGCCTCAATGCCAGCCTCAGCCAATCACGGGTGGAGGTCATTCTCGTATCGCGCAACAGTGCGGACACCGGACTGCGGGTCTTCAATTCGATTCAGCATTATGGTCTGGACATCTCCCGGGCGGCGTTCGTGGGTGGGCGCAGTCCGTTTCCCTATCTCGCCGCGTTTGGCAGCCACCTGTTTCTGTCCACGCATGCAGAGGATGTGCGCAGCACACTGGACGCGGGTTTCGCGGCGGCCACGATTCTGTCCGGTGGCGCCCGGCGCGCCGCCAGTGCCGAATTGCGCATTGCCTTCGATGGCGATGCGGTGTTGTTTTCCGACGAGTCCGAACGGGTCTACCAGTCCGGCGGCCTGGAGGCTTTTCAGGCCAACGAGCGGGAAGCCGCGCGTCTGCCGTTGCCAGGCGGGCCGTTCAAACCTTTCCTCGCGGCGTTGAACCTGTTGCAGCGCGAGTTTCCCGAAGCGTCCTGTCCTATCCGCACGGCGTTGGTCACCGCGCGTTCTGCGCCTGCCCACGAGCGCGTCATCCGCACGCTGCGCGAGTGGGACATCCGGCTGGATGAGTCGCTTTTCCTGGGAGGACTGGAAAAATCGGCCTTCCTCGAAGCGTTCGCGGCCGACGTGTTTTTTGACGATCAGCCCGGGCATTGCGAGAAGGCGCGGGAGGTCGTCGCGACGGGACACGTGCCGCACGGCATCAGCAATGAGCTAAAACAGTGAACCTTTAGACCGGAAAGCTGTATCAAAGCGGCCGATTCGCGTGTGCGCTGCTACGCTCAGTGGTATCTGCGCCTTCGTGGCTGCCTGGAGGTCACATGATTCGCTCGATGCTGTATGCCACGGACCTTGGTCTCTACGCGCCCTACGTCCTGCAGCATGCGCTGGCGCTGGCCAAGACGTTCAAAGCCGAGCTCCACGTGGTCCATGTCGTCGAGCCCATGGGGCCGTTCGCCGAATCCGTGTTGCAGAGTTATCTGGCCGAAGACGTACTCAGAGAGCTGCACAGCGAAGGGGTGAACACCGTCATCGAGGGCATCGAGCTGAAAGTCCTTGCCAGCTTTCGTGACGAGCTTGGCGAGGATCACCAGGACCTTGAGCTGATTCGCAGCGTGCGCGTCGTTCAGGGCGATCCCTCCAACGTCATTCTCGAACAGGCGCAAAGACTGGAAGTCGATCTGCTGGTGGTCGGCAGCCACAGCCATGGGGCAGAGGGGGATACACCCATTGGACGAACCGCAGCGAAGGTTTTACAGCTGTCGGAGGTGCCGGTGTACATGGTACCGATGGTGCAGAACCGCGCCAGGGCGTGAGGGGGAAGGGGAAACGCATGTTGGCGTGAAAATGCAGCGTGTCATTACGGCGCAAAAGTGATAAAAAGTTCTACCTTTGCCTTCCTGACCATTAATCCAGTTATATACCGTCGCTGATGACCGCGGCGTTGAGGGATACCTATGAAGCTTCAACAATTGCGCTACATCTGGGAAGTGGCGCACCACGACCTCAACGTTTCGGCCACGGCACAAAGCCTGTACACATCGCAGCCAGGGATCAGCAAGCAGATCCGTTTGCTCGAAGACGAATTGGGCGTCGAGGTTTTTGCGCGCAGCGGCAAGCACCTGACACGGGTGACGCCGGCGGGGGAGCGCATCATTACCACGGCAGGCGAAATCCTGCGCAAGGTCGAGAGCATCAAGCAGATCGCTCAAGAATTCTCCAATGAGAAGAAAGGCACCTTGTCGATTGCGACCACTCACACCCAGGCGCGTTACGCCTTGCCGCCGGTCATCAGCAATTTCATCAAGCAGTACCCTGACGTGGCGTTGCATATGCATCAGGGGTCGCCGATGCAGATCGCTGAAATGGCCGCGGACGGCACCGTGGATTTTGCGATAGCCACCGAAGCGCTGGAACTGTTCGGCGATCTGGTGATGATGCCGTGCTACACATGGAACCGCTGTGTCGTCGTGCCCCAGGGGCATCCGTTGACCAAACTGCCCAAACTGACCCTGGAAATTCTGGCCGAATACCCGATCGTGACCTACGTGTTCGGCTTCACCGGGCGCTCGAAGCTGGACGAAGCGTTCAGTCATCGGGGGCTGACACCCAAGGTGGTTTTCACCGCCGCCGATGCCGACGTGATCAAAACCTATGTCAGGCTGGGGCTGGGCGTGGGCATCGTCGCCAAAATGGCGGTAGACCCCAAGCTGGACAGCGATCTGGTGGTGCTGGATGCCAGTGAACTGTTCGAAGCCAGCATTACCAAGATCGGTTTTCGTCGTGGCACGTTCCTGCGGGGGTTCATGTGCGACTTCATCGAGAAGTTCGCGCCGCACCTGACCCGCGATGTCATGGCCAAGGCGATCCAGTGCCATAACAAGCAGGAACTGGAAGAGCTGTTCGATGGCGTGGTGCTGCCGGAGCACTGACAGGCGTTAGCGCGCAGGAGCGCGCGGCCCCGCGATTCGTCGCCGCGGCATTGCATCTGGCGGCTGAAATACTGCTATCGCGGGCAATGCTCCTGGGGCTCGGCGGTGATCAAGCTTTAGTGATCAGATTCCCCGAATGCAGTCCGCATTCCTTCTGCGTCGCCTCTTCCCACCACCAACGGCCTTCGCGCTCGTGCTGATTCGGCAGGACAGGGCGTGTGCAGGGTTCGCAGCCGATGCTGATGAAACCGCGCTCATGCAGACTGTTATAGGGCAGCTCAAGCATGCGGATGTAATTCCAGACGTCTTCGCTGCTCATCTGCGCCAGTGGGTTAAATTTGTACAGGGTGCGCTCAGGCGTCGAAAACGCGCTGTCGATTTCGACCACGGCCACGCTGTTGCGAGTACTCGGACTCTGATCACGGCGCTGGCCGGTTGCCCAGGCCTTCACGTCGGTCAGCTTGCGGCGAAGCGGTTCAATCTTGCGCACGCCGCAGCATTCGCCATGGCCATCCTTATAAAAGCTGAACAGCCCCTTTTCCTTGACGAAAGGTTCAAGCTTTTCACGGTCAGGTGAAACGATGTCGATGGCGATGTTGTAGTGCTCGCGCACCTGATCGATGAAACGGTAAGTTTCCGGGTGCAGACGACCGGTGTCGAGGCTGAAGACCTTGACGTTTTTGTTGATCTTCCAGGCCATGTCCACCAGCACCACGTCTTCTGCGCCGCTGAAGGAAATCCACAGCTCGTCGCCGAAGTGCTGGAAGGCGAGCTTCAAGATGTCCTGAGCGGACTTGTTAGCGTAGGTCGCTGCTATCTCGGCGACGTCGAAGGGATGGCTCATCAGGCGGCTTCCTAATCGGTGGCGGCGCGTAGGCGCTCTTAATGCGGCGCTTGAGCGCTCGTAATGGCGCAGATGGTAACAAAAACCTTCGGCGATTTGCCTGAAACCTGAGTTTGCGCGCTGCCTGCCGAGCTGGTTAGAGTGCTGCTTCCCCGACGTCGCGTGACTGAACACACAAGGAGTGGTTTGTGGAAATTGCCTGTCTTGACCTGGAAGGTGTGCTGGTCCCGGAAATCTGGATTGCGTTCGCGGAAAAAACCGGCATCGAGTCGCTGCGCGCCACCACGCGCGATGTTCCCGACTACGACGTGCTGATGACGCAACGCCTGCGAATACTCGACGAACACGGGCTGAAGCTGTCAGACATCCAGGAGGTCATCGCCACGCTGTCGCCGCTGGACGGCGCGGTGGATTTCGTCGACTGGCTCCGCGAACGGTTTCAGGTGGTCATTCTCTCCGACACATTCTACGAATTTTCCCAGCCGCTGATGCGCCAGTTGGGTTTCCCGACCTTGCTGTGCCATCGTCTGGTGACGGATGAAACGGGCCGGGTGGTCAATTACCAGCTGCGGCAGAAAGATCCGAAGCGTCAGTCGGTGCTGGCCTTCAAAAGTCTGTATTACCGCGTGATCGCAGCGGGGGATTCGTACAACGACACGACCATGCTCGGCGAGGCCGATGTCGGCATCCTGTTTCATGCTCCCGACAACGTCATACGGGAGTTTCCCCAGTTTCCGGCCGTGCACTCGTTCGACGCGTTGAAAAGGGAATTCATCAAGGCGTCGAACCGGGCGCTGACTCTATAAACATTGCAGCGTCCATTGTCATGGGCGTTATAGCGATTCCAGGGTCTGCATCAACACCCGAACCTTGGTGAAGGTCTCCTGGTATTCGGCCTCCCACTGCGAGTCGGCGACGATGCCGCCGCCGCCCCAGCAGGCGATCTGGCCGTCTTTGGCCAGCAAGCTGCGAATGGCGATGGAGCTGTCCATCTCGCCGCGCACGTCCAGGTACAACAATGACCCGCAATACAGTGCCCGACGGCTGGGTTCCAGTTCGTCGATGATCTGCATGGAGCGGATTTTCGGCGCGCCGGTTATCGAGCCGCCGGGGAAACTGCCGCCAAGCAGGTCCAGCGCGTCCTTGCCCATCGCCAGTTCGCCTGTGACGGCACTGACCAGATGGTGGACATTCGGGTAGCTTTCGAGGCTGAACAGTTCCGGCACCCGGACCGAGCCGATGCGACAGGTGCGCCCCAGGTCGTTGCGCAGCAGGTCGACGATCATCAGATTTTCGGCGCGGTCTTTCGGGCTGGACAGCAGCTCCTCGGCGTACGCAGCGTCTTCGGTCCTGTCCTTGCCCCGTGGACGGGTGCCTTTGATCGGGCGGGTTTCCACCTGGCGTTGACTGACCTTCACGAAGCGCTCTGGCGACAGGCTCAGGACGGCGTTGCCATCGGGCAGGGCGAGATACCCTGCAAACGGCGTGGGGCAGGCGACACGCAAAGCCCGATAGGCAACCCACGGATCTCCTCGGTATCCGGCGCGCAAGCGCTGCGCATAATTGACCTGATAGCAATCGCCTGCCTGGATGTAGGCATGAATGCGCGAGATGGCTTGCCGGTACTGCTCGGCAGTGATGTCGGGGGCAAAAGGTGCGCTCAGTTTGAAGGTCGCAGCGTCCTCGGTCGGGCGTTGCTCAAATAGACCGATCAGTCGCCGACGCTCCTCATCGTCCATAGACGGGTGAAACACCAACTGGCTGGTGCGTGACGGGTGATCGCTGATCAATGCCCAGGCATAAAGCCCAAGCCGGGCCGACGGCAGGTGCAGATCGTCGACGGCCTGCGAGGGCAGGGGTTCGAGCAGGCGGCCGAAATCATAGGCCAGATAGCCGATCAGTCCACCGGCAAAGGGCAGTGATGTTCCATCCGGCAACTGCGCCTCTCCCATGCGGGCGAGGCTGTGGCGCAAACGCTGCAGGAAGGCGGCGCCGGTCTCCTCGGTCGCAGGCGTCAGCGTCTCCACCGGCCAGGCACTGAGGATGTCGAAGCGGCCCCGATTAGCGTCGGGTCGACCGCTGTCCAGCAGCACGGCGCCGGGCGCGTGGCGAATGATCGAGAAGTACCCGGTCGGGTCGACCTGATAGGCAAGCGGGTGTACGGAGCAGGTTGGCATTCGAGGTAAATCAGTGGTGGCAGCGGAGGGCGATTGTAGTCCTACGCGTGGGGGAGTCCTAGGGGCAGTGTCGGCGGCAGGCTGTGTTGTGGCGCATTGATCGCATGCCCGTCAAACGTGCCCGAACAGTTCCTGAACGAATTTCACGCGCTGTTCGGGGCTTTCGTGCGTGCCTTGTGTGGCGAGCTCGGCCAGTCGCTGCTCGACGGCTGTCGTCCGGTGCGTCAGGCCGCAGTCGTTGGCGATCTGAATGTTCAGGCCAGGACGGGCGTTGAGTTCCAGAATCAGCGGGCCCCGGTCCTGATCCAGCACCATGTCCACGCCAATGTAGCCCAGGCCGCACAACTCGTAGCATTCGGCGGCCAGTTTCATGAATCCGTCCCAGTTGGGCAACTGCACGCCATCCACCGCGTTGGTGGTGTCCGGGTGCTTGCTGATGATGTTGTTCAGCCATGTGCCGCGTAATGTCAGGCCAGTGGCCAGGTCCACGCCAACGCCGATGGCGCCTTGGTGCAGGTTGGCCTTTCCTCCGGACTGCCGCGTCGGCAGGCGCAACATCGCCATGACCGGGTAACCCATCAGCACAATGACACGGATGTCGGGCACGCCCTCATAACTGATGCTCTTGAATATCTGGTCGGGCGTCACGCGGTATTCGATCAGTGCGCGGTCGCGGTGTCCGCCCAGGGAATACAGGCCGGTCAGGATGCTGGAAATCTGATGCTCGATTTCTTCGTGGCTGATGATGCGTCCGGAGACGGTGCGAAAGCGCTCTTCGAACCGGTCGGCGATGACCAGGATGCCATCGCCACCCGCACCTTGTGCGGGCTTGATGACGAAGTCGTTGCGCCCGCCGATGATGTCGTCGAGCTTCTCGATTTCTTTCTCGGTGGAAATGATCCCGTACATTTCAGGCACATGGATGCCCGCAGCGATGGCCCGTTCCTTGGTGATGATCTTGTCATCGACGATGGGATACAGGCTGCGCTTGTTGTACTTGAGCACGTAGTCGGCGTTTCGCCGGTTGATGCCCATGATCCCTTTGGCTTCAAGGGCCTTCCAGGTTTTCCACCAACCGATCATTTGACGTTTTCCCGTTTGGCGTCTTCCTTGAGGAAGGCCTTGAACCGCACCAGTTCGGTCAGACGGTAGCCCCGATAGCGACCCATTGCCAGCATGAACCCGACGAGGATGAGCAGGATGGCCGGGAACGTGAACACGAAGTAAATGAACTCCGGGACGCTCATGATGATGTGGGCCAGCGAAGCCGCGAAGAGCGTGCCGATGGCAACTTTCATGGCATGGCTTGCGCCGCGTTCTTCCCAGGTGATCGACAGGCGTTCGATGGTCATCGTCAGAATGACCATCGGGAACAGCGCTACCGACAGGCCTCGTTCCAGCCCCAGTTTATGGCTGAACAGGCTGATGGCCGCAATCAGCACGACGACGAAGGTCAGTACTACCGACAACCTGGGCAACATTTGCAGCTTGAGGTGTTCAAGGTAGGAGCGCAGCGACAGGCCCAGCGCGGTGATGATCGTGAACAGCACGATGCCGAAGCCCAGTTGCGTCTCACGAAACGCCAGTGCGATCAGTACCGGGGTGAACGTGCCCAGGGTCTGCAGGCCGATCAGGTTGCGCAGGATCAGAATGACCAGCACCCCGATCGGGATCATCACCATGATCATGAAGGTCTGCTGGGTCTGCAGCGGCAGGCCATACAGTGAATATTCGAGGAAGTCGGCGTCCGTGCTTTCGTCGGTCAGCTTGGCCAGGCGAATGGCGTTCATTTCGCTGTTGTTCAGACTGAAGCTGACGGTCGCTTTCCTGCCGCCTTCGACGCTGATCAGGTTGTCGTCGCCGACCCACCACAGCAAACGATCCTGCGGCAGGCCGGCTTCACCGGTTTCCGGGTTGAAATACAGCCAGTCCTTGCCGTTGAAGCTGCGCAGCCACAGCTCGGGTGTCTGTGGCTGGTCGGCCACCAGGCGAATGGTGTGGACCTTCTCGACGGGGACGTGAGCAATGGACAGGAGGATTTCGGTAATGCGGGCCTTGTTCTGGACCGAAGTGTCACCGGCCAGAAGCAGCTTGACGTTGTCGTCGCTCAGATTGTTGACACGGCGGATGGCTTCACTGACGAATGTCTCGACGTCGGCTGAATGCTGGCGGATGGGGGCGAGCAGGGCGTCAGCGGCGATTTTTTCCGGGCCCTCGACGGCGATGCTGTCGCGAAAGATCGGGCCTTTGATCTTGGCTTTTTCACCGCTGTAGCGCTTGGTCAACACCAGACGATAATAAAGCGTCTGGTTGCCGTTGGCGCGTCGGGCGGACCAGGTGACCTTGCGGTTGCCCTCGGCGCGGTTAACGTTCACACCGTAATTGTTAGAGATGAAGCTTTCGTTGAGGCTGACGAAGTCGCGCGACAGCGGCGGTACGTACATCTGGACTTTGACGGGGTCTTTCGGGTTGGCAATGAACTCGACCTTGGCGTCGATGTTCCACAAATCGTCTGTTTCGTCTTCGGTCACCGGGATGCCGAGCACCAATATCTGATAGGCCGTGATCGCCATCCCCAGTGTCACCAGGGCTGTGATCAGGAGTTTCAGATGAAGGGTTAGAGAGCGCATGTCATTACTCTGCGGTTTGAGCATCAGTGACGCAGGCGGGTTTGCCCGCTGCATATTTAAGGCTGGGATCGACCAGCGCATCGAAGCGTTTTAACGCCTCGGAGCCAATCAAAAGCGGGTATTGGAATGCACTTCGGTCGGTCAAGTTCACTTCTATGGTGCGTGAAGCCTTGCCCATGCAGACATCAAGGCTGATGACCGGCCGGGCGGTGTATTTCTTTTCGTCCTCCGGGTCGACATCACCCGCCCGACGCTTGATTTTGCTGACCCGCGCCAACGGCCGTTCGATCGGGTGTTCGTGGGCGTCGTCGATGGCCAGGTAGAAGCGCACCCAGGACTCGCCATCACGCTTGAATCGCTTGATGTCGCGTGCGCTCAACGAGGCGGTTTTCGCCCCCGTGTCCAGTTTTGCCGCGACCTGAAGGTCGATGCCAGCCAGCTCCGCGTATTCGTTCAGCCCATAGACGGTCTTGTCGGCTGCCAGGCTTGAAGCCGGGATCAGCATGCCCGAAAACAACAGGCATAAAAGAAAGCGTAGGGAATGGCGGCTCATAGATCCTGGCGTGATGAAGGGAAAAACGGTGAGCGGCTGGACGTCGGCTCGGGGTTCGGAGTTGAGGGCCCAGGCCAGCAGGGGCGCCCCTGATTCGCCTGACCAGGCAGGCCGATGCGGTCGGCATTCTAGCATGAAGGTGTTGGCGCGCCAGCGACGGGTTGGGAGGACAGGGTGCGTAGGAAAACGCCTCATGCCTAGAGACTATTGGAAGATTGTCGACAATCTGTATTTTTGCTTTGACTGAAAGGGTGTATTTCGCTAGCTTTGCATGCATTCCCTATCAAGGTGTCGACAATGCTGGGATCCATCGAAACCGCAGCCGTTGCTCAGGTCGATCCGGAAACGTTGTCCGAGAACGTCTTCCGGCGCATCCAGTCCGCGATCGTCAAAGGCGAGATCGCCCCAGGCAGCAAGATTTCCGAGCCAGAACTGGCGCGCACGTATGGCATCAGTCGTGGGCCGTTGCGTGAGGCGATCCATCGCCTCGAAGGCCAGCGTCTGCTGGTGCGCGTTCCGCACGTGGGCGCTCGCGTCGTTTCGTTGAGTCATGCCGAGCTCGTAGAGCTTTATGAAATCCGCGAATCGCTGGAAGGCATGGCGTGCCGGCTCGCCGCCGAGCGCATGACTGCCCAGGAAGTCGAAGACCTGCGCCGTGTTCTCGAAACACATGAGCGCGACACGGCGTTTCAGGCCGGCGTGGGCTATTACCAGCAGGAAGGCGACTTCGACTTCCATTACCGGATCATTCAGGGCGCGCGCAACAGCACGTTGACCCAGATGCTCTGCGGCGAGCTTTACCAACTGGTGCGCATGTACCGCATTCAGTTTTCGACCACGCCCAACCGGCCGCGCCAGGCATTCGCTGAGCATCACCGGATTCTGGATGCCATCGCCGACCGCGACGGGGAGCTGGCCGAACTGTTGATGCGCCGCCATATCGGTGCGTCGAAACGCAACATCGAACAGCGCTATCAAGAACAACACCAAGCCACTCCTGCCCGAGGTGAACAATGACTTCAAGAACGACTGCCGGCCAACGCTTCCGTGATGCGGTGGCGAGCGAGCATCCTTTGCAAGTGGTCGGCGCCATCAATGCCAACCACGCGCTGTTGGCGCAACGTGCCGGCTTCAAGGCGATTTATCTGTCGGGCGGCGGGGTGGCAGCCGGCTCGTTGGGCGTACCGGATCTGGGGATTACCGGTCTGGATGACGTATTGACCGATGTGCGCCGCATCACCGATGTCTGCGAACTGCCGTTGCTGGTGGACGTGGACACGGGGTTCGGGGCATCGGCATTCAACGTCGCACGAACCGTGAAGTCGATGATCAAGTTTGGCGCGGCGGCCATGCACATTGAGGACCAGGTGGGCGCCAAGCGCTGTGGCCACCGTCCGGGCAAGGAAATCGTGTCGCAGCAGGAAATGGTCGACCGGATCAAGGCGGCGGTCGACGCGCGCACGGATGAGAGCTTCGTGATCATGGCGCGGACCGATGCGCTGGCCGTCGAAGGCCTGGAGTCAGCGCTGGACCGCGCGGCCGCGTGCATCGAGGCCGGCGCGGACATGGTGTTCCCCGAGGCAATCACCGAGCTTGAAATGTACAAGCTGTTCGCCTCGCGAGTGAAGGCGCCGATTCTGGCGAACATCACTGAATTTGGCTCCACGCCGCTGTTTACGACGGACGAACTGAAGTCGGCGGAAGTGTCGCTGGTGCTGTATCCGCTATCCGCTTTCCGTGCGATGAACAAGGCGGCCGAAAACGTCTACACGGCGATTCGTCGCGACGGCACGCAAAAGAACGTTGTCGACACGATGCAAACCCGCATGGAGCTGTATGAGCGCATCGATTACCACGCCTTCGAGCAGAAGCTGGACGCGCTGTTTGCGCAGAAGAAGGGCTGACAACTCCCCATCGTAGGAGCGCGCTTGCCCGCGACAGAGGTGTGTCAGCCAGCATCTATTTCGCAGGCGTGTCGCATTCGCGGGCTAGCGCGCTCCTGCGCAAAACGGGTGTGTAGACAGAACTGAATGGCCGATTCCCCGAAAACTATAAGACTGGAGACAGCAATGGCTGAAGCAAAAGTATTGAGTGGCGCTGGCCTGCGTGGCCAGGTCGCCGGACAGACTGCCTTGTCGACCGTTGGCCAGGCAGGCGCCGGGCTGACCTATCGCGGTTATGACGTGCGCGAGCTGGCGGCTGACGCTCGTTTTGAAGAAGTGGCCTATCTGCTGCTGTACGGCGAGCTTCCGACTCAGGCACAGCTGGACAGTTACCTGAAAAAGCTGCAGGGGCTGCGTGACCTGCCGCAAGCCTTGAAAGAAGTGCTGGAGCGTATTCCCGCCGACACCCACCCGATGGACGTGATGCGCACCGGCTGCTCGATGCTCGGCACGCTGGAACCTGAACTCAGCTTCGATCAGCAACACGATTCCACTGACCGGCTGCTGGCCGCTTTTCCGGCGATCATGTGTTACTGGTATCGCTTCAGCCACGACGGCGAGCGTATCGATTGCGTGACCGATGAGGTGTCCATCGCCGGGCATTTCCTCAAGCTGCTGCTCGACAAAACCCCGAGCGAGCTGCACCGCAAGGTCATGGACGTCTCGCTGATTCTCTACGCAGAGCACGAATTCAACGCGTCGACCTTTACCGCTCGGGTCTGTGCCTCGACCCTGTCGGACCTGTTTTCGTGTGTCACGGCCGCCATCGGCACGTTGCGCGGCCCGTTGCATGGCGGCGCCAACGAAGCGGCGATGGACATGATCGAGAAGTTTTCCTCGGCTGAGGACGCGACTCAGGGCACGCTGGCGATGCTGGCGCGCAAGGACAAGATCATGGGGTTCGGCCACGCGATCTACAAAGACAACGATCCGCGCAATGAAGTGATCAAGGGCTGGTCCAGAAAGCTGGCCGACGAGGTCGGTGACACGGTGTTGTTCCCTGTGTCCGAAGCCATCGACAAGACCATGTGGGAGCAGAAGAAACTGTTTCCCAACGCTGATTTCTACCATGCCTCGGCGTATCACTTCATGGGGATTCCGACCAAGCTGTTCACGCCGATCTTCGTCTGCTCACGCCTGACGGGATGGGCCTCCCACGTGTTCGAACAGCGCGCCAACAATCGCATCATCCGTCCAAGCGCCGAATACATCGGCGTCGAGCAGCGCACGTTCGTGCCAATCGAACAACGCTGAACGGTGAGGATTGAATCCGTTGCAGGCCTGTAGGAGCGCGCTTGCCCGCGATTGGGCATATCAGACACGGACATGTTGTCTGGCATACCGCAATCGCGGGCAAGCGCGCTCCTACAGAACATGCCGGGTCAGGCCCCACCCTTCGAAACTACCGTGACCGAGTCCTGATGATGAACACTGAACATCGCAAACAACTGCCTGGCACCTCGTTTGACTACTTCGACGCCCGAGCGGCGGTCGATGCCATCAAGCCCGGCGCCTACGCGACGCTGCCTTATACCTCCCGCGTGCTGGCCGAGAACCTGGTCCGCCGTTGCGATCCGGCCACCTTGAAGGCATCGCTGACGCAACTGATCGAGCGCAAGCGCGACCTGGACTTTCCCTGGTTTCCGGCGCGTGTGGTGTGCCACGACATTCTGGGCCAGACCGCGCTGGTCGATCTTGCCGGCCTGCGGGATGCGATTGCCGACATGGGCGGCGATCCTGCGCAGGTCAACCCGGTGGTGCCGGTGCAATTGATCGTTGACCACTCGCTGGCCGTCGAATGTGGTGGCTACGACCCGGACGCGTTTGCGAAGAACCGCGCGATTGAAGACCGCCGCAACGAAGACCGTTTTCACTTCATCAACTGGACCAAACAAGCGTTCAAGAACGTTGAGGTGATTCCGCCAGGCAACGGCATCATGCACCAGATCAATCTGGAGCGTATGTCGCCGGTGATCCAGACCCTCAACGGCGTTGCCTTCCCGGATACGCTGGTGGGGACCGACAGCCATACGCCGCATGTGGACGCCCTGGGCGTGATCGCCATCGGTGTCGGCGGACTGGAGGCCGAGAACGTCATGCTTGGTCGCGCGTCCTGGATGCGCCTTCCAGACATCATCGGCGTGGAATTGACTGGCCGCCCACAACCCGGGATTACCGCCACTGACGTGGTGCTGGCGCTGACCGAATACCTGCGCAAGCAAAAGGTCGTCGGCGCCTACCTCGAGTTCTATGGCGAGGGCGCTCGGGCGCTGACGTTGGGGGATCGCGCGACGATTTCCAACATGGCGCCAGAATACGGCGCCACGGCGGCGATGTTCTCCATCGACCCGCAAACCATCGACTATCTCAGGCTTACCGGTCGCGACGACGATCAGGTGAAACTGGTCGAGACGTACGCCCGGGAAACCGGCCTGTGGGCTGACAGCCTCAAGACTGCTGAATACGAGCGGGTATTGAGCTTCGACCTGTCTGGCGTCGTGCGCAATATGGCCGGACCGTCAAACCCGCATGCCCGGGTGGCGACCTCGGATCTGGCGGCCAAGGGCATCGCCGGTGCCTGGGAAGACACGCCCGGCCAGATGCCTGACGGCGCGGTGATCATTGCCGCCATCACCAGTTGCACCAACACCAGCAACCCGCGCAACGTGATTGCCGCCGGCCTGCTGGCGCGCAATGCCAACCGGCTTGGCCTGACCCGTAAGCCGTGGGTGAAGTCCTCGCTGGCGCCAGGTTCCAAGACCGTCGCGCTGTACCTGGACGAAGCCGGGCTGACCACCGAGCTGGAGCAGTTGGGCTTCGGCGTCGTCGCGTTTGCCTGCACCACCTGCAACGGCATGTCGGGTGCACTGGACCCGGTGATTCAGCAGGAAATCATCGACCGCGACCTGTATGCCACCGCCGTTTTGTCGGGCAACCGCAACTTCGACGGCCGTATCCACCCTTACGCCAAACAGGCCTTTCTTGCCTCGCCACCGCTGGTGGTGGCCTACGCAATCGCAGGCACCATCCGCTTCGATATCGAGAAGGATGTGCTGGGTATCGGCGCAAACGGCCAGGAAATTCGCCTGAAAGACATCTGGCCGACGGACGAGGAAATCGATGCGGTGGTCAAGGCATCGGTGAAGCCGGAGCAGTTCCGTCAGGTTTACATCCCGATGTTTGCGATCCATGAAGACACTGGCCCGAAAGTCGAGCCGCTGTACGACTGGCGCCCGATGAGCACCTATATCCGGCGTCCGCCTTACTGGGAAGGCGCCCTGGCGGGAGTGCGCACGCTCAAAGGCATGCGACCCCTGGCGGTACTGCCCGACAACATCACCACCGACCACCTGTCGCCGTCCAATGCGATCATGCTCGACAGCGCGGCGGGCGAGTACCTGGCGAAAATGGGTGTGCCGGAAGAAGACTTCAACTCTTACGCGACCCACCGTGGCGACCACCTGACCGCGCAGCGTGCGACGTTTGCCAACCCCAAGCTGTTCAACGAAATGGTTCAGGAAGGCGGCAAGGTCAAGCAGGGTTCCCTGGCGCGGATCGAGCCGGAAGGCAAGGTGACCCGCATGTGGGAAGCCATCGAAACCTACATGGAGCGCAAGCAGCCGCTGATCATCGTCGCCGGCGCCGATTACGGTCAGGGTTCGTCCCGCGACTGGGCCGCCAAGGGCGTGCGCCTGGCCGGCGTGGAAGCCATCGTTGCCGAAGGCTTCGAGCGCATCCACCGCACCAATCTGGTCGGCATGGGCGTCTTGCCGCTGGAGTTCAAGCCAGGAACTGACCGGATGACCCTGGGCATCGACGGGACCGAAACGTATGACGTCATCGGCGAGCGCACCCCCCGTGCGACCTTGACGCTGGTGATTCACCGCAGGAACGGCGAGCGTCTGGAGGTTCCGGTCACCTGCCGTCTCGATACCGGTGAAGAGGTGTCGATTTACGAAGCCGGCGGTGTTTTGCAGCGGTTCGCTCAGGACTTCCTTGAATCGACCGCAGTGGCCTGACGATGTGTCGACGTCGCCTCAGGTGGCGTCGGCGTTTGAACGAGAAGGAAAACGACTCCATGGCTCATACAGCGCAAATCAGGATTCCCGCGACCTACATGCGGGGTGGCACCAGTAAAGGTGTGTTTTTCCGTTTACAGGATTTGCCGGAGGCCGCCCAGGTGCCGGGCCCTGCGCGTGATGCGTTGTTGCTTCGGGTGATCGGCAGTCCCGACCCTTACGCCAAGCAGATCGACGGCATGGGCGGCGCGACATCCAGTACCAGCAAGACCGTGATTCTGTCCAAAAGCATCAAGGCCGATCACGACGTCGACTACCTGTTCGGTCAGGTGTCCATTGACAAGCCGTTCGTGGACTGGAGTGGCAACTGCGGCAACCTCTCTGCAGCGGTTGGTCCGTTCGCGATCAGCAATGGTCTGGTGGATGCGAGCCGCGTGCCGGACAACGGCGTCGCTGTGATTCGTATCTGGCAAGCCAACATCGGCAAGACGATCATTGCGCACGTACCGATGACCAACGGCGCGGTGCAGGAAACCGGTGACTTCGAGCTGGATGGCGTGACCTTCCCGGCCGCCGAGGTTCAACTGGAGTTCATGGACCCGGCCGCAGAAGAAGAGGGCGCAAGCGGTTCGATGTTCCCGACCGGCCATCTGGTGGACGAGCTGGAGGTGCCGGGTGTCGGCACGTTCAAGGCGACCATGATCAATGCCGGCATCCCGACCATCTTTGTCAACGCCCGTGACATCGGCTACACCGGCACTGAGCTGCAAGACGCGATCAACAGCGATGTGACTGCCTTGAACAGGTTTGAAACCATTCGCGCATATGGCGCCGTGCGCATGGGGCTGATCGCCCATGTGGACGAAGCGGCCAAACGTCAGCACACGCCAAAAGTAGCCTTCGTCGCAGGGCCTGCCGAATATGTATCGTCCAGTGGCAAGCGTGTGACGGTGGAGGACACCGACCTGCTGGTCCGCGCAATGTCCATGGGCAAGCTGCATCACGCCATGATGGGCACGGCGGCGGTGGCGATCGGCACGGCGGCGGCGATTCCTGGCACGCTGGTTAATCTGGCGGCCGGTGGTGGCGAACGCAGCGCGGTCCGGTTCGGTCATCCGTCCGGTACGTTACGCGTAGGCGCGGAGGCGGCGCTGGTCGACGGGGAATGGCAGGTCAAGAAAGCCATCATGAGCCGCAGTGCGCGGGTATTGATGGAAGGGTGGGCTCGCGTGCCAGGCGATAGTTTCTGAGTTTTGCTTTTTCTCTTGTAGGAGCGCGCTTGCCCGCGAAAGCTTTCTGTCAATTACGAATGCGTGACTGACACGACGCATTCGCGGGCAAGCGCGCTCCTACAATTTGCAAAGGGCTATTTAAAGCGCCGCTCAACCCCTTTCTCCACCAAGACCTTCGCCGAAATTTCTTCAACCGAGAAATGCGTGGAATTGATATTCGGAATGTTTTCGCGGCGGAACAGGTTTTCCACCTCGCGCACTTCGAATTCGCACTGGGCGAAACTTGAGTAGCGGCTGTTGGGCTTGCGCTCATGGCGGATGGCGGTCAGACGATCGGGGTCGATGGTCAACCCGAACAGCTTGGCCCGGTGCTGCTTCAGCGCCGCCGGCAGTTGCAGGCGCTCCATGTCGTCTTCGGTCAACGGGTAGTTGGCCGCGCGGATACCGAATTGCATGGCCATGTATAGACAGGTAGGCGTCTTCCCACAGCGCGAGACACCCACCAGAATGATGTCGGCCTTGTCGTAGTAGTGCGTTCTGGCACCGTCATCGTTGTCCAGCGCGAAGTTCACCGCCTCGATCCGCTCCATGTAATTGGAGTTGTGACCGATGGAGTGCGATTTGCCCACCGAGTAGGAGGAGTGTGAACTAAGCTCCTGCTCTAGCGGCGCCAGGAAGGTGGAGAAGATGTCGATCATGAAACCGTCGGACGTCGCCAGAATCTCGCGAATGTCCTGATTGACGATGGTGTCGAAGATGATCGGACGCACCTCGTCTCTCTCGGCGGCCTGGTTGATTTGCTGGACCATCGCGCGGGCTTTCTCGACGCTGTCGATATAGGGCCTGGTGAACTTGTTGAAGGTTATGTTTTCAAATTGCGCCAACAGGCTCTGACCAAGCGTTTCGGCCGTGATGCCGGTGCCGTCGGAGATAAAGAAAGCGGATCGTTTCATTTGCGCCTTGGGCCTTAAGCTGGTGACGATTCTTGGATATGATAGGCGGGCTTGCGCGCCATCACTGGCCGCATTCTACCTTTTTTCAAGGTCCTGATTGTCAGGATGAAGATTTCAGGGCCGGACGACTCGTGTGAAGAGTCGCTTTGTTCCTGTGATGACAGCACCAATGCTTTTCCCAACAACAATTCGGTTAGTGGAGAGATCACCTTGGTAGAGTACGTAGTTTCCCTCGATAAGCTCGGCAAACATGATGTTGAGCATGTGGGGGGCAAGAACGCATCCCTCGGCGAGATGATCAGCAACCTGGCGGGCGCAGGCGTGTCCGTTCCCGGTGGCTTCGCCACTACAGCTCAGGCCTATCGTGATTTTCTTGAGCAAAGTGGTCTGAACGATCAGATTCACAAGGCGCTCGATGCCCTGGACGTCGACGACGTCAACGCGCTGGCGAAAACCGGTGCGCAGATTCGTCAGTGGATCATGGAGGCCGAATTCCCCGAGAAGCTCAACGCCGAAATCCGTACTGCCTTTGCCGAACTGTCGGCAGGCAACCCGGACATCGCCGTTGCCGTGCGCTCTTCCGCCACCGCAGAAGACCTGCCGGACGCATCGTTCGCCGGTCAGCAGGAAACCTTCCTTAACATTCGTGGCGTCGACAACGTGATCCGCGCGGCGAAAGAAGTCTTCGCCTCGCTGTTCAACGACCGCGCCATTTCCTACCGCGTACACCAGGGTTTCGACCACAAGCTGGTGGCACTGTCTGCGGGCGTGCAGCGCATGGTCCGCTCTGAAACCGGCACGGCGGGCGTGATGTTCACGCTGGACACCGAATCCGGCTTCCGTGACGTGGTGTTCATCACCGGCGCCTATGGCCTGGGTGAAACCGTCGTCCAGGGCGCGGTCAACCCGGACGAGTTCTACGTTCACAAGGGCACCCTGGACGCCGGTCGTCCTGCCATCCTGCGCCGCAACCTGGGCAGCAAGGCCATCAAGATGATCTACGGCGACGAAGCCAAGGCCGGTAAATCGGTCAAGGTGATCGACGTGGACGCCGCTGATCGCGCCCGGTTCTGCCTGTCCGACGAAGAAGTCAGCAACCTGGCGCGTCAGGCGATGATCATCGAGAAGCACTACCAGTGCCCGATGGACATCGAATGGGCCAAGGACGGGGATGACGGCAAGCTCTACATCGTTCAGGCGCGCCCTGAAACCGTGAAGAGCCGCAGCTCGGCCAACGTCATGGAGCGTTACCTGCTCAAAGAGAAGGGCACCGTTCTGGCGGAAGGCCGTGCGATCGGTCAGCGCATCGGCGCGGGCAAGGTGCGGATCATCAAGGACGTGTCCGAGATGGACAAGGTCCAGGCCGGCGACGTGCTGGTTTCCGACATGACCGACCCGGATTGGGAACCGGTGATGAAGCGTGCCAGCGCCATCGTCACCAATCGGGGTGGCCGTACCTGTCATGCCGCGATCATTGCGCGCGAATTGGGTATTCCGGCGGTGGTGGGCTGCGGCAACGCGACTGAGCTGTTGAAAGACGGTCAGGGCGTGACCGTCTCCTGCGCGGAAGGCGACACCGGTTACATCTTTGAAGGCGAACTGGGCTTCGACATCAAGCAGAACTCCGTCGATGCCATGCCGGAACTGCCGTTCAAGATCATGATGAACGTCGGCAACCCTGATCGCGCGTTCGACTTCGCCCAACTGCCCAACGCCGGTATCGGCCTGGCGCGTCTGGAATTCATCATCAACCGCATGATCGGCGTGCACCCCAAAGCATTGCTGAACTACCCGAACCTGCCGCTGGACATCAAGGAAAGCGTCGACAAGCGTATCGCCGGTTACAGCGATCCTGTCGGTTTCTATGTCGAGAAGCTGGTCGAAGGCATCAGCACCCTGGCGGCTGCCTTCTACCCGAAAAAGGTCATCGTGCGCCTGTCGGACTTCAAGTCCAACGAGTACGCCAACCTGATCGGCGGCAAGCTGTATGAGCCGGAAGAAGAGAACCCGATGCTGGGCTTCCGCGGTGCGTCGCGTTACATCAGCGAAAACTTCCGCGACTGCTTCGAGCTTGAGTGCCGTGCCCTCAAGCGCGTGCGCAACGAGATGGGCCTGACCAACGTCGAAATCATGGTGCCGTTCGTGCGCACCCTGGGTGAGGCGAGTCAGGTGGTCGACCTGCTGGCGGAGAACGGTCTGGCACGCGGCGACAATGGTCTGCGCGTGATCATGATGTGCGAACTGCCGTCCAACGCCCTGATGGCTGAAGAGTTCCTCGAGTTCTTCGACGGCTTCTCCATCGGTTCCAACGACCTGACCCAACTGACCCTGGGCCTGGACCGCGACTCCGGCATCATCGCGCACCTGTTCGACGAGCGTAACCCTGCGGTCAAGAAGCTGCTGTCCAGCGCCATTCAGGCCTGTAACAAGGCTGGCAAGTACATCGGCATCTGTGGTCAGGGCCCGTCCGACCATCCGGATCTGGCGCGCTGGCTGATGGAGCAGGGCATCGAAAGTGTTTCGCTGAACCCTGATTCGGTACTGGAAACCTGGTTCTTCCTCTCCGAGGAGGATGCTCCAACCTGATACCCCACAGGTAGAGCAATCGAGTAAGATGCTGGCCCGTTTCGACGGGCCGGCTTTCTGAAGAAGGGCGGCCTTAACGGATCCGCCCTTTTTCATGCCCATTTTTCAGGTGAAAGGTTCAGCCACCGGACAGCCTCTGCGTGCTATTCCGGGCGGTGGGACCTGTCAGAACCAAGCAAGAGCACTATGCAAAGCAGCAGCGATCTTTTTCCAGTGGCCTTGATCAGTGCCGAACGACGTGGCGACCTGATCGAGGACGTCTACCGTTTGAAACCCGGCAACAGCATGGATTTCACTGTCGAGCTGGCCGTGACCCGTCTCGGTCAGGTCGCCGCCCCCGATGTCCGGGGCGTACCGGTGATCTTGTTGCACGGCAGCTTCTCCAATCGACGATTCTGGTATTCGCCGAAAGGCATCGGGCTGGGGGCGTATCTGGCGCGGGCGGGATTTGACGTATGGATTCCGGAGATGCGTGGGCACGGGTTGTCTGCGCGAAATCAAGCCTACCGGCATAACCGCGTCGCCGATTACGCGCGCTACGACCTGCCAGCCATCGCCGCGTTTGTCCGTGAACAGACCGGGCAAGTCCCGCACTGGATCGGTCATTCGCTTGGCGGCACGACGCTCGCTGCGGCATTGGGTGGTCATTATCTGGACGACGGGCAGGTGGCCTCGGCGGCGTTGTTCGGCAGTCAAATCAGCCGCACATACTGGCCTCTCAAGGTGCCGCCCCTTCAGTGGAGCGCGGGGCTGCTGCTCAAGCGTTTCGAGCATGTGTCCGGCCCCCGTTTCAAGCGCGGCCCTGAAGACGAGCCGATGGGCGTCCTGCTCGAAAGCATGCGCTGGCATGGCCTGTTCGGTCGTTTCGGTGACAAGAAAGATGACTGGTGGTCAGGCCTGCGTCATGTGCATGTGCCGCTGTTGTGCGTGGCGGGAGCAGGCGATCATCAGGACCCTGAGTGGGCGTGTCGCGAACTGTTCGAGCAAGTCGGCTCCGAGCAGAAAGAGTTCTGGTGCCTGGGGCGCCGGGAAGGTTTCAGCGAAGATTTCGGTCACGTACAGATGCTGGTCAGCAAGGCCGCGCAGGCGCAGGTCTGGCCAAAGGTTGCCGATTGGCTCAACCGGCAGATCAAGCCATCACATGCTGAATCAACGCTGAATAGGGTGGCAACTCTCTGATTTGTGCGCCCATAAGCGTTCCTAAGGGCGTCGTCTGGCGCTAAGCTACATCCATTCGAGTGGCCACGGGACGTTGGCAGGCGAGCAAGACTCGTCGGTCGGTGTTTTGTTCTATATAAGGAAGCATTGTGGCGTGTGTCATGGTCTGACGTGTGCGCCACATGAACCTGCCTCCGGCAGGTTCATCCTTGAAGCGAATCACTGACAGGAGTTACCCATGCACTACATCACTCCGGATTTGTGCGACGCCTACCCTGAGCTTGTTCAGGTGGTCGAGCCGATGTTCAGCAATTTTGGCGGTCGCGATTCGTTCGGTGGCGAAATCGTTACGCTCAAATGTTTTGAAGACAACTCACTGGTGCGTGAGCAAGCCGATCAGAACGGCAAGGGCAAAGTGCTGGTGGTCGATGGTGGGGGCTCACTGCGACGTGCATTGCTGGGTGACATGCTGGCGGAGAAGGCAGCCAAAAATGGCTGGGAAGGCATGATCATTTATGGCTGTGTGCGTGATGTCGATGTCCTGGCACAGACCGATCTCGGTGTGCAGGCGTTGGCCAGTCACCCGCTCAAGACCGATAAGCGCGGGTTGGGGGATCTGAATGTGGTGGTGACCTTTGGCGGTGTGACCTTCCGCCCCGGCGAATACGTGTACGCCGACAACAACGGCATCATCGTTTCGCCCAGTGCTTTGAAAATGCCGGACTGACCGGTGTTCCATACCGCAAACCGCAGGAGATACCAAGGACAGTGAATGTTCGATGAGACAAACGCGCAGTGGGGGCTGGTTCATGCCTTCGTGCTGGACGGAAAAGGCGGGGCGCGTTCAATCGCTCGAACCGAACTGGATTGCCTGCAACTGGAGCCACACGAAAGCGTGTGGCTTCACTGGGATCGCAGTCATCCGCAGACTCAGACGTGGCTGCGCACCGCGAGCGGGCTGAGTGAGTTCGTTTGCGACTTGATGCTTGAGGAAAACACCCGGCCGCGCTTGCTGCCACTGCCTGACGATGAACTGCTGCTGTTTTTGCGCGGGGTGAATCTCAACCCTGGCGCCGAACCTGAAGACATGGTGTCGGTACGGATTTTTGCAGCGGCGCAGAGCGTCATATCCCTGCGGCTTCGCTCGTTGCGAGCGACGGATGAGTTAATTGACCTGCTCAATGAGGGGAAAGGCCCCAAAACCGCGTCCGAGTTGTTGGTGTATCTGGCGCAACTGCTCACCGACAAGGTCCAGGCCGTAGTCAGCGAGCTGACTGAACTGGTCGATGACATGGAGGAACGCATAGATGCCGACGAACGGTACATGCCTGAACATGGCAATATGGTTCACATCCGGCGCAGGGCGGCGCGAATGCGTCGGTTTCTGCACCCTCAGCGAGAAATCTATGCGCAGTTGACGCGCAGCAAGATGCCCTGGTTCGTGGACGACGATGCCGATTACTGGAACGAATTGAACAACAGCCTGATGCGTTATCTCGAGGAGCTGGAATTGACCCGGGAGCGCGTAGGACTGGTGTTGGAGGCTGAAGACAGGCGCCTCAATGAGCGCATGAACCGGACCATGTACCGCTTCGGCATCATCACCGGGATCTTTCTGCCCATGAGTTTCCTGACTGGATTGCTGGGGATCAATGTCGGCGGCATTCCGGGCTCGGATAATCCGTATGGCTTTCTGTTTGCCTGCGGTCTGATGATCGTGGTTGCGGTGGGGCAGATGTGGCTGTTCAAGCGTCTGCGGTGGGTGTGATGAAAAAAACGACGTCGTTTACGGTGTCACGTGTGACTCAGGCGAAACTGGCTACGTCTTCCAGTGACATCACGTGAGGTGCCCATGCACGACCCGTTTGAAGAATCACTGCGAGACATGCTTAATTCCTCGTCCTCCAGCCGGGATGATGATGCGGCATTGGGGCGTGTGTTGAAGACGGCCAACCGTCAGGTCGGCGCGGGCGACCTGTTCGGTCTGCTTGGCCGCTGCACACAGGCATTGATGATCGCCGTGAACAACGGCTCGGCTCACGTTTCACCTGTTTCCCGTCGCAAGGCGACGATTGCCGGCACGGCGTTTACCGCCGCCAAAGACAAGGCTGATTGAATATGGAATTGGACCTCTGGACACAGAGCCTGGTTACCGCAATGACTGCGTTGTGGACCAAAGTTGCGAACTTCATCCCGAATCTGTTCGGCGCTCTGGTGGTTGTACTGTTGGGTTTCGTGGTTGCAAAGCTGCTCGACACCCTGTTGTCCAAGCTGTTGGCAAAACTGGGTTTGGACCGTTTGATGGGTGGCACGGGCCTGACCAAACTGATCAGTCGCGCAGGGATCCAGGTCCCGATTTCGACGCTGATCGGCAAGATCGTGTACTGGTTCGTGTTGTTGATTTTCCTGGTGTCGGCGGCCGAGTCGCTGGGCCTTGAGCGTGTATCGGCAACGCTGGACATGCTCGCGCTGTACCTGCCGAAAGTGTTTGGCGCGGCGCTGGTGTTGCTGGTGGGTGTGCTGCTGGCGCAACTGGTCAATGGCATTGTTCGCGGCGCGGCAGAAGGTGTCGGTCTGGATTACGCGGCGGGCCTTGGACGTGTGGCCCAGTGGCTGGTGATCATCATCAGTATTTCGGTGGCGATCAGTCAGCTGGAGGTGAAAACCGACCTGCTGAACCACGTCATAGTGATTGGTTTGATTACCGTTGGTCTGGCCGTTGCGCTGGCCATGGGGCTGGGTAGCCGTGAAATCGCGAGCCAGATCCTGGCAGGAATTTATGTGCGGGAGTTGTATCAGGTAGGGCAACAAGTGCGTATTGGAGAGGTCGAAGGGCAGATCGAAGAGATTGGCACGGTGAAAACCACGCTGCTGACCGATGAAGGGGAACTGGTGTCGTTGTCGAACCGGATCCTTCTCGAACAGCGAGTGAGCAGCCGCTGAACCGGCAAATCTGCTAATGTATGCCGCCGCAAAATTCCGGAGGTTCCGGGATCAGGCGGACATTTATCTGACTGTCGGCACGACCTGTTTTGAATAAACCCCAATCGCTCTCACTGCGTTACGACCCCCGCGAGCTCTCTGATGAGGAGTTGGTTGCGCGCTCGCACGTCGAGTTGTTCCATGTGACGCGGGCCTATGAAGAGCTGATGCGGCGCTACCAGCGGACACTTTTTAACGTCTGCGCGCGCTATTTAGGGAACGATCGCGATGCTGACGATGTCTGTCAGGAGGTGATGCTTAAGGTGTTGTATGGATTGAAGAATTTCGAGGGAAAATCGAAATTCAAAACCTGGCTCTACAGCATCACCTATAACGAATGCATCACGCAGTACAGAAAGGAGCGACGAAAGCGTCGGTTGATGGACGCTTTGAGTCTGGACCCCCTCGAGGAAGCGTCTGAAGACAAGACGCCGAAACCGGAAGAGAAGGGCGGCCTCGATCGCTGGCTCGTGCATGTGAACCCGATTGACAGGGAAATTCTGGTGCTTCGATTTGTCGCAGAGCTGGAATTTCAGGAGATCGCAGACATAATGCACATGGGCCTGAGTGCTACAAAAATGCGGTACAAACGGGCACTTGATAAATTACGTGAGAAATTTGCAGGCGTTACCGAAACTTAACTCGGAGCAAATATCTCTAACGGGCAGGCAAGTTCTGATAGACTTGCCGACGAGTTGTCCTCCGATTAGGGGGACCGCTTTACAATCACCAGATGGGGATTTAACGGATGAAACTGAAAAACACCTTGGGCTTGGCCATTGGTACTATTGTTGCCGCAACTTCGTTCGGCGCTCTGGCACAAGGCCAAGGCGCAGTCGAAATCGAAGGCTTCGCCAAGAAAGAACAGTTCGACAGCGCTCGTAATTTCAAAAACGACGGCAACCTGTTCGGCGGTTCGGTTGGCTACTTCCTGACTGACGACGTTGAATTGCGTCTGGGCTACGACGAAGTTCACAACGTCCGTAGCGACGATGGCAAGAACATCAAGGGCGCGAACACCGCTCTGGACGCTCTGTACCACTTCAACAACCCGGGCGACATGCTGCGTCCGTACGTCTCGGCTGGTTTCTCCGATCAGAGCATCGGTCAGAACGGCAGCGGCGGTCGTAACCGCTCCACCTTCGCCAACATCGGCGGCGGTGCCAAGCTGTACTTCACCGACAACTTCTATGCCCGTGCTGGCGTTGAAGCTCAGTACAACATCGACCAGGGTGACACCGAGTGGGCACCTAGCGTCGGTATCGGCGTAAACTTCGGTGGCGGCTCCAAGAAAGTTGAAGCTGCTCCAGCGCCAGTCGCTGAAGTGTGCTCCGACAGCGACAACGACGGCGTTTGCGATAACGTCGACAAGTGCCCTGACACCCCGGCCAACGTTACCGTTGACGCCAACGGTTGCCCGGCTGTTGCTGAAGTCGTACGTGTTGAACTGGACGTGAAATTCGACTTCGACAAGTCGGTTGTCAAGCCAAGCAGCTACGGCGACATCAAAAACCTGGCTGACTTCATGAAGCAGTACCCACAAACCACCACCACTGTTGAAGGTCACACTGACTCCGTCGGTCCTGACGCTTACAACCAGAAACTGTCCGAGCGTCGTGCAAACGCCGTTAAACAAGTTCTGGTTAACCAGTACGGTGTTGGCGCTAACCGCGTGAACTCGGTTGGCTACGGCGAAACCCGTCCAGTTGCAGACAACGCAACTGAAGCAGGTCGCGCTATTAACCGTCGCGTAGAAGCACAAGTAGAAGCCCAAGCTAAGTAATTAGCCCTCGCTTCACGAAAAACCCGGCCTCGGCCGGGTTTTTCTTTTTCTGGCAGATGGAAAAACGGCTGAATTGCGATTCGTTCTTCTTTAAAAGTATTTGCGCATCGTGTGGTACGCCCGCAACAGAAGACTGGAGGCCGTTGTGATCGACGTTAATGCCTGAGTAATGCGATCCACAACAACAGGTTAAGCACCAGCGACACTAGCGCTACCGTTTGCCAAACTTTGAGTGGTTCGCGCTCCAGAAGGGGCCTGGCTCGCGTATGCAACGTGGCAAGTTCGCCGTGTTGAAGCTGTAGCAGCCACTGTTCCGCCGTTTCAAAGCGCCTGGCCGGATCGGCTTGAAGTGCCTGATCCAGATGGGCGTCGATCCATTCGGGTATGTCTGGGCGATAGCGGCTGACGGGGACGGGGTTGCCGAAGCGGCGGTGTTGAAAGGGCTCGATCTCTCCGTACGGGTACTGACCGGTCAGCAGGAAATACAGCGTGACGCTGGCGGCATACAGATCGAATGCCGGCGCGGGTTCAGCGCCGTCAAACGCCTCCGGGGCGATGAAGCTTGGCGTCCCGGGAATGTCGCCTTTAATGTCGGCAGACAGACCGGGGCAGAAGGCGAGCCCGAAATCCAGCACGCGTAATTCGCCTTTGTCGTCGATCAGCACGTTGTCCGGCTTGATATCGCGATGGACAATGTTTCGTCGGTGCAACAGGCCGATCGCGCCTATCAGGTCGCGTGCCAGGGCCGGCCATCGCGCCAGTTCCACCGGTCCCCGTTGCTCAAAGGTTTGCGCCAGCGTTTCGCCTGGGTATTCACGCATGACGTAATACAGATGCTGGCGCTCGGGCAATGGATGGACCTGTGGGAAGAAACGCCCGGCCACCCGGCGCAGGAACCACTCCTCCAGCAGCAAGGTTTGACCGGCGCCGGACTCGTCGTGTCGGGTGTCGGGGAGGGTTTTGAGCAGCCAGGGTTGTCGGTCGGCGTCGGAAACCCGATACAGCAGGGATTGTCGGGAGTCACCCAGGCGTTGCTCGATCTTCCAGCCCTCGAAGGATTGCCCGGGTTTCAGTGACGGAGGCAACGGCCATTGGTGTAACTGAATCAGGGTGTCGGCCAGCGTATCAGTGCCCAACTGATCGATCTGGATCAATACGGCGCTGGCGTTGTCCTGGCTTCCCGACAGGTGCGCGGTGTTGACCAATGTCCGAACGGCGGCGTTCAGATCATGTTGTTCGCTGAGAATCGTACGAATGCGCGCATCGTTCAGCGTCGACCAGACCCCATCGCTGATCAGCAACAGACGTTCGCCCTGACGCAGCTCTCCGTCCAGATAATCCATGACCACGTACTGATCCAGGCCGAGCGCGCGTTTGAGCACGTGCTGCATGTCCGGTTGCTCCCAGACATGGTCCTCGCTGATGCGCTGCAACACCCCGTCATGCCAGCGGTAGACCCGGCAGTCACCGACATGGGCGAGGGTAAAGCGACGGCCGCGCAGGACCAGCGCGCTGAGCGTGGTCAGCAGTCCGTTCGCCAGCAACCAGCGGTTCTGTGCGAGCAGCAAGCGGTCGAGCGCCTGTGCGACGCCCCAGGTTTCCGGCGTGGCGTAGTAATCCATGGCCAGGGCCTGTAGGGTCGACCGTGCCGCCAGGCCGCCATCCGCACACTGGCTGACGCCATCCGCCAGCCCGAACAGGTATCCCTTGCTGGCAGCAAGTGCCGGTGCGGGGGTCACCAGACGGGTGGCGTCCTGGTTCTCGGTCCGTGGGCCGCTGGCGCTGAACTCGGCAACGCGCACCTGCAAGCCCACCGCTTTGGCCGGGCTCAATGTCGACGGCGGATTCATCGCTACCTCCGTCAGGCTCAGACGCGAGCAGCGGTGACGGCGGCCGAACCCCAGGTGGTTCTCCAGCGGCGTTTGACGTTCATCAGACCGAACCATGCCAGAACACCGAGCGACGCGAACAACCACAGACCCAACTGATAGTCCCCGGTGTTTTGCTTGATAGCGCCCAGGCCGGCAGCAAGCAAAAATCCTCCGATGCCGCCCGCCATGCCGATCAGGCCGGTCATGACGCCGATTTCTTTACGGAAACGCTGCGGAACCAACTGGAACACCGCGCCGTTGCCTGCGCCCAGGCCCAGCATGGCGGCGACGAACAGCGCCAGTGCCGCCCATGAACTCGGCAGGTTGAAACCGACCGCGGCGATGCAGACTGCAGCGACGGCGTACATGCCGGACAGGGTGCGGATGCCTCCGAAGCGGTCCGCCAATGCACCGCCAAGAGGGCGCATCAGACTGCCGCCGAACACGCAGGCTGCCGTGTAGTAGCCCGCTGTCACCGGGCTCAGACCGTACTGATCGTTGAAGTAGCCGGGCAGGGCGCTGGCCAGACCGATGAAGCCGCCGAAGGTGACGCTGTAGAAGAACATGAACCACCAACTGTCACGGTCGCCCAGTGCTTTGAAATAGTCGCCCATGGACTTGGCTTTCGGACGTTCCGGCGCGTTGCGGGCCATCACTGAGAAGGCGATCAATGTCAGGACCAGTGGCACCACCGCGAAACCGAACACATTGCTCCAGCCAAAGCTTGCCGCCAATACCGGTGCGATCAGGGCAGCGAACACCGTGCCTGAATTGCCGGCACCCGCGATGCCCATCGCCTTGCCTTGATGCTGCGGCGGATACCATTGCGAAGCCAGCGGCAGGGCGACGGCGAATGACGCACCCGCCATGCCGAGGAACACACCCAGCAGCAACGCGTGTTCATAGCTGTGAATGCCCAGTAGCCAGGCGCAAAGCAGGGCAACGATGACAATGATCTGGCCAATGATGCCCGCTGTTTTGGGCGACAGCTGATCGGCGAGCATGCCCATCAGAAAACGCAGGAATGCGCCCGCCAGGATCGGCGTGGCGACCATCAGGCCGCGTTGTTGTGTGGTCAGGTGCAGGTCGGTGGCGATCTGCACGGCCAATGGGCCGAGCAGGTACCAGACCATAAAGCTCAGGTCGAAGTAGAGGAACGCTGCGAACAACGTGGGTTTATGGCCGGCTTTCCAGAAGCTTGTATTCATTTCACACCTCATCTGCAGGAAATCGTTTCTGGGGCGGCTGTCGTCGCACCGTCACGGGTCAGGTCTTGCAGGTGAAGCACCAGCCCGGCGCTCCACCCGCCCCGTTTTCTGGGGGCCAAAACGAAAAAACGTCGCCACCCTGTTCGCGCTGTGCGAAGGGGTGTGCGACGTCTTTGTCGAACGTGGGGCAACCGCCGTTGGCTACCTGTATGAACGGTGTAGCAAAACGCGGGCCATCGTTAACCCAGCAGCTCGCTCATGGCGATAATCTGCTCCGCCACTTGTACCAGTTTCTGCTGCCGGCTCATGGCCTGACGGCGCATGAGCGTGTAGGCCTCATCCTCAGTGCAGCTCTTCATCTTCATCAGCAGGCCTTTGGCGGTTTCGATGCGCTTGCGTTCGGCCAGTTGCTGATCACGCGCCAGCAGCTGCGCGCGCAGGTCCTGGTCACTCTCGAAGCGCGCCATGGCCACGTCGAGAATGGGCTGCAAGCGTTGGGCATGAATGCCTTCGACGATGTAGGCGCTGACCCCTGACTTGATGGCCTGGCGCATCACGCCAGGATCGTGTTCATCAGTGAACATCACGATCGGGCGGGGCAGGTCGCGGGTGATCAGCACGACTTGTTCAAGCACGTCGCGCCCCGGCGATTCGGTGTCAATCAGAATCACATCCGGACGCACCGCATGCACACGCGCCGGCAGATCGATAATCAGGCCGGACTCGTCAATGACCTCGAAACCGGCCTCGATGAGCGCAGCCTTCAAGCGTCCGACTTTCTTGGGCGTGTCGTTGATCAGCAGGATTCGCAGCATGGTCGCGTCTCCTCAGTGATCAAGGGCGGCAGGCAGGGTATCGGCCAGCGCGTGCAGTTTGAAACCATGGGCATAACCCACCGGGTCGCTGCCGTCCCAGACCTTGCCGTCGATGAGCTGACTGCTGCGCATCGCTGATACGGGCACGGGGATGTTCAGTGCTTCGGCCGCCTGGCGGTAGAGCGCCAGTTGCTGCACCTGCCGGGCGACGTCCAGGTAAGCCGGGTCCTCGCGCAGCAGGCCCCAGCGGCGAAATTGCGTCATGAACCACATGCCATCGGAGAGGTAGGGCATGTTGACCTGCCCGTTGCGATGGAAACTCACGGCGTGATGGTCCTGCCAGTGGTTGCCGAGACCGTCGCCGTATTGGCCGAGCAGGCGTCCTTCGATGTCGTCGACGGCAGCGTTCACATAATCGCTGCCGCTGAGCATATGCGCGGTACTGCGGCGATTTTCCGGGCTCTCTTCGATGAATCGGCTGGCCTCCAGCACTGCCATCACCAGGGCGCGCGCGGTGTTGGGGTATCGTTCGACGAACTCCAGGCTGCAGCCGAGGACTTTTTCGGGATGATCCGGCCAGATCGTCTGGGTGGTCGCCAGGGTGAAGCCCAGGTGCTGGCTGACGGCGCTGGCGCCCCACGGCTCACCGACACAAAAACCGTCTATGCGTTTCGCCTTGAGGTGTTCGACCATTTGTGGCGGCGGTACGACCACGCTGTCGACATCCTGCAAGGGGTGAATCCCCTGACTGGCGAGCCAGTAATACAACCACATCGCGTGATTGCCCGTCGGAAACGTCTGCGCAAAGGTCAGTTTTGTTCCGCTTTGGTGCGTACGGCGGTCCAGTGCCTCAGGAGTGACCACGCCTTGCTCTTGCAGTGCCCGGGAGAGATTGATGCTCTGGCCATTCTGATTCAGGCCCATCAATACCGCCATGTCTGTCGCGGGGCCGCCAATCCCCAGGTGTGCGGCGTACACCAGGCCGTAGAGGCTGTGCGCGGCGTGCAGCTGACCACTGACCAGCTTGTCGCGCAGACTTGCCCACGACGGCTGTCGGTGCAGATTGATGTTCAGACCATACGGTTGAGCGAAGCCTTGCGTCGCGGCGACGATCAGCGAGGCGGCATCAGTGAGTGCCATGAAGCCCACATCAATGCGCGTCAGTTCCGGTGCGTCGCTGCCATTGACCCAGGCCAGTGAGGTATCAAGGGTTTCGTTCATGGTTCTCGGTTCCGCCTGAAGACCGACATGCCCGCAGGCGCTGCTGATCTTCCATAAAAAAACGTCGCCTCATCCGGGCGTTAACCGGGACGAGGACGACGCCATTGTCCGATCACGCTCTCCGCCGTTGGAGAGCGTTCGATAATCGGTTCAAGCAAGCCATATGCCAGTGGTGACCAGACGTCGAGCAAAGTACGCGACATGCCTCGCGCTCAACCCGTATGCACGTCTATAATCCGCCGCTGACTTCAGCCTCAAACGAGCCGCGCCCGCTATGTATAACCTGGCCCGCCAGTTACTGTTCAAACTCTCCCCGGAAACATCTCACGATCTGTCCATTGACCTGATCGGCGCGGGCGGTCGTCTGGGGCTCAACGGCCTGTTCAACAAGGCGCCCGCGCGGCTGCCGGTGACGGTGATGGGCTTGTCGTTTCCCAACCCGGTGGGCCTGGCCGCCGGCCTGGACAAGAACGGAGCGGCCATCGACGGATTTGCGCAGCTGGGTTTCGGTTTCATTGAAATCGGCACCGTCACCCCGCGTCCACAGCCGGGCAATCCCAAGCCACGCATTTTTCGTCTGCCTCATGCCGAGGGCATCATCAACCGCATGGGGTTCAACAATCTGGGCGTCGATAACCTGATCAGTCGGGTAAAGGCGGCCAGTTACAACGGCGTGCTGGGTATCAATATCGGCAAGAATTTCGACACCCCGGTCGAGCGCGCGGTCGACGACTACCTGATTTGCCTGGACAAGGTATACACCCACGCCAGTTACATCACCGTCAACGTCAGCTCGCCGAATACCCCGGGGCTGCGCAGCCTGCAATTCGGTGACTCGCTCAAGCAGTTGCTCGAAGCCCTGCGTGTGCGCCAGGAAGCGTTGACGCTGACGCATGGCAAACGCGTGCCGCTGGCCATCAAGATCGCGCCCGACATGAGCGATGAGGAAACGGTCCTGGTCGCCACCGCGCTGCTGGAATCGGGGATGGACGCGGTGATTGCCACCAACACCACATTGAGTCGCGTGGGCGTCGAGGGACTGCCTCACGCCGACGAGGCGGGCGGTTTGTCGGGGGCGCCCGTGCGTGAGAAAAGCACGCACATCGTCAAGGTGCTGGCCAGCGAGTTGGGGGGCAGATTGCCGATCATCGCGGCGGGCGGCATCACCGAGGGCAAACACGCCGCGGAGAAAATCGCCGCCGGTGCGAGCCTGGTGCAGATTTATTCAGGGTTTATCTACAAAGGTCCAGCGCTGATTCGCGAGGCGGTGGACGCCATTGCCGCGATGCCGAAATAGCTAACCCCAGACAGAAAAAAAGTGCCGAAACAAGAAGAGGGGTTCCGACTGGAACCCCTCTTGGGCTTTAGCCCGCCGTCCTGAGGGGACGTGCATGGTTAAGGTAAAACGAATCAGATTGTCGAATTTTTCGAAAAAACTTTAAAAGTCGGAATGTCCCTTTGGTAATTAAGCGTCAGCCGACCGCGTGAAGTTCGTTGAGTCTGTGTATACCCGCAGTGCCGGTCATACCGTCCCAGTTGTCGCCTCGTCCTTCTCGCCAGCCGTTGATCCAGGCTTGACGTACCGACGGTAGAGTAAATGGGCAAAGCTCACGGGATTTACCAGTTACGCCGTATTGATATCCGCGCGAAAAAGCTCTTTCCAACGGATCACGCTTAAGTCTTCTCATAGGGTGTTGCCCTCGTTTGTTGACTGTTATGTCCTTGGAGACCTCGTGTTGAGGTCAGGCAGAATCTTCTGCCTTCGAATGCCCGCTGCCGGCGTCGCGGGTCAGGTGCTGTCGTCGTTGCGGCGACAACCTGAGTTGATTTCTAACCAATGCATGCGGCGCTGTGAATGATCGTTTTGTCATAAGAACGTAACCGTTGAGGCGTTAAGACCATAAGCGATGAGCGGGTTTAAGCCAGGTTTTTTGCCCGACGCCCCTGATTCGGGCGTTTTCATGAGAGGTGCAAGTGGTTCTCAAGTACACCTGATGGCTGATTGACGTCAGATTTAAATCTGACGAAGGGTCATTCATGTGACTTTTTATTCAGGCCGTTGTCGGGCTGAATAGCGCTTTTTTCATATCAGTGGCCGGCCCGCAGTTGCGGGCGGCACCGCTGCCGTATTCGAAATGTATCGGTGCGGCGGACCGGCACAATTTGTGTGCCACGCAGGCGTTCTCGATGAAAGGCGCCTGCTTGAATCGGGTTGGGCAATGCGTTGTCCTGCCACTTACAGCCAAGGCTCTGGAATACTCATGTCGGACCGTTACGAACTTTTCCTCACCTGTCCCAAAGGCCTCGAAGGCCTGCTCGCTGAGGAAGCCACTGCGCTTGGCCTCCAGGAAACCCGCGAACACACATCGACCATCCGCGGCAGCGCCGACATGGAAACTGCCTACCGGCTCTGTTTGTGGTCGCGACTGGCCAACCGGGTGTTGCTGGTGCTCAAGCGCTTCCCGATGAAGGACGCCGAAGATCTCTACCACGGCGTCCACGACATCGAGTGGGCCGATCATCTGGAGCCCGACGGTACCCTCGCCGTGGAGTTCAGCGGCCACGGCTCGGGCATCGACAACACCCATTTCGGCGCATTGAAGGTCAAGGACGCCATTGTTGACCGGCTGCGCACCTCAGACGGATCGCGCCCCTCGATCGACAAGCTCAATCCGGATCTGCGCGTACATCTGCGTCTGGATCGGGGCGAAGCCATTCTCTCTCTGGACCTTTCCGGTCACAGCCTGCACCAGCGCGGCTATCGCTTGCAGCAGGGCGCGGCGCCGTTGAAGGAAAACCTCGCGGCCGCGATCCTCATCCGTTCTGGTTGGCCACGTATCGCGGCCGAGGGTGGCGCACTGGCTGACCCGATGTGCGGTGTGGGCACGTTTCTGGTCGAAGCCGCCATGATCGCCGCCGACATTGCCCCGAACCTGAAGCGTGAGCGTTGGGGATTTTCTGCCTGGCTGGGTCACGTTCCGGCCCTGTGGCGCAAGTTGCATGACGAAGCCCTGGCGCGTGCCGAGGCAGGGCTCGCCAGGCCGCCATTGTGGATTCGTGGTTATGAAGCTGATCCTCGGCTCATTCAGCCGGGCCGTAACAACGTCGAGCGCGCCGGCCTGTCCGAATGGATCAAAATTTACCAGGGCGAGGTCGCGACCTTCGAGCCACGTCCGGACCAGAACCAGAAAGGCCTGGTCATCTGCAATCCGCCCTATGGCGAGCGTCTGGGGGATGAGGCGAGCCTGTTGTACCTCTACCAGAACCTCGGTGAGCGTCTGCGCCAGGCATGCCTGAACTGGGAAGCTGCCGTGTTTACCGGCGCCCCGGACCTGGGCAAGCGCATGGGGATTCGCAGCCACAAGCAGTATGCGTTCTGGAACGGTGCGTTGCCGTGCAAGCTGCTGTTGATCAAGGTCCAGCCGGACCAGTTCGTCACGGGCGAGCGTCGCACGCCGGAACAGCGTCAGGTTGAGCGCGAGCAGGCGGCATACGACCAGACGCCGGACGAACCGCAGGAACGCGCATTCAACAAGAACGGCAACCCGATCAAGCCGACACCCGCACCGGCTCCGGTCATCGAGCAGCCACGCCTGAGCGAAGGCGGGCAGATGTTTGCCAACCGCTTGCAGAAGAACCTCAAGGCACTGGGCAAGTGGGTCAAGCGCGAAGGGATTGACTGCTACCGCGTTTATGATGCGGACATGCCTGAATACGCGATGGCCATCGATCTGTATCACGACTGGGTTCACGTTCAGGAATACGCTGCGCCGAAGTCCATCGACCCTGAGAAAGCCTCGATTCGCATGTTCGATGCATTGGCGGCAATTCCGCAGGCGCTGAACATCGACAAGAGCCGCGTGGTGGTCAAGCGCCGTGAGCGTCAAAGCGGGACCCGGCAGTACGAACGTCAGAGTGCGCAGGGCAAATTCAACGAGGTGAACGAAGGTGGCATCAAGCTGCTGGTCAACCTGACCGACTATCTGGATACCGGTCTGTTCCTCGATCACCGGCCGATGCGGATGCGTATTCAACGGGAAGCGGCGGGTAAACGTTTCCTTAACCTGTTCTGCTACACCGCGACGGCCAGCGTCCACGCGGCCAAAGGTGGCGCGCGCAGCACGACCAGCGTCGACCTGTCGAAAACCTATCTGGACTGGGCTCGCCGGAACCTGTCACTCAACGGTTTTTCGGACAAGAACCGTCTGGAGCAGGGTGATGTGATGGCGTGGCTTGAGTCCAGTCGTGACGAGTACGATCTGATCTTTATCGATCCTCCGACATTCTCCAACTCCAAGCGCATGGAGGGTGTGTTCGACGTGCAGCGCGATCAGGTGCAACTGATTGACCTGGCAATGGCCCGGTTGGCCAGCGGCGGTGTTTTGTATTTCTCCAACAACTTCCGCAAGTTCCAGCTGGACGAAAACCTGGCTGAGCGATATGCCGTCGAGGAAATCACTCAACAGACCATCGATCCGGACTTTGCCCGGAACGGCAAAATCCATCGTGCCTGGAAAATCACGGCGCGTTAAACCGGCCATGCACGCCCGCGAGCGCCATCCCGCAAGGGCTGGCGTTTCGTCCTGATATAAGACAGACGACGCACAGCACTAGGCAAACTAATGGCTAATAGCTATAAGTTAGCTCTGGCCACCTGTCGAGGCCACGGGGTGGCGTCATGAGTTCTGCGTATGTCGTCAAACAAGTCAAGCGCCAAGATCCTGGGCTTCATCAACGAAGACAGTTCCTCATGGGTCGTGGGCACACTCGTGTTTTCTGTGGGCGCGGTGCTGACTGCCTTGCTGGCGCTGGCCAATGTCGAGTTGTATCAGCGTCAGTTGCGTCAACGGTTCGAACTGCTGGCCGGCGAGCGTATCAGCCGTATCGAGGACCGACTCGAGGGACAAATTCGACGGTTGGACAGCTTGCGTCGCTTCTTCGTGTATTCCGAGGAGGTGTCGGAAGACGAATTCAAAGGGTTCGCCGACCCTCTGCTGGTGTTCACCCAAGCCTATTCGTGGGCGCCAAAAGTGGCCGACGCGGATCGGTCAGTGTACGAACGCCGCACGCGCGAGGCCGGTGTATCGGGCTTCTCCATTCTGGATCCTGGCGACGGTAACGCGCTCAAGGTGGCTGGCATACGCCCGTTTTACTTCCCGATCCGGTACACCCGAAGCCTGAGCACCGGCGCCTTGCCAATGGGTTACGACGTCAACGCTGAAAGCGTGCGACGGGCGACACTTGAGCGTGCTGTCCAGTCGGGCGAGATGGCGGCTTCGCCCCGGCTGGATCTGGTCGGGCTGGATACCGAGAATCGCAAGGGGGTACTGCTGATCGTGCCCGTGACCGCCCGCTCTCATGTGGCGGGAGCCGAGTCCCCTCCCTTGCGAGGCGTGTTGCTGGCGGCGATCAGTCTGCGCCAGATGATGACCGAAGCGTTGCCCCCCACTGATCAGGACAATCTGGCGGTTAGCCTGGAAGACCTGACGTCAGGGGAAGCACCGGAAGTGCTGTATGAGTCGGCCGCAAAGGCGGCCGTCAGCGATCTGCAATTCGCCAAAACGCTGGATTTCGCTGGCCGTCGCTTTCGTTTGCAGGTTCGTCCGACCACTGCGTTCATCTCCGCCAACCCGTCTGGCAATGACAGCGTTGTGGTCCTCGGTGCACTGCTCAGTTTCATGCTCAGCGCGTTGTTGTATGCCTTGATCAGCCAGCGTCAACGCGCCTTGCGCCTGGTGGACCAGCGAACGGTACAGTTGCGTCAACGCGAGCAGCAGTTGCGCGGCGCCCATGGGCAACTGCGTAATGTGCTGGACGCCGCGACGCAGGTCGCGATCATCGCCACTGATCTGGACGGGGTGATCACCACCTTCAATATCGGCGCGGAACGGATGCTGGGTTACAGCAGTGCGCAGGTCTGCGGGCACCTGACGCTGCGTCAGCTGCACGTGTCCTCCGAACTGGCCGGGCATGTCGGGGAGTACAGTCAGCATTACGGGCGGTCAATCGACACCGGCGAAGCCATGCTCATGGCGTCGGTCGAGGAGCACGTCCATCAGGCGCATGACTGGACGTTCGTACGCCAGGATGGCAGCCATCTGCGGGTCAACATGCACGTCAGCCCGGTGCTGGATGAGCACGATCAACGGATCGGCTATCTGGCGGTGTGTCTGGACATCACTGAGCGTAAGCGTGTCGAGGAAGAGCTGCGCACCATGTCGGTGACCGACGCGTTGACGGGTGTCTACAACCGTCGGTATTTCCAGGAGCGCTTGCAGGCTGAATTACTGCGCGTCGACCGGCACGGCGGCATTTTCGCGGTGGTGATGCTCGATATCGATCATTTCAAAGGCATTAACGACCGGATGGGGCATGCGGTGGGTGATCACGTATTGCAGGCAATCTGCAAGCGTCTGTGTCAACGCTTGCGCCGCAGCGATGTCTTCTGCCGTCTGGGGGGCGAGGAGTTCATGGTGCTGTGCCCGGACACCGATGGCGACCAGGCGTTTGCGCTTGCCTGTGAGTTATGGACGGCGTTGCGCGCTGAACCGGTCGACGGCGTGGGGCGGGTCACCGCGAGCTTCGGCATCGCAAGCTGGCGTAAGGGCGAGGGCGGGGATGCCTTGCTGCTGCGCGCGGATTCGGGTGTCTATGCCGCGAAGATGCGGGGGCGGGACCGGGTGGAGCCGGAGTTACTGTGATTCGCTGCTTTGATCTGACCGGAGGCTGTGGAGACAGCGTGCGCGCGATCTGACGGTATGCCGCCTTGGCCGCAGAGCGTAGGAGCGTGGCTTGTCCCGCGATCTGGCGCGCAGCGGCAGCAAAACCAGACGACTTGGTTAGGCCTGACACACCGCATGCACCGGGTTTGCTGCCGGTTCCCGGCAGATCGCGGGACAAGGCGCAGCGCCACCCCGGCGGCTACAACAATCGCGGGTGGGGTGCAGACGATTCAGGATCGTTCCCACGCTCTGCGTCACTAGTGTCCGGTAAATATGTTTCATAGTTGAAGGCTGCCCTGAGCAGCCTTCAACTGATCCTGTTCCTGTCG
>NZ_FOEO01000005.1:0-82619 GCF_900110765.1 Pseudomonas sp. NFACC02
CCGACGACGACAGGAACAGGATCAGTTGAAGGCTGCTCAGGGCAGCCTTCAACTATGAAACATATTTACCGGACACTAGTGACGCTCCGCGTGGTTACGCCGCGACTGACGCTCTGCGTCAACGTGGACGCGGAGCGTCCTGGCAGGCATTCCCACGCAGAGCGTTGGAACGATCCTGGATCCTCTGCACCCCACCTACGCTACGGCCTGCGGCCAGAAGCAAAGTCGCACGCGGCCAGATGAATGCGCGGCGCGCTGTTATCCCCGATTCAGAGAAAAGCCACCCACCGCCAATTGACAATCCCCAGGCCGCTTCTCTAGGATGCCGCTCATGCGCCGATTTAAACAGCTACTTGCGGGGCGCCTGATGCCGTGAAAACGCCGTCGAAATACCGCTAAAGCGCTGGTTCGGTGTTGCCTCTCACCGCTGCCCAGCGGAACACTGAGGCAGAGAAAACTCACGATGAGCACCCAATCCAATCCGCGCCCCCTCGTTCGTCTGGCACCTATCGCCAGTCAATTCAATCGTCGTAATCCAAAAATCCTGCTGGGCGGTTCCCATCAGCCCACGCTGTTGCGATACCTCGACGGCTGGCCCCGTCGCCAGAATGGCCCTCACGCGTTTCTCATCCAGTTCATTGACGCTGATGAATCCCTTGAACGCTTCACCAACGACCAGTTTGACCTGGCGGTCGTGCAGGCGCCTTGCGCCGAGCAGGCTGACGCGGTGATTCGTCACCTCACGCGCATTGCCCGCCAGGGTCTCATCACGCGTTGCTGATAAAGAGGTTCTGAGCGAATTCACGCCAGACTGGCCCAAGGCTCAGGCGCACGCTAGCCAAGTGACGTCATTCGTTCAGGTCGACAGGGAATCAAAACACGGGGGGAGCGGGGAAGTGACTTTCCACTGGCGTTTACCCTCGACTTCAGTAAACGCCCAGACGTGATACAGATCGCTCGGCAAGGCGGGGCTGCGCGATCATGAGGCAGAGACAGGCGTCTCTCAACGCACCATGAGCACCACGCGACCACGCACCGGATCTTCGTCCAGATGGTGATGCGCTTTGCCGAACTGCTCGAACGGCCAGGTGCGATGAATGTCCGGCTTGAGCAGGCCCTGAGCGGTCAGCGCATTGATCGTGTCGAGCGCACGCTTCATCGCAGGCCCATCCTGTTCGATACCCAGTTCAGGTTTGCCGGTGAAGTTCTCCAGGCAATGCACGAAAAAACGCATGTTCTTCCGGAAAGCCTGCAGCGCCGGGAACGGCGTCTTGTTGCCGCCGCGCAGGCCGTACAGCACGAGGCTTCCGCGTGGGGCGAGGACGTCGCCGAGCATCGACATCTGCATGCCGCCGAAGCCGTCGAACACGGCCTCGATGCCTTGACCTTTGGTCAGTGCTTCGATGCGCAGGCAGATATCGTCTTCCTCGGTCACGATCACACGTTCGGCGCCATTGGCCAGCAGGTATTCGCGATCCTCGGCATGTTGAGTGGCCGCGATGACACGCAGGCCCAGTGCCTTGCCCAACTGTACGAAGGCAATGCCGGGGCTGTACGCGGCGTCGGTCACCAGCACGGTCTGTCCGGCTTGAACCTTGGCCAGATCAACAAAAGCGAAGTACGCCAGCAGCATCGGCGTGTAGTGAACGCTGGCTTCGACCGGGGTCAGGGTGTCGGGGTAACGGGTCAATGCGTTGCGCGGGACCAGCACGTGGTCGCCGCACACCGGGTAATCGTTGGCGCTCATGGCCTTGAAGCTGGCGACTTTATCGCCGACCTTCAGGTCGGTCACGTCGCTGCCGACCGCTTCGACGACGCCGGCCATTTCGCTGCCGATCCCGGCGGGCAACTGCACGTTGGTCAGCGCAAGGTTCTGCCGCCACAACACATCGTCCCAGCTGATACCGATGGCTTCGGCACGAACCAGCACTTCCTGTGGACCCGGCAAGCGGTCAGGTTGCTCCTCGCAGCTGAGCACATCGGCTTTGCCGAAGCGGTGAAATTTGATGGCGCGGGACATTTTCAGCCTCGACTCATTGGATGAAGGGTGTAATGACTGTATCGACGCAGGCCTATTCACACTATTTCTGTCTGTCGATACCCGACATGCCCGTAATCAATTGCGATGCGGGGAACTCCTGACATGACCTGCCAGGGCGCGCCAGGCGATGTGGGTTTATGATTCGGGCGCGGGACACCCACCAACTTTCGAACAACGGGGACTGACAATGTCGTGTGATGTGCGCTTCAAACAGGCGTGTGAGCGGTTGGGGTATGACTTCGATGGCGAGATCAAGATCGGCGGCAACTACGTGCCGCTGGTGCGTCATGAGGATCAGATCTACATCAGCGGGCAGATTCCCCGAGTAGGTGACACGGTGGTCGTCACGGGAAGGGCCGGGGCCGATGTCACACTGGAACAGGCGCAACTGGGTGCGAAAATCAGCGCCTTGCGCGCCATCGCGTTGCTGCAGCGCAGCCTGGGCAGCCTCGACAAGATCAAGCGCGTGCTGCGCATGACCCTGTTCGTGCAATGCACCGACAGCTTCACCCAGCAGAGCGAGGTGGCCGATGGTGCTTCCGAGTTGCTGTTTTTTGTGTTGGGTGAGGCGGGCGCGCATACCCGCAGCTCGGTCGGCGTGTATCAGTTGCCGAAGAATGCCACGGTGGAGATGGACCTGATCGCCATTGCCGATTAACCGGGCCGATGGCGCACCGCGTCGGAGGAAGACGTGTGGGCCGGCTCATTGCCCCCATGCCGCTAACGCACACGCCACAAAATGCCTGACCTTGGGCAAGCGGTAGCGGTCCTGCGGGTACATCAGCCACATCGGTCGACTTGGAGGCTGGTAACGCTGCAACAGCGGCACCAGTCGACCGCTTTGCAGGTCTTCGCTGATCAGCACATCCGGCAACATCGCTATGCCCATACCGGTCAGCGCGGCCTGACGCAGTGCCGGTGAGCTGTTGACGATCATGGGGCCGGACACCGGAATTTCCACCACGCCGTCGGGGCCGGTCAGTTTCCACAACTTGTCGGCCGCTCGCCAGTCGTCGCCGGCCGGGTAGGCGAATGCAAGGCAGCTGTGAGCGCGTAAGTCGTCTGCGGTCAGCGGTGTACCACGACGTTCGAGGTAGGCCTTCGAGGCGCAGATGGTCAGCGTGTAGTCATTCAACGGGCGTGCGATCAGCGCAGACGATTCGGGAACACCGAGGCGAATGGCCGCGTCGAAACCGTGCTCCACGAGGTCCATCAACTGGTTGCTCAACACCACCTCGACGTTGATTTCCGGGTAACGCAAGACGAAGTCGCTCAGCATCGGCGACAGGCGCTCGGCGCCGAAGGCCGGCGGTGCGGTGATGCGCAAGGTGCCGCTGGGTTCGGTCTGCAGGTGTTCGGCCATGCGCTCGGAGTCCGCCACCAACCCCAAGACGTCGACGCAGCGGCGGTAATACTGAAGGCCGAACTCCGTGAGGTTCTGGCGACGGGTCGTACGTTGCAACAGGCTGACCCCGAGTCGTTGCTCCAACGCTTTGAGGTGATTGCCGACCATCGTGGTCGACATTTCGCACTGCCGCGCCGCCGCCGTCATGCTGCCGCTCTCGACCACGCTGACGAAGACGTTCATTGCCTGAAAGACGTCCATTATCAAGCCCTGCTTTAAAGTGACTCAAGTAAGGCGATCTTTATACAGCATTCCGGGTTAACGATACTGGCCTCACTCAATCGTGATGGAGCCATGGACATGACCGCCGCCTGCCTGATGAACACTTACAAGCCGCTGCCCTTGAGCTTCGTCAGGGGTGAGGGCGCGCGACTTTGGGACGACAGCGGTCGCCAGTACCTGGACGCGGTGGCGGGCGTGGCAGTGACCAATGTCGGGCACAGTCATCCGTGGATCGTTTCGGCGATCAGCGAACAGGCCGGTTTGCTGCTGCACACCTCCAATCATTACCGCATCGACTGGCAACAACGGCTGGCCGCGAAGCTCACCCGGCTGTCAGGTCTGGAGCAGGTGTTCTTCAATAACTCGGGCGCTGAGGCCAATGAGACGGCGCTCAAGCTGGCCCGTCTGTATGGCTGGGCCAAAGGCATTGAGCAGCCGTTGGTGCTGGTGATGGAAAACGCCTTTCATGGCCGCACGCTCGGTACGTTATCGGCCAGCGACAACGGCACGGCCCGCCTGGGTTATCAGCCGATGTCCGGTGAGTTCGTCAAAGTGCCGTTCGGCGACATGGACGCGATCAAACAGGCCGCCCGGACCTACGGCGAGCGCATCGTGGCGGTGATGCTTGAGCCGGTTCAGGGCGAGGGCGGCGTCACGCTGCCACCGCCGGGGTATCTGAAAGCCGTGCGCGCGCACTGCAGCCAGAACGGCTGGCTGATGATCCTCGATGAAATCCAGACGGGCATCGGCCGCACCGGTCGCTGGTTTGCCTTTCAGCACGAAGGCATCGTGCCGGACGTCATGACCCTGGCCAAGGCGCTCGGCAACGGCATCCCGATTGGCGCCTGCCTGGCGTCCGCCGCCGTGGCCAGATTGTTCACGCCGGGGAGCCATGGCAGCACGTTCGGCGGCAATCCGCTGGCGTGTCGGGTCGGCTGCACGGTGCTGGATATCGTCGAACAGCAAGGCCTGTTGAACAACGCAGCAGGGCAGGGCGAGCGGCTGCTGGCACGTTTGCGTGAGGCGCTGGCCGGGCACCCCGATGTGTTGCAGATTCGCGGGCTGGGTTTGATGGTCGGCATCGAGCTGACCCGGCCCGTTCGTGACCTTTGCCTGACTGCCGCCCAGGAGTACGGTGTGCTGATCAACGTCACCCGCGGACAAACCATTCGGTTGCTGCCGCCGTTGATCATCGATGAGCAGGAGGTGGAGCACATCGTCAGTGCGGTGGTGGGGGCATTGGGTGGTTGACGGGCGTGCAGGCCGCTGTTGACTGAAGGTCCGTGAAAGCCTGGCTAACAAACCTGGCTAACACGGCCTTCGGCCAGAATCAAAAACAGCGAGTCGTGGCCTTTGCAGATGTGCTACTTCGCGGACAACTCCATGATCATCGCCACCGTCAGGTACAGCCTGGGCGCGATGCTCGACAGGTCGGCGTATTCGTCGTCGGCGTGCAGTCCTGCGCCGACCACGCCCATGGTTTCCAATACCGCAGGCTTCTGGCTGTCAGGCACGTACGCGTATCCGGCGTCGGTGCCGAAACGCATGGCGATCGGTTCGATCGTGCGACCGATCTTGCCGTACAGCGTTTGTGCGGTTTTCGCGAGGTCTTCCGACGCGGGGTTTTTCACCAGCGGTGGGCGGCCTTTGTCGAGGCGAAAGCTCACTTGCGTCCCGTCGATCAGCGTGTTCTGCACGATCCGTTGACCGTCAGCCAGGACGCGGTCCGTTTCGCTCAGGTCCGAATAGCGCATGTCACCTTCGGCGGCCGCGCTTGAGGGAATGATGTTGCGCTTTTCGCCGCCCTTGATCAGAGTCCAGTTCACCGTCGTGCCTTTGGCCGGATCGCCAAGGTCTTTGAGCTGAACCAGTTGATGGGCCAGTTCCATCGCGGCGTTGCGTCCGGCTTCAGGCGCGGAGCCCGCATGCGACGACTTGCCCTTCACGTCCACGAAAACACCGTTGATGCCGTTGGTGGCAACGGTCACCGCGTCCTTGTCGGGCGGTTCGTACGAGAACACGTAGTCGTGTTTTTTGGCCAGGTCGGCGATGATTTTCTTCGAGCCCGACGAGCCGGTTTCTTCGTCCGGGTTGAACAACACGGTGATGGTGCCGAAGTCCTTGAACTTCTGATCCTGCAGCAGTTTGAGCGCGTGCAGCACCATGGCCACGCCGCCTTTTGCGTCGGCCACACCGGGGCCGTAGGCGCGCTCCGCATCGACGCGGAACGGCCGTTTCGCGGCGGTACCGGGTCCGAACACGGTGTCGTAATGAATCATCAGCAGGAAGGTTTTCGTGCCGTCGCCCTTGATCGTGCCGACGATGTTGTCGCCCGCCGAGGGTGTGGCCGGTGTGGTTTCGACCGTCGCGCCCAGTGCCTTGAGCCGCTCGACCAGCACCGCGCTGACAGTCTTCAATCCGGCGGCCTGTCCTGTACCGGTGTCGATGTCCACCAGTTGTTTGACGGTGGCAAGGTAAGGTTTCTGTTCGGCTTCGGCTTTTTTCAGCAGTTGATCGGGCGGCAGGTCGGCGGCGAACGCCAGTGAGCAGAGCAGAGAGGCGGCGACAGCGGTCGCCAGAGAGGTACGTCGAACAAGCATGCTGGATCCCTCAGAAGGTGTGCGAGTCATCTTCTGATACCTGTGTGGCCCGGCTTGTTCCCTGATGGGGGCAGACAGGTCCGCGTCATCGCTGACGCGAACCCTCCAGGTCAGGGCTGTGGCGAGGGCACAACCTGGGCGGGCGCCCCGGCAACCTGCTGCAACGCGGGCCAAAGCGTCGAGTCTTCCAGCTTCACGGGGGCCGACCTGACGGCGCCATCAAGGCTGCGGTAGCGCACGTAGGTGTCGCTTGAGGACAGCAACTGACCTCGCTCCACGTGGCGTTGACCATTGATCACGAACCGAATGGTCTGTTCGCGTCCCGCGTTGCCTTGTGCCTGCAGATCCTGAGCCAGGACTTTCATCGACTCATCGATACTCGCGTTCAGCACGCGGGTGACGTTCGCCAGATCGAGCTGGCCATCGTCGATGCACGACGCTCCACACCGCCTAAACGACTGGCTGAAGACCTCGATGCGGGCGTGATAGAGCGCCGAACCGGCGATGTCCTGAAGCTCGACTTCGTTGAGCAGACTGAAGCTGCCCCGGTCGGGCGCCAGGACGATGTGGGGCCGTACCACGAGCCGTCCGGCAATCGGGTTTTGCGCTTGCCTGAGACCCGCTTCAGCGCTCGCTTGCCGGTAACGCTGCTGCAGCTGGCCATCGAGGGGATTACCCGCCAGCAACGATGCCATGGGCCTGGCGTCTTTTTCGGCTTCATTGCGAGCATCGCGCTCCAGCGCGCCACTGCCCATTTGCGAATGAAGCGCGCCGAGCACCAGAAGTCCGGCAAGTCCCGCACCGTGCGCCGCATTGGCTGCGTTCTGGCTGGTCTGCTGGGCCGCCATCGCGGTCTTGGCGTCAATCACCATCGAGGCAGTGACGAAGTCTTTCGCCGGCATCTGCACGTCAACCTGTAAGCCGTGATCGTTGATGTAACGCATCGCAGCAGGGTCGTTGAAGCTTCGTGATGGCGCCGGGGACTGGGCGCAGCCGCCGAGCATCAGTCCGAGCGCCGCCCCCAGGCCGATGTGCAGGCCTGTCCTTAGGCTCAACCGCTTCATTTATTGAACGCAGACAGGATTTGTTGACGGCTGCCATCCAGCGCCTGGTAGAAGGCATTGGACAGGTTGCTGTACCCCGGCTGGTCCCATTCACCCTGGGCAGGCTGCACCACCACAAACGGCTTGTACCACACCAGTCGGCTGTCCTTTGGGTCGACCAGCATGCCAACCCCGCCGACTTGAGGCGTCGGAACACTGGTCGGCACGACGCTGTAGTAACTGCGGAATGCACCTGTGGTGGTGTAAGAAATCAATAGAAGACGGTCTACGCCGTATTTGCTTTTCAGGTCACTGATGTTGCGCGCCAGGTAACCTTCGCGTTTTTCGGTTTCTTTGAATGTTGTCAGGTCGATCGCGTCAGGAATGCGTTTGGCATTGAGACCTTTGGCTTTCAGGCTGGCGACGACTTCATCCGGCAGGCTTTCGAGGTCGTGCAGTTCCCAGGCGCTGACCTGATCGCTGAGCTTACTGTTCACCCCTTTGTTGATCGCCAGATCCAGCAGACCCTGATTGCCGGTCAACGCCAGTTGCGGCGCTGGCAACGGGCTCAGGGCAACGCCTATGACGGGATCTTTGTCATTCCAGAATTGGGCGTCGAGGTCGATGGGCTTCTGGACGAAGCTGGAGCAGCCGGTTAGCACGGCGGAAGCGGACAGCAAAACGATGACAAAGCTGTAGCGGATGAGGCGAGCGATCATGGGCAAATCCCTTTGAATGGCGTTGAACTTTTTTGGTGGCATGATGATGGCGTGTTGCGGGTGGCATAGTGCCATAAATTTTGTTTATTTGGCGCCAAATTTTTGATCATTGCTCATTTTTGAGAATCTTGTGGCGGCGACGACGACAGGGTGACGCGCTTTCATTCGCCGATGGCCGTAGAATCCCGCCTCTGAAATACGGTTTTTGAGGTTGCAGCGGTGGAATTACAGCAGGGCTTCGTCCTGACCCGGCATTGGCGCGACACCGACGCAGGCACGGAGGTGGACTTCTGGTTGGCCACCGATCAGGGCCCGCGGCGCCTCAGGCTTTCTCCGCAGGTCTCCACCGCATTCATTCCCGAACAGCACCGTGAGCGCGCCGAGGCGGTGCTGCGCAACGAGAAGGACGTCGAGCTCAAGGCGCTGGACCTGTGTGATTTCCGCCATCGTCCCGTTCTGGGGCTGTACACCCGCCAGCATCGCCAGCTCATGAACCTGGAAAAAGACCTGCGCCGCGCCAGCGTCGACGTCTACGAAGCCGATGTGCGCCCGCCCGAACGGTATCTGATGGAGCGCTTCATCACTGCGCCCGTGCAGTTCAGTGGAACGCCGGACGCTCAGGGCGTCCTGCTCGACGCACAGATGAGGCCGGACCCCGGCTATCGGCCACGGCTGAAACTGGTGTCGCTGGACATCGAAACCACCGAGCGGGGCGAGTTGTATTCCATTGCACTGGAAGGCTGCGGCGAACGTCAGGTGTACATGCTCGGGCCGGCCAATGGCGATGCCTCGCAGGTGGATTTCAAGTTCGACTACTGCGACAGCCGCGAAGAGTTGCTGGAAAGACTCAACGAGTGGCTGGCGCGGCACGATCCCGACGCGATCATTGGCTGGAACGTGGTGCAATTCGACCTGCGCGTGTTGCACGAGCATGCCCGGCGCCTGAACGTCCCGCTGCGGCTTGGGCGCGACGGCGAGGCCATGGGCTGGCGCGAGCATGGGGCGCGCAATAATCACTTCTTCGCCTCGGCGGCGGGGCGTTTGATCATCGACGGTATCGAGGCGCTGCGCTCGGCGACCTGGAGTTTCCCCTCGTTCAGTCTGGAAAACGTCGCGCAAACGCTGCTCGGTGAAGGCAAGGCGATCGACAATCCCTACCAGCGCATGGACGAGATCAACCGCATGTTCGCCGAGGACAAGCCGGCGCTGGCGCGCTACAACCTCAAGGACTGCGAGCTGGTCACGCGGATATTCGAGAAAACCGAGCTGCTGACGTTTCTCCTGGAGCGTGCCACGGTCACCGGATTGCCCGCTGACCGCAGCGGCGGTTCGGTGGCGGCGTTCGAGCACTTGTACATGCCGCTGATGCATCGCCAGGGGTTCGTCGCGCCCAACCTTGGCGAGCGGATGCCGGAGGCCAGTCCCGGTGGTTTCGTCATGGACTCTCGCCCCGGCTTGTATGAGTCGGTGCTGGTGCTGGACTACAAGAGTCTGTATCCGTCGATCATCCGCAGCTTTCTCATCGATCCGGTGGGACTGATCGAAGGCCTCAAGCATCCGGACGACAGTGAATCGGTGGAAGGCTTTCGCGGAGCGCGTTTCTCGCGTACCCGGCACTGCCTGCCTGCGATCGTCTCGCGGGTCGCCGAAGGTCGCGAAGCGGCGAAACGCGAGCGCAATGCACCGCTTTCGCAAGCGTTGAAAATCATCATGAACGCCTTCTACGGGGTGCTCGGCTCCAGTGGTTGCCGCTTCTTCGATACGCGCCTGGCCTCGTCGATCACCCTGCGCGGTCATCAGATCATGCGTCAGACCCGCCAGCTCATCGAGGCGCAGGGTTACGAGGTCATTTACGGCGACACAGACTCCACGTTCGTCTGGCTCAAGCGTCCCCATGGCCAGGAAGAGGCCGCGCAGATCGGCAGGGCGCTGGTCCAGGGCGTCAACGACTGGTGGCGCGAGCACCTGCGCGACGTCTATCAGTTGGAAAGTGCGCTGGAGCTGCAATTCGAAACCCACTTCAAACGTTTCCTCATGCCCACGATCAGGGGGGCCGAGGAGGGCAGCAAAAAACGCTATGCCGGCCTCGTCACGCGGGCCAACGGCGAAGACGAAATGGTCTACAAGGGCCTCGAAACCGTGCGCACCGACTGGTCGCCGCTGGCCCAGGCGTTCCAGCAGGAACTGTACCTGCGCATTTTCAACCGACGGCCGTATCAGGATTACGTGCGCGATTATGTGCGCCGGACGCTGGCGGGCGAACTGGACGATCAGTTGATCTACCGTAAACGCCTTCGCCGGGCGCTGGACGACTATGAACGCAACGTCCCGCCCCACGTGCGCGCCGCGCGCATTGCCGACGCGTACAACCTTGAGCAGGGCCGTCCGTTGCAATACCAGAGTCGCGGCTGGATCAGCTACGTGATCACCGTCGCGGGCCCGGAGCCTCTGGAAGTGCGCAGTACGCCGATCGACTACGACCACTACATCACCCGGCAACTGCAACCGATCGCCGACGCGATCCTGCCGTTCGTGGACGACGATTTCGAAACGCTGATCGGCGGGCAGATGGGGTTGTTTTGAAGGGGGGACTTCCCGGCTCCTTCGCGAGCAAGCTTGCTCCCACAGATTCCGAGGCAGCCACGGGCTCCGGGTTTCCCCGATAACTGTAGGAGCCGTCCGAGGTTACGAGGGTCTGGGCCGCACTCGGACGAATGCGGTGTGCCATTTACCGGCGATGTCATTGTTCCACCGCATTCGCCAGCAAGCCGGCTCCCACAGGTCTGCGGTCTGGACACACGTTCGTGCTTCAACCCGGGACCCTGTGGGAGACGTCCGAGGTTACGAGGGGATGGGCCGCAATTCGGACGAATGCGACGGGTCAGTCACTGTTGATGGTGCTCACCCACCGCATTCGCCACCGTCGTAACCTCCAACAGCTCCTGAAATATTTTTTCAACGGCATGGAATAAACCCCCTTCGACAGACGTTTACCTGTACTGCTTGCGCCGATCGGTGCCAGCAGCGGGAGCCTGGAAGGTTTCTGGCGTTTGCTCCCTACTCGAAAAACAATCAAGGAGTTCACCATGCTGAAGAACATCATCCTCACCGCCGCCGTCGCCCTGACCTGTGCCTCCAGCCTGGCGTTTGCAGCCAGCCCGGCGATGACCGGCAAGACTGACAAAGGCGAAGTGCTCACGGATCACAAGGGCATGACCCTGTACACCTTCACCAAGGACAGCGCCGGCAAATCGGCCTGCAACGGCGATTGCGCCAAGGCCTGGCCGCCGCTGATGGCCGGAGCAGATGCGAAGACCGAGGGCAAGTACAGCGTTGTGACCCGGGACGACGGCAGCAAACAGTGGGCCTATAACGGCATGCCGCTCTACACCTGGACCAAGGACACCAAAGCGGGCGACACCACCGGTGACGGTTTCAAGGACATGTGGAAAGTCGCTAAACCCTAAAGCCGGCGCGGGCTTCCACCCCGGCCGTTTGGACGTTTTTCGATGAAAGAAGGGGCGACTGCGTTTGGTCGCCTTTTTCAATTTCAGAAAAGCAAGCGCTTGCGTGAAACGTTTCAGCTGTTCTAGAGTGTTTCACATTGATTCTCCAAAGCAGTTCCCGAGCGCCGCCCGATCACGAGGTGGCCCAGGCATAAAAACAACACGCCTCGAGGATACGAATGAACAGCTTGCCTGCTCGCTTTCCGTCTTTGCCCATGGCGCGTCACGCGCTACATACCCTTGCTGCGGATGCTCGATCATGAGCGCCGTCCTCGCTGAATCCCCTACGCCCGTGCTGGAAATGACTGCCATTTCCAAGACCTTCAATGGCCTGCGCGTGCTGAAAAATGTCGCCCTCAAAGTCTATGCCGGTGAAGTCCATGCGCTGATGGGCGAGAACGGTGCGGGCAAATCCACCCTGATGAAAATCCTCTCTGGCGCCTACCAGGCCGATGCCGGCGGCGAGATTCGCGTGGGTGGCCGGACGTTGCCCGCGTTCGATCCGCTGACCGCGAAAGCTCAGGGCATCGCGGTGATTTATCAGGAACTGAGCCTGTGCCCCAACCTCAGCGTCGCGGAGAACATTTACCTGGGGCGTGAATTGCGTCGGGGCTGGAGCATCGACCGCAAGGCCATGGAGGCCGGGTGCACCGATGTACTGGCGCGACTGGGCGCCGACTTCAAACCCTCGACCAAGGTCAGTGTGCTGTCGATTGCCGAGCGGCAGTTGGTGGAAATTGCTCGCGCGCTTCACGCCGAGGCAAAGATTCTGGTCATGGACGAGCCCACCACGCCGCTGTCTTCCCGTGAAACCGACCGACTGTTTGCGTTGATCAAGCAACTGCGTGATCAGGGCCTGGCGATCATCTACATCAGTCATCGCATGGCCGAAATCTACGAGCTGTCGGACCGGGTGTCGGTGCTGCGCGACGGTGAGTACGTCGGCATGCTGGCGCGTGACGGGCTGTCGGCGGACGCGCTGGTGAAGATGATGGTCGGCCGCGACCTGTCCGGTTTCTACAAGAAAGAACACGCCCCGTATGACCCTGGCGAAGTGGTGATGCGTGTGCGCGACATGGCCGATGGCAAGCGGGTGAAACCCTGCAGTTTCGATCTGCACGCCGGTGAAGTGCTGGGTATCGCCGGATTGGTCGGGGCAGGGCGCACGGAGTTGGCGCGGCTGATCTTTGCGGCCGATCCACGCACCTCTGGCAGTCTTGAAGTCGCGGGCAAAGCCATCACGGAACTGCGTAATCCCACCGACGCGATTCGTGCCGGCGTGGTGTACCTCACGGAAGATCGCAAGGCCCAGGGTCTGTTCCTCGACATGAGCGTGCGCGACAACATCAACGTCTGCGCCTGTGTCCCGGACGCCCATGCCGGCGGTGTGCTGGATCGTGGGCGCGGCGCGCAGCGGGCGGTCGAGGCGATCCGGTCGCTGTCGATTCGCGTGGCGTCGGGCAAGGTCAACGTCGGGGCGTTGTCCGGCGGTAACCAACAGAAGGTACTGCTGGCGCGTTTGCTGGAAGTCAAACCCCATGTGCTGATTCTCGACGAGCCTACCCGTGGCGTGGACATTGGCTCGAAGTCCGAGATCTACCGGATCATCAACGAACTGGCCAAGGCCGGGGTCGGCATCGTGGTGATCTCCAGCGAATTGCCGGAGATCATCGGCACCTGTGATCGCGTGCTGATCATGCGCGAAGGGCAGTTGGTGGCGGAAGTCGGCGGCGCATCGGGACACGAGATTTCTCAGGAGCGGATCATCGATCTGGCGACTGGGGGTGAGCAGGTGGCTGTTCCGACCTGAAACAACATAGTCCCTTGTAGGAGCTGACCGAGGTTACGAGGCCTGCGAAGCGGTGTGTCAGCCAATGAAGATAGTGGATCAGCTATCGCATCGCAGGCCTCCTAACGTCGGTCAGCTCCTACAGTGACCGTGTCATTGACACTTTCTACAACAATAAAAGGAGGCCAGGCCATGAGTCTGACCCTGGAAAACTCGCCAAGCGTGGCGGCCATCAGCAAACGTGAGCGTGTGCGCGAGCTGATGCGCACCCTCGGCATGCTGCCGGTGTTGATTCTGCTGCTGGTGGGCTTCGCGTTGATGACCGACAGCTTCATGACCTGGCAGAACCTGTCGATCATCACCCAGCAGGCCTCGGTCAACGTGGTACTGGCAGCGGGCATGACCTTCGTCATTCTGACCGCCGGCATCGACCTGTCGGTCGGCGCGATTCTGGCCGCCTCCGCTGTCGTGGCGCTACAAGCGTCGATGTCGCCACAGTGGGGCATGCTCGGAATCTTCGCCGGCATCGGTTTTGGCCTGCTGCTGGGGCTGGTCAACGGTGGGTTGATCGCCTTCATGCGCCTGCCGCCGTTCATTGTCACCCTCGGCGCGCTGACTGCCATGCGTGGCTTGGCGCGTCTGCTGGCCGACGATAAGACCGTCTTCAACCCGGATCTGCCGTTTGCCTTCATCGGCAACGATTCGGTACTTGGCGTGCCGTGGCTGGTGATCATCGCGGTTGCGGTGATCGCGATCTCCTGGTTCATCCTGCGCCGCACGGTCATGGGGGTGCAGATCTATTCGGTGGGCGGCAACCCCGAAGCGGCCCGGCTGTCCGGAATCAAGGTGTGGAAAGTGCTGCTGTTCGTTTACGCGGTCTCCGGCGCGCTGGCCGGACTGGGCGCCGTCATGAGCGCGTCGCGACTGTTTGCCGCCAATGGCTTGCAGCTCGGACAGTCCTACGAACTGGACGCCATCGCGGCTGTGATCCTCGGTGGCACCAGTTTTACCGGAGGCGTCGGCACCATTGGCGGCACCCTGATCGGCGCGCTGATCATTGCGGTGTTGACCAACGGCCTGGTGCTGCTCGGCGTGTCGGACATCTGGCAGTACATCATCAAAGGCATCGTGATCATCGGTGCGGTGGCGCTTGATCGCTATCGCCAGTCCGGCGCACGGACCTGATTCATCGCGTTGGCGTGACGCGTTTCAAACACTGGCTCTGACAATAATCACAAGAGAGAAATCATGAACTTCAAACGCAAATTCCCTGCTGTCGTCTCCCTTTGCCTGGCCGCGCTGTTGGCGCAAGGCGTTGAAGCCCGTGAACTGAAATCGGTCGGCATCAGTCTGGGGTCGTTGGGCAATCCTTACTTCGTGACCCTGGCCGACGGTGCCAAGGCCAAGGCGCTGGAGATCAACCCCAACGTCAAAGTGACGTCGGTGTCCGCCGACTATGACCTGAGCAAGCAGTTCTCCCAGATCGACAACTTCATCGCCGCCGGGGTGGACCTGATCCTGATCAACGCGGTCGATCCAAAAGCGATTGCCTCAGCGATCAAAAAGGCTCAGGCGGCCGGCATCAAAGTGGTTGCCGTGGACGTGAGCGCGGCGGGCGTTGATGCAACGGTCCAGACCGACAACGTCGAGGCTGGGAAACTGGCCTGCCAGTTCATCGTCGACAAACTCTCGGGCAAGGGGAACGTGATCATCGAGAACGGTCCTCAGGTCACTGCCGTGACCGACCGTGTGACCGGCTGTAAATCAGCCTTCGCCGCTGCGCCGGACATCAAGGTGCTGTCGGACGATCAGGATGCCAAGGGCTCGCGCGACGGCGGCCTGAACGCCATGCAGGGTTACCTGACGCGCTTCCCGAAAATCGACGGGCTGTTCGCGATCAATGACCCACAAGCCATTGGCAGTGATCTGGCGGCCAGGCAACTGAAACGCAGCGGCATCATCATCACGTCGGTGGACGGCGCCCCGGACATCGAACACGCGCTCAAATCCGACTCGTTGATACAGGCCTCCGCCAGTCAGGACCCTTGGGCGATGGCGCAGCAGGCGGTGATCATCGGCAACGATCTGCTCAATGACAAGAAACCGGCTGAAGCGGTGACTCAGCTCACGCCGAAACTGATCACCCGCGACAACATCGGTTCCTACACCGGGTGGTCGAGCAAGCACTAAGCGCTGAACCAGACACGTCGCCGAGAGAGTGAATACAGTGGTCAAGATGGAGGATGTGGCGCGACGGGCCCGGGTATCGACGTCGACGGTGTCCCATGTGCTCAATGGCACGCGCAAGGTCAGCCCGGAGACCGTGGACGCGGTGCAGCAGGCGGTTCGCGAGTTGGGGTATATCCCCAACACGCTGGCCCGCTCGCTGGCTCGCTCGCGCACCCATACCATTGGCGTGGCGATTTCGGCGCTGTCCAACCACTACTTCAGCGAGACCGTTCACGCCATCGAAACCGAATGCGCGCGCCACGGCATCATGATGCTGTTCGTCGACACCCACGATGATGCCGAGCAGGAACTGCACGTGGTCAAGGCGCTGCACCACCGCCGGGTCGACGGCATCCTGCTTGCCCCCTCCAGCGATCCGCAACATGCGGCGTTGGACTATCTGCAGGCCAATGCGATTCCGACGGTGCTGGTGGACCGCATGGCCACCGGAGGTTTCGATCAGGTGGGCGTGGAGAACCTGCAATCAACCCGTGAGTTGGTGGCGCATTTGATAAGCCACGGCCACCGGCGCATCGGCATGATTGCCGGGCACCGTGGGTTGAGCACCACCGAAGAGCGCATTGAGGGATACCGTCAGGCGCTGGCCGACGCAGGCCTGGCGTTCGATGAGGCGTTATTGGTCAACGGCGAATCCAACAGTCAATCGGCACGGCTCGCGGCACAGCGACTGTTGAAGCTGGCCGCGCCGCCGAGTGCGATCATGGCGGCCAACAACCTGATGACCATTGGGGCGATGCATGCGTTGCGGGACGCGAAGATCGCAGTGCCGGAACAGATGGCGCTGGTGGGGTTCGATGATTTCGACTGGGCGGATTTTTTCCTCCCCCGTTTGAGCGTGATCGCGCAACCCGTGCAGGCGCTGGGCGCGCGGGCGGTGCAGTTACTCTTGCAACGCATCGACCATCCCGATGGACCTTTAAAGGCGGAGCGTCTGGCCGCGACGTTGCGCCTACGAAATTCTTGCGGATGCCCTTGAGGCGGCTGCTGACAGGAACAGAAACGTGATGAGTGAAGCTGTCTCTCTGGGCATCGATCTGGGCACCTCGGAGCTCAAAGCCATATTGCTCGACGCGCAGGGCGTGGTGCTGGCCCAGGCGGGTGCGCGGCTGAGTGTTTCGCGCCGGCAATCCGGTTGGTCGGAACAAAACCCTGAACACTGGTGGCAAGCCTGTCTGGCGGCGCTCGGGCAATTGCGCGCCGAGCATCCTGCGGCGTGGGCGCGCGTCGCCTGCGTCGGGCTTTCCGGGCAAATGCACGGTGCGGTGTTGCTCGACGCTCATGATCACGTCCTGTATCCGGCGATCCTCTGGGACGATTCGCGCGCCGTGACTCAGGCCGAACAATTGAATCGCGAATTTCCTGACTACGCACAGGCCACCGGCAGCCTGGCGATGGCTGGCTTGACGGCGCCAAAGCTGCTCTGGCTACAACAGCACGCGCCGCAGATGTTCGGGCAGATCGATTGCGTGCTGTCACCCAAGGATTACCTGCGTCTGCTGCTGACCGGCGAACGCTTCAGCGACATGTCGGATGCGGCGGGGACACTTTGGCTAGACGTGGCCAGCCGTGCATGGCACGAACCCATGCTGCAGGCCACCGGTTTGACGCGTGCCCGGATGCCAACGGTGCTGGAGGCCGATCAACGGGCTGGAGGCTTGAGCGCCGAAGCTGCGCAGGTGTTGGGCTTGCCGATAGATTTACCTGTGGCTGCGGGCGGCGGTGACAACCCGGTGTCGGCGGTCGGCATTGGCGCGATCAACGCGGGCGATGCGTTCGTCACCCTGGGCACCAGTGCCGCCATCGTCGCCATCACTGACCACGCCGCCGGCAACCCGGCGAGGGTCGTGCACAGTTTCTGTCATGCACTGCCGGGGCGCTGGTACACCATGGGGGCGATGCTGGCTGGCGCCAGTTGCCTGCGCTGGGTCACCCGCTTGCTCGGCCAACCCGATGAGCAGACCCTGCTGACGCTGATGGAAGCGGCACTGCCTGTGGATCAACCGGTTACCGTCTCTAACCCTCTGTTCTTGCCCTATCTGGCGGGCGAGCGGACACCCCACAACGACCCGCTGTTACGCGGTGGCTTCATGAACCTGGGGCACGACAGCACGCCTGCGATGTTGGCGTACGCGGTGCTCGAAGGCGTCGGTTTTGGTTTGCTGGATGCCATGAATGCGGTGCTGTCAGCCGGGGCGACGATCAACGGCTGCGCACTGGTCGGCGGCGGCGCGCGCAGTGAATATTGGGCACAACTGCTGGCGAACATTCTCGACCGCGAGGTGTACACCTTGCAGGGCAGCGAACTGAGCGCGTGCATCGGCGCGGCCAAACTTGGATTTTTGGCCATCGGGCAGGGCAGCGATCTGTTAGAGAAAGGCATGCCGGTCAAGGCGCGGTACCGGCCGCAGCCGGCCGTCCAACCGGTATTGCGCGAGCGCTACACAAAGTTTCGGGGTTTGTTGTCGGCGGCGCAGGGGTTGCGATCACTGTAGGCACCCTCGGAGGTTACGAGGGTATGGGCCGTACTCGGACGAATGCGGTGTGTCAGTCACTGTTGAGGGTGCTGACCCACCGCATTCGCCAGCAAGCCGGCTCCCACAGGTTTTGTGTTTGGCGCAAATCTTCGGTACGACGCGGTCACTGTAGGAGCCGTCCGAGGTTACGAGGGCCGCGAATGCAGTGGATCAGGCACCATAGAGGTTGATGACCCACTGCTTTCGCCAGCCGGCACAGTATCGGCGTCGTTCTCATTTCTTTGACACGACGAGGTCCCTGTGGGAGCCGTCCGAGGTTACGAGGGCTGCGAATGCGGTCCGTCATTCACCATCGATCTCACAGACTGACCGTCTTCGCAAGCACGCTCACACCTGCTTATGTCCGATCAGGACTTCGTTTCTTTCGTCCCCAGCACGTCACGAATACTGTCGATGACGTTGCCGTCCTTGATGACATCCTTCAGCCAGCCTTCAAGGGGCATGTTGCCCCATTTGATCGCGCGTTCGATCAGGTAGGGCACCGGGCTCTGGGGTTCGGTCTGTTTGAAGAATTGCGCGACGCCCGCCAGCAGGGTGAACGCCTCGTCGCGGGTCAGCGGGGTGGTGCGCAGCGGGGCCGGAGCGGTGTCTTTGGCGGTCGTCGTCATCGTGGGACCTGCAGGCTGGGGATCGTTCGCTTGCGGCGCAGGCTCGGAAGACGCCAGCGGCTCAGGGACGTTAAGTTCGACGCCCCGATCCTTGAGCAGCTTCTCGGCCAGTTGCGCGGCACGGGACAGGATTTCAATCAAGGCCGCGAAACTGGGCGCTTCGTGGCCGAACAACTGATCGGCTGTCGCCTGCAACTGACGGCAGGCGTGCAGGCTGTCGTTGATTTCAGCCGCTTTGCGCACGAAATGCTCGGTGTCGGTCAGGACCACCGAGCGCTGGAAGATTTCGGCGTTGATCTTTCCTTCGTCCAGCGCGATGCGCATCGCTTGCGGGTTCTGCAGTGCAAGGTTTTCGATGTGACGGGATTCGTCATAGCGCAACACACCGAAGTGGTCTCCCTGGGTGATCGGCAGCCCGCCCACCACATCGGCCAGCGTGGTTTTAAGCCAGGCCAGCCGCGCGGCGCGCTCTTCCAGGCCTTCATCGAGGGACGGATAGAGGTCGTCCCAGAACCGCTGCAGGATCCGCTCGGCCAAGGTGAGACCGAAGGTGATCCCCACGAAATGGTATTTGTGCGCCAAGGCTTCACTGAGCCAGGCCACGAGCATCAGGTCTTTGCTCTGCTGAGCAAGGCCCTGTGCGGCCAGCGTGATCGTCAGGTCCCAATCCGATGATTTCAGATCGGTCTGCCAGTCACCCTGGGTCAGGTAATCCGGGTCTGCCCGACGAGCCTCTTTGACGTTATCGAACAGCGTGGAAAAGCTCAGGTCTTCGCCGCTGCCTCCATTGATCGGCGCTGTCAGTTCGGTCAGTGAGAGGTCGTTGAGAAATTCAGACATGGTCAACTCGGGTATTTACAAAAAGAACACCACGCCGAGGAGGTCGGCATGGTGTCGAATACGGACCATCGCCAAGGGCGACGGTCCCTGGTGCTTACGCGATCACGCAAAAACCTTGTTGGCGGTGCGGTCCCAGCCGCCCGTGACGTTACCGCCACCCTGGCCGTCGGCACGGCTCTGTTGGGTGTAGGTGGTTTTGATGCGCGCGAAGTTGAAGCTGATCTCTTCGATCGGCAGGTCGCTCACGGCCTTGTCTTCACCGTCCTGGTTGCCGCCAGCGATGGCTTTGACCGACGACACGACCACCTCTTCCAGGTTGATCGTGAGGTAGGTCAGCTTGTCGCCGCCCGCACGGTTGACGTTCAGTTGGACCTTGGCGATGTGCGTGCCTTTGCAGCAGGCTTCGAACAGCTTCGCCGAGGCCTTGTCGACCGCCTTGCGAATGCTGAAATCGCTCAGTGCAACGCGCTCGGACGACGCACCGCCCGAGGAGCTTGCGGTCGCGGAAGTGGCTTGAGTCGCGCCGTACTCATAGCCCAACACTTCAATCCAGTCTTTGTGCTTGTCGTCCAGCACTTCACCGGGAATACCGTCGATCTGAATATATGCGTCAAATGCCATTTCTTACTTCTCCATTTTCTACATTTAAGGGCTTGCCTTACCTGCGGCCAGACCGCAGCCCCTCGATTTGACCTTCTTGATCATTCAAGAGAGGTCGGTTGCCGCTGCCTCAGCCTCCGCACGCAGAGGCTCAGGCGCCGGTTTCTTGCAGGTGATCCGCGTCCTCAGTTGAGGGCGCGCACCTCGATTTCTACTCGCCGATTGGGCTCCAGGCATTGAATCAGCTGTGCTCGGGGCAGTTGCATGTCGCATTTGACCAACGGCTTCTCGCTGCCTTCGCCCACGGCCTCGACCAGCTCGGCGGGCACGCCCTTGCCGACCAGGTAGGTTTTGATGGTCTGCGCGCGTTGCCTGGAAACCTGAAGGTTGCTTTGCGGATCACCCAACTGGTCGGCGTGCCCGGCGATGATGATCTTGCCGATGTTGGGCGTGCTCAACAGCTTGCCGGCAATGGCGCTCAACTGACTCTGGCCCTCGGTTTTCAGGCTCTGGAAGTCGGCCCGGGCAAACGCGAACAGCGTGTCCGATTCAAGGGTGATGGTCTCGATCGAGCGCAGCGATTGCGACAGCAGGCTGTTGATGTAATTGCGTGAACTGGAGACCAGGAACGCGTTGTCCAGAATCCTCGGCACATCGGGCTCGTGGATCTGGTCGCTGTAGAAGTTCACCTGACGGCTGGCCAGTTCATAGTCAGAGCCCGAATCGGGAGCGGCAGCGGCGGCGGTCATGTTCTTGCCGGTCTGACGAGCGATGGCCGGGTACCAGTAATCAGGAATCCTGGCTTTGAGGAAGGCAGGGTCGGCCTTTTCCCGTTGTGAGCGCGAGAGCATCACATAGGTCTCCAGCGTGGCCTTGCCGAACTCGGCAATCGATTGAGCGCGGTTGTCGGCGGGCAGGGCACGCGGCTCGACGCTGTCGACCCCGGTCACGGGCAGCAGGTCCTTGGCGTTGCGTTGGTAGACCTTGATGGTGGTCAGCAGGTACAGCGAACGCGTCAGATTATCTGCCGTCGGTTTGAGCATTACGGTTTCGAGCCGCCCGAAGTAGCGTTCCCGCAGTACCGGTTCGACTTTGTAGCCTTGGTAAAGGCCCAGGCGCAGACGCAACGGCACACCCTGATCGTGATGCCGGGCGTAGTAGTCCGCGGTCCAGAAACGCAAGCGGTCGAGGGTTTGCCAGGACGTGTACTGTTGCGGTGCTGCCTTGTCCTGAGCCGCCGCTGCCGTCAGTTGCGTGGACAGCGTTTCGATCTCGGTCTTGTTGTTCCAGTACGACCAGCCCCATAGACTGCACAGCAGCAGTGCGACCAGGCTGGCGCCGCCCACCCACGCGGCCTTGCGCCGACGCTCGCGGAAGTTGGTGGTGTACAACGCGACCAGATGCTGGTCCGGAATGATGACCTTGCGGAACAGGCTGTTGATGAACAGCGGTTGCGGCTGCGCGTTGCCATTGACCGACAGGTGCTCGGCTTCAAGGTGAAAGCGTTCGCTGACCTGCCGGGCATGACCGCCCAACTCCGGCGCATCGGCGTCCAGCGCACTGGTGAAATAGAACCCGCGCAGCAACTCTGCACTTTGATAGGGGTTGGCGCGCAGCAGGGCGTCGACGAACAGTTGCATCCGCGGTTTGAGCGCGGCCAGCTCCAGCGGGAAGCGGTAAACGGCCGGGTCCTGACGGGTAATCTGAATGTCCTGCATCACCAGCTGCTGGCTGGCCACGCTTTGCCAATACTGGGTGAGCTCGTCCATGGCCACGCCAAAACGCTGACCCCAATCGGCGGTTTCGTAATCCTTGTGCGTGAACGTTTTGCCCATCACCTCGCCGCGTGCCACTTCATCGAGCCGACGGTAGAACGCGCTGAAGCCGGGCACCAGGTCGCACTTGGTGAACACCAGGTACACCGGCAGACGCACTTCCAGCAGCGAGTGGGTTTCCTGAATGCGCTCGCGCAGACGTTTCGCCAGTCGTTCCTGATCTTCCAGCGAGGCCTGCAAAATGTCGTGAATGCTGACAGTGACGATCAGGCCGTTGAGCGGACGCCGCTGACGATGCTGACGCAGCAGTTGCAGGAAGGCGCGCCATTTGCCCGCTTCCTCCTGGTTGTTCATGTACCGCCCGGCCGTGTCGAGAAGGACCGCTTCGGAGCTGAAAAACCAGTCGCAGTTGCGTGTCCCGCCCAGCCCCGCGACCCGAACGCCTTCACGTTCGGCATAAGGGAAGTTCAGGCCGGACTGGTACAGCATGGTGCTTTTACCGGCCGCAGGCTGGCCGACCACCAGGTACCACGGCAACGCATACAGCGCGTCCTTGCTCGCGGTGCCGCGGGGCTTGTTGCTGTGCAGGCGGTCGATGCTCTGCAACAGGCGTTCACGCAGCAGGCTGACCTCTTCGCGGTCGGCGGGGCTGGCGTTCAGCACGGCCTGGTCGGCGTCGTCGCGCAGTAACCCCTCCAGATTGTGGTGCCGGGAAGCGCCCCGATACAGCAGCAATACATAACCCGCCGACAGCAGCAGGAACAGGCCGATGCCTGCCAGCAGACTGCGCAGCGAGTCGAAGCCCAGCGCGCGACCCAGGGCCCAGACCAGGAACAGAGTCAGGAAGAAGCAAACCCCCAAAACGTAGGGCTGGTAACGCAAGAAGTAATATTTGATCTTGTTCATACAGACTTCGTGTCCGGCGCGTCGACAAAGCGGTCGATGACGTCAAAGAGAGGGCGTTCGAGGCTGGGAAATTCCGGCGGCTGATGGTGCTCATCGAACGTCGCGAAATTGCCCAGCACGTCATAGTTTTGGGTGTGGTCGCTGTTGCCGGTCAGCACGGCGTACAGGCCGTGGGTGCTTCGGGAGGGGAAGCAGAACAGTTTCGGCCGCATGAAGTCGTCCGCCAGCACGCTGACCTGCGGCGACACGCGCTGTGCATTCATTCGTGTCAGCCAGTCGACCCACAGGTCGGCGGTCGGGTTCTTCAATCCCCGTTCTGCAGGGAGAGGCAGGCAAATGCTCGGTGCATCCGCATGCCGCAACGGACGACGCAACGCAGAGAGCCTGGTCAGCACCGCAGGGGTGATGAACTCCGGGTACGAGCTTTTCAGCGCATCGGCGATGTCCCGCAGGTTGAAGTTGCGCAGAAACTTTTCGTGAACCTGGCGAAACAGCGCGAAGTCCTGACCTTGCAAGGGGCGCAGCGCCTTGATCTTGTCGAACAGAAGCGCCGGCTGTTCTCCCTGAACACCCAGATGCAACAGCGATTTGATCTGGGCACAGAACAGTTCGCTTAACGTGAACGGGTTGATCAGGCGTTCATTTTCCAGGGCCTTCACGCTCTGGAAAATAAAGAACGGATAGCGACGCTGACTGGCGTCCATCGAGCTGATCAGGCCGCCCAGCAGCCAGTTCCCGGAGCGCGCCCGGTAGGAGAAAAAGCACAGCGGCAGACGGTCGAACAGCGCGCGCCAGTCGTCGCGCGGATGAATCGCCGCCAGCGAGTCCTGAAGCCAGCCGTCGAACTCGCGGACCTCGTCAGCGGCGCCATGCAAGCTGACGAAGTCGGCGCTGGCCGGTATTTTCCCGAAGCAGCCGATCATTGGTCGCTCCTTGGGTGCAGGGCTGAGTGCTTCACTTGCTTCGTCCGTCCGCCACGCTGACCGGCGCGTTCAGCGCGCTGAGCGCCTTGACGTTGGCCAGGTCGGTCAATTTGACGCCGCCGTAGTTGCGCACGGTCAGGCTCACCAGTCCGTTGGCAGTGGTCCAACTGAAACGTTGCTGAATGCCGTCCAGATCGACCACGCGGGCGCTGTCGTTCATGCGCAGCAGGCCCCAGCGTCCCGGGTAATCGAACACGGTGACGCGCTCGCCCGTCAGCGTCACCACGTCCAGACGAGCGCCGGGTGCGGTGGTGGTGCCTGGCCAGGAGAAGCGGCTCCAGCTGGTCTTGCCGTTACGGTAGTGCTGCTCCTGACCATCGAGGGTGAAGATGATGTCGGTGAAGTTGGCCGACGGCTCCAGCATGATCTCGAAACCGTTTTCCTTGTCGGACAGGCTGGCAATGACCTCGCCCAGCGAACTGGCCTTGTCGATGCTGCTGACCATGTTCGGGTTGACCAGCGGAGCGGCCTTGGCGCTGCTGCTCATGCCCAAGCCTTCGCCGCCCGACAGGTTGCCGATTTCGTTGCGCTTGAAGTTGGGGAGCAAGCCCGACTCGGGGTCGACGAACCGCTGCAGGTCCTTGACCGATGCCTCGTTGCGACTGCCCGCGGCGATCGGGTAACGGTGGGCCATGACTTGTTCCCACGGCTTGGCAATCTGCTGAGCCCAGGCTTTGGCGATCTGTTGACCGGCCGGGTCGCGCAACGTTTCCCAGGCGAACTGGATCGGCAGGCTGAACAGACTTTGCAGTGAGGCCGACAATCCGCCCTGGCTGGTATCGACCGTGGTTTCAACGTAGTTGCGCACGTTGGTCACCTCGCTCGGCTGGCCTTCCAGGGTTTCGCTGATCAACTGTTTGCTGCTTTTGCCCACGTCCTGCGAGCGCTGGATGTTGTTCATCCGCACCTTGAGTTTGCGCAGGGCCGCCAGGTAGCGATCCATGATCGTGCTGTCTGCGCCTTCGGCATTCTGCGTGGCAAACACGCGCGAGACTGGCTCGAACCGTTTCGCCAGGCTGCCATCGTCAACGGGCGGCAGCGGCGAGAGTAACGTGGCCGGGGATTTATCCGGGCTGTCGAAGAGTCCGGTGACCTTGCTCCAGAAGGTGTCCGGGGGTTCGTTGCCGGTCTGGTGCGCCTCGCGTGGCGCGGGCAGGTCCCACTGGGTGTTGTCGTTGACCGCCGACAGCAGGATCTTCACGGGCGAGTTCTGTACGTCGCTCAGTAACGACAGCTGTTCTGTTGCGTTGGCCATGTCGGTGAAATGCCGCACGCCGACACCGTTGAGCAGGGTGTACCAGGCCTGTGCGTAGTCACGCTTGTAGCGCGTCATGAACTCGCGCATGAAGTTGGCTTTCTGCACGATGCTGTCGCCGCCTTCACCATCGAGCACCCAGTCGGATTCGTTGCGCAGGTTGCCCGACACCAGTTTGATCAGCTCCGGTTTGACGAAACCCTCCCAGCCTTGCCGGGTAAAGATCGCAGGCACTGCTTCGGCGCTATACAACAGTTGGCGACCCGGTAACGGCACCAGATCGTTGAGGTTGATGGCCGGGAACTGGCGGCTGGATTCCAGCTGCAGGCGCAGGTATTCACGGTCCACCAGGGAGCTTGAGATCATGAAGGACTTCAGGCTCTTGCGCGTGCTTTCCACCAGTTGTTCGTTGCGCGGCAGGGCAGGGGCCTGACCGTTTTTGACCAACTGCACGTACATCGGCACATTGTCCTCGATCACCTGATCGCTGACCGGGCTAGCGTCCGTCGCCGTGCTGGCCCACGCCACCGGCAGTGCTGCGCTGACGAACTCTGGATCCGGATGCACATCGGGTTGCGTCAACATCAGGTACAGCTTGAGCGCGTTGTAGGACTCGATGATCGACGCCACCTGTTGCTCGTCCAGACGACCCAGCATCTCTTCCGACAACGACAGGCCGCCGGTGGTGGCCGACAGTTCGGCGGCATCGCTGGCCGTCGCAGGGTTGCGCAGATCGGCCAGCGCGCTGTCGCGGGTTTTGCTCGCAGCGCCCCTGGCCACGCCTTTGAGGCGATTGCCGACGTCGGAAGCGCTGCGTGGAATACTGCTCAGGGTCGGCTTGCCAGCGCCTGCATTGAGGCTCTGCACAGCACGGCCAATCGGTTTCTGGCCTTTGTTCGATTGCCCGGCTGCCTTGCTGTTGCCCGGCGCGAGCGGGGTCTGCGGGTCCATTTCGTTGGCGAATTCGTTGAACGCGCGCATTTGCATTTGCAGCTTCAGCGCGACCGGTTCCAACGCTTGGCTACGCAGTTGCTGCAGGTAGGCGGACTGAGCGACCGCGTGAATGTCCTCGCCCCGGTAAAGCCCTGCGCCCAATTGCAACGGCACACCCTTGACGCGGTGTTTTTCGATCAGCGCCAGTTCATCGCGGAGCAATTCCAGGCCCTCACCGGCGGCCATGCGCTGAGCTCGATCAGGGGCGTTGTCCAGGTTGTCGATCTTCTGCTGCAGCGCGGCGATCCACTGCCGGTTGTTCTGGAACGCCAGCGCCTGCCAGCCGATGAAGGCCAGACCGACCAACGCGGCGAGGGCGATCACGGCAGGGCTCAGTGAGGTGTCACGCCCGGTTCTGGACTGATAGCGGGTCAGGTCGCGGTCAGGGAAGATGACGCGGCGGAAGGTGTCGGTAATGAAGTAGCTGCGATCACCAATTTTTTTGCCACGCGCGTCGGCCACTGCCGGGCTGTCTTGGGCAGGAAGCAAGGCAAACGACTCGGCCAGATCATCCTCGTACACCTGGCTCAGTTGCTGATCGGTCTGCAGTGCACTGGTGAAATACAGGCCGCGCAGCAACAACGGTGTGCCATGGCTGGCAGGCTGAGTGAAGTGCTCCAGAAACTGTTCTAGCACGCCCGACAGTTCGGCAAAGTAATTCGGGAAGTTGAGCAACGCACTGTTGGCGTCCGAGCCCAGATTGATCATCTGGGCGTCGACGTGCCGCTGGATGCCGTTGTGCAGGTTCGCCAGCTTGCTGTCGAGCACCGCGCGCAGGCCGTGGGTGCGTATCTCTGACAGCCCGAACGTCATGCCCAGAGGCTGCTGACGCTCGGTCAGGTCCAGCCCGTCGAATGCCTGATTAAAGCCCGGCAACTGGTCGGTCTTGCTCAGCATCAGGTAAATCGGAGGATTGGCATCCAGGCAGCGGGCGTATTCTTCAATTCGGGACACCAACTGGGTGGCCATCTGCGCGCGTTCGTGCGCCGTGGCCGCCAGCAGTTCGGGCAGGCTCACGACCAGGACCAGGCCGTTGACCGCTGCCTTTTTGCGCTGCTTTTTCAGCAACTGCAGAAACGCGGTGAATTCGCTCGCGGACTGGTCGTCGCGCAGGTAACGCCCGGCCGTGTCGATCAGCACCGCCTCGGGGCTGAAGTACCAGTCGCAGTGTTGGGTGCCGCTGTCGTTATCGTTCTGACTGCTGGCGATGCTGGCCGACAGACCGGAACGTGTAAGCAGGGAGGTCTTGCCCGCCGCCGACATGCCGATGACCAGATACCACGGCAGGTCGTACAAGGCCGAAGAACCGCCGCCTCCGGCAGAACGGTCGGCGCGCAACATGGCGATCGCATGCTTGAGGCGCTCGCGGAGCACCTGCTGGTCGCGGAATTCACTGTTGGATGTGAGCGACCGGTCAACCTCGATCTGCACCAGGTTTTCCAGGTTGTGCTCGGTGCGGATGCGCTGATACTGGCGCAGCACGATAACCAACAGATAGCACGCGCTCACGATTAACATCGTTTCGAGCATGTGGTCGCGCGACCATTGCAGGCGAGGGGCGACGAACCAGCAAACCACCAGGCTGGCCAGCCATAGCGATATAACGAGGAACCAAAAGCTCTTTAACGCACGAAGGAGTGTTTTCATGTCTTCCTGACTCGGTTACCTGGCCATTGCTCAGGCACTGAACAGTTGGCTGATGTGATCTGACAGTGCGGCGACGTCTTTGCCCAGCAGCCAGTCCAGCGTCAGGTAGACACCCACGCAGACCAGCGCGATCAGCGCCAGATAGAGCCAGACCGGGACTTCGTGTCGCAGCATCTGCGAGACCTGATCAGGCAGCGCCCAATCGGGCGACAGTGATTTGGGCGTTTTGCGATAACGCGCAATGTCCTGACCGAGGGTGTTGGCCAGATAACGCAACTGATCCTGTTCGCTCAGACCGAACTTGCCCTGAAAACCCAGTGCCAGGCACAGGTGGTACACCTCCAGCACATCGAGGTTGGTTTTGACGTCCGCACGCAGCGCGTCAATTTTCTCGAAGAAGCCCTGACCGGCCAGGTGTACGCCGAAATAGCGAAACTGCAGCGGCGACAGCTCGAAATGACGACGCAGCTCGTTGTCCCCCGACCCCAACACGCTTTCGTCCAGAAAGGCGCACAACGCGTACTGGGTGTCCTTGACTTGATCGACGCTGTAATTGGCGCTGCGGGCGTCGCGCTCCAGGGCGTTGAAGAAACCGTCGACGCTGGCTTCGAAGGCGCTGATCGACGTCACCTGACGACCACGACGTACGATCAGCGCCATGCTGATGAAGTCCTGCACCAGATCTTTCAAGGTAGGTTTTGCGACAGGGGCGTTCGTTGCGCCTTGCATCACGGCTTCGTTCATTTGAGTACCGCCATCAGTTCAAGCTTGAGGTTGGTGAAGGCACTGGGTGCGTAAAAGGAAATGGCTTGGGCACTCATCATGCGTTCGTAGACCCGACCATGAGGTTCGATGGAGAAATAGTGGTTATCCAGCCGCACGGGGATGGCGTTTGGCAGGCGCGTGGAGTGGTTGAGGGTGACACCCGGCATCGCGCTGTTGACGACCACTTCGATGTCTTCCGGCGAGCCGACTTTGAACGCGCGCGGGACCAGCTCCAGCAGGCTGGAACCGGGCATGTCGGCATGCACGGAAATGTAGAAATCCGCCTCGGCCAGACGCGGGTCATGCAACTGCCCTTGCCAGTACGACGGTTTGGTCTGGGTCAGGTTGATCATGATGCACTGGTTCGGAATCACGTTATCCAGCAGCACCCGGATCATCTCGTCCAGCTTGACCAGAGAGGCGGCAGGGTCGTGATGGTCGTACTCGGGAATGGCGTTGAGTTCGGTGTCCAGCGAGAACGTCAGCAGCCCGCCTGCCAGCTCCGCCAGAAACAGGTACAAACGCTCAGGGTGCAGACGCGGATGCGCGAGCAGGTGGGCCAGGTTCGGGTAGGCGCGGTTCACGGTGTTGAGCAGCCAGAACAGCGTGACATCGCTGGAGCCGAACTCGGCGATCTGGTCGGCGCGCTCCCGGCGACGACCCGACAACGCCTTGCTTTTGGATTGCAGGGCGCCGAGCAGACGCTTGCCCAGGCCGATCAGGGTTTCGTGGTTGCCCAGGTGCAGCGTCGGGTGCACGAAATGCGTGTCCAGATTGAAACCGCCAATGTTGTTGCGGGACAACCGCGCGACCGGGCAGTAGCTGTAGCCATCCAGCGTGTCGCCGTCGATCAGCATCACCACGTTCAGACGCAGGCTGGTGATCTCGTTTTCCAGGTCGCCCTCGTTGAGGTCGGGCAGGGTGTCGAATTGCTTGCGAAAACGTCGAGCGCCTTTCTGCTCCTGACCGTCCTCGACGTAATTCAGGCCGAACGGCTCAGGCAGCTTCAAGGCCGCGTAAACCTTGAAATCGTTGCCTTTGAGCAGTTCTCGAAGATCGCGTGCGGCAGGAAGCGGGTCGTGCTGCGGCGCGTCGAACAGGGTCCCGTCGGGGAATACCAGTTTCAGTCGTTTGAGCTGCAACGAACCATTGGCCAGCGCTTCCTCATCGATCTGCAGCACTTGAACGCCCCAGTGAAAAGGGGTGTTGCGCAATGTCGACTCGGCCAGCTGATGCTGGTGGAACTCATCCTGATACTGGAAATGTTGCGGCAAAAGGAACATGCCTTCAGACCACATCACGCGGCTCTGCTTACTCATGAGCACCATCCAGTAGTGAATCGAATTTTGCCTGCATGCCCTTCTGCGCAGAATCGGTTGCGGTGGCTTCGGCTTTCTGCACGACGGCGTCCTGCACTTGCTGGGTAACGGTCGGTTTCACCGGGTCCTGAGGCATGGTGTTGCTCTTGGCCAGTTGGGCTTCGGTGGGCGGCTTGTTGAGGACGTCATCACCGCGCACGGCCAGGACCTGGTTGTTGTCCACCAGCACGCGTAAACCGTCCGAGGAAAACCAGATGCCGTCCTTGCGCAACGAGTTGGCGTCGAAGGCGACTTTCCAGCGGCTTTTTTCTTCCGAGCGGAAAAAAGCCGCCACGCCGACGTAACTGGCGGCCTTGTTCAACGGCCACCGGTTGTTCTGACCCATACCGGGCAGCAGGGTGATTTCCTGGCTGTCGATCAACGTGTTGCCGAGCGCTTTTTGCGGGTCATCCCACAGTGAATCGGGGTCGGTCGACGCAAAGCGTTCCAGCGCCGTGAGCTGATACACCCGCAAGACGACCGAGAGCGGTTTGCCCGATTCGTCCGGGTTCAGCTGATTGCCGCCGTCGGACGTCAGGATGACGTTCTCTTTGTCACCGAACAGCATGTCGCCTGCCCAGGTGTCGTCCACGCGCTTGCTGGCTCGGTCGGTGATGCCGCAGGCCGTCAGCGCCATCAGCATGGCCAGAACGGTCAGGCCCCTTGTCCAGCCTGCGCTGGTACGTTGCGTGTTGTGCATCTTCATGACTGCTACCTATGAATGCTCGAATCAGGTCAGGCGGTAAGCGAAGTCGCCGTCGCTGCCCAGTTCAATGTCCAGACGTTGGATCGGTTTGTCCTGAGCCATCCGTTCCAGCACGTGCTGGGCAAGTTCGGGCATGAGCGTCCTGGACAGAATGTTGTCGATGTTGCGGGCGCCGCTGTCGACCTCCGTGCAGCGCGCCGCGATGGCCTCCACCAGCGCCTCGTCGTAACCCAGCACCGCTTGATGATTGCGTTCGAAACGCTTGCGGATACGTTCCAGTTTCAGCGCCACGATGCGTTGCAGGATCGCGTCCTTGACCGGGTAGTAAGGGACGATGGACAGACGGCCCAGAAACGCCGGCTTGAACACCTGGTTCAGTTCGTCACGCAGGCCTTCGACGATCTCTTCAGGGCTCGGTTGATCGGAGGCGTTCAGGCACCACTGCATGATCCGGTCGGTGCCAGTGTTGGAGGTGAGGATGATCACCGTGTTGCGGAAGTTGATCTCGCGGCCTTCGCCGTCGTCCAGCACACCCTTGTCGAACACCTGGAAAAACAGCTCCAGCACATCCGGGTGCGCCTTCTCCACCTCATCGAGCAGCACGACGCTGTAGGGCTTGCGCCGCACGGCTTCGGTCAGGACACCGCCTTCACCGTAGCCGACATAACCCGGCGGCGAGCCTTTGAGGCTGGAAACGGTGTGCGCCTCCTGGTATTCGGACATGTTGATGGTGATGACATTGCGCTCACCGCCGTACAGCGTGTCGGCCAGCGCCAGCGCGGTTTCGGTCTTGCCGACGCCGCTTGGGCCCAGCAACAGAAACACGCCAATGGGTTTATTCGGGTCTTCCATGCGCGCGCGGGAGATCTTGATGCGTTTGCCGATCTCCAGCAGCGCATGGTCCTGGCCCAGCACGCGTTCGCCGAGCAGGGCTGGCAGACGCTGCACGGTTTCGATTTCATCGCGCAGCATTTTGCCCAGCGGAATCCCGGTCCACCCGGAAATCACTTCACCGATGGTGCCGCCGTCCACCAACGCATGGACCAGAGGCTGTTCGCCTTGAACGGCCGTCAGCTCGGCGCGCAGGGCAGCAATTGCATGGGCGTCGGGCGTTTCACTGGCACTGGCGCGGGCAAGCTTCTCGACCAGCTCCAGCTCGTTTTTCCATTGTTGCTCCAGTGTTTCACGGCGTTGCGTTGCCACCTGCAACTCATCGTTGAGCGCCGCGAGACGGCGCGCGTGATCACTGCCCCTGGACGCTTCCTGTTGCAGGACCGTGATTTCCGACTGCACGTTTTCAATGAGTCGTTTGCAGTCCTCCAGCGCACCGGGTTGGGCGGACTGCGCCAACGCCACGCGCGCGCAGGCGGTGTCGAGGACGCTGACCGCCTTATCCGGCAACTGGCGTCCGGTGATGTAGCGATTGGACAGGCGAACGGCCTGCACCAGCGCTTCGTCCATCACCGTGACCTTGTGATGCTCCTGCATCTTGCCGAGCAGGCCGCGAAGCATGTGAATGGCTTTGTCTTCGTCCGGCTCTTCGACTTTCACCACTTGAAAGCGGCGGGCGAGGGCGGCGTCCTTCTCGAAGTACTTTTTGTATTCCGCCCAGGTCGTCGCCGCGATGGTGCGCAACTCGCCACGGGCCAGTGCCGGCTTGAGCAGGTTGGCAGCGTCGTTCTGACCGGCCTGGCCACCCGAGCCAATCAGGGTGTGCGCTTCATCGATGAACAGGATGATCGGGTGCAGGCTGCGCTTGGTTTCTTCGATGACCGACTTCAGGCGGTTTTCGAATTCGCCCTTCACGCCTGCGCCTGCCTGCAACAAGCCCAGGTCCAGCGTGTGGATCGCCACGTCCTTGAGCACCGAAGGCACGTCGCCCTGCACGATGCGCAGCGCCAGGCCTTCGACGACGGCTGTTTTGCCAACGCCCGCTTCGCCGGTGAGGATCGGGTTGTTCTGCCGGCGGCGAGTGAGAATGTCCACCATCTGCCGGACTTCGAATTCACGACCCAGCACCGGATCGATGCGGCCTTCACGGGCGCTCTGCGTCAGGTTGACGGTGTACTGATCCAGAGCCGGTGTCTTGCCGTTGCCCGCCAGCGGTCGAGCGGCGCTGCTGTCCTGCGTGCCCAAGGGTTGGGCCAGGCGTGACTCGGGGCTGCCTTCCACCAGGGCCGCGAGATTGACCCGCAGGTCGTCGGCGTTGATTTTTTCAAGCTCGGCCGCCGAACCGACAACGACGCGGCGCAGCTCATCGTCGTCCAGCAACGCCTGAATCAGGTAACCGGTGCGAATCTGCCGCTGGCCGAACTCGATCGAGGCCAACAGCCAGGCCTGCTCGATCATGCGGGTGATGTGTGGCGACAGCGCGGGCGTGCGGGTGTTGCCCTTTTTGAAGGTGCCCAGTGCGGTCACCAACTGCGCCTGCAAGCGCTCAGGCACGACATCATAGTGACGCAGGATGGCCGGCAGATCGTTGTCGTTGCCTTCCAGCAACTGCAACAGCAAGTGTTCGACTTCGACGTCGTAATGATGCTCGGAAAGGCACAGGGCGGCAGCGGCTTCTGTGGCTGTGCGACTGGTTTCGTTGAGCTTGGCGAACAGCGACTTCAGGTTCACAGGGAGACCCCATCAAAAGGAATATGGAAAACGGCACAGCGGGCAGGCTCGACCTCAACGCCCGGGCGCTTGAGCCAGCCAAGCCAGCCCAGCGCGACATTGCCCTCACGGCCCAGGCGGGCGAGGGGCACGGCTTCACGCGCAAGGGTCGGCGCAATCTGGAAGTCCAGCTGCGCGCCGACGTAAAAACGCACCAGTTCGACCAGCTTCTGGAAGTCCTCGGTGCCAGGCTGGAAACGCTGATAATCGACGAGCTGCAACGGGCCGATTTCGATGCGCACGCAGGACTGGTAATCCCAGACGCGGTTGCCCGCCACGGCGCTCTGCCCCAGGGCGGCATTTTTGCGGCCCAGCTGGGTCCATTGGCTCGCATCGAGCTTTAGCCAGCGCCCGGCAAACTGCTTGACCTTGAATGGCAGCGAGAAATAAAACCCGAGCATGACTTGCAGGTTCAGCGCGTTGCGCGGCTTCTGCGCGAACAGGCCTGAGAAATAGCTGAACAGTTCCCGGCGCAGCGGCGAGCCGTCGTTGCCGAACTTCTGTTTCTGCGCGTGAGGGCCGAAGCCCACCAGGTTCAGCAAGTAACGGTCGAAGTTAGAGCTGCCGTTGCGCTCGTACTCGATGTAGAACTTGTACTTTTGCCACGCCTCATAAAACAGCGTGGTCATGCGATGGGAGAACAGGTCGAGAAACGCGTGCGCGGCGTCGTCGCGATACTGAATGTGGCGCTCCATCAACAGCTCGGTGTACGGGCGCGGCAGTACCCCGGACGGCCCGACCAGCCCCATGAACGTGACCTGCACGTGGGACAGCGGCAGTCCCGCCGCCGATACGTTGCCCTCGTGCTCGAACTTCAAGTCGCTGACTTCGCTTGCCGGAAAATTGAGCGACAACTGGGAACGAAAGCGCAGCGGGTCCTCATGCGGCCGCGTTTGCAGGTCCATGCGTCCGTTTCTGCTGTAGTGCAGGCGAAGCAAACGCACCAATTGAAAGAATTCGAATCGGTGCGGCTCAGCCCGTGCCTGGTCGATCAGACCAGGGGTTGATCGCCGGTTCGCGGGGGCCATTGGACCACTCTCTTTTCGCGCTGCAAGGTGCGAAGGGTTAATTGGGTAAAACTGTTGATCGAGCAGTACTGACCGAAGAAATGGTCCAGGACCATGCCGAACAGAAACACGCCGCTGCCGGTGTACTGGCTTTCATCGAAGGTGAGGCTGATGCCGACGCCGCGAACGAAGTTAGGACGAGGATGACCGATGCGTGCCACCACCGGCTCGCTGGCGATCGAAACGATGCCGTTGATCTGTTTACGGATCGCCGAGGTGTTGCGGTAGTTGTACAGCGAGAGCAGTTCCAGCAGGACTTCGCGCCCTTTGGACACCAGCGACATATGGTTGAGCGACAGGTGCGAGATCAGGCGCCAGATCAGGCCGTTGCCCAGCGGCACGCGGACCGAGGCAGTGGGCTTGCGCAGGCAGCGGATGTCCGTGATCACCGAGCTGGCGGGCATATTGAAATCCCCGCGCTCACCGCCGAACGGCAGCATCAAGGGCACGTCGCGGTTGCTGCACGTCAGACGAATACTCAACGTGTCGCTGTTGGAATCGATCAGTTCCAGATCACGGTCGACCACACGAATGAACACGTTGGTGCCATCGCTTTGCTGGGTTTGCACCGGGCGACGTCGAGCGATCCAGAAACTGTTGCCCGACCCCTGATCGGCGCGAGGTTCGAAGAAAGGATGGCAGGTGGCGACCTGGTCGATGCCACCGAGCTTTTTGACCCGGCGCACACGGTCAATGGACACCACCTCGGCTGAATCCTGCAGACGAACATCCGGCACCACCGCGTATTCGTGCTGGGCGTGCGTCAATTTGATCGGCTCGGCTTGTTGCCGGAACAGGTTGATGATCGGCGTGCAGTTGAGCTTGAAGTTGCTGCGCCCGATGTTTTGCGTCAGACGCGCCAGGCGGTCGCTCAGGTCGTAGTCGGAAAAGTAGAAATTGATCTCGATCTTTTCCAGCGCCTTGCCCGCCAGAATGCGGCCAAAACCGGACAGGTCGAAGAACATGAACTTATCCGGAAAGGTGAAGTATTCATGCAGCAGGCGATACCCCAGGAATGAACGCTCCGAGTAGTCCACCAGCCCTTCATCCAGCCCGTAACCGACCGCTTTGAGCGCGTCGGCCGGCAGGGTGACCTCCCGGGTACGGCCTTCATCCTCGAACGTGAGGGTCGCTTTGGCCAGGTTGTTGAACAGCAACTCGTACAGCTGCAGCATCAGGGTGCTTTCGCCATCGAGGAAAAACCGCAGGCGGTCCAGTTCCATCTGCCCGAACAGCGCATCGGCGGTGGTACCCAGGCCGATGCGAAGACGCGCGACCAGGTCGGCGCTATGACCATTGAACGCCGAACGCTCCATTTCAACGAAGGAGGCCTGCTGCACCGCAATCGGCCAGAGTTCCACCGGGTAGCACGTCCGAAACTTGCAGACCACGCCGTCCACCGGGTTGGCGTGCATCTCGGTATGGCGGGCGACGCGATAGGCTTCGGTGACTTTCTCGTGGGTGCCCATGCTGAACTCGACGATGGACATCGACGGGGTCGGACGCAGGTAGTGCGGGTAGAGCACTTCAAGGAACGACTCGACGATCTCCGGAAACTCATCGTCGAGTTTCTTGTGGACGCGGGCCGCCAGAAACGAAAACGCCTCGATCAAACGCTCGGTATGCGGGTCTTCACAGTTATCGCCCTCGATGAGCAACCGTGAAGCGATTTTCGGGTACTGGCTCGCGAACTCCTGGCCCAGAAAGCGCAGGTGCGACAGTTCCTTTTCGTAATAGGGGAGCAGGTCGTCGAGCATCAGTTGAGGTTCTGTACTTTGTATTCCTGGGTGTTGACCTGCAGCACCGCATCAAAGGAAACCTGACGCGAAATGTCTTGCAGGCGCAGTACGGCGTCCACGCGGAAAGTCAGCATGCGTTGGCCGGTTTGTTGTGCCAGTAGTTGCACCTTGACGCTGCGAAAGCGCCTGTCGCCGACCGAGATCGCTTTCTCCAGTTGCCGCTGAATCAACAGTCGGTCCTGCGGGTCGAGCACACTTTTGCTGGTGAAGTCAGGCATGCCGTAGTCGAGGATCGTGCCGCTCAGCTCGGCAAAGCCGTCGAGTTCTTCCGCGACCAGAGACTGGCGAGTGTTCACCAGAATCTCCAGGTCACGGACGATGCTGGCCTTGTAATCAGCCAGCGAACACAGGCGCTGCGACGACGCTTCGATGGACTGGTGCGGACGATCGTCCAGCAACCGGTCCAGCAGTGACGGCAACAGCTTGTGTTGGCTACTCATATTGCCTCCCTGGCAACGACATCGATCAGCCGCGTGTGGATTGCGGCAACTCTGCGACCAGGCGCAGGGACGCGGTCAGTTCGTCCAGCTGATAGTGAGGGCGCAGGTACGTCACGGCCTTGTACACGCCAGGCTTGCCAGGCACTTCGAAGACTTCGGCACGGGCTTCGCGCAGCGGGAATTTGGCCTTGGCCTCCTGGCTGGCGGTGTCGTCGAGCAGCACATAGCTGGACAGCCATTTGTTCAGGAACAGTTCGACATCCTTGCGCGATGCAAAGCTGCCGACCTTGTCGCGCATGATCGCTTTCATGTAGTGGGCGATGCGCGAGGTGGCGAAGATGTACTGCAGCTGTGCCGAGAGCCGCGCGTTGGCGTTGGCGATATCGGTGTTGTACTGCTTCTGCTTCTGCGTCGACTGGGTGCCGAAGAACGCGGCGTAGTCGGTGCCTTTGCAGTGAACCAGCGGAATGAAACCCAGGTCCGACAGCTCTTTTTCACGGCGGTCGGTGATCGCGATCTCAGTCGGGCATTTGAGCGCGATTTCGCCATCGTCGGTCTTGAACGTATGCGTCGGCAGACCTTCCACCAGACCGCCGCCCTCGACCCCACGAATGGCCACGCACCAGCCATAACGCGAGAACGCATCGGTAACGCGCGTGCCCAGTGCATAGGCGGCGTTCATCCACAGGTACTTGTTGTGATCGCGACCATCGACGCTTTCGACGAAGTTGAATTCCTCGACCGGCGTGGTATCCGGGCCATACGGCAGACGACCCAGCACGTGGGGCAGGGTCAGGCCGACGTAGCGAGAGTCTTCGGAGTTACGGAAGGACTTCCACTTGGCGTATTCGACGGTATCGAAAATCTTCGCCAGGTCACGCGGGCCCGACATGTCGGTGAACGAGTCCCAGCCAAACAGCTCAGGCGATGCCGCGGAAATGAACGGCGCATGGGCAGCCGCGGCCACATGGGAAATCTCTTCGAGCAGGTACATGTCTTCGGGGTTGCGGTTGAACTCGTAATCGCCCAGCAGCATGCCGAACGGTGCGCCACCGAAGGTGCCGTACTCTTCCTCGTAGATCTTCTTGAACAGCGCGCTCTGGTCGAACTCGGAGGACGCTTTGAGATCGCGCACCAGGTCTTTTTTCGACGCATTGAGCAGATGAATCTTCAGCGTGGTGCTGGTTTCGGTCTGATCCACCTGATACTTCAGGCCGCGCCAGGACGCCTCGAGCTGCTGAAATTCGCGGGCATGCATGATCTCGTTCATCTGCTCGGAGAGCATGGAGTCGATCTCGGCGATCCGCGCATCCAGCACGGCGATCAGGTCTTTGCTCGGCGTCATCTCGCCTTCGAGAACCTGGGCCACCAGCTCACCGATCAGGTCGCGGGTGCGGGTACGTTCGGTTTCCGAACGGGCGACACGGCTTTCGGAAATGATGCTGTCGAGCAGCGACGACTGGGGCGCGAAGTTTTCCACTTCAACCAGATCGGCGTCCTGCTGAGCCACGGTTTGTTTATCGTTCATCGTCGTGCTCCTGCTTACTCTTTGGCATCGGTGGCTGGAACGGCGGCTTCACGGCCGAATTCCTTGCCCAGCGTTTTCAGCTTTTCGGTGTTCTGCAACACGTCCATCAACAGCTCTTCGAGCTTGTCGTTGCCGCCCATCTTGTTGCGCAGGTCGGCCAGTTTGTTGCGGACCTCCAGCAGCTTGCGCAATGGCTCGACCTGCTTGACCACGTTCTGCGGTTCGAAGTCTTCCAGGGCGTTGAAGTTGAGCTCGACGCCCAGTTGTGTGCCGTTCTTGGCCAGCGTGTTGTCGACCCGATACGCCAGACGCGGCTTGATGCCCTTGAGCACGCCGTTGAAGTTGTCACGGTCGATGAAGATAAACTTGCGGTCCTTGAGCTTTGGCAAAGGCTCCAGCGGATTGCCGGAGAAATCGCCCAGCACGCCGACGACAAAGGGCAGCTCTTTCTTTTCCTGAGCGTCGCCGATGTCCACGTCGTAGGTGATATGGACCCGAGGGGCGCGAACGCGGTCGAGTTTGTGCTGGGTACTTTCCTTCTTCGCCATCGTGATCTCCTGTGCGAGTGGCTCGCTGCAAGTCGTTTGCGTATCGGCCCGACGATGAGCCGGCCGCGTTACAGTCCTTCGATCGTCATCAGCAGGCGCTGACGGATCTCATCTTTCATTTCCATGATGCTGTCGTGGCCCACCAACTCCTCGAAGCTGGCGTTGCCTGCAATCTGGGTGCTGCTGCGGATGACCGAGTCATCCGGCAAGGTCGAGCGCACGGGCGAACTGATCACGCAGAAGGGCAGGTCGCCGAAATCTTTCAACCGCTCAAAACTGACCGGGAACCGCAGCCCTTCGAACAAGCGGCCCAGCCCCGGTGCTTTGCTGACGCAGTAAAACAGCACCAGGTAATGCACGACGAAGCGGTACAGCTCGGCGCTGCTGCGGTTCGGGTCTTTGATGACCTTGCGGAACTGCGCCAGGTCGAATGAGTTGAAGCCCACTACCCAGCGCGTCGGGCTGGTGATTCGAATGGTCTGGCCGCTCTGTTCCAGCACCTTGTCGTATTCCAGTGGAAACAACTCGGGCGTGGTGCTGATCAGGTTCAGCGGCACTTCCAGTTCACTGACCAACTGGAACGGAGACGCCGCCCCAATTCTGTCGTACAGCGCTTTGAGTTCCTTGAAGTGATGCTGGGTTTCACGACCGCTGCTGCGTTGCGCGCCCTGCAGGTATTCGCCAAACAGGTTCTGCGGACGAATCAGCAAGGACAGCGTCGCGAGGTAGTCAGAAGCTTGCGCCTTGAGCACATCGGAAATCGCCCGAGTCTGGCTTCGCAGCTTGACCAATGCTTCTACATCAAACGTCTGAGTCATCGATACATCGTCCTTGAACCCTTCACTACAACCTCCCGGAAAACGACCCGGGGAATGGGAAAGGCTACGTATTGCTCAACCGGCACACCTGTTCGGAAAGTTCGACCCCGGACTGACAGCATCACGAAATCGCCCCGCACAATAGGTGAAAGTGGGGTGCTAGCAAATCAATATTGTCTAGCCAGTAGCGTCAGCTCAGGCACCATTTCACGTAGGAAAGTTCCTACAGACGGCAAGTTTTTCTCGTTTTTGATACACACCGCAATGATGTCTGAGTGCTATTAGTTACGATTCTGATACACATGGATTTCGCTGCAGGCCTTGTGTAACAAGGGCTTCAGCGATTTTTTGGATCCCATTATCGTGCTCGAATAAAAGATGAAAAAGGTGAACCGGTTCACCCCGTGCGTTACGGATGAGCGTGAACTAAGGAATGAACTTGGTGTTTTTGGGGCGCGTTGGTGATGGCAACGGGGCGGAGTGCGCCATGTGATCCGTGACACATTCGTGCTCGCTCGGGGTACTGAAAACTGGGTATTCAGGGTATAACGCCGTCTGCAACACAGCGGCAGTCCAACTCATCTGCCGCCAGTTGCCAGGAGCTCAAAAGCCTCGGTTTTTGTTAAAGGGATGTTCAGCTCGCCGTGCCGGGTCGGCGGCGATGCACTGATTGTTGAGTGTCAAATGATGCGAAAGATGAAGCTTGTCGTTTTATTGATCCTGTTGCCTGTGCTCCTCGGATTGTCAGGCGCTTGGGAGTTGCAACGCAGTACCGACAGCTACAACCAGTTGGTTCGGCACCAGGCAGAGCTTGCCAATATTGGTGTGCAACTTCGGGAGATGGCGAGCCAGGACAAGAATGCCTGGATCGAGATCAATGACCGCCGAGTCAGCGTGGATCTGGCTATGATTCGCTTTGGGAAGGCAGAGGACGATAACCGCCAGGTCCTTGTGCTGACGCGGGTCACGGCTGGCATTGCCTGGAGTGTCGTCATTCTGGGGTTCATGGCCGCACTTGTAGGTTCCCTCGGACTTCTGTCCTTGGCCTGGGCCGGTTCTCGCGCCCTTGAGTCGCGTGAGCGATTGCTTCACTCCTTTACCCGGGTCAGTCGCGTCCTGCCGTTCGTTCTGAGCGGGCACATCTTTGCCATGGCTGCGGCCGTCGCTGCCATTCTGATTTACGAAGGGCTGGGACTCTGGCACGCAGGCCGAATGTCCCCCGGCGAGTTAAAGCTGATGGCGGCCGCCTTCATCACAGGGTTGGTTTGCCTCTATTCCATCTGGGCCATGGGCAAGCAGTTAAAGGTCATGCTGCATATGTTCAAGCCCACCGCCATGGTGGTTCTCGGTCAGTCCGTGACGCCGGAGCAAGCGCCATTGCTGTGGGACTTCGTGCGCGATCTGGCGCAGCGACTCGACGCGTTGCAGCCCGACCACATTGTGCTGGGCATGAGTGAAGGTTTTTACGTCACCTCAAGCGAAGTCAATCTGTTGCCTTGCGACGCACACCTCTCAGGGCGAACGCTGCATGTCCCAATCGTGTACCTGGGCCTGCTCGATGAAGCGCAGACACGCGCAGTGATTGGCCATGAACTGGCCCACTTCGTCGGCGCCGATACGGAATACAGCCAGCGATTTTTGCCGATCTACGACGGTATCAGCCGCAGCCTGGAAGCGATCTTTCAGACCATGCTCAGCAGCGGTTTGCTCCAGCGCACGATTCTGCGTCCAGCGCTGATGCTGGGGATGCACTTCATGGAAAGTTTTGACCACGCCGTCAATCACTGGGGCCGTGTTCGGGAACTCGCTGCCGATGCTGCGGGTGCGCAGGTGGCCAGTAACATTGCAATCGCTTCGGCCTTATTGCGCATCTCCGCACTTGAGCCCATCTTGCAGGAGCGCCTCGGCAAGCACGTAGGCGATGCGACCAACCCCAGGCCCGGCTATGTGATGCCAACCAATCTGCCGAGCCTCGTGCTTCACGAGCTCAGCGATCAGGTATTGACCTTGCCTGAAGAAGAACTGGCCACTCAACTAGCTCACCCCTCCGATACTCACCCTTCCAATGGTGAGCGAATCGCCTCATTGCAGGTCACGGTCGACGAGGCGGTTCGCAGCGCTATCCATCCGGTCGACGCGGTCCAGGCCTGCGCCGCGATGGACCGCTATTTCGTCGCCCCGCAACAGCTTCACGGCTGTATCACCGAGACCTTCCTGGGTCATTACGTCGCGCTCGATGCCGAAACCGTCGAGCAATTGCGTGCGTACGCCAGTAAGGTTAGCAGTGACCTGCCATTGCACGAAGGTGGGCGCGTGCGAGGGATCATCACACTCATCATCGTGGGCCTGGTTTTCCTGGCTGGGGCAGGTTTGCTGCCTTTCGCCTGGCTGTATCCGGAAGTGTTCAAAGGTCAAACATCCATGGTTTACATCATCGGTGGCGTGCTGATGGCGCTCGCGGCGATCGGTCTGCCTTACACGCTTCGCCTGGTGTTGCGGGCGGACACCACTGCCTTGCTGTTAACGCCTGACCATTTCGTTTTCGCCAACCTCAAAGCGCCTTTGCCAATCGAGCACATCAATGATTTCGGCCTGCATGTCGGCAAAGGCATCATGCTGAATCTGTTGCTTGAAGACGATGCGCCAATGCCTGAATTGATCTCCCGCTCCTTCTTTGCGCCCGGCGCCAGACTGAATAAGAAAAGCCGCTGGGTTCAATTGCAACTCGTGCAGTTTTGCCGGGACAACAAAAAGCTCAAGATAGAAGAACTGGCAGAACTGATTGGCACTTATCTCGCCTCGTCAACTGCACGGCGCATCCTTCAAGAGCGTTTCGAACAGGCAACAGTAAATGAGTGTCCAGAGGATGACCTAAGGTCCGCTGAGGCTCGTTAATATCTGCGGCTCTTGCGTCGCAAAGAAAAGGATACGTTGATGATCATAGGGATTGACCTTGGGACCACCAACAGTTTGGTCGCCGTCTGGGATAACGACGCCAGTGTTTTGGTGCCCAACGCGTTGGGCCAATTGCTGACCCCTTCTGTCGTAGGGTTGGACGACCAGGGGCGGATTCTCGTAGGCCAGGCCGCGCGTGAGCGCCTGCATACGCATCCGACCATGACCACGGCGCTATTCAAACGCCACATGGGCAGTGCTCACACCGTGCAATTAGGTCCGAGATCATTGCGCCCGGAAGAGCTTTCGGCATTGGTGCTCAGGAGTCTCAAGGAAGATGTCGAACGTGCCTATGGCAAACCGGTGAATGAGGCGGTGATCAGCGTCCCTGCTTATTTCAGTGATGCACAGCGCCATGCCACCCGCATTGCGGGCGAGTTGGCCGGACTGAAAGTCGACAAGCTGATTAACGAACCTACCGCCGCGGCGCTAGCCTATGGATTGCCTCAGCAGAATAAGGAAACCTCATTCCTGGTCTTCGATCTGGGCGGCGGAACTTTTGACGTCTCTATCCTTGAGCTGTTCGAGGGTGTCATGGAGGTACGGGCCAGCGCTGGCGACAATTACCTTGGCGGTGAAGATTTCGATCAGTTGCTGGCTGAGCGGTTTATTCAGACACAGCGTGGGCAGCCTGGGTTTCCGGAAGCGCAATCGATAGCCCAACCCCTACGCCGAGAAGCTGAGCGAGTGCGCCAGGCGTTAGGAAATGAAAGCTGGGCTGAGTTCGTTTTGCTTGCAGATGGACAGCAGTGGAAACATGTTTTCACCCAAGATGATGTGGCCACATTGTTTGCGCCATTGCTTGAGCGACTGCGCAACCCTATCGAGCGTGCGCTGCGAGATGCCCGGATTCGAGTCAATGAGCTCGATGAGGTCCTTCTGGTGGGTGGTACCACACGCATGCCCTTGGTACGCAAACTGGCCGCTGGGCTCTTCGGTCGTTTCCCTTCAATTCATGTCAACCCTGACGAAGCCGTTGCTCACGGTGCAGCCATTCAGGCGGCGCTGAAGTCCCGCAGTGCTGCATTAGAGGAGGTTGTTCTGACCGACGTATGTTCCTATACCTTGGGGATCGAAACCGCGCAATTCGTAGGGCAAATCCATGAAGGCGGGCATTATCTGCCAATCATTGAGCGCAACAGTACAGTTCCGGTAAGTCGGGTTAAAACCGTCTGCACCGTTGACGAGTCGCAGGAACGCGTACTGGTCAAAATTTATCAGGGTGAAAGCCGCCTGGTTCGGGACAACATCGCTCTGGGGGAACTGGAGATCCCGGTACCGCCCAACACGGGCGGGGTCGTGGATCTGGATGTGCGATTTACCTACGACAATAACGGCATCCTGGAATGCCAAGTCAGCATCCCCGCCACTGGAGAGCAGCATGCATTGGTCATCCAGAACAATCCTGGGGTGCTGAGCAATGATGAGATTGCCGAGCGCCTCCAAGCGCTGGCAGCGCTCAAGGTGCATCCGCGCGATCAGCAAATCAATACGCTGCTGGTAGCCCGTCTGGAACGCCTTTATCAGGAAAGCCTGGGCGACCGCCGAGAGCAGATCGATCATTGGGCAAGCCGCTTTCAGCAAGCGCTTGCCACCCAGGATGAACGGATAATCCGTCAAACCCGCCATGAGCTGAATGAGCGTATCGCCTTGCTCGAAAAGGGGAGTGGACACTGACCCATGGAATCTACTTTCGATTGCTGGAAGGTTCTTGATCTCCCTGGTCGATCCGACGAGCGCAGCGTCAAACGGCAATACGCCAAGCTGCTCAAGGTCAGCCGTCCTGATGAGGATCCGGTGGGCTTCCAGCACCTGCGTGAAGCTTACGAACAAGCGCTGCAGATTTTGCGCGAACACGACGAACCAGATGCACTCGCCTGCACCCATCCCGCGAACCTGCCGCCCATTGGGCAAAACAGGCCAGGCTCAATCTCGAAAATCACGCCCTCCATGTATGAGCGTGCCGTTGAGCTGTTGTCCGGACTCGATGACTCAGCGATTGATCGATGCTGGACCGAAGCCTTGGCCACAGGATGTGCCGCCGAGCTCGAAAGGCTGCTGTTCAAGCGTTGCGTGAATGAGCCGAACGCAAATGCGGCCTTATTGGAATGGGGGCTCGAGCAGCGTCAATGGTTGACACCCTGGCAACAAATCGCCTTTCCTGAGTCTGAGCAACAACGCCTCGTCTTTAAGATCACGACAGCCCTTTATCGGGAACTTGATAAAAGGATGGCAGGGGGCGAGGAAGATGAATTCTTCAGCTGCCTGCAGCACAGTGTCCGACAAGCGTGGCTCGCGGATTTGGCACGTCGCCAGGCACTGCAAGTGCATGTACTGAGCCTGTTCCTTGAGACCGAAGACTGGTCACCGCTGTTGTTCCAGCAAGTGTGTCAGCTGTTTGGTTGGGATATCGATGGGGGAGTGGTGCCTATTGCCGACCAGCAGTGGCACGCGTTACGCAGCCGTAGCGAGCACCGTGCCTGGTTCAACGAGCTGCACGCCCTGGCGGAGCAGCATCAGCAATCTCCAAGTCCGCGAGCCAATGCTGCGGCGCTGTTCTTGCTCACGTCCCGGCCGGACCTGCAACGGGAACTGGCCGAAGGCTTCACAGAGCCTGACTGGCAGGCCTGCGAACAGCTGTCAGAAACCTTTGCCTCTCGTTTTCCTGACTTACTGGGCTTGTTTCCCAACCACAATCCCTGGTTCTGGCAGACGTTGATCGTCCCAAAGGCTTCACCCTATGGAGTGAAGCGCGCCGCATGTGCGTTGACCATCGGTCTTGCCCTCCATAATCTGGCCGATTATGACCTCCTGTTCGTTCTGTTCATGCTGCCGTTGTACGCGCTGGGCGGGCTGCTTGGGGCACAATTCGGCAAATGGCTGTCTACCCATTGGGTCTCATTGGCAGCGACGATGTATGACCTTGATCTGACTATCAGCAAGTGGTGCGCGCGGCACAGACTGACCTCGGATCGCCGCTATCTGGTGATACGCAGCAGCGGCCCTCTGCTAATGCTGGGCTGTGTATTCTGGAAATGGCTTGGTGCGTTAGGCCTCGCTACCTATGTGATTGTCGGAGTGATCGGTGCACTGCAATCGGCCAGTGCAAGGCCGGCAGACCGGGACTACCGCTGGCGAAAACCATTGCAGGCAATCTATCGGATTGCGGGACTCAGCCGACTTCAATGGTTATTCTGCGTGTCGATGATATTTTTCATCGGATATATACAACTTCATATGCCAGGCACCTTACTCACTCAACCTTGGCTGTCTCAGTAAAGTCGCATGTCTTTTTTGGCTCAGAAACCTTTGGTAGTAGATGGGGCCGCCGAGTTATCTCAGATATTCGAGAGGCCTTTCTGGTGGTCGCCCGTCAGGGAGTTGAGTTCTCAGTCCGTGTGCAATTAGATCCCGGATGTGGTCTGCGACGTACGACAATGGATTCTGATCGCTCATCGGTGAAGATCAGCGACAGGTCTCCGGGCCGAAGGTTATCTCGGTGATAGGCTCGGCCTGGGTGCTGGAGTAGCTGTACGTGATCGTGTTCCCGAGCTCAAGCAAGAACAGATAGGCCGTCTGGCTGCACAGCGCTTTCTGGATCTGCTGAGTCAGGTAGCTTTCGTAGTACACCCGCTCGCCAGAGGGGCTGGGCCATATTGACATCCCTTGTCGGTGTTTTAGTTGGATTTCGCTGACGTAGTTATCCTGAGACCTGACTTCACGCATCCATTTCAGAGCTGGCGTTTCGCGCCCTCAGTCAGAGACCCCATACGTCTTCGCTTTCGTTCCCGGCGCGCAGCAACGGGGAAAGGCGAGTCATGATTGCGCTTATCGGAATGTTATTTGCCGTCTTTTAGTTCCTGATCCTATTAGTTCAAAGCCATATGATCGCGATGGATCACCGGCTACATTTTTCGGCAAGTCTCTGGTCCGAAGGTGACTTCAGTAATTGAGTCTGCCTGGCTGCATGGCGCCTTCTCGATCAGCTGAGTCGGATAACTCTAACAGCACACCCGCTCACCTAGACGAGTTTCCTAGCTTGTAGCATGATTTTGTACAGCGCGTCGTAGATGACGCAGTGCGGACGCGCAGCTCTGCGGTCGACGGTGATAGCAATCGCTTTTCCGCGCGTGGTAGAGGGGCATGGCGTAACAAAATGACTATTCTAGGAGACTTGTGCGCTCGGTCAATCCAAGCCGAGTGTTCCACTATCCACAAAACAGCAGCGATTGATACCGCATGGCATAGTCAAACGTAGCTACCTAGTGATATCAGTACAGGTTCTCCCCGGCTTGATAAAAATCTCCAAGCTTATGGCCTCTGATCGAAGGGTTTGGTGAATTACCCTGCCTACACTTTGACGAGTTTCCGCAAGCACTAAGCTCGGTCGGCGACATTTTTTTCAATAACTCTTTCCATTCCGCTGCCTTAAAAAGCCAGGGCGACGGGCTCTCTAAAATTTATTTCAAGCTTAGCCAGTAACGGTGCTCTTCTTTATCATCACCTCGCTAGCGGTTTATCATTTTTTCGGCGGAACTGTTAGAACAGTTGATCAGGCGTCGATTTTACGGCGTGACTAAACAGGCAAACTGCAAGTAATTTAAAAGTCTAAATCGATGCTAGTTATTTTTTTGCTTTTTGCCAACGCTTCCATGTCAGTTGACTCGTCGGCACCAAGCTCTTTAAAAAAAGCATCCAGACTAGGAGCCAGTAAGAATGTATCGATTTCACCATCGGCTGCATCATGCACCCAGTAGTAAACCTCGCCCGTCAAGCAGCTGATACAGAATTGATCGCCTGTTGGCGATTCGCCGAAGGTATAAGTGTTTTTAGGTATTCTTCCTGAATACATCTCGTTACGATAGTATATATTATTGTCGTCAGGGGCTTCTCCGTAAATAATATCAAGATTATAAATGTTCAAACCTCTTCGTATTTTTGCGCCTCGAGTAAATGTAATTCCTTCTACAAAGTCGCTTCCCAAATCAATTAAAATTTTATTTAGGGTGCAGCCTGCAGGGAGGGATTTTTGATTCGCGCGCGGTGTTGACGCGGTGCGTTGGGCCCCTAACTTATCAATTATGCTTTTACTGATTTCTTTCATTTTATTCTCAAATCTGATGCTGATCCGATGTGTGGGATGTTGCCATGGAGACTGGATGGTATCAATTGAATTGTTTCGCTATCCAGATGATGCGGCGTGAGGGAGAGCTGCCTGAGTAACTGCTTTGCGGCGTTCGGGCTGTCTAAGCCCTTGGCTTCTTGGATCTTTAGATACACTGCTTTGAAGTCGGCCTGAGATCCGTCGAGCGCTCCAGGTTCGAACTTGATTACACCCTTTGACCATTCTGAAAAGTCAGGTCGGCCGTTAGAAAACGGAATTGGTCTGCCACCCGTAATCTCATTTACTGCAGGAATTTCGGAGTACCAATTGCTTTCGCCAGGGACCCCCCGGCCGTCCGGCCCCCATTTCCCTCTGGTCCTAGGCAGTCGGGTTCGTGAGCTATTCGGGAGAGTTTTCGCCTCCGCCTCAACGCTACCTTGAATAGGTTGCGGCTCCGGGGTGGCTGGTGGTCGGGCTAACTGCGCCGGATCCTTCGGTTGCAACTCCTTCAGTTCGAGAAGCTTCTGCTCATTGCGCGCCAACCACGCCGCGAATTCCTTGTTCGTGATTTCGGCCTGCAGCCTCACACTTCGTGACGCGACGCTGTCCATAGTGTTCAGCACACCGGACTTGATTTGTCCGCGCATTAAAAACGTCACGATGGCGGTCAGCAGCAATAGGACCAGTTGCTCCTGCCCGCTTGCGAGTTGTCGGGCGGCGCGTTCAGTGCGCTCTTGGATCAGCGCGGCTGAACCGCCGGTTGGGTCAAGACCTGGGGGTTTCAAGCCATCTTCGGCTCCCCATGCGGTGCCGAACCCTTCAGACAAACTGCTTGCGCATGGGGGGATGCCCTGCCAGAAATATTCGGCTATGGACGCCAGCCCCAGCGACATGAGAATGAGATTTCCCACTTCCAAACCAATACTGCCGCCGACCGCTGCACCCGGCAGCGCACCCGCGCCGAAAGCAAGAGAGCCGACTGCGCCTCCAATTGCGCCGCCCACCGCAACGCTGCCACCCAGAACCATCACCACTTCCCGCACCAGCTTGAGCAACACCGGCAAGATTTCCGTGATGTTGATAGACGCCAACTTGCGCGTGAGGTCGTTCAGCACTATCGGGTAGGAAAGGGCCATAGCCTGCCGAACATAGTCGATCCGGTGGCCACCCATCGCGCCATAGGCCTGGCTCGCGCCGTTACTGACCCGGCGGGTGAAACCGTCCCAGCCGTCATGGGCGCTCTGCAAACCATGGCTGACACTCTGGTTCAGTTCGCTGAATTTATGATCCAGGTTTCGTTCGATGTCGTCCCAACTAGGGACGTGGGCTAGAAGGTCCATTTACACATCACAGTCCTTGAGTGAGAGCCGCTTGCCAGATACCGAGCATCAACGTGAAATTTCGATATCACAGAGCCACTAGTGGCAAGTCAGACCGTCATTTGCGCATTTAATTTCCAACAGCGCTGCATTTTTCTCATCTGCGTTACACTCGGCAATGATGTCATATGAATATCAAATTGTGCTGATTTGCCGATAACTTACTGTCACTGCTGGATTTAATCGCCTCCAAAGCTTTTGATTTTTTTCTGAATATTATGGGAAGAGTGAACCAGCGCACTGCGCATCACTTCGCAAAAATGGGTTTACGGGTTGACACGGTGCTGCTCGCAGGTGTCTCCTTCCTCGCGCTCAAGCATCTGTAACGTTTTTGAGACTGCGACCCCATTCTCATTTTTGATGCCCTAGTGGCACTTTCGCATTGTTTAGCGGTCGCATTGTCCAGTTGTGACAAAGCACCCGTGTACTGAACGATTCGAACGGGGTGGAAGTGCGTACGCGTATCGACGCGCACGGGATTAATCCGCGATGGTGCAACGGGAAATCTGTTCCCCCGGTTGCTCGTAACCTGTTGTTGCCGAGCATGGCGGTAGCGTTGTTCCCCATGCCTCCAAGGAGATACACATGTCGATGGACCTTGCCGCGTTGTTCTCGCCTCAGAACCGGCGTTTGTTCAAGTTCAATAACCTCGCCAATCCTGAGCAGCAACTGCTGATCGAATCCTTCAAAGGGCGCGAAGGACTGTCGCAGGCGTATAGCTTTGAACTGCTGCTGGTCTGCGAGGATTCCGGGGTTGAGCTCAAGTCCATGATGGGCCAATTGGTCACCATCGAAATCGAGCTCGCCACTGGTTCGCCGCGCTATCTGGCCGGCTACCTGACGCGCTTCGCCAGCATCGGCAGCGACGGTGGCATGGCCCGGTATACCGCGACCCTGAATCCCTGGTTCTCAATGCTGAAAAACCGCTTCGATACGCGGATTTTTCAAGGCAATACGGTCGAGGAGGTCGTCACCCAGGTCTTCGCGCTGTGTCCGGCGTTTTCCCGGCATGAGTTCCGCCTGACCAAACCTCAGAAGCGTTACACCTACATCACCCAGTACCGCGAAACCGACTTCAACTTCGTCCAGCGTCTGCTGGAAGAAGAAGGGATGTTTTACTACTTCGAGCACACCGCCGAAGGCCACACCATGATCATCTGCGATGACTCCAGCACGCTGGTGCCATTGCCTGAACAACCTCAGATCCGTTTTCACACCGCCTCCGTCACCGAGACGGCAGACTCCATCACCCAGTGGAGCGGCAACCGCCAGCTGCAGTCCGGCAAGATCGCCGTCCAGACCTTCGACTACCGCCAGCCGAAAAACCGCCTGCCGGTGACGATGAACAGCCTGAACAAACAGGGCGATGTCGAGAACTTCGAGATCTACGACTTCCCCGGTCAATACACCCACGGCACTTACGACGAGGGCGAAGCGCTGGTGCGTCTGCGGGTCGAAGCACTGGAACTCAAGGGCAAAAGTTTCAGCGGCGCGAGCAACTGCCGTGCGATGAAACCCGGCTACACCTTCGAACTGCTGCAGCATTACGACCACGATCAAGGCTCGGCCGAAGACCGACAGTTTCTGCTCATGGGCGTTGAAAGCGAAGGCCACAACAACTACCTCAACGGCCATCCGGCGAGCTACTACAACACCTTCACCTGCGTGCGCAAAAAGATTCCGTTCCGCCCGCAACTGTCCACGCCGCGCCCGACGATTCCCGGTCCGCAGACCGCCATCATCGTCGGCCCGCCAGGCGAAGAAATCTTCACCGACGAACTGGGTCGCGTAAAAATCCAGTTCCACTGGGACCGCAACGGCCAGTACAACGACCACAGCTCCTGCTGGGTCCGCGTCGCCCAGTCCGGCGCCAGCGGCGGTTTCGGCAGCATCCAGATCCCGCGCGTGGGCGATGAAGTCGTCGTCGTCTTCCTCGACGGCAACCCCGACCGCCCGCTGGTCATGGGCAGCCTCTACAACAGCCAGAACACACCGCCGTGGTCGCTGCCCGCGAACAAGACGCAGAGCGGGTTTTTGACGCGGTCGACGAAGGGCAAGGGCGCCAATGCCAACTTTTTCCGGTTTGAAGACAAGGCAGGTGCTGAACAAATCATCATGCACGCCGAGCGCAATCTGGATACTGAGATTGAGGTCGACGAGAGCCATACCGTCGGCGGCAATCGCAAGATCAAGGTGGACGGCAAGCACTCCGAAACTATCAAACTTGAAACCAGCATTGCGGTTGAGGACGGCTCTTACTTCGTCACCGTCGATAAGGGAGAGGTCAAGATCAAGGCCGCAACGTCCATCACGCTGGAAGTGGGCGCCAGCAAGCTGGTCATGAAATCAGACGGGACGATCACCTTGTCTGGCAACGTGGTCGATGTCGAAGGCAGAACGATCATCAACTTGAACAAATAAGCTGACGGACAAGGAACGCCCCAATGCGGACGAGCATTTACGATCGTATTTCCGAGCAACGGCTTCGCGAAGAGCAGCGCCAGGAAGAGGAACGCTTGGCGCAGGAAGCGCTTGACGCACCACCTCCGCCGTCGGAACGTTTTCTGACCAACGAGCTGAGTTTCGTGCGGCCTGTGGGTTTCAAGGACAAGACCTTTCATGTGTTCACATTGACGGATATCGGGCCAAGCCCGTTGTCTGTCGTTGTTGGCCGGTCGGTTGTCGAGGATGATGCCGATCTTGAAACGGTCGCGCAGCAACTCCTTAAAGAACTGGGAAAGTCCCTTTCACATCTGCAGTGGGTTGAGCCACTCTTCCCGACGCAGATAGCGGGTGTTGATGCACGGCAGGTGGAGTTCAAATGGCGGCAGCAAGGTCAGCCTGTGCATCAGTTGCAGGTCATCTTTCTGCACCAGGACGAGCAGCAACAGCCCCTGCTGATGCAGATCACTGCCACCAGTAACGGCACCAAAGGCATGACCCCCGAAGAGCGCGCGGCGTTCTTTTCCATTATCGACACCCTGGAACTGCGCAGGCCTGATGCAGCGCCCGACACTACCGACGGAGAGGCTGTGTCGGTATGAGTGCGGCGGCAAGGGTCGGAGACCCTATCGAACACTCTGCTGCCTTAGAAGGTTTGCTTTTAGGGTTGGCAGTGGGAGCGGCTGCCGTAGTCGTTGCTGCTGCTGCGGGCGTTTCTATTGTCGCTTCGGGAGGATTAGCGGCTGTAGCAGTCGTGGGTGCTGTCATAACCATGTCGGCAGGCATCGGCGAGCTCATCGGTAGCCTCTCTTGTTGCATTAATAAGGCCGGTCAAATATTTAAAGGATCCGAGAATGTTCACACGAATGGCAAACCTGCTGCTCGCGCACACCTGGATACTGCCACTTGTGACAAGCATGGGTCTGCACCGCAGATAATTGCCGAAGGTAGTGACACTGTATTTATCAACGGCCAGCCTGCCGCTCGAGTGGGCGACCATACTGTTTGCGACGGGAAAATCAGCTCGGGATCTAACAATGTCAATATAGGCGGCGGTACAAAAAAGACCGACGATATCAGTCCTGAGGTTCCGTTCTGGCTCCATATGACACTCGGAGTTATCGGAGTTGGTAGCGCAGCTATCTTGACCACTCCAGCCATCGCAATTGCGGGTCTATTCGGGAGTATTCTGGGAGGCTTTGGCGGCAGCATATTGGGTGGTCGCTGGTTTGGCGAGGATTCGAATGGTCAGAAATTAATGACGTTCGGTGGCGCTTTCCTCGGTGGCGGGCTAGCCGGGAAAGGGCGGCAGTGGTTTGATGCGCGGTATGAGATCAAGACGCAGGGATTCGGGTCGAATCTTGGGAATGTGAAGATTACTCCTCGTGCAGCGAAGACCAGCTTTGTTGGGAAGCTTCGTGGTGAGGAGGTCGAACTTCCAGGTGTGAGAACAGAGGAGATGATTTATACAAAAAGAGCTCCGGCTGAAGTAAAAGTGCTCAGGAATGAGTTTGACAGCAAGGTGCGAGGGAATTATTTGAAAAATCTTTCCGAAGGATCAGAGAATATAACAACGCTGAAAAATTCAGGGTTTACTGATGCAGAAGTGGCTAGGATGCAAGCAGGAAAGCTGCCTAACGAGGACTGGCAAGTACATCATGTAAAACCATTAGATGATGGAGGTACCAATTCATACGATAACTTAGTGCTTATTAAAAACGAGCCGTACCACAAGGTTTTGACTAACGCTCAGCGAACTCTTACAGGGAAAATGATTCCTGGCGAAAGCAAGGTTGTTGAGTGGCCTATGATTGATGGTGATATTTATCCTCCACCACTACTTTGAGGTCTGATTATGAACTCTAATGTCAAAAATAAGTTAAAGTTGATAGCGATAAAAAAATCTGAAGAGGGTCGTTTTCTACCAAATGGAGTAGATGAAGTTGAGCTATCTGTATTTCTAAGTTCGTGTAAGGCGGAGTTGGGGGGCGAGCCGCCTCAGGATTACCTTGAGTTTCTGAAACTCCATAATGGGCTGACTGTCGAGGGTGTATTCGTTTATTCTACCAAGCGCCTCCCGATAGTGGGGAGCACAGCCAAAACGTTAGCATTCGTTGAAATGAATGTTATTTCTCGTGATGTAGAAGAATTAAAAGGATTTCTCGTCTTTGGCGATAGTGATCAAGATGAGTATGTACTGGATCTGTCTACAGGTATGTATCAAGTTCGCGATAAGCAGGCGTTCGATAATGTCTACGAAGAGTTTGAGTGTTTTGACGATTTACTGCTGTTTATGCTTGACCTGGCTTTGAGAAGAATTGGTTAGATTTTAGCCTGTATAACTATAGTTTAGGGTTTTTTATCTTGCGGAAAGCTGCGGAACTTGAGCCCGAAATTCAAAATCATATTTATAGCTTGCTTGATAAATATTAGGTGCAGGAGTGATGATGGAAAACATAGAGAGCATTAAGCAATGTGAGGGCTGAGCTCTCAGGCTATTCGGTTTACTTCTCTCTGGATGAGTTGCCATCTGACGTCGAAATACCAGAAAGCTGGTCTGGTTTCGGTTTGCAACCCACGTCTTCTGTTTGGATTCCTGGCGAGTGGAAAATTTTCTCATCAGTGCTACCCACCGTTTATAAATGGCTAAATAAGTGTGTCATTGGCACCGCATTGGCTTCAGGTGATAAAAATTATTTGGTTTACATCTATCGTGAAGATAATGAGCTGGGTCTTTACTTGGGTGGAGAGCCCGTTGCTGAAGAGTCAGCAGCGCCTAAGCTATCTATGCTCCCGTTGGCAGTTAGGAATTTATATACAAAACTTCACGATGGTTTCTGTTTCTATGTTGATTGGTCGATGGGTCCTTCTCGCCTTCAGGACTTTGTGAATATAGATGATTTGGCTGATGACGATATTGCGATCGTTACTGGTCTGGTCAGTTTCTTTTCCAATGGCGCTGGCGACTATATAGCTGTAACTAGCCATCTTCCAAAAACCGAGGTCTATATTTGGTGGCATGAACAACAGGAAGCACCGGAGCCGAATGTTGATGCTTGGGCAGTGATTGATGCATGGATGGGAATCTTCTTGGAGAATTCTGACTCGAACGAAAGTATCATCGGTCCCTAAGTTAGCTTCATGAGCAAGCAGTAATGTTAGCTAGCCAGGTAACGCAGCCGGGAAATCGTATATAGCTAAAGCGTGACGATGACTCGCTGGAAGCGTTGGCCGTCCTAACCGGACGGCAGCGTCTGGCAAGCGCGCTACGACGACAAGGGCAACCTCATCGCCGAAACCGACGCCCTTGGCCACAAGACCGAATACCTCAACAGCGACGACGGCCTGCCGCACACCATCATCGACGCGACGCACAAGTCGAAGTATCTGTGGTGGAATGGCCTCGCGCAGGTCGAGCGCTTTCAGGACTGCTCAGGCAAAAGCACCTTCTACACCTACGACGACCGCGCCCACTTGGTCGCCGTCACCGATGCGCTGAATCAAACGACCCGGCTCGAACGCAAACCCGACGGCGAAGTGCTGCGCATCGATCACCCGGACGGTACCGCCGAGTCCTTTACCTACAACGCCCTCGGCCAGGTGCTGACGCACACCGACGGCAAAGGCCAAACCACGCGTCTGCTGCGTACCGCGCGCGGATTACCGAGCAGTCGTCAGGACGCCAAGGGCCAACGCATTCGCTACGAGTACGACAAAGCCATTCGCCTGACGGCCCTGGTCAATGAAAACAATGCCGCCTATCAATTTGCTTACGACGCCTCCGATCGCCTGATCGAAGAAAAACGCATCGACAACCTGACACGCCGTTTCAGTTACAACCTTGGCGGGCATCTGACGCGTGTCGATGAAATTGGCTACGGCGATCGGGCGGAACGACCACGGCGCAGTACCGAATTTGAACGTGACTCGATTGGCCGGCTACTGGCGAAGCTCAACCAGGATGCACGTCAGGATTACACCTACGACGAAGTGGATCGCCTGCTGTCTATCGCGCGTTTGCCTACATCGATTGGTAAAAAACTCGGTGTTAGCGAAGAGACCCTCACGTTCGAATACGACCTCTTGGGCCGGCTGATCAAAGAGACCACACCCCAAGGCGCGCTGGACTACGAATACGATCCACTGAGTAACCTGACCACGCTGACCTTGCCGACAGGCCAGCACCTCAATCACCTGTACTACGGCAGCGGGCACCTGCACCAACTGAACCTCGACGGCCTGCTCATCAGCGACATGGAACGCGATGATCTGCACCGCGAGGTTCTTCGCACCCAAGGCAAACTCACCAGTTGCTTCGGCTACGACGCCATGGGCCGTAAAAGCTGGCAGTTCGCGTCCAAAATGCCGGCTGAAAAGCTTTCGCAGATCCTCAACCCTGGCGACAACAGCCTGTTGGTCGAACACGCGCAAAACCCGATCCATCGGCGTTATGAATACGATCCAGCCGGCGAGCTGATCCGCACCCTCGACAAACTCCGAGGTGAGATCAAATACGAATACGAAGCCAACGGCCAGTTGCACAGCCGCGACACTGGGCGCTTGGTGGATAGCGAAGAGTTCCGCTACGACGCTGCCGCGAACCGTTTGAACTTCAATACCAGCCAGTTCGACCAGGTCAAAGACAACCGCATCAAGCGCTGGCGCGATCAGGAATATGCCTACGACGCGTGGGGCAATTTGATTGAAAAGCGGGTAGGGCTGAACAAGCTGCAGACGTTCGCCTATGACTGTGGAAACCGTTTGGTCCGGGCTGAAACCCTCGTCAATGGCAGACTAGAGACTGTCGGCACCTATCGCTACGACAGCCTTGGACGGCGCATCGGCAAGACGTCCGAAATCAACGACCAGACCGAACACAAGCATTTCCTCTGGCAAGGCCTGCGCATGCTGCGCGAAGAAACGCCTTGGCAGAGCAGCCTTTATGTCTACGAGCCCGGCAGCTATGCGCCCCTGGCCCGAGTCGATCAGCAGGAAGGCGAAGAGGAGAAAAAGCTCTACTACTTCCACACCGACCAGATCGGCACGGCGCTGGAAATGACGGACGTTGATGGCAGCATTGTCTGGCAGGCGACATACAAGGCGTGGGGCGAGGTTGAGGCGTTCGCCGTCAACGAGGTCGAGCAGAATCTACGGTTTCAGGGGCAGTATTTCGACGACGAGACAGGGCTGCACTACAACACGTTTCGGTATTACGATCCGCAGGTAGGGCGGTTTATTACGCAGGATCCGATTGGGCTTGGCGGTGGGGTTAACCTGTATGGGTATGCCTCCAATCCTGTTGATTGGATTGATCCGCTCGGATTAAGCTGTGAAAGCCTAAAGGGAAGTTATACTGAAACCGAAAAGGCTTCACTTCCAAGTTGGGTGGCAGAGTCATTTACTAACGGTAAATATAAAACAGTCATAACTACAAAAGATATTTACGCATATCGAGTGTTTGGGGGTAATGCCAAGCCAGGCGGTGCTTTTGTATCTACCTCTCCAGCATCTAGTCGTATACAGGCGAAATTAGATGCAGCCCTTTTGCCTGAGTGGAAAAACACAAGGCAATTTGAAGCTAAAATACTTATACCAAAGGGAACTACGCTAAATATTGGATCGGTAGCCCCGCAGATTACCAAGTCCGGAACGATATTCGAGGGTGGTGCAGATCAGATCCTCATGCCGCAAAATTGGCCTGAAAGCTGGATTGTTGGTGTCAGGAATATAGGTTCTATATAAAGAGGTTGTGATGGATAAAAATGAACTGTTGTGTTTGCTGAAGGACGTGCTCGCGGGTTTGAGACTCGTAGAGATCGAGCGCGCTGAAAACGTTTTGCATTCAATTATAAATAATTACGAGTTAGTAATATGCAAGTTGGTGAGTGATGATTTAACTGAAAACCTAATAAAAAATTCACCACGTGAGTATCTGGAGATTTATAGTGATTATGAGAATCCGCTGCTTCAAAAAATGGACCATGCACAAAAGGAATTAAACATGTTTATTGTCGCTAATCCCTGAATTTTAAAGATTGTCACCCAGGTCGATCGCTTTCAGAACTGCTCAGGCAAAAGCACCTCCTAAACGTAGGACGACCGCGCTCACCTGATCGCGGTCACCGATGCCCTCAACCAGACCACCAAACTTGAGCGCAAACCCGACGGCGAAATACTTCGCATCGATCACCCTGACGGCACTGCCGAGTCCTTTACCTACAACGCCCTCGGCCAGGTGCTGACGCACACCGATGGCAAAGGTCAGACCACGCGTCTGCTGCGTACCGCGCGCGGATTACCGAGCAGTCGCCAGGACGCCAAGGGCCAACGGATTCGTTACGAGTATGACAAGGCCATTCGCCTGACGGCCCTGGTCAATGAAAACAATGCCGCCTACCAGTTTGCTTACGACGCCTCCGATCGCCTGATCGAAGAAAAACGCATCGACAACCTGACACGCCGTTTCAGCTACAACCTCGGCGGGCATCTGACGCGCGTCGATGAAATAGGCTACGGCGAGCGTGCCGAACGACCACAGCGCAGCACCGAATTTCAACGCGATTCGATAGGACGTCTGCTCGCCAAACTCAATCAGGATGCACGGCAGGATTACACCTACGACGAAGGTGATCGCCTGCTGTCCATCGCGCGTTTGCCTACAGCGATGGGTAAAAAACTCGGCATCGGCGAAGAAACGCTCACGTTCGAGTACGACCTGCTGGGCCGCCTGATCAGAGAAACCACACCCCAAGGCGCGCTGGACTACGAATACGATCCACTGAGTAACCTGACCACGCTGACCTTGCCGACAGGCCAACACCTCAATCACCTGTACTACGGCAGCGGTCACCTGCACCAACTGAACCTCGGCGGCCTGCTCATCAGCGACATGGAACGCGACGACCTGCACCGCGAGGTTCTTCGCACCCAAGGCAAACTCACCAGTTGCTTCGGCTACGACGCCATGGGCCGTAAAAGCTGGCAGTTCGCGTCCAAAATGCCGGCTGAAAAGCTTTCGCAGATCCTCAACCCCGGCGACAACAGCCTGTTGGTCGAACACGCCCAAAACCCGATCAACCGCCGCTACGAATACGATCCAGCCGGCGAGCTGATCCGCACCCTCGACAAACTGCGCGGCGAGATCAAGTACGAATACGAAGCCAACGGCCAGTTGCACAGCCGCGACACCGGGCGCTTGGTGGATAGCGAAGAGTTCCGCTACGACGCTGCCGCGAACCGGCTTAACTTCAACACCAGCCAGTTCGACCAAATCAAAGACAACCGCATCAAACGCTGGCGCGATCAGGAATATGCCTACGACGCGTGGGGCAATTTGATTGAAAAGCGGGTAGGGCTGAACAAGCTGCAGACCTTCAGCTACGACTGCGAAAATCGGTTAGTCAAAGCTGAAACGTTGGTTAATGGCAAGCTGCAGAGCGTCGGCACCTACCGCTACGACAGCCTTGGCCGACGCATTGGCAAGACGTCCGAAATCAACGGCCAGACCGAACGCAAGCATTTCGTCTGGCAAGGTCTGCGAATGCTGCGCGAAGAAACGCCGTGGCAGAGTAGCCTGTATGTCTACGACCCTGGCCAGCTACGCGCCGCTGGCGAGAGTCGATCAGCAAGAGGGTGAGGCCGAGCAGAAGCTCTACTACTTCCATACCGACCAGATCGGCACGCCGCTGGAGATGACGGACATTGATGGCCGCATTGTCTGGCAGGCGACGTATAAGGTGTGGGGCGAGGTTGAAGCGTTCGCCGTCAATGAAGTCGAGCAGAATCTGCGGTTTCAGGGTCAGTATTTTGATGACGAGACGGGGCTGCACTACAACACGTTTCGGTACTACGATCCGCAGGTGGGACGGTTTATTAACCCAGGATCCGATTGGGTTGTTCGGTGGGTTTAATCTTTACCAATATGTGGTGAACTCAGTTAGCTGGGTTGATCCCTGGGGGCTTTCTGAGCTACTTGGGCTTGTGGCTGAAGCCCATGGGCTTCTGGATCCTACCGATCAGAAATTTAAAACTACGGCTTTGGGACTGAAGAAGGATGGTCAGCTTTTCATTGCCTCGAGCGATAAAACGGTACCTAAAAATTCAAAGGGAATGGGCTCAGGCGAAAGGTATATCCGTCGTGAATGGCAAGGGCCATGCAGAGGAAACCATCATCAACGCTGGTAAGGGAGCGTCGAACATCGACGCTTCCAGACGCGTGTACCTAGACAGCGAGCATCTGGTGAAAGAACACAATATTAAAACTGATACTCACACAACCGGTAAAAAAGCCGGAAAAGAATAGGAGGTACCACGTGCAATGGGGTTTGATATTTGGAAACAATGAAGTGATGATTCCCTTTAGAAAGTTATCGAGAACGCAGAGGTCGAAGTTAATTGCCGCCTATCTATATCGGCAAATCCGGCTGATGCGTGCATTTGACGACTACTATAGAGAGGATCTAACCGCGCTTTTTTTTCGGGGTCTAGAGTCTGCTATTAATTACGGTTTAGATAATTTGAAAGAGGCTGTTGATGAAGTAGAAGCTAATGTGCCAGATACTGAAGAATTCTCTGCGCAGGAAGGTACATATGCGCAGAACTTGATGATAGCATTAATGTATTTGCTTTTATATGTTCAGGCAGGAAATGAGGAGGATCTCATAAGGTGTGTAGACTCAGCACTAAATAACATTGATCTTATCAATTATGAAATGGATGAAAATTATGCGGAGAATGGGGGTGTCGTTCGTGAAATAATGGCAGTCCAAAAGTTGTTGAGCTCAATGGCAGAGCTAGATAAGGTCGATACTTTAGACGGTCTTTTTGATCTTGCAGTTGATTTGGTTTAGTTTTTGGCTTTGCAGTGAGGAAATCAAAATTTATCGCTTATTATTATGTTAATGGTTAATCGAGTGCTGGGAATCGAGTGCGGTGACCCGCACCGAGAGGTTTTTCACACCCAAGGCAAACCCACCAGTTGCTTCAACTATGACGCGATGGGTCGCAAAAGTTGGCAGTTCGCATCGACGATGCCAGCTGAAAAGCTTTTGCATATTCTTAACCTCGATATTACGTTTGTTAATGTGACTGATCGGCATGGTAACCCAGTACCTGGCGGGCCGCACGATGGTAGTAGTGCTGGTAGAGATTTCATAATAAATTAATAAAAGATTTGGCCAGGACTACAACTAAATCAGGTGCGTTAAGGGTGATAGATGCCCACCACCTTGCGCACATAAAAATTAGGAGTTTCTAGATGGATCCTTATGATATTGAACGGTATGAAAAAGTCCATATTTGGGTTGGCACGAATTTTGACTCCGAAGCTGACTACAGCAAGTATTTTGAATTAGATCATTCAGCTGAGCTGGATGAACCTGCTTACCAAGTGTGCGGGTTTTGCAAGGATTTGGGAATACGATGGTATGATGAGGACTTTATTGGGATTATACCGAGGTCTGCTAAGGAGGTCGAATTAGACGAAATTTTATATGAGTCAGCGATAGACCCGAGTGAGCTAAAAAGCGTCAAGGCTGAATGTGAAAAGTTAGGAATTAAGCGCGCGAATGCAATATTTTGGTATTCAGATGGCGGTATTTCGATTCCTCACCCATATAAAGCTACTTGCAATGGGCTAATATATATAGGGCTTTTTCAAGGGAATTAATTTTAGCTGTCTGCTCGACCAATTCGGCCCAATCTGTGGCGCTGACGCCAAAGCGCAGAGGCAAAGTTTAGCCCCCAGTCCTAAAGGAGGAGGCCAGTACGATGCGCATCATATCGTAATGTCCGACTCCAAAGATGTAAAAATGGCTGGGTTACGCGAGAAGATGAAAGCCTTGGATGTCGATATAAACGGCAAACGAAATGGTATATGGCTCCCTAATGCTGAATCCGCACGTGTGCCTCGGACATCCGCAACTCCTCATCAGGTGCGGGAATTCATAGCAATGCGTACAAACAGCACGTGTTCGATAAGCTAAGTTCGTAAGAGACAAAAGAAGATTTCTTAAGTGCATTGAGCGATCTCAAGAAATCGCTAAATGTAGGCACACTTTTTAAAACAGCAAGGTGACTGCGTGAATTATAAAAATCTAGAGGGGTTTAAAGACGAAGCCCTTGCCGAGATGGATGAATTGTCGTTTGACGACTGGTCTGCGCCGCAGGCAGCGGAAATATTATGGTCGAAGGGGCCGAGTTACTCACTTGTCCCGTTCGAACTTCAAATGTCAGACGTGTCTCCCGCTGGGGTCGGACTAAAAGAGCCAAATGATAAAAAGAACGCGCAAAAAATCTATCGCTGCGAAGGAAATGTGATGAGAATTGATTATTTCAACGCTCGCGGTGTGCATCATGAAACTGAGAAATATCTTTATCGTGGGGCGCGCGCGATCTCGCTAAAAATAAACAATCACGGAGAGAAAATCTGGCTAAGGATGTCAGAGTTGGAAAACGGAAAGGTAAGCATGGCAGGACGAATTGATTTCGATTCGGAATTCTGGATGTATCACTACAAGTGGGATGGAGATGTTATTTCAGAGATTGTAAGCTTCTGTTCTGATAGTGTGCCAGGAATTGTGATATATCCAGAGTATAATGAGAAGAGGCAATTAGTTAGCTTGTACTTCTACAAAGCTGACACACGTGTGAATGTTTTTGAAGCCTCATAAAATCTCAGTCGCAGTGGGCAGCGAAGGCCTGTTTCTCACGAGCTAAGTTAAACATCGGAGAATGTTGATGAAGAAGTTAAATATTTATGGTTGAGGCTCGAGAAAAAAGACGCCTTTGTGCAAAATTGAAGTTGGGGATATATTTTGCTTTTCAGTTGAAACGGGGTATCGTTTTGGCCGGATCATGACTCGTAACAACTTGGAACATGTGACAGAGATTTTTGACATGATTTGCGAAAGCCCAAATCTAGCGCATTTAAAATTTAAACGCAAAGGTCGACCAGTTATTCTCGATTCTTATGGTTTGTTTGATCGGAAAATTGAAGGAGACTGGAGGATAGTCGCGCATCAGGAGGGGTATAATCCACCGGTTAATGAATCTATATATTTCACGTTGGGTATAGGTGGTTCATGTAAAAGGGTTGATATATTTGATAACGAGGAGGCTATTTCTGAGTCCGAGGCTAAAAAGCTCCCTGATTATTCTCCTTTTGGTGAACAAGATGTAATTGGAGAGCTAGGGTTGTAGTATGTTTCCGGTATTTATCGCGAGCGCAGATTTGTTTCAGAAATTCTACTTCTGACTATCTAAGCCAGATTTAAAGAAGCCATAGCCTGCACGAGGAGTTAGCTCTTTCATCATAGAGAGTGCGAGCGCGATGAGCTTCTCGGCGAGGTCTATTGCCCCGTGGGGTAAATTGACCAATTGCTTCGGCTACGACACCATGGGCCGCAAAAGCTGGCAGTTCGCATCGACACTGCCGGCTGACAAGCTCTCGCAGATCCTCACCGGCGACAACAGCCTGTTAGTCGAGCACGGCCGAAACCCGATCCATCGGCGCTACGAATACGATCCAGCGAGCTGATCCGCACCATCGACAATGAAACCGCCTTGTCAGAATCCGGATCTGGGCGAAAGCAACAATCCCATACCTTCGTTTCGATGGTGGTCAATACGGTCATGTTTGTGGAGGTTTTCGGCAGGGTGAGAGCGGCACTTTGGCGCCATCACCCATGATCCCTAAGCCTGAGCGCCGTAATCGAAGAAATATCGCGCTTCTTCCCAAACTCGCCACGAATGCGCGCGATCTCTTCACGCAGCTTCTCCCTTACGAGCATCTGGTCTTGCTCTGACAAGGATTCGTACCAGCGTCGCTGGGCCGATCGGGTCGATGCGTCGTGCCCACGCTCGGGAAGCGTGGACAGTATTGATCGAACAAAATCAGAGGCGGGATCGGTTCCGTCCTCGGCGCGGTTATCCTGTGCGGCCGGGTCCATCGAGTTGCTCCTAATGACCGTCGAGCGACGGGAAGGTGAATCACAGTCATCAAAAATGGACGGCTATCATCTTGCCTTGTGGTCATTAAAACAATACGGATGCCAGGAAAAATTACCGGTCAGCAATGCTTCAATGCACCGCCCAGGAGCGTGGGGCGGGTGTGTGGGCAAATTTCGAGATGCCTTTGACCCAGAAACGCCGGTATGAGGTTTCGCTCGGTGGCGGCAGCGGCTGGCTGGACCACTGGTGTTGGCGCTTGGACTCTTCGCGCCAGGCTTTCCACTCCATCGCTTCCGCGGTGTCTTTCGCCGCGCGTTCGTCATCGAACCAGCCAATCACAGAAACTTCACCGTGATCGCGGCCATGTTCTACCAGCAAAAAAATGTCGTGCATGCCTGTGCCTTTCAGTCATCAAGTCCGGCCCACTTTCGGGCTCTACTGATGGCTTATCGACACCGAACGCGGAATGTTTAGTGTTTGCCACCGTGCCACTGACCGGCGGTGCCGCGCGCCAGAGCGGTCTACGAGGAATGGGGTTGTTATTGCGCGTCAATGCCGGCTTCTCTGACGATTGGTTTTTGATAGTCAATCAAGCGAATTTATTAATGTGAATGCTCATCCACCGCTCTAAGGCGATTGTTTAAGTCGGGGTCGGAAGACTGCACCGTTCAATGTCGCTTTCGAACGTCACCTGACGCACGAAGCGGTTAGAGAGCAGACCGTTAAGGTTTTCATTACTCGGCTGGGCAAAGTGTTCGGCCATGGCCTGGCAAGACACCCACTGGACGCTGATCACCCAGACGTCGTTGTCTGTCGCGTCCTGGCTGAGCGAGCTGTGCTGGCAACCTGGAAGGCGGAGAAGGTTACTTACGACGGTGTTCAAGTATTCGCCCAGCTCCCTTGAGCGGCCGTGGGCTGCATGGATTCGAACGGTATTGCTGGCTTCCTGAATATCCGGGGTCATGCGGGTTCTCCATCGCACCAAGATCGATTCTCAACGGATGCCATATTAGTGGGGACCAGCGCGATTGCCAGTATCCATTAAGGCTATTGACCAGGAGACCAATCAGGAGGCGGGAGGAGGGTGGGAAGTCAGGGGAAGGAAAGAACGTCAGTAGGGTTGAGCCTGCCCGCGGTCGGCGCGCTTCTCGCGATCAGGCTCAAATCGTTGGTTTGGCTTACTTGCTGCCGCTGGATCCGCCGCTGCCGCCGCTTGTGCCGCCACCACCGCCGCTGCCACCCATGCCATTGCCGTTGCTCATGCCGCCGCCTTCACCCGCAGCGCCATTACCATCGGAGCTGCCCATGCCTTTGGTGCCAGGGGTGGAACTGGAGCCGGTTTTAGGCGTGCCGTCGGTATTAGGGCCCTGGCTGCTGGTACGTGGGCCAGTGGTGGTGTCGACGGGATCGGTAGGCCCTGTCGAACCTGCGAATGCGGAGCCGGTGGCGACAGCAAGCAGGCCGGCCAGCGTCAGAGCGGTCATTTTTGTCTTGATCATGATGTGAATCCCTATGGTGACGTGGATACACATTGGTCTGGCGGCAGACACGAGACGTGCAGTCTTGCCGACAGACGGTCACCCGGTTTATAGCCGAATACTGGATGGGGGCCGGGTACTGGATCCTCAATTGAAGTGCTGGCGTCTGATGAATTGGCGACCTTTACCCGGAAGCCGCCCAGGTTCCATTAACGAAGACCCACGCGCCCCGCAAAACTTCGAAACACACTCGATGAAACAGGGCACCGCAAAATAAACGTCGGTTGGAGGGAGACGTTCGTACAGCTCGGTTTTTGCCTTGTGATTGTCACAATTCGCGCTGAAACGAGGCCGCAACACGGCATTTTCTCAGGCGGTGTGGCGCATTGATATTAAATTCTCAAGCAGTAGACAACCCTCGTTTTCGTCAATGAATTCGGGGGGTTCGTTTTTACAGCCCGTAGGAAATCGCCTACAGAACAGGGCCGATTTCGACCTGTGTCTAAAGACTGTCATCAAACAGAAATGTTTCGGGTTTTAAATCTGCCTCGGGTCGTCAACTGTGACCGCACACACACAAATTCTTCTGCTGAGGTATTGCCGTGAATCTGCTGACAAAAACACGCCTGTCGCTCCTGCTGGCTTCGATGTGCCTGACTGGAATGGCACACGCTACGGACGTCACTGGTGCTGGTTCGAGCTTCGTTTTCCCAGTCATCTCCAAATGGGCAACCGACTACAGCAAGAGCACTGATACCAAGATCAACTACCAGTCCATCGGTTCTGGCGGTGGTATCGCTCAAATCAAGGCGGCAACCGTTGATTTCGGCGCTTCCGATGCGCCTTTGAAAGCCGAAGACCTGCAGGCGGGTGGCCTGGGTCAGTTCCCTAGCGTGATCGGCGGTATCGTCCCGGTCATCAACGTGGAAGGCATCGAAACCGGCAAGCTGGAGCTGAATGGCAAGGTTCTGGCTGACATTTTCCAGGGCAAGATCACCAAATGGAACGACCCGGCGATCGTTGCGCTGAACAAAGGTGTGAAGCTGCCTGAAACCAATATCACCGTCGTCCACCGTTCGGACGGCTCGGGCACCACATTCAACTTCACCAACTACCTGGCCAAAGTCAGCCCGGACTGGAAATCAGCCGTTGGTGAAGGCTCTGCCGTTCAATGGCCAGTGGGCGTGGGTGGCAAGGGTAACGAAGGTGTCGCCGCTTACGTAAAACAGATCAAGGGTTCCATCGGCTACGTTGAGTTCGCCTACGCCAAGACCAACAAGATCTCCTACGCCAAGATGGAAAACTCGGCTGGCAAGGTGATTGAGCCAAGTGCAAAAGCCTTCGCAGCCGCCGCTGCGACCGCCAAATGGGAAGACGCCAAGGACTTCAACCTGATCATGACCAACGCCCCGGGCGCTGATGCGTGGCCAATCACGGCGACCACCTGGATCATCATGTACAAGGAACCGAAGAACGCCGAGAAGAGCGCAGCTGCGTTCGACTTCTTCAAATGGTCCCTGGAAAAAGGTCAGGCTCAAGCCGAGTCGCTGGATTACGTACCTCTGCCTGCAGAGCTGGTCAGCAAGATCGAAAACTACTGGAAGACCGAGTTCAAGAAGTAACTCGACGTTATCCGGCTTACCCCTGTCATCGAGCGCTCGGTGACAGGGTTTCCTTGCGAGTGGACCCACCATGACTGAAAACACCCAATATATGTCCGCTGTGATTCCGGATGTGACGTCCGAGAGCGAAAAACGCGCGGCCCGCGATCACCGACACGACGCCTGGTTCCGGCGCACGATGCTGGGAGCGGCTCTGTTGGTGCTGCTGTTGCTGGCGAGCATCGCCGGCTCGACACTCTGGGGCGGTGCCCTAGCGTTCAAAACGTTTGGCTTTGAATTTCTTACCAGTACTGAATGGGATGCGGTCAACGGCCATTTCGGGGCACTGGTCCCGATCTACGGCACCTTGGTGACGTCCTTTCTCGCGCTGCTGATCGCCGTTCCGGTGAGTTTCGGCATCGCGATTTTTCTGACTGAAGTGGCGCCGCCCTGGTTGCGGATGCCGATTGCCTCCGCCGTCGAGCTGCTGGCGGGCATTCCCTCGATCATCTACGGCATGTGGGGCCTGTTCGTGTTCGGCCCGTTCATGGCCGAATACATGGCGCCCTGGATCAACGACAACCTTGGCGCGCTGCCGCTGATCGGTCAGATCTTCCAGGGTCCGCCACTGGGCATCGGCATGCTGACCGCCGGTATCGTCCTGGCGATCATGATCACGCCGTTCATTACCTCGGTGATGACCGAAGTGTTCCGCAGCGTACCCATCGCGCTCAAGGAGTCGGCGTACGCACTCGGCGGCACGACCTGGGAAGTGGTCTGGGACATTGTCCTGCCCTATACCCGCTCGGCCGTGGTGGGCGGAATCTTTTTGGGGCTGGGTCGCGCGCTGGGTGAAACCATGGCTGTGACCTTCGTACTCGGTAACGCTCACCAGTTCTCTGCGTCCCTGATGATGCCGAGCAGCTCGATTGCGTCTGTGATCGCCAACGAGTTCAGCGAGGCGTACACCGACCTGCATCGTTCGTCGCTGATCGCGTTGGGCTTCCTGCTGTTTGTCGTCACCTTCATCGTGCTGGCGATTGCCCGTCTGATGCTTTCCCGTCTGTCGCGCAAGGAGGGTCTATGAGTAAGGCCGATAACGAAAACCTGTACCGGGCCCGCGCCTTCAAAAACATGATTGCGATGGTCCTCAGCTGCGGCGCGACCGTCTTCGGTTTGCTGTGGCTGGTGTGGATCCTGCTGACGACCATCGTCAACGGCTTCCAGGCCTTGAACCTGAACCTGTTCACCGAGATGACACCTCCGCCGGGTTCGGCGGGCGGTCTGGCCAACGCTTTCTATGGCAGCGTTCTGATGTCCGGCATTGGCCTGTTGATCGGTACGCCGATCGGCCTGATGGCTGGTATCTGGCTGGCGGAGTTCGCCCGTCACACCAAGCTGGGCAACGCGGTCCGCTTCATTAACGACATCCTGCTGTCGGCGCCGTCGATTGTGCTGGGCCTGTTCGTGTACACCGCCGTGATCCTGCCAGTCAGCGCCCTGACCAACCATCAGGTCGGCTTCTCGGCCATTGCCGGTGCGCTGGCCCTGGCCTTGCTGGTGATTCCGGTGGTGGTCCGCACCACTGATGAGATGCTTCAGCTGCAACCGTCGACCATGCGCGAAGCCGCACTGGCGCTCGGTGTGCCGCAGTGGAAACTGACCCTGCAGATCGTGCTGCGTGCCGCCAAGGCAGGCGTGGTTACCGGTGTGCTGCTGGCACTGGCTCGCATCACCGGTGAAACAGCCCCCTTGCTGTTCACCGCCTTCGGTAACCAGTTCTGGAGCAGCAACGTTCTCAAACCAATCGCCAGCGTTCCCGTGGTGATCTTCCAGTACGCGATGAGCCCGTTCGATGACTGGCATTCCCTGGCCTGGGCCGGTGCCTTGATTCTGACCTTGTTCGTACTGGTGCTGAGCCTCAGCTCCCGTCTTCTCCTTTTGCGCAATAAGGCATCCTGATGAATAACCTTTCCCTTGCCGACGAAAAAACCAAGATTCAGGTACGCGGCCTCGATTTCTTTTACGACGGCCATCGCTCGCTGAAGTCGGTCGACATGACCATTCCCGAGAAGCGCATCACTGCGATCATCGGCCCGTCGGGTTGCGGCAAGTCGACGTTGTTGCGCGTGTTCAACCGTATCTATTCGATGTACCCGAAGCAGGAAGCCAAGGGTGAAGTGATTCTGAACGGCGAAAACATTCTGGCCCCCGGCTATTCGATGAACCGCCTGCGCAGCCACGTTGGCATGGTGTTTCAAAAGCCGGTGCCGTTCCCGATGTCGATCTACGACAATATCGCCTACGCCGTGCGCCACCACGAAAAACTCTCCCGTCGCGAGATGGAAGAGCGGGTGGAAGAAGCCTTGCGCGGGGCGGCGTTGTGGGATGAAGTGAAAGACAAGCTCAAGCAAAGCGCGCAGAGCCTGTCAGGTGGTCAGCAACAGCGTCTGTGCATTGCCCGGACCATCGCGCTGCGTCCACAAGTGTTGTTGCTCGACGAACCGACTTCGGCGCTAGACCCGATCTCAACCGGCCGTATTGAACAGCTGATTACCGAGCTCAAAGAGCAGTTCACCGTGGTCATCGTGACCCACAACATGCAACAGGCCGCGCGCTGTTCGGACTACACCGCGTTCATGTTCATGGGCGAACTGATCGAGCACGGCGACACCGACACCATCTTCACCAAACCGTCCAAGACCCAGACCGAAGACTACATCACCGGCCGTTTCGGCTGACATCACGGGCTATGCTCGCTTCTGCCGAAGGCGTAGGAGCGCGCTTGCCCGCGATCGGCGACGCAGTCGTCGCCATGTCGATGTATGCGGTGTCACACCTACACCCCCCCACACACACCGCATTTGCCGGTTTTGCCGCCGGTGCCCGGCGGATCGCGGGCAAGCGCGCTCCTACAGGGCCGTGTTTTTGCAAGCGCGTGGCTTGTGTCTGGGCCGTCCTTTGTAGGAGCGTGGCTTGTCCCGCGATCTGCTGCGCAGCGGCAGTAAAACCTGCATACGCCACCTACCTGACACTACCGTATCGCCGGGTTTTACGACTGCTATGCAGCCGATCGCGGGACAAGCCTCGCTCCTACAGGATCGGGTTTCAAGCCACGCGCTTAGAAACTCGCGCTTCAGCCCAGCGGGGCGGGGGTGATCGTGCTGTGATCGCCCATGAACTGCTCCAGTCGCTTGCGCAGCCAGCGCTCGGCGGGGTCGGTGTCCATCACGCTCAGCCAGACCATCGACAGCTCCAGATTGGGCGTGATGAACGGCAGCGGTTCTCCTCGCAACAATCCCGTCCTGGTCAACGCCAGCGTCAGGTGATCCGGCAGGTTACACAGCAGATCCGTACCCGCCATGAGCGCCGGCAGCGTGCTGTATTGCGGCACGGACAGCACGGCTTTGCGTTTGCGGCCTATCGCTGCCAGCCATTCATCGGCGAAGCTCGAGATGTTCGCCACATGGGACACCACCACGTGCGGCCGTGAGCAGTACTCGTCCAGCGTCATCGGTTCCTTCGAATCATCGGCCCGCGCCACCATCGGCTGCATGGTGCGCAGCAGTTTTCGCTTGGCATTGGCCGGCAACTCACGGGTCAGGCATACAGCGACGGTGATGTCGCCGGACATGAGCAATTCCGAGACATTCCAGAAGTTGACCTGCTGGATGACAATGACGACGCCGGGCGCCTCCTCGCGGATCGCGCGCAGCAAAGGCGGCAACAGGCTGTACTCGACATCGTCGGACAGGCCGATGCGAAAGGTCATGTCGCTGCTGGCCGGGTCGAAATCCCGGGTCAGGCTCAGGGCCACGGACATCGCGTCGAGCGCTGGCGACAGGTGATGAATGATCTCGTTGGCCCGCGCCGTGGGCTCCATCCGGTGGCCGACGCGAATGAACAACGGGTCGTTGAACAGCGCACGCAGCCGGTTCAACGCGGCGCTGATGGTCGGTTGACCGAGGAACAGTTTCTCGGCGGCACGGGTCACGTTGCGCTCCTGCATCAAGGTCTCGAACACCACCATCAGGTTGATATCGGCCTTGCGCAGCTCATTGCGATTCATACAGCGTCCCCGTAGCCCGGCATGCGTCATCCATTTTGTAACGAAATGATGGGCGACAGTTTATGGATCGCCATTGGCTTACGTCCAGCCTGACGGCATGTTTCGCGGACTGATTGGTTAATCGCGGTCATGACGACGCCTGCGCCACCTGGATGGCGAGACGCAGGGCGGCAGAATCGCCTTCGGGCGTGAGCCGGCTCATTCGCACCGGCTACGAGGATTGGACCGTCAGCGCATGTCTGGCCATGGCGTAGCACCCACACGTCAGTCGATGCCCTTCAAACACCACGGGAATGCCATTCATTTTTCGAACCGGATGCCCTTCGCGAAAGGTGAATAGGCCCTTGTGCAACGGGCAGCTCGCGCTGTCACCCACGACTGCTACAGGTACGCCCCGAATGGTGTGAGTAGCGGCCAACTGGCAGCTGACGACGCTGCCGCCACCGCTGGTGGGATCGCCAAGGCAGATCGGATGCTTCATGTCGGGGTGGTCTCAATGTGAGGAGTGAATGGATTGGCAAACCCTTCGCGCTGTTCATCTTGGCGTTTGCGTGCAGCGGTCGGCGGGCGAATCATCTGGAAGGTCGTGCTGTGATCCTCGCCGGTGTACACCACCGCGCTGACGCCACCGGCCTCATGGCTGGCTGCTGTCGCCAGGTTGATCAATAGCAAGGTGCGACCGATGCCGGTGTTGCCGATGCGCTGCCCGATATCAAATGCCTCCTCGGCATTTGTCATGTCGAGGCCGTGGCCCTCGCGCTGCAGTTCGGACATCGCGCGTATCAGGCTCGCGGCTTTGGCAGGGTGCTGAGTGCTGTCATAGAACACCCGAACAGGCCGTTCGCCGATGGGCAGGGAATTGAGCGCGCCGATCCAGCCGTCCTTCAACAAGGCCTCGGTCTGAATGCCGGCCGTGGCGGTGGCGTCCGCCGCCTCCGGCAATGCGGCGACGGTGACTGGACGGTGCAGATAACCGAGCACGGGCGCTGTTTCAAATGCCTTCAACTGGAACGTCGCCCAGCGCACCGGCAACCAGAGGCTGGGCACGAATGATCCGATGCCGGGCTCACGGGTTGCGCTCAGCAGGGCCGGTATTCGGTCCAGCCAATAGCGGGCGGGCATCGTTCGAGGAATGATGACGTCGCCCGTGTGCCGAGCATCGTGTTCGAGCTGGTAATGCGCCGCGTAGGCCTTGTCGGTCTGCCAGAAACAGGTCCAGAGCTTGCCGGGCGCAGTCTTCATGAACGCTTCGCCTGTCGGCGTTTCGATGGAGGAGGCGGCCAACGGGGGCAACCGGTCTGCACGGCTGAGCAGCAACGTGCAGGTATTGGCCCTCACCGAGGCCTCTGTCGATGCCCCTTCCTCATCACTGACCACCAGGATTTGTGGCACTTGCGATTGCTCGTCCATGAATGCAAACGCGCGGCGGATCATCGCCTGCGCCTGATTGCCTCGTTCGGCGAATGACGAGACGAACAGGCTCTGCCCCAACAGGGCGGCATTGCGCGCTTCATTGATCACCCATGCCGCACTGACCTGTTGATCATCCGGGCGCAGCGAGCCCACGACGAAGGTGGGGATCGGCCAGAAGGTCACCGCGTGAGCGGCCGAGCCGCGAAACGCCTGTCGACGCAAGGGGTAGAGCCAGTCCCGGGTGCTGTACTCATGCCTCTGCGAAGGCGCTGCGCAGTTCACCGGTTCACCTCTGCTCAACGACGCCCATAAGTCACCCAGCGCCGTGCCGTGCATGCCCAGCCCGGCGCCTTGTATCTCCAGGGTGAAGGTTCGCTGTGCCTCGTCGATCAACCATTGCCCATGCGCCCACAGTTCACGTTCCTCCTGCTGCTGGTGGTGATTCAATTTCCATAAGGTGTGCGATGCGAATGCGATGAACACGACTATGGCAATCCAGAACGCTCCGCGGCCGATGACATACCAAAGGTCCGGCAGGTCGAGACCCTCGGCCGCCAGTCTCCCTTTCATCGCAACGATTAACCCCAGCCACACCCCCATCAGCAGCACGGCGGCTCGGACATAGCCTTTCGGCAGGCGCACTGGAGGAAAATCCAGTTGTCGCTGGGTCTTGAGCACCACGCGCCCGGCATTGTTTTGCTGAGTATCCATCACCAGTACCCTTCCTTGTGGCGGTAGTGCAGCACCGCGCTGACCACTCCGTCTGTCATCAACTCCAGTCGCGCGTCGTCCGTGGCCAGGCGATAGGTGGTGGCACCACGCAGGGCCTGGGCAAAACGGTCTCCCACCTGATCGAAGCGCGGGTTGTAACAGCGCGAACCCGACAACGTGATCGCTTCTACCTTCAACTGCTCGCCGTCGACCCGATAACGACCGTCCACCTGTTGGCAACCGGCGAAGCCAATCAGGGTCTGGTCATCGGTGTTGAAAATCACAAAGCCCACGTGGCTTTCCTGCGGAATGTCGGTGAGGGCGTAGGGCGTCTGGCCCAGATCCAGCTGGGTCAGTTTCCAGACCGTGGCGCGTAACGGCATGGATTTATCCTTGACCGGTTCAGATGCTTGCTCTTGCTGACAGCCAGTCAGCGCAACAGCCAGAAAGGCGATCCATCCGTAAAGCAATCCTTTGCGACTCATGCGCGTCTCCTCATTTCAACGATTGAGGGTGTTGGCGCGTCCTTGCGCAGGGGGGCAGGGGCGTAGCGCACGCGTTCACCGGCGAACAGATGACGCAGGCGCAGGTAACTCCAGTCTTCTCGCCGGCCGGACACCGTGTGGAGCAGGTCACGTCCGTCGGTGGTGCCATCCACGCTGGAACCGGGATGGGCATCGCTGAAGATGGCCGGTTGTCCGCTGCGGTATAGGCGCAGCATTTCCCGGCCAGGTTCGCCCAGTGGGTCGCGAGGTCGCGGGGCAGGCACGACGTGTTTGCCTTCCAGCACGGCTTGATGATCGGCCTTCTGTTGCGTGCGCCAGGCGGTCAGTGCCTGCTGGTAATCACGCTCCTGTTGTTCGAGCGATTGATGCAGAACACGATGCTCATCTTCGGTTTGCGGATCGGTCAACACGAAGTGGGCACGGGAATCGTGCACGTACTGTTCGAGAAACAGCCCGACCTCCGGCGTCACGGCAGGGGCGTGGCGCCATTCGAGGTGAAAACCTTTTTCCATCGGCGAGGCGAGGCTGTACTGATTGCGCTCCAGAAACTGCCGCCGTTGAGCGTCGTTGCCGAACATCTCCACACGTTGGCGCAGTTGGCGGTTGGCCTCGATCAGGTCCACGCGTTCCTGATCGCCGCTGTGGCGCACGAAGGACAACTGGCTGAAGTCCTCGTCCGCGATGAATTGCTTACGCCAGCCCAGATACAGCTTGCGGTGGGCGAGCATGTGCTCGGTGACCGGAGCGCCACCCTGCAAAGCAGTGAGCTGCGCCATGTAGGCGTCGAAGCTGTCCTGGAGTTCGGGGCTGATGGCAAGGTCACTTTCCGAGCGGCCAATGTCTACCTGACTAATTCGTATCAATGGCACGCCGGCTTGCAGTGCGCGTTCATACATATCGTTCAACGGAATCTGCGACAGCTTGTCCGCCTGCAAATGACGCACGCTGCCGTCCGCCAGTTGGGTCCCTTTGCCCTGGTCCCGCAGGCCATAGCCGCCCCCCACGTCGGCGTGCATGCCGGGGTAGACGATCTCCAGGCAGTTGTCGGGATAGGTGTCACCGGCACGCACCAGGTCCACCGGGAACGAGACACGGTTTTCATGGGCAGCGACCATATGCACGCATTGCTCGACGCAATCGGGAATGGTCAGCAGGGCTTTCTTGCCCCAGTGCATATGGCCATCCACCGGCAGCGGATAGGCGTCGGCCAGCCCCACCGAGGCCACGGTGTCGAACAGCCCCATGAAACGCACCCGCACCGGAATGCCGCAGAAGGTGCTGTCGCCGTTGCCGAAATGCATCAGCAATTGATTGAGAAAGGACCGGGCCGCCGTTGCCCCTCGTGAGAAGCCGAACAGGTCGAGGGTGATTTCATCGATCTTCGGGCTGCCGACGCGAGGGACGAGCATGGCGGTGATCTGCTCCCGCCAACGGGGTATCAGGGTGTCGTCTTTAACGGCGTGGGTGATGGATGCGGGATCGCCATCGACCAAGTCGCGGCCATGCGAGACACGTGCGACTCTGTTGGCAATGAAAAGCATGGCGTAGCGGATCCGCCGGTCTCCGAATGCGCCCTCTTTGGCGCCGTCCGGATGGGGCTCAGGCTCGCCTATTTCAGGAAAGCGAGTCCCCACACCCTGGATATAGAGCTTGTATATACATTGCTTTTTGTCATCAAGGCCGAGTTCGGACAGTCTTGCGACATTACTATGTGATCCCTTCGGCTTGTCTTCTTCTTTACTGTTTCGTGTGCCGTCAAAGTAAATCGAGAAGCTTAGCTTCAATCGGCAGGGGTATTGGGCTGTGGGGCGCAGCAAGTTCGGGAAAATCAACCGAGAGGGGGGAGCATCTAGGGGGCTCCAGCTTATATCGCTCATTTTGAGATTCCTTTCCGGGCGTAAAAGTTTTTTTCGGGGAAGCCAGGGCCGGGATAATCAGGATTATTCGGCGCTAATATGCTCGGTATTATCAATACGTCATCGTTTTCCAGGAAATGCAGATTGGTCTCACCCGACTGATCGTAAGGGTGAACCAGCACATCTTTTTCAGTCCAGTGACACGCTTCTGAATCGGGTTTCGGGTTTTCTTTGTAAAAAGCTTCACAACGCCGCCATTTAACCCGCACGGTCAATCCCGGATGCCAGATGGCAGGAAGGCCTAGCGCACCATAGGTCGTACTGCCACCTGTGCTGGCTGCGCCCACTCCGCCGCCATTGACATAGACCGGCCGCACGAACGTGTCACTTATTTCGTGATCCATAGGTGTTACGGCCGTCCCGACGTACCGAGGTTTAGGCGGCGGTTCAGGTGGTGGTTTTTCATATTTGGACGCCGCAACGAATAGTGCGGCGAGCGCCAAAAACATACCGAGGTTCATGCGCATGAGCGGGCCTGTTAAGTTTTGAATATGAATTTTCGTATCTGGTTATCAGGTCTTTCATGCAGCAAAGCCGAATACTTCCGGAAGCGCGAAGTGCAATGAGGGCACATCTGATGGACGCCAAAATTTGTGACTCATTTTGAGATTCCTTTCCGGGCGTAGAAGTTTTTTTCGGGATAGCCGGGGCCGGGATAATCAGGATTATTCGGAGCTAACATGGTTGGTATTATCAATACGTCATCGTTTTCCAGAATGTGTAGATTGGTGCCGCCCGAATGATCGTATGGGTGAACCAGCACATCTTTTTCTATCCAGCGACAGTTTTTCCCGTAAGGCTGACAACGCCGCCATTTAACCCGAACGGTCAATCCCGGATGCCATGGCATAGGCAGGCTGAGCGCGCCCGTCACGGTACTTCCGCCAGGACCCGCTGCGCTAACCCAGCCGCCATTGACATAGACCGGCCTGACGAACGTGTCACTTCTTTCGTGGTCCATCGGTGATACAGCCGTCCCGAAGTACCGAGGCTTAGGCGGCGGTTCAGGCGGTGGTTTTTCATAGCGAGACGCGGCGATCAGCAGCACCGCCATCCCGAGAAAAGCCCCTAATGACAGGCGCTTCATGAGCTCACCTCGACGCTGTCCGCCTTGCCTTCCAGTGCCTCAAGCAATGCGCTGCCGCTCAACTGCCGCTGGGTCGCTGTCAGTGCCGCCATTCGCTCAGGCGCATCGGTGCCGGTGCGCAATGCCCACGCGGTCAGGGCGCCCAGGTCTTTCAGGTCGGCGTAACCTGCGGCCATCGCCTGGGTCAGCACGGCATCGACGCTGGCGTGACGTGTTTCCCGGCAGCCTTTGACCGAGGCGTGCAGCACCGTGAGCGCCTTGAGTTCGTGGATCAGTGCGTCTGCCAGCGTGGCCTGGTTCAGCGCCAGTTGTTGCGCGGGATCGAGCGCTGGCGAGACCGGCGTCAAAATCTCAAAGGTGTGTGAGAGGCTCAGCAAACGGCCAGCGCCGTTGCGGTCGGCGTAGCACCAGGCTTGCCATGGCTTTGAAAACGCATGCCGCTGTGTGACGGTCCAGACCGAGAGCAAGGCGTTCAGCGCACGGCCGTCGGCCAGACGGTGCCAGTTGCGCGAATGTCGATCCTGACCCCGCATCCACAGCAGCAGATGCCCCTCGACCTCTGCCATCGGCCAGTCAGTGGCAAGCCAGTTCACGCCCCGCGCGCTGCCGTCAATGCCCAGCGCAGCCGCGCGCGTCTTGCTCATCAACCACGGTCCGAGCGCGCGCGCCGCCTTGGGGTAGTCAGCGAACAGCGACACGGCACCCTCAGGGTGCTCGGCCAGTCGGGCGCCCAGGCGTTGCTGCATCGCGCCGTCGATCAGCACCAGACTGCTCAGTCCGTTTGCCTCCACAAGGTCGGTGTAGGTGTTTGGCAGTCTGTTCATAGGGTCACCTGCGCGGCGCCGGACAGTGCGGCCTTGAGCAGGCATTCCAGGCAGACCGCGTCGGCCGGCGGTGGCATCGCCATGGTGTAGCGTTCGGTTTTCGGCCCGACCCAGTCATGGTTCCGGGCATGCGTGATGACCTCATCCTGCGTCCCGATTTCGATACCGCCACCGATCTTGATGTAGCTGCCATCATCGGCAACGAAACGCAGGTGTGGCGCGCTGATGACCACCTCGCCCTGTTCGGCGGAGATACGCACGTTCTGCCGGGCATTAACGTTAACGTCGTCGTCCTGAGCCTGGACCAGCACGTGGCCGCGATTGGCGATTGCGCTGATCCCGGTCTGTTCGCTGAACAGGGCAATGCCTTTGCCGGCATGCAGCCGTGTGGCCTCACCGCTTGTGAATTGCAAATGACGGCGGGCGAGGGTGTCGTGATTGGTCCCGGCGACGTGCATTTGCGACCCGGGTGTGGCGCTGACCGTGCCAGCGGCGGCTGCCACCGCAAACACCGGATCGCCGGACCGGCCGCCCTCAGGCGCAGGCCATTGTTTGAGGGATTGCTGCAACGTTTCATAGCCTTGAGCGTCGATTGCCGAGCTGCCCTGCGTGACCGCCGTTTGTCCCAAGGCCTTGAACAGCTGGCCGCATTCGTCCAGCAGGTCGAGCAACTCGCTCCGGTCCAGTTGCGCCCCGCTGGCCTGGCTGCGGGCATAGGTCGTCAGCAGAATCCCCTGGGCCGCACGCAGGGCAATGGCCGCATCGGTGCGCAGCTCTGCACCTTCGCCACGCGGCTCGGCGCGGCCCTGATTGCGTGGCGTGGTCAGCTTGCCCATGTTCAGGGCGGTGGCCTGATGGGAACTGGCAAGGCGCGCTCGCGAGGCGCCACGTGTGTCATCGAAGACCAGTTCGTTGTAACCGGACCCACCGTGCTCACGGCTCTTGATGCCTGAAAGTGCGCTGTTTCCGGGCAGCCCCGGTTCGCCGCTGAAGTAGGGATGTGCGTGGGTCCCGTTGTACAAGACGCCCGTCACGACGGGTCGATCCACGTCGGCGGCCATGTGCTGCACCAGCACTTCCTGCCCGATGCGAGGCACGAACTGCTGCCCGAAGCCTGTTCCCGCAGCGGGCATCGCGACCCGCAGCCACGCGGTGTCGTCAGCGTCCTCCCGCGTCTCGCCATCGTCCGGCGGGACGTGCCGTTGCCAATGAAAGCGCACGCGAATTCGGCCCAGTGCGTCGGTGAACACTTCATTGCCCCGCGGGCCGACGACGACGGCAGTCAAAGGTCCGTTGATTGCGGGTCGCTCCGTTGACAGTGGCGGGCGGTAAACAATCCTGCTGCGGATGCAACTGAAGGTATTGGCGTAATCGGCAGGCTTGGGCGAGCGGTAATTGTTGCGCCCCTGATGCTCCACGCTGAGCAGTAAAAACCTGCGGTCCTCCTTTGAGCCGAGGTCATGATCAAAATGCTGGGTGAGTTCGAAGGTGTATCCCGGGCGCATGCTGCGGCAGTTGCTCACGCCAGCGAACGCTTTGCCTGTGCACTCATGGCCTTCGATCCGGTTGCGCAGCAGTGCTTCACCGGCCGGGTAGCTGCGGTGAGAACACGGCTGGGTCTGCTGATAGATTTCCAGGGATCTGACGTCGCCTTGCCGGTTCAGGCTGTTCATGCTGACCGGCAAGGCGTTGCCTGGCTGCTTGTAATCGTTGGTCTGAAGGCTGATGCGGGTCGACTGGAGCTGGCGATGCGCGCTCCAGTGCGTGATCGCGTCGTCCGTTTCTGTCACCGATGCGCGGTGATAGCGAATCCGCGGTTGCTCGGGTAATGGCGTCAGTTCACTCGAACGGTCGCTGATGATCAGCCGGTGCCCCAGGTTGTCGTGTTCGAAATAGAAAAACAGGCCGTCGCCTTCCAGCAGGCGAAGCACGAAGTTCAGGTCGCTTTCGAAATATTGGGTGATGTAGCTGTGGGTTTTCAGGGCAGCAAACAGGCGAAACTCGAATTGCGCCATGTCACCGTAAAGGGAGAAAACAGCGCGCAGGATGTCCTCGACCGTTTTTTCCTGATAGATGCGTGAGTCCTGCCGCTGGCTGAGCATCCAGAGCCAGGGGCTCAATGTGGCCGTGTAACGGGACAGGCCGCCGTCGCAGCCTTGATGGCTGAATCGCGTGATAACCCCATCGATAAACCGGTGATTTCCGTCCGCCAGTTCGATTTTCAGTTGTGCGGGCGTACCCATCAGCGACTTGAGCTCGATGTGTGCGTCGCGTGAGAGCATTTCGAGCTCGAACGTGAACAATTCCGATACGGCTTCGCGACCCGAAAACGCATCCAGCAGCAGTTCCAGCTCGTTTGCGAGCACGGTTCTGAGCGTAATCAGGCGTCGGTTCTGAGGCAAAAACAGGCTTGCCAGGTCCTTGGGCATACGTTCTCCTGCGCCCAACCCGCTTGATACAGGGCTGCGGCGGACAAGTTGAATTCAGTGCGTCCATGCAAGGCTCCGTCGTAGGTGGAGGTCATCGGCAGTGAAACATTTACTGACGGGAATACATGTAGGGATATTCCATCCAAGTTGTAGGCACGGTCGGATTCGGTAGAGCGATCGCACTGACGACGCTTCTCTGTGAACTTCCGCCAAGTCCCGTCAGTCAGCATGGATACGCTCCCCCATGAGGTTCGACATTCCATGCAGATTTCCTTGAAGGGCCAGGTCGCGCTGGTCACTGGCGCCAGCTCAGGGCTGGGCGCAGGTGCAGCCAAAGGGCTGGCGGACGCGGGCGCCGCCGTGGTAGTCAACTACCACTCGCAGGCGGAACCCGCTGAGAAACTGGTGGCCGACATACGCGCGGCAGGCGGACAGGCCATTGCGGTTGGCGCCGATGTGTCGAAAGAGGACGAGGTTGAACACTTGTTCGCGGAAACCCTCAAGGCCTTTGGCAGGCTCGACATCCTCATCGCCAATTCAGGCTTGCAGAAAGATTCGCCCATCGCCGAGATGACCCTGAAGGACTGGAACACCGTCATTGACGTCAACCTCACGGGGCAGTTTCTCTGCGCACGTGCCGCGTTGCGCCAGTTCGCCCGCCAGGAAATCCGTCCCGAGGTTTCACGGTCGTTGGGCAAGATCATTCACATGAGCTCGGTGCATCAGGTCATCCCCTGGGCCGGGCACGTCAATTACGCGGCCTCCAAAGGCGGTGTGGATTTGCTGATGCGCAGCATCGCCCAGGAAGTCGGCGAGCAACGGATTCGGGTGAACAGCATCGCCCCCGGGGCGATTCGCACCGCGATCAACACCCAGGCCACGTCTGGCGATGCTGAAAAGAAGCTCCTGGAGCTGATTCCCTACGGCCGTGTCGGTGAGCCCGAAGACGTCGCCAATGCGGTGGTCTGGCTGGCGTCCGACGCGTCCGATTATGTCCATGGCACCACGCTGTTCATCGACGGTGGCATGAGCCTGTACCCGGAGTTCCGGCACAATGGCTAATCGTGTGGGACACACTCAACCGCCTCAGAACGGCCTACGCGATGAGGCGCAGAACCCCATCGAGAATCACGGGATCATCGGCGACATGCGCAGCGCGGCGCTGGTGGCCGACACGGGCAGCATCGATTTCTGCTGCTGGCCCGATTTCGACAGCCCCAGTATTTTCAGCGCGCTGCTGGACACGCCGGAGGCCGGGATTTTCCAGTTGTCGCCGCTCTTGCCCGACGCTCGTCGGCAGCAGTTGTACCTCCCGGAAACGAACGTCCTGATGACCCGCTGGATCGCAAGGGACGCCGTGGTTGAGGTCACTGATTTGATGCCGATTGCGTCCGATGTCGACGATTTGCCGCGTTTGGTACGCCGTATTCACGTTCGCCATGGCACGGCGCGCGTGCGGATGCTGTGTCGGGTACGTCATGACTACAGCCGCGCAGACACCCAGGCTCAAATGGCGGGGGAGGACGTGGTGTTCACCGCCGCCGGGCAACCGGGCCTGCGCCTCGCCGCGACCACGGCATTGACGATTGAAGGGCAGGCAGCCGTCGCCGAGTTCCAGATGAAGCAAGGCGACATCGCGGAGTTCATGCTCGGCGGTGCCGAAGACGAGCAGGTCAGGGCCACTCAATGTGACGGCGACCTCAAGAACACGGTGAATTTCTGGCAGCACTGGAGCCGCCATTCCAATTACCGAGGGCGTTGGCGCGAGACGGTCAATCGCTCGGCGCTGGCGCTCAAGCTGCTGACGTCACGCAAGCACGGCGGAATCGTCGCAGCCGCCACCTTCGGACTCCCGGAGGAAGAGGGCGGAGAGCGTAACTGGGACTATCGCTACACCTGGATTCGCGATGCGTCGTTCACGGTGTATGCGTTCATGCGGCTCGGCTATACCGACGAAGCGAACGACTTCATGAAGTGGGTCCGCGGGCGTATGGGGGACTGCTGCGAAGAGTCCACCCGGCTGGGCATTCTCTATTCGCTGGACGGGCGTGAGGAACTGCCTGAAGAGAACTTGACCCATCTGTCGGGCTACGGCGGCGCCAGACCGGTGCGCATCGGCAACGAGGCGTACAAACAGACGCAGCTCGATATTTACGGCGAGTTGATGGACGCGGTGTACCTGGCCAACAAATATGGCGAAGCGATCTCTCATGAAGGGTGGCAACACGCGAGCCGCCTGGTCAATGAGCTGTGCGAGACCTGGAACACCAAGGACGTGGGTATCTGGGAAATGCGTGGCGACGATCAGCATTTTCTTCACTCACGGCTGATGTGCTGGGTGGCGCTGGACCGCGCATTGCGTCTGTCGCTCAAACGCTCACTGCCTGCGCCTTTCGAAAAGTGGGACAAGACGCGCCAGGCGATTCACGACGACATCTGGGAAAACTTCTGGAACCCGGAGCTTGGGCATTTCGTTCAACACAAGGGCAGCAAGAACCTGGACGCCTCCATGCTGTTGATGCCGCTGGTGCGGTTCGTCGGGGCGAGCGATCCCAAATGGATCAAAACCCTTGAAGCCATTGAGCGCACGCTGGTGCGAGACGGGATGGTCTTCCGCTACCGCAATGACGACGATTATGGGGATGGCCTGGAAGGCGAAGAAGGCGCCTTTGTGGCGTGCTCGTTCTGGTACGTCGAGTGCCTGGCCCGGGCCGGCCGCGTCGACCAGGCGTACCTGGAATTCGAACAACTGCTGCGCTACGCCAACCCGTTGGGGCTGTACGCCGAAGAGTTCGACACCCACGGCCATCATCTGGGCAACACACCGCAGGCGTTGAGTCACCTGGCGCTGATCAGCGCGGCAAGTTTTCTGGACCGCAAACTCGAAGGCAGCCAGACGCTCTGGCAGCCCTGACTGGAGGAGAGGCATCATGGCTCACGCTTTCAAGGTCGGCGATCACGTGCGCTGGAACTCCGATGTCGGGCATGTGGTGGGCAAGGTCACCAAGGTCCATACCAAGGATTGCGAGTTCATGGGCCGCCACCGCCCCGCATCGCCCGACGCGCCTCAGTATGAAGTCAAAAGCGACAAGACCGGGCATCTGGCGATGCATAAGGAAGCGGCGCTAGAGAAGGCGGGACACTGAAGTGTCGAGGCGTTTGAGGTTGCCTTCGATTCTGCAGAGGGTGTGCCGTGTGTCGCTCATTTGCATCTGCCAAAGGCGTAGGACGTGCCGGGGTGGCGCTCCACCTTGTCCCGCGATCTGCCGGGAACCGGCAGCAAGACCTGTGCATGCGGTGTGTCAGGCACAACCGGGTCGCCTGATTTTGCTGCCGCTTTGCGCCAGATC
>NZ_FOEO01000005.1:83674-238309 GCF_900110765.1 Pseudomonas sp. NFACC02
GAGGAACGAGGGCCCAACCAGGAGCCGGGCACTTTTGGTTACTTTTGGTGCCTTTTCAAAAGTGACCCGCCGGAGGGGCGGAAAGGTGATTCGGCCCCACCCCAGGAAATGGATCTGCCCACCCTCCCAATGCCAAACCCAACAAACCCAACAAACCCACCAACCGCGAACCTCAAAACAGTAAGCAGATCAGAAGCGAGATCAGAGGCAGACCGCTGCGTCGCTTTTGATTCTGCCGGAGGAGTAGGACGTGCCGGGGTGGCGCTCCACGTTGTCCCGCGATCTGCCGGGCACCGGCAGCAGACCCGGCTGATGCGGTCTTTCTGACCCACCGGGTTGCCTGACGTTACTGCCGCTTCGCGCCAGATCGCGGGACAAGCCACGCTCCTACCACGCCCTCCGGGTAGGCGCGTTCCTGCGGCCAGAATCAAACGCCTGAAACGTGTCGCTCACCCCTTCGTGCAGAAGCATGTCCGGGCTACTTGGCCCTTAACTCGTACCCCACCGGCAACGTCTGCAAATCAAACCGGCCAGCAATCACGTCGCAGTAGCTGGTGCGCGCCAGGTACGCGCCCGGGCCTTTCAGGTAGGCGTCGATGTTTTGCACTTCCTCACACAGCTCGAACGTCCGGTTCTGCAACAGGCCCGCCGCCTGGGCCGAGCGCAGGGCGCCGTTGGGGGTCCAGTCGGAGATGATCAGCGCGCCTTGCGGGGCGGATTTTTCATAGCTGAGGACAAACTGCTCGGCGGAGCGGTCACGCAAGTAAGGCGCCATGAAATAGTGAATGTCATCCCTGAAGGGCAACGCTTCCTTGTGCGTCGGCAGGTCGATGACGCCACTGGAATAGATTGCAAAGACCGCAAGGATGGTCACCGGCGCAGCCAGCGGTGCAGCGTTCACCAGCGGGGCCGCTGCGGTGCGTTGCAGCAGCGCTTGCAACTGCATCACACCAATGACGCTCAACAACACAGCCCCTGGCAGAAAAAAGGTGAACCGGTCGGTGACGTTATACGAAACCGCGAAGATGAAGTTCATCATCGCCGCCCACCACAACAGGCGCAGTTTCGGGTTTTTGGGAAACATCACCAACCCCACCACTTGTGGCCCGATCAGCGACAGCATCATCAGCGCCACCGAGTTCTTCTCGTGCCACATGTCATCGAAGCGGAACAGCGACCCTTGCCAGCTCTGCTCAGCGGTTCTGTCAGGGATACCGATCAGGTAACGATGCCCGATGTCGTAGAGGCTGACACCGGCGTGCAGCTCGTTGGCGATACCCGGAAACGCCACGCTGAAGCCCAGGGCAAAACCCGGCAACGTGATCAGCATGCGCCACTTGTGCTGCCACAGCAGTTGCACGTACAGCGGAAACAGCACGATGAAGGTCAGTTGATGAATCGCCCCGGCGAGGCCGGTCAGCATGCCGATCAGGAACAGCTTCTGCAGCGCGCCCAGCCTGAACTTTTCGTCGAAATGCAGCATGTACGCCAGCGTCACCAACACCACGTGGAGGATGTACACCTCCGCTTTGGTCGAGACCCAGAACACGCAATGACACAGGATCGCGGCGGCAGCGCAAAGCAGCGCAAGCTGCGTCGTGGCGCCAACGCCCTTTGCCAGCCGGTAGATCGCCCACGCCAATGGAATCAGCAGCAGCGAGTTCATGAAGCTCAGCACCAAGGGACCGAAACCGGCATACAGCGCAGTGGTCACGAACAGGTAAAGCGGATGGTCCAGCGGGCCGAGCGTCTGGCTGAAATACACGCCTTGCGCGGCATCGGCCAGGAACACGCCATTGTCCATCCATTGAATGGGCCCGCTTGATGCCAGAAAACTGGCGATGATTGCCCCGATCACCAGCAGCAGGGGAATCACTGTCGCTGCTCGATTACGTACTGCTGCCACCATGAACTGCACTCCTGTCCCTGTTTTACTCATGAATCGTGTGATTGAAGCGGTTGGCTTTCCGGCGTTTTCTCGCCATTGAGCTTGAACAACATCAGGGCGCCGATGGCCACGGCGAACCACAGCGTGGCAAGGCGGATCAACACGGTGGCGGCCACCGCGTCGGCACTGCTCATGCCTTTCCAGACCAGCAGGCCGACCATCACCGCTTCCGCGCCACCCAGGCCACCCGGCATGAAGCTGACGGCCCCGGCCAACATTGCAAGCGCATAGACGAACACCGCGAATGTCAGCGGAATGTCGGCGCCCATCCATTTCAGAATCCAGTCAAAGGCCAGGGCTTCGGCACTCCAGGCGATTACGCTCAGGATCGTCAGGCCGAACATCAGGCGCAGTCGATGACACTGTTGTGCGTGCAGCAACACCTGCAGCAGGTGGCGAAGCAGGCCCATGACTTTGCCGCCCCCAGTCGGCACACTCCGGGTCAGGCGTTCGAGCAAGCGCCGCTGCGACAGCACCAGTAGACCGACCATTACCAGTGCGACGCCCACCACGATCATGGGCAGCGCTTCGGGGTACAGCGACAGGCCAAACAGCGTCAGCAGCACCACCGCGAACAGGTCCGACAGGCGCTCGCTGAAGAACGCCGCGAAGCTCTGCGGATAAGGCACCCCCCAACGCTTGAGGAGGACGCCGCGCAACGCTTCACCGGCTTTTCCGGGCGTCGTGGTCAAGGCGAATCCGGCAAGGTAAATGTTCAGGCTAGGGCGCCAGGGCATGGGGTGGCCGAGTACCCTGAGGTAAGTTTGCCAGCGCATGAAACGCAGGCCGTAGTTGACCGAGGACATGAACAGCGCAATGACGATGCCGACCAGACCGACTTCGCTGACCGCCGCGCCGACCGCGTGCCAGCCGCCCCAGAGCGAAAAGCCCAGATAGCCCAGCGCTGACCCGACCACCGACAGCAACACCGCCCGGTAACGCCAGCCCGACAAGTGCGACCGTTCGTGAGCATCAACGGGGTTCACAGGTTGAGCCTCTTGAACAGCGGCTGCGGGATGGAGCGAATGACCAGCATGATCAAGGCCCAGAATCCGGGTGCGTAAAGGGTCGGCACTTTGTTGGCGATGCCTTTGACGATCCGTTGGGCAACCTGTGCCGGTTGCGCCAGCAGTGCGGCGGGCAGAGACAGGCCTTGGGTCATCGGGGTATCGACGAACCCCGGTTTGATCGTGGTGACGTGAACGCCGACCTTGAACAGGCGCGCCTGCAAACCTTCGCAATAGGTCGACACGGCGGCCTTGGCGCTGCCATACAGATAATTCGAAGGCCGTCCGCGATCGGCTGCCACCGACGAGATGATCGCCAGACTGCCGCACCGCTGGGTTTCGAACTGCATCGCCAGGCAGGTCAGCAGGGCGATCACCGAGGTGCAGTTGTTGGCGAACTCGCGCAACGCGAGGTTCACGTCGCGCTCACAGGCTTTCTGGTCGGGCAGGGTGCCGTGGGCGATCAACGCGATGTCGATCTGGCCGAGGGCCGTCAGGCATCGCCCGAGCATCAGCGGATGAGCGTCGATGTCGTTGGCGTCCATCTCGTGCAGGGTCACGTTCTTCGCACCGCGCGACTTGAGGTCCGCGGCGGTCTGCTGCAGTTTGTCGACGTTGCGCGCGACGAGGAAAAAATCGCTGCCTTCACTGGCCCACAACCGGGCGCAGGCGCTGGCAATGGCCGAGGTTGCGCCGATGATCAGCACTTTTTTCGATGCGTTTGTCATGACAGTACGCGGCTCCAGAAACGGGACATCAGGGCGGGATCGCGCAGCGCTTCCAGTCGCTCCCAGGCAGGGTATGCCTGACGAAAGTCCGCGCCGCTCATATGGGCATCCTTGGCCGGATACAAGCGGCCTCCCGCCGCCCGGACGATGTCGTCCAGACGCGGGAATACAACGTTTTCCAGGTGCTCGCTCTGCGCAAAGTCCAGCGCCAGTGACGTGCCCGGCATCGGAAACGACAGCAGGCCCGGCGAAGCCACGTCACCGCAGCGCTTGAGCACGGCGAGAAACGAGCCCTGGCCTGAATCGGCAATGGCCCGCAACAGTTCACCCATCGCAGGCTCGGCATTGGCCGTTGGAATCACGCATTGATACTGCTGAAAGCCCCGACGACCGTAGATGCGGTTCCAATGCAGGATCCGGTCGAGCGGGTAGAAAAACGGCTCGTAAGCACTGCGTCCAACCGTCCTCTGGCTCGGGTGCATGCGCCAATAGAGGTTGTTGAAGGCGCTTAGCGACAGTTTGTTGATCAATGACACCGGCGGTGTGAGCGGCAGGCTGAGCTTTGCCCGCCGACCGACTTCAAGCGAGCCGTATTGCGCGTGGTCACCGACGATGAATACCCCACGTCCGGTGTCGGCACCTTTGGCCAGACAGTCGACCCAGGCCACGCTGTATTCATGTTGGTCGTCGAGTTCGTGGGACAGGCTGAAGAACTCCGCCAGGTTGGCGAAACGCACCGTCGTGGTGTCGATCTGGCTGGTGCGGATCGGCATCAACTGAAGTTGTGCCCAGTGAATGACCCCGGTCAGCCCCAGCCCGCCAATGCTTGCTGAAAACAGCGACGCGTTGACACTGGGCGAACAGACCACTTCCGGCTGGCCGTGGCGCAACAGGCCGAAGCTGCGAACATGGCGGCCAAAGGTACCGCGTACATGGTGGTTCTTGCCGTGCACATCGTTGGCGATGGCGCCGCCGACCGTGGCGTATTGAGTGCCCGGCGTCACCGGCAAAAACCAGCCGCGAGGGATGGCCACCGTCAGCACGTCGGCGAGCGTGATGCCGGCCTCGACCTTGAGCAGGCCTGTGTCCCAATCCGCGTCGATCAACCGATCCAGCGAGCGCATGTGCAGGACTTGATCACTGGACGCCAGGCAACTGTCGCCGTAACTGCGGCCGTTGCCATAGGGCAGGCTGGTGCTGTGCTCGCCAATCACCTTGTCCAGGTGCGTGGGCAGGTCGTCCAGCCACACGCAACTGTGACCTCGCTGCGGATTGTCGGGAAAGCGGCCCCAGGAATACAGCGGTGCGCTCATGCGGCAATCCAGAACATCAGGAGGAATACGGCGCCGATCACCTGGCTGGTGCGGTCACGGATCGCGAACACCACCGGGTCTTCGTTCATCTGGCCACGATGGGTCAGCATCCATACGCGGGTCACCCAGAACAGCAGCAACGGGCAGGCCAGCCAGATGAGGTGCGGGGTGACGTACAGGGCCGTGGTCTTGGCATCCTGGATGTACAGCGCCAGAACCATCACCGCCAGGTACCCCGACGAGGCCCCCAGCGAGGCGATCATGTCCAGGTCTCCCGGGTAGTAACCACGACCGCGGGCCATGGTGGTGACTTCACGCACTCGCGCATCGCGTAATTCGGCGTAGCGTTTGACCATGGCGAGGCTGAGGAAGATGAACATTGAAAACGCGAGGATCCAGAAGGTCAGCGTCAGGTTGAATGCCGCGACCCCGGCGATGATTCGAGAGGTGTACAGCATGGCCAGCACGATCACGTCCACGGCCATCAGGCGTTTGAGTTGCAGCGAATAGGCGAGGGTCAGGCCGTAGTACGCCGCCATGACCGCTGAGAATTGCCACGGCAGAAGCAACAGCGCTGCGCCGAAGGCCGCGAGCAACAGCGTCGGCACGGCGATCAGCCCGGCCTTGATCGACAGGCGGCCGCTGGCGAAAGGACGATTGCATTTGCTCTTGTGGTGTCGGTCGTCGCCCAGGTCCAGCAAATCATTGAGGATGTAAACGCTGGAGGCGCAGAGGCCGAAGCACAAGAAGGCGAAGACACCGTCCCGCATCAGGTCAAACTGGGTGAATCGATGAGACGCCAGCAAGGGCACGAAGATCAGCGCGTTCTTCAGCCACTGGTGCAAGCGCGTCGCCCTGCGCCAGTCACGCAGGCTGGCGGTGTTGGTGCGCAGGGTCGGCTCGACTTGAGTCATTGCCTTGACGCGCCGTTCCACGCCGGGATCCGGGTTGACCACGTAGGCCTGGCGCGAAACAGTCCAGATCGGCAAATCATCTTTTGAGTTGCCGATGTAGTCGAAGCCGCCTTCGCCATAATGTGCAACCAAGAGGTCGCGCTTATTATTGCCGGACAAGTTTCGGTTGGCATTGGAAGCCAATACCAGGTCGAATAACTGCAAATGCTCGGCAATACGCTCGGCAAGACTTACATGGCTCGCCGTGGCAAGTACAATCATCCGCCCGGTGGCTTTCTCGGCATTGATCAGCTCAATGATCTGCGGGTCGTATGGCAGCACGGAGACGTCGATCTGCGTCTCCAGCGCAAGGCCTTCCTTGAGCGCGGCTTTGCCCTTGAGCAGCCAGCCCAGCAGCTTGAACACCTTCAATGGCTGGCTTCTGACGAAAGCCATCGCCGTTTCCATGAGCAGATCGGAACGCAGCAGCGTTCCGTCCAGATCAACTACCAAGGGTGGGAAAGTCTCTTGAACTCTTCCCTGAATTCTTGCCATGTCGAATGCTCCGTAGCGAGTCGACACGACTATAAACAAAAACTTTTTTTCACAACTTCATTTAAATTAACCGACCCGCCAAACCCCGGCGTTCGGTTGGCGTCAGAATAAAACGGCCTTCCAGTACCGTGTTATTCGCCTCATTCGTTTCAGTTTTGCAACACCCTGCGGCGGTTAATTGGCGACTGATCACTGACTGTGAAGACGGCCGCTGGCCGCTGTCGTTTTAACCTGAGCCGGTGTCATAATGACCGCGTTTTTGCCTTCCTGATCTGGATCGCTGTGTCTGGAGTCCGCATGACCCATCCCTTGTTACTGGCGCTTGTCCCTCTGGTGGCCGACCTGTCTCGTGACCTTCCGGATGACGAACGCTACCGCCGTCTTCTGCGCTCGTTGCGTCAGCTGTTGCCGTGTGATGCCGTGGCCCTGCTCAAGCTTGAGGGCGATGCGTTCGTGCCGCTGTCGGTCGAGGGGCTGAGCCCGGACACGTTGGGGCGCCGCTTCCGACTGGGCGAACACCCGCGTCTGGACATCATTTCGCAAAACCGCGAGCCGACGCGCTTCTCTACTGACTGCGACTTGCCGGACCCCTATGACGGGCTGGTGGAGGGGCTGCACGGGCAACTGGAAGTTCATGACTGTCTGGGCTGTCCTTTGTATGTGCAGGACACCCTGTGGGGGTTGATCACGCTGGACTCGCTGGACCCCTCCCGTTTTGGCAGCGTCGATCTGGACAACCTGCAAGCGTTTGCCAGTCTGGCGTCGGCCACGGTCATGGCCAGTGAGCGCATCAATCAGTTGGCGCGCAGTTTCGAAGACCAGCGGCAACTGACCGAGGTCTACAAGCGGGCGGCGGGTGGGCGAGGGCCGCGTGAGCTGATCGGACAGAGCGCGGTGCATAGGCGCCTGCAACAAGAGATCCAGTTGGTGGGCAACAGCCCGTTGACCGTTCTCATTACCGGAGAGACGGGTGTCGGCAAGGAACTGGTCGCCGAGGCCATTCACCTGCAATCCCCCCGCGCACAGAAACCGCTGATCAGCCTGAACTGCGCCGCGTTGCCCGAGATGCTGGTCGAGAGCGAGCTGTTCGGGCACGTCAAAGGCGCCTTTTCGGGCGCCGTGAGTGGGCGAAGCGGCAAGTTCGAGCTCGCCGATGGCGGCTCGATCTTTCTGGATGAGGTCGGGGAGTTGCCACTGCCGGTGCAGGCCAAGCTGCTGCGGGTGTTGCAGAGCGGGCAATTGCAGCGCGTCGGTTCCGATCAGGAGCATCGTGTTGACGTGCGCATCATCGCGGCGACCAACCGTGACCTCGCCGAAGAAGTCCGGGCCGGGCGTTTCCGCGCCGACCTCTATCACCGCTTGAGCGTGTACCCGTTGGTGGTCCCGCCCTTGCGCGAGCGTGGCCGCGATGCCTTGCTGTTGGCCGGTTACTTTCTGGAAGAGAACCGCGCACGGATGGGATTGCGCAGCCTGCGCATAAGCCCCGAGGCGCAGAAGGTGCTGCTGGCGTATCCGTGGCCGGGCAACGTCCGCGAGCTGGAGCATTTGATCAGCCGTGCCGTCCTCAAGGCGCTGTCCCGTCACGCGCAACGGCCGCGCATCCTCACCATCGAGCCAGAGGCGCTCGGGCTGGATGAAGGTGTGCAGATTCCGGCCCCAATGCCGGCAGTGCTCGCAGACGCTTCACCGGTGGTCAAGCCGGGGGAAGGGCTGAAGGAGACCGTCGATGCATTTCAGGCGGTGGTCATCAACGACGCGTTGGCACGCCATCAGGGCAAATGGGCCGAGGTCGCGCGCGAGTTGAAACTGGATCGTGCGAACCTCAGCCGGCTGGCAAAGCGGTTGGGTATTCGTTAGGCGCATTCTCTCCAGACACCATGACGGGTGCCTTCAACCGCCGAATCGGAACGACGCGAACCCTGTGGGAGACGTCCGAGGTTACGAGGGCAGCGAAGGCGGAGGGGCATTCAGCATTGATGTCGCTGACCCACCGCGTTCGTCGGAATGCCGCCCAGACCAAGCTCACTCCTATAGGGCCGCAAGCAGTTGAATTATCGGCAGGGTGCCGTTGCTTTGAAGATGCTCAGTGTTCCGGTCGGGTATGGAAATCCCCTTTCTCCGGGACCATCTCGGTGCCTGGCTCGAAGCCTGTCTCGGGATTGCAGCCCTCGTCGACGGGGTCGCAGTCGGTCTCCACCGGGTCGGGAACCGTTTCCGGAAATGTCACGTCCTGTACGTCTGCGTCAGGGTTTTCGGGGCGTGAACCGCTCATGATCTCCTCCAGCCAAAGGTGACAAGGGTAGGAGGAGTCAAGCACATCCTGGCCCCGGTCGTGGGATAAAAAAACATCAGCGATGGGCAATGTCTTCCAGTGCCAGGTTGCGCGTCCGTGGACCGAAGGCACCGATGGTGATGATCACGATCAGCATGCTGATGACGATGAATGTCAGCACCCCTGGCGTGCCGAAGTGGTCGAGAAACAGACCGATCAGCAGGCTGCTGAACACCGTGGACAGTCGGCTGAACGAGTAGCAGAACCCCACCGCGCGGGCGCGGATGTTGGTGGGAAAGAGTTCGCTCTGATACGAGTGATACGCAAAGCTCAGCCAGGCGTTGCAGAACGTGATCATCACGCCGCAGACAATCAGTCCTGCCGCGGAGCTTTGCTGGGCAAACAGGGTGCCGAAGATCATGGCGCCCAGAGCGGAGCCGACGATCTGCCATTTGTTCTCGAAACGGTTGGCGAACTTCACGAACAGCAAAGGGCCCAGCGGGTAGGCGAGGGTGATGATGAAGGCATACGCCAGACTGTGGGTCACGCTCACGCCTTGCCCCGAAAGCAGCGCGGGGAGCCAGTTGCCGAAGCCGAAGAAACCGATGGCCTGAAACACATGGAACACGATCAGCATCAGGGCTCGGCGGCGATAGGGCGGTTGCCAGATATCGGCGAAGCGGCCTTTGCCTTCCACCGCAACGTTGTGCGTTTCCGGCTCGTCCAGCGCCTTGCCGTGGTCTTTCACGCAGCGGGCTTCGAGGTCATCCATGATCTTCTCGGCTTCGGCGAACCGCCCATGCTGCGCCAGCCAGCGGGGCGACTCGGGCAAGCGCGAGCGCAGCCACCAGATGAACAGCGCGAACACCGCGCTGGCCAGCACCACGAAGCGCCAACCGGCAATCCCGAACGGGTCTTGCGGCACCAGCCACCAGGACATCAGCGCCACCGAGGGCACCGACAGAAACTGGACGAAGAACGCAAACGCGAACGCCGAACTGCGCATGCGTTTGGGCACGAGCTCCGACAGGTAGGCATCGATGGTCACCAGCTCGATGCCCAGGCCGATGCCCACCAGAAAGCGCATGCAGATGATGCCCAACGCCGAGGTCTGCATACCCATCAGCACGGTGGCCAGGGTGTACCAGATCAGCGCGAAGGTGAAAATGGCGCGGCGACCGAAGCGGTCGGCGATCGGGCTGAGCAAGCTGGCGCCGAGGAACAGGCCCAGAAAGGTCGCCGAGGCAAAGGCTGCCTGATCGGAGAAACCGAAAACGCCTTGCGCACCGGTCGCAAAAAGGCCGGCGCGAATCAGACCGGGACTGATGTAGGCGGTCTGGAACAAGTCGTACAGTTCGAAGAACCCGCCAATGGAGAGCAGCGCGACCAGCTTCCAGATCGTGGCCACGGCGGGCAGACGGTCAATGCGGGCGGAGATCAGTGCGGCGCGAACCGGGTCGACGCCATCGGTGGGTTTTTGTGGGGCATCAGCGGTGCCAAAGGCTTGGGAAGGTGAGGACATTTATTGTTTTCCAGATCCGTGGGACGACGCATGTTAGAGCTTTTACAGAGATTCAAGACAAAACATTTCTACGAGTTTAAGCTTCGCGGCTGATGAATTGCATTCGCCGGACTCCCGTGAAATACAGACTCCCGACCACCGCAACCGCTCCGTTCTGCCCCTCGGCCGTGACTGACAGCGTGGCCATCCCGGCCAACGCCTCCTTTCTTCGCAAATTGATGTTGTTCGTCGGCCCCGGCCTGCTGATCTCCATCGGCTACATGGACCCCGGCAACTGGGCCACGGCAATCGAAGCAGGCTCGCGCTTCGGTTATGCATTGCTGTTCGTGGTGGTCTTAGCCAGCTTGTCGGGCATGGTCTTGCAGAACCTGTGTTCGCGACTGGGCATCGCCACCGGCCGCGACCTCGCCCAACTGTCCGCCGAGCGCTACAGCCATCGGGTAGGGATGGGCCAATGGATGCTCGCCGAGCTGTCGATCCTGGCGACCGACCTGGCCGAAGTGCTCGGCGCGGCGCTGGCATTTCACTTGTTGCTGGGGGTGTCGATCACCACGGGCGTGGCGTTGACTGCCTTCGATACGGTGATCGTGCTCGCCCTTCAGGGCGCCAACTTTCGCCGTCTGGAAGCTATCGTGATGGGCCTGATCGCGACCATCGCCACCTGCTTCTTTATCGAACTGGTGCTGATCAAACCGTTCTGGCCGGACGTCGCCGCGGGTCTGAAACCGTCATGGGATGTACTGAGTCAACAGGAGCCTCTGTACATTGCCATCGGTATTCTGGGCGCCACCGTCATGCCGCATAACCTGTATCTGCACTCATCGGTGGTACAGACCCGGGTCAACGGCACATCGGTGGAGAGCAAGGCCAGTGCGATTCGCTATGCGCGGGTCGACACGATTGCTTCGTTGAGCATGGCGCTGGTGATCAACGCCGCGATCCTGATCCTCGCCGCTGCGGCGTTCCATGGGACCGGTCATGCGGATGTGGTGGAAATCCAGGATGCTTATCACCTGCTCGACCCGTTGGTGGGTGGCGCGCTTGCCAGCGTGCTGTTCGGTGTCGCGTTGCTGGCAGCGGGGCAGAGCTCGACGTTTACTGGCACCATCGCCGGTCAGGTCGTACTTGAAGGTTTCCTCAAGACCAAGATTCCCTGCTGGCAGCGCCGCCTGATCACCCGCGCACTGGCATTGATCCCGGCGCTGGCTGGCGTCATCTGGTTCGGCGACGGCGCGGTGGGCAGGATGCTGGTGCTCAGCCAGGTCGTGCTCAGCCTGCAACTGCCCTTCGCCTTGTGGCCCCTGATTCGCTTCACCAGCGACAAACAACTGATGGGCCCGTTCGCCAACAATGCCCTGACCAAAACATTGGCCTGGGGCCTGTTCGGCCTGATCTCGGCCGCGAACCTGGCGTTGATGTTTTTCTGGGTGAGCTGAGACGGGCTGATCGTTCCCGCGCTCCGCGTGGCGACGCCAGTACGGACGGTCTGCTTCCCAGGCGCGTTGACGCAGAGCGTCAGGGGCTGCATGCCCACGCAGAGCGTGGGCACGATCAATGTTTTTCTGGGCGAGTTGATCGTTCCCACGCTCCGCGTGGTAACGCCGCTCCGGACGCTCCGCGTCCTCAGCAAACGGCGTCATCAGCTCAACAGAATTCCGCGCGCCATTCCGGTCGCGGCGATCACGATGACCACCATCAATGCCGCTTCCATGTGGCTGATCCGCGCGAAACGTCTTGAGCGTGAGGTGTCGATGGGCTGGTTTCGCTTGAACGCGATGCGCCATTTGATCAGGGCGAACATCGGCACGACTTCCAGCGCGAGAATCGCGACGAATGCCGTCATTTTCAGATGAAACAGCGGCTGATGCAGGTAGTAGAACGAGCCTTTTTCCAGTCCGCCAAAGGCCCGAAACGCACCGGTGATCAGCAGTATGCCGGCCGACACGCCCCAGATGTTGTCGACCACGAACACATCGCGAAAAGAGCGCGGGTCGTCGGTGCGCAGTCGCCGCAACGCCCGTCCCCGCGCCAGAACCGCCGCCAGTGCGAAGCCGAATGCCAACACGTGCAACGCAGCCACAACCCATTTGATGAGCATGGTTCATCTCCCCCGAGCGATGTCTAAAGCAAGCGTCAACAGAGCAAGCTTAGCGGGTGATTGAGGTTATGCCCTGTGGCGGCCTGCCCAATGTCGTTATTGAAAGGGTCTGATGCAAATCGTTGTCATCTGTCATGTTTGGCGGCACTCCGCTCGCGACTCGCGGGGGCGAAATCGCGCTAAAAGCCGAAACGCCACACCCTGACATTTCGCTCAGTTCGCCTCTTTCACTGCGCTCAGGAATGCGCGCGTCCGTTCCTGTTGTGGGTTCTCGAAAATCTGCGACGGCGAACCCTGCTCGTGGATCTGTCCCTTGTAGAAGAAGCACACCCGATCAGCGAACTCCCGCGCAAACCCCATCTGGTGAGTGACCATCAGCATGGTCAGCTTGTGCTCGGCGCCGAGCTTGCGAATCACGTTGAGCACTTCGCCGCAGAGCTCGGGGTCGAGGGCCGAAGTGACCTCGTCAAACAGCATCACCTTGGGGCGCATCGCCAGTGCGCGGGCGATGGCGACACGTTGTTGCTGACCGCCGGAAAGCTGCGAAGGGTAATGATCGAACTTGGCGCCCAGACCGACCAGTTCCAGCAGGTCGGCGGCGCGCTCGCGGGCTTCCTTGGCATTGATGCCCAGCACATGCACGGGTGCTTCGATGACGTTCTGCAACGCCGTCATGTGCGGGAACAGGTTGAAACTCTGGAACACCATGCCGATCTTGCCGCGCACCTTGCGTATGTGCCGGTCGTTGGCCGGGACCAGCAGCCCGCCGCGACCCGGCATGTGTGTGAGGGACTCACCATCGACGTAAATCTGCCCTTCGTCGATGCCTTCCAGTGTCATCAACACGCGCAGCAGGGTGGATTTGCCCGAGCCGCTGGGGCCGATGATGGCGACTTTCTCGCCAGGTGCAACGTCCAGGTTGAGGGTGTCCAGCACGGTGAAGTTGCCGTAACGCTTGGTCACGTCCTTGAAACTCACCAGAGGCTGGGCCGTGTCGGGCAGGGGCATGGCGTGGGCCTCATGTGGGTGCGCAATCGGCGAGCGCTGTTGAAGGTGCGCGAACGAGGCCGATGCGTTGGATACGGTAGAAGTCATTAGCGTAGCTCCAGGCGCAATTCGAGGCGCCGTACCAGATAGGCCAGAACGATGCTCAAAGCCAGGAAGAACAGGCCGACGAGGGTGATCGGCTCCAGATAACGGAAGCTTTCCGATCCAATGTTTTTCGCCTGCTGCATGATCTCCACCACTGTGATCGCGGACAGTACCGGCGTGTCCTTGAGCATGGCGATCAGGTAGTTGCCCAGCGGCGGCAGGATCGGCCGGAACGCCTGGGGCAGGATGATGTTGCGGTAGGCGATGTAGGGCGTCATGTTCAATGCCGTCACCGCTTCCCATTGAGCGCGAGGAACGGCGTCCAGGCCGCTGCGATAGACCTCGGCGATGTAGCAGGCGTAATGCACGCCGATGCCGATGATGCCCACTTGCATCGCGCTCATGCTGACCCCGTAGTTGGGCAGCACGTAGTACAGGAAGTACACCTGAATCAGCAGCGGCGTGCTGCGAATGAACTCGATCACCAGTGTGGTTGGCCAGGACAGCCAGTAGTGTTTGCTGCGACGCCCGATGGCCAGGAACAGGCCGAGCACGATGGCGATCAGGAAACCGATCAGGGTGATGCCCAGCGTGTTGAGGGAGGCGCGCAACAGCTCCGGAAGGAGCTGCATCGCGTACGGCCAGTCAAAGAAGTTCTTCATGACAGACCTCCGCGCATCCGGCCCCGGCTCAAGCGGCCCTCTAGACGACGCATCGCGAAGTTGATCAGCTGCGCCATAACAAAATACATGATCAGCGCCAGGCTGAAAATCTTCAGGGTTTCGAAGGTGGCCTGATCGAGCTGGCGTGCACGAAAGCTCAGGTCCGACAGGGTGATCAGTGACACCAGTGACGTGTTTTTCAGCAGTTCGATCAGCAAGTTGGTGCCCGGAGGAATCGCTGCCAGCAGGGCCTGCGGAAGGATGATCCGGCGAAAGCGCGTGTAGGTCGTGAAGTTCAGCGCCACCGAGGCTTCATATTGGCCTTTGGCGACCGAGCTGATAGCGCCACGCATCACCTCGGCCCCGTAAGCGCCGATGTGCAGCCCCAGGCCGACGATTGCGACCGCGAACGGGCTCATCTCGACATTGAAGGGTGGAAGTGGCAGCACGAAGAACAGCCAGAACAACTGCACCAACAACGATGTGCCCCGAAACAGTTCGATGTAGGCGATGGAGAACCAGCGCACCGGCAGCCAGGGCGACATTCGCCCAAGCGCAGCGAGGATCGCGGCGACAATCGCCAGCACCGATCCGTAGAACGTGACCTGGAGGGTGACCCAGGCGCCCTGTAGCAACAACGGTAGTAATTCGCCCATGACTCGACCACTGCTCAGGTTTACGCAGGGAATGGGCGCGGTTCACAGGAGCCGCGCCCGGCGGGATTCAGACCAACCGGCTCACTGGCCGCACAACTCGGCGGCGGTCTTGGTCGTGATGTTGTCCTTGTCGAAGCCGAACGGGGCCACGGTCTTGAGGTGATCCTCGGTGCCCAGCCATTTCTTCAACTCGGCATTGACCGCGTCGCGCAGGTCCTTGTCTTCCGGGCGAAACGCCAGGGCGCCATAACCGATGTGCGATGGATCGTCTTTGAAGTCGGTCTCGGCCATCACTTTCTCGCCGCCTTTGCTGGCCAGTCCTTTCATGGTCAGTTGAGTACCGACGGCGGCATCGGCACGGCCGGCGCGTACGGCCTGCAACTGCGCGGTGGTGTCCGGGACTTGCAGAATCTGCGAGTCCTTCACGCCACTGTCGCGGGCATATTGCAGGTTGACGGTGCCCGCCATGATCGCCAGTTTCACGTCAGGGTTCTTGGCGATGTCTTCGTAGCTGTGAAGTTTTTTCGGGTTGCCTTTCTCGACCAGCAACGCGTCGGGCAACTGGTACTGCGGGTCGGTGAAGAGCACTTGCTTGCAGCGGGCAGGGGTGATGTACATGCCCGCTGCAATCACGTCAAAGCGTCCGGCGCGCAGACCGGGAATCAACGAGCCCCACTCGGTGAGCACGCCATCGACTTTATTGATGCCCATTCTGGCGAAAATGATCTTGGCGATTTCCGGCGATTCGCCGGTGACGTTGCCATTGGTTTCGGTGTAAGCGAATGGCGATTCGTTGGCATAGCCGATGCGGATTTCGCTGTTGGCCATGACCGTTTCCAGCGTGGTCGCCGCCTGCGCCGCGCCGGCCGTCAAGCCGAACAACGCACAAGCCACGAACAGGCGACGCAAGGGAAGGGTGACGCTGTGTGCAAAATGGCTCATCGATAAAATCTCCTGTTTGTTGTGGACCCGTTGCAAACGGCTCTGTGTTAGGAGGCAGTGACGCTAAGCGCAAAACGTACTGGAGCCGGCGGTTGTTTGCCGATCGTACGGCGGGGCCGTATCAGTACCGGTCGATATGACGTTGTTTGACTGCGTTGACGGCAGGTTTGCATCGACCTGTGATCGAGCATACAAAAGGTCTGCCAGTCATGGCATTGCACTAGGACAATTGCCCGAGGCGTACTCTCGGGAGATGCTGTGCGCATGATGATCTGAGGGCAGCTGACAATGATGCAGAAGTGGCGGGCAGCCGTGGATCAGGCCCGGGGCGGCGAATCCAAATACAAGATTCTGGTGCAGGCCATTGCCAGTGACATTGAAAAGGCCGTGCTGGTCGACGATCAGCGCCTGCCGCCGCAGCGGCAGGTGGCCGATGCTGTCGGCATCAGCGTGCAGACCGTGACCAATGCCTACAAAGAGCTGGAGCGGCAGGGCCTGGTGCGCTGTGAGGTCGGGCGCGGCAGTTTTGTCTCGCGACGCATGAGCGACCGGGTCGCGACGTACATTCTCGACAGCCCCGAGCGCGCGCTGGTCGACTTCTCCACCGCACGGATCATGCACACCCTGGAACATGACCGCTTCTGGCGAGACACCTGCGCCGAACTGAGCACCGAAGAGGACCAACCGTGGATCCGCGCCTGCCGGCCGATTGCAGGGTTCGAATCTCATCGTGAGGCCGCTGCGCACTGGATCGGGCGACAGGGCCTGAGCGTCGAGCGTGAGGACATCCTGATCACCAACGGCGCGGCCCACGGTATCTTCCTGGCCCTGGCATCGCTGGCCGGTCCCGACGACGTGGTGCTTTGTGAAGGCCTGACCGACCACGGCGTGATCGGTGATTCGCAAGTGCTGGGGTTTACGCTCAAGGGCCTGGAAATGGACCGGCACGGCATTGATCCGGAGCATTTCGAGGACATGTGCAGCAACGAACGCATCACGGCACTGGTCTGCACGCCTAACCTGAACAACCCCACCACCAGCCTGATGCCCGACGGTCGTCGCCGAGAGATCGCTGACATTGCCCGGCGTTTCGGCGTGCACATCATCGAAGATGACGTGTACGGTCCCCTGCTCGACGAAAACCGCGCGCCGCCCATCAGTCATTACCTGCCGGAGCTGTCGTTCTACTGCACCAGCATGACCAAGTCGATTCTCACCGGCATGCGCATCGGATTTCTCACCGTGCCCAAGCGTCTGGCGCTGCGCACCGAAAGCATCCTGCGGGTGAACAGCTGGATGGCCACGCCGATGATGGCCGAAGTGGCCGCGCGCTGGATTCGCGACGGTCGCGCCGACACCTTGCTGCGTCTGCAACGCCGCCTGCTGAACGGTCGGCAGGCGATGGTCAGTGAGTACCTGGGCGAATACATTCAGGGCCAACACCCCAACTCGCTGAACACCTGGCTCGGCATTCCGAAGCATTGGGAAGTGGACAGTCTGGTGCGAACCCTTCGCCAGCGGCATATCGCCGTGGCCTCGCCCGACCCGTTCACCGTGCGCGGTGTGCCAAGGGCGCGTGGCATCAGGCTGTGTGTCGGCGCCGAGTGCACCGACGACGAGATGCGCAATGCGCTGGACAGCATGCGCGAGATCTTCGGGCAGTACCCGAGCATTCATGATTTTTAGCCAGCATTGGGTCAGGCATGTTACGGGTGAATGACCTGCCGTCTTCGCCAGCACGCTGACTCCCACAGGTTAAGGTGACATCCGTGCCCTCGCGGCATCCATGCCTGCACTCAAGTCGCGATGGGTGGCGTTGATCGTTCCCACGCTCCGCGTGGTAATGCGGTTATCGACAGACCACGCGAGATGCAAAAAAGATTTCCCGAAAAATTGCCCTAGTACATTCATCAGCACAATTCGCCGCTTTTAGACTGCGACCAACACGCCAGTCAGGACGCGGTCATGTCAGGGTTGCAACTCAACGATGTTTATCTCGCTCGCCAGCGCATCGGGTCGCAGGTGCGGGTTACGCCCATGGAGCACTCGCCAAGTCTGTCGAAGCGGATAGGCGTCCCGGTCTATCTGAAGCTGGAGTCGCAACAGATCACCGGCAGCTTCAAGTTGCGCGGGGCGAGCAACGCTGTCGCGCAACTGAGCGCTGATCAGCGTGACAAAGGCGTGGTCGCCGCATCGACGGGTAATCACGGCCGCGCGCTGGCGTATGCCGCTTCCCGGCTGAATGTCAAAGCCACCGTCTGCCTGTCGCACCTGGTACCGCCCAACAAGGTGCAAGCAATTCGGGATCTCGGCGCCGAGGTCTGCATTGTCGGTCATTCTCAGGATGACGCTCAGCGTGAAGCCGAGCGAATTGCCCGGGAACAAGGCGCGGTCCTGCTGCCTCCATTCGATCACCCTGCAATCATTGCCGGTCAGGGCACGCTGGGGCTGGAGATCATTGAGCAGGTCCCGAAGGTGGCGCAGGTACTGATTCCACTGTCCGGTGGCGGTCTGTTCAGCGGTGTGGCGCTGGCGCTAAAGGCCGCCAGCCCGAACATTCGTCTGCACGGTCTCTCCATGCAGCGCGGTGCAGCGATGTACGCCAGTCTTCAGGCCGGGCGTCCAGTTGACGTCGAGGAGTTGCCGACCCTGGCCGACTCGCTGGGCGGCGGCGTGGGTCTCGACAACCGTCTGACCTTTTCCATGACTCGCGCGCTGTGCGATCAGGTTCATCTGCTGGATGAAGCCTCCATCGGCAACGGCATTCGGCACGCCTACTTTCAAGAGCGGCAAGTCGTCGAAGGCGCCGCGGCGGTCGGCATCAGCGCCTTGCTCGACGGGCTGATCAAACCGGCCGGGCCGATCGTCGTGGTCGTCAGCGGGCGCAATGTCGACCTCGAACAACACCTGCGTGTACTGGCCGGAGCCAATCAATGAGCGAAGTCACCCTGTTGAGCGAAAGCGATCTGCGCAGCAGTATCGCGCTGGATATCGCGAGTGTAGACACCATCGAACGCGCCTTTCTGCTGCTGGCCACGGCGGCGGTGGCCATGCCGCCGATCCTGCGACTGGACATCCCTGAGCACAACGGCGAAGTCGACGTGAAGACAGCCTATCTGCCGGGACTCGAGCGCTTCGCGATCAAGGTCAGCCCAGGCTTTTTCGACAATCCCAAACTCGGTCTGCCGAGCCTGAACGGCATGATGATGCTGCTCTCGGCGCGCACCGGCCTGCTGGACGCATTGCTGCTGGACAACGGCTACCTCACCGCCGTCAGGACAGCAGCGGCAGGCGCCGTTGCGGCTCGCTGGTTGTCGCGGGACAACAGTCGCAGCGTCGCGCTGATCGGGGCGGGAGAGCAGGCCGCGTTGCAGTTGCAGGCGTTGCGCCTGGTACGGTCCATCGACGAGGTCCGCCTCTGGGCGCGGGATCCCGCCAAGGCCGAAGGTTTCGCCGCGCAGTTGGGTGATGAATCCGGCCTGACGGTTCGGGTGTGCCAGAGCGTGGATGACGCCATGGACGGTGTCGACATCGCGATCACCTGTACGCCGAGCCGCGAGCCGCTGATTCACGCACGCCATCTGCAGCCGGGGTTGCACATCACGGCCATGGGCTCCGATGCCGAACACAAGAACGAAATATCGCCGAAGGCGCTCGCACAGGTGGACCGCTATGTCGCCGACCGTTTGAGCCAGACCCGCGTGCTGGGCGAGCTGCATCACGCGCTGGTGTCCGGTGCCGTCAGCGATGAGTCGAATTTCGCCGAGCTCGGCCAGGTCATCGCCGGTCAGAAGCCAGGCCGCAGCGATGATGACCAAATCACTTTATGCGACCTCACCGGTACCGGCGCTCAGGACACCGCGATCGCCAACCTGGCCTTCGAACGGGCCCTGGAGGCGGGGAAGGGCCTGCGCTTCGGTGGCTGACTCGCTCCAATCCTTTTCATCAGTGCGTCATTTACAGAGGGCATCTGCATGTCTCAGATAGTCGTCAATCTCCCTTTCTCAAGGGATGAATATGCCAAGCGGTTGACCAAGGTTCGTCAGTCGATGCAGGCGCAGGGCATCGAGTTGCTGTTGGTGACCGACCCGTCAAACATGGCCTGGCTGACCGGCTATGACGGGTGGTCGTTCTACGTTCACCAATGCGTGTTGCTGGCCTTGGACGGCGAACCGGTGTGGTTCGGCCGTGGTCAGGACGCCAATGGCGCCAAGCGTACGGTGTTCATGCAGCACGACAATATTGTCGGCTACCCGGACTTCTACGTGCAGTCCCGCGAGCGCCACCCGATGGACTACCTGTGCCAGGAAGTGCTGGCGCCGCGCGGCTGGTCGGCGTTGAACATCGGTCTGGAAATGGACAATTACTATTTCAGCGCCGCCGCCTATCTGTCGCTGAAAAAGCATCTGCCCAACGCCACGCTGATCGACGCTGTCGGGCTAGTCAACTGGCAGCGGGCAGTCAAGTCGCCTCAGGAAATCGAGTACATGCGCATCGCTGCGCGCATCGTCGAAAACATGCATGCGCGCATCTACGAACGCATCGAACCGGGGATGCGCAAGAACGAACTGGTCGCCGAGATCTACAGCACCGGTATTCTCGGCGCCGACGGGCATGGTGGTGATTACCCGGCCATCGTGCCGTTGCTGCCGACCGGGGCCGACGCCAGCGCGCCGCACCTGACGTGGGACGACACGCCGTTCGAGACGGGCGCTGGCACCTTTTTCGAAATTGCCGGGTGTTACAAGCGTTATCACTGCCCGCTCTCGCGGACGATCTACCTCGGCACGCCGCCTGCGCATTTCGTTGAAGGTGAAAAGGCCGTCGTCGAAGGTATTGCCGCAGGACTGGAAGCCGCCAAGCCGGGCAATACCACAGGTGATATCGCCAGGGCGTTTTTCGCCGTGCTGGAGAAATTCAATATTCACAAGGACAGCCGTTGCGGTTACCCGATCGGTATCAGTTACCCACCGGATTGGGGCGAGCGCACCATGAGCCTGCGCCCCAGCGACACCAGTGTGCTGCAGCCGGGCATGACCTTCCACTTCATGCCGGGCCTGTGGATGGACGATTGGGGGCTGGAGATCACCGAAAGCATTCTGATCACCGAAACCGGCGTCGAAACTCTATGCAACGTACCGCGTCAATTGTTGGTGAAGGCCTGATTCATGAATGATTTGACCGACAACCCGATCAGCGCCTCCGTCGATTTCGAGCGTGACGGCGTGCAGCACGGTTTTCTCAAGCTGCCCTATTCCCGAGACGACTCGGCGTGGGGCGCGGTGATGATTCCAGTCACCGTGATCAAGCGCGGTGCGGGGCCGACAGCCCTGTTGACCGGAGGCAATCACGGCGACGAGTACGAAGGTCCAGTGGCGCTGAGCAAGCTCGCGCAGCAGCTCAGTGCCGACGAGGTCAGTGGCCGCGTGATCGTCGTGCCCTTCATGAACACGCCGGCCTTTCATGCGGGGCGGCGTACCTCGCCGATCGACAAGGGCAACCTCAACCGCAGTTTTCCCGGCAAGCCGGATGGCACGGTCACGGAAAAGATCGCCGACTATTTTTGCCGGACCCTGGTGCCGCTGGCTGACATTGTGCTGGACATCCATTCTGGCGGGCGGACCCTGGATTTCCTGCCATTTGCCGCCTGCCATGTGTTGCCGGACAAACACCAGCAGGAGCAATGCGAAGCGGCCATGCGCGCGTTCAATGCACCTTACAGCATGCGTATGCTGGAGCTTGACGCCGGCGCGATGTACGACACGGCGGCCGAACGGCAGGGCAAGGTGTTCGTGACCACAGAGCTGGGGGGCGGCGGTTCGTCCAGTGCCCGCAGCGTGGCCATTGCCGAGCGCGGGGTGCGCAACCTGCTGGTGCATGCGGGGATCGTGGAGGGTGACATCGCGTGGCGCCCCACCGTGATGCTCGACATGCCCGATGGCGATTGCTTCCTGGCCAGTGAACATGACGGGTTGCTGGAAATGTGTCGCGATCTGGGCGAGGAGATCCGCAAAGGCGAGGTGATCGCGCGCGTGCACGACATCAAACGCACCGGGGCGGCGCCCGTGGAGTATCGTGCCCGTCGCGGCGGCCTGCTCGCCGCCCGGCATTTTCCCGGACTGGTGCAGTGCGGGGATACGCTGGCGGTGGTGGCCGAGACAGTGGGCTAAGGCCGAGACTGTTTAAATCCGGTGGGGGAGTGTGTTCACCCCCCCATCAGAATCAAACCCCATGGCTCATGCCCGGCCGGTCACTCGGACGCCTGAAGGCCTTTCTGCTTCATCATCAGGTTCTTCTCCTTTTTGTACTGCAGCGCCACTTCCGGCGCAGGACCGCTCTTGCCGGTTTCCATCCACAAACGCATGCGGCTGGCGTCGGCGAAGTGCGTGAACTTGCCGAACGCATCGAGAATCACCACCGACACCTGACGGTTAGCCATGCTGGTCAACAGCACCAGGCAATGGCCTGCCTGATTGGTGAAGCCGGTTTTGGTCAGCTTGATGTCCCAGTTGGATTTGCGGACCAGATGGTCGGTGTTGCTGAAGCCCAGGCTGTAGGTCGGCTTGCGGAACGTCACGGTTTTTTCGGGGGGTGTGCTCAGCTCGCTCAGCATCGGATAGTTGCGTGCGGCCAGCGCCAGCTTGGTCAGGTCGCGCGCGGTGGACACGTTGAACACCGACAGGCCGGTCGGCTCCATATAGACAGTGTGGGTCATGCCCAGCGCCTTGGCTTTGGCGTTCATGGCCTTGATGAACGCCGGATAGCCGCCCGGATAGCTGTGAGCGAGGCTCGCCGCCGCACGGTTTTCCGAGGACATCAGGGTAATCAGCAACATGTCCCGACGATTGAGTTCACTGCCCAGTTTGACCCGGGAGAATACCCCCTTCATTTCTGGGGTCTGCGAGATGTCGACCTTGATCATCTCGTCCATGGGAAGCTTGGCGTCCAGCGTGACCATGGCGGTCATCAGCTTGGTCACCGAAGCAATCGGCACGATCACGTCCGGATTGCTCGAGTACAGCACCTGACCGGTTTTCAGGTCGGTGATCATCGCGCTGCCGGATGCCAGGTGAAGATTGGCGGGGTCACGGTTGAAAGCAGCGGGTTGGTTCGCAAGCGCACAGGTGGAAAGTGCGGAGCCTGTAAGTGCAAATAATAGGCTGATAAGGGTTGCGCGAATTTTCAAGAGCAAAGCTCACTTATGAATGAAGACAGCGTGGACGGTAGCTCTTTTATCAAGAGCAACAACAAGATCGGCGCATTTTAGGAGCATGTTTCCAAGTATGTCGATGGGGTGGGCAGGCGGTTTAAGTAATAAAAGCAGGTTGTATGGCATTCGTTCAGCTCAACGATCCAAAAAGCCTGTATTTAAACGGGTGGCTTCGATATTCATGGCACTGCAGCCGGTCACCCATTAGCATTCCACGCCATCGATGCTCATCACTCAACGTTGACCTAGGAGTTGCGCAATGCCCAAAGGGTTTATCAGCAAGGATTACGCCGCATTGGTATTCGTCGCGGCGATCGTTGCGGTGCTCTTGCTTGTCACTGGCCTGTTCGTGAGACCTTCCGACTGGGCGGGCTGGATTCAGGCGATCGGCTTGATCGTCGGGCTGATGATGGCCGTTGCGGTGCCGGCGATTCAACGTCGTCAGGAGCTGGCAGCGCAGCAGAAACAGCTACGTGACCGCGAAACCGGCTATGCCCGGCGCATGCAATACCTGTGCGGCGAACTCAATGAGCTGCTGGCCAGAATCACGGTCAACCTCGTTCATCTGCGCGCGTCGGATCGCCATCGCCTGCAACGCACGCTGGAGGATTACCTGCACCGTCTGTTCGAGTCGCACAAGATTGACCAGAACGACGATCGCGTGGTCATTGCTCATGAGCTGCGGCTGGTGGCGAATGAGATGATCGAAGAACTGGAAAGTGGCCGCTCCGACCGTGTGGTGCTGGGCGCACTGGAAAAGCGCTTGCAGAAGTTGGCCCACCGTTGCCAGGTTAACGCCACTCAAGCCGAGAGAATCTGAAGACAAGCGCTCAAGTCCAGGGAAAAAAAAAGCCCGCGTCAAGGGAGGCGGGCTAAAGGGATGTGCGGAGCAACGCACGATTCCAGGAGGAAGAGCGAATTCGGTTTCAGCTATCGAGTTTGCGGGTTTCCATCTGCTGTGACAGCGCTTGTGCGGCTGGCAAGGACAGGAGTGGACCACTGACGGGCTCGCCGTTCTGCATCAGGTACCAGCACGCCAGCAGACCACGCTCACGAAGCGGGGCGGGGACTGCGCTGCCAACGACCGACATGATTTGAACCTTGGTCATAAGTGCCTCCATCAATCTATGGGGCTACTTTACGGCGCGATGACAACGTGCAGGAAATCACTGCGCTCGATAGTCGTCATTGATGAGCCAGAGGTCAGGTTTTTGGTAGAACCCCACCTGAGGATGTGCCGGGTGTCACACGGTTACCTGTCGCTGACTTCAGAAAATGTCCGTGCTGACGAATAGCTCAACACTGAGCGTGTCACACCGTCAGTCAACGACCTGATCCAGCATGGCGATCACTTCTTGTTCGGACAGCAGGCCTTTTTCCACCAGATTCTGCGTCAGCAGGGACACGAACTTGGCGGTGCGATGGCCTTCCAGACTCTTGAGTTCGGTGAGGGCGCTGTAAACCTTGCTTGAGGTGCAGAGTCCGGTGGCGCGATGCGGGTTTTGGGTCGGCATGGGCATCCCTTCTTAACGATGACTGATCCAGCGGCAACAGTAAGTGCAACCATCACGAGTATGAAGATTCCAAACGATCATGACTGTTCTGGTCGCGACCTGTGACATCGCAGTGATCGCCTGTGGTGCGGAAGATGAAACTTCTTTCATCCCGACGGTTATCGATATTCAAGGAATACCCGAACGCACGGCCTGAAAAACAATGACCCCGCCTGTTAGCGGGGTCATGTATTCAGACTGTTGGTTGACGACCGACCGTTGTCATGGCGTGGGCGCTGTTACCAGCGACCGCCGCCATGGTAATAACCGTGTGGCGGGCCATAGTAACGAGGGCCGTAGTAGCGGGGACCATACACGACTGGACGTTCAACCACATAAGCTGGCTGGTAGTAAACCGGTGGTGGTGGCGGCGCGTAATAAACCGGTGCGGGCGCCGCATAAACAGGTGCAGGGGCTGCGTAAACCGGAGCCGGTGCAGCATAAACAGGACCGGAAGCCACTGCCGCGCCAACCACGCCGCCGACGACTGCGCCAATGACCGCAGCCCCACCCCAGCCTGGGCCGCCGCCATGGGCTTCAGCCTGACCTGCGAGGGCGAGGGCACCTAACAACAAGGCAACCTTGGGGATGTGACGAATCATGACTAATCCTCGATCTTCAGTCCCGTTGTCGCGAGCCTGCGTTACGCTCAGGCACTGCCACGGGATAACTACTCAGACAACGAATTCCGGAATATCTGCGAAGCCGTTGCGTAAATTTTGTGTAAGGTATTCGACAACATAATGACCGTTGCTGCGTGAACAGGCGCAAGCAACTGAATTCTACGCCTTTCTCAAGACGTTACCTAATACCGCTCAGGAGATTTCATGTCTGTTACTGCAAGCAAGGAAACGCTGTTGTGCATGTCGCTTGCCGGCCGTCCGGGTAACTTCGGCGTGCGTTTTCATAACCATCTGTATCAACAGTTGGGACTCAATTTCTATTACAAGGCCTTTTCGCCCAGCGACCTGCCCGCCGCCATTGCCGGCATGCGCTCATTGGGAATCCGTGGGTGCGGCGTCTCCATGCCTTTCAAGGAAGCGAGCATTGCCCTGGTTGATGAAATGGATGCGTCGGCGGCCGCCATCGACTCGATCAACACCATCGTCAATACCGATGGCCATTTAAAGGCCTACAACACGGACTACATTGCTGTCGCGCAACTCCTCGACACCCACAACGTGCCACGCACGCGGTTTGCCCTGCGCGGCAGCGGCGGGATGGCCAAGGCGGTGGCATGCGCCATGCGCGATGCGGGGTTCAGCGACGGACTGATCGTGGCCCGCAATGAACAGGCGGGCAGGGCGCTGGCGCGAACCTGTGGATTCGAATGGCAAGCCGATCTGGGCAGTGAACGGCCGCCGTTGCTGGTCAACGTTACCCCGCTGGGAATGGCAGGCGATCAAGCTGACACACTGGCCTTCGAGGTGGCGGCCATCGAGGCGGCTGACACCGCATTCGACGTCGTGGCGACCCCTGCACGTACACCTTTCATCCTCCACGCCGAGCGGTGCGGCAAACGTTTGATTACGGGCGATCAAGTGGCGGCTATCCAGGCGCTGGAACAATTCATCCTGTATACCGGCGTCACACCGACGCAAGCGCAGTATCAAGCGGCGGCGGCGTTTGCGCGGGGCGTCTGACCCGCGTCGCCTGACGTGCCGGCGCGTGATCAGCCTTCCAGTCGGGCCAGTCGCTCTTCCAGGGCCGCAATCCTGGCTTCCAGTTCTTCTACCTTGTCCGCCAGCGCCGAGCCACCGCCGCTTGAGCGCTCGGACGGGTTCTGGCGGGCTGCCAGAATGGCCGCCAGGTCGGCGGGATCGCCCAGTGCATGCATGTAGCGGTCTTCGCGCTGGCCGGCCTGTTTCGGAATCAGGACCGCCAGGCCGCGACCGATCAGGCGTTCCAGTTGATGAACGACCGCGTCAGTGTCTTCGAAGTCATGCATGCGGTTGCTGCGGGTCAGCAATTCATTGACCGTTTGTGGTCCCCGTAACAGCAGCAACCCGGTCAGGATGACCTGGGCCGGCACCAGTTCCAGTGTCTTGTCGATCCGGTGTTCCCAACGGTCGGCGCGACTGCCCATGACCAGGCGGGTCAACTGCAGACTCTCTAGCGCGCGCAGGCTCTGCCCGACCTGGCCCGGCGTGAGGTTCATCACCGGCTCTCGGCTGGTTTTCTGATTGCAGGCCAGCACCAGTGCGTTGAGTGTCAGCGGGTAGGTTTCGGGGTTGGTCGCCTGTTTCTCGATGAGGCAACCCAGTATACGGACCTCGACGCTGTTCAGTTGCAGCGCGTCTGAACCGTCGGCAGTGTTCTCGGCGTTGTTGTTGAAATCCGGCTCGGTTGACATGGCGCTTTCCCTAAGCGGTGAAAAGGCTATGAGGGTAGGGGCTGGATGAGGTAAAAGACAAGCCGCGTTCGCATGCTCGGCATGCCCATCAATGCAATTTTTTCTATCAGGAACTGCCCATGACTATTTCCCTGTACGCCGCTTCGATTCCTGTCTTCAAGCAAATGCTGACCGCGCTGGGCGCTGTCCTGGCCAAGGGTGAAGCCCACGCCACCGCCAAAAACATCCAGCCGGACGCACTGCTGCAAGCACGCCTGTTCCCGGACATGTTCCAGCTGGTTCGTCAGGTGCAGATCGCCGTCGATTTCGCCAAGGGCGCAGGCGCGCGTCTGTCCGGCATTGAGCCGCCGAAGTATGACGACACCGAAACGACCTTTGCCGACCTGCAAGCGCTGTTGTCCAAAGCCCTGGCATTTCTCGACACCGTCACGCCTGATCAGGTCAACGGCAACGAAGAGCGCGAAATCGTTCTGCGTCCAGGCACCGACAAGGAGAAGCGTCTGAGCACCCAGAACTACCTGCTGCATTACTCGCTGCCGCAGTTCTTCTTTCACGTCACCACCGCCTACGACCTGCTGCGCCACAACGGCGTTGAAGTCGGCAAGCGTGATTACATGGGCTCGTTCTGACCGGCTGTCCCGGCAGCCCGGACTGAACGTCTGAACGGCGTCGCCGTCTGAACCTTTTCAGGCGGCGGTTATGCTCACTGCTCTGGAGTCGCCGGCCCGCTCGGTGCCTGACTCTGATACCCTCTGCGTTCCGCTATTTGTCATCCTGACCGACCTCTCTTCACTGACGGGTCGTTTTGTCGTTCTGGAGTTTTAATGTTTTTCCCCATCTATCTGTTGTCGGCGGCCGGTTTCACGGTGCTGACCACGGAGTTCGTCATTGTCGGCCTGTTGCCCGCCATCGCTCGCGATCTGGCCGTGACAATCCCCCAGGCCGGCCTGCTGGTCACCTTGTTCGCGTTCACCGTGGCCAGTTTCGGCCCCTTCCTGACGGCGTACTTTTCGCGCTTCGAGCGCAAGCGGCTGTTTATCTCGGTGCTGATCATGTTCGGGGTCGCCAATGCGGTGGCGGCGATAGCGCCGAACATCGGGGTGATGGCGATTGCCCGATTGATACCGGCGCTCGGCCTCCCGGTGTTCTGGGCCTTGGCCAGCGAGACCGCGGTTGACATTGTCGGACCGGACCACGCCGGACGTGCGATTGCCAAGATCGGCTTCGGCATCGTCTGCGCCACGGTATTCGGCATTCCGGTCGGTACGCTGATCTCCGATGCGTTCGGCTGGCGCAGCGCGTTTGCGATCCTGTCGGTGGTGGCCTTCGCCAAAGCCCTGCTGCTGTTCATCTATCTGCCCAAGAGTGTGCACAAGGATCAGGCATCGTTCCGCAGCCAGTTCCGCATCCTGCGCAGTCCGGTGATGCAAGGCCATGTCCTGTTATCGGTTCTGGTGTTCAGCGGCATGTTCACCGCGTACACCTATCTGGCGGACATGCTCGAGCGTCTGGCCGGTTTCAACGGTACTGTCGTGGGCTGGTGTTTGATGGGATTCGGTGCCGTGGGCCTGTTGGGCAACTCCCTGGGCGGACGCCTGGTGGATCGCCATCCGCTGATTGCGAGCCTGACGTTCTGCACGTTCATGATTGGCGGGATGGTCATGGTGGTGCCCAGCATGCATTCCCTCCCGGCGCTGGCGTTGGCCCTTGCGGTATGGGGCGTGACGCAGGCCGCCTTGTTCCTCGTCAGCCATGTGCGCTTGATGAAGGCTGCGCCCCAGGCCCCGGCTTTCGCCGCGTCGCTGAACATTGCCGGGGCCAACCTGGGCATTGGTATCGGCGCGATCATTGGCGGTCGGGTCATCGACCACCTGGGTCTGGCCAGTCTGGGCTTCGCGGCTGCCGGGATCATTCTGTTGTCGATCCTGCTGGCACTGTTGCTGATGGCGGCCAAGCCAAGATCCGCTGCTTGCGGCGCCTGATCAGTCGGTGAACAACTGGCGTCGTGCGCCCTCGGTGATGGCCACGATGCCGGGGTGCTTGACCTTGCGCTCCACCGAGATCGCGTAAAACGATTCGGTCACCGCGTCGGTCTGCCCGATCAGCTCAACGTCGTACTGCTCCATTACCTCATCCGCGATCACACTGGGCGCCATGAAAATGCCGCTCCCGGACTTGCCGAATGCCTTCATCAACGCGCTGTCATCGAACTCACCGACGATTTTCGGCTGCACGTTCTGCTCGGCGAACCAGCGCATCAAGCGGCTGCGCACGACCGTCTGCTGGCCGGGGATCAGGAGGGGCGCGCCCTGCATCCCATGGGGGAAATTCTGACCATACGTCGCTGCCAGGGTGCGGGTCGCGAAAAAACTGACCCCACATTCCCCCAGTTTCTGGCTATACCCTTTGATGTCCAGGTGCGACGGCATCGGGCTGTCGGAGATAACGAGGTCCAGGCGCTGGATGGCCAGGTCTGCCAGCAGGCGTTCCAGTTGGTCTTCCCGGCAGGTGATGCGTATCGGCTCGCTCAGCGTCATCGTAGGCGCGATCAGTCGATAGACGATCGATTTGGGCACGACATCCGCGACGCCCACGCGAAATAGGATCTGCTGCTCTTCCGGCTGTGCGCGCAGCAAGGCCTCGAGCTCGCCGCCCAGTTGAAACATCTGCTCGGCATAGGGCAGGGCGGTGCGACCGGTTTCAGTCAGCTCCAGCTGGCGCCCGACGCGCTTGAACAGCTCCACGCCGTAGGTCTGCTCCAGCAGGCTGACCTGCCCGCTCACTGTCTGGGGTGTCAGGTTCAACTGCTCGCACGCCCTCACGATGCTGCCGGTTTTGGCCACCACCCAGAAGTAATGCAGTTGTCGGTAATTGAGCATCTGTCTTCACTTAGAGGTTGAATACTTCGTAAAAAACGAAGTATACGCCTTAAAAATACGAATTTTACTGAAGTGTTTGTCTCTCTAAACTGCCGGCTTATCTCCTCCAACTGAACCTGGACAATCGTTATATGGAATATCTTCTCGAATTGGCGGCAAGCCCCACGGCCTGGGTAGCCTTGGCGACCCTGGTGGTTATGGAAGTCGTACTGGGTATCGACAACCTGATCTTTATCTCCATCCTGACCAACAAGTTGCCTGTCCATCAGCGCACCAAGGCGCGCCGCATCGGTATCAGCATGGCGCTGATCCTGCGTCTGGGGCTGCTGACCACCGTAGCGTGGATCGTTCAGTTGACCGAGCCGGTGGTTGAAGTCTTCGGCCAGATGTTCTCCTGGAAAGACATGATCCTGATTGCCGGTGGCCTGTTCCTGGTCTGGAAAGCGACGACCGAGATCCACCACAGTGTCGACATCAAGAGCGAAGAAGAGAAAGCGGTATCCAACACCGTCGTCATGGGCATGGCCGCTGCGATTGGTCAGATCCTGATGCTGGACCTAGTGTTCTCCATCGACAGCATCGTGACCGCTGTCGGCATGACTGAACACCTGCCGATCATGATCATCGCCGTGATTTCCGCCGTGATCGTGATGCTGGTGGCCTCGGAGCCTTTGGCGAAGTTCATCAATGACAACCCGACCGTGGTCATGTTGGCGCTGGGTTTCCTGATCATGATTGGCATGACGCTGATCGCCGAGGGTTTTGGCGCACACGTACCCAAAGGCTATGTGTACACCGCCATGGCGTTCTCTGCCTTGATCGAGGTCCTGAACATGTTGGTACGACGCGCCCGGCAAAGGCGCCTCGAAGCCGAGGCTCAAGCAGAAAAAGCCTGACAGCGCGCGTAAATAAAAAACGGTCGGGGATGAGGTTCATCACCGACCGTTTTTTTTGATGGCGCTTTTAAGAAAGAGGCAGTCGTCAGTGCGCGGTGGCGTGACGATGTTTACGGTCCACGGTATGTGCTGCCTTCGCTGCATCGGGACTCCGGTATTGCGGATGATGGCGGCGCGAAATTCGCAGCACCCCCCACAGCATGGCCGCGGCAACCGCCAGCCAGCCAACGATCAACATCACAAGGGTCATTCCGAGGCTCATGGGTTCCTCCGGCTTCTTCGCTTTCGTCTCTTTGTAACCGACAGTCTAGTACGCCGGTTGTTGCTGAAAATTGACCAATGGTATGAATCGCACGACTGATTTGTTCTATCGGCGCGCGTTGACTGCGTACTGAGGGTATACCCGGGGCGTTGGCGGCTCTATGATCGGCGTCCAGGCTGGGTCGTGGGTTGCCCGGCACCTGACAAGTGAGTGAAGAATGTCTCGATCGGATGTCTCTGGAACCAAAAGGAAATGGTTGGCGCTGGGCATGGTACTCGCCCTGGCCGGTTGCGCAGACCCGCACGCCTATAAACCCGGCGTTCCGGCCCAATACAAGCGCCTGCCAGATCGCGTCGAGATCAACTCAGTGCCCTTCTTCAGGGGCAAGGCCTATCAAAGCGGACCGTTCGCGCTCGCGAGCATGCTGAGCGTACACGGCGTACAAACGACGCCAGGGCTGCTGGAGAAACCGTTGAAACTGCCCGGCGCTGAAGAAAAGCTGGACCAGAACATGGCGAATCTGGCACGCGAATACGGTTTCGTCGTATACCCCGTCGATCAGCAGTTTCCCGACCTTCTGGCTCAAGTGTCTGCGGGCTACCCGGTGTTGCTGCGGTTCTCCGAGGGCTCGATGTGGTGGAAGGACCAACGCTACGGTGTGCTGGTGGGCTTCGACCAGAACAAGCGCACCGTGCTGATCTACACCGGGCTGGGTCGCCTGACCGAGAGCTTCGAAGCGTTCACCTCGGATTGGAACAACGCCGGGAATTGGGCCGTGCTGGTGCAAAGCCCTCGTCAGCTTCCGGTGCCGGTCGATCGGGAGCGCTGGCTCAAGGCTGCCAATGATCTGGCCCAGGCCGGACAGGAGCAGGCGGCAGGGGAAGCGGTCAAGGCGCTCAATAACGCGCATTAAGGATGCGCGTTATTTACTTCGCATCTCGATTCAAAACCCTAGCTTGTCCCGCAGGGTGTAGTACCACGCGCCCAACGCGGTCAGCGGGGTGCGCAACAGTTGTCCGCCCGGGAAGGGGTAGTGCGGCAGGCCGGCGAACGCATCGAAACGCTCTGCCTGTCCGCGCAGGGCTTCGGCCAGCACCTTGCCCGCCAGGTGCGTGTACGTGACGCCGTGTCCGCTGCACCCTTGTGAGTAGTAGATGTTGTCGCCCAGTCGCCCCACCTGGGGCAGACGCGACAACGTCAGCAGGAAATTGCCGGTCCAGGCGTAATCGATCTTCACGTCCTTCAATTGCGGAAATGCCTTGAGCATCTTCGGCCGAATGATCGCTTCGATGTTCGCCGGGTCGCGCGCGCCATAGACCACACCACCGCCGAAGATCAGGCGCTTGTCCCCCGAGAGCCGGTAGTAATCGAGCAGGTAGTTGCAGTCTTCGACGCAGTAATCCTGAGGCAGCAGTGTGCTGGCCAGTTCTTCGCTCAGCGGCTCGGTGGTGATGACCTGTGTGCCGCATGGCATCGATTTCGCGGCCAGCTCCGGCACCAGATTACCCAGATAGGCATTGCCGGCAACGATGATGAACTTCGCGCGGACCTTGCCGTGCTCCGTATAGACCACCGGATTGGCGCCACGGTCGATGCGAATCGCGGCGGACTGCTCGTAAATGACGCCGCCCAACGACTCCACGGCGGCTGCTTCGCCCAGCGCCAGGTTCAGCGGATGAATATGGCCGCCGCTCATGTCGAGCATGCCGCCAATGTACTGATCACACGCCACCACTTCGCGAATTCGACGCTGATCCATTAGTTCCAGCTGCGTGTGGCCGTAGCGCTCCCAGAGTTTTTTCTGCGACTCCAGATGGCTCATCTGCTTGCCGGTGATCGCCGCGAATACGCCGCCGTCTTTCAAGTCGCATTGAATCTGATATTGAGCAACGCGCTCGCGGATGATACGACCGCCTTCGAAAGCCATCCTGCCCATCAGCTGCGCTTGCTGAGGGCCGACCGTACGCTCGATCACGTCAATGTCGCGGCTGTAACTGTTGACGATTTGTCCACCGTTTCGACCGGATGCGCCAAAGCCGACTTTGGCAGCTTCCAGCACCGTGACCTTAAAGCCGCTCTCCAACAGGAAGAGGGCACTCGACAGTCCCGTGTAACCGGCGCCGATGACGCACACATCAGTCTCAACTTCACCATGCAGCGCCGGACGAGCAGGGGCGGGATTAGCGGACGCAGCGTAATAGGACTGCGGGTATGCGGTGTTGGTCATCCTGAAAGCCCTGTCTAATATATTTTACGAATGGGCCGATCCTACCTGAGATAAAAAGCCGCCACCAGCGGGATTAGAGGATAAAGTGTCCTAGATATATGCCACTTGATGAGCAGGGTAATTAAAAGATCAGGTATTTCATGAGGTTATAGAAACGGCGCGGTTGACAGACTGTTGAATATACGTAGAATGCCCATCCACAGCAGGCACGTAGCTCAGTTGGTTAGAGCACCACCTTGACATGGTGGGGGTCGTTGGTTCGAGTCCAATCGCGCCTACCAGATAAAATCCGCTCTGCTGGGCGGTGACAAAAAAAGGGCGACCCGAAAGGGCAGCCCTTTTTTCATGTCGATTCGCGTCATGCGACGCGCAATCACTCTGCTTTGCTGCGTGTGATCCGTCCGGACTTGATCTCGTCGACGTACGCGCGCAATCGGTCTGCGTCCTTGTACTGCTGATTCATCAGGTGAAGCACAGCGACCACGTCCACGTCTTTGACGCGTTCGGCCAGGCGACTGATCTCGCCAGCCGTGCTTTCCAGGTTGACGGCAATCGCGTTCAGATCGCGCTTGAGCTCCAGCGCGGATTTCTTTATTCCCACGGTCATCTTCCTCAAAACCGAAAGGGCGGGGCAGCACCGAATCCGCCCCACTCCTTGATTAACAGCGCTTTATAACAGACGCGTGATGATACGCGACCTGCTGTCGGTTTTGAGCGGTAGCCATTCCGAAAAAGATTATCGAGGGTAACAGGATCGCCCGCTGTTCGATTTTAGCCCCCAGCGCCACCCGCCGAGGAGGCTCCGCCTGACGAGCCTTTCGACCCGCTGCCCGTCGAGCCGCCTCCGGTCGATTCCCCTCCTGGCAAGTCAACCTCATTGCTGCCGCCAGTGCCGTTGCTCATAGCGCCCGTGTTCATGCCGCGGCGAATGCCGATGGCGGGGTCGCCTTTGTCCATGTCAGTGCCTTGCCGTTCGATATCGTTGCCCTGCGTCCTCGGGTCGAGGCCGGTTTGCGACGGCGGGGGACCCATGTCGGGTGAGGTGGAGCCTGCGACGGCTGCCAGTGAAGTCAACGTGAGCGTGCAACCCAGCGCCAATGCGGCCAGTGATCTGTTCATCAGGTGATCTCCATGTCTTTGGTCCTAACTGCACATTGGGCCGTCAAACTTCCTACATAGTGCCATCATGGCGACCAGCGGCAGTCACGCTCAACGTGCCGTCGATGTGCTGGCGCGGTACAGCGGTGAAGGCAGCAGAGGGGCGTCACCCAGGCTGCCTTCGATCTGACCCGCTACGTGATATACCCCGGCCATCACACCGAACACCGGGTTGTCGATCAGGGTGCGCTTCTTCTCGTTGAGCGCGGCATAGAGGCTGTTGCGCAGTTGCTCTTCCATTTCGGCGCGCACGTTCACGATGGCCATCCCTTGGAGGTGTCGGGGTCATGGATTCGCCGACGTTGATCAGCGTGTCGCCCGGCGGTTTTTTCAGTATAGGAGGCGAAAAGCACAGGGCGGCGTGTGCACGGTTGACGCTGCCTTTCCTGGCAAGCATGGGCGGCTGCAAAAAATTCGCATATTCATAGGGTTAGTGGGAAAAAAGACGTTGACACCCCTCTGAATATCCGTAGAATGCCGACCCACAGCAGGCACGTAGCTCAGTTGGTTAGAGCACCACCTTGACATGGTGGGGGTCGTTGGTTCGAGTCCAATCGCGCCTACCAAACAAATCCGCTCTGCTGGGCGGTCTAAAAAAGGGCGAATCGAAAGATTCGCCCTTTTTTGTTGGCCGCTATTTTCTCCTCATACTCATCGCCCACGTTCAACCGTGCCGGTCCTCTCACGGCTTTCCTGCGTTTTTTCCGCCCGTGCTTCAGAAAAAAATCCTGATTTTTCAAGCTATCGACTGGACCTTTTGCCACGATGCGCGATCATCAGTGCATGGTTATCGAAAGGAGGTGCGTATGTTAAGTCGGTCACTGACCCTCGCTATTCTGTTTGCCGTGTCCAGCCCGTTGCTGGCGGCGGACAGTGATACCCCGCTGGGCCAGGAGCGGGGCAGGACTCGCCCGTTGATCATCATTGCCTCGAGCTCGGTAGATCCGACGTTGGTGAGCCTCAAGAAGAGCCTTGACGAGCCAGCCAATAAAGAGGCTTTCGCCAAACGCAGCATGGTTCTCTATACGATCGTCAACATGATCGGCCAGCGTAACGGCAAAGACATGGACGCCCAGTCAACCATGGCGCTGATTCGTGACCTGAAGCTGGGCGCCCGGCCGGGCGATCAAGCGCAGGTGATTCTGGTCGGCAAGGACGGAGAAACCAAGATCGACCACAAGGGCAACATCGATCCCAAGGAAATCTTCAGCACCATCGACCAGATGCCGATGGCCGAGAAAGAGGCCGCCGCCCCAGCGCCCGTTCCACCCGCCGCCGAACCTAAATCGACAGCGCAGGGCGGGAAACCCGGCAAGGGAGGCAAGGCTGCTCCGGCGGCGCCTGCCGCGCAGCCCGATGATTGACAGTTTGTAAATCGACGCACCTGCCAGCGCCGCGCCTGGCCTTTGCTGCTACTATCGCTCCTTTTTTATCGAAAGGACTGTCATGAAACACTGGGCGGGAGCTGTAGCGCTGGTCATGCTGGCGGGTTGCATGAGCTTGAATCACACGCGTTCGACGGGCCCGGCGCAGGTGTATTCCAGCCAGAAACCAGCCGCTGCGGTCGCTGAATGCATCAAAGTGACCTGGGCCAATGTGCAATTGTTCGGTGACGTGGCCGATGTATTCATGGACAAAGGCAACCCGGGCGAATTCACCGTCTATACCACTGAAGGCGAATACTTCGCCGACGTGATGGGTAAAGGTGCGTCCACGACGATCAATTTCTACGCGAAAGAAGGCACCAAGGCCGTCGACCAGCGCGGTGCCGTATTGGCCACCTGCCTGTAATCATCCCTCCAGGCACATGATGTTTATTCGCGGGGTCATGCTACGCCGATGTCTGCGTATCGCATGATCGTGATTCCCGCGAATGAATGCAGCCGCCAGGCCATCGGCCGGCTGTCGACGCTCCTGCTGACCCGTGACGTTGCCCTCCTTACATCGGCGGCGTCACGCCATGCTCTCCTGCGGAAATCGAAAGGGCGTTCAGCGCCCCGTTGTCGGCTTTCTTCGCCTGCAGCACGACTTTTACGCCAGGCTTGAGCAGGCTTCGGTCCGCCGGCACCAGATTGACGATTGGCACGTCATCCGGGATGACGATCTTCTTTTGCCCGCCCTTGTAGTTCACTGTGATAGTGCGGCCATTACTCGTCACCAGATCGCCCACCGATCCGTTGGTCATGGTGCTGTCCTTACCCAGATCGAATGCCCGGTGACCATCGCCCGTGCCAGCCATTTCTGGCGGGAAGACGTGGACTTCGAGGGCCTTGAGCGTGCCATCCGGTTGTGGAATCGCGGCGGAACCGACGTAGCTGCCCGGTTTGATGTCCGACACTTGAGCAAGCGTCACGCCGCGTACCTGAGTGTCGCTGGTCAGGTTGACCTGCAGGTCCTCACCCCGGTTGCTATGAATCTTGAGCAGGTTGCCCTCGACGGCGGTAATGGCGCCGCGTACCCGGGTTGGCTTGGCGTCCTCGGCCTGCGACGGGCTTGCAAGCATCATCGACGACACCAGCAGGCTCGAAATCAGAAAGGTGTCACGCAGGCGTTTGACAGTGGTTGTTTTCATGAAGGGCACAGTCCTCTGTGGATTGACGAGCACTGAGCTTAGCGCTGCCCGCACGAGGCGTGGATGACATCCCTGTCAGAAACGCTCGAGTGCGCGCGAGTGGCGCACAGGGAGCGTGAGGCCTACTGCTGCAGCGAGATGGCGGTATTGGCCAGCTTTGGCTGATTGAACATGCTCACCAGCACTTCATCGAGGACTGACGACGCGCCCCAGGGACGTGGGTCGTTCAAGATGGCGACGACGACCCAGGTGTTGCCGTTGCTGTCGCGGCTGAAGCCGGCGATCGCACGGACGGTGTTCAAGGTGCCGGTCTTGATGTGCGCCTCGCCGCGCAAAGCGGTCCGCTTCAGGCGCTTGCGCATGGTGCCGTCCATGCCAGCCAGCGGCAGCGAACTCATGAACTCCGCCTGGTATGGACTGTTCCACGCGGCTTGTAGCATCTGTGCCATCTCTCGGGCGCTCACCCGTTCGGCACGGGACAGGCCTGAGCCGTTTTCCATGACCAGATGCGGCGCGATGATGCCTTTTTTCGCGAGCCACTGCCGAATCACGCGCTGCGCGGCTTTCGCATCATCGCCGTCGGCTTCGTTGCGAAACTCCGACCCCAGGCTCAGGAACAACTGCTGGGCCATGGTGTTGTTACTGAATTTGTTGATGTCGCGGATAATCTCGGCCAGGTCTGGCGAATAGGCTTTGGCCAGCAATTTGGCGCCGCCAGGCACGACATCCAGACGGTCCTTGCCGAGAATCGTGCCGCCCAGTTCCTGCCAGATCGCGCGCACGGCGCCTGCGGTGTAGGTCGGATGATCGAGCAGCGACAAATAGGTCTGCGAGTTGCAGCCATCGCCCAACTGACCCGATACCGTCACTGTGACGCCGCCATTGGCATCCGGGACCGGGTTGTACAGCACATCGCCTGTGCATTTGTTCGAGGACAGCGCCTTGACCTGATTGTTGATGTGGATCGCCGCAATAGGCGGCTCCACCGACACCAGTATCTTGCCGCCGTCGTTGCGGGTCACGAAACGCAGGGCCTTGAGGTTAACCATCAATGAATCCGGGCGGACCAGAAACGGCTTGTTCTTGTCATTGCCGTCGTCATCGAACACTGGCAACTGCGGCTGAACAAAATGGCTGCGGTCCAGGACCAGATCGCCCGTGACCTGTTGCACGCCATTGGCGCGCAGGTCGCGCATCAGCAGCCAGAGTTTCTCCATGTTCAGCTTGGGGTCTCCGCCCCCTTTAAGGTAGAGATTGCCGCGCAACACGCCGTTGCTCAGGGTCCCGTCGGTGTAGAACTCGGTTTTCCACTGATGGGTCGGCCCGAGCATTTCCAGCGCTGCGTACGTGGTCACCAGCTTCATGGTCGAAGCAGGGTTAACCGAAACGTCGGCGTTGAACACGGTGGGGGTGCCGGGACCGGTGACAGGCAGCATGACCAGCGACAAGGCGTTGTTATCGAGTTTGCTCGCCTTGAGGGCTGCTTGAACCTTGGGAGGCAGGGCGGTGTTGATCGGAGCGGCAGTAACAGAGAGTGAAATCGGCAGAAGCAGGGTGGCGAGAAACAGTGGACGTAAAGACTTGATCATTCATTAAAACCCTACTGCGAGAAGAGGGGAGTACATGAGGGGATGGATTCCCTCGTGACGTGAAAACAGGAAGCCGAAAATAATCTCCGTGCCCGAAGGGCTGAAAGATGGCGACCTCACAAAGCGGCATTATGCCCCAAGCTTTCGTGACTTGCGCCGGGGGACCGGCGTCAAATCCGGCTATTTTTTTAAATGCCGCCGGATTGGCACGTTAAAACACGTTTTTCTGGGCTGCGTCGTCGGCCAATAGCGCCGGTTTCGGGCTTTTGTGCGCCCAAGCTGGTAGAGTGCCGCCCGATATTTACTTTTGAGGATGTTTCCATGGCGACTAACCGTTCCCGCCGTCTGCGCAAAAAACTCTGCGTGGATGAATTCCAGGAGCTGGGTTTTGAACTGAACCTGGAGTTCAAGGAGAACCTGGACGACATGGCGATCGACGCGTTCCTCGACGCCTTCCTGGCAGAAGCGATGGATGCCAACGGTCTGGATTACGTCGGTGGCGATGACTTCGGTCTGGTCTGCCTCGCAAACCGTGGTTCGGTCACTGAAGAGCAACGCGCGACTGTTGAGAACTGGTTGAAGGCTCGTGAAGAGCTGACCAAGGTCGAAGTCAGCCCGCTGCTGGACGCCTGGTACCCGGAAAAGCCCATCAACAAACCTGTCTGATCGCAGGTGCGTTGCTAAAAAGGGAAGCAGGCGATGAGCCTGCTTCCCTTTTTCACATTTGGACCGCCCGTAAAACGTTAGCTTGCCGGCAGCCGGTGCTTTAACAGTCCTTGTTCGAGCGCGGCCATCGCCGTCATCAGCGCCTGTACCTGGGACGAGATGATCGTCGCTGATGCGGTGGCGTCACATGCCTCTTCGAGTTGCTCACACAGGTCTATGACGGTGGAAGCGCTGATGATTCGCGCCGCGCCTTTTATCTTGTGCGCTACGTCCTTGATCGCTCCGGTGCTGCCTCGCGCGCTCACCTCGCGCAGTTCTTCGACGTCATCCCGGCTGCTGGTGATCAACTGACTGATGAGGTGCTGAATCATCTCGGGGCGATTACCGGTCAATGCCACGATGCTTGCCATGTCGAACGCAGGCGCGTCTGCGGTTGGGTGCTGGCTCCCCGGTCTGGCGCTCACTCGAGACAGTCTGTCGTTGAGCGCGGTCAGGCTGATCGGTTTGAACAGGCAGTCGTCCATTCCGGCGTCCCGGCAGCGTTGCGTCTCTTCTGGCTGGGCATTGGCGGTAAAACCGAGCACGGTACACGGTGCCTGCGCGTGCTCACGCTCGTGGGCACGGATGGCCCGGGTCAGGTCGTATCCATTCATCACCGGCATGTTGCAGTCGACGATCACCAGATCGAAAGGGCGGGCCAGCCAGCGCTCCAGCCCCTGAGCACCTTGTTCGGCGACGTCGCAACGATGACCCAGGAAGCCCAGCTGTTGACACAGCAGCAGGCGATTGGCCGGGTGATCGTCGACCACCAGGATGTCCAGCGTTGCCGAGGCGGGCTCTTCGGTTTCGCGCACGGGCGCCAGACTGGAGATGGGGTCGAGGGACGTCAGTTCGAACAACATTCGAACCTGGGTGCCCTGGCCCGGCTGACTGCTAAGGGTGAGCGTGCCGCCCATCATCTCGCACAGGCTACGGCAAATCACCAGGCCGAGCCCTGCGCCGGTTCTGGCGAGGTGACCGCTGTTGTCAGCTTGCGCGAAAGGAGCGAAGAGGCGCGACTGGTCCTCTTCGGTGATGCCGATACCGCTGTCCTGGATGATGACTTCAAGGCGGATCTGCTGCTCATGGGGCGCGTCCTCAACCTGCAGGCTGATGCGGATCTGGCCCTGTTGGGTGAATTTGATCGCGTTGCTGATGAGGTTGGACAGAATCTGTTTGAAGCGCAGTGGATCGATCAGCACGTCGACGTTGATCCGGCTGTCCAGATCCAGTTGCAAGGTCAAGCTCTTCTGACGCGCGAGCCCGTCGAATACCCGGACAACCGACTCCACGAGCTGACGCAGATTGGCTCGCTCGGGGCTCAAGGTCAGGCGTCCGGATTCAATGCGGGCGATGTCGAGAATGTCACCGATCAATTCCAGCAGGTCCTTGGCCGAACTGTAGGCGACTTCGATGGCGGGCCGGTCGAGCTGACCTTGATCCGCCCGTTTGAGCGCGAGCTCCAGCATCCCGATGACGGCATTCATCGGCGTGCGTATCTCGTGGCTCATGGTGGCGAGAAATGTGCTTTTGGCCCGGTTGGCGTCATCGGCTTGCTGTTTGGCGGTCTGCAATTCCTCGATCAACTCGCGTCGTTCACTGATGTCTATCCAGCCGCCGATAATGCCCTGCACCTTTCCGAGCGAGTCGCGGAAAGGCAGGATCCAGTGATAGATGGTCAGTGAGCGGTCGCCAATGTGCAGTGACCGGTCAAGGATCAACGGTGTGTCCTCTTCCAAGATACATCGGAAGCGTAAACCCTTGATTTCATGGGTTAGAAATTCCTCCCCAAAACCTCCCCAATATCCCGCCAAAACTCAACGTCGGTCACGCGACGTCGATCCACTCGGCCCCTCGGCTGTCCTTGTACAGATCGGTCATCGCGGCAGTCCGGTGCCCAAGCAATTTCTGTGCATCTCTTCCTTCGGCCTCGTGAAGCCTAGCCGCCAGCGATCGCATCTCGTGGAAGGTCGGCGGGCTGTCGCTGATTGGAATGCCGTGCTTAGCCGCGGCCCGGTCCCTCAGTTCAGAAAACGCATTCGTCAACGTGTCCAGCTTGAGAGGCGCGCCGGCTTTAGTGTGACCACCAATACTTTTCGCATGGTGGATCAGGTGTTTCGAAAGAGTTCTGCCTCGGCACTCCTTGATAACTGTTGCCAAGTCGAGGCCGATTGCTTCCAGGCGTAACTCTGTGCTGATCCTGACCCGCGCCTTTGTTTTGGACTGGATGACATGCAAGAAGCCGTCGTGCACATCTTTGAACAGCATTTCCCTGATGTCCTCACGCCGTTGCCCGGTCAGAACGCCAAGTTCCAGCGCTCTCTTCAACCAAGGTCGGTCAGCCTCTGCGTGCATGGCCTTCCACAGGGTAAGGCTCAGTCGTTCGCGCTTCACTTTTGTTCGAGCCGCTTTGGTGGCATCGACCGGATTTAGATCACACCAACCTGCAGCGATCGCCTCAACGAATACATCGCGCAGCAACGACCTCAATGCCTTGGACATGTGAGCCTTCCCGTCCTTCGTAATGCCGTTCAGAAACGTGGCCACGTCCATTGTCCTGACACATTTAATTTCCAGGTGACCAAAGGCGTCCTCAAGGCGTTTACTCCGGCTCTTGAAGTTGTGCTTAGTACTTGAGCTCAGGTCCTTATCTTCATAGATGGCCTTGTATTCGATCATCCATTGAGCGAACGTGCGGCCCTTCTCCTTGATAGGCTCTGCCAGTCTGCTTGCGAGTGAAGGCTTCAACACATCGGCGTAATTAGCCGCCACCGCCTCACGGATAGCGGTTTCCTTGTCCTTGCCAAGGCCAAATATCCGGCCGGTAACGGGGTCTCGATAGGAGTAATAGGTGATCCCGTTACGGCGATCTGTCTTCCGGTAGAGATTCGGAGGCAGGTCTTTTGATCCTTGGTTACGCGGCCTTGGCACCATGACGAGCACTCTCTATACGACTGATCAGGCTCCCGCCGAGCGGGATTCGTTCTTGTTTATCAGGTTCACGGTAGCAGGCGTCGGAGTCGACGTAATAGCGCTTGCCGTGTTTGACCGGTGTCGGAGAAATCCGGCCCTCTCGCGCCCAGGTCCGCAAGGTATTCATGCTGGGGGGCGTTTTAAATTGCTCTGTCGCCCATTCTTCCAGTGTCATTTTTGGCATTGGCTACCTCCGTCCGGGGTCTATGCGGGGTTGAGTGGTTGCAGTGTTGCTGCTGACTTGATCAACTCCGCCGCCTTGATCGCTATTGTGATTGCGTCAGCATTGGTTTCGTCGTGTTCGAGCATTTTGGCGATGTGGAATGCCTCTTCTGTCGAGACCGGGGCTGACAGTTCCGTCGTCAGATAATGATCAATCTCTTCTGCCGCGCCGTATTCGGTCAGGGTGTATTCGAGTAGGCAACCGCAGGTTTCGCAGTGGCAGCAACCATCGTTTTCTTGTTGCCATCCGCCATCAACGTACTCGGCTTCACCCGCTGCAACCTTTGCATCGGCACAAGGGCGGCAGTAGGAGGGCCCTTGGTCAACACCATTGCCGCCGATCCAATGCGGATATGGCACGTTCAAGCCGCTGGCGTGCTTAGTCAAAATCAAGAGTGCCGCACCCGACACCTCGGGCGTATTTACTAAGGTTGGCTCGGACACAGGAATTCCTCGCCCGCCGTACACCGGCGGACATTTTGAGAAATGGGAAGGGAAGGCTTTGTAGCGGCAAATGGCTACCGCCGGTCAGGTCTTTATGGCGTATTGCAATGAAGCGTCGACATCGGGGTCACAGTTAACCCTTTGTTACGAGCCAAATTATGCTTGCCATAGATATGCACTCGGAAAACAGTGAGGACCTGCTGAAAGAGCTCAACCAGGCCACAGAAGAGCTGATGTCGATCAACGAAATTTTCTTTGGCGGTGCGCAGTGGCAAATCGCGCATCGTCGTCAACAGGACGCATTTGGGTCCTGGCTCCGGTATATCAGAAAAGATCCGGTGTTCCAGAGCAGGTCAAAACCGCTTCTGGTTGATATGAAGCGGAAAGATAAGCGCTGAGCTTCGGTTCATGGTGTCAGCCGCTTAAACTCGACGACCCAGACCCAAGGGTTGGCGTTCCATGCTTCAGCACCATTGATAGATGCCCACAGTCCAGAGAAGCCGTGAATGACAGCCTCTTTGCATTCGTATCGGCTGGGGGCGCTCTCCAGAAACTGCTGACACATCGCGGCATCGACACCTTCCGCTTCTGCCTGATCGCCAGTGATGTCATGCAGCCGCTCAACGCGAACGTCGGTGATCTCTAGCAGGATGCGGCTCACCCAGCGAGGCATATGGATGCTAGGGCGGACCCGGCCGGCAGAGATCATTGAGCAACCCGACGTGCGTGTGACGCCATCGGCTGGATAGAGAATCGGTTCGCCTCGACTTAGCTCGTGGGGCGGCACTGCGTTGAGTTGTGCATCGGCCGCCCATGCCTCGCGCACCCACAGCCGGTCGCCTGGTCTACCGTATGGGCATTCGGGATTTGGCTTCGTCACGTCAGCGTTACGGATGAACGGTTGGCCCAGGCCATAGCTGCCGATGCCGGCCTTTGATCGTGGCTGAACCTTCACCACCCGCCGTGTGACTGTCTTTCGTCCTTCCAGGATGGCGCGCACCATCGGCGCCGAGAAAAGTATCGGGCGTTCTTTTATTGCGGACACGTGATCTCCTCGCCGCATACGCAGCAGGCAATAGGGATAGGGATAGGGTGGGGCCGAACGGGCGGCGGGGTTACTTGTTCTGGCGCAAGGCTTCAGCAGCGCACAAGGCGCCGTATTCCTTCATCTGCTCAAGCGTGTAGCCGGGGACTTCGCGTTCAGGCTGAAGGAAGCCCCAGTGGCGCGGAGGGTGGGGTAGGACGATGGCGGGAGGCAGAAGCCGCTGTTGCATTTGCTCACAGCCGCACCGAGCTGGATGTGCCTGTGGTTGTTGGCATCGTTTACTCATAACTCCTCCAACGGATACGTGCCCACTTCGCACTGGTCGGCGGCGTTGGCTGCTTGGATGATTGCCTCGCGGCGAGATTTGATAAGCGCGACCAGTTCGTGCCGGTCGATTTCCTTGGCGCCCAACCGGACAGCGTGGGCGCGCTTGGTCAGGCAGATGTCGTAGTGACTTTTTACCGTGCCGGGGAACTGGTGCCACCGGCGGGCCACGCCGATTTTATCGGCCATGGCATTCAACTCTTCCTCGGTGTCGGCGAGCATGTGACATATCTTCATGCGCCGGTAGGGGATCTCTTCGTTATCGACGTATACGGGCATGGCGATATTCCTGTAACCCATACAGGTTACTTTTCGAGATGTAACCTCTGGAGGTTACTGTGAGGTTGGTCAGGCAGCGACGGCCTGGCATTGAGCCGCGCGCCATGGATCGTTGGCGCGGGCGAGGGCGGCCATCGGCGGCGGGCTGACGCTGTTGCCGCACATATGGACCTGCTCAGTCTTGGTGAACGGTTTGCCATCGGCGCCGTGCGTGATGATGTAGTCCGGCGGGAAACCCTGCGCCCGGTATAGCTCAGCCGGTTTAAGCATCCGTAGGCAGATGTCGACGATCACGTAGGGCGTGCCCTTGACCATCACGGTGACCATTGCAAGGCGGTCTTTGGTGGTAATCGTCGGCGCTGGCGCACCGCAAGCGCTGATGTTCTCTGTTCCGTAATAGCTGATCAGGAAGGCGGCAACCCGCAGGGCTCCCGCTTCATGCTCTGGCGACAGGGTGAGCGACACCAGCGAGCTCTTGCCGCCGCCACCGGCGGTGATTGTAGGCGCCGGCTCTTCCAGGCTTTGGCCCACGCTGCCGCCGAATGCCCGCTCCATGAATGCGCTGACCAACCCGTGGTGCTGACCGCCGGCGCTGACGGTGTGCAGCGGGTCATTAACGTCGCGTGCATCGCAGTTTCCACGCAGGTGCACAAGGTTCGCCACGGCCAGCTGCTGCTGGCTGCCGGTGTTGGTTACCGTGGTCATGGGTTCGTGCATGCCCTTGGCGTGCGTGGTGTTGAATCCGCCATTGGCCTGAACCATCACCGCGGCGCTGACGGACTGACCGCCGCCGCTTGCAGTGACGGTGCCGATCGGGCCGCAGATGTCGTTCACCCCATGGGATCGGCGTTTGTTTGCGCCAGAGCCCTCGCCGTGCCCAGCCTGGACGATGCAGGCGGAAGCCAGCGCGCGGTGGTTCTGCGTCATCAGCGTTCCCACCGGCTGCTCTATGCCCACCGGCTTGCCTGAGTACTCAGGGCCGCCGGCCCCAACCATCAACGGGCTGATCAGAGTCAGCTCGCCGCGGTTCGCGCAGGTCACTGTCGGCAGCGGTTCGAGTGGGTTGTTGATCCGGTCGCTGCCCTGATGTGTGGCCGGGGCAATGATCGGGCTGACCACCGAGAAGGCGCCGCCCTTTGGGTAGGAGGTGATCGTGCGCAGCGGCTCTTCGGCTGACTGCACTGCCTCGCCGGACCAGTTGGCGATCGGAACAATGAATGGCGCCGCGCTGTCGATGACGAACTTCTTCATGCCTTTGGCAACGCGGCGCAGGGTGGCCGGGGCCAAGTCCTTCTTGCGGCCAAAGATGCTTTTGCCCAGGTCGGTGAAGTCGATGCATTCAGCAGCTGTTTTCCACTTCTTCTGGCCTTTGGCGGGGTTCTTGGCGTGGGTTGGCTCCGGCCATACGATCGGCTGCCCGTCGCAGCGGGCAATCATGAACAGGCGTTCCCGGCTGGTCGGCGCGCCGAAGTCACAGGCTTTAATCACTTTCCATTCGACAACGTAACCCATGCCTTCAAGCAGGGCGACGAATCGGCGCCAGGTGCGCCCGCGCTGCTTCGGATCTGGAATCAGGAACTGCTGGTCTACAGGCACGACCTCACCAGGTGCGGCGATCGCGCCGCCCAGCTTGATGACGCGACCGGTAGCCTTGTCGCGCTTCGCAATAAGTCGGCCCCATTGCAGGATCTGCTTCACGTTTTCCAGGCTGATGACTCGAGGCTTCTTCTTGCCTGCCCACTTCAGACCGATCCACGAGAGGTTACGGATCTCGCGCTTGCGCGGTTGCCCGCCGGCCGCCTGGCTGTGGTGCGTGCAGTCCGGTGACATGTGAAACCAGCCGACTGCTTTGCCGCCGCACTCAGTATCCGGATCACCCTCGAACACGTCGGTGGTGAAGTGCTTCGCCCCCGGGTGGTTGATGGTGTGCATGCTGATCGCTTTGGCGCTGTGGTTCTTCGCCACGCTGACCTTACGCCGGAGGCCCATTTCCAGCCCGGTACCGGCGCCGCCACCGCCGCAGAAGAAGTCCACGACGATCTCATCGTCTTGCGGATCGAAGCCAAGGCCGTACTGAGTTTTGAAATCGAAGGGGTGTTTCTTGTGATGAGCGGACATGTAAGATCCTTTCCGGTTATCCGAAAAATCATGGAGTAGGTTATGGAATGCCACGTTTGTAATCAGGCGGCGGAAGAGGGCGATAGCGTTGGCGATTACGTCGCTGTGGATTGCACCGACTGTGGTCGCTACCGTATTAGCGGAACAGTGATTGGTCAGCTGGAGCGCGGCAGGTGGCTTGATACTGCTGCTAGCCAACAATGGCTCGAAGAGCAACGCCGAGACGGGGTGGAGTCTCCACTCATCACTACATCCAATGTCGTTTGGGACGGGGTGTGGGTGCAGGGGTGAAGCCTGGCTCAATCACCGCAGAAGCACGCAATGGCTTCGTCGTGGTCGGCGAACATGTCGAATTGTGTGTCCGAGTAGTCGAGCATCTGCTGATAGCTCGGCCGGTCGAAGCGGAAGAGGGCGCCGTTTCCGGTGATGCCGCTGCTGGCTACTGCTGTGCGTTCCATTCGTGCCCACCATTCAGCTTTGCGTACCGGCTCGCCACGGTCGCTGGCGATGATCGAATAGATCTGGTTCGCACCCTTTAGGAAGCAAAGGTCGCAGTTTCCTTCCAGCGTTCGGCCGTTGATGGTCGGCAGCATCAGGTCAAACGGCTCAGCCTTCCAGAACTCAGTCACGTCCTGGACGCCAACGCCGGCGTCCGCCAATGGCATCACCATCGTGGCGTGCTTACTCTCGCTCGTCGTCTTTCGATGCCGGATCTTTGCGACTCGACGGGGCTCGTCGGCGCGTATGCCTGTCATCATGTCAACCGGCGTCTCTTCAGTCGAACAGCCAACCATGCGCAGATATTTGTGGATGACCCTGATCTTCAGGTCGATGGTGCAGAAGCGAGTGACCGGGTTCGGCAGGTAGCTGCGCTTCCGGATCAGCGCCTCGAATGGCTCGCCGTCGCGGCAGGCTGTCTCGTAGTCGACGATGGCGAAACCTCGCTCGTCGTCCCGGAACTCAAGCCAGACAATCGGCACGCCCCAGCGGACTGAGCATTCCTGAACGAAATCCAGAGTGGCTGGGTGTTCCTTGCCGGTGTTGGCGAAAGTTACGATCAGGTCGCTCAGATCGGCGTTGTTGTCCAGCACTTGGCGCAGCATGAAGGCGCTGGTCCGGCCGCCGGAGAAGCTGACGACCGTCGTCCCGGACATTTTATAGGGAGACATGCGGGATCCTCGCCAGTGGCGTGATGGGTTGGAAGTGGGGGTGTGTTACGCGCTGGCAATAATGTCGGCCTCTGCCAGTTCACAAAAAAAAGAACAGGCAGGGATTTTCTCGTTGCGCCGTACTGGACCGTCGCCAAGGTCGCGCAGCGAGAACCGCACATTTGTATCGCGGTGCCGGTGCAAGAAAGCGCCAGAGCCAAGCGTGTCTTGAACCTTGCACAGCGCCTCGAACTGCTCGGGGAAGTCCTCGCGGATGGCACGAAAGTATCCTTCACCGCCTTTCACGCATCCGATGCAGTTGGCGTTGTCATAGCCCATCCGATACATGACCGGGATGTCGATCCCGGCGCGCTCGACCATTGCTTTGCAGTCCTCTTTGCCCAGCCCGCGCTCGATCAGTGGGGCGATCGCTGGTCGGTCCGGGTTCCGTTCGCAGAACTCTTCGAACCGTCCTCGCTCCTCCGCAGTGAATCCGAACACCATCACGTCACCTGGCTGTTTCCACTGATCAAGTACTCGTCGCTTGAGCAATTTCGTGCAGCAAGCGCCATAGCGGTTCTTGATGTACCGCTCACGGTTAAACACCTGGATGATGTCCGCGCCATATTTTTCGTTGCGGAGCACCGTGATCGGCTGGCCAAACCATGCCTCGCATTCATCCGCAAAGCGGCGATTGTCCGGATGCTCATTTGCGAGGTAGGCATTTACGATCACCACCTCGTGCGTGGCGCCGTACTGGGCGATAGCCAGCTTGGTTGCGACTGCTGAGGCAGCGCCGCAACTGAACTGGCAGACGATGCGTGGTTTGTCTGAAGGCATGGCTGATCCTCGCCAGTGGCGTTGATAAGAAAATTCGGGTATTGGTCATGCACTTCTGACCCGCGAAGCTAAGAGCCGAGCCGGTCCGCTTTCTGACGGAATATGCATGATGATAAAAAAGCTATTAAGGAAACTCGGTGAAGACACCACTTCGTCTATGTTGCTGGGCGGAGCGGGTGCGCTTCTTGTTTTACTGTTAGTCGCAGTGTTTTGGCATTTTCAATATGGCGGGAACTTACCTTGGCTAGAGATAAAAAATCCTGAGAGCGCTCAATACTGGGGGCAAATTGGAGATTTTTTTGGCGGCATACTCAATCCGTTTCTCAGCTTTCTTGCCTTAATCGCTGTAAGCCTTAGTCTCAGATCTCAGACTACTGAGCTCAAGTCCGCGCGTGAAGAGGCGACTAAGTCGTTGAACGCACAGAATGTTCAGACTAAAGTTTATGAACGGCAAAGTTTTGAGTCTGTCTTCTTTGGCTTGCTAGAGTTGCATTCAAAAAATATGGAGAGCATGAGGCGGAAAACTAATGGGGCGGCTGGGTTGGCCTTTTTCAGCCTAGTGGCTGATCACTATGATGTTAGATCCAGATTTCTTTCGGCCGAATCGTTAGATGAGACATCAGCGGTCGCCGTCGTAGCGAAAGAGTTTATGGTCGCGAATGGAGAGAGGATGGCGCATTACTTTGGAACGCTACTGGAGCTCTTAGATTACGTTGATAGCTATGGCCGTGTAGAACTCAGGCGCCGTCCCTTCATAATCGAGTTAACGGGGCCATCGCCTGAGACACAGATCCGCCAGCGGTACGCTAGAATTGTACGGGCTGTGCTAAGTTCGGCAGAACTTCATCTGTTGTTCTTGTACTGTGTAACTCCGGATGGCGAGGCTTTGAAGTCAATGGTTGAAAAATATTCATTATTGAAAAACTACGATGTCAAAAATTCGATTTCTCTCGAGGTGAAGCACTTTTATGTGAAGCCTATGGCTTTCGGAGCAAAGCCGATATTATTGGATTTGAACAAGGCATGACACAACGCAATGCGGTCGTGCCGCGCCTCACGTTTAGGCAATCGCCCAGGTTCAGTCGTATGTCTTGATCCGATTCCGTGCTATGGAGAATATGGCCTACGCTTACCTCTCCACAGGAAGGGAGAGGGTCATGAGCGAAGACAGGGAGGTTGCAATGCAGCTTGCGATTAAAGCGATTCTTCAGGCGGCGTATACCCAAGGGATTCACGTCGACGCGCTATGCGAAGGCGCGGTCGATTGGCTCGGCGATACCTACGGGTACGACCAGCGGACAACCCTTGCCGCTACGACTATTCAGCGCTTGGCTTACGACCTCAAGCGTCAGCAATCGCCCGAAGATTGAGCAGTCTTATATTGACTTCGTTTAACCCGACTTTTCTCAGGAGGGGCAAGGTGATGAGCGAGACGCGGGAGTTGGCGGTGTCGATCGCGTTAGAAGCTATTCTGAATGCAGCGCGCGGCCTGGACGTGGACGTTTATGAGCTTTGTGAGAAGGCAATTGAATCACTGACGCTGGTACCCAAAAACATATCACCCGCGGTTGTTGCGGCTATCGGAGAAATCGAAGCTGCCGCAGATGCTCTGGACCATGGCGAAAGAAAGTGACGTGATCGTCTCCAACTGGCCTACGCTCAAGTCTTCACGGGGGAGAAAGAGTCATGAGGGAGGAAAGAGCTGCATCGCTGGTGTTGGCACTGAAAGCGGTGCTAAGCGTCGCAAGAAAGCGTGGGCTGGACTTGGACGAACTGTCCGAAGCCGCAGCCGATGAGTTGTTGCAGTACCGGCAATACGACGCTCAGCATGTGCCGATGGCCATAAGTGAGATTGAGGTGGCGGTGGATGCGATGGTGTGATCAGGCCAAGCGAAATTCGCGATTCGGAAAATCCTTTTGGAATTCTTCGAGGATTCGATGAGCTATATCGGGATGTTTTCTTGGTAGGGCATCGACTCTATTGGGGGTCGTCTCGATGTGCTGACCAACGTAGCCAACGACCAGCTCCCAGCCACGCTCAGTAAGGACTTGAAGCTTTTCCATGGTTTATCTCCAGACACCGAACGCTCGGCGGCGAATAGGTTGATGGCAGCTATACGTGACATCAGATGCCCGATGTCACGTATGGGTAACACTTAGGCAGCAAAACTGCCCAGCGACAGTTTGGCGGCTTCTCCGATAGCGTTTTCCAGCACTGCTTTGAACTCTTGCGCGATCGCTTCGCGCTGCACCTCCTCGCCCACCCAGCGCAGCTTCAGAACCGGCACAGAGCCGCTGGTGATCACAGAAATGCGCAGAGTGATCTGCTGCTCGGTCAGACCTTCGAACGGAACGACGTGGAACTGCAGGGCGGCAGGAAGGGTTTCTTTGCTGCGCGCCTCGATCTGATCCATGGCGCTGCGGCTGGCGCTGGTGTCGCCAACGGTGGTTTCTGACTCGCTGGTGGCCTTCACCGTGATCGTGCGAACCGCAGCGATGGCCTTGGCGACCGGGATTTTGTTGCCTTCGTCGTCCACCGGCGTCAGATACTGGTGCCAGTCTTCGATCCAGTCGCTGAGGTCTTTCTGGCTCAGTCGACTGTCAGAAATCGCCTGCGCAGCGGCATAACCGGCGGTTGCCTTGAGCTTCAGTACCGCACGGTCGTCGGCGTGGCCTGGCTCTTCGGTGGTGCCGAGGTTGAACAACAGAACACAGCTCATCTCGTCCTGATTGATGAAGCCACGTGCGCCAGCTTCGGCGCGGTCCGCCACGTAATCGCTGAAATCAGCCAGAGCGTGAGTAGAGTAGGTGCCGCGGAAGCGGCTACGCCCCTCCTGATATTTCTCCAGATCAAGAACCTTCGCACCTTCCGGCAGAATCGCGGTAGGCGTGAAAGTTGGCAGCGCCTTGCCGGTGGCTTCCAGCGCGGTGTCGGTGATGAGTTGAATCGCTTCTTTGGTCAGTGACATTCGTCAGGTCTCTTCGTGAGGGGAGGGAGTGCAGCGGGTAGATCAGTCGCGCGGTTTTATCGGGGCTTCGTCGCGCGTGAACAACTGGTCGTGCTTCTCCTGGAACAGCGAGATTTTGCCGCCGGTGCCGACATGCATTGGCGTGTCGAGGCTGGTGTTCTCGCTACGGGTGCCGCGTTTGGTCGGCACCTTGTAGTCGAGCTTGTGCTTGATCTTTACCTGGTGGGATTCACCGATCTGGCTGAAGTCCAGAGTGATGACCAGCTTCCCAGCCTTGCCGTGATCGACGACGCCCGCGGCGACTTCGGAAAGGGCGTGGCCGATCTGGCTGGCGAAGGCGCCACCATTCAGTTCTTCGAAGAACTCGGTGGTATCCGTTGGTGTGGGCATGGTGCTTTCTCCGAGATGGGCTGCAGCCCGCTGGGTGGGAGGTGGTGTTGAGGATCGCGTTTTCGTTGTTGCGGGGATTTGAATAGGCGCTTCATGCTGCAGCCTTGACCTGGTTCCAAGCACCAATTGAAGAGAGCAGGGCAGCGACTTGCTTTTCGCTCACCTCGACCGTGCCAGGCACTGCAAGCCACCCCATTCCGACCAGGTGGTTCGGGTTGCACTCGGCCTTCACTTCTTCGTAGAAGTGCTCGACGACGTCCGACAGCTTTTCCACTCGATGAATGCCGTCGGGCGTGAAGACTGTCATCTTGATGTACTGGGCGCCGTCGCTTTGAATGCAGATCCCAGCGATGTGCATTGTCCAGCGGTGCGAGATATCGCAGAGGGCGTCGGCGACCTGCCGCGACGTGATCTGCTTTCCGTTTTTCCAGTTGATCATGATCTGCAGCCCGCTTGGGTCGATGCTGATCACGGCGGCATGGTTGGTGCCCAGCAGAGCGCGAAGACTGCGCTCAATTTGGGCTTTGCGGTTGCAGGATTTGCGTTTGCTCATATCGACTCCGTCATTTGCCGGAGCCGCTTGCGCTCTGCTGCCGAGATCCGCGGCGGTTTGCGCTTGAGCACCGTTTCAGGGTCAATCCAATTCCTTCGCGCGGGCCTTGGCTTCGACTGAAACGACTCGAGGAGTTGAAATGACCCACCAGGACGCTTCCAGAAATCGTTCATCGCATTTGCTAGGCGCTCTGATTCGATCTGTTTTTCTTTCACACTGCTAAGGTTCAAGCTGATCATGCCGCCACCTGCTGCAGGACAACCCCGTCCATGCTGAACGCTTCACCGTGGATGTGAACGAGGTCGTCGAGTGCGCCCCAGTGGACGGTGAGCACCGAAATGGGTGCACGGCCTTCGTAGACAGCCTTTACCAGCGCCTCGAGATCGGTCACCTGAGCTTCGAGCTTCATTGGCTTCGGCGGTACCTTGGCAGATGGCGCTACCGTCGATACCCGCGCCGCAGATTGGGGTTTTGACATTGGTGTTGAAGCCGATAGGGCCGATGCTGCTTCCTCAGCGGCCTTGTTTTGCTCAGCAAGCTTTGCGGACTCGGCATCGGCAAGCTTCTTGGCTTCTTCCTCGCGGATCTGCTGGCGCTGTTTCTCCAGCCGGTCTTCCTCGGCTTTCTTGTGCTCGTCGATGCGGACCTTGATCAACGTCACCAGGTCATCGTTGGCCTTCATCACCAATTGCTGGATATCGTTGAACAGGAAGTTATGGTCGACAGCCAGTTCAGCCAAGCTGGCGAGGTTGAGGCGAATCGCGTCGGCTTTTTGGCTGGCATCGATCTTCGCGCGGGCAAGTTCACTTTCCGCAGCATCACGCAGGCTGGCTATCGACTTCTTGCCTTTGATGGCGCCGGCGAAGTCAGATGAGACTTGAGGCAGCAGCACGCGGCCGCCGAGCGATGCGTTGATCTGATCGATATGCGACCTCAGAGCCGCTTGCGCTTTTGTGACGATCTCGTCGCGGATCGCAACCTTGCGAGCCTTGACCAGCTTTTCGAGCTCCAGTCGCTTCGTCCGGGTTTGTTCGCTGATTTGGTCGATTGTGCGGAACAGCAGATCGATCGACTCGGTTTGGCTGAGGGCGTGCTGTTTCGCAGCTGCCAGCTTCGATTCGACTTCGCCGCACCATTTCACCGTTTTGTCCGCGTCGGCGAAGTGCTGATCGGTCTGCAAGTCGGTGTTAATGGCGCCAATTACGGCCAATGACCGCGCCTTGAACTGTTCAAGGTTGCTGGCAGTCACCATGCCGGTGACTTCGATGCGCAAAGCGGGCAGGGTTTCTGGCGCGGTGCCTACTGCCTCTGGAATGGCCTCGACAGGTTCGTAGGTCTCCAAGTCAGCTTCAAACTGCTTCCAGCCTGCAACAAGCTTTTCGGCGCGGCCGGGCACGGGGAAGTACTCCATCGACACGAAGTTCTCCTCGGTGCCATCGGAGCAGACGAAAATCACTTTCTCCGCGCCGGACACAAGCAGTTGCTGTTCCAGCTGCCAGTAATAATGGGCGTCCAGATCGCCGGCGCGCACGTCAGCGGCGAGCTGTTCATTCCACATTTTGTGCTCGAACAGAATTTCGCCAAGCATGGTGCAGCCGTCCAGGGACGCGAGCAGGTCGCCTTCGGTGCCGACAACTGGGAAGAGGTCTTCGCCGATACGCGCTTCAAGGATCGGCCGAGCGCGCGCTTCTGAATCGTGGCCCTTATCGAACAGGTATTTCTGAACCCACCACGAAATGTCCCGATCAAGCCCGGTCTTCTTGGCGTGCAGCAGTTCGGTGCGCTTCATCTGCTTTGAGTCACCCATCATGGCGGGCGCTTCGGATGCAGTGTGATAGTTGGCGCGCAGCGCATGCCACTCGGGAGTCCCCTGGGCGACGTTATGGATCTTCATGCGGATTCTCCTTCGATGGGCGCGAGGTTTTTGATCTGCTCGATCTGCTGCTCGCTCAGGGTGTATTTACTGCTGATAGTTGCGATCAGGTGCTCGGGAGAGGACTTTCCAGCGTCGACGGACTTCTGCCACTTGGGCAGGTTCTCGCTGAGCTTGTCGTCAGGGTAGGGAGGCATGCCCGCCGTCTCTGGTTCACGAGTCGGGGAAACGTCGCGAACGCGCGGGGCGCTTTCCTCCAGCTCGTCAGGGCTGTAAACGCCGAGGATCACATCAGGGCAATAGAGGCGAGACCAGCGCTTAGTCGCGAGGTACGCTAGTTGCTGGCGTGGGTCGTCTGCCCAGAGCGTGCTGTTTCGAGTTCGTGCCTGAGCCAGCAGTAGCTCCAACACGCGCGGTTCGTCTTCACCGCGGAAGGTGGCCCAGACCTTCACGCCCAAGCCTTCTTCGTCCTGCATCTTCCATCCTGGGACGCGGTACTCGCCTTTGTCGCCAGTCTTGATCGTGAACTTGCCGATCACCCTTTCCCACTCGCCAAACCACTCATAGTGCAGACGATCCACGACCGGCGCGCAGGTGGTGATTACGGCGTTCACGAGCTGGGCCTCGTAGCCGAGGACGCCGTTCACCAGGTGCGTTTTTTGCGCCACCGCGAAGGGGTTCATTTTCCACTGCATCGATTGCATGATCACAGCCAGGCAGTCGGCGGAGTTGCCGTTGAAGTGCTTCGGCAATGTTGCGCGGCCGGTGGCCATGACATCTGCCAAGCGCATCATCTTGTCCAGGCTGTCGCCATCCAGCACGAGGGCACTGGTGCTGGTCGCTGCGTGTGGAATGATGTGAAGCTGTTGCTCGTGCGCCACTGGCGCGGGGTTGTGTGCGGACACGGTAGCTCCTTGCGCCATGCCGTTACCGGGGCGCTGCGATTGAATGGGGTGGGATTAATGCGGTGCGTAGGCGCTTGCGAGCATCCAGACGCTGCAGAAGAGAAGGGTGAAGAAACTGCCGCGCCAGAATGCGATGCGCTTGGCATGCTGGTAGCGAGTCATGACCACGGCCTCAGTTGCTTCAACACCAGCTCATGCAGAGCCTTTCCGTTTCGGCTGATACGGTCGCCGCGCAGTTGCCATTTCTTCGTACTGGGCCAGACGTCGATGTATCGGCCATCCGGAAGCATAAGAACGACGTGGAAGCCGTTGTTGTGCTTCTTGTGAGCAATGCCTGTACGTGAGAGCCAGCCGTCAAACTGAGCCATTGCCTCAGCCTTGACGCGCTTTTTATGCCCTGGCTCATTCGGCTCGCTGCCTTCACCGTCGCAGTTTCGGCAAGTGCGCGGGTAGGCCACGTCATCGCCGATGAATTCGCAACAATTCATGCAGTGCGAGCCGTCGGCGACGTTGTCTTCGTAGAAACTCACGCTCTCACCTCATAAGCCAGCGTCCACTCGCCGCACAGGCAAGCGCGACGGCTCCACGCTTCGGGGTTAGAGATGTGAGCGCGCTCAGCGGCCTGCATGGCTTCCCACATCGTGCGGCCTTTGAACACCATCAGCACGCGATCAGCGGGCACAGCCATGTGATCCGGCAACTCTGCAATCTGTTCGTCGACCAGGGATAGAACGATGGACGTACTCATGCTGCAAGCCTCCCGCGCTGCTGGAGAATCTTCACCAGGCGCTCACAGTAGTGGTGGAATTCGGGGATGGTAATGAGGCAGTCGGTCAGCATTCTGGTGATGATCTGCTGGACCAGTACCTCGTTTCCAGGAGGGCAGTCGTCATCGGCCAGACCCTCAAGGGCTACGTCGATCAGGATGTGAGGGCTCATAGTTCCGCATCCTCTGCTTCAGCCTGAAGGCCTGCCTCGGCGTGCGGCTCGACCAGCGCAACGGCGATATCGAACAGCTTGCCCATCGACGTTTCGCCTTCGCCAAGCAGAGCCTCGCCAAACGTCTTCACTGGCCCGCCGGTGATGGCGGCGATGACCAACTGCGCGAAGAAGTCTTCGTTGTCCTCTCCGTCGATCTGACGCTGATTGAGATGCAGCTGAACCGCGTTCAGGTAGGCTGAATACTCGACCACGATCGGCGAAGAAAACCGACGGCGAATCACCAGGTCGCAGCCGCGCATCAGGTTCTCAGCCGTGTTTTCAATCCAAACTCGCGCCGCTTCTTCATGCCCCGAGTCGTCATCTGGCTGCATGTTGTCCCAGCGCGCTTGTGCTCTTGCGAATGAGTTCATGGTCGCCTCCGTGGCGAACAGGTGGACCGCATTGATCAGATGCCCGCGCAGGTGACCAACCCGTGCCGTGAAGCACGCGGGCACCTGTCGATGCGGTCGATATAGGGAGGGGGTTCCGCATGTGCGGGCACTGTTCCGATGTTCTTCGAGGGGTGGGCCTACCTTCCGGCCAATGCGCGGTGACATTGACGCCCCTGCTTTCCGCTGCCTGTCCAGGTGTTGGGCGCCGCCTTCAGGCTTACGGCGCCACGCAGGTGAATCGCTTACTGGTGCATGGCTGCAAATCCTCCGTTTTGGGTGTCGGCTGCGGGAATATCCTCTGGCAGCCGGAGCAGGGGGCCGCTTTCGCGGTGAGTGCTCTTCCGCATCGGAGAGTGATCGAAACACCAGGTCGCTACGCCTGCTTGCTTCCCGCCGCGTTTTTGGTATTGGCCGTCTTGCTCATACCGGCCCAGGACATTCACGGGGCTTTGCGATCCTAGCGCTGCAGCCCGCTCGGGCACGCTTCGCTCACTCTCCGATGCGGCCTAGTGCTGGGCAGTACCAGGTTATCGGGCAATTTTCGTTAGGCTGACGTTGCCGCTGATTGTGCGAGACGCTTAGGGGACCTTATGATCAAAACGGTGTCTCGGTTTGAAGCCAAGACTCACAACCTATTAAGGGCATAAACATGGCGAAGAACTTCGGTAATTCAGGCTTATTCAAGGCTCCTTTGTATCCGTGCCGCGACGTCCGAGTCAGCGGGATCAGCAGCTGGCAGCGCAAAAACGTTGCTTTAAATACAAAGGAGTTTTTGATATGTCCAAAGAACTACTCGGAGTTTCTGCTCTAGGGTTAATGGTGGCCGGTGAGTTCTGTGCAATCTACAGTGAGGTAGTGGTAGCGAAACTTGCCCAATCAGGAAGCGCTTCCTGGGAAACATTCGTCATGCCGTTGGTACTGATGTGTTTCGCTGGGTTGTTTCTCTTGGCAGCCTACTGGCTTGGATACGTCGTGGTGGGTGATATATGGATCGTCACCGTGGTGTCAGTCACGTCTCTGTTACTCATCGAGCCTGTAGTGGTCTGGTCGCTCTTCCATGAAGCGCCCGGGCGGGGGGCGCTCATTGGCTGCGTCTTGGGGGCCTTGGGAATGCTTGCCACTGTATTGCTCTAACTCACCCTTCTGGCCCAGCGTTTCCTAGCTGGGCCAGTTCGCGAAATCTCAGTCTTCTATCCTCCAATTGACTTCCCGTCTGGCCCTCAACCTCGAAGGCCAGCCAGTGAAATCGTCATGCGACCTGTCCTAAAACCTCACGGCTGAAAGCCTGAATGTTCATGTGCGTTTTAACTGTCATGGCGTGGCGCTGTTTGATGTGGCTGCGCATCACAAGATCAGCCAAGTCAGCAGGATCAGCTTCGAGGGCAGCGATCGCCTCGTCGACGCCGCCGAACCACTTCTCCAACAGTCTGGCGCATGAGGCCGCAGCCTCGTTTACTACCTCTTCGCTTGCTTGAAAATCCGACGCATTCATCTCGCTTCTCCTGATATTCCCAAAGCACCCGGTCGCCCAGGTGCTTCAGTGAATCTCTCGGTCTTGTCACTCACTGCGCCCGTCAGGGTCATTCGCACAGTTCGGTCATCACCTCGCCAGAATCAGCCCCTCAATGGCTTTCATCTGGCGCCGGTCGCCTCACAAGCGCAGCGGTTTGTTCCCTTCGGTTTACTGACCTCCCACCGATGGTGCCGGGAGTGACCTAACCGGATTGGCCGGGTAGTCGTTCATGGCGCTGGTTGTTAAAGAGCGGTTCGGAGCGGCGTGTCGCTGCGATGGGATTAAATTAACCGCCGGTTTCTTCGTCGTCAATACCGGCGGTTAATTTATTTTTCTTGCGGGTGGGGTATGCTTTTTATACAACTGTATGGATGTACAGCATTCAAGGAGGTGTACATGGGCGCAATGCAGCAAGAAAAAGAACAGCAGCGAGTTGAGCTGACGGGGATTGAGAGGTTGAGCCTAAGGGTCTCGAACATGATCAATCACCCGATAGCGCAGCTTCAGCGCTGGGTGACGATCCATCGGTTGGATACGGACCGGGATAGGGAGTGGGGGGAGGTGATCGGCGTGCTGTCTGAAGTAGATGGAATCGACATGTCCTTCAACGAGGACGAGTCAGTGACACTGAGATGGGAGCCTATGGAGGGCGATGAGACGCAGACTGAAGTAGTGGACCCATTCGAGGCGGCGGAGCCGGCGCCTTTCTGACGAGCATAAGTGTTAGAAGAGGAGAGTGGATGCGAAAAGCCCGGCGCTTTCCGAAGCGCCTGCGGCCCAAATTGCCTACGCTTGGAGCATCATTCAAAGGAGGTAGAAAGATGGCGACAAAGGATAGGACCTTTCCAGTGCGCGACCTCATCATTGCCCTATTGCGGGACCAAAATATCCACGCTGGCCACTGGGGCCTCACTGTTCACTTCAATGCTTCCGGCACCACGGTCTCGCCCACGGGGCAGGCCGGTGCCGGATTGCCTGGTCTGGCAATCGCGGTAACGGGGGTATCATTGGTTGCTGCGAAAGAGGGCGAGGAAGGAAGTCTCGACGCTTCCCTGGTCAATCCGGCGAGGACAAGCCGAGCCAGAAAGCCGACCAACCAGACACTGCAGTAGACGGGTACGAAAAGCCCGGCGCTGGGCTGGGAATTTATGTATTCTTGTCTGGAATGAATAATAGGTTTAACATTCCTGGTGGTTATCTATGCGTGGTTTTCAACACAAGCTCAATTTCAAGCGCACGGCGGCGGAAAAACCAGAAGACTATCAAGAGTGTCTTATTCATAACCCTTGCGAGGGGTTTATGATTGCCACCTGGAAGAATCTTGGTGGCGACCAAGGCTTCTATCTATTCGGGACTTATGAACCGCTTCCCCATGACTTAACCCCGATTTGGGCGGCGCTTCCCACCAGCGAGCAGATAGCACATCTGCGATGATGATCTGCAATCATGATATCATAAGTTATTCTATGATTTAGGGATTGCCATCTTGATATCCACAAGCGCGTGCTCCAAGCTTTTGGCAGATATGTCGAAGTACGAAAGCTGCATTATGTTATCAGGATTGAATAGTTCCTTTCCGCTAATCACAAGATTCTTAATATTTTCAATTCCTTTAGATGCATTACCTATCCATGAGTGGTGTTTGTTGATTTCTCCAGCGCGCCATAAATAGATCTCCTCTACGCTAGAGGTCACTACCGATTCTAATGTTGATATGTAACCAAAGACATCTTCATCTTTATAGGTTGACGCAAGAAAAGAAAATCCCTCTATCTGGCCTATTTTTATTTCCTTAGGCGGCACTGAACCTGTCTTTCTAGCGGCTGGATTAGTCTCGAAATAAATCTCGCGCTCCTCCTTGGTCCTTGTCTCGTAGCGATAGACCCCAGGGTCTCGGGTTTTGATCTTATGTGCCAACCTAGCGCTCTCCGCAGAAGACAAGGCTCCGCGCAGCTTGAATCTGAGTGACTTCAAGAAATCGAACTCGCTTTTAAGTCCGATCATTTCAGCGAGGATTAATGGTGCGTCTTTCTTCAACTCAAGTATTCGATTGACTTTTAGTCTTCTATTATAGAGCGTATCGTGACGCTTCATTTCGGCTGCAAAGTCTGCTTTGAAATGCAGCGTTCCGCAGTCTTTGCCTATGTTTGTTTCTAGGTTGTCGCTGGTTGTTATCAGGTACCCGTGAAGATGTTTGGTTCCACAATCTGCGATGCCGCACTTAATTTGTGCGCCTTTCAGGTGGTAGGGTGCAACGATTCTACCGAAAGATCGCTCTTTGTGCTTCGGCTTGAAATATAAAGAAGCGTTATAATTAGGGCGGCCTATAATAGAGTCTATATCTGCCAATACCGGTACGTCATCAAATGTTAAATCGTCATCGCTCATATTGCTTCCTTGATTACGAGTGCGTTTTTGTAACTTATGCATAACATCGAAGTCTAGCTTACCTATTACGTACCCTGCCGGTGCACCCCTCACTCAGGCCATTCGCATAGCCCACCGATCCAGCACCTACTCGGCCACTTGGCGTCTTTTACGTGCAGACGATCAGACCAGATTCCCGTTCCAGACGAACAGTACGCGTGCCTGGATGTACGTCTCGTCGATGAAGATGTCCTCAGCCTTGTGCTTCCGGTTGTCGGAAATCATTTTGAATTTGTCCTTTCCCTTCATCTGCAGCCGCTTGATGTACTGAAAGCCCTGGTACGAGAAGTAGTAAATGCCGTCGCCGATGAATTCCTTGATGCTGATGTCCACCAGGCACGGGTCGCCATGCTTGATCGTCGGCGTCATCGACTGACCCCAGCCGGTGATGACCTTCAGGTGGTAATGCTCTTTGAACTCAACGCCCATCGATCTGAGCTGGGAAGGGCTGACGCGCACATCCTGAAGCATTTCCGGGAAGTCGTGAGCTACCTCACCGCCGCCCAGCGCGCCTCGCACGTCATAGTGCGCGATCCACACTTCGTCGCCGACCTTGCCGATGCCAGGCTTGTAGGCGTCGTTCACCAGCACTTCACTGGTGCCTTCTGGCTCATCACCCTCAGCGACTGCAAGAAGTGCTTGGCGGGTTTCCTCCGGAAGATTCTTCCCTTGCTTGGCCAGCATTTGTCGAACCAGTTCTGCGGCAGAGCTTGGCTCGTTAGTAGCGGCTGGCTGCTCGGCTGCGGCGGTCAAACCGCTTATTTCTTTCGCTAGGCGCTTGCTGAATTTCTCAACCGGCACCCCGAGCACGCGCGAAAGCACTGAGGCGAACTTCGCGTTCAGAGGATTCGTACCGTTCAGGTACATAGCAACCGCCGCAGCCGAGATGTCGGCCGCTTCGGCCAAGCTGGCTTGGGTCAGGCCGAGGGCGTTCTTCTTAGACACGAAAAGCGCCTTGGCGGCGTCGCATTCAGCCTTGAGTTCGGGGGACAGCTCTTTCTTTTTCGTCATCCGTGAAATTTAACCGTTGGTTAAGTTATTTGCGCTAACCGCCGGTATTGCTCAAATGCTAACCGCCGGTTAATATCTCGGACATACATCGTCTGTTGAGGCAAAGAAATGAAAAAGACGCCATTGCCAGAGCTGGTCGAGCGGATTGGTCAATCAGCGGTCGCCAAAGGTCTTGGCGTCAGTGCTCCGGCCATTTCGAAGGCCCTCAAGGCATCACGGGAAATCCTGGTGATCGAGCATGAAGACGGGAAGCTAACGGCGGAAGAGATTCGCCCATTTCCCTGCCAGCTCCCGCCACAGAAGTCCGCTGCCTAGCTGGGCTTCGAGCTGAGCGAGATCTTCGCCTGCTCGAAGCCGCGCAGAGCCTCTTGACTCAACTGATCACGCAACTGACTGGCCTTCAGCTCGAACGCAGGCCAGAGCCTCATCTGAGAAGACAGGGGCAGGGTGGATGCCAGGGCACCCACAAAGCAGCAGATGGCAGTTATCTCGCCTCGCAGTTCGGAAGAGTCGGTCATGGATACGTCCTTGATCGGTCGGTAAGCAAATGATCGCGTCGCCGGTGGCGTAACGCCACGTAACAATTATCGAGGTGTGACATGCAGGAATTGATGAAGGCCATCTACGACGTGGTGGACACCCACGGTGCAAGCCGGATCGCCGAAGGCGCGAGCTTCCCCTCGCGCACTTTGTTGTCGCAGAAAGCCAACCCGGACTACGACAGCCACAAGATGAACGTGCAGGAGCTGCACCGGATCATGAAATACACCGAAGACTTCCGCCCGCTGAAGGCTTGGGCAGAGCACTTCGGGTTTGACCTGGTTCCGAAAGAGAAGCCTGCACCTACCGACCTCAACTCCGCGCTGATGCGCCTGCACGTCGACCTGGCTGACGTGACTCGTCTCGCCTACGACGCCCAGGCCGACGGCCGCGTTTGCTCGCGTGAGAAGTCGGAACTGATCAAGGAAGCCGACGAGGTGATCGTCAGCCTGGAAGTGTTCAAGCAGTCCGTGAAGGTCGCCTGAGATTCAGACACAAAAAAGCCACCGGGCAGGGTGGCTAATTGCAAAACGAGTGAGGCAAGTATGCACAGCCATCAAACCTTGATCAATACCCCAGAAGCCGCGCCACGTTTTCATAATCAGCAAAACGTGGCGCGCACGATGTCTTCGCGTGAGATTGCGAACCTGACCGGTAAACGTCATCCAGACGTTAAGCGCGACATTCAAACCATGGCTTCCGAGCTGAAAGTTAATGTGAGCAATTTTGCTCACATCTACCTCGACGGCCGGAACCGCGAGCAAACCGAATATCTGCTTGATCGTGAGCACACAGACTGCTTGCTCACTGGTTACAGCGCTGGCTTGCGCATGAAGGTCATCCGCCGCTGGCACGAACTTGAGCAGCAATCGGCGTCACGTGAGGCCGTCACAGCGAACGGAACGAAGGTCATCGGCGAAATCGCGATCATGGAATGCTTCACGCGCCTGCTGAAGCCTGCACCGTCCAGCCAGATGCTCATGCTGACGAAGATCGCCGAGAACAACGGCCTTGATCCGAAGTTTCTCCCAGGCTATGCCGTGGACGCTGCACCGGATGCTGTTGGCGGCTCTTCCATGCCCACCAAGTCTGCGACCGCACTGCTGAAGGACTTCGGCCTGGGCGGCTCAGTCGTGTCATTCAACAAGAAGCTCGAAGCCGCCGGCTACCTCAAGGTATTGACCCGCAAGAACTCTAAGCAGGAGGTCGTTCCGTTCTGGTCGATCACTGAAAAGGGCCTCGCCTACGGCAAGAACCTGACCAGCCCTCAATCCCCCCGCGAAACGCAACCTCACTGGTACGTCGATCGCTTCCTCGAATTGGCCAAAATGGTCGGGAAGGCCTGACATGCAATTCACCGTAACCATCAACCAGGTGAAGGCGTTGGAGTGGGGGCTTAACTCGCAGCAAGCTCTGCTGTTCGCCTTCATCTACGGCTGCCCGAGCTGGACCAAGCCGGTCACCACTGACGACGGCGTTTTCTTTGCGCTGAGCAAAGCGAAGATCGTCGAAGAGTTGCCGCTGCTGACCGATAAACCCGACACCGCGTACCGCATGCTGAAGGCGCTGGACGAGGCAGGTTTGATCCAGTTGTCGAGTACCTCGAACATCACGCTTTTCCGCCTGACCCCGAAAGCTGCCGAGTGGAATCAGAAACTCGATGGGTCGGAAAAATATCCGACCCCACCTGAAAACAAAGGTCGGAAAAAAATCCGATCTACCTCGGATAAATCTCCGAGCAAGGTCGGAAAAAAATCCGAGCAAGGGTCGGAAAAATCTCCGACAAATCAGGATACCAATCATCAGGATACCAATCAGGGTACAAGTCAGGACTTGCCGGAGGGTGCGGCGGTGCCGACCCAGTCCGGGAGTTTGGTGCTTGTGGTTGATCGCCCAGACGCTCCCCGTGTCGAGATCCCCGCCGACATGCCGGGACCCAAAGATCAGACCTGCAAAACCTTCAAGGCTTGGGCGAACTACGCCATGGCCTACCGCAAGCGCTACCAGTGCTGGCCGGTTTGGAACGCTACCGCTGGCGGAATCCTCGGCAAGCTGGTTGACCGTCTCGGCATCGATGTCGCCCACAGTGTCGCGGCGTACTACCTGACCATCAACGACGCCCGCCTGATCAACGACTGCCATAGCCTGACCAACCTGATCGCCAAGGCCGAGGCCTATCACACCCAATGGGCCACCAAGACCCAAATGAATGGGACTACAGCCCGCCAGATGGAAAACACCCAGGCCAACATGAACGCCGCCGAACAGGCCAAGGCAATCATCCTGAACGGGGGCGTCCAGAATGCTTTCCTCCGCCGATAAGCTGGGCCTGGTTGATGCGCTGTGCGCGACAGCCGAGGCGATGGGTTCAACTCTGTCGGCCACTGCCGCCGCGATGATCGCCAATGATCTTGAGCTCTACGATGTCGGCACGCTGATCGACGCGCTGCAGGCTTGTCGTCGCGAAGTGGCTGGCAAGCTTTCGCTGCAAGCGATTCTGCAGCGGATCGAGGTCAAGGACGGCCGTCCAGGTCGCGATGAGGCATGGGCCATCGCGCTGGCCTCGAACGATGAATTCGACACCGTCGTGATGACTGACGAAATCCAACTGGCCCTGAATGCCGCCCGCCCGGTGCTGGACGTAGGCGACAAGATCGGTGCGCGCATGGCGTTTCTCAGCGCTTACGACCGGTTCGTCACCGGGGCTCGCACCAATGCTCAGGCGGTGAACTGGCACATCTCGCTTGGATTTGACGCTGGCCGCCGCGTGGCCGCCATCAACAAAGCTGCCGAGCTGCAGCGCATTCCGCAAGAGCGCGCACAACTGCTGATCGCCGACATGAGCCATGAGCCGGTTACCGAAGACGGCCGGGCCATAGCCGGCTTGCTCACCGGCACAGTCGCGAAGCCATCCGCAAACGTCGCTCAAAAGCTTCGCGAACTGAAGCAGGCCATGCACCTGCAAAACACCAAACGCAAGCTGGTCGAGGCTCACCGTCGCCGCCGGCAACGTCGCGACCTCAACGAGCGCGTGATCAAGCACCTGGCAGCTGTCGAAGAGCTTCAAAAGCGGGGGGCTTCCTGATGGCTATCACCCAATCCCGTCAACTCCAGTTGCTCGCAGGCCAATCCTCAATCGCCAGAAAGGTCTTCGAGTTCGTCCCGATTCAGGACGCATGGAGCACACACGACATTCACAACGCATCCGTTACCGCAAACGCCACGGGTGTTTCTTCCTATGCCGTTCGCCGCGCTTTGGGAGAGCTCAAAGACGCCGGGCTGATCCGCGAGCCAGTCGGCGGCAAGTTTCAGCGTGACGCAGCAACCCAAAAGACCAAGAAGGAGCCAGTGATGAACCAGGTAGCCAAGCCGAACGTAGTAGCGATCAAGAAGCCTGAAGGCGCGCTGGATGCTCTGGCAGCCCTGTCTGGCGAAGTGGTGAACCTTTCCGATGAGTTCAGCAAGCGCATGAAGTCGATGGCCGCCCGCATTGAAGAAGTCGCGCTGTCTGTTGCAGCCGAGCAAGAGAGCAATGCGGAAGCGCTCGGCAAGCTCAAGCAGTTGCAGGCGCTGTTGAAGGGTATGGCGTCATGACCAACCGGATCTGGATCGTCCTGACCATCATCGTCGTGGTAGCCGGTTACGGCATGCATCACAAAGTTCAGCGGGTCACTGCGCCTGCGAATCTGCAGGAGGTGTTTCGATGAGCGTTCATCCCGATTTAAAGCCAGGTTTACGCCTTGCTGCCCTGTTGGTTATCACCGTTGGCGCAGCCGGCTTCGGTGTCGGATATAGCTACCCGCGCGACGTCGAATTGGAATCAATGGCGCCCATCGCATTCCACTACGAAATAACCAGCGATGCGGCGAAATACCTGCTGCTGCGCGACGGTCCGAAGTGTGAGGTGAAGCCATGACTGAAGTCCTCATGCGAAGCCGCGACGACACCAGCCGCCTCATGGGCATCCTGCACGCCACGGACTTCACCAAGCCGAAGCTGATAGTGATCAAGGAGCCGGACCGCAACGGAGAGCAGAACAAAAAGCTTCACGCCATGCTGGCCGACATCTCCCGCCAGGTTGAACACGCCGGCCGCAGGTGGGACGTGACGGTCTGGAAGCGTCTCTGCACCGCCGCCTGGCTGCGCGAGAGCGGCGAAACCATCCAGATGATCCCGGCCATCGACGGAAAGGGCATCGACGTCCTGTACGAGCGTACCAGCAAGCTCAGCGTGAGTAAGTGCGCCGAGTTGATCGAGTGGGTTTCCGCTTTCGGCGCCGAGCACCAGGTGCGCTGGTCGCAGAAGGATCTGTGGGAGGGCCGCTATGACTGAGTATGCAAAGTCCCTCATCAGGGCCATCGCCACCATGCTCGAGCACAGCTACCACACCAACCCATGCGCGCATCAGTTTGGGGGTGGGCTGTGATCCCTCGCTCCGATAAGCCGATGCGGCCGAAGCGCTGCCGTGTCTCCGGGTGTGGCGCCACCTTCACCCCGACGCGCAGCTTCCAGAAATGGTGCTCGCCGGATTGTGCAGTAGTGCTGGCCCGCCAGGCGAAGGAGAAGCAGCGCAAGTCGCTTGCACAGCGTGAACGTCGTGAGATCAAGGTTCGCAAGGAGAAGCTGAAGTCAGTCGGCGACTACACCAAAGAGGCTCAGGCCGAGTTCAACAGATTCATTCGCGAGCGGGATAAGGACCAACCATGCATTTGCTGCGGCAGCTACGGCTCAGACGAAGACTGGTTGACTGGTGGCAAGTGGGATGCAGGCCATTTCCTCAGTCGTGGCGCTTATCCAGAGCTGCGCTTTGACGAGGACAACTGCCACAAGCAGCTGAAGACGTGCAACGGAGGGTCGGGGAAATATGCCGCCAAGGGCCGAACGGTCGCACAGGGCTACCGCGAACGCCTGATCCAGAAGATTGGCCAGGAGCGCGTCGATCGGCTCGAAGGCCCTCATGAGCCGAAGCGCTATACCGTTGAAGATTTGAAGGCCATCAAGGCTGAGTACCGGGCAAAGACCAAAGAGCTGAAGGGGAGAGCAGCATGAAGATCAATTCGGCACGTCAGGCATGGCACGACTGCACCTACAACCCAGCGCCGGGCCAGAGCTCGGACGTCGTTCAGCTTGGCGTGGTGGTCCAGAGTACCGAGCGCGGGCCAACAGCGAACCACGCCGTGCATAGCGCGCTGGCGGGTCACATTCAATCCGTCATTGCCAAGCTGCACCCTCAAGTCCGCGTGTTCGGTGAGTACATGTACGCCGCGCACCGGAGCGACGACATCCGGGAGGCGGCGGAGGAGGTGGTGTTCGGCATGGTCGTCTCCAAGTCCAAGCGTATGACCGCAGCTAAGCGCGAGAAGCTGGAGTATGTCGTGAAGGGCGTGATGCGCCGGTATCGGTACATGCATCAGGGCGGGCAGTCGGCCAATGATGACCCGATGATCAAGCCCGAGGCGTTCCGGTCGTGGTTGATGGCCGAGTACGGCGTGCGGCTGGAATCCTGTGCATGGGCGCGGGATTGGGAGCCGGTGATCACGCTGATTTTTGAATGCTGCGAGGATCTGGATCGGATGGCACTGAGCCCGGTCGGAGCGGTGATTTATCAGATGAAAGAAGCTGCTTAGCGCCCGGTTCTGTCTAAATCTGTCTCGTTACGTATCTATACATTGACTTCCCGCACGGCTGAGGGCATCATTTCGCCACATTGAGTATTTTGCCTGCGGCAACTTGCTCCGAGAGACCCGCCATCGAGCGGGTTTTTTTGTGCCCGTTTTTTTCGACCTGCAGCCAGAGCAGCCCTTCGGGTGACATCTGGACACGGATATGCCGGTAGTGCCGTGCTGCATAAAACACCGGCAGCCCGCGAGCAACGCCATCACGCTTTCGTTGCTGCGCGAGGAGATCTGTCGAGACTGGTGCAGTTGGGTGCCAGCGATAGTGAAGCCTCTGACGGACTGCGAGAAAGGCCGCAAATGTTTTCACGATCTGCTGGCTTGAAGGAGCTAAGTGTAAGGTTTGAATTTCCACTCCGCTGGAAAGTCCACGGCTTGCTCAATAAGGGAGGCATGCGTCATCACAAAAGGGTTCCCTCCTTGTCTTTCGGATATGTAGTGATAGGGCGGAATGTTGTGCTTAACCCCTTGATGGTCATGCTGTCCGAACTTAGTCATGGCGATCTGAGAGGCGACCTCCTTTTCGGTCACTTCAACGCCAAACTTTTTGGCAATCCCATTGCATATTTCGGTCAGTGGTATTGGAACGTTCCGCTTTCCAAATTTCGCAGCATAGTACAAGTGGTTATAGATGGCTCGATCAAGAATGTAGGTATCGTCCGTCATTTTTTCCTCACTTACTGTCCAAAGCCAACTCGGCCGGATAGCAACTAAATATTTCATAGTGGCCGCACGGAGTCGAGCGCATGGAATTCTTTCATCGCCTGCTCGACAAGTTCGACTGGCTGATTGCAGGCCTATTCGGGGCCCTCGTTGCCACACGCTGGCATAAGGATGACCTGACTGATCGAAAGTCATGGCTCCTGTTTCTTTTCACAGGCATGGCCTGTGCGCACTACCTGACTGGAATGGTCAGCTCATATTTTGGAATCATCGAGCCACGCAGTGTCGCCGGGGTGGGCTTTCTGTTGGGTACGTTCGGCGGTTCGCTCATGGCTGCTATCACCAGAGCGATCAAAGCCGCAGACCTGTGGTCGTTTATCCGGAGCAAATTCGGAGGACCAAGCCAATGACATTCGAATACCTGAACGCGTATGCCGCTGGCTTCATCGCATTCTGGGCAACCTGGTGCGCGCTAAGTGGGAAGGTCCGCGATGGTGTTATCGGCAAGATCCTGTACGCAGTGATCGCCATCAGCGGTTACGCCATTCTCGCCCGGTCTGACCGTTTCTTTTTCACGCCGAACTCAGCGGGGGTAACGATGCACGTTGCGTTGGCTTTGGCCGGATTGCGTCACATGTTCATGGTCACGTATTGGCCAGCGGTGAAGCGTTGGATCTGCGCCCGACTCAGTTGTGAAGGGTGCTTGCGTGATGATCGATTCGGCAGCGAGCCGGGAAAGGTCGAGCGCCGGAAGCCGAGGTAACCCGCGCCACATATTCAGTTACGCCCATTTCGTGGCGCGCACATTGGAGCAACCAAATGCCAAGAGCACCGCAAGCCGTACCCCAACCCCAGGTACCAGAGCCCTCAGCGGCCATCGATGTGAACGCGGAGGTCGGCCATCTCGACCGAGCCATTACGACCGCCCTCAACGCGGCCGTCGCTGGCGGTCTGCCCAACGGCTATATCGTCGCAGTTCTCCATGCTCATGCGTTGAAGCAGACGCAGCTGCTGCTGGGCTGAGCTATGGGCGATCAAAACGGTGAGCACGTCCATTGGTACGACGATGGGCGCGGTATGCGGGAGGTGATCCTGGATGGCGATCTGCGCAAGAGCGTGATTTACGCCGACGTCAAGGCCGGCGTAATCGTTGCGCATGACCTGCCGCTGAAAACGAGCGACGGGGAGACTGTCGACATCCACGCAGAATGGGGCCAGGTGAGAGTCATCTACTGCGGTGGCTACGCACGGTCAAATCAAACATTTCGAATGGGCGAGGGGCCTATCCTGTGACGACCATCGCCTACAAAGACGGCGTCATCGCCTATGACTCCCGCATCACTCGCGGCAGCATCATCGATTACGACGACTACGAAAAGCTGGTCGAAGCCCAAGGCGTGAAGTTCATCCTCACCGGCGCGACTGGCGATTTTCCCCGGTTGATCAGCGCCTACTTCGGGGCGGTCGAGAAGAACGTAGATGCGAATGCGTTGGCGTTCGATGGCGAAACGATTTGGCAGGTCGGGCACAACGATACCGACGGGCTATGGAAGGCCGCCATCCGACAGGACCGGAGTTTTGCCATCGGCAGCGGTACTGCTCACGCGCTTACTGCCATGGACATGGGTGCTACGGCTGCTGAGGCGGTGGAGATGGCTAAGAAGCGAGACACGAGCACGGGCGGGCAGGTTCGTCTGTTGATTCTTTCAGTAGGGCAACCAGATGAGCAGACCAGTACCGCCGGCATCACTGCTGGAACTGTCGGAGCTCTCTGACTTCGGTATCCGCCTGACTCCTGCACCTGAAGTGTGGGAATGGATTCAGGCCGAGATCCTTGCCGATATCGGCAGCATTCACAACGAAGACCACGCGCACCTGGTCGACGCAGACATCGCGGTGATGTGGGCATCGTCCAGCTTCGAGAAGGCCGGGCGCTTCGTATTGGGCCAGGCCGAGCAGGTGGCATTCCGCGCCGGCGGTTGGCAGAAAGCCCGGATGGAACAGCAGATGCGTGATTGGTTCGGCGATGTTCCGACCTTCATCATCACTCTCGCTGCCGACTACTGTTCGACTTGCAGCGACACCGAGTTCTGCGCGCTGATCGAGCATGAGCTTTATCACCTGGCCCAAGCCACTGACAAATATGGTCAGCCTGCATTCACCCAAGACGGTGCGCCCAAGTTGAAGCTTCAAGGGCACGACGTCGAAGAGTTCGTCGGCGTGGTCCGCCGCTATGGGGCGAGCACTGAGGTGCAGGCCATGGTCGACGCTGCAAACAAACCCGCCGAGTTGGGGAAACTGAATATTTCGAGGGCCTGCGGAACCTGTCTGCTCAAGTCGGCCTGAAGTGAGACAGGCATGAGACGGATGGAAATCTATGGCAGCCCTGAAAAGCGATGTGAAAGCCTTCATCGTTCAGGCTTTGGCGTGCTTCGACACTCCAACACAAGTCTCACAGGCGGTGAAGCAGGAATTTAACGTTGATGTGACCCGCCAGCAGGTTGAACAGCACGACCCAACCAAGCGAGCAGGCGTGAACCTGGCGAAGCGCTGGGTGACGCTATTCGAGGACACCCGGAAGCGGTTTCGTGAAGAGACAGCAGATATACCGATCGCGAACCGTGCGTTCCGGTTGCGGGCCATGAACCGGTTCGTTGAGAAGGCGGAGACGATGAAGAACATCGTGCTCGCCATGCAGATTCTGGAGCAGGCCGCCAAAGAAACAGGCGACATGTACGTCAACCGGCAGAAGAAAGCCGATGCTGACGATGAACCAGTTGTCCCTACCGCCGTGTCGGTTCATGTGATTGATGCGAGGAAGCGGGATGCCGAGCCTGAACGTTCCCCAGGCTGATTTCCTCCAGCTACCGCACAAATTTCGTGGGTTCGTTGCAGGATTCGGTTCGGGCAAGACGTGGGTGGGTTGCGCGGCTCTCTGCAAGCACGTCTGGGAATGGCCTGGTATCAACTCAGGCTACTTCGCTCCGACTTATCCGCAGATCCGAGACATCTTCTTTCCGACCATCGAGGAAGTGGCTTACGACTGGGGCCTGAAGGTCCGGACCAAGGAAAGTGACAAAGAGGTCGATTTTTACAGCGGCAAGCAGTACCGCAGCACCACGATCTGCCGGTCGATGGAGAAGCCACAGACAATCGTCGGCTTCAAGATCGGGCATGCCTTGGTCGACGAGCTCGACGTGTTACCTGCGCTCAAGGCTCAGCATGCCTGGCGCAAGATCATCGCGCGGATGCGTTACAAAGTGCCGGGCCTGAAGAACGGTGTAGATGTCACGACGACGCCCGAGGGCTTCAAGTTCGTCTATCAGCAGTTCATGAAGCAGATCCGCGAGAAACCCGCGCTCGCTGCCATGTATGGCCTAATCCAAGCCAGCACGTTCGATAACGAACTGAACCTGCCCGACGACTACATCCCATCGCTGATGGAGTCGTACCCGGCGCAATTAATCCGCGCTTACCTGAATGGCCAGTTCGTCAACCTGACGTCCGGGTCGATCTACCACGCGTACGACCGCAAGCTGAATCAGTGCTTCGACACTGTGCAAGCTGGTGAGCCGCTGTTCATCGGCATGGACTTCAACGTCGGCAAGATGGCCGCGATCACTCATGTGAAGCGCGATCAAGGCATGCCGCGTGCGGTTGACGAGCTCATGAACGGCTACGACACGCCGGACATGATCAAGCGCATCAAAGAGCGCTACTGGCGCTACAACGGCAACGACTTCGAGAAGACCTGCGAGATCCGGATTTATCCGGATGCCTCGGGCGACTCTCGCAAGTCGGTGAACGCCAGCCTGACGGACATCGCCATGCTCAAGCAGGCCGGGTTCACAGTGATTGCGCCAGCAGCAAACCCGCCGGTGAAAGACCGGATCAACGCCATGAACGCCATGTTCTGCAATGCACAAGGTGAGCGCCGCTACAAGGTCAACCCGTTCACATGCCCAACCTACGCCGATGGCCTGGAACAGCAGATATGGGCGCCGAATGGCGAGCCAGACAAAACGCAAGGCAACGACCACGCGAACGACGCGGGCGGCTACTTCATCTACAAAGATTTTCCGGTCATCAAACCGGTTACCTCCCTCAAACTTGGATACGCCCGATGACAAACGACGTTTCCTTCAAGCGGCCCGAGTACATCGAGGCGCTGGACCGCTGGATGACCGTTCGGGACGTTTGCGCGGGCCAGCACCGCGTCGTGGACCGGCTACCGTACATCAACCGCCACGACAAGACCGAAGAGAACATCGAGCGCAACAAGTCGTACCGCGAACGCGCCGTCTACAAGAACGCCACTGGGCACACCCGGAACGGGTTGATCGGCCTGGCGTTCCATAAGGACCCGACGCTGACGGTACCGAAGGCGCTGGAGTATCTACAGGACGACGCCAACGGCGCGGGTGTCAGCATTTACCAGCAGTCGCAAGCCTCACTTGAACGCGTGCTGGAGACCGGCCGACATGGCCTGTTCGTGGACTTCCACGAAGACGGCGGCATTGGCGGGCATGCAGTGATCCTTACCTACAGCGCCGAGGACATCATCAATTGGCGAACCGGCATGGTAGATGGGCACAACGTGCTAACCATGGTGATTCTGCGCGAGATGAAAGAAGAGGCTGACGGCTTCGGTCTTAAGTGCACTGAGCAGTTTCGCGAATTGGCGATTGGTGAGGACGGTCTTTACGTGTGCCGTGTCTGGCGTCGAAAAGGGCCCCGTGGAGGCGGACCACTGGAGGTCGTCGAGGAATACCTGCCCAAAGGGAAGGGTGGTCGCCTCAAGGAGGTCCCGTTCACCTTCATCGGCGCCCAGAATAACGACCCGAGCATCGACGAGGCGCCGCTTTACGATATCGCCATGATCAACCTGGGCCACTTCCGCAACAGCGCCGACTACGAAGACAGTGTCTTCTGGTGTGGACAAGCCCAGCCATGGATCAGTGGCGTGGATGAGCAGTGGCTTGCGATGGCCCGCAAAGAAGGGGTCTACGTCGGCTCCCGCGCTCCTATCCCGGTCCCCGCGGGCGAGCAGTTCGGATTTGCCCAGCCCCAGCCCAACACCCTGGTGAAAGAGGCGATGGCCGACAAGAACCAGATGATGATTGAGCTTGGAGCGCGCCTTGTTGTGGCTTCGCTTACTGCCAAAACCGCTACGGAGTCCCGTGGCGACCAGTCCGCAGCAACATCTGTGCTGGCCATCTGCGTGTCCAACATCAATGAGGCCTACACCCAAGCATTAATGTGGTGCGGCCAGTTCATTGGAGCATCAGGTAAGACGGCGTATCAGGTGAACCAAGAGTTCGTCGAGCTGACGGCTGATCCGCAGATGATCACAGCGCTTGTGGCGTTGTGGCAAAGCGGCGGCTTTGCCAAGGCCGACCTACGCGGCTACCTTCGCAAGCTGGGTCTGATCGCACCAGAGCGCACTGATCAGCAGATCGACAGCGAGCTGCAAGAACAGACCGATAATCTCGGCCTGGATGACGAGGACTTGAATAATGGCGGTCAACCAAGCGGTACTTGATGCCACGATTCGACACTCGGTGTTCTTGGAGAAGCTGAAGGCCGGTGAGGTCAAGAAGTTTGCACCATTCCTTAAAGAGATTGATCGCGCTGTGCGCGAACAGCTGACCAAGTCAGACCTGACCGAGTACAGCGTCAAGCGGCTAAACAAGCTGCTCGATGAGGTCGACAGCCTGCTGCTAGGAATCTTCGATCGATACACTGATCAGCTGAGTTTGGATCTCATTGACCTTGCGAACTACGAGGCTCAGTTCGAAGCCACTGCATTGGGGCGTGCGGCTCCGGTTGGCGTGACGTTTGATGGGGTGATCCCGACGGCCGCAGCCATCCGGACAGCAGTCTTCAGCAATCCTTTGAGCGTACGGGGGGCCGGCGGTGGCAAGCTGCTGAAGTCATTCATCACGGATTGGTCAACAGCGGAGCGCGACCGCGTCAACGGCGCCATTCGGCAGGGCTTCTTTGAAGGCCAGACCAACTTTAAGTTGATCCGAAGGATTCGGGGCACCAAAGCAGCAGGCTACAGCGACGGCATCCTCGCTACGACGAGTCGTAACGCAAGCACAGTCGTCCATACCGCCATTCAGCACGTTGCATCTCAAGCGCGGATGGAGACGATCAAGGAAAACACCGATGTGGTGTCCGAGATCGAGATGGTCGCTACGCTTGACAGTAAGACGAGTCAGCAATGCAGGTCCATGGACAAGCGCAGATTTCCCGTAGATTCCGGACCGCGACCACCATTTCACCCGAACTGTCGGACGACTTTTGTCCCTGTGACAAAGTGGACCAAGTTTCTCAGCAAGGACGCCACACGCGCCTCTGTAGGGCCGAACGGAGGCGATCAGGTCGCTGCCAGCCTCAGCTATTACGATTGGCTCAAGCTCCAGCCGTCCGCTTTTCAGGATCAAGCGCTAGGTCCGATCCGAGCGAAATTGTTCCGGGATGGCGGTTTGACGCTCGAGCGCTTTTCCGAGCTGCAGCTTGATCGGAATTTTCTGCCGCTCACGCTGGATCAAATGAAGACGCTTGAGCCTTTGGCCTTCGAGCGGGCCGGTATCTGAATTCATTCACCGCCTTTGGGCGGTTTTTTTATGCCCGTCAGGCGGGCTGACCAAACCCAAGGGGTGCATCACCGTGGCAGAAGAAAACACCATCGACTTGGAAAACCCGGAAATCAAAGCTGCCATTGAAAAAGCAGCTGAAGCGTCAGTAGCCGGTTTGAAAACCAAAAACGCAGAACTGCTGAGCAAGCTGAAAGAAACCTCCGGCAAGTTGACTCAGTTTGAAAGCCAGTTCGAAGGCGTCGACATTGAGGCTGTGAAAGGGCTTCTAAGCAAGGCTGGCCAGGACGAAGAGACCAAGCTCCTGACCGAGGGCAAAGTCGACGAGGTATTTAATCGTCGCACCGAGCGCTTGCGCGGTGACTACACCAAGCAACTCAAGGCTCTGGGGGAGCGTGCCGAGAAGGCCGAAGCATTCGCCGCCAAGTTCCAGGGCAAAGTTCTGGGCGACGCTGTTCGCGGTGCTGCACTCAAAGCTGGCGCTCTCCCAGAAGCCACTGACGACATCATTCTGCGCGCCAAAGGCGTGTTCTCCCTGAATGCGGAGGGTGAAGCGATTGCGGTCGACGAAGAAGGCTCGCCGATCCTCGGTAAAGACGGCAAAACCCCTCTGACTCCGCTCGAATGGGCGGAATCTCTGCGCGAAAGCGCACCTCACCTGTGGCCAAGGGCTTCGGGTACGAATGCCCCGGGCGGGGGTGGCGGCCAGGCTGCACTGAAGCGCTCCGAAATGTCAGCCACGCAAAAGCGCGACTTCCAGCGCAAGCACGGCCAAACCGCATACCTGCAATTGCCCAAGTAAGGGGACCAATCCATGGCTACAACTGTGAACAGCGATCTGATCATCTACAACGATGAAGCCCAGACCGCATACCTGGAACGTGTCCAGGACAACCTGGACGTTTTCAACGAATCGTCCAACGGCGCGATCATCCTCGACAACGAGTTGATCGAAGGCGACTTCCGTAAGCGTGCCTTCTACAAGCTGGCAGGCTCGCTGGATCACCGCGACGTCCACTCCGAAGCCAAGGTCGTGGCGAAAAAGATATCGGCCGGGGAAGCCGTTGGCGTCAAGGCGCCGTGGAAATACGGCCCATACCAGACCACCGAAGAAGCGTTCAAGCGTCGCGGGCGCCCGGTGGAAGAGTTCTCCCAGATCATCGGCCAGGACGTGGCTGATGCGACCCTGGAAGGATTCGTTCAGTACGCCACTGCGGCGCTGCGTGCATCGATCGGTTCCAACGCCGCCATGGTGGTGGAAGCCAGCATCGAAACAGACGGCAAGAAGACCCTGACTCGCGGCATGCGTAAATTCGGCGACAAGTTCGGCCGTATCGCGCTGTGGGTCATGCACTCATCTGCCTACTTCGACATCGTCGACGAGGCGATCACCAATAAGGTGTACGAAGAGGCCGGAGTCGTGATCTACGGCGGTCTGCCGGGCACGCTCGGCAAACCTGTCCTGGTCACTGACACCGCGCCGGTCGACGTGATCTTCGGCTTGCTGCCAAACGCCGTGACCATCACCGAGTCCCAAGCTCCAGGCTTCCGCTCGTATGAAGTCAACGACGAAGAGAACTTGGGCATCGGCTACCGCGCGGAGGGCGTCGTCAACATCGACGTGCTGGGCTACAGCTGGAAAGAGTCCTCCGGCGGCGCCAACCCATCGTTGGCCGCTGTCGGCTCGTCCGCCAACTGGGTCAAGCACTCCAACAGCGACAAGGTCACTGCTGGCGTGATGATCGAGCTCACCCCAGCAACCCCATAAGCCACCGCAACGGCGCGGCCAGTAATGGCCGCCATGGAGATCTTCATGGAACTCGTATACAGCAATCAGAAAGCCGACTTCGACCCTAACAAGCGCTATCGCAACCCGGACTTGTTCCGGAACGTTGAGCGCGGCGTGACCAAGGTCACTGTCGTCGGCGACTACCCTGAGATCGTCGAGGCCTACAAGGCTCTTGAAGTGGATGTGGAAGTCGAAACTCGCAAGACCCCGGTCAAGGGCAAGGCAAAAGCTGCTGATAAGGCTCCGGCGAAGCCAGGCAAAGGCCAGAGCAAGCAAGAATCAAACGGCACCCAGAACGACGGTACCGAAGATGAGCCCGTCTACATTCCGAAGCTGGAAGCGGACAACCAGTGGATCATCATCACCCGTGACGGTGTACGATTCAGCGACTTCGCCGGTGATGAAGCCGCCGCCAAGGCCGAAGCTGACCGCCTGAACACCAAGGACTGACCCATGCTCATCGTTGAAGACGGTACCGGCGTATCGAATGCCGAAAGTTACGCATCTGCTGAGGATCTGGCTGCCTACGCCGTCAAGTTCGGTGTAGCTATCCCGGCGGACGAGCTCGCGCAAGAGGCGCTGCTACGCCGGTCCGCTTTGGCGATGGATGGAATGACCTGGAAAGGCCGCAAGTCCTCCGGCGACCAGGCTTTGGCCTGGCCTCGCCGAGAGGTTCGCCTTGATGGCGAGAACAAGCCGGAGCGGTATCTGCCGGCGCGCATTCAGTACGGCCAGATGGCTCTGGCCGCTGAGATTTACGCTGACGACATCGACCCCATCGATAAGCGCAAAGGCGCTGTGATCAAGGAGCGAGTCGAAGGCGCGGTGGAGCGTGAGTTCGCGACAATCAGTACCACCAGTTCGCGGCTGCTGCCTGCGGCGCCGGATCGACCGAGCGCGACACAGTTTGCGGATTACCTTCAAAAGCGTGGGTTGTTCGCGGTTAGGGCGTAATGGTAGCGTCAGCGTCCCATTCAAAAGGATGCGCGTTATGAGTGACTCGGCCCAAAAGATCGTTGACGACATCATGCGGCAAGTGGAAGAGGGTGATCAGCGGGAGCCTGGAAGGCGAACAATAAGCTATTCCTTCACCCTTACTGACCAGGAAGAAGTGAAGGCCGGGCCGCAGATCTATCAAATGTTTCTTTCTCGGCTTCATGCGTACTTTGGCGGTGCAAAAATCACATCGAAAGGCTACAGCGCTGGCGGCTACAACATTCTAGCCAGGGTTGATAGGTAGGTTCGCCTTACAAGTCCTGCAATTCTTCAGGAGCCCTCATGGCCTTCTACGACGAGATGGCCGTGATGGCCCTTGAGCTGATTACTGAGCTTGGTCAGCCAGTAACCCTTCGCGAAACGTTGAAAGGCGTCTACGACCCTGCCACCGGCAAGACCGGTCCTGATACGGTCACCGACCGAACTGCCCAAGGCATCCTGCTCGACTTCACCGGGCAAGAATTCCAGAACAACAGCCTGATCAAGACCGGCGACAAGAAGCTGAAGATAGCCGCAAGCGGCCTCAGTGCGCCGCCGAGCCTGCTCAGCAAGGTTATCGTCCAGGGCAAAACCCTGTCGATCGTCCCTCCCATGAAAGAGATCAACCCCGCCGGCACGCCATTGCTGTATGAATTGCAGGTGCGGTCATGAGCCGCGCGGGTGCCGGACAGTCCGGCAGCTTCGCGCTGAGCCTCGCCCAGTTTGCCGAGCAGGCCAAGGAAGCCATCGACGCCAGCCTGCGCGAAATTATCATCGAACTGGGCAGCAGCGTTATTCGCATGTCGCCCGTTGGCAACCCGGAGATCTGGGCGGCGAACGTGGCGCATCGAGCGAAGAACACCCGCGCCGCCGAAGACTACGACTTCAAGGTTGCCGTCCGGAACACGCTGATCAACCTAAACGACAGCAATTTCACCAAGTCCGGCAATCTGCGCAAGGGTGTGAAGTATGCCAAGCCGCTGACCAAGGCCGAGCGGGTGCAGAACTTCAATGTGAACGGGCTGGTGTCCGGCAAGGACTACGTCGGCGGGCGCTTCCGTGGCAACTGGATGTTCAGCATCGGTACGCCGGACAACACCACGACGGAGGAAGTCGACCCGAGCGGGCGCAAATCCACCGCGCGGATCGTCGACGGAGCGATCGAGTTCAAGGCAGGTGACACGGCCTATATCACCAACTCTCTGCCGTACGCGATCCCTTTGGAGTTTGGACATTCCCAGCAGGCTCCCGGCGGAATGGTCCGCATCACTGTCGCGCGCTTCCAGCAGATCGTGCTGGAGGCAATCAGGAATAACCAGGTATGAGCCACCAGATCATCCGACGCATCTACGAGCAGCGGCTTGCAGCCTGGGCGGCGCCGCGCGGCTTGCGGATCGCCTATCAGGGCGTGGCATTCGATCCCGGTGACGGCGAGACCTATCTGCGCGCCTTCACGCTGCCCGCAGGCACCGACACCCAGACGCTGGAAGGCGCCGACCGTGTCTACACCGGCGTGTTCCAGATCAGCGTCGTCACGCCGGCCGGTAACGGCACAGGCGATGCCGAAGGACTGGTCGATGACCTCGATGAGTTGTTCCCCACATTTCTGCGACTGAAGCAGGGTGACTTCACAGTGATGGTGCTGACGCCGGTCGAGCCCGGTCCTGCGATCGTCGATGACACCACACTCACCGTATCGGCTTCGTTCCAGTACCGGGCCGACCGAGCATAACCCGCCCGTTGGGCAACCCTGAACCCCGCCAAGTGCGGGGTTTTTCATTTGTGTACGAGGAAACCCCAATGAGTGCCATTCTTCCCAACGGCTCGATTTTCGAAATCGCTACGGCCTACAGCGCGCCGAAGGCTTTCACCGCCATTACCAACGCCAAGCCGCCTGAGGCCACTTCCGCCGCGCACGGCTTTGATGATGGTGATGTGCTGGTCGTGACATCGGGCTGGACCCGCCTGAACGACAAGGTCGTCCGTGTGATTGGCTCCGACACTGACAGTTTCGGGCTGGACGGGATCGATACCACCAAAACTTCCGTTTACACGGCTGGTTCCGGGCTCGGGTCTGTGCGCGCTGCCAGCGCCTGGGCCCAGATCAGCCAGATTACCGACAACAACAGCTCCGGTGGTGAGCAGCAGTTTGCTACATTCGGTTTCCTGGAAGAGTCCGACGACCGTCAGCTTCCGACGAACAAGAACCCGATCACGCTGACGCTGACGGTGGCCGACGACGACAGCCTGCCGTACGTTGCAGCGGTGGAAGCGGCCGACGATGATCGCGAGCCCCGCGTGCTGCGCCTGACGCTGCCGAATGGCGCGACCATCTACTACAACGCCTACGTCTCGATCACCCCAACTCCAACGCTCACCCGCAACAACGTCATGGCCCGCGTCATCACGCTGTCCCTGGCATCGCGTCCTACTCGCTACAAGGCGGCCTAAATCATGGCGACCAAATTCAAAATCGCTCAGTCCGCCACGTTCAAGGCGGACGTGGAGATCCCCCGCGTAGGCGGCACCACGGTGAAGGTGTCGTTCGAGTTCAAGTACCGAAATCGCAAGGAACTGGCCGCGCTATTCGCGGGCTGGCAGCAGGCGGCAAAAGATGATCAGGAGCGCTTCAAGGAAAAGGGCGAGGACATCACCCTGGTCGACATCACCGACGCGAACATCGAGCGGCAAATCGAGCAGGTTAGCGAACTGGTGGTGGGCTGGGGCTTTGAGGACAAGTTCACGCCCGAAGCGATTCGTGCCCTGGTCGAAACGTCCGCCGGCGCCGGTGATGCCATCGTCACCGCCTACCAGAACGCCTTCTCAGTCGCTCGCCTGGGAAACTGAGAGCGGTCGCGCGCCGGATGTCCGAAGCGGGCCCGTCCGATTCCGATCTGGCGGCCTTCGGCCTGACTCGGGCAGATGTGCCAGATGAAGAGTTCGACGTTTTCCCTGACGTCTGGCCCGCCTTCCTGGCGTTCAACGCCATGTCCACGCAGTGGCGGACCGGCTTTGGCGGCGCCGTCGGCTTGGACTACGGCGTCATCCGCGACGTGACCGCCTTCCTCGGATTTACCAAAAAACAGACTGCCAGGCTTTTTCCAGACCTTCGGGTGATGGAGGCCGAGGCGTTGCTCGTCATGAGCGAATCGAAATAGCGGAGCACTCATGTCGGGCACAATCGCTGAACTCGGGATAGCGGTGGATTCGGGTGATGCCGTTCAAGCCGCGACCGATCTGGACAAGCTGACCGAGGCCGGGGCCAAGGCGGAGAAAGCGGCCGACGATGTCACCACCGGCTTCAAGAAGACCGCCGATGCGGCTGACAAACTGGCAGAGGCCGAAGCGCGTGCCGCCCAGGCAACTGCCGACGCAAAGGCTCGGCTGATCGAGGTGGCGAGAACCTCGCTTCAAAACAGCGAGTATTACCAGCGGCTGACGACGAGCGTCACCAGCACTTCCGGCGCGATGGATGCCAGTCGCGATTCGACTGCCAGCCTCGCAGCATTGCAAAAACGCCTGCAGGCTGAATCTGACGCTCTCGTCGGCACGAATCAGCAGGGTGCGAAGGCGGCGAAAGATGCGGCCGCGGCCACCGGTGTGCAGGCCGAGGGTTTGCAGGCGCTGCTGGGCAAGATCAGCCCGACGCTCGCCGCGCTGCAAAAACTGGACGATCAACAGGAACTGCTGAACAAGCATCGCGCGGCCGGCAATCTTGGTGAGGATGACTTCAAAGCCTACTCGGCCGATATCGACACCGCGCGGCAGAAGATCAAGGGCCTGGGCGACGAGACATCGAAGTTCAGCCTGAACACCAAAGGCGCCCGTGAGAACGTGCTTCAGCTCGGTAACGCTCTGGCCGAAGGTAACTTCCGCGTCGCCGCGCATAATCTGCTGGAGATTGGCACAAGCGCTGGTACATCGGCGCTGCGTCTGGCCGCAATCCTTGCGCCCATTGCTGCGGTGGCAGCCATAGTCGCCACGCTTGGCGTCGCCTGGTACAAGGGTAGCGAGGAAGCCGACAGTTACAACAAGGCCCTCATCACCACCGGGAACGCCGCTGGAGTCAGTGCCAGCCAACTTGGCGGCCTGGCCCGTCAGGTCAGCGCCGTCGTGGGCACCACCGGCGCGGCCGCTGAAGTGCTTGCCACCCTTGCGGCCAACGGCAAACTCGCGGGCGACAGCTTCGGCGCGATCACCCAGGCCGCTGTCGGCATGCAGGAAGCGACCGGAACCGCCGTTAGTGCGACCATCGCCGAGTTCGTGAAGCTGGCCGACGACCCCGTGAAGGCGTCTGCCGCGCTCAACGAGCAGTATCACTACCTGACAGCGTCCGTTTACTCGCAAATTGCCGCGCTGGAAGAGCAGGGGGATCACGCTGCGGCTGTGAAACTCGCGACTGATCAATACGCGGACGCGATCAACGAGCGCACCCCAAAGATCCTTGAAAACTTGGGCTACTGGGAACGTGCTTACAATCTGGTTGCAAAAGCCGCCGATGGGTTGAAGAACGCTGGTCGCCGCGACCTAAACACCGATATCCAGAATGCGAGAGACAACCTACTCGAAGCGCAAAACATGGACGGCCTGTTCCAGAGCCAAAAGTCCAAAGATGCGCTCATCCAGTTTCGTCAGTCTCAACTCAATTTCCTGCTATTGCAGCGAGATGCTGATGAGTCACGCAGTAAGTATCTCGGCGACCAGGCGAAAGCTCAACAAGACTCGATCGGAGCTATGGCCAAGATCGACGCGCTCACCAAGTCTTCCTGGACCAATGAGCAGAAGCGCACCGAGGCGGTAAAGGAATACAAAAAGTGGCTCGACGACATCCGGAAGACCGATCCGAATGACTCCCGGCTCAACCAGGCGACCGTCGACAAGAACATCGCCAACATCAACGACAAGTTCAAGGACCCAAAAGGCCCGGCCAACCAGTTGAACCTGACCGGGTTCAACGATGCTCAGAACAACCTCAAGTCGATCACCGGCTACTACCAGAACCTGCAAAAAGAGCTGGATTCGGCGCAGAAAGCGGGGCTGGTATCGGCTGAGTCCTACAGCAGCCAGCGCGTCGCGATCGTTGAACAGGAGAAAGGCGACGTCACCGCAGCCTACGAGGCCGAGATTGCAGCGCTGCAGGCGGTGCGTGATAAGTCTTCGACCACGGGCCAACAGCGCATCCAGCTGGATCAGAAAATCGCTGACGCCCGAGCCAGCATGGTCAAGGCGCAGAAGGATGCTGACAGCCAACTGGAAGTGCTGGCCAACAACGAAAAGGGCCGGATCGACAAGCAGACGCGCTCGATCTCCCAGTACGTTCAAGCGCTGGATCAGCAGCAGAAAGCGTTAGAGCTTGCTGGGCAGCGCGCGGTGCTGGGAGTTGGTCGTGGCGATCGTCAGAACGCGCTCAACGCCGAGCTGAACAGCCAGCAAGATCGGTTTGCTCAGCAGTCGCTGGACCTGGCGAATCAGAAATCCGATCCATCGCGAAATATGTCGGATGAGGAGTTCGCCAAGAAGTCCCAGGCACTAGCCGACGCCAACAAAAAGGCGACTGACCAGATCCGGCAGAACTACGCGGACGTGCAGACCGCTCAGGGCGACTGGACCAACGGCGCGACATCTGCCTGGGAAAACTACCTCGACAGCGCGCGGGATATCGCGGGGCAGACTAAGACACTGTTCACCAACGCCTTCAGCAGCATGGAAGATGCCATCGTCAACTTTGCCATGACCGGCAAATTGAGCTTTTCCGACTTCGCGAAATCGATCTTGGCCGATATGGCTCGGATCGCGACCCGGCAGGCGTCGTCGTCACTTCTGAGCTCGCTGTTTGGGGCTGGCCTGAGCTACTTCTCGGGAGGGGCTAATGGGTTTTCGTCGGGCTCGGCGGCGGCAACGTCGTCCAGCCTGGGTGCTTCGCAGACAGGGTACTCGTCGACCTACTTCCCGCAGGCTGACGGCGGCGCCTGGCTCAACGGCGTGCATATGTTCGCCAATGGCGGGGCATTCACCAACAGCGTCGTCAGCTCGCCGACTGCTTTTGGCATGGCCAACGGCAAGTTGGGCGTCATGGGTGAGGCCGGTGATGAGGCGGTCATGCCTCTGACTCGGACTTCAACCGGTGCCTTGGGCGTTCGGGCTATCGGCGGCGGCGGTGGGTCGAACATCCAGATCAGTGCGCCGGTGAGCATCGTCACACAGGACCGCAGCTCTGAAGGCATGGAGCTCGATCAGACTGCCCTCGCGCAAAACCTGCAAATCCAGATGAAACAGGCGGCCGAAAAAGCCGTTGCTGATTCGTGGCGCCCGGGCGGCGTGAGCTTCCGACAAACAAGGACCTGATATGGCAATCGAAACGTTTACCTGGCCAACCCAGACGGGAGATTCGCCAGACATTGATTGGCGGGTTCGCAAGTCGCAGTTCGGCAACGGCTACGCCCAAAAGGTCGGCGATGGTCCGAATAATAAGATGCAGTCGTTCCCAGTCACCTACACCGGAACCAAGGCGAAGGTGCAGGAGATCATGGCGTTCCTTGATCGCCATGCTGGCGCTAAAGCCTTCAAATGGACAACGCCGTTGGGCGAAGTCGGCCTCTACACCTGTGAAAAGGCAGTTCCGACGCCTCTGGGCGGCGGGCAGTTCAAGCTCACCGCCACTTTCGACCAGGCATTTCACCCCTAAGGATTCACCATGCCGTTGATCAATGACCTGCAGGTTCTTGAACCTGGCAGTGAAGCGCTGTTGTTCGAGTTGGACGGCTCTGATTACGGGGCTGACGTTCTTCGGTTTCACGGTCACTCAATTCCGCACACCCAAGCCGAGATCATCGCGGCTGGTGATGACGCCGACCAACTGCCGGCGAAGTCGATCTGGTGGCAGGGCGAGGAGTACGGCGCCTGGCCGATGCAGATTGAGGGCATTGAGGCCAACGGCGACGGCACAGCGGTGCGTCCAACGTTGTCCGTCGGAAACGTGAATGGGCGCATCACCGCGCTGTGCCTGGCCTTCGAGGATTTGCTCGACTTCAAGCTGACCATGCGGCACACGCTGGTGCGGTACATCGACGCGGTCAACTTTCCAGAGGGCAATCCCGATGCAGATCCGACGCAGGAATCCATTGAAGTCTGGTACTTGGACCAGAAAACCAATGAGGACGGGGAGACCGTTTCTTGGGAGCTGGCCAGCCCGGGTGATGTGGGCGGTGAATCGATCGGCCGCCAGATGACCACCCTGTGCCACTGGTGCATGACCGGCGGGTATCGCGGTCCGAACTGCGGCTACACCGGGCCTTACTTCGACAAGGACGGAAATCCGACTGATAACCCAGAGCTTGACGAGTGCAACGGTCTGCTCACTACCGGCTGCGAGCCTCGCTGGGGCGCGAACAACGAATTGCCCTTCGGCGGCTTCCCGGCCGTATCCCTGATTGCACGGAGCTGACCATGCTGAAACACATCCTCAAGGCCGTGCAGGCGCACGCTGCCGCAGAGTATCCGCGCGAGTGCTGCGGACTGCTGATACGTGTCGGCCGCAAGCAGCAGTACATCCCGTGCGCCAATACCGCGACCGAGCCGAACGAAGAGTTCCTGATTGCGCCGGAGGATTACGCCGCGGCTGAAGACCAGGGCGAGGTGATCGGCATTGTTCACTCACATCCAGACGCCACCAGCCGGCCGTCACCGCGCGACTTGGCCATGTGCGAAGCGACCGAACTGCCCTGGCACATCCTGAGCTGGCCGGAAGGCGATCTGCGCACCATCGTGCCCACCGGAGACACACCGCTATTGGGGCGTCCTTTTGTGCACGGCGCTTGGGATTGCTGGCAGGTCTGCGCTGACTGGTACAAGCGCGAATGGGGGATTGAGTTCGATGCCTTCAAGCGTGAGGACGGTTGGTGGGAGCGGGCGGACGGCCCGAGTCTTTACGAACAGGCCTACGAGGCCGCTGGATTTGTGCGCGTCGGCACGCCGCAGCGCGGCGACATGATCGTGATGGAAGTAGGGCGCACCAAGCACCCGAACCACGCCGGAATTTTCCTTGGTGCTGATCCGCATTTGCCCAGAGAGCCGGTGGCGGTGCACGGAGCAGGGCCGTTTCTGCTGCACCACATGTACGGCAGGCCGTCCGAGATCATCGTATTCGGCGGGCCTTGGCATGACAGAACACGCCTGATCCTAAGGCACAAAGACGCAAGATTGCCAACTTAAAACGGCGGAGCCGTGGGAGAAGAGATGAGTAAATCTACGGAGATAATCCATTGCAAAATCGAGAGATTCAGTCTGAGTAAGCAGGAAATCACCGCCGCCTTGCGAAGAAAGTACGGCAGCGATCCTGCTTTTGATGAGGGAAGCATGACCGCCGCCCACCTGGAAACCCTGCTACCAAATGTTGAAGGCTACGGCGACACCACCTTCGAGTTCACTGTTGACCTCACGGCGCCTCGTCACTAACCGAACGCGCCTTTTGCGCCTCCTCAAGTACCACAAGCCTTTCGTCGATATCGGAAATTGCGGCCATAAGACGGTTGAAGCAGTCCGCTGCCGCCTTAGGGTCAGGCCTCCCAGATCCGTAGCCGCGCAGAGCCTGGTTCATCTTCTGCACAGCAGCACGAAGCTCGTGTACTACTTTATTGCTATTTGCCATATCTTTTCCTTAAGTCATTGAGCCGGTCCATGGGCTTGCAGGTAACGGGCCGGGGCTATTCGTTGGAGGCAAAAAACTACTATGCCGAGTACGTGCCCCGTTACTGATCGTTTGTCCAGCGCTGGATGGGCAGACAGCCCGGTGCTACCCTCGGCCCTTTCTCAATGAGGGATCATCATGCGAATTCTGATAGGGGCGCTGGCAGTTGCCCTGCTGGCCGGGTGCGCGTCAACCGCGATACCAGTAAGCCAAGCAGACTCTGTACCACCTGACGAGCTTTACGCGTTCCAAGTAAAGCCAAAGGGCGATAGCGGTAAGCTCACTGTGGTGCGGGATTCTGGAATGGTCGGATCTGGTTGCGACATAGTCGTTTACATTGACGGCCGCAAGGCAGCAAAAGTCGGCACTTCGCAGCGCGCCTCGTTCTATCTTCCGCCAGGTACTACCAATATTGGAGCTGGTCTTGCGGGTTCTGGGCTATGTGCCGGAGCCGCCATTCGCACGATCTCGGCAAACGTAACTAGCGGAAAAGAGAGCCTCTACCGCATCAGCGGAGACATGAGCGGCTTCTTCATAGGGCCATACGTCGACTATCAGTGATGTCTTTATATCAAGCCGCCTTCGGGCGGTTTTTTGTTGACCGGAGAAAACATGCAGCCAATGACCACGATAAAACTTTCAGGGTCTTTAGCCTCCAAATTTGGCAGGACCCATTTCCGGCTTCTCGACTCTGGACAGGCATGGGAGGCATTCAGAGCCCTCAAAGCAACCCTTGATGGCTTTGCGGAAGAAATCAAGCGATTGGACAGCCTGGGAATGCGTTTTGCTATTTTCAGAAACCGCAGGAACGTGGGCGAAAAGGAATTCGAGCTAGGTGGTACGTCGGAGTTGCGCATCGTTCCTATCATCGGAGGAAACAAACGAGGTGGCATTCTTCAGACGATAGTCGGCGCTGTGCTGATCGTTGCTGGCGCATTTTTATCGACTACCCCTTTCGGCACACCACTGATAGGTGCAGGTATCGGATTGGTAGCAGGCGGCGTCATCCAGATGCTCAGCCCCCAAGCCTCCGGCCTTAAGCAAAGCGCCGCGCCCGAAAACCTCCCGTCCTACGCCTTCGGTAGCGCCAAGAACACTACCGCCAGCGGCAACCCGGTCCCGATCTGCATTGGCCGCCGGCGCTGGGGCGGCGCGATCATCAGCGCCGCAATTTACGCCGAAGATAAATTATAAGAGCTAGTCAAATTTTCCGATCATGTCTTCACCCTCTTTGTAGCATTGCGTTAACTCATCAAGTGACGCTTTTCCAGCGAAGTAGTCAATCCTCTTAGAATTCAGACTTCGCCACGCAATTATGTATGCGTTATTTTTCTGCTGAGCTTTAAGGAAAGTTAGTACGGCCGTTGCGACTGCAACATAGACAACCAATATATCTTTGGTGGCGATGTTTATATTCGATGCTGCGATTACTGCGCATATTGTTGAGCTAACCCCTAAAACATAGTGGGCTACTGCCCATAATATAAAGCACCTATACCAATTTTCTAATGCTTTTTTTATTTGGGAAAGCGTTTCGTCGACATTTACTGGTGTAGTGCTCATGGCCGTGTTCTCCGTTTGGTGGTAAACCCGCCGAACGCAAAAAACCAGCTTCCAGAAAAATAAAGCTCATTTCTTAAATAACGTCAAAAAAATACATAAATATCGGAGAGTTTCATGGCTTCCCAGGCAATCGACATCACCGGCGCCAAAGGCGGAAGCAGCAGCCCGAAAGCTCCTATCGAGGCCGTGGATAGCCTGCGCTCTACCAACGTCGCCAAGATTCTGATCGCTGTAGGCGAGGGTGAATTCGACGGCACGCCGACGGCTGCGAACATCTATCTGGACAACACGCCTATCAACGATGTCAGCGGCAACGTCAACTTCCCGAACGTCAAATGGGAATGGCGCACCGGCGCAGTCGACCAGACCTATATCCCGGGTATCCCGTCGGTCGAGAATGAAACGACCGTCAACGTCGAGTTGCGCAGCGACACCGCTTGGGTGCGTTCTCTGACCAATACCCAGCTCTCTGCCGTGCGCCTGCGTTTTGCCTGGCCTGCGCTCCAGCAGCAGGACGATAACGGTAACGTCGGCGGCTATCGGATCGAGTACGCCGTCGATGTGGCCACTGACGGCGGCGCGTATCAGCAGGTGCTGGATGAGGCTGTCGACGGCAAGACTACCACCCGTTATGAACGGTCGCGCCGTATCGATCTGCCGCCGGCGACCTCTGGCTGGCAGATCCGGGTTCGCCGCGTCACTCCGAACCAGAACACCAACAAGATCGCAGACACCATGTTGGTCGCAGGCTACACCGAAGTCATCGACGCGAAACTGCGTTACCCAACCACTGCGCTACTGTACATCGAGTTTGACGCTGAGCAGTTCACCAACATCCCGGCCGTGACCGTCGATTGCAATGGCCGCAAATGGCAGGTGCCGAGCAACTATGACCCGGTCGCGCGCACCTACTCAGGCGTGTGGGATGGCACCTTCAAGCAGGCATGGACCAACAACCCGGCATGGGTGACGTTCGGTATCTGCACGGTTGACCGCTTCGGCCTGGGCAAACGCATCAAACCGTTCATGATCGACAAGTGGGAGCTCTACCGGATCGCTCAGTACTGCGATCAGCTGGTACCGAACGGCATCGGCGGACAGGAACCGCGCTTTCTCTGTGACATGAACCTGCAGGGCAAAGCCGAGGCCTGGACGCTGCTGCGTGACATCTCGGCGATTTACCGCGGGATGACCTACTGGGCCCAGGGTCAGCTCGTTATGCAGGCCGATATGCCGCGCGCGCAAGACTTTGACTACGTCTTCACGCGTGCCAACGTCATTGACGGCAAGTTCTCCTATGGCAGCGCCTCCTCCCAAACTCGCTATACCCGGGCGATCGTCAGTTACGACAATCCAGCGAACAACTACGACACCGATGTAACGGCATATTCCGACCCAGTATTGCAGCGTCGATTCGGTGACAAGCCCGTAGAAATCAGCGCTATCGGTTGCACCCGCGCGTCTGAGGCACAGCGCCGCGGCAAATGGGTGGTGATGAGCAACAACCAAGACCGCACCGTCACCTTCAAGACTGGGATGGAGGGCGCGATTCCTCTGCCTGGCTACATCATCCCGATTGCTGACTCGTTGCTGGCGGGCCGTGAAATTGGCGGGCGCATCTCTGCTGCAGCCGGGCGCGTCGTGACGCTGGATCGTGACACTCAAGCCAAGGCCGGGGATCGTTTGATCATCAACCTGCCCAGCGGTAAAGCGGAAGGGCGCACGGTGCAATCGGTGGCTGGCCGTGCGGTTACTGTGACCACGGGGTACAGTGAAATTCCGACGGCGCAGCTTCAGTGGGCGCTCGATGCAGATGATCTCGCGATCCCCCTGTACCGCGTGCTGAGCACCAAGCGGACCACCGAGGGCGATTACGAAATCGCTGCTCTCCAGTTCGAACCAGGAAAGTTCGCTTTCATCGACACCGGCGCTCGGCTGGAAGAGCGCCCGATCAGCGTCATTCCGATCACCGTCGTCCCTGCGCCGGCGAGCGTCACGCTGACCTCGAACTCCGCGATTGACCAAGGCATTGCGGTCACCACCATGACCATCACATGGCCTGCCGTGAATGGCGCGGTCGGGTACGACGTCGAGTGGCGCAAGGACAACGGCAACTGGATCAGGGTCCAGCGTACCGGCAGCACAAGCGTGGATATCACAGGCATTTATTCGGGCGCTTACCTGGCTCGCGTGCGTGCCGTAAGCGCTTACGACATCTCGTCGATCTGGCGTTCGTCGAACCTGACTCAGCTGAATGGTAAGGAAGGCCTGCCGCCGGCCGTCACGTCGCTGACCACTGAAAGCCTGATCATGGGCATCGCCCTGAAGTGGACTTTCCCACCAGGCGCAGAGGACACGCAGCGGACCGAACTGTGGTACAGCCAGGCACCTGACCTGTCTACGGCCACCAAACTGGCGGATCTGGCTTACCCGCAGTCCGACTACACCATGCAGGGCCTGCGCGCGGGCCAGTCGTTCTTCTTCTGGGTGCGTCTGATCGACCGTACCGGCAACGTTGGTCCGTGGTTCCCGCAGGCCCCAACCGTTGTTAACGGTCAAGCCAGTGCCGATGGCGATGACATCCTCGATTACCTGACGGGCCGAGTCACCGAAAGCCATCTCGGTCAGGAAGTGCTGAGCGAAATCGGAAAGATCGGCGGCGACGGCCCAGGCTCGGTGAACGAGCGCTTAGGCGAAGTACGCTCAGACCTGAGCGACCAAATCACCGGTGTCAACAACACCGTGGCCGAGGTGCAGAGCGAGCTGCAGGCCCAGATCGATCAGATTGCAGATCTGGCCGATTCGATGCCGTACAAGCCTGACCAGACCTACACGGCTGGGCAAGGCGTGCTCGGCGCGGACGGAATCATCTATCAGGCGATCCAGGGTGTGCCTGTTCAAACCCCGCCGCCGAACACGACCTACTGGCTGAACGTTGGTCAAGCAGTGCAGACAGCAAATGGCCTGGCCGCGCGCGTCACGACTGCAGAAACCAAAATCACCAGCATCGAGGGCGTTAACACCGCGCAGGCGAACCAGATCACCGGCCTGCAAACCTCACTCGATGGAAAGGCCGACTCGTCTGTCGTGCAAAGCCTGTCGAGCCGGGTCACGACTGCTGAAAACTCGATCAGTAGCCAAGGCACGGCGATCACGGGACTGCAAAACACCGTAGCCGGGAAGGCCGACGCCTCGACCGTGGCCGCATTGAGCAACACCGTCACCCAGCAGGGGGCTGACCTGACTACGGCGGGGAATGCCATTACCCAGATCAACGCGAACATAGCGTCGTCTGGTTCACAAAATCTGGTATTCAACCCATCGTTTGATGTTGGCTCTGCCGGCGTCGCAGACGGCTGGATCTTGCAAGGCGCAGTGGCCAACGCTGTCGGCTCGCTGGTCCAGTCCACTCTGGACCCTGCCGGGAAAGCTCAGCGCATTACAGCGACTAACATTTCTGGTTCATACGTCGAGGTTTCGCCGGTCGCCTCGCGCCGTCCCGTAGTCGCAGTTGGAGCAACCTTCACCCTGTCCGCGTATATCAGGGGGACACCAGGTGCGCGGTACGAAATGTATCAATACCCTCTGAATGCGAGTCTCGCAGCGACGGGTACCAAGGGTGTAGGCGGTACGCTAACGGACAGTTGGCAGAGGATCAGTCTTACCCATGTAATGCCCGCTAACACCGTAGCTCTGAGCCTACTCTTGCGCATAGTCGGTAACGCGTCGGTTCCTTCAGGGTTCATTGAATATGACCGAGTTCAGCTTGAGTCTGGAAGCGTTGCGACGGGATGGCGAGATAACAACCAAGTTTCAGACGCAAACATTGAAGCTAACGCAGCTGCAACAGCAGCGCTTACCGGGCGAGTGACGCAAACAGAAACCGGTATTACAAGCGTTAGCGGTCAATTGACGACGCTTAACAACAGCTTGGGGAGCATGGGAGGGGATAACTTACTAGCGAATAGTTCGCTTGATATTGCGTCCGCAAATGGGAGCGTTCCACTAAACTACAAGCTGGATTCCAGTTCTGGCGTATCCCCCAGCCTGACATTCGTCGATTCGCCTTTGTCGTTAAGTTCCAAGGCTGTACGCATCGCTGCGACTTTGCCGAATGGCGGCTATACAGGGTTGGCCTTAGATCCGGCCACAATTGAGCGGCCTAAGTGCGTACCCGGACAAAGTTATACGCTCAGCGCATATGCGCGGATTTCCAGTCCTAGCGGGCGATTGGCTATTTACATCCAGTATCTAACCGAAGCTGGTGCTTTGATCACCACACAGCAACTCCCAGAAACCTCTATCGGGGCAAACTTTGCGCGTTATAGTGTTACCTCCGTGGCGCCCGCAAACGCAGCTCGAATACAAATCTATCCTGCCCGACTCTTGAATCGTTCCGGTATAACTACCGATATGTGGATAGAGATGGATAACTTTCAACTTCAAGAAGGTGCAGTATTAACGGCTTACTCACCCTCTGTTCAGGCGGTGGCAACACAAGCCGCAGCGACATCCTCGGCGGTCGGATCACTCCAGTCCCTTGTAACTCAGCAAGGCTCGACAATATCCAGCGTCTCTGGGCGGACCACCACGCTGGAAAACGCGATCAGCAGCCCTACTGACGGTCTGGCCACAAAGGCCAGCGCGTCTTCCGTCGCGGCGCTGACAAACCGCGTGACGAGCGTTGAAGGGACGTTGACCAGCCAAAGCTCCGACATCACCAACCTGAAAAACACCATTGGCAGTGCCGCGCCCTTCGTGGCCGGGTATGCGTGGGAAATGACAGGTTCAACGCGGGGCTGGGTGGCAAACGTCTCGGGCGCGACCATCACCGCCGGCGTCCTGTTTGCAACAGTGTCGAAATACACCCAGATTCAGGCGACCAGTTCTTTCGGCAACTTGAACGGATCGGAGAACCCGTTTCTGCGCATTCGGCTGCGGCGCAAGAACACCACACGCGCATCGGCGGCGATGTACTGGGCAAACGAAGACGGCGGCCTGGCTGAAGCTCGCCGGTTCAATTGGCCGATCAACCTGAACACTGAGGACTGGCAGGACATCGAACTGGACCTGTCCGGGCACACCGGCTGGAACGGCAAGACCGGCATCTACGCCATTCGCCTGGACATGAACAACTCAGGTGATGCGAACTCGGTGGTCGATATAGGCTATATCGCGGTCGGCCGTCGGTCTGCGGCAGGCTCTGCGCAGGCCTTGTCTTCATTGACAACCACCGTCACCCAGCAAGGGGCAACGATTAGCTCTCAGGCTACGCAGATCACGGGACTGACTACCACCGTGGGTAACCAAAGCGCAGCGCTCCAAGTGCAGGCCAACGCTATCGCTGATACCAATGGGTATATCAATTCTTCGTATTCCGTGAAGTTGATGACCACAAGTAACGGTGTGAAGGTTGCTGCTGGTTTTGGGCTAGGGCTTGGCAATGAAAACGGCGTAACTCAGTCGCAGTTCATTGTCAGCGCTGATCGTTTTGCGATCCTGAATTCGACCTTGGACGGCAATGCAAAGGTTTTCTCACCGTTCACGGTGGACGGTGGGCAAGTGTTTATTGCAGACGCTGTCATCAAGAAGGCCACTATTGCGAATGCAATAGTGGGATCGGCAATAACTTCGTCCGCATTGACGTCGCAAGGACTTCCGGTATTGACCTTGGACATGAGTGGGGGGCAGGTGCTAGCTCGCCAAGCGACACGTCCAAACACTTATACCCAAATGCACCATAACGGCATCAACGTAGTGATTGACGGTGTCCTTCGCGTAAGGATGGGGGTTTGGTGATATGCCGCAAGGTATGCAGGTTTTTGCTGCTGACGGTTCATTGGTAATGGATATCACCGACCGGCTTCAGAGGGTTTTGGGATCTGTTTACACGGGTACGGGGGCGGGTTCAATTAGCGTCCCCGGATTCGCAAACGGCACGCCATTCTATTTCGTACAGAGGGAAGGCGCCCTAACCGATATAAACACCCTTCAGCCGAAGGATGTCGCCGTCCAGGGAACGAACCTTGTTTGGTCCCAGGACGGAGCTGCCATAACTATCTTGTTCGGGGTCTACTGATGCCGGCCGGATTTCAGGTGTTCAACCAAAACAACATAATACAAATCGATGCGGATTATTCGAATCTGCGCCTGATCACGAAAGTCACTGTGTCGCCAAACGTTGTCGATACCGCCACCTGGTGCTTTCAACGGCGCGTCGATGTGCAATTGCCGGGTACAATGCCTTTCGTGGCCTATACCTGCACTAGCAATACTTGGGTTTCGGTCTACGTTTCCAATGGGGTCCGCTACGCCCGCGTGGAAAACGACGATGGCGCAGCAGTGACGCTTTATGTATTTGACCAATCTCCGCCGCCTTCCGCTGGGTTTGGCTTCGAGGTGTTTAATGCTCAAGGTGTCATTGTGTTTTCCGCAGCGGCAAGATACTGCAAAGTACTCGGACAGACTGTTGTCAACAACAATAGCCCTGGGGGCACATTTTCTTATTCAGGCAAGACCGTAGCTGTTGTAGCCAATAACAATGCAAGGACTGTATCTGCTGGGCCATCGGGAGATGTTTCAAAGTGGGATGCTGTTTATTGGAATTCCTACTGTCGAAACAGCAATGGTTCGACAATTGTTATTGAGTATTTCCCCACCAGAACTTTAACCATGCTTCCGGGGCCTCCCCCGAATGCCGGCCTCAATACCAGCGGGAATTACTTGCTTGTAGATGTTACCGGTATGTAACTGAACGATTCTTCCAAACAGCAGGAGATTAGAAATGCCATTCATTGTGATCAACAGCAGCAATTCATTCGACCCGAACAACCAGATCGAGTACGCAACCGAAGCCGAGGCTGATGCCAAAGCGCGCGAAATCCTCGGGGCATTCCCGCAATCGCTGATCCGCACTGCGCAACTGATGAAGACCTATCGCGCCCAGGTGACCATCACCGCCGAGGACGTGCCGGAGCAGGATCAGCCTGCGGGATAGCAACGGGACTATTCAGCTCCGAGCTTAAGTTTGAATTTGTCCACGAGTCCCCATGAAAAGATTGGCGCAGGGTCATAGCAGCCTGGCTGGTTCTTCGGCTCGGCATCGCAACTGTGGTTATAGCCCTTGCTCCCGACTTGTCGGTTAACGCTGTCAGAGCCGGTAGTGCTGTCGCTGTAGTGTGCGCAACCTGTCATCAAGGCTGCGATCGTGAGAGTAAAAAGATATTTCATAAATGCCTCCATGCGTGGAGAGCGCAGTTTATCCAATGGCCCGCCATCCGCGGGTTTTTTTTCGTCTGGAGAAAATTGATGACCGTAACGGAAAAAGATCGTGATGTGCTGGCGCGCACTCTGTGGGGCGAAGCGCGTGGGGAAGGGCTGGCTGGAATGGTGGCCGTGGCCTGGTCGATCCGGAACCGGGTCGAGGATGGTAAAGAAAAGTCATGGTGGGGCGAGGGGTATGCCGGCGTCTGTCAGAAGCCCTACCAGTTCAGTTGCTGGAACAAGGGCGATCCGAATCAACCGTACCTGACGGGCGCGAAGCAGATCCCGTTCCGCGAGCTCGCGCAATGCCGTATCGCCGCTGACCAAGTGATTGACGGAAAAGTCGCAGACCCTACCAACGGGGCAACCCACTATTACGCGACCACGATGCCATCGGCGCCGAAATGGGCGAGCGGTGCGAAGAAGACTCTCGTCCTGGGGAATCACATCTTCTTCAAGGACGTGCCATGAGCCAGGCCGCTGCGCTTTACCTGAAGGTCGGCGGCGCGCTGGCGATACTGCTCATCATCGCTGCGGTTCTCTACGGTGCTTATCGCCACGGTGAGTCAGTAGCCGACGCGCGCTGGCAGTTGAAGTTTGCGGATCAGCAGAACTTGCAGGCGAAAGGCCTCGCTGCCGCGACCACGGCCAATCGAGCCGAAGAGCAACGCCGCCAAGCGGCAGTCAACCAGGTGGGAAATGATGCGAGACAACAACAGGCTGCTGCGATCGTTGATGCTTCTGGCGCTGATGCTGCTGGTGAGCGCGTGCGGGACCAAGCAGGAAAACTGGCTGCCGGAGCAAGTTGCGCCACCGTCAATTCCGGAACTGCCCGCCGAAGCGCGTCAGCCACCCGCGCCGCCATGGTGCTCTCCGACCTGTTCCAGCGGGCTGACAAGCGAGCGGGAGAGCTGGCAAGGGCTTATGACGCGGCCCGAATAGCTGGACTTGCTTGTGAAAAGGCATATCAGGCCTTGAGCAACCCAGCACGTTGAGCGCTTCAGCTAATCGCGATCCCCGCGCTGCGGTACCTCGACCGCCGGTCCGAGCAAGTCATAGTATCGGAAGTGAAAATCCGCTTCCTGCTTCTTGCCATCCACCTTGGCCCGCAATGCTTGGTCCAGATGCCATTCGCGCATACGGCGCAAGCTGGCCAGTTGTCTCTGGGATCGAGTGTTGAACGGCATAAGCCCTCCTTTTCTTTTAAAGCTCCGTGCAATGAAAAAGTGTAGCTGAAGTCTTGATGAAGACGAGTCCCACAAGGAGGTTTGGAGCTATCTGAAACGAAGAGTCATTCCTTATCCTTTGATTCGATCAGGTGCGGGCCTTGATTACGGACATTCCCGACATCCTTGCCCACCTTGAACCAACTGAACTCCTCCGTCGGCCTGCAGCATTCTTTGGCAATCTCGGCTGCTCGCTCAGACGTGGTTTCCGGATCGACCCATTCCCGTGCGTGCTCAGGACTCAGTACTACCGGTCGCCGATCGTGAATGTCCACCATTCCCTGATCCGAATCCGCAGTGATGATCACGAAGCCGTCCTGCGGGTCAGGTTCCAGATCCTGATGCACTTCAGCCAGCGCGGCGAAGAACATCGGTCCTTCCTCTTTCAGCCTGATGAAATACGGCTGCTTCTTCTTCGGGTCACCCGGGTCCTTCACCCATTCAAACCAGCCATTCGCCGGCGCCAGTGCGCGGCCGTTCGGCCACAGCTGTTTGAAGTACTTTCCCGTCATCACCGTCTCGACCCTGGCGTTAATGGGCGCGGGGCGCTTCGCATCCTTCTTCGCCCAGAACGGCGACCATCCCCATTTCACCTTATCGACGCTCAAACCTTCCCCGGTCGGTCGGATGATCTCAACGCGAGTCGACGGCGCGACGTTGTAGCGTTCAATCGGCCAGAGGTCGTAGCCATTGATCACCAACTGCTTTGGCGCAAGCTCTTTCAGGTAATGGTCCATCGATTCGTAGATCGAGTAGCGTCCGCACATGGTGTCACCCGTCGAAATGTCCTACACATGAGATTGACCGCAAGCGACCAAGAACGTTAACTGTATATACATACAGTTAACCAAAACAAGGCTTGCATCATGAGCGTCTCCATCCTCGGCCCGCTGTCAGGGCACGGCGAAAAGCTGCCCCTTTACTCCTTCCATGTGCCGGCAGGCTTTCCGTCGCCAGCGGCGGACCACATCGAAAAGCACATCTCACTCGATGAGCTGTTCGACATTCGCGCGCCGCACGTGTACCTGGTGAAAATCGAGGGCGACAGCATGCAGGGCGCGGGGATCTACTGCGGTGACCTGGTGATTGTAGATCGCAGCCTTTACGCCGAGCATGGCGACATCGTGATCGCTGCCCTGAACTCTGAGCCGGTCTGTAAACGGCTCCATATGCGCGGGAACGAGGTCATCCTGAAATCGGAAAATCCGAAGTACCCCTCGCGCCATGTGATGGAAGGGGACGAACTGGTGATCTGGGGCGTGGTGAAATACAGCGTCCGCGATCATGACAAAGCCTGAACCTGTTTTCGCGCTGATCGACTGCAACAGCTTCTACGCCAGTTGCGAGCGCGTCTTCCGGCCTGACCTTGCCAAAACTCCCATCGTGGTGCTGTCGAACAACGATGGCTGCGTGATTGCGCGCAGCTATGACGCCAAGCCGTTCGTGAAGATGGGCGCGCCTTATTTCCAGATCAAAGACCACCTTCGCCGGAACGGTGTGGTGGCCTTCAGCAGCAACTACGCGCTGTATGGCGACATGAGCGAGCGGGTCATGACCATCATCGAATCGATGGTGCCCGCGCTCGAGGTGTACAGCATCGACGAAGCCTTCGCGGACCTTACGGGCATTCCAGGTGACCTGACTGCATTCGGCCGTCAGATCCGTGCCTCCATCTACAAGCGCACTGGCATCCCCGTCGGAGTGGGCATCGCCCGGACGAAGACGCTCGCGAAGTTGGCAAACCACACCGCCAAACGGCTTTTGGCGAAGACCGGCGGAGTAGTCGATATCTGTGACCCGTTTAACCGCGACTGGACTTTGCGTAACACGGATGTGGGGGAAGTGTGGGGCGTTGGCAAGCGGATGAAGGCCCACCTGGAGGCGATGGGGATCAAGAGCGCGATGGACCTGGCCAAGGCCGATCCCTGGACCTTGCGGCAGAAATTCAGCGTTGTCATCGAAAAGACTGCGCGCGAGCTCGCCGGCACGCCCTGCCTTGAACTCGGCGAAGCCGATCCGCCGAAACAGGAGATTTGCTGTAGCCGGATGTTCGGCAATCGCCTGACCACGATTGAGCCGATCAAAGAGGCGGTGGCCACCTACACGCAGCGCGCGGCTGAGAAGCTGCGCGCGCAGAACTCTCTGTGCAAGAAGATCAGGGTCAGCATCCGCACAGGCATGTTCAATCCGGAGGAGGCGAAGTACGCCAACGGCGCCCTGGTGGAACTGCCGTATCCGACAAACGACGTCAGGCTGATGACTAAAGCTGCGACTGAGGCGGTCAACCGACTGTTCCGGCCAGGCTTCAAGTACAGCAAGGCCGAGGTTCTGTTGATGGATCTGCGACAGCCCGGCGAATTCACCGACGACCTGTTTGCACACTCGCAACCGGTAGAAGCGGAGAAGGTGATGAACGTCCTCGATGAGATCAACGCGAAGTGGGGGCGAGGAACGCTGCGCGCGGCGAGTGTGCCTGCCGCGCCCGGATGGGCGATGCGGCGGGACCTGATGAGTCAGAGCTTCACCACCAAGGTGGATCAGCTCTGGACCGTTAAATGCAATTGAATGGGAAGGGATGAATGCCGGCAGAACGCCGTAGGTGAGGGGGGCACGTCAATGCCCTGCATGGGATAAATTTCTTCCCCAATAAGCAACCAAAAAGGACTGACTTTATTGGGGTTGTAGTGATCGCAAAATGGGCCCTGTTTTTCGGGTAATTTGTTACTCAATTTGTTGATTTGTATAGGTTAAATCCTAATTCTTGGTGTGTCCTCTTCCATGACGGTCTGGTAGTCCGCGACATACTGTTGTGCTTCCTGCGCATCGCTCAGCACGCCGTCCAGGATCGTTTTGCCGATCACGTCTTCGCGTTTGGCGGAGAACGCCGTCAGGTAGCTGTCGTTGCACATCTGCAACAGGCCGTTGCGGTCGCGTACGTAGATCGGGTGTGGGGTGCCGTTGACCAGTGCGCTCATGAATTCAAACTGGTCACTCAGTGCTCGCTCGGCGCGTTCGCGTTCTTTGATCTGACGACGCATCCAGGCATTCCAGGCGAGTGAGCCGAACAGCAGCAGGCTGGCGCCGGCGACGATCTGATAGACCAGTAGCTGGTAGTCCTGCCAGCCTCCGCGTCCGGGTGGAATGTAGGTGCGCCAGCGGTTGTTGATCACCGCGAGGTCTTCCGGCGCGATGCTCGACAGCGCCTTGTCGATAATGGCGCTGAGTTCAGTGGCATTCCGGGAGGTCGCCATGGCGATGCGCGCGGGCTCCTGACCCACCGTGACACGCATTTGCAAGGCGTCGTGAAGGGCGCGGGAGGACAGGAAATAACTGGCGCTGAACAGCGAGGTGATCGCGCCTTCCGTCCGGCCGTGAGCGAGCATGTCCAGGGCCTGCGCGGGGTTGTCGACTTCCACCGGATAAATGCCGGGGTATGCCTGCTGCAGGAAGGGCAGGATGGGGCTGCCCAGGGTCAAGGCAACGCGTTTGCCGTCCAGTTGGTCAAGGTTTGCCGGGCTGGACGTTTCCTTGCGTGTCACCAGCACGAATGGATTGTCCATGTAGGGGCGGCTGAAGTTAAAGCGATTTTCACGCTCGTCGCTTTGGACTATCGCGCCAATGAGATCGGCCTGACCCTGACTGAGCCGGTTCATCATGTCGCTCATGCTGGGCGCATGGGTGACCTCGAATCGCAATCCGGTCCGAAGCCTGATCAGATCGAGCAGATCGGCGGTAACACCGCGGAAATTGCCGCTGGCGTCGAAGAAGGTGAGCGGGGCATAGGCATCGTTTATCACCACCCGAATCGTCGGATGCTGGGCGATCCAGCGCTCTTCACGCTGGGTCAGTTGCAGCTTTTGATCGGTCAGCATCAGGTCGCTGCCCGCGCCCCAGCGTTTGGAAATGGCGATGCGCTCTTCGACGGGAATGCCTTTGAGGATCAGGTTCACGATGTCCAGCAACGGGGTATTGTCGGTGCGCACTGCGAAGCTGAAACCGTTGGCTTCATGCTTGCCGAAGTTGGCCATCTGTACGTTGTTGAGGTAGCCCTTGTTGATGACGTAATGCGTCGAAATGGCGTCGCCCAGGAAGACATCCGCCTGATTGAAGGCCACCGCATTGATCGCGCTCTGGAATGAGGGAAAGGTCTGCAGGCGGGCTTTGGGATACAGCGCCGATATCTCCTCAGGCGGCAGGTAGTGGTAGGCCATGCTCAGACGGAGCGCATTGAGGCCGTCGGTCAGCGGGCGGCTTTCGCCGATACGTGTCACCAGTACCGGCTGATCGACCGCATACGGGGATGACAACCTGATGCCTTTGGCTGCCGCTTCGTAACCGTTGGCACTGCCGAGCAGGTCGATCTCGCCGCGCGAAAGCGCTTCGATGGCGAGGTCGCGAGAGTCATAGCGCAAGACCCTGACCGGCAGGTCCAGCGCGCGCCCGAGGATGCCGACGTAATCCGCCGTGAAGCCTTCATAGTCGTGACCGGTCAGGGTCATGTCAAAAGGAGGGTAGTCCGGCGCTGAGGTGCCCAGAATCAGTTCGCGTTTGTTGCGTACCCACTGCCATTGGGTTCGGTCCAGCGTCACGTCCATGTGCGCGGGATTGGAGCGACTCAGCAGGGTATAGCGTTCGGCCGCAACGGATTCGGCCTGGGTTGTAATGCTCAGGCAAACAAGTACGGCCGCTACCCAATAGTCCTTTATCCCCTTCGGCATCCTGTTTCTCACACTAGCGCGTTGCGTTTTGCCATCTCGATAAGTTCTACCAGAGTCTTGGCTTTGAGTTTTTGCATCAGGCGAGTTTTGTAAGTACTCACGGTCTTGTTGCTGAGAAACATGCCTTTGGCGATTTCCTTGTTTGTTCGTCCTTGGGCAAATAATTGCAATACCATCAATTCGCGATCATTGACCAGCTTGAAGCGTTCGAGTTCGTTAGGGTCGCCGACGAGCGCGTTCGCTGAGGCGAGCGCTTGACTCGGGAAATAATTGTAGCCGGAAAGTACGGCTTTCACCGAACTGACAAGTTCAGTGAGATCTTCCTGCTTGCAAACATAGCCTGCGGCGCCCGATTGCATGCAGCGAATGGCGAACAGGCTGGGCGCTTGCGCCGTCAGCACGAGAATCTTCGCGGGAAGGTTCATCGCATTGAAGCGCGACAGCACTTCCAGACCGTCCAGCTTGGGGATGCTGATATCGAGGATAATGAGGTCTGGCATGCATTCGCGCACCATCTGCATGGCATCCACGCCATTATCGGTCTCGCCGACAATCTCGTAATTTTCGTTTTCCAGCAGCATCCGGATGGCCATGCGGATGACCGGGTGATCGTCAATGATAAAAACTGAGTTCATGATTCAATCCATAACAAGCAGCGAAGAATGCGCGCACCATATCCCAGATGTTCGAAGGCGCACATGAAGAGAAAGGGCCTGCGATGGTATATGGGAAAGATCCTACAAAAATTACCGCATTGACGTACGTCAATAACCATCGGGCCCATAAATGTTTAAAAAAGTCGAGGTTTTCCGGGTTGGAAAAAGTTATCAGAATAAATATGTTTATTTCGAGCGGTCATGATTATGCGCAGGCGTTTATCGGTGATTTTGCATCTAAGCGGCTGATCTTTTCAGGTGACGGGTCTACCGCAGATTTCACACAGACTCGACATACAACATAGTCGTTATCGAGACGGACGCGGTTAAATATCCGTGAATATCCAGGACGCGTCAGTGGTCATTGTCTGAATACGCAATGAGTCGTAACAGTTCCAGCGTGTTCAGTGGCTTGTTCAGGCACCCCAATAATGGAATGCCTCGGGCCTTGGCCTCATGCTCGATGTCCGCCAGTTGAGCGGCATCCAGGCCACTGAGCAGCACGGCGTGCTCGATCAATCCCTGCTGGCTGGCTTTCTCCACCAGTTCGATGCCACACATGTCTGGCAGACGTTGGTCGCACAGCAACAGGTCGTAGGGTTTGTCGCTGCGCTCAAGCGCGACGAGGGCCTCCTGCGCATTCAATGCCGGTGTCAGCAGATAAAGGCCATTGTTGTTGAGCAGAATCTGCAGCGCGATCAACTGGAACGGGTGATCTTCTACCAGCAGGATTCGAAGGTTGCGTTTGAACATCGGTCTTCCCAGGCTGAGCGACACGCCCTGAGCGGGCGCAGCCACGGGGCGGGCGCTCGACAGGAATGGGTGCGAATGAGGTCGGCAAGCAGGTAATGACTTGAGTCTGCCGGCGTTAACGAGCTGGCGGATTATTCGGTAGAGGTGTGGAGGCGGCGATAGGACAAGTCTGATTGATGTGTGGGAAACATCCGAAGATTCGGTTTTCCTTTCCTGATGTCATGGAAAGAAAAGCCCAAATTCCTGACGGAATTTGGGCTACTGGACAGATGGCCGGCTTCGTTTGTTACGTTCCTGGCCGCTCAGGTCGGGCTGGAGCGGCCCGTCATCTCGCGAGCCATCTCGCTGGCATAGCTGTCAGTCATTCCCGCGATGAAGTCGATAACGCGCAGGAAAGAGGTGTGCAGCGGAGCCTTCGGATCCGGCGCGCTGTTGCCTAACAGGTCAAGAATGCGTCGGCTCTTGAAAGACGGGGTGAGGCCGCCAAATTGCTCGAGTGCTGCGCCGCAGAAGGCGTTCAAAAGAATTTCCAGCGTGGTGTAAGCGCCGATCTCGTGAAGCGTTTTGCGTTTGTCCTGAAAAATTTTCTTGCGGGCCATGTCCTTGGCGTTCAAGACGCAGCGCTTGGCCGGGCCGTGCATGTGCTCCACCAGATCGCCCTGTAAGGTGCCAGCGAGCAAAGCGTCCTGTTGTTCGACGAAGGCGCGCGCGGCGGCATTGGTCAGGTGTTCGATCGCTTTGCCACGCAGGATGGCCAGTTTGCGTCGGCGCGAGTCGCCTGGCCCGAGTTGGCGGTACGTCTCGGGCAAGTCGTCGCCTACCAGGCCCAGCAACAGGGATTCCACTTCCGGGTAAGTCAGCAACTCCATCTCCAGCCCGTCCTCAAGGTCGATCAGGGCGTAACAGATGTCGTCGGCGGCCTCCATAAGGTAGACCAGTGGGTGGCGCGCCCAGCGCTGTTCTTCCAGTTGTGGAAGACCGAGTTTGTGAGCGATCTGCTCAAGGATCGGCAGTTCGCTCTGATAACAACCGAACTTGTGCTTCTTGTACCCCAGGGAGTCGGCGTGTCGAGCCGTCCACGGATATTTAAGGTACGTGCCCAGTGTTGCGTAGGTCAGCCGTGTGCCTCCCTCGAACTGGTGATACTCGAGCTGGGTCAGGACACGGAAACCCTGGGCATTGCCTTCGAAATTGAGGAAGTCGTCGCGTTCCACCTCGCTCATGCCGTCCAGCCAGCCACGTCCGGCCGCTTGTTTGAACCAGTTGCGAATGGCGTCTTCGCCGGAATGACCGAACGGCGGGTTGCCGATATCGTGGGCCAGACACGCTGATTGCACGACCATGCCCAGGTCGCTTGGCTCACACCAGTCAGGCAGGGCACTGCGCAGGGTTTCGCCGACACGCATGCCCAGTGAGCGACCGACGCAGCTGACTTCCAGTGAGTGGGTCAGGCGGGTGTGGATGTGGTCATTGCTGGTGACCGGGTGAACCTGGGTCTTACGCCCGAGCCGGCGAAAGGCTCCGGAGAAAATGATCCGGTCGTGATCCTTGTGGAACGGGCTGCGCCCCAATTCTTCGGGGCTGTGCAGGGTTTTGCCAAGGCGCTCGCGGGTGAGCAGGGTTTGCCAATCCAAGGCCGGTACTCCATCGGGTGATTACGGGGCTAGCTTCCCGGTTCGCCATGCTGGCTGCAAGCAGAAGAGGGTGCCGCAGGCTGGATTAAAAACCGACGGCATCGATATCGATCAGCAACAGGCGCTGGCCGTTGCCGAAAAACTGGCCGGCGGTGAGGCAGTACTGATTGCTGGTGGCGTCGCGGTAGGTGTTGGACAGCGTCAACCGACGTTCATGCCATCCCTCGGCAAGCAGATGATAAAAGTACGGACGCCACGACCAGTTATGGCCCAGGTAGCGTGTATCCGCCGTCCACGCGCCGTTGCGTCGCTCCAGGTTAGGGGTGAGTTGCGTGCCGTGCCGGTCGCACTGATAGAACCGCAGCAGCCAGGGGTACTCCTGCACATCCGGCAACTCGCCCAACGGCGCGTCGCCTTCGGCCCAGGCCTGCAGCCGCAACATGAGCTGACTGAGCTGTTTGCGCAGGTTCATCAAGCGTTCGCGCTCGACCACCTTCTGCATGACGTAGCGATCGCGCAGTTCGGCGAAGCGTTCGACAAATGCATCGGCTGCGAAAAACGCCAGTTCCGCCTGAGCGAACAGAAAGCCCTGCACATACCGTGAGCCGCACTCCAGGGCGAAGTGGAGTTCGGCCTCGGTCTCGACCCCTTCGGCAATGATCCAGCAGCCGGTTTTTTCGGCCATCTGCGCCAGCGCTTTGACCACGTCGCTGCTGGGGCCGCCCCGTGCAGCGGCCTGAAACAGGCGCATGTCGAGCTTGAGAATATCCGGCTGTAGCGCGAGGACACGATCCAGTTGCGAGTAACCGGCGCCAAAGTCGTCGATGGCGATACGTGCCCCGGCTTCACGGTAACGCGCCACCACGTCACTCAAGCGCTGGCTGTCGCCGCCCAGCTCGGTGATTTCAAACACAATGCGTTGAGCCGCGATGCCGTGACGCTGCAACTGTTTAAGGCTCGGCAGGGCTTGCCCGGGCCGCAGACGGCTGATCCAGCGGGGCGAAATGTTGAGGCTCAAAAACCAGTCGCCCGGGGCTTCGTGCAACCGGCCCAGTGCGTTATCGCGGATCAGGCGATCCAGCTGGCGTAATTCGACAGCGGGTTGTCTGGGGTCGGCAAACAGTGGACCGACCGATTGCAGTCGACCGTCATCCTGACGCAAGCGCCCTAACGCTTCGACCCCTGCAATACGGCCCGTGGCGGTATCGATGAACGGCTGAAAGCAAGCTAGCGGTTGCCCATCGATCACATGGCCTCCTCATGAATGGTTATTGGCTTTGTTGTTCTGGCACGACATTTTCTGACGCAGCTACGTTTAAAGACGCAGCAACGCGCCGTTGTCCCATGTGAACCATTGGACAAAGGCGCGGGTCAGGTTTGTTTGCAAGAATGCAGCCAAATGGCCAGCTCAGGAACGGCGACCGCTACCCTGAAGGATGAGTTTGATCAACGGCATCAGCGTCGCGCTGAGCTTGACCAGGCGCGTGACACTGCCGGTACGCTTGCTCCGCGCACCTTTGCCGGTCAGGAAGCCGAGCAGGGAAACGATGCCAACCCCCCACAAAGGCGCGTGTTTGATGCCCAGTGAACCGGGGAAGTCATGGGCCATGCCGCGCATGCGATGCAAGGGACGCATCAATTGGGCCGACTCGTGGCGAATCTCCTGGCGATGCATTTCCATGCGCAGGCGAATCAATGCCTTTCGCAGCTCACGACGATTATGGGTCTGAGGTAATTCAGGCAGGCTCATGGCATCAGTCGCTCGCGGTCGTTGGCCAATTCTTCCAGCGTCGAGTGGAAGGGTGAAGACTCATCGAAAATCGCTGCCTTGAGGCGCATGGCACAAAACAGCGCCGCAAGGGTATAGAACACGCACAAACCGATGATGCCGGTCAGGCGATAGCTGTCCCACACCAGAATCAACAACAGTGCTGACAGCCCGATGAGCAACAGAAGGGCAAATACCAACGCCAGTCCGGCGAACAACAGCAGACTGACAGTGCGGGCTTTCTGTTCCTGCAGCTCGATGCCGAACAACTCGACATGACTGTGCAGCAGACCCAGAAATGCCGCGCCCAAGCGGCGCGGCGAAGACGTGTGATCGGTCTCGGATGGACCTGTACCCGGCGTCATGGCAATCAGCGCCTTGTAGCCAGCAGGCCCAGAAGGAACCCGACACCGGCCGCGATTCCTACGGACTGCCACGGGTTGTTCTGGACGTATTCCTCAGTCGCTACCACCGCTTCCTTGCTGCGCTCACGCAGGGTGGCTTCGGCGACGGCCAGGGTTTCACGGGCGCGGAGCAGGCTTTCGTTGATCTGATCACGCAGCTCGTCAGCCTGATCGCCAGCGAGGGAAGCCGTGTGCGCCAGCAGCTTTTCCGTGTCGGCAACCAGTGTCTGGAAGTCTGCCATCAATATGTCCTGGGCTTTCTCTGCTGTTGGGCGAGCCATGGTGTTCTCCGTTGAGGTGGCGATATGGGTTTTCGAGTATGGCTCATGACTGAAGGTTCATTCCAATTCCCGCGACTTCTACATGCCTTAGCTGGTACAGCTTTTGCTGTGTGATGGTGCGCCAGGGAGGCGCCGCGCTCCAAAGAAGAGCGCGAAGCGTCGGCAACGCCGCCGACGCTGTTATCCAAGATTCTAAAATCAGGAAATCACCCAGGCGATTACTTCTCTTGCCCTTCGTTTTGCACCAAAGCGGGATCTATCGATCTCTGCATGCTCTAATTTGGTGCTTTTGCGGCGGCGGGTCAGCAGTTGTTTCCGCTTCGGTGCTTTCATCACTTGCAGGCCTGCCCCTCGATGGAAAACATACACAGTGCAGTGGACACCCTGGTCCACAGCACCAACACACTGTTCATTCTGATCGGTGCCGTCATGGTACTTGCCATGCATGCCGGTTTTGCCTTTCTTGAAGTCGGCACCGTTCGGCAAAAGAACCAGGTCAACGCGTTGTCGAAAATCCTCAGTGATTTCGCAGTGTCGACGCTGGCGTACTTCTTTATTGGCTACTGGATTTCCTATGGCGTGAGCTTTCTTCAGCCTGCGGCAGTCCTGGCCAACGATCACGGCTATGGCCTCGTCAAGTTCTTCTTCCTGCTGACCTTCGCTGCCGCGATCCCCGCGATCATCTCCGGCGGTATCGCCGAACGGGCGCGGTTCGCCCCGCAATTGTGCGCGACGGTGTTGATCGTGGCCTTTGTCTATCCCTTTTTCGAAGGCTTGGTATGGAATGGCAACTTTGGTGTGCAGGCGTGGCTGCGAAACACCTTCGGCGCCAGCTTCCACGACTTTGCAGGCTCCGTGGTGGTGCACGCCATGGGCGGCTGGCTGGCGTTGGCGGCGGTGATGTTGTTGGGCGCGCGCAATGGCCGTTATCGCGATGGCAAGCTGGTCGCGTATCCGCCATCCAGCATCCCTTTTCTCGCGCTGGGGTCGTGGATTCTCATTGTCGGCTGGTTCGGTTTTAACGTGATGAGTGCCCAGACGCTGGATGGGGTCAGCGGCCTGGTCGCGGTCAACTCGTTGATGGCGATGGTGGGTGGCACGGTGGCGGCCTTGCTGGTCGGGCGAAATGACCCTGGCTTTTTACACAACGGCCCGTTGGCAGGACTGGTGGCGGTCTGTGCGGGTTCCGACCTGATGCATCCGGTGGGTGCTCTGGTCACCGGCGTCATCGCCGGTGCGCTGTTCGTTTGGTGTTTCACTGCGGCGCAGGTGCGCTGGAAAATCGACGACGTGCTGGGCGTCTGGCCGCTGCACGGGCTCTGCGGTGTGTGGGGCGGTGTTGCCTGCGGCATCTTTGGCCAGACGGCGTTCGGCGGCATGGGCGGTGTCAGTCTGATCAGCCAACTGATCGGCAGCGCATTGGGTGTGCTCATCGCACTGGGCGGCGGGTTCCTCGTGTATGGCGTGATCAAGCTGTGCCTGGGGCTGAGATTGAGTCAGGAGCAGGAGTATTACGGCGCCGACCTGTCGATTCACAAGATCGGGGCCATCAACCACGACTGATGCATGACGATGCTCGCTGGCCATGCTTATCCGCGAACGCATTGGCCAGGTCGTGCACCGCGTTGCCCGGCCTGGCTATCGCGGCTTCGAGAAACCGGCCGGACCGCGCCAACGTGGGTTCCAGATGGCGCTTCAGGCTCGACGGCATTTCAGGGCGGGCCTAAACTGGCATTCCCGTCTTCTGCTCGAAGGGCCTCGTCATGCCGCCGGAATGCCAACTGTTCGGTACGCTGGGTTGTCACTTGTGCGAGGTCGCAGAGGCTGAACTGATGCCCTTGGTCGAGCACGGTCTGCTGGTGGAATTGATCGATATCGCTGAGAACGAAGCTATGAACGATGCCTATGGCCTGCGAATTCCGGTGTTGCGGCGCACTGACACCGGTGCCGAACTGGACTGGCCATTCGACACCGGGCAGGTGGTGATGTTTTTGCGTTAGGCCAGAGCGGCCTTACAGGTATTGAGTGTCCACGACCATCGCTTTGGCCACCGCTTCTTTCTGCGCTTCGCTCATGCTGTCCCAGACATGAACCTTGGCGTAGTAGCCGAGGCCCGCGACGATATAAAGGCTCAGGGTGAACACGATGAACACGGACATGAAGGTCCAGCGGCCGACATCGCGCTCTTCGTCAGAGAACGACTGTGAATAGCTTTCCTCGCTTTCGGCAGTGGTACCGGTGGACAGGCGTTTGATCCATTGAAACAGTTGACCCAGCATGGCGAAACCTCAAAGTTTGAAATAGAAATCTGTCGTGGGCAGTGCAGGACGCGGGCGTCTTGCGTCTTCAGTGCCGACGTTGTACCTCCGGCAGATGCGCACGGCGCGCAGTACAAACGCTGAAAACGAAAAAAGCCCGTCGAGGACGGGCTTTCTTTTTATGAGTTCAGGTCCGGCAGGCGTTTTCGAAGTCGACCTTTAAACGGGTCTGTTACGTTCGGTTTCGCGCCTGCTTGCCGATTTCGAAACATTTTAGAACAAATCAAATGCAGCATCTACCGCTGTCATGTAGATGTCAGACAACTGGTACGGGATAAGCATGCGACATATCGTCACGCGCGTGCGTATCGCCCATAAACGCGCGCCCTGACAGGGGGAACGTTGGTGGGCGCCGTTGCTCGCACAAGCTCGGGTGCTGGGTGATAATGCAGCGCTTGTCGCGTCTGTCATCCCGATCCTGAGTTGCCCATGTCCGAATCTGTCTTCACGCCCGCCGTTCTTCAGGCCAGCACCCTTTATTTACCGCCCGGACCTTGGCGAACGGTACTCGATTGCCTGTGCGAGCGTTTCAGTGCCATTCCTCGAGAGCAGTGGCTGGACCGTATTGCCCGTGGTCGCGTGCTGGACGGTGAAGGGAATCCGATCGCCATGGATCTGGCGTATCGCGAGGGGCTGCGCATTCATTACTTTCGTGAAGTGCCTAACGAAACGCCTATCCCGGTGCAGGAAACGATCCTGTATGCCGACGAACACCTGGTGGTCGCTGACAAACCACATTTCCTGCCCGTAACGCCCGCCGGCGAATACGTCGAACAGACGTTGCTGCGGCGTTTGATTCGCAGGCTCGACAATCCGGACCTGGTGCCGTTGCACCGGATCGATCGACACACGGCGGGCCTGGTGCTGTTCGCTGCGAACAAGCAAACCCGCTCGGCCTATCAAGCCCTGTTTCCCACCCGACAGATCGATAAGCGATACGAGGCCATTGCCCGCGCGCTGCCCGAACTTGAGTTCCCGCGGGTACACAGAAGTCGACTGGTCGATGGCGAGCCGTTCTTCCGCATGCAGGAAGGGGAAGGGCAGAGCAATACCGAAACCCGGATCGACGTGTGCGAGAAAAACGGCGGACTGTGGCGCTATGGTTTATACCCGGTGACGGGCAAGAAGCATCAGCTGCGTGTGCATATGGCGGCGCTGGGAGCGGGAATCTGTAACGACCCTTTCTATCCCGAGGTCATCAAGGACGCGGTGGACGACTACCAAAAGCCTTTGAAGCTGTTGGCTCAAGGTTTGCGCTTTGTCGATCCGGTGACCGGTCAGGCGCGTTTTTTCGAGAGCGGGATTACGCTGGATTGGTGAAAGGCTGCGCACGGCCTGGGTCATTGATCCCGTACCGGTTGAGCGGGCGAGTACCGCACTCGCAGATTTCAGGACCGCTGCGCGCTCCATCGCGGCCGTCGTAACCTCCGACTGCTCCCACGCCCTTCGGGCAGAAGCGGAACCGCCGATTGTCCCTACGCCCTGCGGACAGAAGTGGAGTTGCGAGTGATGCCGGGTCGCGAGTCGACGGTATGCCACCTGCCGTTGATTCTGGGCGCAGCGCGTAGCGACTGTCTTCCTTCCATCAAGTGTGCAGCCTCTAAATAGGCTTCTGCCTCAAGCCGTGGCTTGTCCCGCGATCTGGCGCGCAGCGGCAGCAAAACCAGACGACTCAATCGTGCCTGAAACCCCGCATGCACAGGTCTTGCTGCCGGTTCCCGGCAGATCGCGGGCAAGCGCGCTCCTACAGGGTGGGATGCGGACGACGGATGCACGCATCAAAGAAAGCGAGGAGCGTTAGCTCCAGCCCGAGCTGTTCATATGCGCGACAGTCCAGACACCACAAATCGCGACTTGGGTGCAGGCCAAACGCAGACGACGCGCAGTGGGCCGAGCGGCAGGGAAGCCGCGAGAGCGCCGTCAGGGCATGGATGCCCGTTCGGCGCGGGCCCACGGAGCGTCGTCGGAGTGCGGGTACCCGACGAACGAGGGCCAAACCAGGAGCCGGGCACTTTTGGTTACTTTTGGTGCCTTTTCAAAAGTGACCCGCCGGAGGGGCGGAAAGGTGATTCGGCGCCACCCGAGAAAATGGATCTGCCCACCCTCCCAACGCCAACCCCCACGAACCTAACAAACCCACCGCAAACCTCAAAAACTAAAAAGCCCTAACGTCGTCTACGTTTAGCCTGCCCCCAAGTCCCGTTCAGTGGTGCCTGAATTTTCTCGGTAAGAAGATCAGAAGCAGACCGCCGCGTTGCTTTTGATTCTGCCGGAGGCGTAGCGTGGCTTGTCTCTGGACCGCATCCGGACGACCCGGCGCGAAGCGGCAGTCAACCCGGCGAGCACCGGCATCCTCGACGGAAGGTGTCGTTGCCAGGCTACGTGTCAGGTACTCTCCCGCGCCAGGATTTCGTACCCTGTCACCACCACCTCGGAAGGTCGGGGCAGGCCTTCGCGACGGGCGTTGGCGCCTGCCAGCAAAAGTTCACCTGCTCGACGCCCGATGTCATAGGGGGCTACCGCGATCGTGGTGATGCTAGGCGTGCAGTAACGTGAGACTTCGAAGTCGCCGAATCCGGCCACGGCGATGTCGCGCGGGACATTCAGGCCACGGCGATGGCATTCCATGATTGCGCCGAACGCTGACAGGTCGCTCACGCACATCACGGCGTCCGTGTCGGGCCATTTCGCTAGCAGCAGCGCCACGGATTCGCCGCCATGACTCATGGTGATCGGCGATTCGCCGTGTTCGATGACGCGTGGCTCCAGGCCCAGTGCAGTCAACGCCAGCAGGTAACCCCGCTGGCGTTGTTGGCCGCGATGGTCGAGCATCGAAGCGCCGCCGATGAAGGCAATGCGCCGATAACCCTTGTCATGCAGATGACGAACCAGGGTCGCGGCGGCTTCGGCGTTGGAAAATCCCACGGATTGTTCGATGGGGTCGTCCGGCACATCCCAGGTTTCGACCACCGGAACCTGCGCCTGACGCAGCATCTGCCGGGTGCTGTCCAGATGAGCACTGCCGGTGAGCATGACCCCCAGCGGTCTGTGCCGCAACAGGGTGCGGACCAGGAGTGCTTCCTGTTCAAGGTGGTAGTCAGTGTCGCCGAGCAACAGGCACAACCCCTGTTTGCTGACCACATCGTTAAGGCCTCGCACGGTGTCGGCGAAGTTGGAGCTGACCAGCGACGGCACCAGCGCGACAACGAACTCGGAGCGTCCGCTCGACAGCATCCCGGCCGAGGCGTCCGGCAAGTAACCGAGGGTGTCGATCGCGGCTTGTACCCGTTGAGTCGTGGAGGGTGACACATCTCGTCCGGCCAGCACCCGCGACACGGTCATCTTGGAGACGCCGGCCAGTTTGGCGACATCGGCCATTCGCGGCACGGCGCCGGATTTTTCGGATTCCTTGACACTCATATCGTGTGGCGACTTCCTGAACGGGACGGGCGAGGGCGGGCAATAAAGCGCGCATGGAGGCGATTATATAGGCTGGAATCAGCGTCGGGTCGCTGCTGCGCATCTCGTGCGCGTTTTCAGACTGCGCAAGGTTGCGCAAACCCGGCAGTTTAGGCAGCGCATTGGACGCGGCGCCTGCTTGTGGTCTACTCCGCCCTGTCTCCGTCACTCACTCCCTCGCCGGTTGGCCCGATGAATTCCTCTACCGATTCTCACCGTCATGTCATCGGCATGTGGTTGATGGCCAGCGTGGCGCTGGCGTTCGCCAGTCATGACACGGTGTCCAAAGTGCTGATTCTTGCGCTGCCCGTGATATTCGTGGCCTGGGCGCGCTACTTGATTCACACCGTGCTGGTGACCAGCGTCATCCTCAGCAACCGCATCAAGAGCGGGGAAAAACAGGTATTTCACACCCAACGTCCTTGGTTGCATCTGCTCCGGGCGGTGGTGCTGCTGGCCGACAGCCTGACCTTTTTATTCGGCCTCACCCATGTGCCGCTGGCGGAGTCGACAGCGTTGGTGTTTCTCGCGCCGGCTTTCGTCACGCTCCTGTCGCCCCTGCTGTTCGGCATCAAGGCGGACCGGTTGCAATGGCTGTCGGTGATCGTTGGCTTCGTCGGTGTGCTGGTGGTGATCGATCCGACGGGTGATGGCTTTTCGCTGTGGATGTTGTTTCCGCTGGCGACAGCATTCTTCTTCGCGTTGTATCAACTGCTGACGCAGCTGGCGAGCGAGTCCGACAGCCCGTGGGTGTGCAGCTTTTACGTCGGTGTGTTCAGCACTGCATTGTTGAGTCTGATCGTGCCGTTCTACTGGGTGTCGCCCAGTGCGTCGCAATGGCTGCTGCTGTTGATGCTGGGTGGCATGGGGCTGTCGGCGCACTTCCTGATTTCCAAGGCGTATCAGTACGCGTCGTCCTCCTTGCTCGCGCCGCTGGGGTACTTGCAGATCGTGTTCGCCACCGGATACGGCATGGTGTTTTTCGACAGTTACCCGGTCATGTCGTCAGTGTTCGGCATGGTGCTGATCTGCCTGAGCGGGTTGCTGGTGTACGTCAAGCGCGCATCGAACGCCCTGGCCAACTGAGCCCGCTCGGGGTCATCGGGAAAACCGTCGCGCACCCGCCACACACAGAATCACGGTGACGGTCACTGCCAGCATGCCGAGGCTGACCTGCTCGTGCAGCAGGGTCGCGGCCAGGGCCAGTCCGAAAAACGGTTGCAGCAATTGAAGCTGGCCGACGGCGGCAGTGCCGCCCTGTACCAGGCCCCGATACCAGAACACGAACCCGATCAGCATGCTGAACAACGATACGTACCCCAGGCTGAGCCAGGCGGGCAGCGAAATGTGCGCAAGCGAAGGCGGTAGGGTGAGCGCGGTCAGCGGCAGCATGACAGGCAGTGACAGCACCAGTGCCCAGCAGATTACCTGCCATCCGCCCAGTGTCTTCGAGAGTTTCGCACCTTCGGCGTAACCCAGCCCGCACACCAGAATCGCCAGCAGCATCAGCAGGTCGCCGACGGGGGAGGCCGTCAGCCCCTGCGACACGGCGAAGGCCACTACCACTGCACTCCCCAGTGTCGAAAACACCCAGAACACCGGTCTCGGACGCTCGCCACCTCGCAATACAGCAAAGGCGGCAGTGGCCAACGGCAGCAGGCCGACAAACACGATCGAGTGTGACGAGGTTACGTATTGCAGGGCCAAGGCGGTCAGCAGGGGAAAGCCGACCACCACGCCCAGGGCGACAATGAACAAGGGCAGCAGTTGAGACCTCTCAGGGCGTTTCTGTTTCAGCAACAGGAGGATGCACAGTGCCGTGGCGCCTGCGATGGAGGCTCGGGCCACGGTGAGAAAGACCGGCGCAAACTCCAGTACCGCGATGCGGGTTGCCGGCAGCGAACCACTGAAGATGATCACGCCGATCAGTCCGTTGAGCCATCCACTGGATGCCTTTTCGGTGTTGCGGTGCTGCAGGGGCGATGCCTGTTCCATGTGCGACGGACTCGATGATGACCGGTACACGAGGTGCGATGAATGTCGCGTTCGCTGAAGCGGTCGGTTGTGCGAGCCAATCCTAGGGCGCAGAATCATGACAATCAAAAAATTGTCATGGATACACCACGTATGCCTCGGGCCCGCTACAAATCCATCGTCGATCACTTCGCGAGTGAAATCGCGTCCGGTGCGTTACCGCCCGGTACGCGTTTACCCACTCATCGGCAGCTCGCCGAACAGCAGGGGCTGGCGCTGGTGACGGCGTCCAGGGTTTACGCCGAGCTGGAGGCGATGGGCCTGGTCAGCGGTGAAACCGGGCGGGGAACGTTTGTCCGGGAAATCGCCCTGCCGCTCAGCCACGGCGTTGATCAACAGGCCACGACCGCGGGCATGCTGGACCTCAACTTCAACTACCCGGCGTTGCCCGGGCAGGCTGAGTTATTGCGTGGCGGCTTGCGGCAGTTGGCATTGTCCGGCGATCTGGAAGCGTTGTTGCGCTATCAACCCCACGCCGGACGAGGGCATGAGCGCGCGTGCATTGCCCGGCATCTGGCTGACCGAGGGTTGACGGTCGAACCCGAGGAGCTGTTGATCGTCAGCGGCGCGCAGCACGGCCTGGCCACCGCAGTGATGGCGTTGCTGAAACCGGGGGATGTGGTGGCGGTCGATGCGCTGACGTATTCCGGTTTCAAGGTCATCGCCGAGGCGTATCGGCTGGAACTGGTGCCGATACCGCTGACAGAACATGGCCCGGATCTGGCGGGGCTGGAGACGCTGTGTCACAAGCGACGGATCAAGGCCGTCTACACGATGCCGACTTTGCACAACCCCATGGGCTGGGTAATGGATTTGCCATGGCGCGAGCGTCTGGTCGGGATCGCGCGGGCTCACGGCTTGATGCTGATCGAAGACGCAGCTTACGCCTTCCTCGCCGACAGACCGCCAGCGCCCCTGAAGGCGTTGGCGCCGGAGCTCACGGTGTATGTATCAGGCTTCTCCAAGAACATCGCCACCGGTTTGCGAGTGGGGTATGTGGTCGCGCCACTGCAATGGGTGCCTGCCATGGAGCGGGCGATCAGGGCGACGACCTGGAACACGGCGGGTGTCATGACGGCGCTGGTGTGTGGCTGGATCGAGGACGGCACCGTCGCCAGGCTGGAAGCGCAGAAGCGCGACGATGCCCGGTATCGCCAGAAGCTGGCCACGAAGGCGCTGGCAGGTCTGGGGTTTATCCGCCATCCAGCCTCGTATTTTCTGTGGTTGCCGTTGCCTGAGGAGGTACGTGCCGATCAGGTGGCGGTTGCGCTTCTGTCGGAGAATATCGCTGTGTCGACCGCTGAGCCGTTCTCGATTTCCAGCCCGGTGCCCCATGCCCTTCGTCTGGCCTTGGGTTCTCTCGAGCCGGACGCGTTAGTGGAGGCATTGCATAAAGTTCGCCAGGTCATCGGCAACTTTGCCTGGTGAGTTAGTCTGGATAAGTCTATTGAAAAGTTGTTTTATTCAGGAAAACGTAAAGGACTTTCTCTGTTCAGATACCATTCGTGAAATCGATAGTTAACATTAAGGATTGAGAGTTCTTTTTTTCCAGCAAAGGAGGAGGATAGAGCCATACCGAACTGGCTTCAGAAGGATGTACCGCGATGAGAATTTCAACCTTGCTGACTCTTGTCGCTGTACTGGCAGGTGGCGCCGCTGCCACCGTTCCGGCCTACGCTTCCGACTACGTTTCCAAAGAGCAGGCATGCCATTTCCTGCCCATGGCGGACAGCACGTTCGCCTTGAAGCACACGCAGTCTGTCGGTGTTCTTTACAGTGAAAACACGGTCGCCACCCTTGAGTACCTTGAGCGCTACCATGCCGTGGCGTTGAAAGGGGTCAGGAACGGCGCACTGGACTCTCGTATTCGCAACGCTTTCGTCAACAGCTCTGATCCCAAGTTGGCCATTGAGTGGTTGCACGGTTCGCTGGAAAAGGAATTTGCCTCGGTCACGCTTTACGACAACCTTGATGCGTTGATGCAGGCGCGTCCCGATGTGGTGGTGATGCTCGACACCTACAGCCAGTTGGTGACCCAACGTAACAGTCAGGTCGAGGCGCGGTTTATCGCCAAGTTCTACGACTCGAATCTGCAGTACATTGGCAAGGCGGAAGGCACAGGGGAGAAGGCGCTGACATCGGTCTGGGTACATGACAAGGCTGCGCCGGAAATCGCCGCTCAGATCGATTCGCAACGTGATCTGCAGATCAATGCCCTGAAACAGTTCGACCTGTCGCTTAAAGCGCTGGTGAACTCGGGTGAGGTGGCTCAAGTTGCGGGTAACTGACCTTCTGCTGAATAAAGAACCGCTGGTCTTAACGACGGCGGTTTTTTTGTCTGTGTGATCCGGCCTGTTCATCAAAGATTGGGTTCAACCTCCCGGGTCACCGAAAATCCCGGTGGGAGTGAGCCTGGTCTGGGCGGTGTTCCGACGAATGCGGTGGTTCTGCACCATCAACAGTGACTGACACGCCGCATGCGCGAACGTCCCTGGGCCACGCTGAGACTGTCCACAGACAGACGGGCTCTGGAACTATCATGTCCGGCGCACGCCCTAAACTGGCGAATGCTCAAGTCGCCGCTACAAAGGGGGCTGCCCGTGAACAAGCAGGAACTCAGCGATCGCTATCGCGGTTATATCGACTGTCTCAATCGTCAGGACTGGCCCGCGCTGGGTGAGTTTGTCGATCAGGACGTTCATTACAACGGTCAACGCATCGGCCTATCCGGCTATCGGACGATGCTCGAGAACGATTTTCGAGCGATCCCGGACCTTCGATTCAATATTGACCTGCTGATCAGCGATCCACCGCACGTGGCCGCGCGGCTGTGTTTCGACTGCACCCCGGCAGGAGAACTGTTCGGCCTGCCGATCAACGGACGCCGCGTCCAGTTTACGGAAAACGTGTTCTACATGTTCCGGCAGGGGCGGGTTTACAACGTCTACTCGGTCATCGACAAGGCCGCCATCGCATCGCAGCGTGTTCCTGCGGAGTCAAATGACGGCTAGCCCCTGCATAAACAGCCGGTTACGATAGCCATTCGCAATCATTGGCCGGTACGACGAGGCGTTTCGTCGATCGAGCCTGAGGCGCTGCCTATCGTTTTTCCCGGTGTATTCAGGTGTCCGCATGCCCACATTCACGCCCACGCTGACCGGCTGGGTCGCTACCCGTCGAAGTCGACAGCTGATTCTGCGCCTTTTCCCGGCGTTGGGTGCGCTGCTTTTGCTGATCGGCCTGGGCGGCTACCTGCTGGTCAAGAATGCGCTCAGTCAGGACCTGGATGTGCAGCAGCGTTCGCGCATATTCATCTCGCGCACCCTGGAGCAGGTGCGTAACGAGGTCGGGCGCAACATCATCAATTACGCCAAGTGGGGCGAAGCGTACAAACACCTGCACATCACCGTGGACAAGACCTGGGCCGACGACCAGCGCAACGTCGGACCCATCCCGTACGAGCTGTATGGCTACAACGGTGTGCTGGTCATCAATGCCCAGGACCGCACGGTGTACGCGGTCATCGACGGCAAGCCCTCGATGATGCAGGCCAGTGACTGGCTGGAAGGGGACTTGAGCGGGTTGATCGCCGACGCCCGGCAATCGACGCAGGAGAACGACGGTGTCGTGCGTGCTCTCAGGGTCGGTGGGCAGCCAGCGCTGGTCGCCGCCGCGACCATCAGCCCGGGTTGGGACCCGCTGATCCAGCCGGTGCCCGGACCGGCTTCGGTCATGATGTTCGTTATGGTGCTCGACACCGACAAGCTCGCCCATTTAAGTGAAACCTATGGATTGCCGACCATTTCCGTCGCCCCGGGGCCGCACCCCGACGGCGATTCGATGCCCTTGCTGGGGTCGGACATTCAGTTGAGCTGGATGCCGCCCAGGCCTGGCATGGACCTGCTGCGCCAGACGTTGCCCCTGTTCACCGCCGGTGTCCTGGCGCTGGCGATCGTGTTGACCATGCTGGTGCGATATGCGCTGACATCAGCGCGGCAGATCGACGCGCAGTTCGATGCCTTGCACGTCAGTCAGAAAGAACTCACGCAACTGTCGCTGCACGATTCGCTCACTGGATTACCCAACCGCTTTCGGCTTCATCAGTTTCTCAGCGAGCATCTGAACCGTGCCGTCACGTCGCCCCTCGCGGTATTGAGCCTGGACCTGGACCGCTTCAAGCCCATCAACGACGCGCTGGGTCACGCCTTTGGCGACCGGGTCTTGCAGGAGGTCGCCAAACGGCTTCTGCGCCATGTGCCTCCGGACAGCATGGTCGCGCGTCTGGGCGGCGATGAGTTCATCGTGGTGCGGCTCGGCCGTTTCGATCAGGCTGAAGTCGGGGCGTTGTGCGCAGCGCTGGTCGACGATCTGTGCCAGCCATTCGATCTGGACACGCAAACGGTGTTCATCGGCACCAGCATCGGCATCGCGCTGGCGCCGGTTCACGCGCGCACGCCCGCCGAACTGCTGAGAATGAGCGACATCGCGCTCTATCAGGCCAAGGCGGCGGGGCGCAACACCTGGCGATTTTATGTCGAGGGCATGAATGCTCACCTGTTGGCGCGCCAGCAACTTGAGCAGGAACTGCGTCAAGCGTTAGCCGATGAGCAACTGCGCCTTCACTATCAACCCCGCTACACGACCGTGACCGGTTCGCTGCGCAGCTTCGAGGCACTGGTGCGCTGGCAACATCCCGAGCGCGGTCTGTTGCCGCCCGACACCTTCATTCCACTGGCCGAGGAAACCGGCCTGATTCATCCGCTGGGGCGCTGGGTGCTGGATCATGCCTGTCGCGAGGCCATGAACTGGCCCAGTGAGATCGGACTGTCGGTCAACCTGTCGCCCGGTCAACTGGCGGAAAACGAGGACGTGGTGGCTGCCGTCAGCAACGCCCTGCACAGCAGCGGGTTGCCTGCGAGTCGTCTGGAACTGGAAATCACTGAGCGGGTCCTGCTTGACCACGCCCACAGCGCGCTGAAAACCCTTACTGCCTTGAGGGCGTTGGGCGTCCGTCTAAGTCTTGATGACTTCGGCACCGGCTTTTCGTCGTTGGCTTACCTGCGCAAGTACCCGCTGGACGGGATCAAGATTGATCGCAGTTTCATCTCGCACCTGGCCGAGCGCGGTAACGATCAGGCGATCGTTCAGGCCATGATCGGCCTGGGGCGCTCGCTGGGGATGACGGTGACCGCCGAAGGGGTGGAAACGCGAGAGCAACTCGAGTGCCTGCTGCGCCATCCGTGCGATGAGGTACAGGGTTTTCACTTCAGTAAAGCGCTGCCGGCTGATCAGTTGGGGCCACTCTTCGCCAGCGCCGCGGGCGGTGATTAAGACCGGGTCTGACGCGCGGCGGATCGTGCTTCGTCGGCCAGAAATTCGCGCAGCCGTTGCTGCAGATGGGGAATGGCCTGGTCCATCGCCAGGAAGGCGCTCACGCTCTTGATTTCCCAACGCTCCCCCTCGTCGCCAAATATCACTCGCTCGAAGGTTCCAGCCGGTACCTGGGCGACGAAGAACCAGGTGTCGAGACCGTTCATGCCCTGGCCGGGGTACACCCGTTTCCAGACGATCCAGCCCGGATCGAGTAGCAGACCGAACTCTTCGTGGGTTTCTCTCAGCGCGCATTGCTCGGCGGTCTCTTCGCCTTCCCGGCCACCCCCGGGCAGGTCCCACAGCCCGGGCCAGGGGATGGTGGCTTTGTCATCTCGCAGGTAGGTCAGCAGATGGCCTTCACACAACACGGCGATTTTGGCCCCGGAAAAGGGCGGGAGGGAGAGGGGCGCGGGCATGTGATCAATTGACCTCAAGGTGGCGATGGGAACAAAACGGCTTCGACGGCAGGCACTGAAATGTCACTTGAGGGGCGGCACGGTAAACACATACCCTGAACCGCTCTCACTCATGCCCGGTCTCATCATGACCCACAGTGTCGTCTCGCTGCGATGTCTGTGACGCAATGACTGACCATAATGGCCCACAAAGAGGTTCGTTTCGTGACTAAAGCAGCTTATGTCCCGCCAAAAGTCTGGAAAAACGAGGCCGCGTCCGGCGGCCAGTTTTCAAGCATCAACCGCCCCGTGGCCGGCCCCACTCATGAAAAGGTATTGCCTGTCGGCGAGCACGCCTTGCAGCTCTATTCGCTCGCCACGCCGAACGGTGTCAAGGTCACCATCATGCTCGAGGAGCTGCTGGCGCTAGGGCACAAGGACGCTGAGTACGATGCGTGGTTGATTCGCATCGGTGAAGGCGACCAGTTTTCCAGCGGCTTCGTTGACATCAACCCCAACTCCAAGATTCCTGCGTTGATGGACCACAGCGCCACGCCGCCGATTCGTGTGTTCGAGTCCGGCTCGATCCTGTTGTACCTCGCCGAAAAGTTTGGCGAATTTCTGCCGACCGACCTGGCCGGGCGTACTGAAACCCTGAACTGGTTGTTCTGGCAAATGGGCGCGGCGCCGTACCTAGGGGGCGGGTTCGGGCATTTCTATGCGTACGCGCCGGAGAAGATTGAGTACGCGATCAACCGTTTCACCATGGAAGCCAAGCGACAGTTGGACGTGCTGGATCGTCGCTTGAGCGAGAGCCCATACATGGCAGGCGACACCTTCACCATCGCCGACATTGCGATCTGGTCCTGGTATGGCCAGCTTGCCCTTGGCAACGTCTATTCAGCGGCCGAATTTCTGGCGACCGAGGAATACACCCACGTGCAGCGCTGGGCGAAAGAAATTGCCAAACGCCCCGCCGTGATCCGTGGCCTGCGGGTGAACCGGACCTGGGGCGATGAAGACAAACAGGTGCCAGAGCGGCATTCCGCGTCGGACATCAGCTGAGTGAAGCGGGGTCTAGGGTTAAGCTTCGATGTCACTGATGACCCCATTCGCCACTGTCGTAATCTCCAGCAGTTCCCACAGGTCTGAGGGCTGCCGCAAGCCTTGGGAACGTTGAATCACCTGTTTTCGGAAACGCCGCATTACCTGTGGGAGATTCTATGGTTCTCGAACCGGTGGTGTCGGTCCGGTTTCGAGAGTCGCGACGCCTGCCAGCATGCGCCACATCCCGGATGACGCGGAGCGTCATTGAATGTGTTACCACGCGGAGCGTCGTAACAATCAGCTTGCTCGCGATGGGAGTGAGCCAGTTTCATCAAAGGTGAATGACAAACCGCATTCGTCAGCAAGCTGACTCCCGCAGGTTCTATGTTTATCCAACGATTTCGGTATTGAATCTAACAGCGCAAAGCGCGCTATGGCTTTTGATCTTCATACCGCAGCAGGCCAGACACCACAAAGCGCGACTTGGGTGCAGGCCAAACGCAGACGACGCGCAGTGGGACGAGCGGCATGGATGCCGCGAGAGCGCCGTCAGGACATGGATGTCCGTTCGGCGCGGGCCCACGGAGTGTCGTCGGAGTGCGGGTACCCGACGCAGGAGGGCCAAGCCGGGAGCCTGACACTTGGCTGCCTCTTGAAACAAAGAGGGGTGTCCTTTCAAGTAACTCGCCGAAGGCGGAACAGTTTGGCCGTTAGGACAAACCACACCGTCAGCGTCAGCGTCACCCAACTAGTGGAAATGCGCACCATACAAGCCATCGGAGGTTACGACGGCCGCGAACGCGGTGGGTCAGGGGCAAATGAATGTGCTGATCCACCGCATTCGTCGGAATGCCGCCCAGACCACGCTCGCTCCCGGAAGAGGATGGGTCAGCCGCAAGGGAAAGCGGCTATCTCCGCCGTCAGCTTCTAAGATCAGTGCGCTTGTCGCCGGACGGCACTTTGTCCTTTTCATCCGGAAGAAACTCGCCCTCCAGTTGCAGTTCGCCAATGCGTGCGTCCAGCGCCTGCTTGACGTGGCTGACGGCTGGCTGGTCATGCAGATCATCAACGAGCAGCCACAAGCGGGGCAGGTTCTGAAAATACACGTCGTCGATTTCGACGTCCCGGGTCAGCTCACGGTCGGCCCGCCAGAGGCACACGCGTTGCGCGGTTTCCGGGTCCTGAGGCCAACGCTCCGAGGTTGTCAGCCAGACCTCGTGATAATCCTGCAGATCGATCTCTTCAAGCTTTTCCAGCGCAATAAATGTATTCACCGTGTCACCTTTCAGCGAGTGGATTCCTTAAGCACAGCGTCGCGCTCCGTGCCTGCCCCCCAGCATCAGCAGCGTTCCTGAGGCGTACAGGGTATAGGGCCGGATTTCTGCTTATGAGTTCCATGAATGTGCCGTTCGTCAGTCGTTCGATGATCGATCTGCCAGCACGCCGGTGCAGCGCCTGCCGACAGTGGGTGTCCGATGAAAACGAGACTTCCGGCTGAAAAGCCGGATAATGGCCGCCAAATCGTTTTCTCGTTTCGGTAATCCCCCATGGAAATCAAGGTCAACTTTCTCGACAACCTCCGACTTGAAGCCAAGTTTGACGACTTCACGGTGATTGCCGATCAGCCCATCCGCTACAAAGGCGATGGTTCTGCACCGGGGCCGTTCGACTACTTCCTGGCATCCTCGGCGCTGTGTGCCGCCTACTTCGTGAAGCTGTACTGCGACACGCGCGGCATCCCCACCGAGCACATTCGTCTCTCGCAAAACAACATCGTTGACCCTGAAAACCGCTATAACCAGATTTTCAAGATCCAGGTCGAACTGCCTGCCGACATCTCCGACAAGGACCGTCAGGGCATCCTGCGCTCCATCGACCGCTGCACCGTCAAGAAGGTCGTGCAGGCAGGGCCCGAGTTCGTGATCGAGGAGGTCGAAAACCTGGACGCCGATGCCCAGGCGCTGTTGATGCCGGCTTCGACCTCTGAGACCGGCACCTGCATCGCCGGCAAGGACCTGCCACTGGAGCAGACCATTGCCAACATGTCGGGCATCCTGGCGGGGCTGGGGATGAAGATCGAAATCGCTTCATGGCGCAATATCGTGCCCAACGTGTGGTCGCTGCACATCCGTGACGCTCACTCGCCGATGTGCTTCACCAACGGCAAGGGCTCCACCAAAGAAAGCGCACTCGCGTCGGCACTGGGGGAGTTCATCGAGCGCCTTAATTGCAACTTTTTCTACAACGACCAGTTCTGGGGCGAAGACATCGCCAATGCAGCCTTCGTGCATTACCCCGACGAGCGCTGGTTCAAGCCCGGTCCAAACGACGCGCTGCCGACCGAAATCCTCGACGACTATTGCCTGGCGATTTACAACCCTGACGGTGAACTGTCGGGATCGCACCTGTACGACACCAACTCCGGCAACACGCAACGCGGCATCTGCTCACTGCCTTTTGTTCGACAGTCCGATGGCGAAACCGTGTATTTCCCGTCCAACCTGATCGAGAACCTGTACCTGAGCAATGGCATGAGCGCGGGCAACACGCTGGCCGAAGCGCAGGTGCAGTGCCTGTCGGAAATCTTCGAACGGGCGGTCAAACGCGAAATCCTCGAGGGTGAAATGGCGCTGCCGGATGTGCCGCAGGACGTGCTGGCGAAGTACCCGAGCATTGTCGCCGGCATCAAGGGGCTGGAGGAGCAGGGCTTCCCTGTGTTGGTGAAGGACGCGTCGCTTGGCGGCGAGTTTCCGGTGATGTGCGTGACCTTGATGAATCCGCGTACGGGTGGTGTATTCGCCTCGTTCGGCGCCCACCCGAGCTTTGAAATTGCTTTGGAGCGCAGCCTGACCGAGTTGCTGCAGGGGCGCAGTTTCGAAAGCCTGAACGACCTGCCGCAGCCGACCTTCGAAGGCCAGGCGGTGATCGAGCCGAACAATTTCGTCGAGCACTTCATCGATTCCAGCGGTGTGGTGTCGTGGCGTTTCTTCAGTGCCAAACCGGATTTCGAATTCGTCGAGTGGGACTTCTCCGGCCACGGGGAGGACTCGAACGTCCAGGAAGCAGCCACGTTGTTCGGCATCCTCGAAGACATGGGCAAAGAAGTGTACATGGCCGTCTATGAGCACATCGGTGCGAAGGCCTGCCGCATCCTGGTGCCTGATTATTCGGAGATCTACCCGGTCGATGACCTGATCTGGGACAACACCAACAAGGCCCTGCAGTTCCGCGCCGACATCCTGAACCTGCACAATCTGAGCAAGGTGGGTTTGCGCACGCTGGCCAAGCGTCTGGAAGACAGCGGACTGGACGATTACACAGATATCACCACGTTGATCGGCATCGAGTTCGATGACAACACGCCGTGGGGGCAGTTGACCATTCTGGAGTTGAGGCTGCTGATCTACCTCGCGCTGCAGAAGTTCGAGCAGGCCAAGGATCTGGTGGAAGCGTTCCTGCAATACAACGACAACACCGTTGAGCGTGGTCTGTTTTATCAGGCCGTCAACGTCGTGCTGGAGACGGAACTGGACGACGATCTGGTGCTGGCCGACTACGAGGTGAACTTCCGTCGCATGTTCGGCAACGAGCGTATGGACGCCGCCATCGGCTCGGTAAACGGCAGCGTACGTTTCTACGGGCTTACGCCCACCAGCATGAAACTTGAAGGCCTCGATCGGCATCTACGGCTGATCGAAAGCTACAAGAAACTGCATTCGGCACGGGCCGCCGCGACGGCATCGTCCGGCTGATCGCAATGACAGGAAAAGCACCTTCGGGTGCTTTTTTGTCACGCGCACGGCGGGTGAGAATGCGCAAACACTCGCCGTTCTGAGGAAAAGGAGAGGGCCAATGATGAACAAAGACATAGAACGCATCAAAGGGCAGTGCCATTGCGGCACGGTACGGTTTGAGGTTCGGCTGACCGACGGGTTGCGCTCCGCGCGCCGTTGCAACTGTTCTTATTGCCGCATGCGGGGCGCGGTCGTGGTCAGTGCGCAATTGTCGGATCTGACGATCACCGCCGGGGAGCAGGCGCTGACGCTGTACCGGTTCAACACCGGTGCGGCGAAGCATTTCTTTTGTTCGGTCTGCGGCATTTACACCCATCATCAGCGCCGCTCGAGCCCCGATCAGTACGGTATCAACGTCGCGTGTCTGGACGGGATCAGCCCGTTTGATTTCGAAGAGGTGCCGGTCAATGACGGCATCCGCCATCCGCTGGACAACCCGGAACGGGGGAACGACGGCTTGGCGGGCACGCTGAGGTTCATTCCGAGCACGTCCTGACCCTCGCCAGAGTCTGCGAGTCATCTCTCCGCGCGCGGGATGATCAGGCTCAGACAGCGGTCTCAAAAATGTCGAGTAAATCCTGCACGGTGCTTTCCAGATAAGCGCCAGCCCGGTAATCCGGTTTTACGGCATCGCCGCCGTCGATGACGGCGCGCGGTCGTTCAATGAAGCGACCGACCGGCTGGAATTGCTCGTTCAGCACCAGCACGAACGGAATCGAAATCCGTTCCAGGTTCAGCCGTTGTTTCAACTCGTTTTCGGCGCGTCCCTTGGTAATGACCCCAAGGCTGATCTTCGGCTGGGTGCGTTGCAGGTAATCCATGACCGTGACGTTGATCTGGCAGTCGGGGCACCACATCTCGCCGGCCACCAGCAGATGGAAATGGCCTTTCACGTCTCGCAAGCGCTGGAGCGTGTTCGGCTTGATCACGTCGGGTTGGGCAATTTTGGCTTTGATCTCGTTCACGGCGCCGATTTCTGGCGGCAGGCCCCGGCGGACAAACGAGTCGAAGTCCTCGGCGAATTCGAACAGTTCCTGATACGACAACATGTTGATTGACTCGATGAAGGGCAGGGCCACATCCCAGCAGAATTGTGTGCCCGCGGCAACCGCTTGCAGGGGGGCGGCGCGTATCAAACGCGACCAGGCAAGTCTCTTGAATGCCTTCGAAAAAAACCTGTCAGAACTCGTAACCCGTTTTTTTTGAGGTGCACCCATGAATTTGCCAAAGCGTATGCGCTACATCGAAATTACCCAGCCTGGCGGACCGGAGGTATTGAACCTGGCGGAGGCGGACACTCCGCAGGCCGCTGAGCACGAGCTGCTGATCAAGGTTCACGCGGCCGGCATCAACCGTCCTGACGTGATCCAGCGGACAGGCCATTATCCGATGAAGCTTGGCATGAGCCCGGTACCGGGCCTTGAAGTGGCCGGCGAAGTGGTGGCGCTGGGCTCGGCGGTGTCGGGTTTCGCCGTGGGCGATCGGATCTGTGCGCTGACCAACGGCGGCGGGTACGCAGAGTATTGCGTCGTGCCCGCGTCTCAGGCGCTGCCGATTCCGCAGGGCGTCGAGATGATCCAGGCGGCGGCCATTCCTGAAACCTTCTTCACCGTCTGGGCCAACCTGTTCGAACTGGGTCAGGCGAGCGAAGGCGCTACCGTGTTGATCCATGGCGGCACCAGTGGCATCGGGACCACCGCGCTGATGTTGTGCAAGGCGTTGGGAATCAAAGCCTTTGCCACGGCGGGCAGCGAGGAGAAATGCGAGCAGATCCGTGCGTTGGGCGGCGAAGCGATCAACTACCGCGAAGCCGCATTCGACGAAGTGATAGACCGGCAAACCGGTGGCAAGGGTGTTGACGTGATTCTCGACATCATGGGCGCCAGCTATTTCGAGCGTAACCTCGCGTCACTCGCCCGGCGTGGGCGTTTGGTGGTCATTGGCTTTCTGGGCGGCGCCCAGGTCAAGGACCTGAACCTGGCGGCGCTGAGCGACAAACAGGCCTCGGTCACCGGTTCCATGATGCGTTCGCGCAGCACCGAGGAAAAGGCCGAGATCGCCCGCTCGGTACACGCGTCGGTCTGGCCGCTGTTGAAGCAGGGCCAATGCCTGCCGATCATCGACCGGATTTACCCGTTGGCCGAGGCCGCCGACGCCCATCGGCGGATGGAAGAGGGCAACCACATCGGCAAGATTGTGCTGAAGGTCGTGTAGGCAACCGAACCGGCGCGCCAGTGACTGGCGGTGCGCCGGCCGACGCTGAATCAGGCAGTCCAGGGCGACCCGATCAACAGGCACTGATCCTCAAAAATGCTTCACGCATTCTCGTTACCCGGTCGGGTGAACGAATAGCGGTCGATGTCGGTCCGCAGCGTCCAGCCCTGGTGCTGCCAGTAGCGCGCAGCAGCCTCGTTGGTTTTGAACACGTCGAGGTGGCATTTTCCGATGCCCAGCGCTTCGAGGCTCGACAGGCAACGCTCGACCAGTCGGTTGGCGATGCCCTGACGTCGAAACTCGGGCAGCACCAGCAGGTGCTGCAGGTAGCCGCGACGCCCGTCGTGGCCAGACATCACGCACCCGCAGAGGCCGGTTTCACTCTCGGCCACGAAGCTCAGGCCGGGGTTGCGTTGCAGATAGCGGCCGGTCGCTTCGCGGGAATCGGCATCGCGCAGCGAGATGCCGGGGGTGTTGCTCATCAGGGCAATGACGGCATCGTAGTCGTCCATCGTCATGACACGGATGTTGATCATGGGAGAACCTGTCGGCAGTCGGGACGAGCAGGGTAGCAGAGCGTTTCGGCGCTGATGTGACAGCAGCATGTCAGTGATGCCGAGGAGCGTGAAAGTCTCTCTCTATCAGCCATCAATGCTTTGCCTATTAGACCTCTGGCGGAACATTGCTACCCTTGGTCTGGCATCGGCTATCGCCGTGCGATTGAAGCTTGTAAGGCAATAACAATACGCACCTTGTGCGACTGAGTTCCCTCGTCGCCGTCTTGAGCCCTTACGGCGCTCGACGGTTATGACCAAAGGTAGATCAAGACATGGCAACTGAATCGAAATGCCCGTTCAACCACGCTGCCGGTGGCGGCACCACGAATCGCGACTGGTGGCCGAATCAACTGAATCTGAAAATTCTGCATCAGCACTCGTCGCTGTCTGACCCGATGGGCGAAGATTTCGACTACGCCGAGGCGTTCAAGAGCCTGGACTTCGACGCGGTGAAGAAAGACTTGTTGGCCCTCATGACCCAGTCTCAAGACTGGTGGCCAGCGGACTTCGGGCACTATGGCCCGCTGTTCGTACGCATGGCCTGGCACAGCGCCGGGACCTATCGCACTGCAGATGGTCGGGGCGGGGCTGGCTCGGGGCAGCAGCGTTTCGCACCGCTCAACAGCTGGCCCGACAACGTCAGCCTCGACAAGGCTCGTCGGCTGATCTGGCCGGTGAAACAGAAGTACGGGCGCAAGATCTCCTGGGCGGATCTGATCGTCCTCACCGGCAACGTTGCGCTGGAGTCCATGGGCTTCAAGACCTTCGGTTTTTCGGGCGGTCGTGCTGACGTTTGGGAACCGGATGAAGATGTGTACTGGGGCTCTGAAACCACCTGGCTTGGCGGTGAGGAACGCTACGGCGCGCACAAGGAGATGCAGCAGCCCGGTCAGGGTGATCTGGTCGCCGAGCCGGGCAAGCACAGTGAAGAACAGAGCCGTACCGATGGCGAACGCAACCTTGAGAAACCGCTCGCAGCGGTGCAGATGGGGCTTATTTACGTCAACCCGGAAGGTCCCGAGGGTAATCCTGATCCGGTCAAGTCGGCCCATGACATCCGGGAAACCTTTGGCCGGATGGCGATGAACGACGAGGAGACCGTGGCGCTGATTGCCGGCGGTCATGCCTTTGGCAAGACGCACGGTGCAGGTCCGGCCGACAACGTGGGCCCCGAACCCGAAGCCGCAGGCCTGGAAGAACAGGGACTTGGCTGGCGCAACGCGTTTGGCACCGGCAAAGGGGGCGATACCATCACCAGCGGCCTGGAAGTGACCTGGACCTCCACGCCCACCCGGTGGAGTAACGAGTACCTGGAAAACCTCTTTGGTTTCGAGTGGGAGCTGACCAAAAGCCCGGCCGGCGCCCATCAGTGGAAGCCGAAGGGCGGCGCAGGCGCGGGCAAGATTCCTCATGCGCACGACCCGAGCAAGCGTCAGGAACCGCGCATGCTGACTTCGGACCTGGCCTTGCGTTTCGATCCGGCATACGAGCAGATCTCACGACGCTTTCTCGCCAATCCCGATCAGCTCACCGACGCCTTTGCCCGTGCCTGGTTCAAACTGACCCACCGTGACATGGGCCCGCTGGCGCGCTATCTCGGGCCGGAAACACCCACCGAAGAACTGCTCTGGCAGGACCCGCTGCCCGCCGTCGACCATCCGCTGATCGACAGCGACGATGCGTCTGCGCTGAAGAGCAAGATCCTAGAGTCGGGTCTGACCGTCTCGCAACTGGTGTCCACTGCCTGGGCGGCTGCGTCCACATTCCGAGGCTCTGACAAGCGCGGCGGCGCCAATGGCGGGCGTTTGCGTCTGGCACCGCAGAAAGACTGGGCGGCCAATCAGCCTGAACAACTGGCAAACGTGCTGCGGACGCTGGAACGCATTCAGGGCGAGTTCAACGGCGGGGCGGGTGGCAAGAAAGTGTCGCTGGCGGACCTGATCGTCCTCGCCGGTAACGCAGGTGTGGAGCAGGCGGCTAAAAATGCGGGGCAGACGGTCAGCGTTCCCTTCTCGCCCGGCCGCACCGACGCCTCCCAGGCACAGACCGATGTCGAGTCGTTTGCTTTCCTGGAGCCGATTGCCGATGGTTTCCGCAATTACCTCAAAGGCCAGTATCAAGTCCCGGCCGAGAAGCTGCTGGTCGACAAGGCTCAACTGCTGACCCTGTCCGCGCCGGAAATGACGGTGTTGCTGGGCGGCTTGCGCGTCCTGGGGGCCAACGTGGGAGGCAGCCAGCATGGCGTCTTCACCACGCGGCCTGAAGTGCTGACGAATGACTTCTTCAAGAACCTGCTGGACATGAGCGTTGAGTGGAAACCGACATCGGCCAGCAACGACACCTTCGAGGCGCGCGACCGCAAGACCGGGGCGATCAAGTGGACCGGCACCCGAGTCGATCTGGTGTTTGGTTCCCACGCGCAATTGCGTGCGCTGAGCGAGGTTTATGGCAGCGCGGACGCCCACGAGAAATTCGTCGGGGACTTCGTGGCCGCCTGGACCAAAGTCATGGAGCTGGACCGTTTCGACCTGCGCTGACACGCGGGCCGATCTGAAAACCAACGCCTCCCGAGTGGAGGCGTTTTCGTTTCTGCCCTACGGCGCGGTGTACCAGATAGACCGCGTGGTTGTGGTTTGCTGCCGCTGCGCGCCTGATCCACCGCGCCGGGAGATTTTCATCTGATCCGTATTTTTTTGATAAACCTGGCGCTGTATTGAAACAGCGATCTACCTCACACTGGCAACCACTCCAGACCTCCTGGCTGAGGCAGACTGGCGTGATGAAGCGGCATGCAGTCATCTGCACCGCAACCCTGTCATTGAGAGGAGGCCTTATGGCCAAGATGACGCTTTTCCTGTTGGGCTTCCTGGCCCTGACCCTCACGATCGGCATGCTGGCGACCATTCCGCCGGGTTGATACCGGCACGGTCGTCGGCGTTGTTCGCTGCATGGCGTTTACTCCGGCTGCATTCCTGTATAACTTGTACAAAACATTTATTCTGTACAGGTTTTTGTTGCAGCTTGTTAAGGGGCGTCCAATGAAGGATTGCCCGCTGAACATTGGAGAATGTCATGCTCAAGCGCTTGCTGCCGTGGATCTTCGTCGGGCTGGCGGGGTGTTCAGGGGTCGATGTACAGCACTACCGGCAAGAACAGCCGACGCTTGAACTTCGTCAGTTTTTCACCGGGCATCTTGATGCCTGGGGCATGTTCCAGAAGCGCTCCGGGGAGGTCACCAAGCGCTTTGTCGTGAACATCCACGGCTACCCCCGTGGCGACCAGATGATCCTCGAAGAAAACTTCACGTACAGCGACGGCACCCGCCAGCAACGGATCTGGACGCTGACCCCTGACGGTGTGGGACGTTGGCGGGGTCGCGCCGCCGATGTGGTCGGCGAAGCCCTGGGTGAAGTCGCGGGGAATACGCTGCACTGGACATACGTGCTGAGTCTGCCAGTGGACGGCAAGGTGTATCAGGTCGATTTCGATGACTGGATGTACCTGATGGACGACCGCACGATGATCAACCGGTCGTCCATGAGCAAGTTTGGGGTGGAGGCCGGTCAGGTGACGCTGTTTTTCCGCAAGCAACCTGACGCGCCAGCTCCGGCAACAGCGCCTGATGTCCAGGAGACCCGGCAATGACCCTTACCGAACTGTGTGCGTGGGTGGCGTCCGGGCAGGAGCCGCTGGAGCTTGAATTACTGTCGATCGAGGGCGGCATCTACCTGCTGCAAGCGCGGGTCGGTTCGGCGGTTCATCCGATCAGGACGCGTACGGGGCAGGCCATTCAACTCCGTTCGGTGACCCACGCACGCGAGGTACTTGAGGATTTACCGGCGCCCGTGCCGTTCTATCTGGTGCATTGCGTGGTTCACACTGAAATGTGCGGATTTGACCATGGGCCTCAAGCGCCCCTACGCGTTCCCCTGGCGCTGGACTCGACCTGGTGACAAGGGTGCGCAGGCTTTGTCTGATCCTGGGCGATCAGCTTTCCTTCGACCTGGCCTCGTTGCACGGCGCAGACCCTTCGGTCGATGAAATCCTGCTGGCGGAAGTGGTCGAGGAGGCCACCCACGTTGCACACCATCCGCAAAAGATCGTGCTGGTGTTCAGCGCCATGCGTCACTTCGCGCAGGACCTGAGACAGCGGGGTTACTGCGTGCATTACGTCACCCTGGAGGATCAGCAGAACACCGGCTCGCTGGCCAGTGAGCTGCAACGCTGGCAGACGCTTTTGCAGCCGCAGGAGATTCATCTCACCGAGTGTGGGGACTGGCGCCTGGAGCTGTCACTCAGGCACACAGGTCTGGTGAGTCATTGGCACAGCGATACGCGCTTTCTCAGTTCCCGCGCTGATTTTGCCGCGTGGGCCAAAGGCAAGAAGCAACTGCGCATGGAGTTCTTTTACCGGGAGATGCGACGCAAGGGCCAGGTGTTGCTCAACGGTGACGGCAGTCCGGTCGGTGGCGCGTGGAATTTTGATGCCGAGAATCGCAAGCCCTTGGCCAAAGGCATCATCGCGCCCTCGCCAATGCGATTCCCTACCGATGCCATTACTGACGACGTACTCGCGCTGGTCGGCAAACGCTTTGCCGATCACTACGGCTCGCTCAAGGATTTTGATTATCCGGTCGACCATGCAGGCGCGCAGACCCTTTGGGCGCAGTTTCTCGATCAGGGGCTGGCGTCTTTCGGCGACTATCAGGACGCGATGGCCGCAGACCAGCCGTTTCTCTTTCACTCCCGCATCAGCGCCGCGTTGAACATCGGTCTGCTGGATGTGCGGCAGCTGTGTGCCGACGTCGAAGCGGCGTACTGGTCGGGACGCGTCGCCCTCAACGCTGCCGAGGGTTTCATTCGGCAATTGATAGGCTGGCGTGAGTACGTGCGTGGGGTCTACTGGCTGCTGATGCCCGATTACGCCGAGCGTAACGTCTTCAACAACATCAGGCCGCTCCCTGAGTTCTACTGGACGGGCGACACCAAAATGAACTGCATGAGCCAGGCCATCGGCCAGAGCCTGCAGCATGGCTATGCCCATCACATCCAGCGCCTGATGGTGACCGGCAATTTTGCGCTGCTGGCGGGGATTTCGCCTCCGCAGATCTGCGAGTGGTACCTGGCGATCTACATCGATGCGTTCGACTGGGTCGAGCTGCCCAACACGCTGGGCATGGTGATGCATGCCGACGGCGGGTATCTGGGTTCCAAGCCTTACTGCGCGAGCGGTCAGTACATCCATCGCATGTCCGACTATTGCCGGGGCTGTGCGTACAACGTCAGTGAAAGCACCGGCGAGAATGCATGCCCCTTCAACGCCTTGTACTGGCATTTCCTGATGCGCCATCGTGATCTTCTTCAACACAATCAGCGCATGGCAATCATCTACAAAAACCTTGGGCGCATGAGCGAAGACAAGCAACAGGCGCTTTGGCAGCGTGGCGAAGACCTGCTCGCCAGGCTCGATGCCGGCGAAACCCTGTGAAGAAGAGCGAACTGCCGAGCAAGGTCTGCGTCGTCTGCGGGCTGCCTTTCACCTGACGCAAGAAGTGGGAGCGCTGCTGGGATGAGGTGCGCTACTGCTCCGAGCGCTGCCGGCGTAACCGGCGTTCATCGGCGGGCGATCAGTCGTGAAAAATATCCAGCCGCTTCAGGCGTGAGGCCAGCGTGGTGGGTTTGACGCCCAGCAACTCTGCGGCGCCGCCCTTGCCAAACAACTTGCCGTTCGCTGCCTTGAGGGCGGCTTGAATGTTGTTGCGTTCCAGCTCGCGCATCTGGTCTTCGGTGAGGAAGCCCTGTTCAGGCCGCGTGCTCTCGGTTGCGCTGGGTACGGCCTTGGGTTCGTCCGGCAGGTCGAGGTTCAGGTCGGCACCGGTGGAGGTGATAAGGGCGCGCTCGATGACGTTCTGCAGTTCTCGGATGTTGCCCGGCCAGGAGTAATGCTGCAGCCGTTCGATGTCGCTGTTGCGCAGTCGGCGGCCGGGCATGTTCAGGCGCTTGCCGACCTGCTTGAGGAAATGCGCAGCCAGCGGCGCGATGTCCATCGGACGGTCGCGCAGGGCGGGGGACTGGATGGGGAAGACGTTGAGCCGGAAGTACAGGTCCTCACGGAAATGCCTGGCCGCGACTTCCTGGCGCAGGTCGCGGTTGGTGGCGGCGATGATGCGCACGTCGACCTTGCGCGTGCGTTCCTCACCGACGCGTTCGAACTGACCTTCCTGCAGCACCCGCAACAGTTTGCTTTGCAGCTCCAGCGGGATCTCGCCGATCTCGTCGAGGAACAGCGTGCCGCCGTCGGCCAGCTCGAATCGCCCGACGCGGTCACGCACCGCGCCGGTAAACGCGCCGCGTATGTGGCCGAAGAATTCACTCTCGAACAGCTCGGTCGGGATCGCCGCGCAGTTGACCCGGATCAGCGGGTGCGCGCTGCGACGGCTGGCCTGGTGAATGGCCCGGGCAATGAGTTCTTTGCCGGTCCCTGACTCACCGTTGATCAACACGCTGGCATCGGTGGGCGCGACCACGTCGATCTGTTTGATGATCTTCAGGATCGGCGCGCTCTGGCCGACGATTTCACGGAAGTTGTGCTCGATATGGATTTCTTCCTGCAAGTAGGCGTTCTGGTCTTCCAGGCGCTGCTTGAGGTTTTTCAGTTCGTCCAGTGCGGTTTGTAGCTGTAATTCCGTGCTGCGCCGCTCGGTGATGTCGCGAAAGACCACGACCGCCCCGGCGATTCGGCCATCGGAGATCACGGGCGTGCTGGTGAATTCCACCGGGAAACAACTGCCGTCACGGCGCCAGAACACTTCCTGCCGACCTTCATGCACCACACCGTCGTGCACGGCCTTGTAGATCGGGCATTGCTCGACCGGATAGTGGCTGCCGTCTTCATGGCTGTGGTGATGAATGCGGTGGATGTTCTTGCCGATCATGTCCTTCACTTCCCAGCCGAGCATGCGCGCTCCGGCCGGGTTGACGAAGGTCGCCAGGCCCTCGCTGTCGATGGCGTAGATGCCATCACCCACCGAGCTGAGCAGCAACTGGTTATCGCGCTCCGACTCCTGAAACAGGTTGAGGATGTTGCGCCATTCGATCAGGCCGCCGCGCATGGTGCGCTCGGTGTGCGCCTGGTCCTGCTGATACTTCTGATGACTGGCCTCGCGCATCACCAGAATCAACTGCGGACTGTTTTTGACCTGCAGCGTCGTGGCGGAAATTTCCAGCTCGATGCGCTCGCCGGTCTTGATGTTGCAGCTCAGGTCATCGGTCCAGCCCCGGCCCTTGTCCATGACCGCCTGAGTGAACACGATCAGATCCGCCAATTGATGACCGAACAGTTTGCTCACCGGCAATGCCAGCAGTTCCTGCCGTGGGTACCCGAGCAGCTTGCAGGCGGCGATGTTCAGGTCGCCGAAGTGATCGGTGAACGGGTCGAGCAGGGCGATGGCTTCGGCGCAGTGCTCGAACACCATGTGGCGTGAAGAGTAGGCGAGGTCGGCCCAACCGATCAGCGAGTCTGGTTCGTTCATGATTACGAAATCTCGTGATGTGTCGCTACGAATATTCGTATTTCTACGGGAATGCGTAATCGCCTGAAAGCATCAGAACGCTGACAAATAAGCGGATCAGATAGGGATCTTCTTCGAAATCAAGCAGTTAATGCCTCAAGAAAACTGCTTTTATTTTCTGGCACGGCGTTCGCTCTACCTCAGTGTCACCCGGTGAACGATCCAGAACACCGACAACACCTGAACGGAGCGACGACATGCCAAGCGTAGACATCAACCACTATCAAGACGGCGACTTCCTGGTCAATTACGAAGAGAAGGTTTTCGAGGACGTCAAAGCCGAGCCGGGCGAAAAAGCCCTGCTGACCTTCCACACCATCGCGTTCGAGGGGTCGATCGGGCTGGTCAACATGCTTCAGGCCAAGCGCCTGCTGCGCAAAGGTTTCGAAACCAAAGTGCTGCTCTACGGACCGGGTGTGCAGTTGGGCGTACAACGTGGTTTCCCGACGCTGGGCAACGAAGCGTTCCCGGGGCATCTGGCCGTGAACAACCAGATCAAGGCGTTCATGGCCGAGGGCGGCGAGGTGTATGCCTGCCGCTTTGCGTTGCAGGCGCTGTATGGCCAGACCGAAAAGGCGCTGATCGAAGGCATCCGTCCGATCAATCCGCTGGACGTGATGGACCTGCGTCTGCTGATGCGCCGTGAGGGCGCGATGATCATTGATACCTGGACTGCGTAACACTCGACGCCGCCGATTGGGCAGGCTGACGCCAATCCCTGTGGGAGCCGGCTTGCTGGCGAAGGCGGAGTGTCAGGCAATGACCTTGTAGCTGACCCACCGAATTCGCCAGCAAGCCGGCTCCCACAAAACAGTGGCGTTCACCCAGGCAACATCTGGCTTGAATCTGTGGGAGCCGCTTTGGTCGCGAAAGCGATTGACCGACCCACAGAGAATATCCCGCAAGGTCCGCGCAAGACCCTCATCACAACGCACGACCAGGACAACCCCATGACCACCATCCGCGCCGCCGCCGTTCAGTTCAGCCCCGTGCTGTACTCCCGCGAAGCCACCGTCGCCAAGCTGTGCAACACCTTGCTTGAGCTGGGTCGCGAGGGTGTGCAATTCGCGGTTTTTCCGGAAACCGTAGTCCCGTACTACCCCTATTTCTCCTTTGTCCAGCCGCCGTTCGCGATGGGCAGGGAACACCTGCAACTGCTGGAACAATCGGTCACCGTGCCCTCTGAGGTCACCCGGCAGATCGGTGAGGCCTGTCGTGAGGCCGGCATCGTCGCGTCCATCGGCGTCAACGAGCGTGAAGGCGGGACGATCTACAACGCCCAGTTGCTGTTCGATGCAGACGGCACGCTGATTCAACACCGCCGCAAGATCACTCCGACCTACCACGAACGCATGGTCTGGGGGCAGGGCGACGGGTCCGGCCTGCGCGCGGTCGACAGCGCCGTGGGCCGGATCGGTTCGCTGGCCTGCTGGGAGCACTACAACCCGTTGGCCCGCTATGCGTTGATGGCCGACGGCGAGCAGATCCACGTGGCAATGTTCCCGGGCTCGCTGGTGGGAGACATCTTTGCCGAGCAGATCGAAGTCACCATCCGCCATCATGCCCTCGAGTCCGGCTGCTTCGTGGTCAACGCCACCGCCTGGCTGGATGCCGACCAACAGGGCCAGATCATGCAGGACACCGGTTGCGCGCTCGGCCCGATTTCCGGTGGCTGCTTCACCGCCATCGTCTCGCCGGAAGGCAAATTACTCGGTGAACCTTTGCGCAAGGGAGAGGGCTGGGTGGTCGCCGACCTGGACCTGAAACTGATCGACAAGCGCAAACGCATGATGGATTCGGTCGGGCATTACAGCCGCCCGGAACTCCTCAGCCTGCTGATCGACCGCACGCCGACTGCCAGGGTTCACGAACGCAGCGCTCACCCGATGATGCCCGCCCGCGAGGAGCTCGATCATGCAGACCAATGAACTGCTCGCTGAATTGCAGTGCCACGGCGTGCGCTGGCCGGCTTCGCAAAACGGTCTGTCGCGCCAGGGTGGCGCCGGGCCGTCGGACCATAAGGCGCTGACGTTCGGTGACCGAACCATGATGGTGCCGATCCTCAATCAAGCGTCGCAAAGCTCTCCGTATCAGGCGCAACCCAGCGCTGACGGCAGCTTGGCGCTGATCTTCCGCGAAGGCCAGCAGGTGGGTCAGGTGAAAATGCCGGGCGTGCCGAATTTCTACAGCCGCAGCACCGCCGACGGCATTCCCTACTGGAAGATCGCAACCCTGCACAGCAGCGATGTGCTGGCGACCACCGTCTTGCAGCACTGCATCCGTTTCAATGATCGCAGCACCTCCTGCCAGTTCTGCGCCATTGGACAGTCCCTGGCGGCAGGCAAGACCATCGCCCGCAAACGCCCCCAGCAACTGGCCGAGGTCGCAAAAGCTGCCGTGGAACTGGACGGCGTCAAGCACATGGTGATGACCACCGGCACGCCGCAGACCCCGGACCGTGGCGCAGCGATTCTCTGCGAATCGGCGGCTGCGGTGACGGCCGCCGTCGACCTGCCGATTCAGGCTCAGTGCGAGCCGCCGGATGACGACATCTGGTTTGAGCGCCTGGCTGCCAGCGGCGTCGTCTCGTTGGGCATGCACCTGGAAGCCGTCACCGATGAGGTGCGTCAGCGGATCATGCCGGGCAAGGCCGAAGTGCCCCTGAGCCGCTATTTCGAAGCCTTTGAAGCGGCGGTCAAGGTGTTCGGTCGCGGTCAGGTCAGCACCTACATTCTGGCCGGGCTCGGCGACAGCGAATGCGCGATCACCGACATGAGCGAACGCCTGAGCGCCCTGGGCGTGTACCCGTTCGTGGTGCCGTTCGTGCCCATCGACGGCACACCGCTGGCGCATCACCCCAAGCCCGACAGCGCAATGATGGCCCGGCTCTATCCGCAGATTGGCGCGAGCCTGCGTCGCCACGGATTGCACTCGGAAAATATCAATGCGGGCTGTGCCAAATGCGGCGCGTGCTCGGCGCTGAAGAATCACGAATAGATCTTTTTGCGCCTCGGGAGATGGATCATGCAGAACCTGGCCTTTGCCCTCGTAGACAGCACCTTCGAACCCTTTCGTGCCGGGGAGCTGGTGGTCAAGCCGGCCACGGAGCACTGGGAAAAACAGGCGTACTTCGCATTGCGTCGCGCGGTGTTTTCCGATGAGCAACAACTGCTGCCGCAAGACAAGGACAGCCACGACTTTCAGGCCATTGCCATCGTGGCGCTGGCGGGCAGTTGCGGCATGGCGGATCAGGTGGTCGGTGCCGTGCGCATCTATCAGCGCGAGCCGGGGCTGTGGTTCGGGGGACGACTGTGCGTGGCGCAGGCCTACCGCCGTCACAGCATGATCGGCAAGGCGCTGGTCAATGAGGCGGTTTCCCGGGCAAAAGAACTCGGGTGCGAGGTGTTCCATGCCACGGTGCAAGCGCGCAACGAGGCGTACTTCCATGCCCTGCAATGGCGGACCCTGGAGCACATTGAGCTGCTCGGCCAGCCACACTGCCTGATGCAGGCCGACCTGGAGAGTTACCCGTTGATGCCGCGTCAGGTGTCGTTGCGCGCGTTGAAGGTGGCTCGTTATGACTGACTCGGTGGATCTGAGCGCGCTGCTTGATGTGTTGCGCAACACCCCGGCCATGCTGTCCAAACAGGCGATCCAGCAACCGGCGCAGGTCGTGGCCAGCGCCGACAAACCACTGACTCGGGCCCAGTTGTATGCGCTGCCCGGCGACGACACCGCGGCCATTGCGTGTGGCGATCACTTCCAGTTGCTGGCGATCGAAGGCATGTTGCCAGGCTTCGTCAGGGCCGCGCCCTGGTTCGCCGGTTGGTCGGCGGTCATGGCCAATGTCAGCGACATCACGGCCATGGGCGGTCGCGCAACCGCGGTGGTCAATGCTTACTGGCACCACGACGATACCGCCGCGCAGGAAATCCTCACCGGCATCCGGGCCGCCTGCGACGCCTACGGCCTGATCCTGGCGGGCGGGCACACCAGCCTTTCTGAAAACAGCCCGACTGCGCTGGCGGTGGCAATCACCGGCATCGCCAGCAAGCTGCTGTCGACGTTGCACGTCAAGCCGGGCCAGATCATCGCCATGGCGGTGGACCTCGAAGGCTATTGGCATGCCGACAGCACCTACTGGAAAGCCTTCGAAGGTGTGCCTGCCGAGCGTCTGCGCAGCAAGCTGGAAGTGCTTCCGCGGCTGGCCGAAGCGCAGTTGCTGCATGCCGCCAAGGACATCAGCAACGCCGGAGTGCTCGGCAGTTTGTTGATGCTGCTGGAGACCACCGGTTCCGGCGCTGATATCGACTTGCAGCGCCTGCCGGGTCCCAGGGATGCCGGCCGTGATTTTGACTGGGCGCGCTGGCTGCAGGTGTTCCCCAGTTATGGCTTTCTCATGACCCTGGACGAAGCCGACTGGCCCAACGTCCAGGCCGCGTTCGCCTTCGAGGGGCTGCGCTGTGAGCGAATCGGCGTGGTCACCGACAGCGCCGAACTCACGGTGCAACACGGTCTGCAACGGCGCACGTTCTGGGACCTCAACGAGCGGCCGTTCACCGGATTCAGTTATCGCCACCTTGATCTTTCCCCTTTGTCTATCCCTCAGGAGCACTGACATGCCTGCTGTCAACTTCAAGATTCGCTGGCCCAACGGTAAAGAAGCCGTCGGCTATTCGCCCTCAACGGTGATCTACGAGCACCTGCAGGAGGGCGCCCGTTACCCCTTGGCGGAGTTTCTCCAGCGCATCGAAGGCGGTCTGAACAATGCGTCCGAACGGGTCAGGGAGGTCAAGGGCTTCTATTGCAGTTCGGCCATGGACACCCTGAGTTCCCTCAAGGGCCAGGCGCACTATCAAGAGGACGGGCAGGTGGAAATTCTCAGCATGCGGACCGAAGGCGGCGGTCGAGTGACGGGCGCCGGCTGGAGTTCCTTTTGAAATCACTGCAACCCCTTTAGGCGAGAGCTTGCTCGCGATCGCGGACGTTCTGTCCCAGCGATTTCGACTGGCACGCCGTCATCGCGAGCAAGCTCACACCCACAAATCTTCATTTCAGTCCAACAGGTACCAGACCGGAGACCCCGACCATGCCCAGTTCAATCACTTCCCTCAAAACACCCCACCACAGCGTCATCATCGTCGGTGGCGGGCAGGCCGGTTTATCGGCCAGCTACTACCTGCAACAGCAGGGCGTGGACCATCTGGTGCTGGAAAAACACAGCGTGACCCACACCTGGCGCAATCAGCGCTGGGATGCCTTCAGCCTGGTGACCCCGAACTGGCAGTGCGCGTTGCCAGGGTATCGCTACGCCCACGAACACGGCGGTACCGACCCGCACGGCTTCATGAAGAAAGACCAGATAAACGACTACCTGGAGGGGTTCGTCAAGGCCGTCAATGCGCCCGTGCGTGAAGGCGTCGCCGTCAGGCGTGTCGTTCCGCGAGCCACCGGTGGCTTTGAGGTGCACACCTCGCAGGGCGAGTTCACCGCCGATCAGGTGATCTGCGCGTCCGGCGGTTACCACACACCCATCATTCCGCGCCTGGCGGAGCGCCTGCCGGTCGGCATCACGCAGATCCACTCCGAGCAGTACCGCAACCCTCAAGCCTTGCCGCAAGGCAATGTGTTGGTCGTCGGTTCCGGTCAGTCGGGCGCGCAGATCGCCGAAGACCTCCATCTGGCAGGCCGCAAGGTTTATCTGGCAGTCGGGGACGCGCCCCGCTGCGCTCGCTTCTATCGCGGCAAGGACGTGGTCGACTGGCTCGCGGAGATGGGCTACTACGAGATCGGCGTCGACACCCATCCACTGCGCGAAGGCGTGCGCGACAACACCAACCATTATGTGACCGGACGCGACGGCGGGCGGGACATCGACCTGCGCAAGTTCGCACTGGAAGGCATGGAATTGTTCGGTCGACTGGAAGGGTTGCAGGGCGACGTGCTGCAGTTTTCCGGCAACCTGGGCGACAGCCTGGACAGCGCCGATGCGGTCTATAACCGCATCAACGGCTCCATTGACAAATACATCGCCGAACAGGGCATCGATGCGCCCGTCGGCGAACGGTATGAGCCGGTGTGGCGCCCTGAGCGGGAGCGCGCCGAACTGAATCTGGCGGAGCAGGGCATTACCAGCGTCATCTGGTGCATCGGCTTCACGCCCGACTTCAGTTGGGTCGAAGCACCTGTCTTCAACGGTCGAGGCCATCCGGGGCATGTGCGCGGCGTGACGGCGCAACCCGGCCTGTATTTCCTGGGCCTGCCCTGGCTGTACACCTGGGGCTCGGGCCGTTTCTCGGGCGTGGCGCGGGATGCCGAGTATGTGGTGGAGCGTCTGGTGCGCGTTCAGGCCAGGAACAAAGTGGCCTGAACGGCTGAGACCGTGCCCGTCCCTCTGACACGGTCCCGACAGAGGGCTACGGGAAGCTGAACTCGAAACTCGCTGCGCGATGATCCGACGGTCCCGGTTCGTTCACCGTGCCCGTCGGCGTAACGGCGGTCGTACCGTTAGTCACCGCATAATCGAGCATGTTCTGCGGGTCGGTCCCGGGGTGAGTGGCGCTTGTCGATGGCACCAATTGCGCGATGTCGGGTGGGGATATCCAGTTCCCGCGCCTGGCTGGAAACGCGGGGTCAGGCTCCCTCGGGTCCCGATTGAAGTCACCCACCACCGCGAACCGGGTCGGTGTATACCAACTGATCTCCCTGAGCATGCGTGGGGCGTTCACACCCCCGCCCGAGATCGCATGAAAATTAAAGACCGTGACGGTTTCCTGAGAAACTCCAGGCCTGCGTATTTCCAGCCCAAGGGCTGGCCGATACGTCGGCGCCCCTTGGGCGTCGGGTAGTCCGTCGGACATGACCACGGGGCTGACGATGTCGATGTCTCGATGACCGGCGACGAGTAGGGCGAGGTTGACCCTCAAGCGACCCACATCGAAAAAGAACAGCTGATACGGCTCGGAGCGTGAGGTGGTTCCCGCTTCCCACACGTAATGCTGGACGGTATGCGACGCGCCAAATTGATCCATGACGATGATGTCTTCTACATGGCGTGCGGACGCCGGACGAACGCCGGCCTCCTGCAATGCCACGACGTCATTGCTGCGTGCCAGCGCCAGGACCTGAGTGCGCCATTTGGTATCAGTGGCTTCCGAGGAACCCTGCATGTTCCAGGTCGCCACGCGCAGTGCCATGCCCAGCAATCCTGGCACTCTGCCGACCTCTATCTGTGTGCCGCCGGCTCCGGTTTCAAGCCGCACATGGTGATAGTCCCTGATAGCACCGTGCAGTCGAATGTGCGCGTGCCAAGGGCCATAAGCATTGCCCACGATGATCTGCAGCATTCTCAAGGCGTCCCCATGATCCAGTTGTTCCGGGCCTGAGGGCGCCCGCAGGCCGTTCATGATCAACGCATGATGGACTTGATAAAACAGCACCAGCAGCGATCGCCCCTGTTGAGGTTCTGCGGCCACGGTGCTGACGATGTCGACTTCGTGGTACAGCCGGCGAAAGAGGGAGGTGACCGCAGCTGAATAATCGAGTTGGAGGTCATCGTTGTCACTGCGCATGTAGTGCAATGACAGGAAGTAGCAGAGGTAGGCGGCGGTGTGGATAGCCGTCTCGGGGTCCGTCCGCAGTTCGTGGAATATATCGACGATCACGACTTCGAGTTGCGTTTGAAAGGCGGCGACTGACAAGGGGGGCGCCAGTTGTTGCTCGATGTAATTGCGAATACGCGCGTGCACAGGCATCAGATGGTCTCTGCTTCGGTCATGAATACGAGGGTCGGGAAATGGGTTTGCAGACGATGCTGCCGGGTCATGCCGGAGCGGTATAAAGAGCGGTCAGAAAACCGTCCTGCACCGCCAGCGCCGGGCTTGCCGTATCACACTTCAGGGACGCACTCGGGACGAGCGGGCTGATTGAGTGACCGTCATAGGAATATTGATGAAGCACCTGGGACGCGTCGGTGTATATCAGCGTGAGCAACCCGTTGTGTACGGCGATGCCCGGTGAGTGCTCATAGGGTTTGGTAACCAGTCGAAGAGGCCCGCTCCAGGCGCCCCCGTCGGTTTTTTGCAGGAGGCTTTCACCACTGACGTCGTCCTGGTAAATGAGATGAATCAGGTTCTGATAGGTGATAGCCACCGGGCTCAGTTCGGTCACCGCCGTATTGACGCCATCCCGTTTGATGACCGGCTGCTCAGCCCATTCCTGGACGTTCGTGGTACGCCGGTAATAGATGTTCTTGCCCGTAGGCCGTTTGTAGAACATGTGCAATACGCCGTTCAAGACGGCAAACGATGGTGTCTCCGTGATGACGACGTTGAGTTGGTCAATCTGTTTGAATTTGCCCAGACGTTCGTCGTAGGAACACACGTAGGTGACTTCGTTGGCGGCTTTGTAGAACAGGTAGAGCGTGTCGTTGAACGACACCAGGGTCGGTAGCTCGATGGCGCTCATCCTGCTCTGGGGTTCCGGGCTCTGCCAGGTTTCACCTGGGGCCTGCTTGATGATCTGGACACGGCCGAAGGTATCCGCGCGATAGACGCAAAACAGCGTGCCGTTATGCAGGGTGGCTCTACAGCCCGGTAAGGCATGGGGTGCGATTGACGTGGAGCCACTGAGAATGCCATGGCGGTTGGCGGTGACGTGCAGGTTCATACGGTTCTCGATAATTGAAAGAAGAACCGCGACGTAATCTCAAATCGGGAGGTCGGCCTATCGGAAAAACGGGAGGAGTGACGTAGGAAAATCAGGCGCGGCAAGTAAGCGTCGACTGTCCCCGATGCCCATGAAACACATGCCGCCCCGCTGACGGAATTTGACCAGCGTCACTTGACGGCTTTTTGTAACGGGACAATACTTCGCTCAGATTCATATAGATGACTACATAACTACAACAGCGAAGCCTTTATGCACCGTCTATCCAGTGATGTCCGCCTGCCGCTTTACCAACGTCTGCGTGATCAATTGGCTGAGCAGATCGCCAATAACCGCTGGCGTCCGGGTGAAGCCATCCCTACCGAAGCAGCCTTGTCGAGCGAGTACTGCCTGTCCACCGGCACCGTGCGCAAGGCCATCGACATGCTGGTCAACGAAAATATCCTGGAGCGTCAGCAAGGGCGGGGCACGTTCATACGTCGCCCGCAATTCCAGTCTTCGCTGTTCCGTTTTTTCCGGTTCCAAAGCGTGTCCGGCGAGCGCCAGGTGCCGGAAAGCCGAATCCTGTCCATTGAGCCGGTCACTGCGCCGTCCGCCGTGTCCCAGGCGTTGGGGTTGCCGCTCGACGCGTCGGTCATTCGCATGATCCGCCTGCGTCTGCTGGACGCACAACCGGTACTGGCCGAAGAAATATGGCTGCCACAGGTTCAGTTCCAGACCCTGCTGGAGACCGATCTGAGCAGGCAGGGCCCTTTGCTTTATCCCATCTACGAAGAACTGTGCGGTCAGGTTGTGGCCTATGCCGAAGAAACCCTGACGGCCGAGTCGATCAGTGACGTGCACGCGCGTCTGCTGCAAGTGCCGGTCAACAGTCCGGTGGTGGTCATCGAGCGTCTGGCCCGTAACTACGCCGGTCAACCGCTTGAATGGCGCCGTTCGCGCGGGCATGCCAGCCATTTCCGCTACAGCGTGGATATTCGATAACGCCGCTTGCGCTTGCCCGCGATAGGGATATGCCCGTGATGAAGATGTCGGCTGGCATGACCTCATCGCGGGCAAGCGCGCTTCTACAGGAATAAAGCCTGTCATTGAGAACGGGCCCAACAACAACTGTCGCATCACAACGTATAAGGACAAGAACCATGTTCAACTGGTATCGCCAAGTCACTCCTCGGGAGCGCAAAACCTTCTGGGCCTGTTTCGGCGGCTGGTCGCTGGACGCCCTCGAAGTCCAGATGTTCGGTCTGGCCATTCCGGCCTTGATCGCCGCCTTCGCCTTGAGTAAGGGCGAAGCAGGCCTGATCAGCGGCGTGACGCTGGTGACCTCGGCTTTGGGCGGTTGGGTGGGCGGGACGCTGTCCGACCGGTACGGCCGCGTACGCACCCTGCAGTGGATGATCCTCTGGTTTTCGTTTTTCACCTTCCTGTCCGCATTCGTCACCGGCTTCAGCTCATTGCTGGTGGTCAAGGCGCTGCAGGGCTTCGGCATTGGTGGTGAATGGGCGGCCGGCGCGGTACTGATGGCCGAAACCATCAACCCGAAATACCGCGGTAAGGTCATGGGCACCGTGCAGAGCGCGTGGGCCGTGGGCTGGGGCCTGGCGGTTGGCGTGTTCACGCTGATCTATTCGTTCGTGCCGCAAGACATGGCCTGGCGTGTGATGTTCCTGGTCGGCCTGCTGCCGTCGCTGCTGATCATCTGGGTGCGTCGCAATGTGGAAGAGCCCGACAGCTTTCAGCGCCTGCAGAAAGAAAAAGCCATCCCGCAAAGCTTTTTCAAATCCCTGGCCGGTATCTTCCGTCCTGAACTGATCCGCGTGACGCTGCTCGGTGGCTTGCTCGGCCTGGGGGCTCACGGCGGTTACCACGCGGTGATGACCTGGCTGCCGACCTTCCTGAAAACCGAACGCAATCTGTCGGTGCTCAACTCCGGTGGTTACCTGGCCGTGATCATCGTCGCCTTCTGGTGCGGCTGTGTGGCCAGCGGTTTCCTGATTGACCGCATCGGCCGTCGCCTGAACATCGTGCTGTTCGCCCTGTGCTGCGTCATCACCGTGCAGTGCTACGTGTTCCTGCCACTGACCAACACCCAGATGCTGTTCCTTGGTTTCCCGCTCGGCTTCTTCGCGGCAGGTATTCCCGCCAGCCTCGGTGCGCTGTTCAACGAACTTTATCCGGCTGACGTGCGCGGAGCAGGGGTGGGCTTCTGCTACAACTTCGGCCGTGTGCTGTCGTCGGTGTTCCCGTTCCTGGTCGGCCACATGAGCGAATCCATGTCGCTGGGGTCCGCCATCGGTATCGACGCCGGCATTGCCTACGGCGTTGCGGTGATTGCCGCGCTGTGCCTGCCGGAAACCCGTGGCCGCAGCCTGGAAAACAGCGCAGCGACGGCTCAGGGTTCGACTCACAGCGAGACGGCCAGCGCCTGACGTTTTTTTCTGCGCGGTGGTCGGGCTTGAACGCCAGGCGCCGCGCCTTTCTTCGATAGATGAGACCCATGTCCGATACTTTTCCCGCCTCGATTCTTGGCATCGACGGCCACGCACACGTATTCAGCAGGGAGCTGGATCTGACATCGACACGACGCTATTCACCTGACTACGACGCCACGTTGGCGATGTACCAAAACAATCTGCAGGGCCATGGATTGAGTCATGGCGTGCTGGTGCAGCCGAGTTTCCTCGGCACCGATAACCGCTATCTGCTGAACGCCCTGCGGCAAGCGCCGGAGCAAATGCGCGGCGTCGTGGTGGTCGAGCGCGACATCAGCCGCAATGATCTGGACGAGATGGATCGTCTGGGCGTGGTCGGTATTCGTCTGAACCTGATGGGCAAAGCGTTGCCGGATTTCTCCGAGCCTCAGTGGGCGGTGCTGTTCGGTCATATCGCCGAGCTGGACTGGCACGTCGAACTGCACCGTCATGTCGTCGATTTACCGGCTCTGATCCGGGCGTTGATGCCGTTCGGCGTGAAGGTCGTGATCGATCATTTCGGTCGACCGGACGCGCGCCTGGGCCTTGATCAGCCGGGCTTTCGGGAGATGCTGGAACTGGGCCTGGGTGGGAGTTTATGGATGAAAGTGTCCGGGATTTATCGACTTGAAGGCAGCGAGCCGGAGAACCTCGATTTCGCCCGTGCCGCCTTGCCGCTGCTGGTCCAGAGCTTCGGTCAGCAGCGTCTGGTCTGGGGCAGTGACTGGCCGCACACGCAGCATGAGGCTCGCGTGAAGTATGGCTCGGTGGTGGAGCAGTTGCGGGCGCTGGAGTGTTCGCCGCAAATGATGCGTTCATTGCTGATCGAAGCGCCGCAGGTGCTGTTCGATTTTGCGGTGGTTGAGGCCTGAGCTGAACACTGATTTCTCAATGCAGAGATCCGACGAATGCAGTGGGTTAGGGACATCAAGGGTGAATGACACACCGCATTCGTCAGCAAGCTGACTCCCACAGGTTCTATGTTTATTCAACGATTTCGGTGTCGAATCTAGCAGCGCAAAGCGCGCTCTGGCTTTTGATCTTCATACCGCAGCAGGCCAGACACCACAAAGCGCGACTTGGGTGCAGGCCAAACGCAGACGACGCGCAGTGGGCCGAGCGGCATGGATGCCGCGAGAGCGCCGTCAGGACATGGATGTCCGTTCGGCGCGGGCCCACGGAGCGTCGTCGGAGTGCGGGTACCCGACGCAGGAGGGCCAAGCCAGGAGCTAGACACTTGGTTACTTGGTGTCCTTTCAAGTAACCCGCCGAAGGCGGAACAGTTTGGACGTTAGGACAAACCAAACCATCAGCGTCACCCCATATGGCGGAAATGCACGCCGTAAAAGTGAGCTTGGTACTGCATCTGCTGGCAAATTTGCAGTGTGTTCTGAAGTTGCATCAGCTCTTCTTCCACCCCCCACCCAACGCCACCACCAGTCCCACGCTGGCCTGCAGCCGGCTGGTGTCGACCTCCTGCAAGCGCCGTTGTGCCTGCAAGGCGGTGGTCTGTGCCGTGACCACGTCCAGGTAATTCACCGCGCCCGCTTGATAGCTGCTCATCGCCATGCGCTCGGCGCTTTGGGCTGCGTCGACCGCCGCTTGCTGGTCTTGCGATTCCTGCTGCAGATCGCGCAATTGACCGAGGTTGTCTTCCACCTCGCGCACGGCTTTGAGCACCGCACTGTGATACTGCGCTGCCGCCTCCTCGAACTCGGCTCTGGCCTGACGTTCGTTGGCGCTGCGGCGGCCTGCGTCGAAGATCGGCAAGTTGACCAGCGGCCCCAACGCCCAGTAACGATTGGCCGCGGCGAGCAGATTCCCGCTGCCCTGGGTCTGTCCGCCGAGCAAACCGGTCAGGCTGAAATCCGGGTACCAGGCGGCTTTCGCTACGCCGATATTGGCGTTGGCAGCGAACACCCGGCGCTCGGCGGCTGCGATGTCCGGCCGCTGCTGCAACAGGCTGCCGGGGAGGGCTTGGGGAATCTCGGGAAGTTTGAGCGGCGCGGCGTCATGGGCCAGTGAAAAGTCACTCGGCAGCACACCCACCAATTCTGCGATGGCGTGCTCGCTGAGGGTGCTTTGGGCCGTCACATCGTCCAGTTGCGCCTGGGCTTCGGCCAACTGACTCTGAGCGCGGGTCAGGTCCAGCTCCGACGCGATCTTGCCTTCGTAGCGGTCGCGGGTCAGTTGCAGGGCCTGGCGGTAGTCGTCCAGTGACGTCTTGAGAATCTTGCGCTGTGCGTCCAGCCCGCGGGCCTGTACGTAAAGCGTCGCGAGCTGGCGCTGCAAGCTCAGCCGCGCCGTCGCCAGATCATCGGCCGAGGCTTGCGCCTGGGCGTCACCGGCGGCGACCTGATTACGGATCTTGCCCCACAGGTCCGGGTCGAAGCTCAAGCTGAAGCCTGCCGTGTCACTGTTGTAAACCGAAGGCTGGGTGTCGCCGCGCAACGGCCGGCGATCCGACTGACGCTGGCGCAGCGGGGCGCCGCTGGCGTTGACTTGAGGAAACAACCCGGCGTGCAGTTGGCTGGCGTAGGCATGCGCCGCCTCGTAATGCGCCAGCGCCGCCGCCAGATCCGGGTTGGCCTTGAGCAGTTGCAGTTGCAAGTCGTTCAGTTGCTTGTCTTCAAAGACTTGCCACCACTGCGTCGGCAGCGATGTGGCGGGTTGTGCCGGGTGCCAGGGGCCGGCCTGCTCCTTGTAGTGCTCCGGCAGGGCAACGTCGGGTGCATGATAAGTGGGCGCCAACGAGCAACCTTGCAACGTGATTGCCATGATCAGGACCAGACCTTCAAGCCTTGGGCGCATGCTCACCTCCCGCGTCGGCCAGTTGCACGGGGTCGTTTTCACGCAGCGCGTCCGGCGGGTTGTCGACCACCCGGTCGGCCGCGTTCAACCCTTGATCGATCACCAGCCGGTCACCGAGGTCCATGGCGATATGGATGGTGCGCAGGTGAACGTGACCGGCGTGGTCCAGCGTCGCGACCTGGGTGCCCTTGGCGCGGAAAATGAGCGCGCTGGCCGGGATGCTGACGCCCTGGCTGCCGGCGCTCACTGGCAAGGTGGCGTCGGCGTAGTCACCGGGCAACAGCGCATCGGCCGGATTGTCCACGACGAACTGCGCCAGCAGCGTCCCTGAGCGCGGGTCGACCGCCGTGGAATCGCCCATCAGCGTCGCCGTGTACGTCTGGCCGGGGTGCTCGGGGACACTCAACCGCACCTGCATGCCCGGACGAATCACGCTCGCGTAGTTCTGCGGGACCGGCACGTACAACCGCAGGCGATGGGTGTCGGCCATGCTGAACAACGGCGTACCGCCGCCATCGTCAGCTTTGATCAACTGGCCGATGTCGGTGTTGCGTGCGGTGATGGTGCCATTGAACGGCGCGCGGATGGTTTTGTAAGCGGTGAGGTCGGACAGGCGTTGACAGTCGGCAGCCGCTGCCTGCATGTCCGCCTTTGCGGCGGCGGCGGCGGACACTTTTTCATCCACTTCCTGTTGTGACACCGAGTGTGTCGCCAACAGATGTTGCCAGCGTGTGGCGGTGGTCTCGGCGATACGTGCGGTGGCTTGTTGCTGGGCGAGGTGGGCGCGGGCCTGCGCCAGTTGCTGATCCAGCTCCGGACTGTCGATTTGCGCGAGCACTTGACCGGCCTGAACCCGGGTGCCGATGTCCGCGCGCCAGTCTCTCAGGTATCCACTGACCCTGGCGTTGATCGAGGCCTTGCTCCAGGCCTCCAGGCGCGCCGGCAACTGCAGCGTGTCGCCCTGGGCGTTTTGCGAGGGGGACACCACGGTCACCACCGGCACCGACTGGCGTTCGGTCCAGGCGGCGACGGCGTGGTCGTGGCGCGTACGAGCCGCCAGTCCATTGGCGACCAGCAATGCTGCCAGGGTCAGGCCACCCACGCCGGTAAGCATCAGGCGCTTGCGCGAAGGGACTTTTTCAGACGACATGGGATGTTTCTCCATCGATACCGCTGGATTGGTTGGCGGCGTTGGGGGTGAGCGAACGGGGTTGCGAATGACGGTGCACGAGGCTGAACACCACCGGTACGAACAACAGGGTGGCGGTGGTGGCGAGGATCAAACCACCGATGACCGCGCGCCCGAGCGGGGCGTTCTGTTCCTGAGAGAGGGCCAGCGGCAGCATGCCGATGATCATCGCCAGTGCGGTCATGCACACCGGACGGAAACGGGTGTAACCGGCTTCCAGCGCCGCCTGCAATGCATCGCCGTGCTCGGCCAGGCGTTCGCGGCAGAAGCTCACCACCAGAATCGAGTTGGCGGTCGCCACGCCCATGCACAGGATCGCGCCGGTCAGCGCCGGCACCGATAACGAGGTGCCGCTGAGGAACAGCATCCAGACGATGCCGGCCAGCGCCGCTGGCAACGCCGTGATGATGACGAACGGGTCGGTCCACGACTGGAAGTTGATCACGATCAGCAGGTAGATCAGCACGACAGCCCCAAGCAGGCCCAGGCTCAGGCCGCTGAAGGCTTCATGCAACGCGTCGATCTGGCCATGCAGGCTGATCGTCGCGCCCTTGGGCCGCAGGTGTGCCATGCCGTCGATGACCTTTTGCACGTCCGTGGCGACGCCGCCGAGGTCGCGCCCTTGCACGTTGGCAAACAGGTCCAGTGTCGGCTCGATGTTGTAGTGCGTGACCACCGCAGGGCTGTCGACTCGCTTGATCGTCGCCAGACCGCCAAGGATCTGCGACTGACCGTTGCTGCCGGTAATCGGCAGGGCTTCCAGGGTCGGCAGGCTGTCCAGACGGTACTGCGGCGTCGCGGCGACCACCGAGTACGACACGTCGTTTTTCGGGTTCAGCCAGTAGGTCGGCGCCACTTGCGAGGTGCCGGTCAGCGATGCGCCGAGGCTGGTGGTCACGTCCTTCTCGGTGATGCCCAGTTGCTTGGCGCGCAGGCGGTCCACGTTCACTTGCAAAGAGGGATAACCGGTGGACTGCTGGATACGCAGGTCGGCGATGCCGGGGACGTGTTGCAGCCGGCGTTGCAGTTCCACTGCATAGGCACGATTCGCTTCGCCGTCAGGCCCGGAGATTTTCACGTCCAGCGGGGCCGGGGCGCCGAAGTTAAGGATCTGGCTGCTGATGTCGGCCGGCATGAACGCGAACTGGCTGCCGGGGAAACTCTGCGGCAGCGCTTCACGCAGGCGTTTGACGTAATCGGCGGTCGGTGCATGACCGGCTTTGAGCGTGACCTGAATATCGCCGTCCTGCGGGCCGATGGTGCCGCTGCTGCTGTAAGCCATGTCGATGCCGCTGAGCGGAATGCCGATGTTGTCGATCACCGTGTCCAGTTCATCAGCGGGAATGATCTCGCGAATGCGTTGTTCGATCCGGTCAAAGGCCGCAGCGCTTTCTTCAATGCGGGTGCCCAGCGGCAGGCGCACATGCATCGACAGCGCGCCCGCGTCGGTGGCCGGGAAAAAATCCTCTCCCAGGCTCGGCAACAGGGCAAAACTGGCGAGCACGCAGGCGAGAAACACCAGCAGGAATGCCTTGCGCCGCTTCAGTGCCAGGCCGAGCAGCCCGTGATACACGTCGCGGATCGCCGAAAACCGGTGTTCGAAACCCTGCTGAAAACGCAGTGCGCCACGCAGCAGTGCGTTGCGCTGCCGGCCATGCTGGTCACCTTCGTGGTGATTGATGAACGCATCTTCGGGGTGATGGCCGGGGCCGACTTCCAGCACGTGAGGCTTGAGCAGGAACATCGCCAGGGTCGGCACCAGCGTACGCGAGAGCAGGAACGAGCTGCCCATGGCAAAAATCACCGCCAGCGCCATTGGCCGGAACAGGTAACCGGCAATCCCCTGGAGCATGAACATCGGCACGAACACGATGCAGATGCACAGCAGCGAAACGAAGGCGGGGCCGACGATCTGTCGCGCACCGTCCATGATCGCGTCCTTGACGGCCTTGCCTTGCTCCAGGTGCCAGTTGATGTTCTCGATGGTCACCGTGGCGTCGTCCACCAGAATACCGACGGCCAGCGCCAGTCCACCCAGGGTCATGACGTTCAGGGTCTGGCCCGTGACCGACAGCAGTGCAATGGCCGACAGCACCGCCAGCGGGATCGAGGCGGCAATGATCAGCGTCGAACGCCAACTGCCGAGGAACAGCAGAATCATCACGCTGGTCAGCAGCGCAGCGATGATGCCTTCCCGGGCCACGCTGCCGACCGACGCTTTCACGAACACCGAGGCATCGCCCAACAGCGAGGTTTTCAGGGCGGGCGGCAGCGTTTCGTTGATCAGCGGCAACATGTTGCGGATGTCGTCGACGATCGACAGGGTGGAAATATTGCCGTTCTTCAGCGCCGGCATCAGCACCGCCCGACGCCCGTCGACCCGCACGATGTTGGTCTGTGGCGGCGAACCGTCACGGACGTGCGCCACCTGGCCAATGGTGATCAACGCACCGTCGACGGTCTTGATCGGCAAGTCGTTGAGTTCGTCGATGGCTTTCGGGCTGTTGTTCAGCAACACGGTGTACTCATCACTGCCCATCTTGGCGGTGCCGACCGGAATGATCTGGTTACCCGCCGCCAGCGCATTACCGACGTCCTGCGCCGAGAGCCCCTTGGCAGCCAGCGCCTGCGGGTCAAGGTCGAGGGTGATCTGGCGTTGTTTGCCACCCATGGGCGTCGGCATGGCGAGGCCGGGCACGGCGCTGAGTGGCAGACGGATGCTGTTTTGCACCAAGTCACGAATCCGTGCTTCGGAGAGCGTCGGGCTGGAAAAGGCCATCTGCAGGATCGGCACGGTCGAGGCGCTGTAGTTGAGGATCAGTGGCGGCGTGATACCGGCCGGCATCTGTTTCAACACGGTTTGCGACACCGCGGTCACCTGCGCATTCGCGGTGCGGATGTCGACGCCCGGCTGGAAGAAGATCTTGACGATGCCCATGCCTGGCAGGGATTGCGACTCGATGTGCTCGATGTCGTTGACCGTGGTACTGAGCGAGCGCTCATAGGTGTAGATGACGCGACCGGCCATGGCATCCGGCGACAGACCGGCGTACTGCCAGACCACCGCGACCACCGGAATGCCGATGTCGGGAAACACGTCGGTGGGCGTCTTGAGGGCCGCCATGGGCCCGACGATACAAATGAAAATTGCCAACACGATGAACGTGTACGGCTTGAGCAATGCAGTCTTGACCAGCCCGAGCATGCCGGAAACCTCCCATTTCGAATCCGCGCAGTCTTGGTGCAGGCGCCTAACAGGCACCTTTCAGGCGAATGAACAAATAGTTAGTCCGGCACGCAGGGCGCTTTCATGGGGGATTCATTTGTTGTTCATCCGACGCACGCTCAGCCTTGGCCCACCGAAATTCACCCTGCACCGCAGGGACTTTTCCAATCGTCGAGGGTCGTGTCATGAAAGCCAAATCGTTGCTGTTCGTTCCCATGCTGGGGCTGGTCGCTGTGCTATCGGCCTGCGCCGGGCCGATGCCCAAAGCGGATCCGACCGAGGCCTGGATCGGCTTGCAGGAAGAACCTGACGGGGTGCTGATGGCCGAGGACCTGGACGGCAAACGGCTGGAGGATGGGCGCTACTTCGAGGTCAAACCCGGCGCTCACAAGCTGGACGTTGATTTGATCGTGGAAGGCACTGGCGACAACGGGCAGGTGAATTGTGAGGCCGGTATCCGTTTCAACCAGTTCCAGGCAGGGGAGCATTACAAACTGGTGGAGTCGAGTCTGGGCCAGGAGTATCGGGTGAAACTTGAGGATTCGAACGGCCATCAGATCGGGCACAGCAAGGATTTCACCTGTATGCCGGGGTGATCGAGATTACGGGGTCGTTTGGTGGCTCTGGCTAGTGCCAGAATCGCGGGACAAGGTGGAGCGCCACCCCGGCGGCTACAACAATCGCGGGTGGGGTGCAGACGATTCAGGATCGTTCCAACGCTCTGCGTGGGAATGCCTGCCAGGACGCTCCGCGTCCACGTTGACGCAGAGCGTCAGTCGCTGCTTTACCACGCGGAGCGTGGGAACGATCAAAA
>NZ_FOEO01000061.1 GCF_900110765.1 Pseudomonas sp. NFACC02
GGGGGGAGCAAGTCAGTTTCATCAAGGGTGAATGGCACACCGCATTCGTCAGCAAGCTGACTCCCACAGGTTCTATGTTTATTCAACGATTTCGGTGTTGAATCCAGCAACGCAAAGCACGCTCTGGCTTTTGATCTTCATACCGCAGCAGGCCAGACACCACAAAACGCGACTTGGGTGCAGGCCAAACGCAGACGACGCGCAGTGGGCCGAGCGGCATGGATGCCGCGAGAGCGCCGTCAGGACATGGATGTCCGTTCGGCGCGGGCCCACGGAGCGTCGCCGAAGTGAAGGAACCCGACGAAGTCGGGCCCAACCAGGAGTTCAGACACTTGGTTACTTGGTGTCTTTTCAAGTAACCCGCCGAAGGCGGAACAGTTTGGCCGTTAGGACAAACCAAACCATCAGCGCCACCCTAAGTAGTGGAAATGCACACCATACAAGCCAACTTGCTGCCGAATGCGGTGGTCCATCAACCTCGATGGTGACTGACGCACCGCCTTCTCGGAAGTCTCCTACAGGGTTCGCGTCGGCTCAGAACAGCCGGGCGAGGAGGGCGGTGACGGCGGTTTCGACGCGCAATATTCGGTCCCCCAACTGCACCGGATTCATGCCCGATGCCCTTAGCAGGTCGACCTCATAAGGAATCCAGCCGCCTTCAGGGCCGATCGCCAGCGTCACAGGCTGCTCCACGGCACGGGGGCAGGCAGGGAAGTCGCCCGGGTGTCCGACCAGTCCCAGTGTCCCATCGACAATGCCTGGTAGACGGTCTTCGACGAAGGGCTTGAAGCGTTTCTCGATGACGATCTCGGGCAGCACGCTGTCGCGGGCTTGTTCCAGACCCAGAATCAGTTGCTCGCGAATGGCCGCTGGCTCCAGGAACGGGGTCTGCCAGAAGCTTTTTTCGACTCGGTAGCTGTTGATCAGAACGACCTTCGGCACGCCCATCGTGGCGACGGTCTGGAACACCCGGCGCAGCATTTTCGGGCGTGGCAGGGCGAGGATCAGCGTCAGCGGCAGTTTGGCGGGAGGTTCGCGGTCGAAGGCCACCATCAGCTCGGCCTCGCGAGGCTCCAGCCGCAGCAACTCTGCGCTGCCCAGCAGACCGCCCACGCGACCGACGCGCAGGCTGTCACCGACTTGCGAACGATGCACCTCCTGCATGTGCTTGAGGCGCCGGTCACGCAGGACCACGCGGTCAGCCGAAATGAAATCGGCCTCTTCAAGCAGCAACAGGTTCACGGCTGGGTCGCTGGCGGCTGGTCTTGCTTGTCTTCTGCCTTTTCGTCGTCTTCGTGATCGCCCCGCTTGGTGACCATCGAGCTGCACAGCACCCCGATTTCAAACAGCAGCCACATCGGCACCGCGAGCAACGTCTGCGAGAAGATATCCGGCGGGGTGAGGATCATGCCGACCACGAAACAGCCAATCACCACGTATGGACGAATCTTCTTCAGGTATTTGACGTCGACGATGCCAATCCACACCAGCAACACGACGGCCACCGGAATTTCAAAGGCCACGCCAAAGGCCAAGAACAGCGTCATGACGAAATCCAGGTAGCTGGAGATGTCCGTCATCATCGACACCCCTTCCGGGGTCACGCTGGCGAAGAAGTGGAAGATCAGCGGGAAAACCAGGAAGTAGGCGAACGCCATCCCGGCATAGAACAGAATGATGCTGGAGATCAGCAACGGCACTGCCACGCGCTTCTCATGCTTGTACAAGCCCGGCGCAATAAAGCCCCAGATCTGGTACAGGATCACCGGCATGGCCAGGAACAGCGCCACCATCATGGTCAGCTTGAAGGGCGTCAGGAACGGCGAGGCCACGTCGGTGGCGATCATCGTCGCGCCTTCCGGCAAAAACTTACGCAATGGCGCTGAAACGAAGGTGTAGATCTTCTGTGTGAAGTAAAACAGCGCGCCGAAGATCACGAAGATCGCCAGCACACACCGCAGCAGGCGCGAGCGCAGTTCAGTGAGGTGCGAGACCAGTGGCATTTGCTGGTCGTTTTCCGGAATTTCGCTCATGGGGCTCGTGGTGGCTGTGACGAATCGTTAGCGGAAGGTGCGCTCTGCACCGCAGTGGCCGGCGTGGTCACCGGTGCTGGCGCAGGTGTCGATGCAGGCGGCACCGGCTCGGGGTGAGCCTGAGCGGGCGGTGGGCTGACCGACGCGGTTTCTGCCGGTGCGGCCGGGCCGATATCGGCGGCAGGGCCAGGGGACGGTGCTGCGCCCATGACGGGCTCACTGGCGGGCGACGTTTCGGTTTGCGCGGTCGGCGGCACGACAGGCGGAGCCGGTGGTTGCTGCGGCTGCATGATTTTGCGCGCTTCTTCTTCCAGCGAAAGAATGTGCTCGTTGTGCAACTGACGGCGAATTTCATCGGCGCCGATTTCGCGCTCAACTTCCTGTTTGATCGCATTGAAGCTGCGTTTCAGACGCCCGACCCAAAGTCCGGCGGTGCGTGCTGCTCCCGGCAGGCGCTCGGGGCCCAGCACCAGCAGGGCAACGAGACCGACCAGCAGCAGTTCAGAGAAGCTGATACCAAACATGCGTCACGACCTAGTCTTTGCGGATGGGCTCTTCGACTTTCTGCGCCTGCGCATCGATGGTGTGCGGCTGATGCAGCGGCTGGTTTGGCGGAACTGGCTGCGCAGTCGGTTGCGGCTGAACCGGTGGCTGCTCGGAAGGCTTCTCGTCGTCGTTCATGGCTTTGCGAAAGCCTTTGATCGATTCGCCGACGTCGGTGCCCAGGTTCTTGAGTTTCTTGGTGCCGAAGACCAGCACGACGACCACAAGAATGACGATCCAGTGTTTCCAGTCAAAAATGCCCATGTCACGTTCCTCACAAGAAATTCAGAGCCCGCAGGCTCGCGGTTTATTCCGCCGAACGCGCCGCTTTTTCGGCGTGGCCAGACAACCCGAAACGGCGATCCAGCTCATCGAGTACGGCCTGTGGATGCTGGCCCAGTGCTGCAAGCATGACCAGACTATGGAACCACAAATCGGCGGTTTCGTAGATGACATCGCTGCAGTCACCGCTGATGGCGGCATCTTTGGCGGCGATGATGGTTTCGACCGACTCTTCGCCCACCTTCTCCAGAATCTTGTTCAGCCCCTTGTGGTAGAGACTGGCGACGTAGGAGGAGTCGGCAGCCGCGCCTTTGCGCTCTTCGAGTACCTGCGCAAGGCGAGACAAGGTATCAGTCATGTTCAGTGTCCTGCCTTATAAATGGCTTCAGGGTCTTTGAGCACCGGGTCCACGGTTTTCCAGCCAGCGTTGTCATAGACACGGTAGAAGCAGCTCTCGCGGCCGGTGTGGCAGGCGATGCCGCCTATCTGCTCGACCATCAGAATGATTACGTCGGCGTCGCAGTCCAGACGCAGTTCGTGCAGTTTCTGCACATGGCCCGATTCTTCGCCTTTGCGCCACAGCTTGCCACGGGAGCGCGACCAGTAGATGGCGCGGTTTTCGGCTGCGGTCAGGCTCAGTGCCTCACGGTTCATCCAGGCCATCATCAGCACGCGCCCGGTTTTATGGTCCTGCGCAATCGCAGGCACCAACCCCTCGCTGTCCCACTTAATCTCGTCCAGCCAGTCTTTCATCGTCGGCTCCGGCCGCTTTATCGATGGGTTAGTGTGCCAGCGGCGCCCGCGGATGGCTATCGGCGCACGACCAGATAAAGGCCGGCCACCAGCATCAACAAGGCGGGCCAGGCACTCAAGGCCATCAGTTCGTCGCCCGATTGAGTATGGGCGGTGGCCAGAATAACCCCGCCTGCCAGCAGGCCGGCGCCGATCAGGCGCAGCGCCCAATGGTCTCTGTTACGCGCGTAGGGCGGTGGCGGATCGGATCTGTGTGGCTGTGACAGGCGTTCCAGCAGGTCGCGGGTCATGTTGGCCAGATGCGGAATCTGCTCGACCTGGGATTGCAGGTTGCCGATCAGCGTCCTGGGGCTGACGCGTTCACGCATCCAGCGTTCCAGAAACGGCTGGGCGGTGCTCCACAGGTCCAGCTCCGGGTACAACTGACGGCCCAGACCTTCGATGTTGAGCAGGGTCTTCTGCAGCAACACCAGTTGCGGCTGTACTTCCATGTTGAAGCGGCGCGCGGTCTGGAAAAGGCGCATCAAGACCTGTCCGAAGGAAATGTCCTTGAGGGGCTTTTCAAAGATCGGCTCGCACACGGTACGGATGGCCGCTTCGAATTCGTTGAGTTTGGTTTCCGCCGGCACCCAGCCCGAGTCGATGTGCAACTGCGCGACGCGGCGATAATCGCGCTTGAAGAAGGCGAACAGGTTGCGCGCCAGGTAATCCTGATCTTCCGGTGTCAGACTGCCCACGATGCCGCAGTCGATGGCGATGTACTGCGGATCCCATGGCGCAACGGTGCTGACGAAGATATTGCCGGGGTGCATGTCGGCGTGGAAAAAACTGTCGCGGAACACCTGGGTGAAGAACAGCTCCACGCCCCGTTCAGCGAGTTTCTTCATGTCGGTGCGCTGATCGGCCAGGGTCGCCAGATCAGTGACCTGAACCCCGTAGATGCGCTCCATCACCAGCACTTTTGGCCGGCACCAGTCCCAGTACACCTGCGGGACATAGAGCATCGGCGAACCTTCGAAGTTACGGCGCAGCTGGCTGGAGTTCGCCGCCTCGCGCAACAGGTCGAGTTCGTCGTAGATAGTCTTTTCGTAGTCGGCGACCACGTCCACCGGGTGCAGCAGGCGGGCGTCGGCGGAGAGCCGTTCGGCGATTCTGGCAAGAATGAACAACCAGGCCAGATCCGATCCGATGATCGGCTTCAAGCCAGGACGCACCACTTTGACCACCACTTCTTCGCCGGTTTTAAGTTGCGCGGCGTGAACCTGTGCCACCGAAGCGGATGCCAGCGGCGCGACGTCGAAGCGGGCGAACACCTGGCTGATCTTCGCGCCGAGCTGAGACTCGATCAGCGCAACGGCCTTCTCGGATTCGAACGGTGGTACCCGGTCCTGCAACAGCATCAGCTCGTCGGCGATGTCCTCGGGCAGGAGGTCGCGTCGAGTAGACAGCAACTGGCCGAACTTGATGAAGATCGGCCCCAGGTCCTGCAACGCCAGGCGCAATCGTGCGCCGCGTGTCAGCTCATTCTTGCGTCGCGGAATCCAGCGCCACGGCAGCACGAAGCGTACGGCCAGCAGCCACCAAGGCAGCGGCAGGGCAAACAGCAGGTCATCGAGGCGGTAACGGATTACGACACGCTGGATGCGAAACAGGCGGCGGACGGCAAGCAGGCTCATGCGTTATCGCTGGATTTGAGGGATTGGGCCAGACGCTCGAAGCGGGCTTCGAGGCGTTCCAGGTCTTGTTTGGTCTGATCCAGTTCGGCAAAGCGGGCTTCTGCCTCGCGTTTGCCGACCAGGGTGCGGGACTCTTCGGCCAGGTAGTCGGCCAGGTTCAGGCGCAGGCTGGAGAGGCTGTCACCGGTCCAGCGTGCGCTATTGCGCAGATGGCCGCCGATCAACGTCGTCGCGACGGGCCCCAGCCAGCGTTGCAGCTCGTATTCCCAGTCCAGATCGAGGTCCTGCAGCACGCCGGTCAGCTCCAGCAGCACGGCGCTCTCGCCATCCAGCTCGACCTCAGGGCTGTGCAGCACTGCGGTCTTGTCCTTGTTCAACGCCAGACGCATCAGGCTCGCGGCGGGGGCGCGCAGGGTCACATCGGCACCGCCTTCCCAGTTCGCCGCCAACATCAGGCCTTCGTCACTGGGGAGGATGTACAGATGAAACGCAGGGTGGCTGCACTCGACCGCAATCACCTTGCCACTGAGCCGGTCAAGGCGTGGCAGGGCGGTGCTGTCCATCTGCAGCACGCGATTGATGCCGTGCTCGACGCCGGCGAGCAAGCCGCTGATCAACATCAGGGCTTGATGCCACGGTGCAGGGCAACGATGCCGGAGGTCATGTTGTGGTAAGTCACGCGGTCGAAACCGGCGTGTACCATCATCGACTTCAGGGTTTCCTGATCCGGATGCATGCGGATCGACTCGGCCAGATAGCGGTAGCTTTCCGAGTCGTTGGTGATCAATTTGCCGGCCAGCGGCATGAACGCGAACGAGTAAGCGTCGTAGACCTTGGACATCACCTTGTTGGTCGGCTTGGAAAATTCGAGCACCAGCAAACGACCGCCGGGCTTTAGCACGCGCAACATGGAGCGGATGGCGTCTTCCTTGTGGGTGACGTTGCGCAGACCGAAGGCGATGGTCACGCAGTCGAAGTAGTTGTCCGGGAACGGCAGCTTTTCAGCGTCGGCCTGGACGAACTTGATATTGCCTGCCACGCCGCGATCGAGCAGGCGGTCACGACCGACCTTGAGCATCGAGGCGTTGATGTCGGCCAGCACGACTTCGCCGGTCGGACCGACCAGGTGGGAGAACTTCTTCGCCAGGTCGCCCGTGCCGCCCGCGATGTCCAGCACGCGGTTGCCGGTGCGCACGCCTGAAAGCTCGATGGTGAAGCGCTTCCACAGGCGGTGCATGCCACCGGACAGCACGTCGTTCATCAGGTCGTACTTGGCTGCAACGGAGTGGAAAACCTCGGCGACTTTCTCGGCCTTCTGGCTTTCCGCTACGGTTTTGTAACCGAAGTGGGTGGTGGGTTCGGCATCGCTGCCTTTGCGCGGATCGTTCATATCGCTGTCACCGGAATAAAGTGCCGCCATTCTAATCGTCGGGGCTGGCTTTGTCTTGACAAGGCTCACCGTCAACAGTTTCTTCGTTGGGCGCCGCTGGTATAGTGCGCCGACGATTTACCTCGATGAAGGAGCCCGTCAATGGCGCGAATTACCGTAGAACGCCCGCATGCACTGGGTAAGGACAAAGCCCGCGAGAAGGCCGAGCTGCTCGCTGAAAAACTGGGCGACAAATATGGCATCGAGCACACCTGGAACGGCGACACGGTGTCGCTGGAAGGCAAGGGCGCAAAAGGGACGGTTGAGGTCGAGGACGCGCTGGTGCGGGTCAACATCGAGTTGAATTTCTTCCTCTCGGCCATGAGCAGCACCATCCAGTCCGAAGTCGAGCGACAGCTGGACAAAGCGTTGACGGCGTAACGCATTACCCTGTAGGAGCGTGGCTTGTCCCGCGATCGGCGACGAAGTCGTCGTAAACCTGAGTTTGCGGTAATCCTGGAGCAACGGCTTGGCCGCATCTACGACTGCTTCGCAGCCGATCGCTGGACAAGCCACGCTCCTACATCACCCGACCCCAACCTAGGGTGAGCTTTCTAATTTTTCTCTCTACTTTGTGCCCATGCCCCCAACTTCCCGCGGGCGGTTCCTCCTATCCCTTTCGAGCGTGAGGTGCGACATGGTCAAAGTTACCTTGAAGAAGAAAATCGAAGCCGAAGAAACCAAGGCCGTTTCCGAGGTTCGTCTCTATGCGCGCAAGATCTGGCTCGCCGGCCTCGGCGCTTATGTAAAGGCCGGACAGGAAGGTGCCGAATACGTCAAAGAGCTGATCAGGACGGGCGAGCAGACCGAGAAAAAAGCCAAGAAAGTCATTGATGAAAAGGTCGAGGCGGCCAACAGCGAAATCGATTCGGCCAAGGGCGAGTTCAAGGGCGAAATCACCAAGGTCAAAGGCCGTGTGGAAGTGCAGCTCGACAAAATCGAAAGTGCGTTTGACCGCCGCGTGGCCAGCGCCTTGAATCGCATCGGCATTCCGTCTAAACATGATGTCGAGACACTCTCTGCTAAGCTCGATGAGCTGACGGCATTGCTCGAACGTGTCGCGCGTAAACAATAAGGAGAGCAGGATGGCTGGCAAGAAGAAAACTGAAAAAAAAGAAGGCAGCTCCTGGATTGGCGAGGTTGAAAAATACTCCCGTCAAATCTGGCTGGCTGGTTTAGGCGCTTACTCGAAGATCAGCAATGACGGCAGTAAGCTTTTCGAAACGCTGGTGAAAGACGGCGAAAAGGCCGAGAAGGAAACCAAGGCGACCGTGGGCAAGACAGTCGACACCGCCAAAGCTTCCACCAAGTCTCGCGTCGGCGACGTGAAAGACCTGGCACTGGGCAAATGGGGCGAACTGGAAGGGGCGTTCGACAAGCGCCTGAACAGCGCGATTTCCCGCTTGGGTGTTCCCAGCCGCAACGAAGTCAAAGCGCTGCATAGCAAGGTCGATCTTCTGACCCGGCAAATCGAGAAGCTGACCGGTGCATCGGTCACGCCCATCTCGAAAACCGCAGCGGCCAAACCTGCAGCCAAGACCACCGCCAAGCCTCTGGCTAAAGCGGCCGCCAAGCCTGTAGCGAAAGCGGCGAGCACCGTTGCGAAGAAGACGGCAGCGGCGAAACCTGCCGTGGCGAAAGCCGCCGCCAAACCGGTTGCTGCAGCGTCCAAAGCGGCGGCCTCCACCGCAGCCAAGGCGAAAACGGTTGCCGCGAAACCGGCTGCCAAACCTGCACCGAAGGCCGCAGCGAAACCTGCTGCCAAGCCAGCGGCGAAACCCGCCGCCGCGAAGAAGCCTGCAGCAGCCAAAAAACCTGCGGCTACCAAGCCGGCCGCAGCCACGCCAGCTCCAGCCGCCAGCGCCGCCCCGGCAGCTTCAGCGCCTACCGCTCCGGCCGCCACACCGTCGACCGCTTCCACGCCGCCGACACCGTCCAGCCAGTCCTGATTCCCGGCTGGTTACACCAAAACCCGATCTGTGAAAGCAGGTCGGGTTTTTTGTAGGTGAGCGCTTGCCTGCAGGTGCATCCTCCAGCAACCGCCGACTCAATCCTCCAGGTAATGCCGCGCCAACTGCTCGGCCGCATGCCGTGCGCCGGGTTTGAGGTGCGGCGCGACGAGCATCATGATCTGGTAAACCACGACGCGTGTTTCACCTTCCCTATCCAGGATGCGCTGGTAATCCAGGGAGAACAGCAGGGTCAGGGTGATCTGCTCCACCAACTGCCCCAGCGCTTGGGTGTCGCTGGTGACCTGGCCTTCGGCTTTCAGGCGAGCCAGCAACGACGCCAGTGTGCGCTTGATTGAATTGAGCAGACTACGGATGCCGCGCGCCAGCTTCGGCAGACGGCTGGCGAGGTTGGAAAGGTCCTGGAACAGAAACCGATAGTGCGACAGACGTTCGACGATCAGGTGCAGGAACAGCCAGTAATCCTCGGCATCCAGACGTGCGTCGACGGGTGGATCGAGCAGTGGCGCCAGCTCATGCTGAAAGCGCTCGAACAGCTCCATCACCAACGGCTCCTTGCCATGAAAGTGGTAGTAGAGGTTGCCCGGACTGATTTCCAGCTCGTTGGCAATTTCCAGTGTCGAGACGTTGGGTTCGCCCTGTTGATTGAACAGCAGCAGGGCGCATTCGAGTATGCGGTCGCGGGTCTTCATCCAGTCTTCTTAGTTCGGTGCATAAGCTGATTTGTCGAGCAAGGCGAAGAACTGTAGGAGCGCGCTTGCCCGCGATTGCGTCAGTTCCGGCAAATCGTTGGCGCCTGACACTCCCTGATCGCGGGCAAGCGCGCTCCTACAGGTATTACAGATGTTCAACGGACCCGCACGTACGTCCCTGGCGCGGCCTCCATCGGCGGGTAATTCTGGTTGCCCAGCGCGGTCAGGGTTTCGCGCTGAGCGCCTGAACGCTCCTGAATCCAGCTCAGCCATGTTGGCCACCAACTGCCTTCGGTGCGTTGGGCGTCGTAATACCAGGCGCGCGGATCGCTGCTCAGCTTGTTGTTCTCGACAAAATTGGCCTTCGGGTGGCCCGGTGGGTTGAGAATGCTTTGGACATGCCCGCTGTTGGAAAGCAGAAAGCGGCGCTCCCCACCCAGCAGCAACGTCGAGCGATAGACCACATCCCATGGCGTGATGTGGTCGTTGATGCCCGCGACACTGAAGCTGTCTACGGTGACCTTCTGCAGGTCGATCGGCGTGCCGCAGACTTCCAGGCCGCCCGGATGAGTCAACGGGTTGTGCTTGAAGAAGTCCAGCAGGTCGCCATGCAACGCAGCGGGCAGGCGAGTGCTGTCATTGTTCCAGTAGAGGATGTCGAAGGGTGGCGGCGCCTTGCCCAGCAGGTAATTGTTGACCCAATAAGCCCAGATCAAATCGTTGGGGCGCATCCAGGCGAACACCTTGGCCAGGTCGCGACCGTCCAGCACGCCGCGCTGATAAGAGCGGCGCTTGGCCGCTTCCAGCGTCTGCTCATCAATGAACAACGTCGCCGGGCTCTCGATCTGACTGTCCAGAAGACTCACCAGATACGTCGCGCTCGACACCCGACGCATCTGCCGTTTGGCCTGCAAATGGCCCTGCAGCGCAGCAATCGTCAGACCGCCCGCGCAGGCGCCCATCAGGTTGACCTCGCGCGCCCCGGTGATCGCGCGGCACACGTTCATCGCTTCTTCCGCGGCCTCAACGTAACTGGACAACCCCCATTCGCGATGGCGCACATCCGGATTTCGCCAACTGATGATGAAGGTCTGCAAGCCGTTTTTCAGCGCGTACTGGACAAAGCTGTTGGTCGGGCTCAGGTCGAAAATGTAGAACTTGTTGATTTGCGGCGGCACGATCAGCAGCGGGCGCGCGTACTGCTTTTCGCTCATCGGCTTGTATTGAATCAGCTCCAGCAGTTCGTTGCGAAAGACCACCGCGCCGGGCGTTACCGCCAGCGTGCGGCCGATCTCGAACGCATCTTTCGTGGTCTGGCTGGGCAGGCCGTTGTTGTGCATGAAGTCGTCGAGCATGTGGCTCAAGCCTTTCACCACACTGGTGCCGCCGGAATTGAACAGCTCTTTGACGGCCAGGGGATTAAGCAGGCTGTTGGTCGGCGCCAGCGCATCGTTGAGCAGTGCAAAGATGAACTGCGCGCGAGAGCGATCGTCTTCGGACAGGCCACTGTCGTCGATCCAGTGGCGCACTTGGTGCTGCCAGCTTAAATAGGCCTGCAAGCCGCGCCGATAGAGGGGGTTGTGGGTCCAGGTCGGGTCAATGAAGCGCGTGTCGTTCGGGTGAGGCTGATAGGGCGTGTCGCCCAGCATGACACGCCCCAGCTGACCACCGAGCGCCAGCGCGTGACGCGCTGTGTAAACCGGGTGTTTGAGGCCTTGCAGCGCCACGCTGCGCAAGGTCGAGAACAGGTCCCTGCCGCGCAGACCGGTGATCGCACTCTGCGCGTTGATGTAGGTCGCTGGCGTTGGATAAGCACTCTTCGCCGGTTTGTCTCGCATGGATCAACACTCCTTCGTCAGACCATCAACACGTACGCCTGCGCGGGCAACGCCAGGATCCGTTACCCGCGCCACTCTGCACCTCGGCAATCCCGCTGACAGTGCAGTCAATGAAGCGATTTTTCCTGTTGTGAAACACCTGCTCCTGCCGGTATCGGCAAATCCTCTGGGGTTATCGCACGATGGGGGCGGGTTGGGGGTGCATGACGGCGCGTTGCCGTTCCTGCTGAAGAAACTTCATGATGATTGGCGCGACAGCTTCAGCCCGCGTAATCAAAAACAAATGACCGTCGTCGATTATGTGTAGCTGGGCATTGGGTATGCGCCAGGCCAGCAGTCGCATATTGATCAACGGAATCAACGGATCATCATCCCCGGCCAGTACCAGCGTGGGCTGTCGAATCTTGTGCAGCCAGTGAATGCTCGTCCAGCCCATGCCCGCGAACAACTGCCAGTAATAACCCAGCTTTCCGGACGAACGGACCTTGGCCGCGTGGTTGGCGGCCAGGTGCGGGTCGCGGCGGAAAGCGCCACCGTAGATTTCCGGCGCGATGCGAATCACGTGAGACGGCTGGATATAGCGCCGCGGGCTCGCCATCAACCACAACACTCTCGGCTTGCCCGGGACCATCACGGCGCCCGCCGCAGTGGCGGCCAGCACGAGCTTTTTGCAGCGCTCGGGATAGTCATGAGCGAACTGCTGAGCCAGCGCGCCGCCCCAGGACACGCCAATCGCATTGACCTGACCATAGTCCAGATAATCGAGCATGCGCGCCGCGAGTCTGGCCAGGCCGGGAAAGCGGTAGGGGCGACTGGGCGTCGAAGAGCCGCCCACACCGGGCACATCGAAGGCAATGACCTCAAGGTCCGGGTCCAGTGCGTCGACGAAGGGAAACACCAGCTCCAGATTGGCGCCGATGCCGTTGAAAATCAGTAGCGGCGTGAGATGACTCTTGCCGGGGCGCACTGCGGTGCGGATGTTGTGGCCATCCAGATCGATGGTGCGAAATACAAACGGTTGCGGCATGCGCGAAGCCCTGTGGGTTAAACGCCGGTAATGCAGTCCTGCGCGTTTCCGGTCCTGAAACCGCCTCGGCGGTTCCTGTGTGTTCGATGCTTGCCGTTCCTTACTGCACTGTGTTCTTGATGCCAGACGCAGATCCTGTGGGAGCGAGCTTGCTCGCGAAGAGGCCGGTACATTCTCCCCAGCGTTGGCGCCTGGCCGGCCCCCTTCGCGAGCAAGCTCGCTCCCACAGGCGTATCCATCGCTGGACAATCCACGCGCCTACAGTGACACGCTACCGCTCGTGAACATACGTCCCCGGCGAAGCCTCTCCCGCCGGATACGCCTTGTTGCCCAGTGTAGCGGGGGACTTTTTCAGTTTGCCGGAGCGTTCGGCCTGCCAGGCGTGCCAGTACGGCCACCAGGAATCGGTGTGCTTGGTCGCGTCTTCCTGCCAGCGGTTGGCGTCGTCCGGCATTTCCGGATTGGTCATGAACCGCGCCTTCGGATTGCCCGGCGGGTTCAGGATGCTCTGGATATGCCCGCTGTTGGACAGCACGAACTCGGTCTTGCCGCCAAACAACCTGGCCGACTTGTAGCACGACACCCACGGAGTGATGTGGTCGTTGGTGCCGGCCAGACAGAAGATGTCGCTTTTGACCTGCTTCAAATCGATCGGTGTGCCGCACACCTCCAGCGCGTTGGGGCGAACCAGCGGATTGTTCTTGAACATCTCGATCAAGTCACCATGAAACGCGGCGGGCAGACGGGTGGTGTCGTTGTTCCAGAACAGGATGTCGAACACCGGCGGCTCGTTGCCCAGCAGGTAGTTGTTCACCCAGTAGTTCCAGATCAGGTCGTTGGGGCGCATCCAGGCGAACACCTTCGCCATGTCTTTGCCTTCCAGCACGCCCGCCTGGTACGAGTGTCGCTTGGCCGACTCCAGCGTCTGCTCGTCGACGAACAGCGCGACCTGCGTGTCCAGTGTGGTGTCGAGCACGCTCACCAGCAGGGTCAGTGCATTGACCTTCTGCTCGCCCAGCGCTGCATAGTGCCCCAGCAGCGCGGTGCAGGTGATGCCGCCGGAACAGGCGCCCAGCATGTTCACGTCTTTGCTGCCGGTGATCTTGCAGACCACGTCCACGGCTTCTTTCACGGCGTCGATATAGGTCGACAGACCCCACTCGCGCTGCGCCTTGGTCGGGTTGCGCCAACTGATGATGAACGTCTGCACGTGGTTGCGCAGGCAGAAGCGGGCCAGGCTTTTTTCCGGGCTCAGGTCAAACACGTAGAATTTGTTGATCTGCGGCGGGACCACCAACAGCGGGCGTTCAAACACCTGCTCGGTGATGGGCTTGTACTGGATCAGCTCCAGGACGTCGTTGCGAAACACCACCGCGCCTTCGGTGGTCCCCAGGTTTTTGCCAACTTCGAATGCGTCCATGTTGACCTGGCTTGGCATGCCGCCGTTGTTCACCAGGTCTTTCGCCAGATGCGACAAGCCATCGAGGATGCTCTTGCCGCCGGTTTCGAAAAAGCGTTTGACCGCTGCCGGATTGGCCGCGCCATTGGTGGGTGACATCGCTTCGGTCATCAGGGTGATCACGAAGTGACCGCGGCTGATGTCTTGATCGGACAGGCTGCTGTCGTCGATCCAGTCGTGCAGCTCCTTTCGCCAGGCGAGGTAGGTTTGCAAGTAACGGCGATAGAGCGGGTTCTGGCTCCAGGCCGGGTCGGCAAAGCGACGGTCGTCACTGTCGGGTGCCAGTGTGGATTTGCCGAGCATGACGTTTTTGAGTTCGAGCCCAAAGTGGGCCACGTGCTTGGCGCTGTGGAAGGGCTGTTTGATGGCCTGAGTCAGTACCCTGCGTGCCGTGGTGAGCAAATCCTTGCGCCTCAGGCCTACGACAGGGTTCAACCCCAAGGTGTGTTCAGAGGCTTGACGCGGCAGATCATCATTACTCTTGTTACTCATCTACGACGCTCCATTGTCCTGAGACGAGCACTGGTATCCCTGTGAAAACACACCACGGGCAAACGCCAGTACTGCTCTCGGGTGACCGATGATTAACACAACCGGTGTGAACGTTTACGCAAGGCACCGAGTTTTTAGGGGTGCTGCAAGCGACGGCTACGAACAACACCGACAGGCTTCTGCAAATTCTCCGATGCAGATGGCTTGCCAGAATCATTGGTTACGCGAGATTTCAAAAAATCGCAAGCAGGGTCAGTCATTGACCGCTGCGCGGAACATTGAAGCAAATGGAATTAGAAAGTGCGTCCTAAAATGCCAGTCGGTCGTCAAGGCGCGGACTAGAGCCGCGGGTCAAAGCATCAGTCGAATGACCTGCTCGGAAGGGTCGCGGGATTTGCCTGCTGCTTTCAGCTCGGCCAGATAGTCGTCCCATAACTGTGTCTGGCGTTGCGCCAGTTGTTCGAGGTACTCCCAGGTGAACAGTCCGCTGTCATGACCGTCGTCGAAGGTCAGTTTTAGTGCGTACTGGCCGGCGGGCTCTATCTTCGTCAGGCCGACGCCCAGTTTGCCGAATTGCAGAATCGGATTGCCATGCCCCTGCACCTCGGCGGAAGGCGAATGCACCCGCAGGAATTCGGCGGGCAGATGGTATTCCTCATCCGGCCCATATTTCAGGCTGAGAATTTTCGAGGCTTTGTGAAGCTGGATGGCAGTGGGGATGCGGGTCATGGGCATTCGCGCCTTGCGCAGGACGTTGTAGGAGCCAGCGTGCTGGCGAGCGCCATAGCACAGCCGACATCGTAGGCGACTGATCTGCAGCATTCGCCAGCAAGCCGGCTTCTACAGGAGATCTGTGTCCAGCCGAATAGTAGCGGCTGGACGGACCTCGCGGTGGGTTGCGATTAGAGAATATAGCGCGACAAATCTTCGTCTTCCGCCAGCTCGCCCAGATGGCTGTTGACGTAGTCGGCGTCGATCTGGATCGTTCCGGCGTCCTGCGAGGTCGCCAAGTCACCCGCGCTGAAAGACACTTCTTCCAGCAGGCGCTCCAGCAAGGTGTGCAGGCGACGGGCCCCGATGTTCTCGGTCTTTTCGTTGACCTGCCAGGCGATTTCCGCCAGACGCTTGATACCTTCGGGCATGAATTCGATATTCAGGCCTTCCGTTTTCAGCAACTCGCGGTATTGCTCGGTCAGGGACGCGTGTGGCTCGCTCAGGATGCGTTCGAAGTCCTGCGGACTCAGCGCCTTGAGTTCGACACGGATCGGCAGACGACCCTGCAGTTCAGGCACCAGATCGCTCGGCTTGCTCAGGTGGAACGCGCCGGAGGCGATGAACAGGATGTGATCGGTCTTGACCATGCCCAGCTTGGTGTTAACGGTGCAGCCTTCGATCAGAGGCAGCAGGTCGCGCTGTACACCTTCGCGAGACACATCGGCGCCACCGACGTTACCACGCTTGGCAACCTTGTCGATCTCGTCGATGAACACGATGCCGTGTTGCTCGACGGCTTCCAGTGCCTTGCCCTTGAGCTCCTCGTCATTGACCAAACGGCTCGCCTCTTCGTCGCGGACCATCTTGAGCGCGTCCTTGACCTTCAGCTTGCGGCTCTTCTTTTTGCCCTTGCCCATATTGGCGAACAGGCTTTGCAACTGGTTGGTCATCTCTTCCATGCCGGGTGGCGCGGAGATATCGACGCCGCTCATTTCAGCGACTTCGATTTCGATTTCCTTGTCATCCAGTTGGCCTTCGCGCAGGCGCTTGCGGAACAGCTGACGCGTGTTGGAGTCACTGCTCGACGACGCATCTTCGTTGAAGCCTACGCGTGCCGGTGGCAGCAGGGCGTCGAGAATACGGTCTTCGGCAGCGTCTTCGGCGCGATGACGTACCTTAGTCATTTCCTGTTCGCGCAACAGTTTCATGGCGGCGTCGGCCAGATCACGAATGATCGATTCGACGTCACGGCCCACATAACCGACTTCGGTGAATTTGGTGGCTTCGACCTTGATGAAGGGCGCGTTGGCGAGCTTGGCCAGGCGACGGGCGATCTCGGTTTTACCGACACCGGTCGGGCCGATCATCAGAATGTTCTTCGGGGTGACTTCGACGCGCAGCTCTTCCGGCAGCTGCATCCGGCGCCAGCGGTTGCGCAGCGCAATGGCGACGGCGCGCTTGGCATCGTCCTGGCCGATGATATGGCGATTGAGTTCGTGGACGATTTCACGGGGAGTCATGGACATGGTTTTCAACGGTCCTCGGTCGTGGATGAGTTCAACGGGCCGCGGTGAATTGCGGCCCGTGGCAGGACTCATTCGGCGAGGTCCTGCTCCTCAATGGTGATGTTGTGGTTGGTGAACACGCAGATGTCGCCGGCGATGTGCAAGGCGGTCTCGGCGATTTCACGCGCCGACAGTTCGGTTTTCAACAGCAGGGCGCGCGCGGCGGCCTGGGCGAAAGCACCGCCGGAACCCATGGCAATCAGGCCATCCTCGGGCTCTACGACGTCGCCGTTGCCGGTGATGATCAGCGAGGCATCTTTGTTGGCAACGGCCAGCATGGCCTCCAGACGGCTCAGGGAACGGTCGGTCCGCCAGTCTTTCGCCAGCTCGACGGCTGCGCGGACGAGGTGGCCCTGGTGTTTTTCCAGCTGAGCTTCGAAGCGTTCGAACAGGGTGAAGGCGTCGGCAGTGGCGCCTGCGAAACCGGCGATGACCTGACCGTGATAAAGACGGCGGACTTTTTTGGCGTTGCCTTTCATGACGGTGTTGCCGAGGGAAACCTGGCCGTCACCCGCCATGACGACTTTGCCTTGGCGGCGCACTGAAACGATGGTGGTCAAGGGGAGAGTCTCCACGCTGCGGGGCGAAAATGCCCTGATGGAAACTCATATGGGGGTGGGGGCGGGTATTTCAACTGCCGGAGGGGATGAATGGCAGCTGTTGATGAGGGCAGACGCCGCATACCAATGTAGGAGCGTGGCTTGTCCCGCGATCGGCTGCGAAGCAGTCGTAAAATCGGACGACGCTGTCATTTCTGACACACCGCATCCACAGATTTCACGACGACTACGTCGACGATCGCGGGACAAGCCTCGCTCCTACAGGTAGGAGAAGGTTCTTAACGGCTCTGGCGCTGTTGCAACAAAAGGTTACTGAACCCGCCACCGGCCAGCTGTTTCTGCGCGGTCGTCAACTGTTCGCGGTTGCTGAACGGCCCTACCAGCACGCGGTACCAGGTTTCATCCTTGACCGTGCCCGACTCAACCGTCGCAGCCTGGCCTAGCAGAATGATCTGTGCACGCACCTTGTCGGCGTCTGCCTGCTTGCGGAAGGAGCCCGCTTGCAGGAAGAACGTCGTCACAGGCGCGGGCTTGGTGACCGGTGGTGCCGGTGGAGGTGTCAGGCCACTGAGCGCGGCCTGAGCGCGAGCGGTATCGATTTTCGCTGCCTGCTCAGGCGTAACCGGTGTCGTGGGCGCGACCACGGGCGGCGGTGTCTTCTCGGGCACCGCTTCGTTTGGCACGATGACTTCCGACTCCGGCAGCAAGGTATAGAAATCGTACTTCGGCTTGACCGGCGCGGTCGGGCTCGGCGGCGTCTTGTTCGCCTCGGCGATCTTCGCGGCCTTGGCGTCAGCCTTGTTCCGCTTGATGTCGTCGCCGCTGCCGGGCTCCAGTTTCATCAGGAAAACGATGAAGGCTCCAACGGAAAGGCCGATCGCCAGCCACAGCCATCCCGGAATCGGCTTCTTTGCGGGGGCCTCATACCGGCTGGCGCCGCGCTTGGGAGCAGGTTTCTTTTTGACTGCCAACTTACATACGCTCCAGAGTTTCCAGACCCAGCAATTGCAGGCCTTGCTTGAGAGTGCGGCCGGTCAGGTGCGCGAGGCGCAGACGGCTTTGCTGTTGCTCGGGGTTTTCCGCGTTCAGGATCGGGCAGTTCTCGTAGAAGCTCGAGAACAGACCGGCCAGATCGTACAGGTAGGCGCACAGCACGTGCGGGGTGCCTTTCTCGGCGACGTTGTTCACGGTTTCGCCGAACTGCGCCAGACGCGCCGCCAGATCCTGCTCGTGCGGTGCTTCGAGAATGATCTGGCCTTTGGTTTCGTCGAAGGCCTCGCCCAGCTTGCGGAACACGCCGGAGACACGGGTGTAGGCGTACAGCAGGTAAGGCGCGGTGTTGCCTTCGAAGCTCAACATCTGATCGAAGTTGAAGCTGTAATCGCTGGCGCGATGCTTCGACAAGTCGGCGTATTTGACCGCACTAATGCCCACCGCCTTGGCGATGGTGCGCAGTTCGTCTTCGGCAACCTCAGGGTTTTTCTCTTTCACCAGCACGTAGGCGCGTTCTTCGGCTTCGTCCAGCAGGTCGACCAGCTTGACGGTGCCGCCATCGCGGGTCTTGAACGGACGGCCGTCGGCGCCGTTCATGGTGCCAAAGCCCATGTGCTCCATCTGCATGCCGTTGGTGACGAAGCCTGCGCGACGGGCGACCTCAAACACTTGCTGGAAGTGCAGGGCCTGACGCTGATCGACGAAGTACAGAGCGCGGTCGGCTTTCAGGACATTGCTGCGGTAGCGCACGGCCGCCAGGTCAGTGGTTGCGTACAGATAACCGCCGCCGGCCTTTTGCACGATCACGGGCAGCGGTGTGCCTTCTGCAGTCTTGAATTCTTCGAGGAATACACATTGAGCGCCATTGCTCTCGACCAGCAACCCGGCTTTCTTCAGGTCGGCGACGACATTGGGCAGGTCGTCGTTGTAGGCGCTTTCGCCCATCACGTCTTTCGGCGTCAGTTTGACGTTCAGGCGTTCGTAGACTTCCTGGCAGTGCGACAGCGAGATGTCTTTGAAGCGGGTCCACAGCTTCAGGCACTCCGGGTCGCCTGCTTGCAGCTTGACCACCAGACCACGCGCACGCTCGGCGAACTCCTCCGATTCGTCGAAGCGACCCTTGGCGGCGCGATAGAAGTTTTCCAGATCGGACAGCTCGTCACTGGTGGCCGGGGTTTCCTGCAGGTAGGCCAGCAGCATGCCGAACTGAGTGCCCCAGTCGCCGACGTGGTTCTGGCGGATGACGGTGTCGCCCAGAAATTCGAGCACGCTGGCCACGCTGTCGCCAATGATGGTCGAGCGCAGGTGGCCGACGTGCATCTCTTTGGCCAGGTTCGGCGCCGACAAATCGACCACGACGCGCTGCGCGGGACCGTTCTTGCGGACCGACAATGTGGCATCGGCCAGTGCGGCGTCGAGGCGTGAAGCCAGCGCCTGAGTGTTCTGGAAGAAATTGAGGAATCCCGGGCCGGCGATATCGACCTTGCTGATCTGCTCGTCGGCAGGCAACGCGGCAACGATTTTCTCGGCCAGGTCGCGGGGTTTCATGCCCGCAGGTTTGGCCAGCATCATGGCGATGTTGCTGGCGAAATCGCCGTTTTTCTTGTCTTTGGCGTTTTCCACCTGAATCGCCGGCGTCAGCCCTTCCGGCAAGACGCCTTCGGTGACGAGTTGGCTCAGAGCTTGTTGGATCAGCTGGCGAATGGTGTCTTTCATGGTGCTCTCTTTCGACCGCAAGCGCGGCAGCGCTCGATGCGCGGGTGGAAAAACGGGGCATTATCCGTTGCCGGAGCCACCTTGCCAACCGCGATGGATGCGCGGTTGTGATTTTGGTCGCGACCGTAATCACCTGTAGAAGCGTGGCTTGTCCCGCGATCTGGCGCGCAGCGGCAGCAAACCCTGTGGATGCGGTCCGTCAGAATGAACCGAGGTGCGAAGGTTGACGACTGCTACGCAGCCTATCGCGGGACAAGCCACGCTCCTACAGGTTGGGTTGCACCCTTAATAAAGATCCACCGGATCGACGTCCAGCGACCACCTGACCTGTCGTCCGCTCGGCATGTTTTCCAACGCCAGCATCCACAGGGCTAGCAATTTGTGCAGCGGTGCGCGGGCGTTGGCCTGGACCAGCAATTGCGCGCGGTATCGACCGGCGCGGCGTTCCATGGGAGCCGGAACCGGGCCCAACAGTTCAATGCCGCCCAACGCCATTTCCTTCAACAGGTGCTCGGCCTCCGTACAGGCGTCGTCGAGAAATCCCTCAGCCTGACCCGGTTTGTGCGCTTCGGCGCGCAGCAACGCCAGGTGTGAAAACGGTGGTAATCCAGCGGCGCGTCGCTCACTCAAGGCTTGCTCGGCGAAGGCGAAATAGCCCTGCTCGGTGAGCTGAATCAACAGAGGATGTTCGGCCAGGTGCGTCTGAATGATCACTTTTCCCGGCTCTTCCGCGCGTCCGGCCCGACCCGCCACCTGGACGATCAACTGCGCCATCCGCTCGCTGGCCCGGAAGTCGCCGGAGAACAAGCCGCCGTCGGCGTCCAGAATCGACACCAGCGTCACGCGCGGGAAGTGATGCCCTTTGGCAAGCATCTGCGTGCCGACCAGAATGCACGGATGGCCTTTTTGAATGGTCGCGAACAACTGATTCATCGCGTCCTTGCGAGAGGTGCTGTCGCGGTCGACGCGCAGCACCGGATAGTCGGGGAACAGAATCGCCAGCCGCTCTTCGGCGCGCTCGGTCCCCGCGCCGACGGGCCGCAGATCGACTTTGCCGCAGGCTGGACAGTTGCGGGGCACGCGTTCGACGTGGCCGCAATGGTGGCAGCGCAACTCGCCTGAACGCTGATGAACGGTCATTCGTGCATCGCAACGGTTGCACTCCGACAACCATCCGCAATCGTGGCACAGCAATGTCGGCGCAAAGCCTCGCCGGTTGAGGAAGACCAGCACCTGCTGGCCTGCCGCGAGTGTCTGGCCGATCGCTTGTTGCATGGGGCCGGAAATGCCGCTGTCCAGCGGCCGGCTTTTCACGTCCAGCCGCAGGAAGCGGGGCTGTTGCGCGCCGCCGGCGCGCTGATTCAACCGCAGGAGGGCGTAACGGCCGGTGTAGGCGTTGTGCAAGCTTTCCAGCGAAGGCGTGGCGGAACCCAGCACAATCGGGATGTCTTCCTGTCGCGCCCGCACCAGTGCCAGGTCGCGGGCGTGATACCGCAGGCCTTCTTGCTGTTTATAAGAGCCGTCGTGTTCTTCGTCGATGATGATCAGACCGGGGTTTTTCATCGGCGTGAACAGCGCGGAACGGGTTCCAATAATGATATCGGCTTCGCCATCACGCGCCGCCAGCCAGGCATCCAGGCGATCGCGATCGTTCACGGCCGAGTGCAGCAGGGCGATCCGCGCGTTGAATCGTTGCTCGAAACGGGCGAGTGTTTGCGGGCCAAGATTGATTTCGGGGATCAACACCAGCGCCTGTTTCCCGGCTTCCAGCGTCTCGCGGATCAGTTGCAGGTAGACCTCGGTCTTGCCGCTGCCGGTCACGCCGGCCAGCAGCGAGGCGTGGAAGCTTCCGAAGCCTGAGCGTATGGCCTCATAGGCCGCGCGCTGCTCGGTGTTCAGCGCCAGTTCCGGCTGCGCCAGCCAGTGCTGGTGGCGCGCAACGGGGGCATGGCCGCGCACTTCGACCGTTACCAGCTCCTTGGCCAGCAACAGGTTCAGGCTGTCCCGGTTCAGCATCAGCTTGCTCAACAAGGTGTGAGGCACACCGTGAGGATGTTGCGCCAGCGTTCGCAGGGCTTCTTTCTGTTTGGGCGCTCGGGCGATGCGCGAGTCATCGATGCTGGCGCCTTCGGCAACCTGCCAGAAGCGCTCCTGTCGCGCCTCGGCCGGTTCGCCCTGACGTAGCAACACGGGCAGCGCCCAGCTCAAGGTGTCGCCCAGGCTGTGCTGATAATACTGAGCGGTCCACAGGCAGAGTTTGAAGAGGGCGGGCGGCAGCGGCGCTTCCTGATCCAGAAGCGCGATCGCAGGTTTCAATTTGTCAGCGGGTACTTCGCTGTGGTCGGCGACCTCCACGAGAATCCCGATCATTTCCCGGCGGCCAAACGGAACCCTCAGGCGCATGCCAGGCTGCAGAGCACTGCGCGCGACGCCGTCGGGAACGCGGTAATCGAACAGGCGACGCAAGGGCGAGGGCAGGGCGAGGCGCAGAATGGCGTCGGGCACGCGGAGGATTTCCTGTTACGGAGTATGACCAAGGGCGCGATCTTAGCAGACGACCGGCATTAACGTTCCCTTGCGTCATTTGCACGCTCTGTTAATATGCGCGGCCTAATTCCGTGCGGTATTCAACAATAGTGTTGGGTGGCGGCACGCTAGCCTGAGGAAATACCGATGAAAGCTGATATCCATCCAGTTTACGAAGACGTCGTTGCGACCTGCAGCTGCGGCAACGTCATCCACACCCGTTCGAACCTGGCCAAGCCGCTGAGCCTGGACGTGTGCAACGAGTGCCACCCGTTCTACACCGGTAAGCAAAAGACTCTGGACGTTGGCGGCCGCGTCGACAAGTTCAAGTCGCGTTTCGGTGCGTTCGGCGCAACCAAAGCGAAGTAAGAGTGGTCGTTCTGGATCGCTCCCCGAGCTACTCCAGGCTGCTCAAGAAGGCGTCCCTCGCGGGCGCCTTTTTTGTGTCCGCAGTTTGGCTCTCCGCAGCGCAGGCGCTTTGCCCGATGCCGGATTCCTTGCCCGTGGCACAGGTCCAGCGCGTGGTCGACGGCGACACGCTGCGCCTGAGTGATGGACGCAGCGTGCGCATGATCGGCCTCAACGCGCCAGAAACTGGCAAAAAAGGTCAGTCTGCCCAGCCTTTCGCTGAAGCGGCCAAGCGTCGGCTGCAAACCCTGGTCGATGACAGTGGCGGTCAGGTCAGTTTGCGTGTCGGTGAACAGGCCACTGATCATTACGGACGCACCCTGGCTAATGTCTATGGCCGCAACGGTGCCAATCTGGAAGCGCAATTGCTGGCCGAAGGGCTCGGGTATCAGGTCGCGGTATCGCCCAATGTCGCGCTGGTCGATTGCCAGCAGACGGCAGAAAGGAAGGCCCGTCAGACGGGACTCGGCGTGTGGCGCAACTCGCCCGTGCAGTCTCCGGATCAGATCAGTGCCGGCGGGTTTGCGGTGGTGTCCGGACAGGTGACAAACGTGCAACGTAATGGCGGAGGCATCTGGATTGAGTTCTCGGATGCCTTGGTCCTGCGTGTTGCCCCGGATCTGGTGAGGCAATTCGACAGCGCCGCGCTTTTACGCCTTAAAGGTCAGCGGATCGAGGCGCGGGGCTGGATTGTCGATCGGTCTCGGCGCGGCGGACTGAAAACAGGTCAGTCGCGGTGGATGATGCCGATTACTCATCCGGCGATGTTGAATACAATCAATCAATAAAATTGTAGACAATTTTTGCTGTGCATTGTCCCCGCTGAAAGCCTTGTATTCCGCGGTTCTACGCTGAAAGTCGTAGATGCGGCCCCTTGACACAGGTGACTCGCCAGTCTTGTTAGGACTTTCTGACTTGCGTATGCTCGTCGGTCCGTCTGTCCAACAGCAAAAAAGCGGAATGCCCACATGTCAGATCTGAAAACTGCCGCTCTCGACTATCATGCCAATCCTCGTCCAGGAAAACTGAGCGTCGAACTCACCAAAGCCACCGCGACAGCTCGCGATCTGTCACTGGCGTACAGCCCGGGCGTCGCCGAGCCGGTGCGTGAAATCGCACGCGATCCCGAACTTGCTTACAAATACACCGGCAAGGGCAATCTGGTCGCCGTCATCTCCGATGGCACCGCGATCCTTGGCCTGGGCAACCTCGGTCCATTGGCTTCCAAGCCAGTAATGGAAGGTAAAGGTGTACTGTTCAAGCGCTTTGCCGGCATCGACGTGTTCGACATCGAAGTCGACTCCGAAAGCCCGCAAGCCTTCATCGACACCGTCAAGCGCATCTCCATCACCTTTGGCGGCATCAACCTGGAAGATATCAAGGCACCTGAGTGCTTCGAGATCGAAAAGGCGCTGATCGAACAGTGCGACATTCCTGTTTTTCATGATGACCAGCACGGTACCGCGATCGTGACCGCAGCCGGCATGATCAACGCGCTGGAAATCGCTGGCAAAACCCTGGCGGAGGCGAAGATCGTCTGCCTGGGCGCTGGTGCTGCGGCCATCTCCTGCATGAAGTTGCTGGTGAGCATGGGTGCCACGATCGAAAACATCTTCATGGTCGACCGTAACGGCGTGGTTCATTCCGACCGTTCCGACCTGAATCAGTACAAGGCGCAATTCGCTCACGCGACCGACAAGCGCACCCTGGCGGATGCGCTGCAAGGCGCTGATGTGTTCGTGGGTCTGTCGGGTCCTAACCTGCTGAGCGCTGAAGGCCTGAAGTCCATGGCTGCCAACCCGATCGTATTCGCGTGCTCGAACCCCGATCCGGAGATCTCCCCGGAACTGGCTCACGCCACTCGCGACGACGTGATCATGGCGACTGGCCGTTCGGACTACCCGAATCAGGTCAACAACGTGCTGGGTTTCCCGTTCATCTTCCGGGGTGCGCTGGACGTTCGCGCCAAGCGTATCAACGAACAGATGAAGATCGCCGCCGCCAACGCCCTGCGGGAGCTGGCCAAATTGCCGGTTCCCCAGGAAGTCTGCGACGCCTACGGCGGCATCGCGCTGGAGTTCGGTCGTGAGTACATCATCCCGAAACCCATGGACGCGCGCCTGCTGGGCCTGATCTCCGACGCGGTGGCCAAGGCGGCCATCGAGAGCGGCGTAGCCACCCTGCCGTACCCGAAACATTACCCGCTGAACAGCGTGGATGAAGTGTTTAACGGCTGATAGCTGAGCGACAAACAAAAAGCCCTGCACAGATGCAGGGCTTTTTTGTGGGTCTTGAGTTTGGCTTCGACTGTAGGAGCGTGGCTTGTCCCGCGATCTGCCGGGAACCGGCAGCAAAACCGGTGCATGCGGAGTGTCAGGCATAACCGGGTCGCCTGACTTTGCTGCCGCTTCGCGCCAGATCGCGGGACAAGCCACGCTCCTACGCCTTGCGGACAGAAGCCTCCGAGTAGGTTGCACATGTGATGTGAGGAAGACAGTTGCTACGGCCTGCGGCCAGAATCAAAAGCCGCGGGCCGTCTTGAATATCGATACCGTCCGAAGCAGAGATAGTGTTAGGGCGCGGCCTGGCTCCTGTACGGATCAGAACAAATCGATCGGCGCTGACTCGTCGGCGGGCAACGGGCTGCCCGGTGCGGGGCTGCCGTTGAGTTCGTTGACGCTTGGCGGAGT
>NZ_FOEO01000046.1 GCF_900110765.1 Pseudomonas sp. NFACC02
AAGCCACGCTCCTACAGGGTGGCGTGCGAAGTATCGATGCACGACCCAAGAATGCGAGGAGCGTTAGCTCCAGCCCACGCTGTTCATATACGCGACAGTCCAGACACCACAAATCGCGACTTGGGTGCAGGCCAAACGCAGGCGGCGCGGAGTGGGTCGAGCGGCAGGGATGCCGCGAGAGCGCCGTCAGGGCATGGATGCCCGTTCGGCGCGGGCCCACGGAGCGTCGTCGGAGTGCGGGTACCCGACGAAGGAGGGCCAAACCAGGAGCCGGGCACTTTTGGTTACTTTTGGTGCCTTTTCAAAAGTGACCCGCCGGAGGGGCGGAAAGGTGATTCGGCGCCACCCGAGATAATGGATCTGCCCACCCTCCCAATGCCAAAACCAACGAACCAACAAACCGCGAACCTCAAAAACTAAAAAGCCCAACGTCGTCTACGTTTGGCCTGCCGCCAAGTCGCGTTCAGTGGTGCCTGAGTTTCAGTTGATACAGTCATGTGTGATTTGCAGCGCTAAATCCAACCGCCCCACTGGAGAATGAAAATCCCGATGTTAGTGGTCACCGCTGCGGCAAGCGTGGTCATGACGATGATCGACGCCGCCAGCGCGTGATTGCCTTCCGCCGCCCGCGCCATGACGAAACTCGCCGAGGCGGTCGGGGCGCCGAAGTACAGGAACAGAATCCCCAATTCTGCATGCCGGAAGCCCAGCAACCATGCGCCGAAGGTACAGACCAGCGGCAGCCAGACCATCTTCATCATGCTCGCGCTAACCGCCAGCCCGCCACTTTCGCGCAACGATTTCAGCGACAGCGTGCCGCCGATGCACATCAAGGCCAGCGGCAGCGTCATTTGCGCCAGGTAACTGCCGGAGGTGTCGAGCCATTTCGGCAGGCCGATACCGAAGTAGGCGAAGGGCGTTGCCGCGACGATGCTGATGATCAGCGGGTTGGCCAATACGCTTTTGAAGATGCTCCACGGGTCCGACTTGATCACGGGGCTGTAGACCGCCAGCACCACGGTCGACAGCGTGTTGTAGAAGAGAATCACCAGCGCCGCGAGAATGGCGCCGAGGGAAATGCCGTAGTCGCCGTACATGCTCGCGGCCAGTGCAAGACCGATAACGCCGTTATTGCCGCGAAAGGCCCCCTGAACGTAGATGCCGCGCTCCACGAACGGCACGCGATAAATCGCCCAGCCCCAGACGAGGGCGAAGCCCACCAGGGTTGCAATGATGAAGTAGATCAACACGCCCGGTTGCAGGGCTGCGTGCAGGTCGGCGTGGATAATGCCGAGAAACAGCAGCGCCGGCATCGTGCAGTTGAACACCAGCGAGGAGGCGGTGTGAATGAACGTGTCGTTGATCCAGCCGACGCGTTTGAGCACCACACCCAGAAACAGCATGGCGAACACCGGCGCCGTGATGTTCAGGGTTTCCAGAAAAATTGCCAGCATGCACGCCAAACCCTGAGCCGTCGTTAGGTGCCTAATGATAGGCCAGCGGGACGGAGAGTGTTACCGCGAATTGCGTAGTGATCGTACAACCTTCGACTAATCCGGCAGTTCTAGGAGCTGCCGGGGTGGCGTTCCACCTTGTCCCGCGATCGGCGGGGAACCCGTCGTAATCCCGCATTTGTGGTGCGACAGACAAATCGGGTGCGCAGGCCACGACGACTTCGTCGCCGATCGCGGGACAAGCCACGCTCCTACAGTGGGAAGGCGTCAGGCGATGGGGGCCGGTTGTAGCTTCTTCTCGAACACCGATACGCCATCCAGATCGCGCAGGGTCACGGTCATCTCGCCGCTTTGTCCATCGATGTTCACCTCGCCAAAAAACTGAAACCCGGCAAACGGCGAGGTGTTCTGGGCGGGCGGGGCTTTCTGGAACACCAGTTCAGGGCCGAAGGTCTTGTCCAGCGTGTTAGGTCCGTAGCTACCCGCGTTCAGTGGCCCGGCGACGAACTCCCAGAAGGGGTCGAAATCCTGGAACACGGCCTGATCCGGCTGATAGTGATGCGCGGCGCAATAATGCACGTCGGCGGTCAGCCACACGGTGTCGCGGATCTTCTGCTGACGCAGGAAACCGAGCAGCTCGGCGACTTCCAGCTCACGCCCCTTGGGTGCGCCGTTATCGGCGTTGGCAATCGCCTCCCAGCGCATCACGCCGGGGCTGACTTCACCATCCGGCACTCCCAGGCCGATGGGCATGTCGGCCGCGATCACTTTCCATTGCGCGCCGGACGCCTGCAGTTCGCGCTTGAGCCAGTCCAGTTGCGTGCGACCAAGAAATGCCGTCGTCGGCCCCGGCTTGTCGGCCAGGTTGGCATCGTTGCCGTCGCGGTAACTGCGCATGTCGAGGACAAACACGTCGAGCATCGGCCCGTAGCTCAGCTTTCGGTATACCCGCCCGCCGTTGTCGGCACTTTGCAGACGCATCGGCGCGTACTCCAGAAACGCCTGACGCCCGCGCGAGGCCAGCAACTGGATGTCCTTCACCTTGTAGCGGTCGTCCAGTTGCTTGCTCGGCGACCAGTTGTTGCTGACTTCGTGGTCGTCCCACTGCCAGATCTGCGGAACCTCGGCATTGAAGCGACGCAGGTTTTCGTCCATCAGGTTGTAGCGATAAGCACCCCGGTATTCATCCAGGGTTTCAGCGACTTTGCTCTTCTCTTCGGTGGTGATGTTGCGCCAGATCCGGCCGCTTTCGGTGACCACTTCGGCAGGCACCGGACCGTCGGCGTAAATGGTGTCACCGCTGTGAATGAAGAAGTCCGGCAATCGAAGACGCATGGCTTCGTAGATGCGCATGCCGCCGATGTCCGGGTTGATCCCGAAACCCTGGCCGACGGTGTCGCCGCTCCAGACGAACCGGATGTCGCGGCGCGCCTGAGGCACGCTGCGCAGATGCCCGAACCAGGGTTCGCTGGCAACCCCGGTCTGGGCGTCTTCGAAGAACACGCGATAGAAGATGGCCTGATCAACCGGCAGCCCGGTCAGTTCGACGCGGGCGGTGAAATCGGTGCGTTGGTCAGCCAGCAACGAAACGGTACGGCGCGGATTGCTGAACAGACTGCGGGTGTCCCACTCGACGACCATGCGCGAGGGGCGATCACTGCGGCTCCAGACCATCGCGCGATCACCTTGCAGGTCGCCCGACTGCACGCCGTCGGTCATTTTCGGACGGTCCTTGACCGAGGCGATGACGGCGGGGGCCAGACCCGGCAAGAGCAGGCCGGCGCCAGCGGCCTGAATGATGCGACGGCGTGTCAGGTCGAACTGAGTCATTGTGTTCCCTCTCAAGCGAATGCCAAAGCAAGGAACCTAACAATCGATTGTTGGGGGAATGTGACAAGCGGGAAAGGAATGTGTTGGCGGTTAGAGCGCCTTCGCGGGCAAGCGCGCTCCTACAGATGGACGCATTCCAATTGTAGGAGCGCGCTTGCCCGCGATGACGTGAGATGGCCCACCCGATCAAGCGCCCGCTGGCACCGCGTCCAGCTCCACCGCTTCCGGACGCTTCAACACCGCATACAACACCCCCGTCGCGACGCTGCCCACGATGATGGCCAGCAAATACAGCAAGGCATGGTTGATCGCGTTCGGGATCAACAACACGAACAAGCCACCGTGCGGCGCCATCAGCTTGCAGCCGAAGAACATCGACAGCGCGCCGGTCAGCGCACCGCCGACCACACTGGCCGGAATCACCCGCAGCGGGTCCTTCGCGGCGAACGGAATCGCGCCCTCGGAGATAAAGCACAGCCCCAGCACGAACGCCGCCTTCCCTGCTTCACGCTCGCTTTGGGCGAACTTGCGGCGGGCAATGACGCTGGCGATGCCCATGCCGATCGGCGGGACCATACCGGCGGCCATCGCGGCGGCCATCGGCGCGTAACTCTGAGACGCCAACAGGCCGACCGAGAACGCATACGACGCCTTGTTGATCGGGCCGCCCAGGTCGACGCACATCATCGCGCCCAGCAGCACACCCAGCAGAATCGCGTTGGTGGTGCCCATGCTGTCAAGGAAGTGGGTCAGCCCTTCGAGCATGCCCGCCACCGGTTTGCCGACCACGTAGATCATCACCAGGCCGGTGAACAGGCTCGCCAGTAGCGGAATGATCAGGATTGGTTTGAGCGCCTCGACGCTGGCGGGCAGCTTCGCGTAACGGTTGATCGCCGCCGCGCTGTAGCCCGCCAGAAAGCCTGCGATGATGCCGCCGATGAACCCGGCGCCCAAGGTGCTGGCCAACAGGCCGCCGATCATGCCTGGCGCAAGGCCCGGCCGGTCCGCGATGGAATAGGCGATGTACCCCGCCAGCAACGGCACCATCAGTTTGAATGCGGCATCACCGCCGATCTGCATCAGCGCTGCGGCCAGCGTGCCTTGTTCCTTGAAGGCGGTGATGCCGAACACGAACGACAGCGCGATCAACAAACCGCCGGCCACCACCATTGGCAGCATGAACGACACGCCGGTGAGCAGATGCTTGTAGACACCGGTTTTCTCCTTCTTGCCCGGCGCCTTTGACTTAGCGGCGGCCGATTCGACTTCCGCTTCGGCCAACGCCTTTTTCAACGTCGCCTCGGACTGCTTCAGCGCAATGCCGGTGCCGCAGCGATAGATGCGCTTGCCGGCAAACCGCTCGGTCGCCACTTCGATGTCCGCCGCCAGCAGTACCACGTCAGCCTCGGCAATCGCCTGGGCACTGAGCGGGTTACGCGCGCCGACCGATCCTTGTGTTTCCACCTGCAGGTCGTAGCCCAGTTTCTTCGCCGCCTGCTGGATCGCTTCGGCGGCCATGAAGGTGTGCGCGACGCCGGTCGGGCACGCGGTCACGGCCACCAGACGCGGCACAGCATTGACAGCAGATGCCGACGGTTCAGTGGTGACGCTGACGGTGTAGACCGTCGCCAGCTCGCTGGCCGACCGCACAAAGCTGTCGACATCCTGCAGCGCTTGGGACGGAGTCGATTGATACAGGCGCTTGCCCGCAAACCGCTTGAGGTCCAAAGGCCCCGTGTTGACCACCAACACCCAGTCCGCTGCCTCGATGTCGGCAGCCGACAGCTGTTTTTCCGGATGGCGCGGGTCATGTACTTCGACGCAGGTGCTCCAGCCCTGACGTTGCGCGGCTGCACCGAGCAGACGCGCACTGAGGACACTGCTGATTTTTCCGTTCGGACAGGCCGTAACAATGGCTAACTTCATCCCGTTTCCTCTCTTCTTGTTCGATTCGGCGTTATGCAGTCAGTGCGCGTACATTGACGCCGCTTGCCAGCCGCTTGAGTTGCACGGTGTCGTTGATCCCGAAACCAATCTGGGTCACCGCCATCGCCGCTATCGCCGTCGCAATGCGCAACGTCTGTTCGGGCGAGTGACCACTGAGCAAGCCGTGAACCATGCCCGCCAGCAACGAATCCCCGGCCCCCACCGTGCTCGCGACCGTGACTTTTGGCGGCAATGCCTGCAACGCAACAGTGGAGCTGAACCAGTGCACGCCCTCCGCGCCTTGGGAAATCACCACATGCTCGATGCCGCGCTGACGCAACGCAGCGGCTGCCTCGGCTTGAGCCGCAATCGAGATGATCGGCGCATCCAGTGCATCGGCCAGTTCTTCGGTGTTGGGCTTGATCATCCAGGGCGACGCTTCAAGCCCGGCGCGCAAGGCTTCACCGCTGGTGTCCAGCGCGACTTTCAGCCCCATGGCGTTGAGGCGCAGCAGCAGCGTTTTCAACCACTGCGCGTCGACACCGCGAGGCAGACTGCCCGCCACCACCACTGCGTCGAAATCGCCGGCGATCTGCTCGATGCGGGTCGCCAGCGCTTGCTGCGCCGCCGCACTGACGTCAGGGCCCGGGCCGTTCAGGTCGGTGATGCGGCCAGTGCTTTCCGCGAGCTTGATGTTGCTGCGCGTCTCGCCGGGCACACGCACGAACTCGTCGACAAACCCTCGTTTGGCGAACAGCGACTCGAACGGCAACTGATTGTCGACCCCGAGAAACCCCGCCACGGTCAATTCATGCCCCAGATCCGCGAGGACCTGCGCCACGTTGATGCCTTTGCCCGCTGCATGACTGAGCATGCAATCGCTGCGGTTGACCTGTCCGACCTGCAACGGCCCCAATTGCACCGTCAGGTCGAGCGCCGGGTTCATGGTCAATGTCAGAATTTTCGCCATTACAGCCCCTCCACGAGGGCACGCACTTCAGCGGCACTCCCCACAGCCAGCGCGGCCTGCGCGAGCTGTCGGGCACCAATCACATTCAAGTCACGCACGCAGGCTTTCACTTCGCCCACACTGCGCGCCGCGACACTCAATTCATCCACGCCCAGACCGACCAGCACGGGCACCGCCAGCGGATCAGCCGCCAATTCGCCGCACACACCGACCCATTTGCCATGGGCATGGGCCGCGCGCACGGTGATGTCGATCAGTTGCAGCACCGCAGGGTGCAAGCCGTCGGCCTGGGCCGATAACGTCGGATGGCCGCGGTCGATGGCCAGCGTGTATTGCGTCAGGTCGTTGGTGCCGACGCTGAAGAAGTCCACTTCCCTGGCCAGCACCGGCGCCAGCAAGGCGGCCGACGGCACCTCGATCATGATCCCCAACTGAAGATCGGCGACCGGAATCTCCAGCCGCAGGCGCTCGGTCATGTCCCGCGCCTGACGCCACTCTTCGACGGTGCCGACCATCGGGAACATGATGCGCAGAGGACGGTTGTCGGCCGCACGCAGCAACGCGCGCAGCTGGCTTTCCATCACGTCTGGACGTTGCAGGGTCAGGCGAATGCCGCGCACGCCCAGAAACGGGTTTTCTTCCTTGTCGATGGGCCAGTACGGCAGCGGTTTGTCGCCGCCGACGTCCAGCGTGCGAACGACCAGTGGACGTCCCTGGAGGTCGTCGAGCACGCGGCGGTATTCGGCTTCTTGCGTCGCTTCATCGGGCGCGGAACTGTGCGCCATGAACAGTAATTCGGTGCGCAACAGACCGATGCCCTCGGCGCCCTGCTCCACGGCCGCCGGCGTACCGGCGCTGTCGCCGATATTGGCGAACACTTCGACCGGGTGGCCGTCCTTGGTGATGGCCGGCTCCATGCGCAATGCCGCGGCGGCTTTCAGGCGCTGCTCGCGGGTGTCGCGGTCAAGCAGCGCGCGCTGTAGCGTCAGGTCATCGGGCGCGACATCGAGACGGCCGCGCTGGCCATCGATCAGCAGGCGCGTGCCGGACTTGATCAGCAGCACGGCATCGCCCGCGCCGACCAGCGCAGGAATGCCCAGCGCCCGGGCAACGATGGCGCTGTGGGCCGTCGCCCCGCCGCGCGCGGTCAGAATCCCGGCGACGCGAGCCGGGTCCAGACGCGCGACATCAGAAGGACCGACTTCGTCCATCACCAGGATGTAAGGCTCTTCAGGCTCGATCAGGTCGTCGACACCGCAGATCTGCGCCAACACACGGCGACCCACATCGCGAAGGTCGGCGGCGCGCTCGGCCAGGAGCGCGTCCTTGAGCTGTTCCTGTTGCACGGCGGCGGCTTCGATCACCTTCATCCACGCGGCGGCAGCGCTCTCGCCTTGTTTCAGGCGCAATACGACCTCGTCGACCAGCTCAGGGTCTTCGAGCATTTCTTGGTGAGTGACGAAAATCTCGCGAATGGCCTTGGCGGTGCTGCGCTGAATCAGCGCCTCGATGTCGTGACGCACTTGCTCCAGGGCCGCGTGCAGACGTTCGTGCTCGGCGGTGTGGGACTCGCCGCGCAACGGGTAGTCGAACACGGGCAGCACGTGCACATGGGCAGGGCCGGTGGCGATGCCCGGCGCGGCGGGCACCGCTTGTATCTGTGAACCGTCAGCCGGTGCCTTCAGGGATTGTTTCTCCGGCACGGTGGCGACCGGCGTCCGCGCGGTTTCGGTCGGCAGCGGCTCGATCTCCTCACCCAGGCCCTCCCGCACGGCAGCAACCAGCGCGGGCAACGCATCCGCTGCCACGGCGGGTTCTGCGATGAACTCCAGGACTTGGCCACGACGAACGCCCAGGCTCAGCAGTTTGCTCAGGCTTTTCGCGGACACCGGGTTCTCGGTCGAATCGACAATGCGCACCCGCACGTCGCCCTCGAAGCCCTTCGCCAGCTGAGCGAGGATCTTGGCCGGCCGTGCGTGCAAGCCGTGAGCATTGGCCAACACCACACGTTCGCTCGGCCAGTCTGGCGGCACGTCACCGCCCAGTGCCTGAAGGACGGCGCGGCTGCTGGTGGCCTGGCCCAGTTCATGGCCACGCCCTTCGATCAGCAATGCACAGAGCCGCTCCAGCAGCGCTTGATGGGATTCACCCAGGCTGGCCAGACAGAACAGGCCGGTCAGCGGTTGCCCCAGATGACGCATCGGTTTGTCCGGGGTGACGAACGCCAGCCCGGGTTTGTTGACCATCTGCTCACTGTGCAGCCACCAGAGTCCCTCGCCCAGCGGCAACGGCTCGACCTGTTGCAGCACAGCGGCGAATCCGTTGTTGACACAGTCCGCGCGACGCAACAGCCGTGCGCCCCGCCAGACCAGTTCCTCAAAATCATCCACCGAGGCGCCCAGGCTGATCATCTGCGCATCCAGCGCAAGCTCCTGCGGCGCGCCTTGCAGCAGCTTGAGCAGCGACTCGGGACTCTTCGCCTGACGCAAGGCTTCGCCGAGGTCGGTTTCGCCCAGGGCGCGGGTCAGCAGTTGCAGCAGACGCAGGTGCTCATCGGACTTGGCGGCAATACCAATGGCCAGGTAGACCATCTGCCCGTCGCCCCAATCCACGCCCTGCGGGAACTGCATCAGGCGCACGCCCGTGGCAAACACCTGATCGCGGGTTTGCGGCGTGCCGTGAGGAATTGCGATGCCCTGCCCCAGAAAGGTCGAGCCCTGCTGTTCGCGGGCCTGCAAACCTTGCAGGTAACCCGGCGCTACCAGGCCATCGGCGACCAACAGGTCAGCGAGCAACTGCAACGCGGCAGGTTTGTCGGTCGCCACCTGGTCCATGGAAATTTGCTCAACGGTCAGCTCGAGCATGCCTTTCTCCTGTACAGCGCACGGTGGCGCCTAATTTTTGTTGTAAGACCGTGTATCAACGGTCAAATGCCGCAACAACGCCAGACTTCGACCGACGCTATTGCTCGATTACAGCCATAAACAGGCTTGCTGAATCGTTTAATCTAGATGGGCGGGCACGTTACTCGATAATCTCCGCAGATTGAAGCTCATCTGGTCGATTGCTGTAGGAAGCGTCCTAAAAAACCTGGGAGCTTCATTCATGCCCAGGGTCTGCTGTAATGATGACCGCGAATCGGTGAAAATCCTCCGCGCATAGATCCACCTTAATGACCCGCCCATAACAAAAGGAAGTTCGGCTTGAAACTCAGTGATATTGCGCGTCTGGCCGGTGTTTCGGTGACCACCGCCAGCTACGTGATCAACGGCAAGGCCGAACAGCAGCGCATCAGCAACGCGACGGTCGAGCGCGTCCGCGCCGTGGTCGAAGCTCATGGTTTCCGGCCGAACCCACAGGCCGCCGGCCTGCGCAGTCGTCATACCCGCACACTGGGTTTCATCCTCCCCGACCTTGAAAACCCCAGCTACGCCCGGATTGCCAAGCAGCTTGAACAGGGTGCCCGGGCACGGGGCTATCAGTTGCTGATCGCCAGTTCCGACGACGATCCCATCAGCGAACTGCAATTGTTGCAGCTATTCCGCGCCCGACGTTGCGACGCGCTGTTCGTCGCCAGTTGCCTGCCCGCCAGCGATGACAGTTATCGTGCGCTGCAACAGCAAGGCATTCCCGTGATCGCCATCGACCGGGAGATGGACCCGGCGCATTTCTGCTCGGTGGTCAGCGACGACCACGACGCCAGCCAGCAGTTGACCCGCAGCCTGCTCGAGACCCGGCCAAAACACATCGCGCTGATCGGCGCCCGCCCCGAGCTCAGTGTCAGTAAAGCGCGTGCCAGCGGTTTCGAAGACGCACTGGACGGTTTCAAGGGCTCGGTGATCGTTGAACACGGCGAATCCTTCAGTCGCGACTGCGGCCTTCGGATCGCCGGCGACATGCTGGACCGCCTGGGGTATTTCCCGGATGCCTTGATCACCACGTCCTACGTACTGCTGCAGGGCGTATTCGACCTCCTGCATCAGCGCCGCCTCAACCCGGATCAACTGCACCTGGGCACGTTCGGTGACACGCAACTGCTCGACTTCCTGCCCTTGCCGGTCAATGCCATGGCCCAGCAACATCAGTTGATCGCCGAAAAAGCCTTGTCGCTGGCGTTGTCCGCCATTGAACAAGACCAGTACGAACCCGGCGTACACGCCATTGTGCGGACCTTCAAACAGCGGATTCACGAGGCCTGAACATGAGGCTGATCGATACCCACACCCACCTGGATTTCGATGACTTCGAGGCCGACCGCCAGGCAGTGCTCAATCGCTGCCAACAGGTGGGTGTCGAGCGGATGGTCGTATTGGGTGTCTATCAGCGCAATCTGCAGCGCGTGTGGGATCTGGCGCTGAGTGAACCTCAGGTCTACGCCGCGCTGGGACTGCACCCGATTTACCTCGACGAACATCGCCCGGAACATGTGCAGGAACTGCGCGACCGGCTGGCAGCCGTGGCCGGCCATCCGAAGCTCTGCGCTGTGGGGGAGATCGGGCTGGATTACTACGTCGAATCGCTGGACCGCGAACACCAGCAAACCGTGTTCGACAGCCAGTTGCAGATGGCCGCCGACTTCAACCTTCCTGCCCTGCTCCATGTCCGCCGCAGCCACGCCGACACGATCGCGACCCTCAAGCGCTTCAAGCTCAAACGCAGCGGTATCGTCCATGCCTTTGCCGGAAGCCGTGAAGAGGCCAGGGAATACATCAAGCTGGGCTTCAAACTGGGCCTGGGCGGCGCGGCGACCTGGCCGCAAGCGTTGCGCATGCACCGGGTCATCGCCGAGTTGCCGCTCGACAGCGTGGTCCTGGAAACCGACTCGCCCGACATGGCGCCTGCGATGTATCCCCATGTGCGTAACAGCCCGGAGCACTTGCCGGACATCTGCAAAGCACTGGCTGACCTGATGAAGATTTCCGCCGAACGCTTGAGCCTGGCCAGTACCGAAAATGCCAACGCGCTGTTCGGCTGGTAGTGACGAGCCGTTTGCCTGAATTCATTTTGTAAGAAGAAATTTCAGTGCATGGCTGCGGTCCCTTGGTTATCACCCTCGATCGCTAAGGACACCGGTAATGAAATTCTCCAAGTTCGCGCAGGCCCTGTCGAAATGGACCGGCAGCCCCCGGACCTTTCTGGTGGCCGTGCTGCTGATTTGTACCTGGGCTTCAACCGGGCCGCTGTTTCACTACAACGACACCTGGCAACTGATCATCAATACCTCGACCACCATCATTACCTTCCTGATGGTGTTCCTGATCCAGAACACCCAGAACCGCGATACCGATGAGTTGCACATCAAGATCGATGAGCTGCTGCGCGTGACCAAGGATGCGCAGAACGCGGTGTTGAGCCTGGACAACCTGGACCAGAAAGAACTGCGTGAACTGCGCAAGAAATATAAAGCGATGGGCGATCAGGAGGAGGCGGATCACACCCAGCCGTTTCCAGCGTGCGACGCAGACCTTGATAAAGATCCGGGCCAGGCAGTCAACCATTGATCAGCCGTTCAGGAACTACGGGGTACTGCGGCCTTCATACGTCATGCAGGTTGATCGGCTCCGTGCTGATCTGATGTGCGCTTCCTCCATTCGCAGGATTGCAACAGGGAGTTCGCCCATGAGCGGATCACGCAGCGTTGCACAGTCTGAAGTCGTTCTGCTGGCTACTCACAAACAACTCGCCACCCATGAAACCGTCGTGCAGCAGGCACTTGGCGAACGCATCGCCAGATTACTGGGCGCGACCTTCGTCGGCGCTTACGACCCGGCGCTGCACAAAGGCCGCGCGCTTTACTACATCCCCTCCGACACGCTGATTGGCAAAAAAGAAGGCGATGCGCTGGGCATTCACAGCGTCGACGACTTCTTCGGAGGGCTGATCGATTACCCGTTCATGGCCACCAAAGCGATCTCTCATCCCCTGCTTGAAGGCGCCACGGCGAAACCCGAGGGCTGGTCGGATCGCTTCTTCGAGGATGCCGCCGACGCCGTACTCACCGGTTACAGCGTTTTCAACGAAGCCGATGCCAGACGTGCGGGTCGACAGTTGCTCAAGAACGGGCCGGTGCGCCTCAAACCGGTGCTGGCAACCGCGGGGCGGGGTCAGCTGGTGGTCAGCGCGGAAGCGGACCTGGACAAGGCCATCGCCGAGCAAGACATGGCCGAGGTCGAGGAATGGGGGCTGGTGCTGGAAGAGGACTTGAGCGACGTCATCACCTACAGCGTCGGGCAGATTCAGGTCGCGGGCATCATGGTCAGCTATCACGGCACCCAGAGTCTGACCAAAGACAACAGCGGCGAGACGGTCTACGGCGGCTCACAACTGTGGCTGGTGCGTGGCGGCTACGACGACTTGCTCACGCTTGACCTCGAAGACGACGTGCGCCGGTCCGTCACCCAGGCCATGACCTACGAAAAAGCCGCGCTGGATTGCTTCCCGGACTTTCTCGCGTCACGCCGCAACTACGACATCGCCCACGGCACCAATGCACGCGGCCAGGTGTGTTCCGGTGTGTTGGAACAGTCCTGGCGCATCGGAGGGGCCAGCCCCGCTGAAGTCGAGGCGCTGGTGGCGTTTGCCGCCGATCCGCAATTGCAGCGCATCTGCGCCTCCAGTCACGAAATCTACGGGCCGACCACGTTGCCCGCCGATGCCCATGTTCTCTACGAAGGCGAAGACCCCGAGGTCGGCCTTATCAGTAAATTCACACAGGTCCAGCCTTATGACCGTACGCAGTGAAACCATCGACATCGCCGTCAACAACGACGCTATCTCCGGCACCATCCTCACACCCGGCGCCAAAATGCCCGGCATTCTCTTCGTTCATGGCTGGGGCGGCAGCCAGCAGCGTGACCTGGCGCGGGCGAAGAACATCACGGGTCTGGGTTGCGTGTGCCTGACCTTCGATCTCCGCGGCCACGAGCGCACCCATGAAATGCGCGCCTCTGTCTCTCGCGAACACAGCATGGAAGACCTGCTGGCGGCGTACGACCGGCTCGCCAGTCATCCGGCAGTGGATAACAACGCGATTGCGGTGATCGGCAGCAGTTACGGTGGCTATCTGGCGACCATTCTCAGCGGCATGCGCCCGGTACGCTGGCTCGCGCTGCGTGTGCCGGCACTGTACTGGGACGCTGACTGGGACATGCCTAAACAAGCCCTGGACCGCGACAAGCTGGCGCATTATCGGCGCTCGGCAGTGACCGCCGCCGACAATCGCGCACTGGCGGCGTGCAAAGACTTCAAGGGTGACGTGCTGCTGGTCGAATCCGAGCAGGACGACTACGTGCCCCATGCGACGCTGATGAGCTATCGCACGGCATTCGATCTGGCGCATTCATTGACTTACCGCCTGCTGGACGGAGCCGATCACGGACTGAGCAGCGACAACAGCCAGCGTGCCTACACGACACTCCTGACCGACTGGATCAGCGAAATGGTCATTGGCTCGCGCCTTGTGGATTACCCGCACCATTCGGCGGCGTATTCGTAAATGCCGCCACATGCCCGACTCGGACACTATTGAACTTCCTGTGGGAGCGAGCCTGGTCTGGGCGGCATTCCGACGAAGCGTTGGCTCGCGCTCAAGCGACTTTTCGAACATACCGACCTCTCGCGAGCAAGCTCACTCCTGCAGGTAAAGTGTTGCGCTGACAGCATGCAGTTTGACTACAACACCGCATCGTTGGCTGAAGCATCCACCCGGCTGTCGAAGCCCGGCGTGAGAATGATCTTGCGGCAGTCCTCTTCCTTCTTGTCGAAGATCGCGTACCCGTCCGCGGCCTCCTCCAGCGACAGGCGATGGGTGATGATTGTTTCCGGGGCCAGCGCGCCTTCCTCGATCAACTTCAGCAACTCTGGCAGATAACGATGCACATGGGTCTGGCCCATCTTGAAGGTCAGGCCCTTGTCGAAGGCGTCGCCAAACATGAAGCCATGAATGAACCCGGAATACACACCCGGCACGCTTACCGTCCCGCCGCGCCGTACCGAGGCGATGCACTGGCGTAGCGCCTTGCCGCTGCTGCCTTCGAGCTTGAGCGTGGCGAGGATGGTTTCCGTGGTACTGCCTTTGGCTTCAAAGCCTACGGCATCGATCACGGCGTCCACGCCGCGCATGCCGGCGGTCTGGCGAATGATGGTGTCAGCCGGATCGTCGTCTTCGTCGAAATTGATCGGAATCACGCCATAGGTGAACTGCGCGTACGCCAGGCGATAGGCATGGTGATCGACCATGAAGATCTTTTCTGCCCCGAGCATTTTCGCGCACGCCGCGCTCAATAATCCGACCGGACCCGCGCCGTAAATGGCGACGCTCGACCCCTTCCCAACCCCGGCATTGAGCACCGCTTGCCAGGCAGTGGGCAGGATGTCGGACAGGAACAGGACCTTCTCGTCAGCCAGGCTGCCGGGCACTTTGAACGGGCCGACATTGCCTTTCGGAACGCGAACATATTCGGCTTGCCCGCCCGGCACGCCGCCGTATAAATGGCTGAAACCGAAGAGCGCTGCACCCGGGGGGATGGATTTTTTGTTGAGGATCGCACCCCGGCCGGTGTTGGTCGTTTCACACGCGGCGAACGCATCGATCTGACAGAAAAAACAACTGCCACAGGCGATGACAAAAGGAATGACCACACGATCGCCGGGCTTGACCGCCGTGACCTGAGGACCGACTTCTTCCACGATCCCCATGAACTCGTGGCCGAAAATATCGCCCTGTTCAGTGGCGGGAATCTTGCCGCGATACAGGTGCAGATCAGAACCGCAGATGGCCGTGGCGGTGACCTTCAACAGTACATCGTCGGCTTCCTGGATGACCGGATCTGCAACGGTCTCGACACGCACATCGTGGGCGCCGTGGTACGTCAGTGCACGCATGAACATCTCCTTGTCTTGCAGGCAAAACCGCCGGGGCAGACGGGCTCTGAGAACGCATGCAATAAGGATAGGTGCGAACGGGTTGAAGTTCAGGGCGGTCGATGGCAAGTGACCAGCGGGCGGGATTGATACCGGAACGATACGGGACAAGCCACGCTCCGCCAGGGTGCGCGGCCTGTCCGTCGGATGACTCAGGTAATCGGCGCCGGGTTGAACAGGGTAATGTCGTTGTGCAAACGGTAGTGCTCGGTCCAGGTCTTCTTCTTGCCGCTGGCGACGTCGAGATAGAAATGGAACAGCTCCCAACCCAGCTCTTCGATGCTGGCGCGGCCAGTGGCGATACGGCCGGCATCGATGTCGATCAGGTCCGGCCAACGCTGGGCCAGCTCGGTACGGGTCGACACCTTCACCACCGGTGACATCGCCAGACCGTACGGCGTACCGCGACCGGTGGTGAACACATGCAGGTTCATGCCGGCAGCCAGTTGCAGCGTGCCACAGACAAAATCACTCGCCGGTGTCGCGCAGAAAATAAGGCCTTTGCGAGTCACACGTTCACCAGGACCCAGCACCCCGTTGATCGCGCTGTTGCCCGACTTGACGATGGAGCCGAGGGACTTCTCGACGATGTTCGACAGCCCGCCCTTCTTGTTGCCAGGCGTGGTGTTGGCGCTGCGGTCCGCTTCGCCTTTGGCCAGGTAACGGTCGTACCAGTCCATCTCTCGAACCAGTTCTTCAGCGACCTCGGTGGTTTCGGCACGGGAGGTCAGCAGATAGATCGCATCGCGAACTTCGGTCACTTCCGAGAACATCACCGTCGCGCCTGCGCGCAGCAGCAAGTCCGAGGCGTAACCCAGCGCCGGGTTGGCGGTGATGCCGGAAAACGCATCGCTGCCACCGCACTGCATGCCCAGAATCAGCTCGGACGCCGGCACCGTTTCGCGACGACGCTGATCGAGTTTCTTCAGGCGCACCTCGGCCAGCGCCATAATCTGCTCGATCATCTCGTTGAAGCCGTGGCTGGAGTCCTGCAGGCGATACATCCACTCATCGCTCAGGTCGACCGAAGGATCGTCCTGGTGCATCACCTGATCGGCTTGCAGTTTTTCGCAGCCCAGCCCGATGACCAGTGCCTCGCCACCCAGGTTCGGGTTGCGCGCCAGGTTACGCACCGTACGGATCGGGATGTAGGCGTCCTTGGCCGTGATCGCCACGCCACAGCCGTAGGTGTGGGTGATGGCCACGACATCGTCGACGTGCGGGTATTTGGGCAGCAGCTCCTCGCGAATGCGCTTGACCGCAAAATCCAGCACACCCGTGACGCACTGCACGGTGGTGGTGATGCCCAGAATGTTGCGCGTGCCAACCGTGCCGTCGGCGTTGCGATACCCCTCGAAGGTGAAGCCTTCCAGCGGCTCGCCCTTGCCTGGCACTTCCGTCGACAGCGGCAGGCTGTCCAGCGGCGGCGCGCTCGGCATGCGCAATTGATCTTCCTTGACCCAACTGCCACGCGGGATCGGTTGCAGGGCATAACCGATGGTCTGCCCATAGCGAATCACCGCCCCACCTTCGGGAATATCCACCGTATTGACCTTGTGGCTCTGCGGCACGTTATCGATGGTCACCAGACCATTGTCGAATGCTGTCCCCGCCGGTACGCCCTGGTCGTTGACCACGACAACGACGTTATCGCGCTCATGCAAGCGGATGTAACGCGGCGAGTCGGCATGCTGGATCAAGTTCATCACGGTTTTCCTCAGATTTTCGCTTCAGAAAGCTTGCCGGCTTCGCTGGCCGGAAAATCACCCTGCGTTGGGGTGTCTTTCAATTCCACACGCTTGATCTCGCCCACGATAAACACGTAGCTGATCACCGCCACCAGCGCGTTGGCCCCGACGAACACCAGCGCCCATTTGAACGAGCCGGTCGAGCTGATGATGTAACCAATGACGATCGGGGTGGTGATCGATGCGATGTTGCCGAACATGTTGAACAGACCGCCGCTTAAACCGGCGATTTGTTTTGGCGAAGCGTCAGACATGACCGCCCAGCCCAGCGCGCCCACGCCCTTGCCGAAGAAGGCCAGCGCCATGAAGCCCACGACGACCCATTCGATGTCGACGTAATTGCAGGTCACGATGGACGTCGACAGCAACAGGCCACCAATGATGGGCGCCTTGCGGGCGAAGGTCAGCGATTTGCCACGACGCAGCAGGAAGTCGGAAATGATGCCGCCCAGGACACCACCGATGAAGCCGCAGATCGCCGGCAACGAGGCGATGAAGCCGGCCTTGAGGATCGTCATGCCGCGTTCCTGCACCAGGTATACCGGGAACCAGGTCAGGAAGAAGTAGGTGATGCCGTTGATGCAGTACTGCGCCAGGTAGATGCCCAGCATCATGCGGTTGGTCAGTAGCTGCTTCACGTAATCCCATTTAGGGCCGCCGCTCTTGCCTTTGCCCTTGTCGTTATCCATGTCGACCATGCCGCCGTTGTGGGCGATGTGATCAAGTTCTTCCTGGTTGATCATGGGGTGATTGCGCGGGCTGTGGATGATTTTCAGCCAGATCAGCGAAAACACGATACCGACGCCGCCCATCACCACGAACACGTGCTGCCAGCCGAACGTGAAGACGATCCAGCCCATGATCGGGGCGAACAGAACGGTGGCGAAGTATTGCGCCGAGTTGAAAATCGCCGAGGCGGTACCGCGCTCGGACGTAGGGAACCAGGCCGCCACGATACGGGCGTTACCGGGGAAAGACGGCGCTTCGGCCAGCCCCACCAGGAAGCGCAACATGAACAGCGCAACGATGGCGGTCGAGAGACCGAATTCACCGACATAGCCTTGCAGCACGGTGAACAGCGACCAGGTAAAGATGCTCAGTGCATAGACTTTCTTGGAGCCGAAGCGATCAAGCAGCCAGCCACCCGGGATCTGACCGGCCACGTAGGCCCAGCCAAAGGCGGAGAAGATATAACCGAGGGTGACGGCGTCGATGCCGAGGCTTTTCTGCAGACTGGAGCCGGCAATGGCGATGGTTGCACGGTCGGCGTAGTTGATCGTGGTCACCAGAAACAGCATGAGCAGGATCAAATAGCGGACGTGAGTCGGCTTGTTTTTTGACATGTTCGAAACTCCCACTAATTATTTTTTTGCGCGGGTTAAACGATCTTTTATGTGCGTACTGCTCGCCTCTGCCCCTAAATCCAGATGCGATTGAAGCGGGTGTTGGTCGTGACCCCACGGTGACACCCGGGGACACACGACTGCGCGGGCAATCCTGCCGCGCCAACGGTTTGAAAACGGAAAATGCGGGATCGTGGCAACCTTGAACCACAACGTCTCGACGGCAAAAAACCGCTGATCGCTCAGCGGTTTTGCGGCAGGTCAGCTGTTATTGCTGGCCTTGCTTGTCCATCAGTGCAGCCAGCATTTCAAACTCTTCCTTAGTCAGGTCAGTCAGCGGAGCGCGGACCGGACCTGCGTCGTAACCGGCGATTTTCGCGCCCGCTTTGACGATGCTCACCGCGTAGCCGGCTTTGCGGTTACGGATGTCCAGATACGGCAAGAAGAAGTCATCGATCAGCTTGCCGACCGTGGCGTGGTCGTCCTTGGCGATCGCATGGTAGAAGTTCATCGCCAGCTTCGGTACGAAGTTGAACACGGCCGAGGAGTAGACCGGCACGCCCAGGGCCTTGTAGGCAGCGGCGTAGACTTCAGCGGTCGGCAGACCACCCAGGTAGGAAAAGCGGTCGCCCAGGCGACGGCGAATGGAAACCATCAGTTCGATGTCACCCAACCCGTCTTTGTAGCCGATCAGGTTCGGGCAGCGCTCAGCCAGCTGCTCCAACAGCACAGGGGTCAGGCGGCAAACGTTACGGTTATAGACAACCACGCCGATCTTGACCGATTTGCAGACCGCTTCAACGTGGGCGGCAACACCGTCCTGGCTGGCTTCGGTCAGGTAGTGAGGCAGCAGCAGCAGGCCTTTGGCCCCTAGACGCTCGGCTTCTTGAGCCATGGCGATGGCTTGGCGGGTCGGACCACCCACGCCCGCCAGAATGGGCACCGACTTTTCGCAGGTATCGACGGCAGTCTTGATGATTTCGGAATATTCGTCGCTGGTCAGGGAGAAGAACTCACCTGTACCGCCCGCTGCGAACAATGCGGAGGCGCCATACGGGGCGAGCCACTCCAGACGCTTGATGTAACCCGCGCGGTGGAAATCGCCCTGGGCATTGAAGTCGGTAACCGGGAAGGACAGCAGACCGTGGGAAAGGATGGACTTCAGTTCTTGTGGATTCATTATTCGAACACCCTGGGAAGCTAATTGTGTGATTGGATCACCAGACCTGCGCTGATGTCGTAAGTCATCGTACAACTGCAAAGAAGATCCCTCAATAGGGGCGTGGAATTATTTATCGGGCGAGGATGAGCGGTGATACCGGCGAACATCTATGTGACGACAGGTCCGGACTGTAGGAGCGCGCTTGCCCGCGATCTGCTGCGAAGCGGCAGTGAAATCAGGCGACGCGGCGTTTCAGATAGATCGGGTGTACCGGGTTTGCTACCGCTACGCGGCAGATCGCGGGCAAGCGCGCTCCTACAGACTGAGTAAGCGCACGAGAACGACCATGGCGGCTGCAGAACATCAGGTCATACGACCTCAAGCCCGCTGCGATTCTGCCCCTCTCGCGAGACTGTTCCGTAGTCCAGACCCTACCCGCCTGTAGTCCATCTCTGAAACTGATCCGACGCCCCCCTCCGCACGCTTTGTTGCAATCCACCCAATCGTTACAGTTTCTTCGCAGCATCAACGGACCATTTACCGCAGGGACATAGCATGGCTATTGACGCATTTCTGAAAATCGACGGCATCCCGGGCGAATCGCTCGACGCTCAATTCGGCGACTGGATCGAGATGGAAGATTTCGATGTGGGCGCCAGCCAGTCAGCTTCCGCCACCAAGACGAGTTCGGGCGGCGCTTCCAGCGGCCGGGCACGGATGAGTGATCTGTTCTTCCGCAAAGCCGTCGACAAGGCAACCCCCAAACTTCACGAAGCCTGCTGCAGCGGCAAGCACTTCAAAGAAGTGAAGATCGCGCTGAATCGCGCCGGGACCGACAAGGTGAAGTACATGGAAATCAAGCTGGAAGAGGTGATCATCTCGTCGGTCTCACTGGCCGGAAATGGCAGCGTGGAAGGCGGATTTCCAAGCGAAATCGTTCGCCTGAACTATGCGCGGATCAAGATGGCTTACATCCAGCAGAAACGCTCCGACGGTTCGGGCGGCGGACAGGTTGTCGGAGGCTGGGATGGTGTCGCAAATAAGGTTTATGCCTGATCAGAGGGAGCTGAAATGAATAACGAAGAAGCAACTTCCGATCTAGTGTATTGCACCTATGTGCTCAATGGTGAGCCCTTGAGCCGGTTGGTATGTGATGGTGTGTCTTATGATGCGTTTTCTGGGGACGCATCCAGTTATGTCAATGATGTGCGCTATCAGGATGTCCCGAAGTTTGGGCCACTCCCTCTTGGAAAGTATTACATTCTTGATAGGGAGTCGGGGGGAGCATTTGGGTGGATCATACAGCCCAGCAAAGACTATTGGGCAGGTACAGACAGAAGCTCATGGCTAAGCCTTTATCGCGATGATGGAGTCATAGACGATACAACCCTAATCAACGGTACACAAAGAGGTGCATTCCGAATCCATCCAATCGGACCGGCTGGTATTAGTGAAGGCTGCGTAACACTGTTCTCCCCTCTGGCCTTTGAGCTGCTTAGAACCTACATCCGTAGCCGAAGTGGTAAGTTCCTTCCCGGCAAAAGCGTAAAATACTACGGAATATTAGAGGTTATTGAAGAAAAATCGTTTTCCATTCAATAAATACGAACGATAAGTTCGAGGGGTACTGATGCTATTTTTCCGATTAGTGGGGAGGATTTTGATCCTTGCCGGACAGGTCACTCTCACGCTCACCCTCACTATAATTTTTGGCTATATTCTGCTGAATCTAGGCCCCGTCAGATGGATACACCAAACCTGGATCGGATCAAATGCTCTAGGATGGTTGCTCCAATTCATGGGTTGGGAAGGAATAGAATACACGTTGGACACGCTGGTTCTACTGTCTTACGGCTCTATGCTGCCACCATCGATATGGATATCGGTAGTGCTATCCCGTTATTTAGGAACCTTTAAAATTCGAGGCAATAAAAAATGCTCGTCCGCATCCTAATCAAAAAAATATTGACAGGAATCGTACAACTTTTCTTTATCCTCGCACTGACGCTTGCACTCGGATACTGCGTCCTGCACTTGGCAATAGCTCAATGGCTATTCAATAGCTGGTTAGGCACAGGTATCCATCAATGGTTTCTGGACAACATGGGCAGCAAGGATCTTCGCGACATGCTGGATTGCTTCACCATCATGTGGCTAAGCATGACCCCATCCATCGCCGTCTGGATCTGTGTATTACTGACTAGAAACCTGCGACACAGAATGAATACGCCTGCCCCCGCTCCGCCGTAGGACACCGAGCGTTCACGGCATCCCTCTGGTCAGCGAAACATACTCAAGCCCGCTGTGACTCAGCCTCTTCATGAGCATGACGCAGCCGCTCGCGGCTGTTGGTCAGATGCAGGCGCATGGCAGCGCGTGCGGCATCGGAGTCCTGGCGGGCGATGGCGTCGTAGATTTCTTCGTGCTCGCGGCTCAGACGGCTCATGTAATGCTGATGATCGTCGTGGGCCAGGCGCGCGGAATTCAACCGGGTCCGAGGGATGATGCTGGTGCCCAGGTGAGTCATGATGTCCGTGAAATAGCGGTTGCCGGTGGACAGTGCAATCGCCATGTGGAACTGGAAATCCGCGCCGACCGCATCGCTGGCATGCGAGGCACTTTCGTTGAGTGCGTCGAGCGCAGCCCGCATGTCGGCCAGTTGCTCGGCCGATCGACGCTGAGCCGCCAGGCCGGCGGACTCGACCTCAAGGCTGATGCGCAGTTCGAGAATCGCCAGGACATCGCGCAGGGTGACGATCGTCGCCGGGTCGATGCGAAAACCACTCGGGCTTGGGGTGTCCAGCACAAACGTGCCGATACCGTGACGCGTTTCCACCAGGCCGGATGCCTGCAGGCGTGAAATGGCCTCACGTACGACAGTGCGGCTAACGCCCTGCTCTTCCATGATCGCGGACTCTGTCGGCAACTTGTCGCCACGCTTGAGCGCCCCGCTGCGAATCCGCTCGGAGAGTTCGGTCACTAATTCCTGCGCGAGGCTGCGGTGCTTTCTGCGTGCGCGAGGCGGAGCACTCTGATTTTCCATATCCAACATGCATCTCTAAATACGCTGAAAGGCTAATAGTAGCTCACCGGGTTGTACGATCACATAACAAACCCGGCGAGTATGTAGGTTTTTGCGGCACCGTGGCGCCGCTGGCCTCACATGGGCACGATCAAACCACCACTTGCGGATGTGCCTGCTCCTGAAGCTGGCCTCCTTCGATGCGCAGATGACGGCGATGGAAACGCTTGAGGCTGCTGCGGTGCCCGATGCTGAGCAGGGTCACGGCCGGCAACTCGTCAAGCAGCGCTTGATACAGCGCGGCTTCATCTTCTTCGTCCATGGCCGAGGTGGCTTCGTCCAGATACAGCCAGTCCGGCGCAAACAGCAAGGCTCGAGCGAAGGCCACACGCTGTTGCTCTCCGGGTGAGAGCATGCGTTGCCAGTGATTGCTCTCGTCCAGACGCGGCACCAAGTGACTCAGGCGACAGGTTTCCAGCACTTGAGCGAACCGATCGGCCGGATAAACCTCGGGTGCCTGTGGATAACTGAGCGCTTCGCGCAGCGTGCCGATGGGCAGATAGGGTTTCTGCGGCAGAAAAAACGCTCGCTTGGCCGGCAGCCGAACCGCGCCATGCCCCTCGTTCCACAAGCCGCCCATCGCCCGCAACAACGTGCTCTTGCCGCTGCCCGAGCGACCACTGAGCATGACCTTGTCGCCCGCTGCGATGTCGACATTGGCGTTGTTCAACAATTGACGGCCGCCCACCAGGGACAACCCCAGACCTTGCAGATGCAGCGCATTGCTTTCGTGGGTGACGCTGATGGCCGGGACACGGGCTTCGTTTTCGTCCATGGCCTGACGGAAACTCAGCAGACGATCACAGGTGGCGCGCCATGACGCCAACTGGGTGTACGCGTCGATGAACCAGCTGAAGTTCTCCTGCACGTTGCCGAACGCCGAGTTGATCTGCATCAGCTCACCCAGTTCGATCTTGCCGGCAAAGTAGCGAGGCGCTGCCACCACGAAGGCGAAGACAATCGCAATCTGCGAGTAGCCCGCCGTGAAGAACGTCAGGCGCTTTTGCACCTTCATGATGGTCCAGAAGTTACTCCAGACCATGCCAAAGCGTGCGCTCAGGCGCTGATTTTCGTTCGCCTCGCCATCGGACAGGGCAATGCTTTCGGCATTTTCGCGAACCCGCACCAGCGAGAAACGCATGTCCGCTTCGTAACGCTGCTGCTGGTTGCTCAGCACGATCAGGCGGCGACCGATCAGGTGGGTCAGCCAGCTGCCGACGGCTGCATAAAGAAGCGCAGCCCAGAACATGTAACCCGGGATGGTGATGCCGAACAGCTCGATGCTGCCGGACACGCCCCACAGAATCACCGAGAACGACACCAGGCTGACGACCGTGCGCAGCAGGCCGAGGCTCAGGCTCAGGGTGTCGGAGGTGAAGTTGTTGAGGTCTTCGGACAGGCGTTGGTCAGGGTTATCGGTGTAACCGCCCTGCTCCAGGCGGTAATAGTTCTTGTGTGCGAGCCATTTGGTGAAATGCTTTTCGGTGAGCCAGCGGCGCCAGCGAATGGTCAGCATCTGCGTGAGATACAACCGGTACACCGCGCCCAGAATGGCAATGGTGGCGATGCCGCAGAAGTACAGGATCAGATGAGTGAACGCGCCCAGGTCTTTGTTCTGCAGCGCATTGTAGAAATCCCGGTACCAACTGTTGACCAGAACTGAAATGAAGACGCTGAACAGCGACAGTGCGATCACGGCGATAAGCAGGACCCAGGCCATGCCCTTTTCTTCACTGCGCCAGTACGGCGTCACCAGTTTCCAGACTCGGGGGAAAAAGCTCCCTTTCACAGCGTCATTGACCCTGGATTCATCAATATCAACATTCATGGTGATGGCTCGGCGGCAGGCATTTAAGGGCGTTGGCACCAATGTGCCAGACGCCACACGCGGTCTTCCATGAAGAAATCTTTAGGTTGCGTCCTTGCTTAACGGCGGACCGGTCGCTTCTGCAATTTGCGTTGAAGCGTTCTGCGATGCATCCCCAGCGCCCGTGCGGTCGCGGAAATGTTGCCCTCGTGCTCGGTCAGAACGCGCTGGATGTGTTCCCACTGCAGACGGTCCACCGACATCGGATTTTCCGGCACCAGCGTGTCCAGATCGGCGTGTTCGGACAGCAATGCCGCCAGTACGTCGTCGGCGTCGGCCGGTTTGCACAGATAATTGCAGGCGCCGCGCTTGATCGCCTCGACAGCGGTGGCGATGCTCGAATAACCGGTCAGTATCAGGACCCGCATTTCCGGGTCCAGTTCCAGCAGCTTGGGCAACAGCACCAGCCCCGAGTCGCCTTCCATCTTCAGGTCGACCGTGGCGTAGTCCGGAATGTCCTGCTGGGCCAGCGCCAGGCCTTCTTCGGCAGAACCGGCGGTGCTGACGCGGAAGCCACGGCGAGCCATCGCGCGCGCCATGACGCGAGTAAAGGTGGCATCGTCGTCCACCAGCAACAGGTGCGGCAGCTCTTCGCCTTCGACCTGGATTTCATCAGTCATGCTTCATCTCCTGTTGCGTTCCGGGGCAGGCGCAGCTCGGTGAGCGTGCCGCCTTCCTCGTGAGGATAGAGTTTCACCGAGCCGCCCGCGCGGGTCACGCTGGCCTTGCTCAAAAACAGGCCCAGGCCGAAGCCTTTGCCCTTGGTGGTAAAAAACGGTTTGCCAATCTGTTCGGCCACGGCCAGAGGCACGCCGGCTCCGTGGTCGCGGATCGTGATGCTGATCTCCACGGCGTTCCAGTCCAGGTTGACTTCCAGACCTTCGGGGCAGGCGTCGGCGGCATTGTTCAGCAAGTTCAGCAGGGCCTGCGTCAGATCGGGTGGCGGCGCGACCATCGGTACTTCGCCCTGGCCCAGCCGCTGAAAACGATAACTGGCCTCCGGGCGCATCAGGTGCCAGCGGTTGAGCGCCTGATCGAGCCAGTGCGTGACCGTTTGTTCCTGCACCGTCAAACGGCGATTGGCCTCGGCGGCGCGCACCAGTTGTTGCAGGGTTTCCTTGCACAGCTTGACTTGATCCTGCAGCACCGACAGGTCCTCCTGCAACGCAGGGTCCTTGTGGTCCTGCTGCATTTCCTTGAGCAACACGCTCATGGTCGCCAGCGGCGTCCCCAGTTCGTGTGCGGCGCCGGCGGCCTCGGTGGCGACGGCCAGCAGTTGCTGATCGCGGGCGCCCTCTTCCCGGCGCAACGCGCGCATCTGCTCCTGACGGCGCAACTCTTCGGCCATCCGTGCGGCGAAGAAAGTAATGACACCGGCGGCCAATGCGAAACTCAGCCACATGCCGTAGATCTGCATCTTCTCGCGGGCGATGGCGAAGGCTTCGACCGGGTAGAAGTTGGCCAGCATCAAGGTGTACAGCGCCAGCGCGATCCCGGACAGAATCAGTGAATAGCGCCACGGCAGGGTTACGGCGGCGATGGTCAACGGCACCAGGTAATAGGAAACGAACGGGTTGGTCGAACCGCCCGAGAAATACAGCAGTGCGCTGTGGATAAACAGGTCGAACGCCAGTTGCACGGCATATTCAAGCTCGGTCACCGGCCACGAGGTGCGCAGACGGATCGCCGTCAGCAGACAGACAATGGCGGAAAACCCGAGCGTGATGTCCAGTTGCAACCAGGGCAGGTGCAACAGATCGAACAGGTAGGCGAACCCGACCGAGCCGGCCTGGGCGGCCAGCACCAGGATGCGGATAAAGGTCAGTCGCCAGAGGTTCTGGCGAGTGGCGGACAGCAATTGTACGGGGGCGAGCATGAGCTCTCCTGATGAGCGCTCCAGGCGAATCGGAGCGAGTATAACCAATGCGACAGCGCTTTCCTGCGAAGTGCGTCAAAGCGCCACAGTCGTGGGTGACTTCAGCGGGCCTGCTTTACCGGTGGGAGCGTCGGGGTAGCACGATGCCCCTGACCGGAACAAGATGCCGGGATGACAGTCTCATGGGCATCCGTTTGACACGCGACGTTCAACGCGTCGCCAACGGTTCGCCAAACAAGGAGTTTTTATGTTCAGCCTTCGCCCCACTGCCACACTCTTCGCCCTCGGCGCCGCCGCGCTGGCCGCCGCGCCCGCCATGGCCGATGACGTTCATTACAACCAGGTTTCGGTGCGTGCCGAGGTCAATCAGGAAGTCCAGCGCGACCTGATGACCGTCACCGTGTACACCGAATCGCAGAACGCCGACCCCGCGAAACTGGCAGCGGGCATCACGGAGACCCTGAACAAGGCGCTGGGTGAAGCGCGCAAGGTCAAGGAAGTGACCATTCGCCAGGGCAGCCGTAACAGCTACCCGATCTATGACGACAAGGGCCAGAAGATCACCGGCTGGCGTGAGCGTGCCGAGTTGAGACTGGAAAGCCCTGATTTCGCCGCGCTGTCCAAACTGACCGGCGAGCTGCTGGCCAGCGACATGAAGATGGGCGGGATGGACTTTTCCATCTCCAACCCGGCGCGCAAGGCCAGTGAAGACGCGCTGCTCAAGGACGCGGTGACTGCGTTCAAGGCACGCGCTCAACTGGTGACCGATGCCTTGGGCGGCAGCGGCTACAAACTGGTCAACCTGAACCTCAACACTTCGGGCTATCCACAGCCTTACCTGCGCGCGCCGGTCATGATGATGAAAGCCGAACGGGCGGACGCAGCGCCGACGCCTGAAGTGGAAGCGGGCACCAGTCAAGTCAGTGTCACGGCTGACGGTGTCATCGAAGTTGCCATGCCGTGATGCGAAGCCGCGACGGCCAAGGCGGCGTCGCGGCACTGCCTTTTGTTCCTACCGTGCTGTGCCAAGGATGGCACGCCACGGATACGCTTTGCCCTACAAGGGGAGATGAAGCCTCTTATTGGAGGCTCAAGGGGGTCGCGTAAACTCGGGGGCAAGTTTTCATCCACTCCCCTCACCGGTGACCTGCATTATTTAGAGGACAGGCACTGGAGGTTTGCAAGGAAGCAAGCATGCACGTTCAAGACACCTACCCCCGCCGATTCCCCGCGCGGAAAACCCGCCAGATCACTGATCACGTTACCGGCAAGAGCTGTGCCCCCCGGGAAAATCTGGTGATTCATAGCGACTTTGCCCTACGGCAACTGACCGCACTGGCCACACACACCAACCCCTGCGAGTTCGCGCTCCAGATGGCCGCGATCTTCGGTTACGACCTCGATATCAAAACCTACAGCGCACTGCATAGCGCCATTCTGAGCGGCGGCGTGCAAAACCCGGCTTATCAGGTCGTCGCCTGCGCCACCGCTCATGCCGACTACGACAACCTCGACCGCACCATCCGCATTCATCGCCCCGCGCTGTTGCGTGCACTTCAATCGCCGGACAGCCTGGGGGAACTGGCAGCAATTCTGATGCACGAGTTCGGGCATCACCTGGACAATCTCCTGCGCACGGAACTGTCCGATCAGAAACGCAGCGCTGCACCCTACGACACCGACGCGCAAGGCGAAGAAGGACTGCGTTACGCCCGCCATATGGCCCTGTTCCAGTGGCCGGAAGCCAACAAGATGGTCGAGTTGGCGACCTGCTTGGACAAAGCCAGCGGTAACACGACCCTGCTCAGCATCGACTATGCCGCAGCCATGCAGCAGGTCATTGCTCACCAGCCACCTGAAGACAACCGCCCGAGCACGTCTGGTGGCGGGCAGCGAGAATCGTTCGAAGCAGGCAACACCGAAAAAGGCCATACCCACGAAACCATCAACGATGTGGTCTACGACATCATGGGCGGACCGCTGGTCGCGCAGGCGATCTACTTCGGTAACTGGCTGCAGGACTACTCCCAGTTACTGGATCCCAAAATCGTTCGTGCGACCAGCATGCCGAAAAATTTCCCCGACGTGCTGTCACGCGAGGCGCTGACAAAAATCGTCGACGTGCTGGCCACCGCGAAATTCAGACACCGCGACCCCGAACGAGGCAGTTTTGTCGTCACGCCAGAGGTTCTGGGCGTCTATCGTCCGTCCGAACATATCGACAACCCCTCGGTGACCGATCCCAGTCCCGCCGACCCGACCACACGAGACAAGGACTTCGAGCCCTGGACGCTGAAAGGCGATCCGATACTGGAAGTGGACTACGACACCTCCATGAAGAAGTACATTCAGCGATCGGCCGATGCGATGAAAGTGCGCATGGTGCGTTCATTCGAGTTACGCGAACACGGATCTCCAGACGATAACAACGTGATAAATGGCATGCGTGAGTTCGGCGCAGCGCTGCATATCCTGGAGGACTATTTTGCCCACTCGAACTTCGCCGAGCTGAGCCTGATCAAGGCGGGCCATACCAACGTACTGCCTTGGACCACACCGGCCGAGTGCAAGGCAGGCTTGCCGGTCGTCACAGGCAGGTTCGGAGGGGCCGATGTCATTGCGAGCCTCGCTGCCCCCCTCGCAAAGATGCTGTTCAAGCCCAAGGACCTGGTGTTCAAACCTACGGTGGAGGGTGAGCGGACAGAGCAGGACCGCATCATTCAGATCATGCTCAGCGAGCATGCAAATCCGACGTATCTTGAAGCGTTCGAAAGCTACCTGAAATTTCGCGACGCCTGGGCGTCCATGCCCGGGTCACGTTACCTGGAACTCGCAAGCTGGGCCATGGCATTGCCTGCACAGCCGCTGAAAAACGCCTATGCGCAGGCCATGAGAGATTTCTTTACCTTGTTGGGCAACAGCATTGGTGAGTCCCAGTCGCTGATAGAAGGCGACCCGAACACCGATCCGACCTTTGAGGTCAGCCACTCGCAATTGGCTAAGGACCACGCCGAGCACCCCCTCCATGATCTGGCCGCCCGTTTAGCGAAAGAGGCCGTTGGCCAAGTGACACGAGCCACCTTGGCACGCTGGCTGGGAGAGCCCACCGATGACCCGGTGGAACTGGCGGCAAGCTTTCTCTGCCATCCCCAGGACAGCACATGGCAGGACGATATCGTCGAACGCTGGGCGCAGGAAAACCCGGAATTGGTCGCCAGGGCCGAAGTCCTGTCCGAGCTTGAAGACGCGCACCGAAAAGTCGGGAAATCCATCGGTGACGGGATGCTCCGCCTGCAGGCAGACATGAATTTCGCACTGAACTTTTACTTCGGAAAAGATGGCGACAGTACGGCATTCAGCAAGTTATTGCTCAAGCTGCTGGGCATCAACAAGTTCCCGTTCAAATGAGTCAACGTGAATACATGACGACGCTTGCATAACGCGCGGACTCTCGGCGAAGGTTTCGGGTCTATTGAACCCAGATCCCTTGACTGCCGTCTGAGAGGCCCCGATGAGAACGCCGTTCAAATTTGCATTGATTGCCGTTGCCCTGGCGACCTGTGCCCCCGTGGCGCAGGCCGCCAGCACCTTGGTCTACTGCTCCGAAGCCAGCCCTGCCGGCTTCGACCCCAGCCAGTACACCAGCGGCACCGAGTTTGACGCTTCGGCCGAAACCGTCTTCAACCGGCTGACGCAGTTCAAGCGCGGTGGCACGGAAGTCGAACCGGGGCTGGCGACGAACTGGGAGGTGTCGGACGACGGGTTGACCTACACCTTCCACCTGCGGCCAGGCGTGAAATTCCACACCACCGACTATTTCAAGCCAACGCGTGAGTTCAACGCCGACGACGTGCTCTTCACGTTCAACCGCCTGCTCAATGCAGATGATCCCTTCCGCAAAGCTTACCCTTCCGAGTCGCCCTACTTCACCGACATGGGCATGAACACCACGATCAAGCAGGTCGAAAAAGTCGACGATCAAACGGTCCGTTTTCACCTGAACAACATCGATGCCGCGTTCATTCAGAACCTGGCGATGAGCTTCGCATCCATTCAATCGGCAGAATACGCCGCCCAACTGCTCAAGGAAGGCAAAGCGGGCGACATCAATCAGAAGCCGATCGGCACCGGCCCCTTCGTGTTCAAGCGCTACCAGAAAGACGCGCAGATCCGTTACGTCGGCAACAAGCAATACTGGAAGCCGGAGGATGTGAAACTCGACAACCTGATCTTCTCGATCACTACCGACGCCGCCACCCGCTTGCAGAAGCTCAAGACCGGCGAATGCCAGGTCAGCGGCTATCCGCGTCCGCAGGACATCGAAGAAGCGCAGAAGGATCCAAACCTCAAGGTACTGAACCAGGCCGGCTTCAACCTGGGTTTTCTGGCGTACAACGTGACCCACCCGCCGCTTGATCAACTCAAGGTCCGTCAGGCACTGGACATGGCCATCGACAAACCCGCCATCATCAAGGCGGTGTACCAAGGGGCCGGCCAGTTGGCGCAAAACGCTTTGCCGCCTGCGCAATGGAGCTATGACCCCAACATCAAAGACGCACCCTATGACCCCGAAAAAGCAAAGCGACTGCTCAAAGAAGCGGGCGTCGCACCCGGCACGCAAATCAACCTGTGGGCGATGACGGTGCAGCGCGCCTCCAACCCGAACGCGCGGATGTCCGCGCAAATGATTCAGTCCGACTGGGCGAAGATCGGCATCAAGGCCAACATCGTCAGCTACGAGTGGGGCGAGTACATCAAGCGCGCAAAAGCGGGCGAACACGATGTGATGATCTATGGCTGGACGGGTGACAACGGCGATCCGGATAACTGGCTCGGCGTGCTCTACAGCTGCGCGGCGGTTAACGGCAGTAACTACGCCAAATGGTGCAACACCGGCTACGACAAGCTGGTGACCCAGGCCAAGCTCACCAGCGACCGCAACGAGCGGATCAAGCTGTATCAGCAAGCGCAGAACATTCTTAAAAACGACGTCCCCATCACGCCGATCGCCAACTCGAAGGTCTTTCAGCTCATGCGCAAGGAGGTGCAGGACTTCAAGCTCAGCCCGTTCGGCCTAACGCCGTTCTATGGGGTCAGCCTGGCCAGATAGCACCCAGGAATACCAACAGTGAAGTAACACTTGTGGCTCAAGCGGGTGCATTCGCAACGTTGCAATGCACCCCAACAGTGCGCAAAAGATGTCGATAAGCGACACGCAAACGTTCAACAGCGTCAGAAATTATAGTTTTGCGACATTCGTGTACGTTCGTGCCACTCTTTGACACTTGATTGGCGCCAGTATCTTGCTTTGGGTATGGCGCCTGCATAAGTATCCGCGGGGTCGGCTCAAAAGGCCGCTACCCCTCAATCAAAAAATGACAACAACTGAGGCCACCATGCTCAAAAAAGCGGTCATTCCGTTTCTTCTCGGCGCAGGTTTGATCGCCAGCGCTCCCTTCGCTCAAGCAGCATCGAACCTGGTGTTCTGCTCCGAAGGCAGCCCCGCTGGTTTCGACCCAGGTCAATACACCACCGGTACCGACTTCGATGCTTCGGCCGAGACCGTCTTCAACCGCTTGACCCAATTCGAACGCGGCGGCACCGCCGTTATTCCAGGCCTGGCCACCAGCTGGGACGTCTCCCCGGATGGCCTGACCTACACCTTCCACCTGCGTGAAGGCGTCAAGTTCCACACCACGCCGTACTTCAAACCGACTCGTACCTTCAATGCCGATGACGTGCTGTTCACGTTCAACCGCATGATCAACAAGGACGATCCGTTCCGTAAGGCGTACCCGACCGAATTCCCGTACTTCACCGATATGGCGATGGACACCAATATCACCAAGATCGAGAAGATCGATGATCACACCGTCAAAATGACGCTGGGGACCGTCGACGCTGCGTTCATTCAGAACCTGGCGATGAGCTTTGCCTCCATTCAGTCCGCTGAATACGCGGCGCAACTGCTCAAGGAAGGCAAACCTGAAGACATCAACCAGAAGCCGATTGGCACTGGCCCGTTCGTGTTCAAGAGCTACCAGAAAGACTCCAACATCCGCTTCACCGGAAACAAGGACTACTGGAAGCCTGAAGACGTCAAGCTCGACAATCTGATTTTCGCCATTACCACCGACGCTTCGGTCCGTGCGCAGAAGCTCAAGAAAGGCGAATGCCAGATCACCGCTTACCCGCGTCCAGCGGACCTTGCGTCACTGAAGGCCGATCCTGCGCTGAAGATGCCTGATCAGGCGGGCTTCAACCTGGGGTACATCGCCTACAACGTGATGCCTGTGATTAAAGGCGAAACCAAGCCGAACCCGCTGTCCAAGCTGGAAGTCCGTCAGGCGCTGGACATGGCTGTGGACAAGAAAGCCATCATTGACGCGGTGTATCAGGGTGCGGGTCAACTGGCGGTCAACGCCATGCCGCCGACCCAGTGGTCTTATGACACCACCATCAAGGACGCTCCGTACGACGTCGCCAAAGCCAAAGAGCTGCTGAAAAAGGCAGGCGTGCCCGAAGGCACCGAGATCACCCTGTGGGCGATGCCGGTTCAACGGCCGTACAACCCGAACGCCAAGCTGATGGCCGAAATGCTCCAGAACGACTGGAAGAAGATCGGCATCAACGCCAAGATCGTTTCCTATGAGTGGGGTGAGTACATCAAGCGCGCCAAGAATGGCGAAAACGGCGCGATGCTGATTGGCTGGAGCGGCGACAACGGTGACCCGGACAACTGGCTGGGCACGCTGTTCGGTTGCGACGCTATCAACGGCAACAACTTCGCCAAGTGGTGTGACAAGCCGTTCGACACCCTGATCCACCAGGCCAAGGAAACCACCGACCAGGCCAAGCGCACCGAGCTGTACAAACAGGCTCAGCACTTGCTCAAGGACGCCGTTCCTATGACCCCGATTGCGCACTCGACTGTTTATCAGCCAATGCGTAAGGAAGTTCAGGACTTCAAGATCAGCCCATTCGGTCTGAACTCGTTCTACGGTGTGAGCGTCAGCGGTAAGTAATACCTCTCTATGACTTCACGGTCGCGTTACCTTCGGGTGATGCGACCGTGTCGTTATGTGCGCGATTCCTGTACGAAATTGAATATCGTTAGATGAGTAACGTTCTGAGCGAAGAATTTGCCTACTTACGATATGCACTTTTCCTACAAACATTGAAGCAGTCGGAACTATTTACTGTGCGGCTCGACGGACATACTTTCTCGAGTACCCGCACCTGATATTTGTGGTTTATCGGTCGGTCGGGTTCCCGTAGCCGTTGAAATTCCATTTGCGCAAACGATTGCCTCGGAGTTTCACCCCGCTATTGCTGGTAATTCACACTCCAGACGATAAGGATTGTCATGCGAAAGAATACTGTTGTTTCGTCATTGTTAATGACCGGGTTAGCTGCTGGGCTATTAGCCACTACCGCAGCCACGCAGGCCGCGACCAAGAGTCTGGTGTTCTGCTCGGAAGGCAGCCCCGCAGGCTTCGACATCGGTCAATACACTTCGGGCACCGATAACGATGCGGCCGAGCCGATCTACAACCGACTGGCCGAGTTCGAACGCGGCCAGACCAGTGTCGTGCCTGCCTTGGCGACAAGCTGGGATATCTCCGCCGATGGTTTGACCTACACGTTTCACCTGCGCGAAGGGGTGAAGTTCCACAGCAACAAGGCGTTCACGCCAACGCGCGACTTCAACGCCGACGATGTGCTGTTCACGTTCAACCGCATGCTGCATCAGGATCATCCGTTTCGTGTTGCCTACCCGACAGAGTTCCCGTACTTCACCAGCATGGGTCTGGACAAAAATATAAAGTCGGTTGAGAAAACCGGGCCAATGACCGTCGTGTTTTCACTGAACAAAGTGGATGCGGCCTTCATCCAGAATATCGCGATGAACTTCGCCTCTATTCTTTCCGCTGAATATGCCGAGAAACTCATGGCATCGGGCAATGTCCGCGATATAAACCAATTACCGATTGGTACCGGACCTTTTGTCTTTCAGCGCTATCAGAAAGATTCGCAAATTCGCTATGTCGCCAATAAACACTTCTGGGACCCGAGCCGGATCAAAATTGATCAACTGATTTTTGCCATCAATACCGATGCGTCCGTACGCATTCAGAAACTCAAGAAGAATGAATGCCAAGTCACCCTCAACCCTCGTCCCGCCGACGTTGAGTCGATCAAAGCCGACAAACACTTGAGCGTGATCGAGAAGCCCGGTTTCAACCTCGGTTACATCGCCTACAACGTGCGTCATGCGCCGCTGGACAACCTGCAAGTGCGCCAGGCGCTGGACATGGCCGTCGACAAGAAGGCCATCATCGACGCGGTGTACCAAGGCGCAGGCCAACTGGCTCAGAACGCCATGCCACCGACCCAGTGGTCTTACGACGAAACCGTCAAGGACGCCCCCTACAACCCTGAGAAAGCCAGGGAGCTGCTGCGTGCGGCGGGCATCAAGGAAGGCACCGAACTGACACTCTGGGCGATGCCCGTCCAGCGCCCCTACAACCCCAACGCCAAGCTGATGGCGCAAATGCTTCAGGCCGACTGGGCCAAGGTCGGCATCAAGGCCACCATCGTCAGCTACGAATGGGGCGAATACCTCAAGCGCAGCAAGAACGGCGAGCACGATATCTCACTGATCGGCTGGACCGGCGATAACGGTGACCCGGACAACTGGATGGGCACGCTGTACAGCTGCGCGTCGATTGGCGGCAACAACTACTCGATGTGGTGCGACGAGAAATACGACGCCCTGATCAAATCCGCGGTTTCCACCGCCGACAAAGACCAGCGCATCAGCCTGTACAAGCAGGCCCAGCACTACCTCAAGAGTCAGGTGCCGATCACCCCGATTGCCCACTCGACCGTGATTCAGCCGCTGCGATCCAACGTAAAAGGCTTCCTGGTCAGCCCGTTCAATCGCAACAACTTCTCAGGCGTGAGCATCGCCGACTGATCGTAAACCCATGCCAGAGGCGCAATGTCGTCTTTGGCAACGCTTTATCCGCAATCCGCGGAATCGAGCAAAAAAAGGCCCACAAGGCCGCACCACCAAAGCCGGCTAACCCATAAAAGCCGGCCTCTATAAAAGCAGTAAACGGGAGCTTCAAAACGTGAAAAAAGCCAGCACCGCTGTATTCGCCTTGTCCCTGCTCTCCTTGAGCATCGCGGCCCAGGCAGAGCCAACCAGTCAGGAGTTCGTTCCGACCACCCTGGCCACCACCAACGCCCAAAGCGAAGCCAAAGGCTTCCTCGAAGACTCCAAGATCACCGGTTCGACCCGGAACTGGTACGCCAACGAGCTGCTGCGTCGTGGGGGGAACTTCAGTCGTAGCGAGAACGGTGTCGTGGTCGATCGCGATCCGCGCCGTATCAACTGGGTGCAAGGCACCATCGTTGACTACAGCTCGGGTTTCACCCAGGGCACCGTCGGTTTCGCCACGCAGATGGCGGTTTATAACGCCGTCGCGCTGGACCGTGACAAGGACGACCTGATGGGCGGCGCCAACCGTACGCTCACCAAAAACAACGGTGACGCGGTCGGCCAGTGGAGCAAGCTGGGCCTGGGCAACATCAAGGCACGCATCTCCAACACCACACTGACCGCAGGCCGTCAGTCGCTGAACACGCCGGTACTGGCCTACATCGGCAACCGTGCGCTGCCGTCGAGCTTCGAGGGCGTGAGCATCCTGAGCGAAGAGTTCAACAACCTGTCGTTCCAGGCAGGCAGCTTCGACCGCGTTTCTCCGCGCTCCGAGCAGAGCCTGACCAAGTTCCGCTCTGAGTACACTGCAAACCCGAACATCGAAGCGGATCACGTCGATATCGCAGGCGTGGACTACAAGCCGTTCAAGAGCCTGACCACCAGCTTGTATGCCTCCAACGTCCAAGACTTCTGGCACCAGTACTATTTCGCGTTCACCCATGAAATGGGCGACACCGACGTGTTGGGTCTGAGCACCAACCTGAACTACTACAAGACCAAAGACTCCGGTCAGAAGAAGATGGGCCCGATCGACAACGACACCTACTCCCTGTCGTTGACCGCTACCCACAAGGCGCACAGCTTCAGCATCGCGTATCAGGAAGTCGAGGGTGACACTTACTTCGACTACGTTCACGACAGCAACGCCATCTTCCTGGCCAACTCCCTGCTGTCTGACTTCAACGGACCGAACGAGAAGTCGGTACAGCTGAGCTACCTGCTGAACATGGCGGACTACGGCGTTCCCGGCCTGAAATTCAACATCTATCAGGCACGCGGCTTCGACATCGACGGCACGCACTACAAAGGCACCGCTTACGACGTATCGAGAATGGACGGCGAAACCCATTACGAATACGGCATCGGCTCTTCGTACACCCTGCAGTCCGGTCCGTTGAAGGCCACGACCGTACGTGCGACCTACACCACGCACCGCGCGAGCGCAGAACAGGCTGACGGCAACATCAACGAGTTCCGTCTGGTCACCACCATCCCGTTCAACATCCTGTAATCACAGAAACCGGTGAGTGTTCCGGGCCGTGGGTTCGCGCAGAACTTAATGGCCCGAAACACCCACTCATGAATGGCTTCATCACTTGCGGAGGGCGTTTACTTGAAATCGACATTCAAACTCGCAACATTGCGCAACGCGGTCGCACTGGCGCTGTTCAGCGTCGCCGTCGGCGTTTCGGCCAAACCTCTGGTGGTCTGTACCGAAGCCAGCCCGGAAGGGTTCGACACGGCGCTGTACACCACCGCCGTTACCGCCGATGCGGCGGCGGAAACCATTTTCAACCGCCTGGTGGACTTCAAGCCTGGCACCACTGACATCGAACCGGCTCTGGCAGAGTCCTGGGACATCAGTGAAGACGGCCTCAATTACACGTTCCACCTGCGTAAAGGCGTCAAGTTTCACACCACCGACTACTTCAAACCGACACGCGACATGAATGCCGACGACGTGGTCTGGAGCTTCCAGCGTCAGCTGGACCCCAACCACCCATGGCACAAGCAATCGACCGTCGGTTACCCGTACTTTGAAAGCATGGGCTTCAAAGAGCTGCTGAAAAGCGTCGAGAAAGTCGACGACAGCACCGTCAAATTCACCCTGACCCGCCGTGAAGCACCGTTCCTGGCCGACGTTGCCATGGCCTTCGCCTCGATCTACTCGGCCGAATACGCCGACCAGTTGCTCAAGGCCAACAAGACCGATGAGCTGAACAGTCACCCGATTGGCACCGGCCCGTTCATCTTCCAGCGCTACGCAAAAGACGCCCAGGTGCGCTTCAAGGCCAACCCGGATTACTTCCGTGGCAAGCCGCCGGCTGACACGCTGGTCCTGGCCATCGCCACCGATAACAACGTGCGCCTGCAGAAACTCAAGGCCAACGAGTGCCAGATCGCGTTGTATCCGAAGCCGGACGATATCCCGAGCATCAAGAAAGACCCGAATCTGAAAGTCGACGAGCTGAACGCGATGACGACCGCCTACATCGCGATGAACACCACGCACAAGTACATGAGCGATGTGCGCGTGCGTAAGGCCATCGAACTCGCCTTCGACAAGGAAGCCTATGTCAATGCGCTGTTCGGCAAGGGCAACGCCACCGTCGCGGTCAACCCGTACCCGGACACGCTGCTGGGCTACAACAAAACGCTGAAGAATCCGCCACACGACCTGGACAAGGCACGGGCCTTGCTCAAGGAGGCTGGCGTTCCGGAGGGCACCGTGCTGACCCTGTTCACCCGTAACGGCGGCGGCCCGACCAACCCGAACCCGATGCTGGGGGCACAAATGATGCAGGCCGATTTGGCGAAAGTCGGCATTAAGTTAGATATTCGCGTCATGGAATGGGGTGAAATGCTCAAACGGGCGAAAAACGGCGAACACGACATGGTGTCCGCTGGCTGGGCAGGCGACAATGGCGACCCTGATAACTTCCTGACCCCGAACCTCAGTTGCGAGGCCGCCAAAAACGGCGAAAACTACGCGCGCTGGTGCAATCAGAAGTTCCAGACGTTGATCGATGAGGCTCGGGAAAAGACCGACCCGGCCGAACGCGCTGCGCTTTACGAGCAGGCACAGGCGATCTTCAATCAGGATCTGCCATGGATCAGCATGGCGCACACCAAGATGTTCACTGCAATGCGCAAGAACGTAGAGGGCTATCACATTAGCCCGCTCACCACTAATAACTTCGCTACCACCCAAGTGAAGTAGAAGAAGAATCCGGCGGGCCCGCAACAATGGGCCCCGCCGGTACACGCCTAACCGGCAGATGAGGTACACGAGAAGATGTTTAGTTTTATCGCTCGCCGAGTGGGGTTGCTAATACCCACCTTCTTCGGCATCACCTTGCTGACCTTCGCCTTGATTCGCCTGATTCCGGGCGACCCGGTCGAAGTCATGATGGGTGAACGCCGGGTCGATCCGGAAATGCACGCCCAAGCCATGGAACGTCTTGGCCTGAACAAACCCCTTTATGCGCAATACATCGATTACGTCGGCAAGCTCGCCCATGGCGACCTCGGCGAATCGCTGCGTACGCGCACGAGCGTGTGGACCGAATTCACCTCGCTGTTCCCGGCAACACTGGAACTGTCGATTGCGGCGCTGATATTCGCGGGCATCCTCGGACTTCTGGCCGGCGTCATCGCAGCCCTCAGGCGAGGGTCCCTGTTCGACCATGGCGTGATGGGTATTTCGCTCGCGGGATACTCGATGCCGATCTTCTGGTGGGGCCTGATCCTGATCATGTTCTTCTCGGTATCGCTGGGCTGGACCCCGGTATCGGGTCGTATCGACCTGCTGTACGACATTCCGCCCAAAACCGGCTTCATGCTGATCGACACCTTGCTCAGCGATGAAGAAGGCTCCTTCATGGACGCGCTGCGTCACCTGATTCTGCCGGCCATCGTGCTGGGCACCATCCCGCTGGCGGTGATCGCCCGGATGACCCGCTCTTCGATGCTCGAAGTGCTGCGTGAAGACTATGTGCGTACCGCTCGCGCCAAAGGCCTTTCGCCGGCTCGCGTGGTGTTCGTTCACGGCCTGCGCAACGCCCTGATCCCGGTGCTGACGGTGTTCGGCCTGCAAGTGGGCACACTGCTCGCCGGTGCGGTCCTGACCGAAACGATCTTCTCCTGGCCGGGTATCGGCAAATGGCTCATCGAGGCCATTGGCGCACGTGACTACCCTGTCGTGCAGAACGGCATCCTGCTAATCGCCTGCCTGGTGATTCTGGTCAACTTCGTGGTGGACATCCTCTACGGCTTTGCCAACCCACGCATTCGTCACCAGCGCTGAGATCACTTTTATGAGCACACCTACTCCTGTAGTAGCAGTCGATCAAAGCCTGCTCTACCCGTCCGTATACAAAGAGTTCTGGCAGCATTTCGCCAAGAACAAAGGCGCAGTGGCCGGTCTGGCTTTCATGTTGCTGATCGTTTTCTGCGCCATCTTCGCCCCGTGGGTCGCGCCGCATGACCCGAGCGAGCAGTACCGTGACTTCCTGTTGACCCCACCGGTCTGGCTGGAAGGTGGCCAATGGCAGTTCCTGCTGGGCACCGACGAACTGGGTCGCGACCTGCTGTCGCGCCTGATCCAGGGTTCGCGCCTGTCGCTGCTGATCGGTCTGTCGTCGGTGGTGATGTCGTTGATTCCGGGAATCCTCATGGGCCTGCTGGCCGGTTTCTTCCCGAAAATCCTCGGCCCGACCATCATGCGCCTGATGGACATCATGCTCGCCCTGCCTTCGCTGCTGCTGGCTGTGGCCATCGTCGCGATCCTCGGCCCTGGGCTGATCAACACCGTGATCGCCATCGCGATCGTGTCCTTGCCGTCGTATGTGCGCCTGACCCGTGCGGCGGTCATGGGCGAACTGAACCGCGACTACGTGACCGCTGCCCGTCTGGCCGGCGCCACCCTGCCGCGCCTGATGTTCATCACCGTGTTGCCGAACTGCATGGCACCGCTGATCGTTCAAGCGACCTTGAGCTTTTCCTCGGCGATTCTCGACGCTGCGGCGTTGGGCTTCCTCGGTCTGGGTGTGCAACCGCCAACGCCTGAGTGGGGCACCATGCTCGCTTCGGCCCGCGACTACATCGAACGCGCCTGGTGGGTGGTGAGCCTTCCCGGTCTGACCATTTTGCTCAGCGTGCTGGCAATCAACCTGATGGGCGACGGTCTGCGCGATGCGCTGGACCCGAAACTCAAGAACGCCGCCTGAGGACGTCCGAATGCCACTTTTAGAAATCAAGAACCTCAACGTTCGCTTCGGCGATGCCACCGCCACGCCTGTTGTCGATGGCCTGGACCTGGCCGTGGACAAAGGCGAAGTCCTGGCCATCGTCGGTGAGTCAGGCTCGGGTAAATCCGTGACCATGATGGCGCTGATGGGCCTGATCGATCATCCCGGCATCGTGACCGCCGACTCGTTGATCTTCGACGGCAAGGACATGCTCAAGCTCAACCCGCGTCAGCGTCGCCAGATCGTCGGCAAGGACTTGTCGATGGTCTTCCAGGACCCGATGACCGCGTTGAACCCGAGCTACACCGTGGGCTTCCAGATCAAGGAAGTCCTCAAGCAGCACTTGGGCCTGTCGGGCAAAGCCGCTCACCAGCGCGCGCTGGAACTGCTGCAGAAGGTTGAAATCCCGGGCGCCGCGCAGCGTCTGGACGCATACCCGCATCAACTGTCCGGCGGTATGAGCCAGCGTGTCGCGATCGCCATGGCCATTGCCGGCGAGCCAAAACTGCTGATCGCCGACGAACCGACCACCGCCCTCGACGTGACCATTCAGGCGCAGATCATGGACCTACTGCTGGCTCTGCAGAAAGAGCAGGACATGGCACTGGTGCTGATTACCCACGACCTCGCCGTCGTGGCCGAAACCGCTCAGCGCGTCTGCGTGATGTACGCCGGTCAGGCGGTGGAAGTCGGTCAGGTCCCTGGCCTGTTCGACGTGCCTGCGCACCCGTACAGCGAAGCCCTGCTGGCGGCGATTCCCGAGCACAGCATGGGCGCCGAGCGTCTGTCGACCCTGCCGGGCATCGTTCCCGGGCGTTACGACCGACCAAGCGGCTGCCTGCTGTCGCCGCGCTGCCCGTACGTTCAAGAAAAATGCCGCCAGCAGCGCCCAGCTCTGGACCCTAAAGCCCACAGCATCGTGCGTTGCTTCTATCCGCTGAATCAGGAGGTGGCGTAATGAGCGAAATCGTACTGACCGCCCGTGACCTCACCCGTCACTACGATGTATCCCGTGGTTTGTTCAAACCACACGCCACCGTACGCGCACTCAACGGTGTGTCGTTCGAACTGGAAGCCGGCAAGACCCTGGCGGTCGTCGGTGAGTCCGGCTGCGGCAAGTCTACCCTCGCCCGCGCGCTGACCTTGATCGAAGAGCCGTCTTCAGGTTCCCTGAAAATCGCCGGCCAGGAAGTGGCTGGCGCGACCAAGGCGCAACGCAAGCAACTGCGCAAAGACGTGCAGATGGTGTTCCAGAGCCCATACGCCTCGCTGAACCCTCGCCAGAAGATCGGTGATCAACTGGGTGAACCGCTGCTGATCAACACCAGCCTGTCGGCGGCCGAACGTCGCGAGAAAGTGCAGGCGATGATGAAGCAGGTCGGTCTGCGTCCTGAGCATTATCAGCGCTATCCGCATATGTTCTCCGGTGGTCAGCGTCAGCGTATCGCGCTGGCCCGCGCGATGATGCTGCAACCCAAAGTGCTGGTGGCGGACGAACCGACTTCGGCGCTGGACGTGTCGATTCAGGCGCAAGTCTTGAACCTGTTCATGGACCTGCAGCAGGAGTTCAACACCGGCTATGTGTTCATCTCGCACAACCTGGCGGTGGTGCGTCATGTCGCGGATACCGTGCTGGTGATGTACTTGGGGCGTCCGGCGGAGATGGGGCCGAAGGAGGAGATTTATAACCGCCCTCTGCACCCGTACACGCAGGCGCTGCTGTCGGCCACGCCGACGATTCATCCGGATCCTTCGAAGCCGAAGATCAAGATCGTGGGTGAGCTGCCTAACCCGCTGAATCCGCCTTCGGGTTGTGCGTTCCATAAGCGTTGCCCGTATGCGACTGAGCGTTGCAGTGCGGAGATTCCTGAACTGCGGACGGTGGATAACCGTCAGGTGGCGTGTCATTACGCGGAGCAGTTTGTGGCGTGACTCGCTGCTGATTGCTGAGTGAAGAGAGGCCGTTGCGTGTGAGCGTGAACGGCCTTTTTTTATGGGTTTGGGATTGTGTGTATATCCGTTGCTGCGGTAACGGCGGCTTAGGGTTCCGCTCTTACAGCGGGTCACTTTTTTCAAGAGCCAAAAAAGTAACCAAAAAGGCCCTGCTCCTGGTTGGGCCCTCGTTCCTCGGGTACCCGCACTCCGACGACGCTCCGTGGGCCCGCGCCGAACGGGCATCCATGCCCTGACGGCGCTCTCGCGGCATCCATGCCGCTCGACCCACTGCGCGTCGCCTGCGTTTGGCCTGCACCCAAGTCGCGTTCTGTGGTGTTTGAGCCATTGATGTAGAAGAGCAAAATCAACAGCAGAAGCAGGAGCAGGAGCAGGAGCAAAAGCAGAACTGTCAGATTGACTCGGTCTCTGTAGGAGCGTGGCTTGTCCCGCGATCTACCGCGCAGCGGTAGCAAAATCAGGCGACTCGGTTTTGCCTGACACTCCGCATGCACAGGTCTT
>NZ_FOEO01000004.1 GCF_900110765.1 Pseudomonas sp. NFACC02
GCCGGCTCCCAAAGTATCCGCGTCATCCTCAAGTCTTTGGAACGACGCGAACCCTGTAGGAGCCGTCCGAGGTTACGAGGGCCGCGAAAGCGGTGTGCCTGCCGGGCTTTTTGAGCGCTGTTGGCCTCAAGCATCCCGCAGCAGGTCATGGGCATTGAGCAGGCGGTAGGCGATTTCAGGGTTCTTCTCCAGACCACGCCGGATCGCTGCCGGGATTGCCGCGCGGGTCTTGCGGCACATGCCGGGCAACTCCGCGATTTCGATGACGATGCCGCGCATGCTGCGCACCTCATTGAAGCCGGGTGCAATGGTCAAGCGGATGCCGAGCAACTCAAACATGCGTCGCTGCATGTGCTCCAGATCGCTCAGGCTGGCAATGTTCTGCAGACGTTCAAGCAGACGTTTCTCTTCCTGTCGAGTCAGGCACAGGATGCGCATGTCCGTACCGGGGGTTCCCAGCAAGCGTTCACGGTCGCAAATGCAAGCGCCGGGCGGACACGGTGAGCGAATGGGCAGAGTGGGCGTCATGGGGGTCGATCATAGCGAGGCTTGAGGCCGAATTACAGCCGGGGCACGCGCGGGATTACCTGGCCAGTGTGCGCGACCGTTTCGGCGACTCTCAGGGACCACCGCTGGCAGGCGTTGCCTGGTCAGTTGCCACCTTGCCGGAACACCAGCGCCTTCAGTCCACCCTCAGGCTCTGCGTCGGCAAACTCCGGAGGATTGTCGAGTCGCTGCTCGAATTGCAGGCTCGGCGCTTCGCGGGTCACGCCTTCAATCAGAAAGTCCGCGCCCAACGCCGGGTCGTTCATGCAGGCCAATACCGTACCGTGGGCGCTCAACAGCTCTGGCAGCTTGCGCAGCACCCGCTGGTAATCCTTGGTCAGCAGGAAGCTGCCTTTCTGGAACGACGGCGGGTCGATGATCACCAGATCATAAGGGCCGCCGCTCTTCACCTTGCCCCACGACTTGAACAGCTCGTGCCCAAGAAAGCTGACCCTGCTCAGGTCATGGCCGTTCAGGCGGTGATTGTCGCGGCCTCGGCTGAGTGCGGCCCGGGACATGTCCAGATTGACCACGAACTCCGCACCGCCCTCGATGGCCGCCACGGAGAAGCCGCAGGTGTAGGCAAACAGGTTGAGCACGCGCTTGCCCGAGGCATTGGCGCGCACCCAGTCGCGGCCATAGCGCATGTCGAGGAACAGCCCCGTGTTTTGCTTCTTGCCAAAATCCACGAGGTAGCGCAAGCCACCCTCGGTCAGGGTCCATTCGTCCGGCATTTCGCCTGTCAGTGCTTCGGTCAGGCTGTCCGGCAGGTACCGGTGTTGCAGCAACAGGGTGTGAGCCTGGCTGTTGCGCCAGGCGGGTGTCTGGACGAGGTCGTTGAGCAGGCGCTTCAGCGCATCGAGGTCTTCGCCGGCAGGCTCCTTGAACAGTGACACCAGCATGACGCCCTCCATCCAGTCCACTGTCAGTTGCTCCAACCCCGGCCAGCGTCGTCCGCGGCCATGGAACAGCCGACGGGTTTCCGCGGGCGGAGGGGCGAGGGCGGTCAGCAGGTGTTGGTTCAGGGTCGTCAGCGCGTCGGCGTTCATCGGTGGGCAGCGGGTCGGCAATGAGAAAGGGCGGCATTCTAAACCCAATCAGGGGGCGAGCGTCTGCAACGCGTCGAGGACCTGCTTCAGTGCCTTGTTCACCGGTTTGTCCTGACGCAACACGATGCCCAGCGTCCGACTCAAAGGTGGCGTCAACGCCTGAACCTGCAAGCTGCGTCGATGATGGGGCGCCGCCACGGACATGCGTGGCACGATGCTGTAACCCAGGCCGGCGGCGACCATTTCCTTGATGGCCTCGATACTGCCCAGTTCCATCACCGGCTTGATCCGCAGCCCCGCCTGCAGGAACCACTCATCGATCAGCAGGCGGGTGCTGCTACCTGCTTCGAACACCACCAACGGCAGGTCCAGCAGCGAATCAGGCGTGACCCGCGCTGGCAGGGGCGACTGCTCGGCGCTGAAAATTGCCACGAATTCATCGTTCAGCAGCGGCGTCACCGACAGGCTGCGACCGGCAGCGGGCAGGGTGACCAGCGCAAGGTCCAGGCGATTTTCCTCCACCGCACGCAGTATGCCGTCGGTGTTGCCGGTGCTGACCCGCACGTCCAGTGCAGGAAATTGCTGGCGCAGGGTTTGCAGAATCGGCGGAAGGAGGTGGATGCAGGCCGTCGCGCCCGTGCCGATAGCGACTCGCCCGGCAACACCTTGGGCGTGGCTCGACAGGTCAAGCAAGGCGTCTTCTACCACCGCATCGATCCGACCAATGTGCTCCAGCAGCGTGCTGCCGGCAGACGTCGGCTTGATACGTTTGCCGACGCGCTCGACCAGGCGCAGGTTCAACCGTTCTTCGAGCAGCCGGATGTGCAGGCTCACCGCCGGCTGGGTGAGGCCCAGGCGCTCAGCCGCCGCGGAAAAGCTGCCATGGTGGATGACATGGGCAAAGGTGTGAAGGTGATTGAGGTTGAGCTGATGCATGTCAAAGTTTTACTGATGCTGAGAATGACGAATCATAGCTTTGTTTTGGGATGACGGCGCGTCATCATTGCTCATCCGTTTTTACCGTGATCCAGAAGAAGACCGCACATGCCCCACGACCTTATCTTGCGCGACGCCCTCGAACACGACATGCCCGCGGTGCAGGCGATCTATGCCCATCATGTGGTTCATGGCACCGCCAGTTTCGAGCTGGAGCCGCCAACCCTGGCGCAGATGTGCCAGCGCCGCAGGGATGTGTGTGGCCACGGTCTGCCTTATCTGGTGGCCGAACTCGAGGGCGAGGTCGTCGGCTACGGTTATGCGACGTTGTATCGGCCGCGTCCGGCGTATCGTTTGACCGTGGAAGATTCTGTGTACGTGCGCGAAGGCATGGCGGGCAGAGGCATCGGCCGGGCGTTGCTGGCGCTGATCATTCAGCGTTGCATCGACGGCGGTCGTCGACAAATGGTTGCGGTCATCGGCAACAGCGAAAATACCGCCTCGATCCGCCTTCACGAGCGATTGGGGTTTCGTACCGTTGGCGTATTTGAATCGGTAGGCTTCAAGCACGGCCGTTGGCTGGACACTGTTTTGATGCAACGCGAGCTGGGCGATGGGGCAGCGACCGATCCCCTTGGCTAGCGCGTGCTGGCTGTCAGCGGGGCGTGACGCTCAGTCTCTGTGCGTCGCCCTTGGCCGGAAGCCTTAATGGAAAGGTGTCATTCTGTATTACGTAATATGTTTTCAGGTGGCTTGAGGCTGGTCCGGTTGGCGTTGATCATCGCCAGAATCAGCGTGTGGCGGCTGCTGGCGCTCTGTCGAGTCTGACGTGTTCGCGAGGGTTTCGGGTACCCCTAACCACAACAGCACGAACGCTACAGCAGCGATGGCTGCCAATGTCAGGAAGGCCGCGCTGTAACCGGCTTCGCGAATGACCAGACCGGCCAGGCCATTACTCAACGCCGCGCCCAGACCGAATACCGTCGAGATGGCACCGAGGCTGACGTTAAACCGTCCGGTGCCTTGGGTCAGGTCCTTGACCACCAAGGGCAGCAAGGCGCCGAACGCGCCGGCGCCGATCCCGTCGAGCAATTGCACGGCCACCAGCCAGAACGGATTGTCCGACAGCACATAGAGCACGCCCCGCAATGGCAAGATGACAAAGCCCGCGAGCAGCAACGGTTTGCGTCCCCAGTTGTCTGCCTTTGCGCCCACCAGCCAGGCCACTGGCACCATCACCAGTTGCGCCGCCACGATGCATGCCGAGGTCAGCGGCGTGGCGAGCTGAAGGTCGATTTGTGACAGCTTCTGGCTGACCAGCGGCAGCATCGCCGCGTTAGCCAGGTGAAAGAGGCCGCAGCAGATTGCGAAGACCAACAGCGGCCGATTGTGCAGCAGCGCTGCCCATCCGCTCGGTTGATCGTTCGCGCCCTCGTCACTGGGGTCGAAGCCTCGGGCCACGTCATGATCGATGGCATTGCCGTCGACGAAGCTCACTGCGACGATACTTGCCAAGGCCATGAAGGCCATCAGATAAAACACCGCAATCGGTCCGAACAGCCACGAGCACCCGCCGGCCAGCAAGGCTGCGCAGGCGTTGCCGGCGTGGTTCCAGGTTTCGTTGCGGCCGGTGCGCCGGGTGAACGCCTTGGGTCCGGTGATCCCCAGGGAAATCGCCGCGATGGCGGGCGCGAACACGGACCCCGCGATGGCGCTGAGCGATTGGGTGATGGCGACCCACGTGAAACTGTGGATGAACGGCAGCACCACGCAGCCCGCTGTCACCAGCAGTGCCGCCACGACCACGACCATTCGCTTGCTGCGGGTGCGGTCAATCAGCGCACCCGCTGGCGTCTGGGTCACCAAAGCCGCTATACCGGCCAGGGTCATGACCAGCCCGATGCTGGCCGGGTCCCATTTGTGCACGGCCAGCAGGTAGATCGCGAGGTAAGGGCCCAGTCCGTCGCGGACATCCGCCAGGAAAAAGTTGAGGCCGTCCAGTGAACGGTTGTTACGAAGGTCTGAGTGACGCGCGGCGGATGGGCTGGTCAAGACGGTTCTCGGGGTAAGCGCTCGTGCAACCGGGATGGTTGCCGCTCTTGCTTAATGACCGGGCGCCGTTGAGTTGGTTCGACGCCCCCCTGGCAACTATTACCGGTCTGGTAAGGGACTTTATTGCCGCGACATTTGAATCGAGAACGGTGCAGGCATAAGCTTCGCGCCATTGATATCGTCCGGACACGTCGGTCCGGTCGTTTTTCGGAAACTTTTCATCAGGAATTGCCATGTCCAGCCTGTTTCCCGCCGCCCGTCCACGTCGCCTGCGCAGCAACGCACACTTTCGTGCGTTGTTCCAGGAGACTGAATTCACGCTGAACGATCTGGTGCTGCCGATCTTCGTCGAGGAAGAAATCGACGATTTCGTGCCGATCAACAGCATGCCGGGGGTGCGTCGCATCCCCGAGTCGAAGCTGGCCCAGGAGGTGGAGCGTTATGCCCGCGCCGGGATCAAGTCGGTGATGACCTTCGGCGTGTCCCACCATCTGGATGCCTCGGGGAGCGACACCTGGCAGGAGAACGGTCTGGTGTCGCGCATGTCGCGCACCATCAAGGACGCGGTGCCGGAAATGATCGTGATGTCCGACACCTGCTTTTGCGAGTACACCGACCACGGCCATTGCGGCGTGATGCACGGTGCGCATGTCGACAACGACGCGACCATCGAAAACCTCGGCAAGCAGGCCGTCATGGCTGCGCGCGCGGGCGCTGACGTGATTGCCCCGTCGGCGGCGATGGACGGTCAGGTCAAGGCGATTCGTGCCGCGCTGGACGCAGCGGGTTTCACGCAGACGCCGATCATGGCGTACTCGACCAAGTTCGCCTCGTCGCTGTACGGCCCTTTCCGCGAAGCAGGCGGTTCGGCGCTCAAGGGTGACCGCAAAAGCTACCAGATGAACCCGATGAACCGCCGCGAAGCCCTGCGTGAATCGCTGCTGGACGAGGCCGAAGGCGCCGATGCCCTGATGGTCAAGCCTGCGGGCGCCTACCTGGACATCATCCGCGATATCCGCGAAGCCTCGAACCTGCCATTGGCGGCGTATCAGGTGAGCGGCGAGTACGCGATGATCAAGTTCGGTGCCCAGGCCGGTGCCATCGACGAGGGGCGCGTGGTGCGTGAAAGCCTGGGCGCGATCAAACGCGCGGGCGCAGACCTGATCTTCACGTACTTCGCGATGGATCTGGCGCTGAGCGGGATCTGATTCATACGCAGCAGAGAGTCTGTGGGAGCCGGCTTGCTGGCGAATGCGGCGGGTCAGCAAACATCGACGGTGCCTGATCCATCGCATTCGCTGCCCTCGTAACCTCGGACGTCTCCCACAGAGGGCCGGGTTGATGCGCGAACCTGTGTCCAGACCGCAGACCTGTGGGAGTGAGCTTGCTCTGGGCGGCATTCCGACGAATGCGGTGGGTCAGTAAATATCGATGGTGCCTGATCCACCGCATTCGCTGCCCTCGTAACCTCGGACGGCTCCTACAGGGGCTGGGTTGTTCACAAACCAGTGTCCAAACCGCAGACCTGTGGGAGCCGGCTTGCTGGCGAAAGCATTGGGTCAGCACCATCAACGGTGACTGACCCACCGCATTCGTCCGAATTGCGGCCCAGACCCTCGTAACCTCGGACGTCTCCCACAGAGGGCCGGGTTGATCGCGAACCTGTGTCCAGACCGCAAACTGTGGGAGTGAGCTTGCTCTGGGCGGCATTCCGACGAATGCCGGGGCACATCCAATGAACCAGTCATGGATGGACCCGGACTTCGTGAACGAACTCACGCCCTCAGCGTCCGGTCGATCGACATGACCGCTACCCCTGCCAATCCTTGCTCGCCTCGGTCATCATCTCTTTGATCAGCACGCCGAAACGCTGACTCAGCAGGCTTTGTGGTCTGTCTTCCGGCAGCAGCAGGTAGGTGGAAAAACGGATCTGCGGCAGGAACGGACGGGTTTCGATGCCCATGTGCACATACTCCAGTGCCACCATCGGGCTGACGATACTCACGCCCAGTCCCAACGCCACCAATGAACACACGGTCGCCGCATAGGGCGTCTCCAGGTTCAGCTTGCGGTATTCCTTGTCGCCTGCGAACGCACGGTCTACGCGGGTGCGCGAGCCGTCATTGAGCGACAGCGAGATAAATTCCTCGCCGTTCAGATCATCGGGTTTCACCGACGTGAGTTGGCTCAGGCGATGCCCCTTGGGAAACACACAGACCCCTGGCACGTCGCAGATCTTCTGCGTGCGCACCCCGGGCATCTCCTCGCCGACGTAGGACGCGAGCCCTACATGGCAGAACTGTGAGGCCGCCCAGTGCGCAACCATCGGCGAATCGCTGGTGTGGATCGAGATGGCGGCTTCGGGGTTCTCCTGACGAAAACGCTGGATGACTTTCGGCAGCACGGTCAGCGAGAGCGACGGTACCGCCGCGATGCGCAACTGCCCGGTACCCCCACGGCGGATGTTCTGCGCCGACTTCTCCAGGCTCTGCAAACCGATGAATGCACGCTCCACGTCGGCGAAGAGGGCCGCGCCTTCGTCGGTGGGCAAGAGGCGTCCCCCCACGCGTTCGAACAATTTAAAACCACTGGCCCGTTCCAGTTGCGCAATCAAGCGGCTGATGTTGGGTTGCGAGGTGTGCAGCGACTCGGCTGCGGCGGTCATCGAGCCGCTCAACATCACGGCACGGAACGCTTCGACTTGTTTGAAGTTCATGACAGACCATATCAATTTGGTATGGACGACCAATGTATTGTCATTTGTTGGCATGAGCCAGAGGCTTTATAACTGTTTTCGACATCGAAGATGCCGCGCAGACGGCCGCGATGTCCAGGCGCACCTGACCCCGTGAGGCCGCGCTGTAAATCCCGCTGCTCTCTGCCCTTGAAATCGTTGCGTGACGTCACAGGGTGTGGCGCCGCGCTGGTAGGTACCCAGGAGGCAATATGTCGTTTTCATCCAGACTGTTTTCGTTAAGCGTGTTAAGTCGTGTACTCGCGTTCTCGTGTGTCTCCCTGGCCGGTGTGGCGCAGGTTCACGCGGTGGAGCTGCCGCCCGTTCCCGATGAAATAAAGGAAGCCGGGCAACTGCGCGCCGGGGTGCGGTGTGACCAGCCGCCGTACGGTTTTCAGAACGGCAACGGTGAGTTCGCCGGCGTCGAAGTCGAGATGTCCAGACAGATCGCGCTCTGGGCGCTGGGCGCCAAGGACAAGGTGAGCTTCACCTGCGTCACCGCTGAAAACCGCGTTCCGCAGCTGTTGGGGCGCAAAGTCGACTTCCTTATCGCCACCCTCGGGGTCACGCCTGAGCGCCAGCGGGTCATCGACTTCACCACGCCGTATCGCTGGGGAGCCAGTGACGTGGTGGTCAAGAAGGACAGCCCGATCAAGTCGATCAAGGACCTCAACGGCAAGACCCTCGCCACCCTCAAGGGCTCGGTGCAGGCCAAGTGGTTCGAGGACCACATGCCGCAGGTCAAGACCCTGCGCATGAACAGCGCGGCCGACGCCTTGCAGACCTTTCGTCAAGGCCGCGCAGACGCCTACACCCATGACGCCGCGACACTGGTGGTGGTCGCCGCCAATGACAGCGACGCACGCCTGATTAACGAGCCGTTCCAGATTTCCGACGCGGCCATTGGCGTGCGCAAGAACGACGAACCGTTGCGCGACTACCTGAGCGCCGCCGTCGCGAAGATGCACGAAGACAAACTGTTCGGCGGCTGGGTGCGTCAGTACGTTCCAGAAAACATCCAGAGCTACTACCTGAGCGTGTTCGAGCAAGCCAAACCCGCCGAATCACTCTGATCGAGCGCTGTCATGGATTTCGATTTCAATTACTTGTTGGCGCAATGGCCGGCGCTGCTCGACGGTGTCCTGATGACACTCCGGGTCTCGCTGCTCGCCATCGCCTTCTCCCTGCTGATCGGCATCCTCGGCGGCGCGGCGCGGGCAATGCGCATTCCGGTCCTGGCACAGGTGGTGGCGCTGTACGTCGAGTTGATCCGCAATACGCCGATTCTGGTGCAACTGTTCTTCATCTTCTACGGCCTGCCAGCCATCGGGCTTGAACTGTCGCTGTTCTGGTCCGGCGTGTTCTGCCTGTCGTTGTGGGCGGGAGCGTATCAGGTCGAGAACATGCGGGGCGGGTTGGCCACGGTGGAGCACAAGATGCGCGAGGCGAGCATGGCCTTGAGCCTCAAGCCGCATCAGTACCTGTATCTGGTGGCCTTGCCGATTGCCTTTCGGACCAGTTTGCCGGCGGTGCTCAACACCGCGATCTCGCTGCTGAAAAACTCGTCGTACCTGCAAGCCATCGGCCTGGCGGAACTGACGTTCGTGGCGGTCGACCGGATCGCCACGGATTTCAGGGCAATCGAAATGTTCAGCGCGATCTGCGTGATGTACCTGACCCTGGTGGCGATTCTGGCGCTGTTGACCGGACGCCTGTCTGCCCACCTGCAACGTCCTTTCAGGCACTGAGGTCGCGATGGATTTTCTGATCGAAAACTGGGGTTTCGTGCTCAAGGGCTTGTGGATGACCGTGCGCCTGGCGCTGGTGATCCTGCTGTTCACCACGATGATCTCGGCCATTTTCGGCGTGCTGGCGACGCTCAAAAATCGTCTGTTGCGCCTGGTGATTCACGGCTATGTCGAGTTGTTTCGTTCAATCCCGCTGATCGTCAACGTGTTCTTCATTTTCTTTGGCGCCCCGATGCTCGGACTCGATTTGAGTCCGTTTGCGGCGGTGGTCACCGGACTGACGTTGTGGGGCAGCGCCAACGGGATCGAGATCGTTCGCGGCGGCCTGGAATCGGTATCCCGCCATCAGTGGAAAAGCGCGTGGACCCTGGGGCTGCGTCCCTGGCAGATCTACCTGCATGTGATTGCTCCGCAATCGATGAAGGCGATTCTTCCGGCGTATACGGGGCTGCTGACCATGTTGGTGCAGGCCACTTCGCTGGGCGCGCTGGTGGGCGTCGGCGAGTTTCTCAAGGTCGGCCAGATCATCGTCGAACGCTCCACCGTCATGACCGGTGTCAGCCCGGCATTCAGCGTCTACGGCCTGGTGCTGCTGGTGTACTTCGTCATCTGTTCATTGCTGAGCTGGCTCAGCCGTTATCTCGAACGTCGCCTGGGTCGTCCGGCGATGCGCGTAACTCGTCAAGGGGTTTGATCATGCAAGAATCCAAAGTCAGTCGTCGCCTGAAAGAAACCACCGCCCCTGAGGTCAACGAGTACATCTACCGGCCGCGTCTGGAAGGGTTTGCCGATGGCTTCATCAATCTGGGCAACGTCAACAAGGCGCACATCGTGATGCTCGCCGAACAAGGATTGATCCGGGAGGAACACGCCACCGCACTGGCCAAAGGTGTGTTGGACATGGAGGCCGCCGGGCCGGGTGAGGTGACGCTCGATCCGTCTCGTGAAGACGCCTATTTCAACTACGAAGCACACCTGATCGAGCAGATCGGCACCGACATCGGCGGCCGGCTGCACACCGGACGCAGCCGTAACGACATCCTTGCCACCCTCGATCGCCTGCGTTGCAGGGAGGTGCTGATGAGCCTGATCGACGCGCTGATCCAGACCCGTCAGACCGCGTTGAATAACGCTGACGTGTTCGCCGAAGTGGTGATGCCCGGTTATACCCATTTGCAGCCAGCCCAGCCGATCACTTACGGCTATTACCTGTCGGCCGTGGAACAGGCGCTCGAGCGCGACTGCAAGCGCCTGACCCAGACCCTCGAAAACATGAACCAGAGCCCCTTGGGTGCTGCCGCATTTGCGGGCACCCCGTTCGACATCGACCGCGCGCGCACCGCCGAGCTGTTGGGTTTCGACGGGTTTCTGGACAACGCGCTGGACGCCGTCGGCTCGCGGGATTTCATTCTTGAAAGCCTGTCGCATCTGAGCTTGTTGTCGGTGTTCTGGAGCCGGGTGGCTCAGGATTACTTCGTCTGGAGCACTCACGAGTTCAGCCTGATCGACTTCCCGGACAGCGTGGCCGCGACGTCGAGCATCATGCCGCAGAAGAAAAATCCGACTGTGCTCGAATACCTCAAGGGGCGGACCGGGCATATCGTCGGCCTGCTGATGGCTGCGAGCGTGACGGTCAAGGGCAGCAATTTTTCCCACACCGGCGATGCTAACCGCGAAGGCACCCGGGGTTTCTGGGAGGCGGCGGAAGAAAGCCTGCGCTGCCTGAAACTGTTGGAGCTGGTGCTGCGCACGGCGATACCCAATGCTGACCTGGCCGTGCGCCGTGCTGGCGAAGATTTCTCGACGGCCACCGGGCTGGCTGACTTGATCGTCCGCGAAGCCGACCTGTCGTTTCGCGAGGCGCATCATGTGGTTGGCGCGGCGGTGCGTAAGGCGATGGATGCCGGTCTGCCAGCGCATCGAATCGACACCGACATGGTCGACGCCTGTGCCATGGAACAACTGGGACACGCGCTGAATCTGCCAGCGCATAAGGTCCGCGAATGCCTGGACCCGACCGCTAATGTGCAGTCCCGCGATTCGGCCGGTGGCCCGGCGTTGTCGTCGCTGCGGCCAAGCCTGCAGCGGGCCAATGCGCGCTTGCAGCTGGAGCGTCAGGCGAATCAGGCGCGGCGGGATCGACTGTCGGCCGCGCAGGAAAAACTGCAGGCCGCCACGCGTGCGCAGGCCGGCCTATGAAAAGCATGTTGACGGTGCGTGGACTGCACAAGCACTTCGGCGAGGTCGAGGTGGTCAAGGGTGTCGATCTGGATGTCGCGCAGGGCGAGGTGGTCGTCATTATCGGCCCCAGCGGTTCGGGCAAGTCGACTTTCATTCGTTGCCTCAACAGCCTTGAGACACCTTCAGCCGGCAGCGTGGTGGTCGATGGCGGCGACTCTGTTCGGGCCGATGACCGCAAAGCCATGGCTCGCTTGCGTGAGGACATCGGCATGGTGTTTCAGGATTACACCCTGTTTCCGCACATGACAGTCATGGCCAACATGATTCTGGCGCCGGTCAAGGTCAAGAAGCAGAGCAGGGCTGACGCCCAGGCCAATGCGCTGGCATTGCTGGACCGCGTCGGGCTGCGGCACAAGGCCGAGGGCTATCCGGGCGAGCTCTCGGGCGGGCAGCAACAGCGGGTGGCGATCGTCCGCGCGCTGGCAATGAAGCCGCGCCTGCTGCTGTTCGATGAGCCGACCTCAGCGCTGGACCCGGAAACCGTGGGCGAAGTGCTGAACGTGATGAAGGGACTGGCGGCGGAAGGCATGACGATGATCGTGGTGACCCACGAGATGGGCTTTGCCCGGGAAGTGGCGGATCGGGTGGTGTTCTTCGACGGTGGGAGGATCGTCGAAATGGGGCCGCCCGCGCGGATTTTCTCGGCACCGGAACACCCGCGCACCCGGCAGTTCTTGCAGAGCGTGCTGCATTGAGCGCAGTCGCGTCAGCAGCGCAGGCAACCAGGGCAGGGTGATGATGGATATCGCCTGATGGACGCTGATCGGGTCAGACCGCCGCGGTCTGGCCCGGTGCGTCGGGTTCGCTGTGTGCTTCTCGCCAGGCGTCCAGCCCGCCGACCAGTGCCTTGCCGCGTGTCAGGCCATGTGCGCGAAGTTTCTGCGCCAGCAACGCTGCCGACAGCTCGTTGGGGCAGGCGCAATAAAACACCATGTCCACGTCAGTCAGTTGCGCGAGCCAGGGTTCCAGCGGCTCTTCAAGACTGATCGATAGCGCGCCGGGAATGCCTTCGACCACGGCGGTATGGAATTTAGGCCGCACATCGATGATGACGGGCGCGTCGACCGTGTCACGCAGCGCCAGGAGTTCTGGCACGGTGATGCGTGGCACTTTCGAGGTGCGAGCCAGCAGGTGTCGGCGCCTCCAGTATTTCCAGCCGATGAACAGCCCGAGCGCAGCAAGCACGCCGGCGATGGCGATGGGCAGATAACCGGCCAACAGGCTCAGCAGGGGAATGATGGCGTCAGTGAACAGCATGCCCAGCAACAGTGCCGAACCGGCCCAGATGAAAGAGCCCGCGAGCGAGTAACGCATGAACGTGGCGATCGGCGTGCCATGCATGCCGGCCACGGTGGTGACCAGCGCCCCCGCGCCGGGCAGGAATTTAGACAGCAGCATGGCGCGCGGGCCGACCCGGTCGTAGACGTTCAGACCCTGGCGAATGCAGGTGTCCTGGGACAGTGAGATTTTGCAGATGGATTTGAGCAGGACGCCGCCGTAGCGCTTGCCTGCCCAGTACCACAGGCCATCGGCGATCAGGCAGGCGAACATGGCGACCAGCACGCCTGCGCCCAGCAACGGCTTGCTTTGCATGGCCAGCGCGCCGGTGACGATCAGCGTCGGGTAAGCCGGAACCGGCAGGCCGATCTGCTCCAGCAGCACGTTGACGAACACCAGCAGCAGGCCGTGGCTTTCGTTCAACTGCTGGAGTTCGTTCATGGCGGGTGGCTCCACAGAACACGCGGGTAAAACGGCGCGTAAAAAAAGGTGTCAGTACCGTCGCCTGAACACCCTTTTGTGTCAACACCGAATGTGCGTCAACCAAGCATCTCGATGGCGGCGGCAACGCCTGCGCCGTACGCTGGGTCAGCCTTGGCGCAGTTGTCGATATGACGCTGCTTGACCATGGCTGAGGCGCCGCTGATGGCCCGCGCGGTGTTCTCGAACAGCACCTGCTGTTGCGCCGGGGACATCAAACGGAATAACGCGCGAGGCTGCGAGTAGTAGTCGTCATCGTCCTTGCGGAAGTCCCAGTTCGCTGCCGCGCCATGCAGTTCCAGCGGTGGCTCGGAGAAGTCCGGTTGTTCGACCCAGGCGCCCTTGCTGTTAGGCTCGTAGCCGATGGTGCCGCCGCTGTTGCTGTTGACGCGCATCTGACCGTCTCGGTGATAACTGTTGACCGGACACCGTGGGGCGTTGACCGGGATCTGATGATGGTTGACGCCCAGACGGTAGCGCTGTGCGTCGCCGTAAGAGAACAGGCGGCCTTGCAGCATCTTGTCCGGCGAGAAACTGATGCCCGGTATTACGTTGGCCGGGTTGAAGGCGGCTTGCTCCACATCGTGAAAGTAGTTTTCCGGGTTGCGGTTCAACTCCAGCGTGCCGACTTCGATCAACGGGTAGTCGGCGTGCGGCCAGACTTTGGTGAGGTCGAAGGGATGGACCTTGTACGTGTTGGCGTCCTGCTCCGGCATGATCTGCACGAACATTTTCCATTGCGGGAAGTCGCCTTTCTCGATGCTGTCGTACAGGTCGCGCTGATGAGTCTCGCGATCACTGGCCACCAGATCGGCCGCTTCCTGATCGGTGAGGTTCTCGATGCCTTGCTGGGTTTTCAGCGTGAACTTGACCCAGAAGCGCTCGTTTTGCGGGCTGATGAAGCTAAAGGTATGGCTGCCGAACCCGTGCATGTGACGGTAGGACTTGGGCAGGCCACGGTCGCTCATGACCACGGTGACCTGGTGCAGCGCCTCGGGCAGTGAACTCCAGAAGTCCCAGTTGTTGTCGGCGCTGCGCATGTTGGTGCGCGGGTCGCGTTTGATCGCGTGGTTCAGGTCCGGGAACTTCAGCGGGTCACGCAGGAAGAACACCGGCGTGTTGTTGCCCACCAGGTCCCAATTGCCTTGCTCGGTGTAGAACTTGACGGCGAAACCACGGATGTCGCGCTCGGCATCCGCGGCGCCGCGCTCGCCGGCCACGGTGGAGAAGCGAATGAAAATGTCGGTTTGCTTGCCGATGTCCGAGAACAACTGCGCCTTGGTGTAGCGGCTGATGTCGTGGGTGACGGTGAAGGTCCCGAAGGCGCCCGAACCCTTTGCATGCATGCGACGCTCCGGGATGACTTCACGGTCGAAGTGGGCGAGTTTTTCCAGCAGCCACACGTCTTGCAGCATCAGCGGACCGCGTGGGCCGGCCGATTGCGAGTTCTGGTTATCGACGACGGGCGCGCCCGCGACTGTGGTGAGTTTATTCATGATCAGGCTCCGGTTAGGGACGGTCAGTCTCGCCGGATCAGCGAGCCTGTTCTTGGACGCTCGTGCGCCTTTTTCGTGTAACTCGCCCGCCGATCACCCGAAGATAAAAAAAGCGCCCGTTAAGGGCGCCAAAGGGAGGAGAGAAAAGTCCGGCAGGTGACGCTAAAGGCGATGACTGTCCAGCGCGGTAACGGCCAGCAGGGCCGGGCTTTGTGCCCACACCTCCATGGTCGAAAACCAGGAATGAGGTCGGGTGGTCTGGCGGCATTCGCTGGTGAACGAGGCCCCGGTCGGAATGTCCAGCTTGATTTTGCAGATCAGTTGATTGGTCCGGTACAGCAATTCACTGACCAGGTTAGCCGTGGCGTAGTCACCCGCGTCGACGGCGTTGTCCATGAATGGCTGCGCACGCGCGGTCAACGCGGCCAGCCGCTGTGACAACTCATGGATCGCTTTGAAGCATTCCCGAAACCCCGGGGCCAGCTCGGCATCCGCCAGTGGCAGCGCAGCCGGCACGTCCTGAGTCGTGGTGCCGCTGAGCCCGTGAATCCTTGCCCGCAGGAACACCATGAACTGCTGGGTTGATTGATCGAGGCCCTTGAACAATTCCTTGAGGGCCTTGTAATTCAGCTTGCGCAAACGCCAGCGCACCTCTCTGGCAAATGCCCCGACCTGCTCGGACGTCTGCAGGTGTTCATTGAGCAGTTGCAGAAAAGCGTCACGCTCGTGACCGTGCAGAGTGGTGTACAAACCGTGGGCGTCGGCAGCGAATTCGGCGTTCAGCGCAGGCCGTGGATTGAGTTCGGCAAACATGATCAATCTCCTCACAGTGGGTTTTGAAGGGCCTGTGCGTTTCGGTCTGGTTCTCAGCGTCTGAAGAAGGATCGGCCTGGGCGACAGGAATGAGTTAACGGTATCCCTGTCACCGACCGAGGTCACTTGTACGTGGGTTTTGCGGGCTGATACGTACGTTTTCGGTGGTCATACTTTGGTTTGTTCACCCGCCCGAGAGCCGCCGACGCCGGGCAGAATCCACCCCCGTGTCAGGCTACTGCCCGGTTTTCAGCAACACCGGTTGCTCGCTGTACCGGTCGGCGAACAACTGCTTCAGCTGACTGACCTTGGGCAAGTCGTTGATCACGATGTACGGGTAGCTCGGGTGGGTGGTCAGGAAATTCTGGTGATAGTCCTCGGCCGGATAAAACCCGTTGTACTGCTCGATTTTGGTAACAATCGGTGCGTTGAACGATTTGGCGGCATCGAGCTGGGCGATGTACGCCTGGGCCACCGCCTGCTGCTCCGGTGTCTCGGGGAATATCGCCGAACGGTATTGAGTGCCATGGTCCGGGCCTTGACGGTTCAGTTCGGTGGGGTTGTGGGCCACCGAGAAGAAGATTTGCAGCAATGTGCCGTAGCTCACCTGGGTCGGGTCGAAGGTGACTTCCACCGACTCGGCGTGCCCGGTATCGCCCTCACTGACACGGTCGTATTGCGCGGTGTCGGCTTTGCCGCCGGCGTAACCGGACACGACTTTTTTTACGCCCTGCACATGCTGAAACACACCCTGGACACCCCAGAAACAGCCCCCCGCGAGCACCGCCGTCTCGCTGTGTGAGGTGCTGACCTTTTCGTCCTGCTGTGGCGGCGCGATGCTCACGGCATCTTCAGCGCCGGCGAACGAGCAGGCGGCGGTTTGCAGCAGCACGGCCCCGGCAAACAACCGAAGGCCGTTGCGGCGCCAGGCAGGCAATGCAGCGGTAAAACGGGAAACACTGAGCTTTTTCATGTCTGACACTCCTGAAACGGGCGGAATCAACCGAAGGTGAAGGCGTAAGCGGACACGCCCGGGTCGGTGAATTCGATGCTGAAGGTATGGTCGGCGACATCGCCGGATTGACGCACGAGCTGGTACAAACGTTGTTCGGTCACGATGCCGCTGCCGTCCGGGGCAACGTCAGTGCCATGGGATGCACCGGGGGCCTGACCGTCGATCATGACGTTGAAACGCACCGGCTTGCCGTCGCTGCCAGGGCCGAGGACCAGGTGCAAATCACGGGCGTGGAAGCGATAGACAATCTTGCCGTTTGCGGCGGCCAGGCTCGCGCCTTCGGCGCCGATGGTCCATTGTCCGTCCAGACCCCAGTGGTTGAGTGCCAGGCTGTTCGGCGTACTGTAATGGGCGGCGCGGTCAGTTTTGGCGCCACCCGGCGAGACGAAGTTCTCGGCGCGTTCGAAGCCCAGATAGGTTTCTGGCGACTTGACCTCGCCCATGTCCGCAGCCTGCTGCACACCCTTGCCGTTGGCATCGATCAGGTCGGTGGTGATCTGATGGTGACCCGCTTCGCGCAGCAGCTCCTGAATCACGCGCTCGGACTCGTCGTAGGCGCCTTCACCGAAGTGGTGGTAGCGGATCCGGCCCTGGGCGTCGGCAAAGTAATGGGCCGGCCAGTACTGGTTATTGAAGGCGCGCCAGATCCTGTAGTCGTTGTCGATGGCCACCGGGTAATGGATGCCCAGGTCGGCCATCGCCTTGGTGACGTTTTTCACGTCGCGTTCGAACGCAAACTCGGGAGCATGAACGCCGATCACCACCAGACCCTGGTCACGGTATTTGTCGGCCCAGGCTTTGACGTAGGGCAGGGTGCGCAGGCAGTTGATGCAGGAGTAGGTCCAGAAATCCACCAGCACCACTTTGCCTTTCAGTTGTTCGGCGGTCAGCGGGGCGGAGTTCAACCACTGGACGGCGCCATCGAGCGAAGGCAGTTGGCCTTCGACCGGCAGGCTCGAGGTGGTGTTGTTCGCCGCCATCATCATTGCCCCTGAAGCCTGCATGCGGGCGCCGTTTTCGTCGCGACCGGGGATGTTCTGCGCCATCATCGCGCCGCCCTGCATCACGTTACCGTCGGGCTGGGCATGCCCCGTCAGGCGACCGACCAGCGACTGTTCCAGGCCACCAGTCGATGCCGTCGACACGCGCGCCAGAATCCCGGTGTCCAGCCCCAGTGCGATGGCGGCTACACCTGCCAGCATGGCGGCACCCAGCCCGCGACGAATCCACTCACCGGCACCCAGTGAGCGTTTCATTGCCGTGAACACCTTGCCTCCCAGCAGCAATGCGAGGGCCAGGGAGGTCGCGGCGCCGGCGGCATACGCCAACAGCAGCAGGGTGGTGCCAATGCTGGCGCCTTGCAGTGCCGCGCCGGTCAATACCAGACCGAGGATAGGCCCGGCGCACGGCGCCCACAGCAGCCCGGTGGCGACGCCGATCATGAACGACGCCCATGGGCTGGGTCTGGCGTCCACGCCCGCGTTTTCGGATAAGCGACTGCCCGCGGCCACCAATGGCCGGGTCAGGCGCTCGGCCAGCTTGGGCAGCAGCAACGTGAGGCCGAACAGCGCGACGAAAATCAGCGCCAGTCCGCGTCCGTACTGATTGAGTTGCACAACCCAGCCACCGCCGACCGCCGCCAGTGTCGCCACCAGCGCAAAGGTCACCGCCATGCCCACCAATAACGGCAGGCCACTGCGCACAAAGGGTTGTCCGGTGCGGGCAAAGACAAATGGCAGCACCGGCAGAATGCAAGGGCTGACGATGGTCAGCACGCCGCCGAGGTAGGCAAGGATGATCAGGAGCATGGGTTAATTCCCTTCAGATAAATCCGGTTTGAAAGCGACGGCACATTTGTAGGAGCGTGGCTTGTCCCGCGATCGGCGACGAAGTCGTCGTAGATTCAGATCACGCGTTGATCCAGACAAACGGCATTCTCAGGTATTACGACGGGTTCCCCGCCGATCGCGGGACAAGCCACGCTCCTACAAGTCCGGTGTCGTCACGTCTGTTCGGCAAAACGCATGGCCAGCCCGTTCATGCAATAGCGCAGGCCGGTGGGTTTGGGGCCGTCGGTGAAGACGTGGCCCAGGTGTCCGCCGCAACGGCGACAGTGGACTTCCTTACGCAACACGCCGAACGAGGTGTCGGTGCGGATCGCCGTGGCGTTGTCCAGCGGCTGCCAGAAACTGGGCCAACCGGTGTGGCTGTCGAATTTGGTGGTCGAGGAAAACAGCGGCAACTGGCAACCGGCGCAGGCAAACGTGCCACTGCGGTGCTCGTCGTTCAGCGGACTGCTGTACGGGCGCTCGGTGGCTTCACGGCGCAGCACCTGAAACTGTTCGTCGCTGAGCAGCGCGTGCCATTCAGCGTCGGTGTGACTGACTTCGAAACTGCCGATGGGCTGATCTTCCATTAACGCGCTGTGCGGGGTCATGGTTTCGCCGTCGGCGAATTTGGGCAGGACGCCCAGCGCAATGGCGGCAACCCCGACGCTGCTGCTCAGCACCATGAACTGTCTTCTTGAAAGCATGATGATCTCCTCGGCATGGCCCGTTCCGCTTTCGGATCGGGCCTTGGATGCGATGGAGGCAAGACTAGGCGCGCGCTGTTCCCGGAATCCTCACCGAGAGTTAAACAATTCGTGATAACTGCGCGCCGACAAAATCGGCACAATGGCTTCATTGCGCAAACGATGCGCCCGTAAGGTTCGCTTTCAATGGATCAGCCCAAACGCATTCTGGTGGTCGAGGACGATAGCCATATCGCCGACCTGATTTGCCTGCATCTGCGGGATGAGCAATTCGACGTGGTACACAGTGCCGACGGCGAAAAGGGCCTGCGCCTGCTGGAGCAGGGCGGCTGGGACGCATTGATACTGGATCTGATGCTGCCGGGCGTGGACGGCCTGGAGATTTGCCGCCGCGCCCGCGCCATGACCCGCTACACGCCCATCATCATCACCAGCGCCCGCTCCAGCGAAATGCACCGGATCCTCGGCCTGGAGCTGGGCGCCGATGACTACCTGGCCAAACCGTTCTCGATGATGGAACTGGTGGCGCGGGTCAAAGCCTTGTTGCGTCGGGTCGACGCCATGGCACGTAACCTGAAGATGGACGCTGGCAGCCTGTCGAGCGCCGGGTTGTTCATCGATCCGTTGACCCGTGAGGCCTCGCTGGAAGGCCGTTTGCTGGACCTGACGCCGCGAGAGTTCGACCTGTTGTACTTCTTCGCCCGCCAACCGGGCAAAGTCTTCTCCAGGCTCGACCTGCTCAACTCCGTCTGGGGCTACAACCACGAAGGCTACGAGCACACTGTCAACACCCACATCAATCGGCTGCGCGCCAAAATCGAAGCCGATCCGGCACAACCGTTGCGGATCCTCACGGTGTGGGGGCGCGGTTACAAGTTCGCGGCACCCGGTGAGTCGGCGGGGGACGCATCGTGAAGATGACCCTGAGCCAGCGGCTGTCGCTGGTCTTCGCCCTGTTGCTGCTGATCTGCTGTGGCACTTCGGTGTGGCTGCAGGTGCGCTCCAACAAAATGCACGAGCTGGAAGTGGTTCAAGGCCTGTCCCGTGACCTCGCCCAGCACATCGCCCGCGACACGCAGTTGATGGACGCCAACGGCCTCAAGCCGGATGCGGTGCGCGAGTTGTTCAGTCAGTTGATGCTGGTCAACCCCAGCGTCGAGGTTTACCTGTTGGACACGGACGGCAAGATCGTCGGTGATGCCGCGCCCAAAGACCGGATCCTGCGCGATCGGGTCAATCTGGAGCCGGTGCGTCAATTGCTCAGCGGGGCGCCGCTGCCGATTCTGGGTGACGACCCCCGCAGCATGGACGCGCGCAAGGTGTTCAGCGCGGCACCGTTGATGGTGATGGGCAAGCCTTCGGGGTTTTTGTACGTGGTGCTGTTGGGCGAGGCCCATGACCGGTTTGCCGAGCGTGGCGCCACCAGCGAAGCGTTGAACACGGCCCTGTGGTCCATCGGTTTGATTGCCTTGTTGTGTCTTTTGGCGGGGCTGGCGGCCTTCCGCTGGATCACCAGGCCCCTGCGACGGTTGACCGATTCGGTGGGACGCTTCGACATCAATGCCGCGCCGGTGGCGCTGCCGAACGCGTCGGTCGAGCGAGCGCGTGAGGGGCATGACGAGATCGCCGTGCTGGACGCGACGTTCAAACAGATGCAGAACCGGTTGAGCGAGCAATGGCAGACATTGACCCGGCAGAGTCAGGACCGGCGTGAGCTGGTCGCCAATATTTCGCATGACTTGCGCACGCCCTTGGCGTCGTTGCACGGTTACCTGGAAGTGCTGTCGGTCAAGGATGCCAGCCTCAGCTCCGAGGAACGTCGACGTTATCTGGGGATCGCGCTGGACCAGAGCCGCAAGGTCGGCGGACTTGCCCAGTCGCTGCTGGAGCTGGTGCGACTGGAGCATGGCTTTGTCGTCCCGGTGGTCGAGCGTTTCTCGTTGACGGATCTGGTGCAGGACATCTTTCAGAAGTTCGAGCTGAGCGCCGAAGCCAAGGCCGTCACCCTGACGCCGAGTTTCGCGCCGTCCGTGCCGGGGGTTCACGCCGACCTAGGCCTGATCGAACGGGTGCTGACCAATCTGCTGGACAACGCCCTGCGGCACACACCCGCCGGTGGAAAAGTCACCGTGTCACTGCTGCCCAAGGGTCAGTTCGTCGAGGTGACCGTCAGCGACAGCGGACCGGGGATCGCTCCGGAACTGCGTAAAGGGCTGTTCCTGCGGCCGTTCAACATCGGCGGCGCCCGGCGCGACGGCGGACTCGGCTTGCGGATCGTGCACCAGATTCTGCAACTGCACGGGCACAGGATTGAGTTGATCGATGTGCCGGGGCAGGGGGCGACGTTCAGGTTTGCGCTGCCGGTGGATCAGGGGACGGCAGAGAAGGCATTGCCGCAGGAATAACGTATGGACAGCCTGATTGTCGATCGGTGTGATGGCTGATTACGGCAACAACAACCCATGCTCCATCGCGTACTTCACCAACCCCGCCGGTTTGTCGACTTTTAGCTTGCGGCGGATGCTCAGGCGGTGGGTTTCCACGGTCCTGACGCTGATCGCCAGGTCCCGGGCGATGGTTTTGTTGTCCAGCCCTTTGGCCAGTCCCACGAGCACCTGCACCTCACGGGGCGTCAATTCGTTCTCTTCGGGTTTCTTCGACACCAGTTTCAGCGTCACCTCGGCACTGTAAAACGTGCCGCCGGTGACAATGGCTTCGATGGCCGCGAGGATTTCCCTGGACGGGGCGTTCTTCAGCACGTAACCGCTGGCGCCCGCCCGGATCGAAGTGGCCACGTATTCCTGATTGTCATACATGCTCAGGATCAGAATCTTGATCGCCGGGCAGCGTTGGCGAATCAGTTGGGTCAACTCCAGCCCGTTCATGTCCTGCAGGCCGATGTCCACCAGCAGGATGTCCGGCTTGAGCGATTCGCACATCGTCACGGCGTCGGCGGCGTTTTCGGCTTCACCCACCACCTCGAACAGGGGGCGGGTGGACAGCAGTGCGCGCACGCCATCGCGGACCAGAGAATGGTCGTCGACCAGGGCAATACGGATGGTCTGACTGGCGCTCATGATGGCAAGAGGGTTCCTGTTCTGAAGAGAGTATTCACGCGGCGACACTCACCGGCAGGGTGACCGTCAACTCGCTATGGCCCGGCGCTGAGTACAGGTTGAGTTGACCGTGGAAGTGTTCGACGCGCTCGCGGATATTACGCAATCCGATGCCGCCCTGTATCTCCTGGAGGTGGGCGACATCGGCGCGAAAGCCGACACCGTCGTCGCGGACGGTCAACTGCACCTGGTTGCGGGCGCCTTGCAGGTCGATATACACGTTCTGTGCGTGGGCGTGGCGCTCGATGTTGGTCAGCGCCTCCTGAAGGATCCGGAACAGCGCAACCGGCGCACCTTCCGCCAGTTTCAGGTTGCCCAGGTTATGGGTGTAGTGAATCGTCAGGCCGGTCTGTTGCTCGAATTCGGCGACCAATTGCGTGACGGCGGCGGCCAGGCCCAGGGTGTCGAGCAGGGAAGGGCGCAGATCGTGGGAAATGGTGCGGATTTCACCGATGGCATCGCCAAGGCGTTCGGTGCCCTGACGCAGGGTGTCCAGGCCTCGCTGGTCATTGCCTTCCAGCTGCAACCCGGCCAGTTCGAACTGGAATTTGATCGACACCAGGACCTGGCTGATGCCGTCGTGCAATTCTCGTGAAAGCCGGGAGCGTTCTTCCTCCTGCAAATTCATGATGCGCTGGTTGAGCATCTGCAGCTTACGGTCGGCCAGGCGGTGTTCGCTGGCGTTGAGGGTGACACCGCAGACAAAGACCAGCAGCACCGCGATCAGGGCCACGGCACCGATGTCGAGCATGGTGGCGTAGATGCCGCGCGCCACTTCCTGTCGTGCCTGTTGCGTGGCGCGCTCCACATCTTCCAGGTAGATGCCGGTCCCCAGCATCCAGCCCCAGCGCTTGAGCATGACGACGTGGGCGAGTTTGCCGGTGACCTGACCGGTCGACGGTTTTTCCCAGGCGTAGTGCTGGAAGCCATCGCCGGATTGTGCGCTGTGCAGCAACGCGCGGATCACCAGCAGCCCTTGCGGGTCGGTCATGTTCCACAGGTCCTTGCCCACCAGCGCGGCCTGGCGCGGGTGCATCAGGTTGCGGCCGTTCTGGTCGTACACGAAGAAATAGCCGTCGATGCCGAAGCTCAGCTTGGACAATTCTTCGAGCACCTGCTGTTTGGTCTGTTCGTCGTTGCGCCCGCTGTCGTAGATCGGTGCCAGGGCGCTCATCGCCATTTCTACGTAATTTTTCAGTTCGGCGCGCTTGCTGGCCAGGATGCTGTCTTCGATCAGCTGTGCTTGCTGCTCGCCCAGCCGTTGATTTTGCACGATGACCAGCGCGCAGATCACCGACACGGCCAGAATCAGCGGCAAAATGCCAAGGGCGACGATCTTGTGTTTGAGTTGCATGGGGAAATGTCCGGCGGGGCGGGTGTCTTGTGGGCAGTATTAGACACGCTTGGGGGCTGTCAGCGCATCATTACAATGGCTGACGCGGTTTGTAGGAGCGTGGCTTGTCCCGCGATCTGGCGCGAAGCGGCAGTAAAGTCGATCGACGGGGTGTTTCAGGTATACCGCGATGGGAGGCTTTACGCCCGGTTCCCCGCCGATCGCGGGACAAGCCACGCTCCTACAGAGACTGTGTGAGGTCTGCGTAGTACTACGCAGTTGATCCCGTAGTAATACGAATTTCTCTGCGTGACAGCAGCGGGGATAGTGGCGACGCTCCGTTATCCCGGTGCACACAATAACAATGACGCCGCAAGCCATGAGCTTGGGCAGGAGACCCACAATGACCCGACTGACCAAACATCTGGGTTGGTTCGCCGTCGCTGCCCTTGGGGCATGCGCCTTGGGTGTCGTCGCGCTGCGCCGCGGCGAAGCCATCAACGCACTCTGGATTGTCGTCGCAGCTGTCGCCATCTATCTGGTTGCGTACCGCTACTACAGCCTGTTCATCGCCAATCACGTCATGCAACTTGATCCGACCCGGGCCACGCCTGCGGTGATCAACAATGACGGCCTGGATTACGTTCCCACCAACAAACACATTCTGTTCGGCCATCACTTTGCGGCTATCGCGGGCGCTGGTCCGCTCGTCGGCCCGGTGCTGGCTGCGCAAATGGGTTACCTGCCCGGCACGCTCTGGCTGATCGCCGGTGTCGTACTGGCTGGCGCGGTCCAGGACTTCATGATCCTGTTCCTGTCCACCCGCCGTAATGGCCGCTCGCTGGGCGACATGGTCCGTGAGGAAATGGGCCGCATTCCCGGCACCATCGCCTTGTTCGGCTGCTTCCTGATCATGATCATCATCCTCGCGGTGCTGGCGCTGATCGTGGTCAAGGCCCTGGCCGAAAGCCCTTGGGGCATGTTCACGGTGCTGGCGACCATCCCCATCGCGATGTTCATGGGCGTGTACATGCGCTACATCCGTCCGGGTCGTATCGGCGAGATTTCGATCATCGGCGTCGTGCTCTTGCTGCTGTCGATCTGGGCCGGTGGTCAGGTCGCGGCAAGCCCTGAGTGGGCGCATGCCTTCACCTTCACCGGTGTGCAGATCACCTGGATGCTGGTCGGTTACGGTTTCGTGGCCGCGATGTTGCCGGTCTGGCTGCTGCTGGCACCCCGTGACTACCTGTCGACCTTCCTGAAAATCGGCACCATCGTCGCGCTGGCGATAGGCATTCTGGTTCTGGCGCCCGAGCTGAAAATGCCGGCCCTGACCCAGTTCACCGACGGCACCGGTCCGGTCTGGAAAGGCGCTCTGTTCCCGTTTCTGTTCATCACCATCGCCTGCGGTGCCGTGTCGGGTTTCCATGCGCTGATCTCTTCGGGCACCACGCCGAAACTGCTGGATAACGAGAAGAACGCCCGTTACATCGGTTACGGCGGCATGCTGATGGAGTCCTTCGTAGCGATCATGGCCATGGTTGCCGCGTCGGTCATCGATCCGGGCGTGTACTTCGCCATGAACAGCCCTGCGGCAGTGGTGGGTGGTGACGTGGTTGCAGTGGCTCAGACCATCACCGGATGGGGCTTTGCGATCACCCCCGAAGCACTGACCGCCGTGGCCAAGGACATCGGTGAAAACACCGTTCTGGCCCGTGCCGGTGGTGCACCGACGCTGGCCGTCGGTATCGCGCAGATCCTGCATCAGGTGCTGCCCGGTCAAAACACCATGGCGTTCTGGTACCACTTCGCGATCCTGTTCGAGGCGTTGTTCATCCTGACGGCGGTTGACGCCGGTACCCGTGCCGGTCGCTTCATGCTGCAAGACCTGCTGGGCAGCTTTGTACCCGCGCTCAAACGCACAGAGTCCTGGACCGCCAACGTGATTGGCACCGGTGGTTGCGTGGCCCTATGGGGTTACCTGCTGTATCAGGGCGTGATCGATCCACTGGGCGGCATCAACACCTTGTGGCCGCTGTTCGGCATCTCCAACCAGATGCTGGCCGGTATCGCGCTGATGCTGGCGACCGTGGTCCTGATCAAGATGAAGCGTCAACAGTACGTGTGGGTCACCATCCTGCCCGCTTCGTGGCTGCTGATCTGCACCGTCACCGCTGGCTTCATCAAGCTGTTCGACCCGAGCCCGGCCGTAGGTTTCCTGGCGCTGGCGAAGAAATACAGCACGGCGGCTGACGCTGGTCAGATCCTGGCACCGGCCAAGACCGTCGAGCAGATGCAGCACGTGATCTTCAACGCGTACACCAACGCGGCGCTGACCACGCTGTTCCTGTTCGTGGTCCTGAGCATCCTGTTCTACGCGGTGAAAGTCGGCCGCACGGCATGGGTCAAGAAGGAGCGCAGTGACAAGGAAGCACCGTTCCAGGCGATGCCGGAAGTACGCTGATGTTCAATGACCTGAGTCGCCTCGGCAAATATCTCGGGCAGGCGGCCCGCCTGATGGTGGGCATGCCGGACTACGATAACTACGTCGAGCACATGCAAAAGACTCACCCGGACCAGCCAGTGATGCCGTACGAAACGTTCTTTCGCGAACGCCAGGACGCCCGCTACGGCGGCAAGGCCGGTCCGAAATGCTGCTGACCCGATGAGCCGCAGTGATTGGGGCACATAAACGCCACGCCGGGTCATAGCGATGGTCGATGGTTGCGATTGTCACGGATGATTTCCGGCATGGCGGACAGCTCCCTAGAATGGTCCCATCACGAGAAAACAGACCATCAGGGAGCACCAACATGGCTATTGAAATCGGCATCAACGAACAGGATCGCGCGGAGATCGTCGAGGGTTTATCGCGGCTGATCTCCGACACCTACGTGCTGTACCTTAAAACCCACAACTTCCACTGGAACGTCACCGGTCCGATGTTTCGCACCTTGCACCTGTTGTTCGAGGAGCAATACACGGAACTCGCCACCGCCGTCGACGCCATCGCCGAACGTATCCGGGCACTGGGCTTTCCGGCGCCTGGCACCTATTCGACCTATGCACGCCTGTCGTCGATCAAGGAAGAGCCGGGTGTGCCGGCGGCAACCGACATGATCAGACAGCTCGTGGAAGGCCAGGAAACCGTCACCCGAACCGCACGCGGACTCTTCCCGCTACTGGAAAAAGTCAGCGACGAACCGACCGCCGACCTGCTGACCCAGCGCATGCAGGTTCACGAAAAGGCGGCGTGGATGTTGCGCTCGCTGCTGGAAGACGAATGACCTGAACGGGTTTCAATCGGCCCCTGATGCTTTTTGGCTCAGGGGCTTTTTTATGTTGCAGGCGCCCTGCAGCAAATCCAGACGCCGTGCTGTCTCAGGCGTACCGCATCGTCTGATTTTGCTGCCGCTGCGCGCCAGATCGTCCGAGTGCGGCCCAGAGCAAGCGCGCTCCTACAGTTTCGGCGTGAACCAGCAGCAGGCGGCATACCGTCAGATCGCGATCCGGCGTCTATCACAACTTCGCTTCTGCCCGTCGGGCGTAGGAGCGCGCTTGCCCGCGATTTGCCGGGAACCGGCAGCAAATCCGGTGCATGCAGAGTGTCAGGCATAACCGGGTCGTCTGATTTTGCTGCCGCTTCGCGCCAGATCGCGGGACAAGCCACGCTCCTACAAGAGAGAGGTGCGCGGGAAATGGATGCACGCCCCAAGAATGCGATGAGCGTTAGCTCCAGCCCGAGCTGTTCATATACGTGACAGTCCTGACACCACAAAACGCGACTTGGGTGCAGGCCAAACCAGGAGCTGGGCACTTTTGGTTACACTTTTGGTGCCTTTTCAAAAGTGACCCGCCGGAGGGGCGGAAAGGTGGATCGGCGCCACCCGAGAAAACGGATCTGCTCACAATCCCAATGCCAAACCCCACGAATCCAGCGAACCCAACAAACCCGGTGCATGCAGAGTGTCAGGTACAACCAAGTCGCCTGATTTTGCTGCCGCTGCGCGCCAGATCGTCCGAGTGCGGCCCAGAGCAAGCGCGCTCCTACAGTTTCGGCGTGAATCAGCAGCACGCGGCATACCGCCAGATCGCGATCTTGGGTTTATCGAGACACCGCTTCTGCCCGCAGGGCGTAGGAGCTGCCGGGGTGGCGCTCCACCTTGCCCCGCGATCTGCCGGGAACCGGCAGCAAACCCGGTGCATGCGGAGTGTCAGGCATAACCGGGTCGTTTGGTTTTGCTGCCGCTGCGCGCCAGATCGCGGGACAAGCCACGCTCCTACAGTAAAGAGTAGCGCGGGGAGATTGATGCACAGACCAAGAAAGCGAGGAGCGTTAGCTCCAGTCCATGCTGTTCATATACGCGACAGTCCAGACAGCACAAATCGCGACTTGGGTGCAGGCCAAACGCAGACGACGCGCAGTGGGTCGAGCGGCATGGATGCCGCGAGAGCGCCGTCAGGGCATGGATGCCCGTTCGGCGCGGGCCCACGGAGCGTCGTCGGAGTGCGGGTACCCGAGGAACGAGGGCCAAACCAGGAGCTGGGCACTTTTGGTTACTTTTGGTGCCTTTTCAAAAGTGACCCGCCGGAGGGGCGGAAAGGTGAATCGGCGCCACCCGAGATAACGGATCTGCCCACCCTCCCAACGCCAAACCCCACGATCCCCGATCCCCACGAACCCCACGATTCCCACGAACCCAACAAGCCCACCCACCCCGCCTCAATCGAGAGAGGACTGCACGGGCCGCTGAATCAACGCTTCTGCAACCAGCCCAGAAAATTGTTCTTCTTGATCACCACCGGTTTGCGCAGCAGCACGTGCTGGCTGCTTTGCTGACGAATCGCCTGCAGTTTGTTCAGCGCGGTGGTGATGTCGGCGCGGTGTTCCATGCACTGGCGGGTGGCGGCTTTGTCGATGCGGTAGACCACGCAGGAGGTGAGGGCGACGAAGCGGGCCTCGGACGGCGTGTCGGCGAGTACACTCTGTTCACCCATCACTTCGCCCGGCCCCATGCGTCCGACCTCGACCATGTTGCTGCCGTCCGGGACGTTGGCCGAGACCACGCCGGTGGCGATGACCAGCAACCCGTCGGTGATGTCTCCCAGTTCGACGATGGTCTGTCCGGTGGTGTATTCGCGCGACACCATGGTCTGCGCCAACTGCGCTTTCTCCTCGGCTGTACTGGTACGGAAAACTTTGACCTCGTCCAGTAATGCCCTGGGCCGTGACACCGCTTCGGCGGTAGTTTCCGATTGCCAGGCAATGCCGGCGGCCTCCAGGTGCCGATACGCCAGGTCGAACAGCAGATTGCGTACATCGCTCTTGTTCGCCAGGTCGCTGATAAAACCGGTGACGGAGTATTCAATGGTCGTCGGGCTGGTGTCTTTAACGACCGCGCGAGGGCGAGGTGTCGGCAACAGCGCACTGCAGCCCTGCAATGCGCGCTCGAGCGCATCGAGCACCCGGCGCGGGCGAATGTGGGGAGACATCATGATGTTGATCGACACCCCGTGAATATTGACTGGTCGGCTCAAATTCACGATTTTCGCCTTGGCCGCCACTGAGTTGGGAATCACCACCATGGTGCCGACACCCGTGAGCAGGTGCGTGGCGCGCCAGTCAATGTCCATGACCTTGCCTTCCATGCCGTCGATGGAAATCGAGTCGTCCACCTGGTAAGGCTTGGTGGTGTTAAGGATGATTCCGGAGAACACATCGCTCAATGTGCTTTGCAGCGCGAGGCCGACGATGATCGCCATCGCGCCGGATGTCGCCAGCAGGCCCTTCACCGGCAACTGCAGCACATACCCGGCCGCCGCAACGATCGCGATCAGGAAAATCACCGCGCCGATGACCTCTTGCAGCAGTCGCCCGCTGTGGCCGACGCGCCCGGTCAGCAACAGGCCCAGCAAGACGGTCAGGGTGCGGGCGGCGTACATCCACCAGACGATCGCCAGCGCCGTCGCGCCGAACTGAAGTGCACTGTCGTCCGGCCAGGCCGGCGCTTCCAGCGGGCTGACGCCGGCACTGATGATCACCAGACTGTAGGCGACGAACCCTGCCAGTCGGGTGGCGATCCTCGCCAGGCGGTGACGCTCGGCCAGGAGGTGCCAGGCGACGACGTCGAACAACAGCAAAAGCAGGCTCCAGGCCAGTGAATAATGAGGGGCTGCTGTAGGCATTGGGGGATATCCGCTGGAAAGTGGCAGGACGCTGTGGCACGCGCGGATGGTAGGGACAGGAATGACGGGATGTCTATAACCGATGAGGCGTGCAATGTCGGGTAAGCCGGGCGGGTGGCCCAGGCATTCAACTCCGCTTTAATCCGGGGGAAACAAACGAGCAGCCGGAGTAGCCTCAAAACAAGCACATTGCTTCAATCGCCTGGTGGGCATCAGCGTCACCATCGATCGCCTCTTTCCTCATCGATTCGAGGCTTTCCATGCGCGCTTCTCTGTCCCCTTTGGCCTTGATTGCGGGGCTCGGTCTGGCCTTGTCTGCCCCCTTTGCGGCCGCCCAGCCTCCGGCACAGCAGAAAACCCAAGTCCCGGGTTACTTCCGTCTTGCCGTGGGCGATTACGAAGTCACCGCGCTGTTCGACGGGTACAACGACCTGTCCCCCAAACTGCTCAAAGGCATGAAGCCCGAAGAGATTCGCGCGCTCCTGGCCAGGCATGCCATCGAGACGCCGGGTGTGCAGACTGCATTCAATGCTTTTCTGATCAACACGGGCAAAAACCTGATTCTGGTCGACACCGGCGCCGGGCAATGCATCGGTGAAACCGCCGGCATGCTGCCGCAAAACATCAAGGCCGCCGGGTATCAGCCGGAACAGGTCGACACCATCTTGCTGACGCATTTGCACCTGGATCACGTGTGTGGGCTGGTGGATGCCAACAAACAGCCGGTGTTCGCCAACGCGACGGTGTACGCCGCCAAGCCTGAAGCCGATTACTGGCTGGACCCGACTGCGCTGAATCGTGTGCCGGAACAGGCCAAAGCCTATTTCCGGATCGCCCAGGATTCGACGGCGCCTTATATCGCGGCAGGCCGCTTCAAGACCTTCAACCCGGGTCAGTCGCCGGTCGCTGAAGTACGCACCACCCTGGAGGCCGGGCACACGCCGGGCAGCACGACGTATCAGTTCACATCGAACGGGCAGAGCATCGTGTTCATCGGTGATCTGGTGCACAACCTCGCCGTACAATTCGAGCACCCAGAGGTCAGCATCGCGTTCGACGAGAACAGCAAGAACGCCATTGCCAGCCGCGATGCGGTGTTCAGTGATGCGGCCAGGCGCAAAGTCTGGGTGGCGGCCGCTCACCTGCCGTTCCCGGGCACCGGCCATATCGAAACCGTCGGCAAGCATTTTCAGTGGGTGCCTGTCGAATACGGTCCTTACCAGCGGGCGGCGCATGTGCCGCTGGTCGACTAACATTGCGAAGAGCCAGCCGTCCATATACAGGGAGTGGTCGGTTGGCTGAGCCAATCAAACAGGACTCTGGACGAGGAGCCATCCTTGAATGCACCCCTGATCAAACACCTCAGCTGCGACAGATTCACCGCCGTGCGCATCCGCCAGACAACGCCCGATCCTGAAAAGATCACCGATATTCCCTGCGTCGATGCCTTCTCGATCATCGTCCAGTTGCAGGATTTCTCGGCTCATCGCTTGTGGCACGGGCGGCGTCTGAACTATTCGGGCGGTTACCGTGCGGGCAGCGTGTCGTTGCCCTTCATGGGCGATGAGCTTCGCTGCCAGCACCGCTCGGCATACGACAACCTTCGACTGACGATCTCCCGTCAGACGCTGGACGAACTGCAGGCTGACCGTGACGGGAAGAAGATAGGTGTGTTTCGGTACGATCAGGGCGGCACTCAGGATGCCGTGCTGTATCACCTCGCCCAGGCCATGTTGCCCGCTCTACAGCAACCCGAGACCGCCAACCGGCTGTTTCTCGATCATCTCTTATTGGCGATGTGCAGCCACGCGATTGATCACTACGGGCGAGTCACACCGCCGTCCGGCAAGCCTCACGCGGCACTGAGCTCTGCTCAATTGGCAATCGCCAAGGACATGATCGCCAGTCAACTGGACGGTGAGTTGTCGGTCGAGCGCATTGCCGGGGAATGTGGGCTCACCCGCAGCCATTTTTCCCGGGCCTTCAAGCAGGCCACCGGCATCGCGCCTCATGCCTGGTTGCTGAAGATGCGTGTCGAGCGTGCGCGCGAAATGCTGCGTGCCGTCCCGACGATCCCGATGGCGCAGATCGCTCAGGACTGCGGCTTTGCCGATCAGCCGCACCTGACCCGTGTGTTCACGCGTCTGACCGGTGAAACCCCCAGTGCCTGGCGCCATCGGCAACGTGGAACGGGGTTCTCGAACCAGGTATTTGAATTCGACGCGTGAATCAGGCGCTGGAACAGCACAGCCGTACAAGCCGGTCAGCGAGCCGACCGCTAGATTGCCTGCTCAACAAGCCGTGAATCCGAGGAAGGCCCGACCATGAAGCGAATGACGCTCTGGGCAGTGCTGCTGATCGCATTGATCGGCGTGATCGTGTGTGCTGCGATGATGTGGCGCCCGTCCATCAAACCGCTCGATGCACCGGTGATGGCCGATGCGCTGAAGATCGAGCGTGGCGCCAGGGTCGTGGAGCAGGGTGACTGTGCCGTCTGCCACACGCGTCCTGGCGGTGCGTACATGGCGGGCGGGCTGCCGCTGGTGACGCCCTTCGGCACGCTCTATACCACCAACATCACCCCTGACCGGGACACTGGTATCGGCGGCTGGCCCGAGGAAGCGTTTGTCCGTGCGATGCGCAAAGGCATCTCCCGCGACGGGCATTTCCTTTATCCGGCGTTTCCGTACGTGCATTACAGCCGGATGTCGGACGCCGACATCAGCGACGCTTACGCTTACCTGATGAGCGTCGATCCGGTGCAGGCGCGTGCGCCGGAAAACCACATGATGTTCCCGATGAACTTCCGCCCCTTGGTGTCGTTCTGGAACCTGCTGTTCCTGCGTGACGACCCGTTAGTACCGGTCGCAGGGCAGTCGGAGCGCTGGAACCGGGGCCGTTACCTGGTCGAGGGCGCGGGGCATTGTTCGTCGTGCCACACACCGCTGAATTTCATTGGCGGCGAGAAGTCCAGCGAGCACCTGGAAGGCGGTCTGGTGGATGGCTGGCATGCGCCGGCACTGACCGGCATGGCGCGCGCGGCCAATCCCTGGACATCGGAGCAACTGGTGGCCTACCTGCGTGGTGAGGTGGCGCCAGGGCATGGCGGCGCCGCCGGGCCGATGCTGCCGGTCAGCCTGAGCATGGTTCAACTGCCACGGGAGGATGCCGAAGCCGTCGCCGAATACATTCTTGGCCTGACCTCTGACAAAACCACGCCGGCGTCCAGTTGTGTCGCGGCGTCCCCGGCACCGATCAGGCCCGATCATAGCGAGGGCGCGGCGCTGTTCGAGGGCGCCTGCGCAGGCTGCCATGGCGGCGGTGCACCGATGCGCACGATCGACGACCGGCCAGGCCTGAGCGTGGTGTCGGCGGCGACGTCAGACAGTCCGCGCAACCTGATCAAGACGATCCTCGAAGGCATACCTCTGTCGACCCGCGCGCCCAGCCATTACATGCCGGCATTTGCCGACTCTCTGGACGACGCCCATATCGCCACCTTGGCCGGTTACCTGCGCAGCCAGGCCTGCGCCGCGAAACCCTGGGCCGACCTGGAAAAAACTGTCAACACGATTCGCCATGAGGGAGCGTCGAAATGATTACCCTGAACGTCAACGGCAAGGATCATCAACTGGACATCGATCCCGACATGCCGCTGTTATATGCCTTGCGTAATCACCTGGCACTCAATGGCGCCAAGTATGGTTGTGGCCTGGGTCAATGTGGCGCGTGCACCGTGATGGTCGGTGACAAACCGGTGTTTTCCTGCCTGATGCCGGCCGTTGCGGCGTCGGGTAAACCTGTCCGCACGGTGGAAGGACTCGGCAGCGCGGAAAAACCCGGACCGTTGCAGGCCGCGTTCATCGATGCGCAGGCCGCGCAATGCGGGTACTGCATTGCCGGGATGATCATGCGCGCCCAGGCGTTGATCGAAACGGTGCCGCATCCCTCTGATGAGCAGATCCGCGAACACATGGCGCCCAACCTGTGCCGCTGCGGCACTCACATGAGAATTTTTTCAGCGATCAAAGCCGTGGTTGCCAGCGGGGTGAAAGCATGAAGAAGCCCCATGAGGAGGTCGATCACGGCCGCCGTGCCTTCCTGATCAATGGGGCACTGGTGGTGGGCTTCGCCATGGTCCCTGGCGCCGGTCGTGCGTTTGCCGACACTGAAGTCGACACGCTCGGCACTCAGGTATTGGCGCCGGATTTGCCGGGCAGTCTGCGCACCAATCCGTTTCTTGATGCGTGGATTCGCATCGATGAGCAGAACGGCATCACCGTGTACACCGGCAAGGTCGAGTTGGGGACGGGCGTCAAGACGGCGTTGCTGCAAGTCGCCGCGGAGCGCCTTGAGGTCACGCCGCAGTCCATTCGGTTCCTGACCGCCGACACCGCGCTGACGCCCAATGAGGGCTACACGGCGGGCAGCCACACGATGTTCGACAGCGGCACTGCGTTGTTCAACGCGGCTGCGCAGGTTCGACAGTTGCTCCTGGACTCCGCGGCACGCCAGTGGGGGCAGCCGGTCGATGTACTCAGCACCCGCGATGCCAACGTGCTCGGGCCGCAAGGTCGCTCCATGACCTACGCCCAGGCCGTGGCGGGCGTGCAATTGCATCGCTATGCGAGTGCGGGTTCGCCGCCCAAATCTCCCGAACACTTTACGTTGATCGGACACTCGATGCCGCGTCTGGACATTCCGGGCAAGGTCAGCGGCGGCGCCAGCTATGTGCAGGACATGCGACTGCCCGGCATGTTGCATGCGCGGGTGATCCGTCCGCCGAGGCGCGGCAGCCAGTTGCTCGAGATTGACCAGGCCGTGATCGAACACATGGACGGCGTGCTCAAGCTGGTGCGTGACGGCAGCTACCTGGCCGTGGTCGCCAAAGATGAATGGCAGGCAATCAAGGCCATGCGCAAAGGCTACGAAGTGGCGCGTTGGTCCGACGGCAATCCGTTGCCTGACGCCGCGACGATTCATCAACGGTTGACTGAGCTTCCTTCGCGCCGTTATCCCATCGCTCGCAAAGGCACGCCTGATGAACCCGGGGCGCACGTCTGGAAAGCCAGGGTCACCAAGCAATACCTGATGCATGGGTCTATCGGGCCGTCGTGCTCGGTGGCCTGGTTTAAGGAGGGTGTGTTGACTGTCTGGACGCACACCCAGGGTGTCTATCCGTTGCGAGCGGGCATCGCCGAGATGGTCGGGCTGCCTGTGCAGCAAGTGCGTTGCATCCACGTCGAGGGTTCGGGGTGTTATGGCCACAACGGTGCCGACGATGCCGCTGCCGACGCTGCATTGATCGCGATGGCGATGCCGGGCCAGCCCGTGCGGTTGCAATGGATGCGCGAGCAGGAAAATCTCTGGGAGCCCTACAGCTCGGCGATGCGTGTCGAGCTGGACGTCGGGATGGACGGTTCCGGCCGCCTGCAGCACTGGAACACGGAACTGTGGACCACGCCGCACAACGAGCGCATCGTCAATGCCGGGCGCTTGATGCCCTCGTGGTTACTCGCCCGGCCCTTTACGCCTGCGCCTTCGGTGCCCATTGCCCAGCCCGAGGGCGACGGTGACCGAAACGTCGTGCCGTTGTATGACGTCGCCAACAGCCTGATCAACATGACGTTCGTCACGCAGATGCCGTTCCGGACATCGGCGATGCGCTCGTTGGGGGCGCACATCAACGTCTTTAGCATCGAAAGCGCGATCGACGAGCTGGCGGCACAGGCGGGCGTCGATCCGGTTCAGTTTCGCTTGCAGAACCTCAGCGATCCCCGCGCACGGGCCGTGATCGAACACGCGGCCAAAACGTTTGGCTGGCCGCAAAAGGCCCCCGGTCCCGGCAGCGGCATTGGCTTTGCCTTCGCGCGTTACAAGAACATCATGGGCTACTGCGCGATCGCGGTTCAGGTGCATGTTCAGCGGCAGACGGGCGAGGTGGTGATCGACCGGGTGGTCACCGCGGTGGACGTCGGGCAGATCGTATCGCCGGATGGCCTGCGCAATCAGGTCGAGGGCGGGATCGTACAATCGGCCAGCTGGACGTTGTACGAGCAGGTGGATTATGACCCGCAAGGTGTGCGCAGTTATGACTGGAGCGGTTATCCGATCATCCGGTTTCCGGCGCTGCCGCGTCAGGTGGAGGTTGAGCTGATCGATCAGCCGGGCCAGCCGTTCCTGGGGGCGGCGGAGATCGTGCAGGGGCCGATGGCGGCGGCGTTGGGGAATGCGCTGAGTCAGGCAGTCGGGCGGCGGTTGGTGGATTTGCCGTTGGCGAGAAGGGGCTGGCAGCGTGAGGCGTGAAAGCCGCGCGGACAGTGTGGACGAGTAGGATCGTAGGATCGTTCCCACGCTCTGCGTGGGAATGCCTGCCAGGACGCTCCGCGTCCCCATGGACGCAGAGCGTCGGTCGCAGCGTTACCACGCGGAGCGTGGGAACGATCAACCCGATCCACCCACGCCACGTCAGTGTCACCCAAAAAAACACCCCGGAAGCCCAGGCTCCGAGGTGTTGAGGTTCGTGATAACGCCGATCAGCAGCTACACGCGCTTCGTAAAGCCAACGACCAGAAACACCGCAAGCGCCAGCACCGGCAGACTTGCTCCCAGCGCAATCACACCCTGCCAGCCATGGTGTTCATACAGTCCGCTGGCCAGCGCCGAACCTATCGCGCCGCCGACAAAGATGCTCGTCATGTACAGCGCATTCAAACGTCCACGGCTCGCCGGATCCAGTGCATAGATCGCCCGTTGACCCAAGACCATGCTCATCTGCACCGCAAAATCCAGCAAGACACCCGTAACCGCCAGCCCGATCACGCTGTAGCCCGGGCCTTTGAGTCCCAGCAAAAACGCAATGGGGGCCAGCACCAACGCTACCAGCGAAGCACGTTGGGTGAGGCCTCTGTCGGCCAGCCGACCCGCGATCGGCGCGGCTATCGCACCCATCGCACCCACCAGCGCGAAGACCGCGATCTGGGTCTGCGACAAACCGAAGCGACGGGCCAATTCCATCGGCACGGCGGTCCAGAACAAACTGAATGCCGCGAACAGCAGTCCCTGATACAGCGCCCGCTGGCGCAGCACGGCATGCCGACGCATCAGCGTCATCAGCGATTTCAACAACTGACCGTACGAGGCTTTATGGTCGGGCACGCGGCGGGGAATGGTCAGTGCCAGCACGGCGATGATCGCCAGCATCACCACAGCAGCGTAGAGGAATACCGCGCGCCACCCGAAATGGTCGGCAATCAGGCTCGACAACGGACGGGCAAGCAGGATACCCAGCAGCAGGCCGCTCATGATGTTGCCCACGACCTGACCGCGAGACTGTTCGGGTGCCAGGTGGGCGGCCAATGGAATCAGCATCTGCACCGATACCGAGCTGAAGCCGATCACCAGTGAAACCAGCAAAAAGCCATTGGCGTGTTGCAGCGTTGCGGCCGCCAGCAGGCTGGCGCCTGCCACCACCGCGGTGGCGATCATCAGTTTGCGGTTCTCGACCAGGTCGGACAGCGGTACCAGAAACAGCAGACCCAGCGCATACCCGATCTGGGTCAGCGACACGATCAGGCTGGCGTGGCTGGACGAGAGCCCCAGGTCTGGCGCGATGAGCTCAACGATGGGTTGAGCGTAATAAAGATTGGCGACGATGGCGCCGCAGCAAAACGCAAAGAGCAGCACCATGGCGCGGGACAAGCGGTGCGCGGGTGCCTTGAGCGTGGAAGTCAGGGGAGTGGTCATATCTGTCAGCTCGTTCAGTGGTCAGGACAAGTCGATCAGTGTCGACGATTGCCGCAAACGTTAAAGCAGACGTTAAACGCCGAGAATGGGGTCCCGTTGCAAAACCGTGTTGCTGGTTATGCAATGCCCCCGCTCTTTATTACCAACTAACGATCCGCCAATATAGTGCTTCGTTTCTGGCAGATGAGCATTCGTTAGATCAATTACTTCGTCGTCACTACCCCTACGGATAATATCGATCATTGTGATTTGCTGATTAGATGAATGCTGACTAAAAATGGATCAGCTGCGTTGTACGTGCGCACGAGAGAATGACTCCGTGCCTGCGTTCGGCGATCTCAGGGCGTGCGAATCCAATCTAAGGACTGCGTGAATACGATGATAAGTCTCGGTCAGGCTATGGTGTCCCTGGACCTCAGGGACCTTTTCAAAGACGGCGTTGCGCTGCGTATTGGGGCTCGCGCGTTCGACATTCTCGAATTGCTGATCCGACATCAGGGGCAACTGGTGAGCAAGGAGCAGATCCTGCAACGCGTGTGGCCGGACACGGTCGTTGAGGAAAATAACCTGCAGGTGCACATCTCTGCGTTGCGCAAGGCGCTGGGCAGTGATCGGGATCTGATCCGGACGATCCCGGGGCGCGGCTACCTGTTGCTGGGCGGCGAGGGTGGCTTCGTCAACGAAGTGGCCCCTGAGGACGCTCGTACGACGCAGGGCCCGCCAGGCGTGCAGGGCACCCGATTGCCTGCAGGTGTGGCACTGGTCGGACGCGCGTCGTTGTTAGGCGAGCTCAATGCCGCCCTGGGTGACCAGCATGCGTTGATCACGCTGATCGGCCCGGGCGGGGTTGGCAAAACCAGCCTCGCCGTGGAACTCGGGCGGCAGCGTCTGGACGACCCGTCTTCTGCCGTCTATTTCGTGGCGTTGGCCGAGGTGGAAGACCCTGACGGTCTTCTCGGAGCCTTCTTCCAGGCGTTGGGCGTTGACGCGTGCGCCGCTGATCCGCTTCCGTTTCTCATCGAGCACCTGACTCAGCGCTCCGGCCTGATTATCCTGGACAACTGCGAACATCTGATCGATCAGGTGGCGTCATTGGTCGAGGCGATCCTGCGTGGGGCGCCGAATGTGCGGATTCTGGCGACGAGTCGCGAGCCGCTGCGCATTGGTGGCGAACGCAGTCTTCAAGTGCCGCCACTGACATTGCCGGAGCCGGATGCAAGCCGTGATGCCATCCTGAGCAGCGACTCGGCGCAGGTCTTTTTAAGGCATTGGCGGGCGCTGGATTGTCAGGTGGCAACCACCTCCGATGCCGAACTGGATGACTACAGCATCGACCTGGTGGGAGAGGTCTGTCGGCGGCTCGACGGCATCCCCCTGGCGCTCGAGATGGCTGCCGCCCGGGCATGCGCGTTGGGCTTGTACCAACTGGTCGAGAGCCTGGACGAGAGCATGCACCTGCTGTCAGCCAGCCTGCGAACGGCTCCGCCTCGCCAGCAAACATTGCAGGCGTCACTGTCCTGGAGTTATCGCCTGCTCAGTCGCGACGAGTGCACGGTTCTCCGACAACTGGCCGATCTGGATGGACGCTTTACCCTGGAGCAGGCATGCAACGCCCTGCAGTGCGCAACGCTGGCCCGTAGCTGCGTGATGGACTGCATGGTGAGGCTGGCGACCAAGTCGCTGTTGATGGTGACTGCACAGGGGCCGTTCCGGTATTACCGGATGCTGGCGGCCACCCGTACATGCCTGCGGCAAGGCGCGAGCGCTGTGTGGGCAAACGAAGCGCTCAACCCGGACCCGCGCAGTCTGGATCGCCCGGCATCGCTGGCAAATCTGCAGGCCGCCAGGCCTGTTCCTCTCGGGCCCGACGGGTATCATGCACGCCATCAGAGAGCGCTGGCGGTCGGCCACTGAATTGACGGATGAATGTATGACAGCAACACCCAGGGTGTACGTGGTGGACGACGATGCCGCCATCCGCACCGCATTGCAGCGATTGCTAAGCTCCGAGGACATTGCCTGTAGCGCCTTCGACAGTGCCGAGGCCTTCCTTGCCCATCCGTTGGATCACGCCCCGACGTGCCTGCTGCTGGACGTTAATCTGGCCCACGGCACGGGCTTCGATCTGCAGGATGAACTGGCGGTCAGAGGGCAGCTGTTTCCTGTCATTTTTATGACCGGTTACGGCACCATCGCGATGTCGGTCAAGGCCATCAAGGCCGGCGCACATGAGTTTTTAACCAAGCCCTTCGAGCCCGAGCAGTTGCTCGATCTGGTTCGTGAAGCGTTGGCGAACGACGCGCTCAACATGGCCGAACGCTGCCTGACCTCTAACGTCAAAGAGCGCTTCAACAGCCTGACTCCCAGAGAAAAACAGGTCATGGATTTGTTGATCACCGGAAAAATGAATAAACAGATTGCTGTCGAGTTAGGGACCAGTGAAGTCACGGCCAAAGTTCATAAAAAGCACGTGATGACAAAAATGAACGCTCGCAATGTCATCGAACTACTGAAAATGCACGAGCGGATCGGCGCAGTGCGTTAATCATTCACCGCACATATATCCATTTGCGCAAAGAGGGCAATGGTGATGGCGCGTAACATGCAACTAGCGTCAACTTTCGCTGCCCTGAAGTACCGCTTATGATCTTTTTTTTCGCAGCGTGGGGTGAAGCGACACGATCCACTCTTTTCGCAGGGAGTGATCGATTCAGTGCGCAGCCCCTTTCCAGTGATCCTCATCAAGGGTTTTCATGAGCAGTGCTTTCAACGGACCGGCGGGGATGATGTCGGGCGTGGGGCCGTTCGGACCCGGATGGCAGAGTCAGCTTGTCTGGACGTTGCTACTCACGGACGGTGAGCTGTCTCATTATCGGGTAAGTCTGGCGGCGGATCGGGCTCAACATTGGCGAATCGTCAGGGCGGTGGACCGCGCAACGGACCACGTTGCCCGGCGTCTTGCGCATGAGTTCGGCCTGGCCGACAAGCTGTTGCCGGGCTGGGCGTTGCAGCCCTTGGCGTTGCTTGCGTCAGAAGACGGCCCGCTGCTGGTCTTGAATGATCCGGGAGGGCAGCCGCTTCATGAGCTGGGTGATCATCCCGTTTCCATCGAGCGCTTTTTGCATTTGGCGACAGGCGCCGCCCGCGCCCTGTTCGAAACCCATGCGCAGGGTCTGCTGCATCGGGATGTCAAACCGTGCAATCTGGTGGAGGGCGCTGACGGGGTGGTGCGCCTCAGCGGTTTCGGGCTGAGCGTCGACGCCTGGCCAGCGGAAACCCTGCCGGTTTCGGACTCGATTTGCGGGACCCTTGCCTACATGTCGCCGGAGCAGGCCCGCAGGGTCGAACGTCGGGCCGATCAGCGCAGCGACCTTTACGCGCTGGGCATGACGTTCTACGAATGGCTGGCGGGGCGTCTGCCGTTCGAGGCCCTCGATGCGGTGGAATGGGTGTATTGCCATGTCGCTCGCCAGCCACCGGCGCTGAAGCAGTTTCGCGGTGACATTCCGCAACCCTTGGCGCAACTGGTCATGAAACTGATCGCAAAGAACCCTGATGACCGCTATCAGAATGCAGGCAGCCTGCTGGCTGATCTGCGTTCGTGCAAATGCCAGTGGCATCGGTTCAAGGACATCCCCGACCTGGCGCTTGATGCAGCCAAAGATCCTGGCGCGGCCTTGTGGCACGACGGCACTGCGCAGGCTCGCCGCCAGGCCGCAGTACTGGCTTCGCGCACGTCGGTCGTCATTCCCGGCGGCCAGGACACGCTGGACCTGGCGTCGGTGATGAAGGCCGCTCAGGCGCTATCCGAGGAAACCGGTCAGGAGCGGCTGATTGAAATGCTCATGAGCACCACGATCATGCACGCAGGTGCTCAACGCGCCGTATTGCTGCTGGTGAAAAACGACGCTCCGATCATCTGTGCCACGGGGCAGGGCTTTGATGCGGGACTGCAGGTACAACTGACCCAGCTTGCCCCCGGCAAGCACCATTTGCCCTTGTCGATTCTTTACCGGGTGATGCGCACCCATCAGCGGCTAGTGATCGATGACGTCAGTGCCGATGATTACTTTGGCGATGACCAATACCTTGAAGAGCACCCTGTTCTCTCGGCATTGTGCCTGCCGTTGCTCAAGCAAGGGCAGTTGATCGGCGTGCTCTACCTAGAAAACAACCTTGCCGCCGGGGTGTTTACCGTCGGCCGCACGGGCGTGCTGGAGTTGCTCGCCGGGCAAGCGGCCATCTCACTGGAAACCACGAGACTGCACCATCAGTTGAAAGAAGAGAGCGCCCGTCGGCAGGACATCGAAACGGCGCTGCATAACGCCCGCGCCAAGCTGGCGCAGATGTCTCAGGTCACCGTGATGGGTGAACTGGCGGCCTCGATCGCGCATGAAATCAATCAACCGCTGGCCTCAATGGTGTCCAACGCCGCAGCCAGTCTGCGCTGGCTGAATCGCGCGACGCCACAGATCGGCGAAGCCATGTCCGGCCTGCGGGACATCGTTCAGGAGGGCAGAAGGGCTGGCGAGATTGTCAACGCATTGCAGTTGCTGGCTCGCCAGGGCACCCATCAGCGGCGGCGACTGCAGATCAACGACGTGATTCGCCATGTGGTGACGCTGACGCTCGCCGAGGTCGAACAACAGCGTGTGCTGATGACCACGCACCTGACGTCGTCGCCTTCGCAGGTCATGGGGTCGGGCGTGCAGTTGCAGCAGGTGGTTTTAAACCTGATCCTCAATGCAGTGGATGCAATGAGTGCAGGCGATCAGGTACTGCGTCGGTTGTCGATCGCCAGTGAAGTGGTGGGCAGTGACTATTGGGTGGTCAGCGTTGAAGACACGGGGCCGGGTATCGACCAGAACGACCTGGACAAGGTGTTCAACGCCTTTTTCACCACCAAGGACAAGGGCATGGGCATGGGATTGGCGATCTGCCGCTCGATCATTCATGCCCACGGCGGTCAGTTGTATGTGATGCCGGCCAGATACGGTGGAACGACGTTCGTATTCACCTTGCCCGCTGTCCATTAAGGGCTCTTCTCGTACCGCGCTCAATACGGCCATGTCGACGCCAGCAGTTGCTCGCAGTAGCCCGTCGCTTTCAGGTGTCGGTCATAAAACGCCAGCACATCGGCATTGATCGTGCCGAAGGTGCTTTGCGGTCGATGCAGTTGGCCCTGCGCCAGCGTGTGCAAAAGCTTGATCTTGAACCCTGGCTCACGCGGGAACTCACGGAATATGCGGCTGATCGCGCCTGGGCATAGCGCCTGAACGTGGGTGCCGAGCATGTCCGTGTCCACACCGGCGCAGAGCAGCGCGGTCATCGCGGATTTGTGTTCCGGGATGCCGGGCGTGGTATGGAGCGCGACGGCGTCCCATACCTGGTTAATGTCCTCGCGGGAGCGGCCGTAGCCGTTGAGAAATGCCGCTGCGGCGTTCGCGCTGTCGATCTCATAGCGTTGCTGGGAATCACGGTAAAGCGCGGTGACGCCGATCCGCAGGAACAGTGCGGCAATGTACAACAGCTCGGGATCATGGCGCAGATCACGGCTGTTCCCCAGGAGCCGGGCGAACACGAACGTGCGTCGGGCCGCCTCGAACAGCAGGCTGGACTGAGTGTCGCGCATGAGCTCGGTCGCGGCGCGTGCCATCGCGCTGTCGGGGATCGGGATTCCAGCAACGTATCGGGTGGTCACTTGCGTCCCTCGCAGCGAACCAAGCCTCTGAGGAAACGACGATAAACCCGTCCACCGGCTGCGTCATTGTCGGTCTTCCTTAAATGATCTTAAGGCGCGTGCCCCCCAGAGGTTTGAGCAGCGGCTTTATCAACCCTTAAGAACGTTTAATAACCGGAGAAGGACTTTAAGGCGGTGCCCGACCAGACTCCAGAGACCGTCCACTATGAGCTGGAGAGTCCGGAATGAACGCAATCAACCCGTCACTGTTTCGTTCGCTACTGGCGTCCCTGCGTGCCCTGCCAGAGGATCAGCACGACGCGCTCGAACATGTGGTGCGCGAACTCTCCGCGCACCTGGTCCCCGATGCGGCCCGGCAACAACCGCTTCCCTGCGTTGATCGCGTGGCGCTTTCACCCTGGCAGGAGCGGCGCGCCAAAGAGCTGATGTCCAGCCAGATGGATAAAGGATTGTCCATCGCACGCATTGCCAGCGAATGCTCGTTGTCCCGCAGTCACTTCTCCAGAGCCTTCAAGAAAAACACCGGGCTTTCTCCGCGTGACTGGTACTTGCAGATGCGTCTGGACAAGGCCAGAAGCCTGCTCAGCGATTCCGGGCTGACCATTTCGCAGATCAGCCTGGATTGCGGCTTTGCCGATCAGTCCCATTTCACCCGTGTGTTCACCCGCATGACCGGGGTCACGCCATTCAACTGGCGGCGCGCGATGGCAACGGCTCCGTTGTGCTGCGCGGAATGACACCTGGCTGGACTGCACCACGTACTTGAGGCCGATATCGCGTTCCAGGCAATGACGCGCGAGAGGAGCACATTTGTTCAATTCCTTTGACGTGTGATCCTGTATATCTGGCAGGCCGCTGTCTCGCGCTGGCACTCTTTACGTCTCCCTCGTCCCTGAAACCGGAACCGCTCAATGAATCGCAACGACTTGCGTCGCGTCGACATGAACTTGCTGGTGATCTTCGAAGCGTTGATGTTCGAACGAAACCTGACCCGCGTTGCCGAGAAGCTGTTCATGGGCCAACCGGCAATCAGTGCGGCGCTGGCGCGCTTGCGCGATCTGTTCGACGACCCTTTGCTGTTGCGCAACGGTCGGGCGATGGAGCCGACGGCCCGCGCACTGGACATCCTCAAAGAGCTGCAACCGGCGCTGGACACCATTTCCGGTGCCGTGAGCCGTGCGAAGGAGTTCGACCCGAGCACCAGTTGCGACGTGTTCCGCATCGGTTTGTCCGACGACGCCGAGTTCGGTTTGTTTCCACCGTTGCTTAACCACCTGCGTGAAGAAGCACCGGGCATCATCGTCGTGGTGCGGCGGGCCAATTTCTTGCTGATGCCGACGTTGCTGGCGTCGGGCGAGATCTCCGTCGGGATCAGCTACACCACCGACCTGCCCGCCAACGCCAAGCGCAAGAAGCTGCGCGACATCGGCTGCAAGGTGCTGCGAGGCGACAAGCGTCCCGGTGCATTGACGCTGGACGACTACTGCGAGCGGCCCCACACCATGGTGTCGTTCTCGGGGGACCTGACCGGCAACATCGACATCGACCTGGCCAAGGTCGGCCGGGCGAGAAGGGTGGTGGTGGCCGTGCCGCAGTTCAGCGGCTTGCGTGCATTGCTGGCCGGCACCGAACTGATTGCCACGGTTCCGGACTACGCTGCGTGCGCGCTGGTGGAAGGCTGCGCGCTGCGCGCCGAAGACCCGCCGTTCCCGATCGAGCCGGCCGAGCTGTCGATGGTCTGGAGCGGTGTCCACGACAACGACCCCGCAGAGCGGTGGCTGCGTTCACGCATCACCGAGTACATGTCCCAGGAAACCCGGCCCATGCCGTGAGGCGAAGCACCGCGATCTGCCGGGAACCGGCCGCGAAATCGATGCATGCGGTGTGTCAGGCATAAACGGCTCGCCTGACTTTGCTGCCGCTTCGCGACAGATCGCTAGCAAGCTTGCTCCCACGGCCTCCGGCCAGAATCAAAAGCAGGCGCCACGCCGCCGTTCTGCGTCTGCCTGTAGGAGCGTGGCTTGTCCCGCGATCTGCTGCGCAGCAGCAGTAAAACCAAACGACCTCGGCTCTTCCAGGCACATCGCATCCCTGGATTCACTGCGACATCAATCTTCCTCAATCCGGATGACCTCATCGGTGACTTCCTCAAGCTGCCGCACGACCTGGTAGATATGCGCCACCGCCAGCAAGGTCGGGCGCGGGATGTGTTTGCCGGGTCTGACCTTGTACAGCGTGCGCGCCAGCCAAATGCTTTGCACCACGGGTATGCCGGCTTGTTTGGCACGGGCAATCAGCGCCAGCGCGTCGTCGTCCTCGCCTTTGCAATGAATCAGCGGTAACGGCGTTTGCCCCGGTCGGTAGTACAGCGCCACGGCATAGTGCGTCGGATTCACCACCAGCATGTCGGCGTCCTCGACCGGTTTCGGTGGTGCCGTCGGCGCTTGGTTCAGCAGTTCGTGTGCCAGTTGCCGACGATGGCCCTTGATATGCGGATCGCCCTCGGACTGCTTGTATTCCTTCTTGATGTCCTCATGGCTCATTCGCAATTTCTTCGCGTGGAAATACTTTTGCAGGGCGAAGTCGACACCGCCGATCACCAACAGCAATCCCAGCGTTGCGCGCAGGATGTGCCGGAACAGTTGCAACAGCGAATGCCAGTAGGTCGTCAGGTCAGTATCGGACAGCAGAATCAGGGCGCCGAGGGACGGTTTGACCACGCTGTACAGGGTTGCCGCAATCGCTATGGCCTTGAGCACGCTGAGTAACAGATTCGTCAGGTTCTGCGCGGAAAACATCTGCTTGGCGTGAGAGAAGGGGTTGATCTTGTTGAGGTCCATCTTCAGCGCCTTGGGGGCGAACAGGAAGCCGATCTGCACCCAGCTGCCGACCAGTCGCATCAAGACCGCCACGCCCACGCTGCTGAGGATGAAGCCGATCAGTGTCGTCAGGCCCTCGCTCGCCACCTGCTCGAGCGTGTGCATGAACGGCTGGCCGATCCCTTGAAACGACAGTGCCATCAGTTGCTGCAAGCGCGCGACGCTTTCATCCGCCAGGCCGAGGGTGACTTCGCTGACCACCATCAGCACCAGCAGCTTGCTCAGGTCCTGGCTCTGCCCGACCTGACCTTTCTCGCGGGCGTCGCGCAGCTGTTTGGGCGTGGCTTTTTCGGTTTTTTCGCTCACGGCACGGGCACCAGTTGAGGCAGCAGGTGCTTGAGGTCGGCCAGTTGCAGGATCTGACCATTGCCCAACTCCAGCAGCGTCGGCAGGTAGATCAGTAGAAACGCGATGCCCGCCATGCTTTTTGCTGGCATCGCCAGAATCGACACATTCAGTTGCTGCGCGTACAGACCGATGATTGCCAGCCCGGCCTCGATCAACAGCAACAGGCCAATGAACGGCGCGGCGTACAGCATCATGTGTTGCAGCGTCTGGTTCAGTTGCCCAAGGAACAGGTCCAGGCCATCGACGGTCATACCCGGCAACCACGCGGTGGGTGGCCAGACTTGATAGCTGTCCCAGATCACCTGCGTGATCAGCGACAGGCCGCCTGAGAGGATCACCAGCATGATCAGGGTTTCCTGAAACAGCTCGCCCAGCGGTGTGGCGTCCGGGCCGAGCGCGGGGTTGAGCTGGCCGCCACTCAGCGCACCCCGCTGGCTGTCCAGCAGGGCGCCGACGGAGGCGAACATCCAGAACGGTGCATACAGCAACAGGCCCAGCAGCGTTCCCAACACCGCTTCCTTGAGCAGCAGTGCGCCGATGGAAAACCAGTCATCATTCAGCGTAGACAGCGCGCGGCTGATCGCGGGTGCCGGGACCATCGAGACCACCAGCACTACCGCGTAGCGCAACGGGCCCTTGAGGTACTTGAAGCAAAAGGCGGGCACCAGAATCATGCACGGCAGCAGACGAGCCGCCGCGAGGCCCATGCCCAGCATCAGTTCGAACAGACCCTGCGCATCGAACGGCATCTAGTGCACGCCCCCCGAACGGGCGATGAGGTCGAACGCCATGTTGATGAACTGAATCAGCTCGACCCCGATCCAGCGCCCGGTCATCGCCAGGGTCAGGCCGACCGCTGCGAGTTTGATGCCAAAAGGCAGCGTCTGGTCCTGGATCTGCATCAGTGCCTGCACCAACGACGTGATCACGCCAACCAGTACAGCGACACCCAGTGGCGGTGCCGTGAGGATGACCACCAGAAACATGCCTTGCTTGAACAACGCCAACGCTTCCATCACCGCCTCACATATACGAGTAGAACAGGCTGTCGAGCAGGCGCGTCCACCCTTGGACCAGGACGAACAGCAGCAGCTTGAGCGGCAGGGAAATGGTCATCGGCGACACCATCTGCATGCCCAGTGCAAGCAGCAGGTTGGAGACAATCAGGTCGATGACGATGAACGGGATGTAGATAAGGAAACCGATCTGGAACCCGGCCTGCAGCTCCGAGAGTACGAACGCAGGAACGGCCAACAGCAGGTCGTTTTTGGTCGCTTGGTCGGCCATGTCCTTGGGCCACATGCGTTGAGTGTTGTCGAGCAGGTGGGCGCTGACGTCCGGGTCGGTGTTGCGGGTCATGAAGCGTTGCAACGGTTCGATGACCGTCATGGCGCTGGTCTGCAGCTTGTCGGTGCTGCCCATCTCCAGCGGGTGGTCATGAACCCGTTGCTGGATGTCGTGTGCCACAGGCGCCATCACGAACATCGTCGCCGCCAGCGCAATGCCGTACATCGCCATGTTCGGCGGCACTTGCTGCACGCCGATGGCGTTGCGAGTGATCAGCAGCGTCATCGCAATCTTCAGAAAGGCCGTGCAGACGATCAGCAAGAACGGAATCAGCGACAGGGCGCCGAGAAACAGTGCCAGCAGTACCGGGTTCATCCCGTCAGTGATCATGCGGGGGACGCCATCCGGGTGATCTGCAGGCCCAGCCGGCCCTCGACATCGACCAGTTCGCCTTCGGCGAGCACGCGCTCTCCGTGGCACAGCGTGGCGTAACCCGGCGTGATGCCGCTGACTTCCAGGACGGTCCCGGCGGCGACACGGCGCAGTTCGCCCAGGCTCATCGTTAATGTGCCGCAGCGCAGGGTGAGCGCCATGGACAGTTGATCAAGAGGGTCGAGCGTCGGCGGTGTGTCAGCCGTCGCATCATCAGGGTGATACGGCTCTTCCACGGGCCGTTCATCCTCGTGGGCCGGCCAGGCGGTGTCGGCGGGCATCGGCGTTGACGAGTCGTCGTCGCCCTCGTCAGTCAGCGACGGCGTTGCGTATTCATCCTCGGATGACATCTCCAGTTCGTCGTCATACAGCGTTTCATTGGCCATGTTCCAGCGATTCCTCGTGACTGAGCTGCACAGACAGTCGCCCTTGCTGACTGCCGGTTTGCACTGCCCACTGCCGCCCGCCCAGTTGCAAGCGCCCATTGCCGTCGCTGTCGAAGTGACACAGCGAGGGCAGCAGCACATCGCCGGGTTGCACCGACGCCAGTTGCGCCCAGGTCAATGACAGATGACCGAGTTCGAGCGGTTGAGTGATCAACCACGCTTCGTCGAGCGTCTGCCGATGGGCCTGCCAGGGCGCGGCTTCCAGCATTCGCAGCAACGTGCCGGCGTCTGCCCGGAGCAGTCCGTGCAACGACGTTGTCCCCCGTTGCACCTGTATCCGGCACGTCATCACAGCGGCAGGCAGTGCAGTGATATCGCTGAGTGGCTGCAAAGGACAAAGCAGTTCCGCCACGGCTGGAGTCATTCGCTGATTGAGCACTTGCCAGTACCACGGCTGAAAATCCCCTGCGAGGGTGACGGGCAGTTCACCCAGCAGACTCAGCATGTCCCCGGCATGACTCAGTCCGACGGGGCCGAGCGTACTGTCGAACCAATGGATCCGGGGCTCAGCGACAGGGGCGGCGAGGAGGGGGAGGAGGCTCAACCTGCCGTGCTCTCCCTGGACGCAGAAACGCAGGCTGGCCCCCATGCCGAGGCGTCGGCTGAGCCGGGCGGTCATCGAATCGACCTGGCGCAAGGACAAGCCGTTCATGCGAGCAACTCTTCATGAAAGGACAAGGCGACATGCTGTCCCAATGCCTCAGCGAGGGAGGTCTCACAGGCTCGCTGATGAGGTTGCAGGCGTTTGAGTACGCCCTTCTTTGCGAAACCCAGCTCGATATTCCATGGGTTGTCGCGCTTCCCGGCGTTGACGTGCACCTTGCCCAGATGCGGCATCAGCAGCGTGACGCTGAACGGGCCATCCGGTTGCGAGGGGAGGCGCTGCGCGAGCTCATCGATCAATTGAGTCGGCACACCGTCTGCGGGTGGCAGCAGGCTCAAGCCGCCGCCTGCAAAGCCCTCATGATCGGGTTCCTCGCTGACGGTCGGGATGAGTAGCTGTGAGAAGAACAGGCCATCCGCGCTGGACGCGTCCTGCTGGGTCGGCTGACCCCAGGCCGGGCGCAAGCGGTCCATGTCGCCACGCCGCACGCCGAGGACGGGGCGCAGGCTGTTTGAGGTTGGCGTGGCTTCTGGTGCGTGCCGTGCCTGAGGTTGAGGGTGGGCGCGAGGTGCGGATGAAAGGGGCGTGCTCATGGTTCACCTTTTTTCGTTGGGGCTTAGTCGGGTTCATTGAGGGCTTCGGCCAGGCATGCGAGCTTTTCCACGGCGCGTTGTGCGGCTTTTGCCGCGTCCCTGGCGTGCACCAGTTGCCGTTGCTGTTCGTCGATGCCCAACCGTTGCCGCTGCACGTCCTGGCGGATATAGGCCAGCCGGTCGAGCATGCGGTGTTCCTTCTCGTGCCAGCGATCGAGGTCAGTCAGCGACATCTGTCTGTTCAGGTGCGCCTCGCTCAATCCCAGACGCCGCGCTCGCTGATTGTCACGCTCATGTGTCAACGATTCGCGGGTCTGCTGCAAATGCACCTGCATGTCTTCCAGCGCTTTTTGAGCCCGGCGTTGCGCCCGCTCGGCGGTGGCCTGCCGATGTTGCCGCAACGGCGTGAGCACGCTGATCACCTGTTCCAGCGCCAGACGCTGCGGATCGATTTCCAGCTCATCTTCCAACGTGGATACCTCCGCTGATACGGATCACGACTCAAGACCTGTAGAAGCTCGTTCGCGAAGAGGCCCGCAGGCGCAGTGAGTCTCGGGCGCCTGACAGATCGTCTTCTCAAGCAACCCTGCTCTCGACGGGGTGAACGCTTCATTGCTCGGCAGTGTGTGATCTGAAGCAAACCTGTTCATCGCGTCACTCCGGCAACCGGGAGGTCAGTTGCATCAACGCGTCGAGCGTGTCCTGCAACGGCACCGGCTCGCGCAGGTCCTGGCGGAGAAAGGCGTTGATCGGCTCATTCAATTGCACGGCGCGGTCGGTGACCGGGTCGCCGCCGGGCTGGTATTCGCCCAGACGCAAAAGCATTTCCACCTGCCGGTAGGCGGCCATTAAACGGCGCAGGCGGTTGTTGGCCTGCTGATGTTCACGCCCGGTGACGTTGCTGAGTATCCGGCTGATGCTGGCCTGCACATCGATGGCGGGGTAATGGCCACGCTCGGCGAGTTTGCGTGACAGGACGATGTGGCCATCGAGCAGTGAGCGTACCTCGTCAGCCACCGGATCGTTCATCGAGTCCTGTTCAATCAACACGGTGTAAAGCGCCGTGATCGAACCGGTTTCGCTCATCCCGGCGCGCTCTACCAGACGCGGTAACAAGGTGTATACCGACGGCGGCAGGCCTCCGCGTCCGAGAGGCTCACCCGCAGCGATGCCGATTTCCCGTTGCGCACGGGCAAAACGCGTCAGCGAATCCAGCAGCAACAATACTTTCATCCCGCGCTCGCGATACGCCTCGGCGATGGCTGTGGCGGTGAATGCGGCGCGCGCACGTTCCATGCTGGAGCGGTCGGAGGTCGCGCACACCAGCACCGAGCGGCTGCGCAGCGTCGCGTCCAGTTCGTGATCGAGAAACTCACGCAGTTCACGCCCCCGCTCGCCGATCAGGCCGAAGACGATGACGTCGCAGTCCATGTTGCGTGCAAGTTCGGCCATCAACGTGGTCTTGCCGCAACCGGCTCCGGCAAACAGCCCCACCCGTTGGCCTTCACCCAGCAAGATGGCGCTGTCGATGGCGCGCACGCCGGTTGGCAGGGCGTTGGTAATGCGTGGGCGTTGAGTCGGCGGCAGCGCATCGGCGATGACCGGCAGTGTCACCCGACGGTCACCGGGTCCGGCGAATGCGCCCTGTGAGTCGTCCAGCAAGGCCCTGCCGAAACCATCCAGCACGCTGCCGAGCAGAGCGTCGTCAACGCCAATGCGATGCGCCATGCCGAGCGGGCGGATAGGGGCGCCGACCTGAATGCCGTCCGGCGTGCCCAGGGCGCTGAGCAGTGTGCAGTCACGGGTGAAACCGACGATTTCCGCCAACATGACGCTGCCGTCCGCCTTGCTCACTTCACACAAGTCACCCACTTTGGCCGCCGGGATCTGGCACTCCAGCAAAATGCCGCTGACGGCACTGACCCGACCGCTGACCTGCACCGCCGAAAACCCGCTCAGGCGCCGGGCGTGCGCTATCTGCCATTGCTCAAGGGCCGCGCTCACCAGTTCACCTCGTAATGCCGTTCGCCGTCGAACTGGATGCGGTTGTCGTCGATGCGGGTCAGGCGCAACCCGGCCAGTTCGTCGCCGATGTACAGACGATGGCCGTCCGCGGTGACCAGATGGGCGTGGGGGCCGGACATGATCTGTACGATGGTGAAGGGCAGGCCGCTGCCGGCGGCGGTGACGTTGTCGATCAGGGGTACGGGCGAATCGTAGCGGTCCTTGAATCGTTGCAACATGCGCTGATAGACCCGCTGCGACTCGGGCTTGAGGTTGCCGCTCAGGGCCAGACCTTCCGGCGTCTGCTGCACGTTTACCTCACTGAGCAGTCGATCACTGAGCATGGTGTTGAGTTGGCGCCGGGTGTCGTCAACGCTCGCCAGTCGTGTGCGCGGGTGGGTGGCGGCCGGTTTGCGCTGTCCGTCGGGTTGTCCGGGCGCGGGCGCGACCGGTTGCGTGACCGCAGTGACCGCGAGTGAGTCAGAGGCCGTGCTGCTGCGCGTGAGGCTCCACGCGCTGCCGGCAATGCCCAGCAAAACGCCGATGACGATGCCCGTGGTCCGATTGAGCACGCGAGCGCGGGATTCGACCTTTTCCAGCGGCGGCGTGCTGGCCGCAGGTTCGGGTTCCGGGGCCGGCGGTGGCGTCTGGACCAACGCCGGCACCGAAGGCCATGCGTCGTCGGCGGCGGAAACGCACAACCACACCGAACCCAGTACGAACGCGGTGTCGGGCGTCAGTTCGGTGGTTGCATGACGGTGGCCTTCCTGGTCGCGGACCGCGCCGTCCGCAGCGTCCAGTACCCAGCGGTCCCCTTGTCGCTGAAGGCGGCAATGGTGTTGCTCGACGCCGGGATCATGCAACGCCAGATCCTGTTCTGCATCCGAGCCGATGGCCCATTGTTCGCCCACCAGCGGTAACGCCGCACCCTGGTGCAGGCCGGTCAATACCCGTAATTCAAACATGCGAGATTCTCCAGGGACTCAAGCGGCGTGCTCGTTATCCAGTTCATCGAGATCGTCATTCAGGTCATCTTCCAGGTCGAACCGGCCCAAGACCTTCACCTGTGCCGCGTTGTTGATTTCTGCAAAAGACAGCACCGGCACGTGGTGAAACTCTTCCTGCAGCAAGGTCCGCAGCGGGCTGCGCAGATCCTGTGCGACCAGCAGAACGGCCTGTTCGGCGGCGCGCAGCGGGAAGGCGATGTGCAGCTGTTGCACCAGCGACTGGCTGGTCTCGTTGTCCAGGGAAAAGAAGGTTTCAGTCTGGGTCTGGCGCAGCCCATCGCGCAGAATGCCTTCGCTTTCCGGGGTCAGGACCCAGACCAACAGGCCCTCGGGCCCGCAGTACTGGTGATAGATCTGCGACTTCAGCGCGATACGCACGTAATCGGCGAGCACCGTCACCTCACGTTCGTGCTGTCCGTGCTCGATAAGGGTTTCGGCGATCACGCGGATCGCCCGCAGCGGTACGCATTCCGAGGCCAGACGCTGCAAGACCGCCGAGAAACGCGCCAGTGGCAAGACCCGCTGCATTTCCTGAGCGAGTTCCGGTTGTTCGCTTTCGAGCCAGCCCAGGATCGCCTTGGTTTCCTGCAAGCCGATGAACTGCGGGCCGCAAGACTGCAGCGCGCGCTCCATGCGCTCGATGATCAAGGTCATCGCGTCGACCCGCTCCATGTGCAGGTCTTGCAGTTGCGGTGCGTCGGCGGGCAACCACAGCCACTGAGCTTCCTGGCGATCGGTGCTGCCGTACACCGCCGCATCAGGCGACCCTTCGAGCAGGCGAGCGTCCACGGCAACATGGCTCTGGGTAAACGTGGCCTTGAGCAGCGGCACCTCATACACCGAGAAGCGAAACTCGTCCGGTGGCAGGTGCTCCACCTGCTCGATGATGAACGAGGGCAGGGTCAGGCCGTATTGCACCACCAGGCGGTTGCGTCGTTGCCGGATCTCACTGACCAGGGCCTCGATGTGCGCCGGGTTCTGGCTGGGATGAAACTGCAACACGAACTGGCGGCTGGGGGAGAAGGTGCGCAGGTCTTCGCGCCCGTTCATTTCGGGCGCCACGACAGCGGCCTGAGCCTGTTCGGCCTTGGGCCTGGCCCGCTGCAATTGCAACAGACCGCCGCTGCCACAGATGATTGCGATGACGATGAACACGGCTGTCGGCATGCCGGGCAGCGCCGCGAATCCGAGCATGGCCACGGCTGCGATGATCCAGGCCTTGGGCTGACTGGTGATCTGCTCGGCAATCTGCCGGCCAATATTGGCTTCGGCCCGGTCTTCGTCGGGCACGCGAGTGATGATCATGCCGCAGGTGACGGAAATCAGCAGTGCCGGAATCTGCGCGATCAGGCCGTCGCCGATGGTCAGAACGGTGTACACCTGCAAGGCATCGCCTGCGCTCATGTTGTGCTGCACCACGCCGATCGCGATGCCGCCGATCATGTTGATGGCGACGATGATCAGGCTGGCGATGGCGTCACCGTTGACGAATTTCATGGCGCCGTCCATGGCGCCGAACAGTTGGCTTTCCTTGCCGAGTTCAGCGCGCCGTTTGCGCGCCTCGAACACACTGATCAGGTTGGCTCGCAGGTCACTGTCGATCGACATCTGTTTACCGGGCATGGCATCGAGCGTGAAGCGCGCCCCGACTTCCGCCACGCGTTCCGACCCCTTGGTGATCACCAGAAAGTTGACCACCGTGAGGATCAGGAAAATCACCATGCCCACGGCCAGGTTGCCGCCCACCACGAACTGACCGAAGGCCTCGACGATGTGCCCGGCGTCCTGGTTCAGCAGGATCAGGCGGGTGGTGGAAATCGACAGCGCCAGGCGGAACATGGTGGTCAGCAGCAGCACCGCCGGGAACGTCGAGAACGCCAACGGTCGAGGCAGGTGCATGGCGAGCATGATCAGCAGGCAGGAAATACAGATATTGATGGCAATCAACACGTCCACCAGCCCCGTGGGCAGCGGTGTGATCATCATGAATACAATGGCGATGACCACGAACGCACCGACGATTTCCGAGCGGCGCATCGCCGCCAGCGCGAGTTGGTTGAGCAGGTGGATGACACGGTCCATCAGGCAAGCCCCCCCTGGAGCTGGTTCTGTTCCTGCCGAGTCAGTTCGGCCATGAGGATGAGCAGGTTGCCCAGTGCGTTTTGACGGCTTTTCATGTCGCGCCAGAGCAGAATCGGCAGTTGTTGCAGCATCGGACGGAGGCCGTTGAGGAAGGCCAGTTGATGTTTGAGGTGCTTGCCGCCGATGTGCTGGGTGAGCTGCAGCGTCTCATTGAGGCTCATGCCTTTGCCCGAGAGCGCCAGCAGGTGCTTGAGAAAAGCGGCCGAATCAACCTGTAGCCCGGGGTTTTTGTTGCGCATTCGGCCCAACAGGTGTTCGCAGCCTTGCAGCAGCGTCGCCACATGGCGCGCGGTGTTCAGACCGTGCATCAAGGTGCGCAATTGCTGATGGGAGGTCGAAGGCGTGAGAGCCGACAGGTCGTCGGCGATGGCGCTGCGCATGTCGCGCAAGTTGAGCTCGAACTCACCGGCTTCCTCTTGCTCGCTGAGCAGCGCGTCGATCAGCCCGGTGATGTTTTGCTGGCCTGAAACCGCAACCCCGTAAAGATTGCGCAGTGCGTTGCGGCGCTTGCTGTCCGTGCCGGACCTGGCGAAGGCCTTCGCGCTGTTGATGCCCGCGCGGGCACGCTGGCCGTATTGGCGGCGCAGCAGTTTGAGTTGCTGCGTCAGCACGACATGCTCGCCCGTGGCGCCGTCGGCCTGTGCCTGCTTACGGGCGGCCTGCAACACCACATGGGCCTTGGCCGGATCGCCGTCGGTGAAACTCACGATCTGCGCGAGGCTGGCCGCACGTTGTTTTTGCAGCTGCTTGCGCAGGTTGCGCGCCGCGTCGTCGAGACCGGTGTCCTGAGTCCCCATCAGCAGGGCGTACAACTCGCCCAGCTTCACTGCCCGCGATTGCAGCGCATTGCTGCTGGCGATCAATTCACGCTGGCTCAGCCCACGGCTTTGTTGCACCAGCGCGGCGGCGAATCGGGAGACCTGTTGCGGCGACGTCCCGTTCATGTTCGGCGTGTTCGAGCGCAGCGCCGTGACCTGCGCGGACGCATTGCTCGCGGCAGCGGGGGCAGGGGTGTGCAACACGGGGGGCGCAGAGGGGGCGGCGATCTTCATGGGCGGATTCTGAGCGTGGTCATGCGCTCTGAGTGGGGCGTCAGGCCCGTCCGGTTCCATTGACGGTGCAATCGAGAATCTGTGCCAAAACCTGTAAGGAAATCAGCGCACTCGCGCAAGATTTTGCACAAGCTGATAACTCGATAATTTATTTGTCGTTATAAATCAGTGAGTTGCGTAATTGATTCGAGTGGCATGCATATCGCTATAGGGCTAACACACTTCAAACAAGGAAGAGCCCTGATGTTTCCAAGCCTCGCGGTACTCGATATTGATTCCCCAACTCGTCGTCAATCGGCACCAGGCATTCGGCAGTTGAGCAGCGATCAGGTGAAGATGATTCGTGCGTTCATTCAGAAGCGCGTGATGAACCCGGACGATGTCGACGACATCCTGCAATGCACCTTTCTTGAGGCGCTGCGCAGCGAGCACAAGTTCCAGAACGCGAGCAAACCGCAGACGTGGCTATGCGGGATCGCGCTGAATCTGATCCGCAATCACTTTCGCAAGATGTATCGCCAGCCGTATCAGGAAAGCTGGGAAGACCACGCTCATACCGAAACTGAGACGCAAGGTGATATCGGCCACCAGGTCGACGGCCATCGGCAGTTGGTACGCGTCGTCAAAGCGATCGGCACGCTGCCTTCCAACATGCAGCGGGTGATCGAGGTGTCACTGGAAATGGACGGTAACTATCAGGAGACGGCCACGTCGCTGGGGGTGCCGATCGGCACGGTGCGTTCGCGTCTGTCTCGGGCAAGGGAACAACTGAAGCGGCAAATGGACCCGTTCGCCTGAATTCCGTCGACGTGTGCCGAGCACAACTCAAACGGCACGGGCCGTTTCAGATGTGCTCGGAGACGGTGGCAGCGTTGACCAGGTCATACAGTGCAAACGCGCGGTTGACCAGAAACACGGTAACGGCGGTGAGGACGGCGGCATTGATCAGATGGATAGTCATGGTCGTGAGTCCTTTGGTGAACGGTGGGGCGGCAGGTGATGGGGCGATGTTACGTGACGGCCCGAAAACCTGAAGACAATCGTCTTCATGGTGGTCATCAACCAGATTGATGGTGCAGACCCACCGCGTTCGCCAGCAAGCCGGCCCACAGGTCCGTGGTCTGGACACAGGCCTGTGTTTCAAGCCGGTGCCCTGTAGGAGCCGTCCGAGGTTACGAGGGTATGGGCCGCAATTCGGACGAATGCGGTGTGTCATTCATCGTTGAGGGTGCTGACCCACCGCCTTCGCGAGCAAGCTCACTCCCACAGGTCCGAGGTCTGGACACAGGCTCGTATGTCAACCCGGACTCTGTGGGAGACGTCCGAGGTTACGAGGGTATGGGCCGCAATTCGGACGAATGCGGTGTGTCATTCATCGTTGAGGGTGCTGACCTACCGCCTTCGTCGGAATGCCGCCCAGACCAAGCTCACTCCCACAGGTCTGCGGTCTGGAAGCAATTACCCATACTGCATGGCGGAAGTGGACATAAATCGTAACATCTCGGAACCGACCTCGGCTCATGACCACACAGTTGCCATCCTTCATTCCCGGATGGCGACCCCTCATGCGTATTTCGAACAGTCCCTACAGTGGTATCGCGCCTCAACCCGACAGCGGTGATTCGATCAAGCACTCGTCGCTCGGCAATGCAGCCCTGAATGCACCCAAGACGCTGCTGGCCCAGGGCGGGGCCGCCAATCCGAACGTGCAGTTCGGTGCTGCCGGCACGCAACCGCATCGTCCGGCCGAGGCCGCGGAGACGCAGTTGTTGTCGCTGCTGATTCAGTTGTTCAAGGGCAGCGCTCAGGCGCGACCCGGCACGGCGCCTCCCGGTGGCCAGACCTTACCCGCGAATACACCCCTTCAACGCGCAACAGATCCCGGCAAACCCGCGGCCGTTAACGATGTGAGCGCGGCCTCGCCGGCAGATGCCAGCAAACCTGCCAATACCACCGCCGACGTACCCAAAGCCTCCGAGGCCGGTTTTCTGGACGATTCGAAGTACTCGTCCCCCAAAGAGCTGGAACGTTGGGCGCCCATGGTTGCCAATCTGCCGCCTGACCAGCGAGAACAGGCCGCCAAGGAGCTCAATCGACCCATCGCCGCCGCTCGCATGGCGGCAGATGGTGGTCCGGATGGGGCAAGGGCGATGGACTTCATCAACGCCAATCCCGCCCTGAAAACCGCTGTTGACACCGGGAAACATGGCGGCAAAGCCGATGGCAAGATTACCGACGGCGACCTCAATGCGTTCGCCAAACACATGCAGAAAGCCGCCGACAGCGCGGACAAGGATGTCGCCAGCTATCAGAAAGATCATCCTGACGCCGATCCGCAGTCGCTGGAGCTGGTGCGCAGCGCAGCGCTGATGCGTGCCAACGAACCACTGACCAAAGCGGCCGATCCAAAACATGCACAGGGCGCTGACGGCAAGACGAAGGTCGATGGTCTGACCAGTGCCGATGGTCTAAAGGCGATCCAGAACGACAACCCAGGGCTGGCAGGCGCGCTCAGGCAGTCGGCAAAAACCTGGTCGCAACCCGGCTTCCTGACGCAGATTGACCAAGGCGGTCTGGAAGGGCGCTCTCTGGCCGCTCACAGTCCGGACAAACTGTTCAGCGCCAGCAATATCAGCGACTGGATCAAGAAGCAGGCACCCACCAACGGCGGAGAGTTCGCCAGCGTGCTCAGTGACGCAGCCACCCTGAATTCGGTCGCCAACACCGACATCAGCAAACTCGACAAAGACGTGTTCGACCACCCCTCGGCCTACACCGGTGAGCAGAAAGCTGCGGTAATGGTCAAGTTGCAACAGACCCGGCAAAGCGTTGTGGCCGGTCAGGACCTGCGCAAGACCGAGAAAACCGAAGATGCCCTGAACGAGAAAATCGGTCAGTTGCAGGCCGATCCTGACGTCCAGGCCTTTCTCGACAAACAGATTCCGCAGCAGTCACGTGCGTTGGTCGGCAGCACGCCGCAGCTGCAAAAGGCAGTCAACGAGCAGATGCAGAAGGTCAACAGTGGCCAGGCGTTGCAGGCCGACATGGCCGCCGCCGACAAGGCGACCACCAAGGACAAGCCGAATGCGGATTACAGCCGTGCGATCGGTGGCTTGTCGGCGCAGTTGCAGATGCAGAAAGACCTGCTGGGCGACGACGCGAATATCCCGAGCGCCGGCCAGGTGCTCGGCAATCGGCCCGACCTTCAAGGCCGGTTGCAGGACTCGTACGTGCGCAACTTCAGCGAAGGCGGCGCGGTAAAACAGTTGCTCAATCAGAAGAAGGCTGACGCCACCGAGTCCCTGAACGCTGCCGATGCGCAGAAGGCCGCGTACGACAGCGTCCTGCCGCAGGATTTCGTCCAGAGCCAGCAGGGAAGTTACGTCGACGCCACGTTCGCCCAACTGCAGGGTTCCAAAAGCGGGCGCAAGCTGCTTGACGATGCCAAGGGCGACAAGGAACACGCGCCTTCGATGGCCATGCAGGTCGCCACGCAAATGGGGCCTGCCGCGCTGCGGTCGGTCGCCGGCTTCGCTTCCGTTTCGGACATGCTCGCCCGGGGCGACAAGACCGATGCCGCCAAGACGCTCTATGACAGCACCAAATCCGGCTTGTCGGCGGCCAAACAGGGTTATGACGCCGTGGCCAAATCAGCCGGCCGCGCGGGTCTGGGTGAGGTCGCTGCAAAAGTCGGGGGGCGTGTGGCGGGCATGGTCGCGGGTGAGGCGGTCGGCATGGCGGCCGGCGCGGCCATTGGCGCCTCGATTCCGGTAGTGGGCTGGATTGCCGATGCCGCGATGAGCCTGGGTTTCGGCATCTCCGCGATTATCGAAGCGGTGAAGAAACACAAAGCACAGAAAGCCTTCGACCATAACGTCGACCCGACGCTGGAACAGTTCGGCATTCCAAAAGCGCATTGATGGACGGCGGCAAATTGTCGATGCCGTTCAATCACAGCACGTTGATTCATAACCCGACCTGAAAGAGGTAAACGATCATGAGTATCGGTGTTTCGTCGCTTCGCCCGTTGCAGGACCCGAATGCCCTGACCACGGACTTCTCGTCCCTGAGTGGCAAACATGGGCAGCAAAGCGCGTTGAGCGGTAGCGGCCAACAGGCTATCGACCCCAGCACGTTGCTCTTCGCCAACCCCACCCAGTCCCAGGTCAACTTCGCGCCGCCCAACAGCCAGGACCCTCAGGCGAATGCCGCCCGTCCATTGGCGGGAAATAACAACGAGACTGGCATGGTTCAACAGATCATGAGCTTGTTGATGCAGCTGTTGCAGATGCTCACGCAAAACAACAGCAACCAGCCAAATCCGCAAAATCTGGCGGCACAAGGCGGTGGGGGCAGTGGCGGAGGAGGCAGCGGTGGCGTCGACGGCGCGGGTGGCGGTGGCAGTGGGAACACGGGCGTAGGCGGCCCGTCCAGCCACGCCGCCAGCGCGGTGCCGGGCGATACCTCGCTCTCGGGATCAGGCGACCTGCATTTGCCGAAGCAACTGGAGCCGTACCGCGCCGATATCATGGACGCCTCCAGGGCGACTGGCGTACCGCCGAGCATTCTGGCCGGACAGATCTGGGCTGAATCGCGCGGGCAGTTGGGGCAGGACACCACCAACGTCAACGGCAAGACCGATGCCGGCCTGATGCAGGTCAACGCCGACACCTTCGCGGGTTTAAAGAAAGAGAATCCGGACCTTCTTGGCAACGCTGACGTTAACAACGTCCACGACAACATCATGGCGGGTGCCTTGTACATGCGCGATCAGCAGAAAGCCTTTGGCGATTGGGGAGCGGCGTTACGCGCCTATAACTCTGGGCCTGACAAGGTGAGCGGCAACCTTTCCGACGCAGGCGGGGTAGGTGATCCCCAATACGTGAATAACGTGATGAATTTCGCAAAAATCATCGAAAGTGGGCAAGGACAATTGCCGGCTTGATCGATTGAGCGCTCTGCAGCCGTCGGACCGTGACCCTATGGCTTTTTTCTGCATCCCCCGTTCCGATGGCTCAGTTCCTTTCTTGGGGTCGTGAAACCGGTCGCAACGCGACAACGTCATTGGTCCCCCATGCCACGCACTGTTATTGGCCGCCTTCCAACGCCCAAGGGCCGCCCTCGAAATCGTCCCGGCAGACCTTTAAAGCGCGCCAACAATCAAGCACTTGCCGCTTTAGCGCTTACCGTTATTTACTTAGTTGAATCCATCATGCCCTTATTCAGTGCATTGCCGGGCCGCGGTTTTGGGTCAATACACATTTCTGTTTCGGGTGACGCCATACCTTAGTGTTATTGGCTGAACTTGCCTGATCGTGCTTTTATTTATAACGGGTGAAACTAACAATCTCGCGCTGGATCGAATCGAAAATGGATAAGATAAGTCGCCGTTTGGCAGATCGTCCGTGGATGACGGGCGCGATGGCGTTACGACGACTATCCTGAACGGATGGTGTGCAATCACTGTTTTTAATTAACTGTTCAGTATAACCGGATTGGCTGACTGCCTCGTTCAAGAGGTCAAGGGCCTTCCCGGCGTTTCTGTTCAATAGAGTAAGTGATGGAATATCCAGGAAGGCAACAGTGCCGAGGTAGGCAACCCTGCGAGCAGCTTGCTCACATCAACCGACATGACACAGGGAGCAATCGGTTATGAAGAGACAAATGATTTGGGGCCTGACGGTTTCCGTGCTGGCCTTAGGCGTGTCGGCTGCGTATGCAGCCTCAGAGGTGAATGAAGACAAGACGGTTGCCGAATACGGCTCGGAGAAGGTCGGCCCGAACAGAACAGCCTCTGACGGTGCGGATCATGTTGGGGCCAATGCCACCGCCGCTGATGGCGCAGATCATGTAGGTGCCAGCAAACTGGCCGCCGATGGCGCTGATCACGTCGGCGCCAACGCCACTGCCGCCGATGGCTCTGACCATGTCGGTGCCGCAAAACTTGCAGCCGATGGGGCAGATCGCGTAGGTGCCAACCGCGTTGCCGCCGATGGCGCAGATCGGGTGGGCGCTAACCGCGTTGCCGCCGATGGCGCAGACCGAGTGGGCGCTAACCGTGTTGCCGCCGATGGCGCCGATCGGGTGGGTGCCAACCGCGTTGCCGCCGATGGCGCAGACCGTGTGGGCGCTAACCGCGTTGCAGCCGATGGGGCAGATCGCCTAGGTGCCAACCGCGTCGCAGCCGATGGGGCAGATCGCGTAGGTGCCAACCGCGTTGCAGCCGATGGCGCGGATCGCGTAGGTGCCAACCGTGTTGCCGCCGATGGCGCAGACCGTGTGGGCGCTAATCGTGTTGCAGCCGACGGTGCAGACCGTGTGGGCGCTAATCGTGTTGCAGCGGATGGCGCGGATCGAGTGGGCGCTAACCGTGTTGCCGCCGATGGGGCAGATCGCGTAGGTGCCAACCGTGTTGCCGCCGATGGGGCGGATCGCGTAGGTGCCAACCGTGTTGCCGCCGATGGCGCCGATCACGTAGGGGCCAACGCAGTTGCTGCCAACGGCAAGCCTGAGCGCGGGCTTGCGTCCGACGGATCTGACAAGGCTGGCGTCGGGCGCACGGCTGACAGACCGCTGGACCACATGAACTTCCGTGAGGTCGCCGGTGAGATGGATTACGAGCGACTGACGCAATAGGCTCAGCCAATAACAGTCCCCTCCGAAGCGATTACCCTGCGCGACTGCAGGGTAATCGCTTTTTCTTTGCCTGGTCGTAGGCTGTCGTAAGGCCAGGTGTTTGCAAATAAGTACGCCTAAAACGGTTGAAACAGTCCGATATTAGAAAGGCCTGAATCGCTCATACCGTATTCTTCCCGGTAATAAGTTCATTCATGAACAGCGCCCGTTTGGTGTATGGGAATTAGCACGTCATGTTTAACGCGCAGTCATCATTTACAACAACAGTCTGTTACAGCGGGTGAAATAATCCGCTGGTATCAATCCCGGTAATGTGTCCTATCGACCGTAAATATTTACCCTCTTGAGAACAATGGTGAAGAATCAACGCCACAAGCAAACGAACACACGCGTTGCTTACTTACGACTCACACCTTTTTCTGGAGATTTAAAATGAAAACTTTAGCCTTCGCAGCCCTGTCGGTATTCACCGCATTTGCTTCCGTCAGCGCCTATGCTGACACTCAGTCCAGCGCACAGCCTTTGACTCAGGTTGAGCAATATAACCGTCATAAAGGTATCGATATTGCCAAGGTCACTAGCGTCAAAACCGCTCAAGACCCCGATAAGGTCGACGGCTTGGTGACATCGACCATGACTTACGTGGATAGCTCGGGCGTTTCTCACAGCCTGGAATACACCACCATGGGGTACGGTCGTCAGAACGGCTAACGATGGGTAGTGATTCATGCTGAGAGCCGCATACAAAAACGCTGCGATTGATGCAGCGTTTTTTTATGCCCGCAGGTTTACCTCCCATCTGAGCAGCAACGCCAGGCGTCCAAGCTGAACTGCACCCATCCATATGGGCAAGCACGCGCCATACCTGATAGATTCCCGGCCTTTGAAAACGGCCTGAGGACTCACCCGTGACCGACCGCGAAATCGTCGTTCCAGAAACCATGAGCGCTATCGTCGACCGAGCAGGCTATGCACCGGCAGTCAGGGTGGCCGGTACCCTTTTCTGTGCCGGACAAGTGGGTCGTACTGCCGACCTGCAGGTCATCGAAGACCCCGAGCAGCAGTTCGTCGCCGCCTGGGAAAACCTGCGCAGTGTGCTGGCCGCCGGAGGGTGCCGCTTCGAGGATGTGGTTGACATGACCACCTACCATGTCGACATGTCGCGGCACATGGCCGTGTTTCGCGAGGTGAAGAATCGTCTGTTTCCAAAAGCCACCTGCGCCTGGACTTGCATTGGCGTGAGTGAGCTTGCGCATCCCGGCCTGTTGGTGGAAATCAAATGCATTGCGGTCCCGCCGCAAGGTTGACGCGGGAAACAATCAACGCCCCGTCCGGTGAATACCGCACGGCACGTTTTGCCCGGCGGTGGGGGGTATCGATTAAGCGCCTGATTATCCTGCCAATTTTTTTCACATCGTCGCTTGACTTCTCTTTTTCAGACAGTAAGATAGCCGGCATTCCGCGATAGCTCAGTTGGTAGAGCAAGTGACTGTTAATCACTGGGTCCCTGGTTCGAGTCCAGGTCGTGGAGCCAAACGAAACACTGAAAAGGCCAGCGCATTGCGCTGGCCTTTTTTTGTTGTCAGCCAGCCGCCTGGCACGCCTCTCTTGGTCGCTGACTCTCACGCCATCGCCTCCCCGACTGAGGAGGGTCGCCAGGGCGTCATACGAAGGTTTAGGCCCGGTATCCGAATCGACGATAGCGGCCACCGTCCCGGCGACCGATGATATCCAGCAAGCCAGCCACCTCCGTACGCCGCTCGGCTGTCGGAGCAGGTGCAGCCGCTAACTGGAGAGCTCTATGAACGTTCAATCCGCATCCCGAGTCGTTCTGATTCACACGCGTGAAAACCTTCAGGCCCACTGCGGCCAGTTGATCAGAGACTCGGTGGACCAGGCAAACGACGACGCTGGCTGTGTGGACTGTCAGCTTCACAGCGACACCCTCGGGCTTGGTCGCTGGATCATTCAAGGCGTATGGCTGACCGAAGACTCCATGCGCAGGAGCGTGGAACGGGTGTTCCAGCCTTTCTTCGAACGGTTGATCGCCAGCAACGCGCTTTTATCCGTTCGCGTGTGGCAGGAGGAGCGTACGTCCGATGCGCTTGAAAGCACGCTGGATGTTGACGCCTTCAGCGCGCTTTTCTAGCGTCCGTTGTCTCAGTCTGACGTTGTGGCTGTCACTCAGATCTGCTCCAGCAGCCACGCCCGAAACGCCTGCAGCGAAGGCAGCATTTCGTTGCGGGGCGGATAAGTCAGGTAGTAATTGCGCTGGCTGGCGAAGGGCATGTCCAGACTGATCAGTTCGCCACTGACCAATTCGTCCGCCACCAGGATGCGTGGCACCAAGCCAATGCCGATGCCCGCTCGAACCGCTTGAATCAGGTGCGACGTCAGCTCGAAACTGGAGCCCAGGCGCATCATTCGATGCGGCAAGTGGTGATGGCTGAACCAGTCGCCCCAAACGTTGGGGTTATTGGCGACATTGAGCAGCCTTTGTTCGGCAATCAGCGTGGGCGTCCAAAGCCCATGGGTTTCGGCAACGTGCGCAGAGACAATCACCACCAGTTCTTCGGCGTGCAGGCGGTGGCTGATCAGGCCAGGCAGGTCTCGGGTGCCGACCACGATGGCCGCGTCGATGCCACTGGTTTCGAAGTCGATGGCGTCGATGCGCGAGTTGATGTGCACCAGCATGCCCGGGTGAGTCTTGTAGAAGTCATGCAGGCGCGGGAGTAACCACTTGGAACCGAAAGTCGGCAAGGTGGCCAGCCGAAGCGTACCGCCTCCCGACTGATACGCCATGGCCTGCAGGGTGGCGCTACGAATGCGGCCCAGCGCTTCGCTCATTTCACGCTGATACAGGCGACCGACGTCAGTCAATTGCACCTGTCGGCCGTCTCGACGAAACAGCGTCAGGCCCAATTGCTGTTCAAGGGCCTGCACCTGGCGGCTCACCGCACTTTGCGTCAGGGACAACTCAACGGCAGCGCGGGTGTAGCTTTCATGACGCGCGGCGGCCTCGAAGGCCAGGAGTAGCGACATGGAGGGGGTGAGGTGACGGTAATTCATTCACAAAAGTCATCGATAGCGGCAGGATTTTGCGTTTGTATCGCGCCCGAACCTGCAGGATCATTGGCGGCATAACGACCTGAGGCTGACCGATTAATGCTCAGGCGACAAGTATTTTGATGCTTCCCGTGAATAGACCGCCAAGAGGCCATCCCCCGATGATCGCCCAATTGCCTGCCCCGTTACCTGCGGACCGGTACCCTGAATTCCTTGACGCCCTGCGTGCCGGCGGTTTCCGCGGCGAGCTCAGTGCCGACTACGCCACCCGCACGGTGCTGGCGACTGACAATTCGATTTACCAGCGCCTGCCGCAAGCGGCGGTATTCCCCCGTGATGCGGAAGACGTGGTGCGCATCGCGACGTTGATGGCCGAGCCGCGTTTCCGGCAGATCAAGCTGACGCCGCGAGGTGGCGGCACCGGCACCAATGGCCAGTCGCTGACGGACGGGATCGTCGTCGACCTGTCGCGGCACATGAACACGATTCTTGAAATCAACGTTGCCGAACGTTGGGTCAGGGTGCAGGCGGGCGTGGTCAAGGACCAGCTCAACGCCGCGCTCAAACCTCACGGCTTGTTCTTCGCGCCGGAACTGTCCACCTCCAACCGCGCCACTGTCGGGGGGATGATCAACACCGACGCCAGCGGGCAGGGCAGCTGTACGTATGGCAAGACCCGCGACCATGTCCTTGAATTGAACAGCGTCTTGCTGGGCGGGGAGCGTCTGCACAGCCATCCGTTGTCGGATGCGGATCTGGAGGCTGCGTGCGCTCAACCAGGCCGTATTGGTGAGGTGTTCCGCACGGCGCGGCATATTCAGGAAACCCAGGGCGACCTGATTGAATCGATCTTCCCCACACTCAACCGTTGCCTGACCGGGTACGACCTGGCGCACCTGCGTGACGAGCAAGGGCAGTTCAACTTGAACAGCGTGCTGTGCGGCGCCGAGGGTTCACTGGGTTACATCGTCGAAGCCAAGCTCAACGTGTTGCCGATACCGAAGTACTCGGTATTGGTGAACGTGCGCTACAGCAGTTTCATGGACGCTTTGCGCGACGCCAATGCCTTGCTCGCGCACAAGCCGTTGTCCATCGAAACCGTGGACTCGAAAGTGCTGATGCTCGCAATGAAAGACATCGTCTGGCACAGCGTGGCTGAATATTTCCCCGCCGATGCCGAGCGCCCGACGCTGGGGATCAACCTGGTCGAGTTCAGCGGTGATGAAATCGATGAGGTGAATGCGCGGGTGGCGGCGTTCGTCACGCATCTGCAGGCCGACAAGACCATCGAGCGTCTGGGCCACACGCTGGCCGAAGGCGCCGACGCGGTTACCCGGGTCTATACAATGCGCAAGCGCTCGGTGGGGTTGCTGGGCAACGTCGAGGGTGAGGTTCGTCCGCAGCCGTTCGTGGAAGACACGGCCGTACCGCCTGAGCATCTGGCTGATTACATCGCCGAATTCCGTGCGTTGCTGGATGGCCATGGCCTGGCGTACGGAATGTTCGGTCACGTCGATGCCGGCGTCCTGCACGTCCGGCCGGCGCTGGACATGAAAGACCCCGCACAGGCCGCGCTGGTCAAGCCGATTTCCGATGCCGTCGCTGAGTTGACGCAACGTTATGGCGGCCTGTTGTGGGGCGAGCATGGCAAGGGCCTGCGCTCCGAATACGTCCCGGCATTCTTTGGTGAGCTGTACCCGGCGCTGCAATCACTCAAAGGCGCGTTCGATCCGCACAACCAGCTCAACCCGGGCAAGATCTGCACGCCGCCAGACGCGACCGAAGGCTTGCTCAAGGTCAACGAAGTCACCCTGCGGGGGGATCTGGACCGCACCATCGACGAGCGCGTCTGGCAGAGTTTCGGCAGCGCTGTGCATTGCAACGGTAACGGCGCCTGCTACAACTTCGACCCTCACGACGCGATGTGCCCCTCATGGAAAGCCACGCGTGAGCGTCGGCACTCTCCGAAAGGCCGCGCCTCGTTGATTCGTGAATGGCTGCGTCTGCAAGGCGCAGCCAACATCGATGTGCTGGAGGCTGCACGCGGCAAGGCGTCGTGGATCAAAGGCCTGCCCGCGCGCCTGCGTAACAACCTGTCGCGCCGGCGTGGCGAGCCGGATTTTTCCCACGAGGTCTATGACGCCATGGCCGGCTGCCTGGCCTGTAAGTCTTGCGCGGGGCAATGTCCGATCAAGGTCAATGTGCCGGATTTCCGCTCGCGTTTCCTGGAGCTGTACCACGGTCGGTACCAGCGTCCTCTGCGTGACTACCTGATCGGGTCGCTGGAATTCACCATTCCCTACATGGCGTACGCGCCCGGGCTCTATAACGCAGTCATGGGCTCGAAGTGGGTCAGCGGTTTGCTGGAGCGCCACGTGGGCATGCTCGACAGCCCGTTGATCCATCGCTACAACCTGCAATCCACCTTGCGTGCCTGCAAAGTCGAGGTTGCCAGCGTCCCGGCGCTGCGTGAACTGTCCCCGGCGCAACGGGAGCGCAGCGTGGTGCTGGTGCAGGACGCCTTCACCCGTTACTTCGAAACCCCGTTGCTCGCGTCGCTTATCCAACTGGTGCATCAACTGGGTTATCGCGTGTTCCTGGTGCCTTACAGCGCCAACGGCAAGCCGCTGCATGTGCAAGGGTTTCTGGGCGCGTTTGCCAAGGCGGCGGTGCGCAACGGCACTCAGCTCAAGGCACTGGCCGATTGCGGTGTGCCGCTGGTGGGCCTGGACCCTGCGATGACCCTGGTCTATCGCCAGGAATACCAGAAGGTGCCGGGGCTGAGCGACTGCCCGAAGGTGCTGTTGCCTCAGGAGTGGCTGATCGACGTGCTGCCGGAAAATCCGCAGCCGGCGACTCAGGCATACCGTTTGATGGCGCATTGCACCGAGAAAACCAACGTCCCGGCCAGTACGTCGCAGTGGGAAAAAGTCTTCGCGCGCATGGGCCTCACGCTGGTTACCGAAGCCACCGGCTGCTGCGGCATGTCCGGCACCTACGGCCATGAAGCACGCAACCAGGACACCTCGCGGACCATCTTCGAGCAATCCTGGGCCACCAAGCTGGACAAACGGGGCGAAGCCTTGGCCACGGGGTATTCATGCCGCAGCCAGGTCAAGCGCCTGGCCGATCGACAACTGCGCCATCCGCTGGAAGTGGTGCTGGAGCGTCAACTGGCGCGCCAGGCGTGAGAATGCCGGATCAGCGCCGTCGTATTGCTTGCGACAGGCGTCCGGCTTAATTCGGACGGTGGGAGTGAGCGTGCTCCAAGCCGCATTCGGGCGAAGAGACCGGGGCAGGCAGTCACATCCTCAGAGGCTGGAACTCAGTCTTCGCGAGCAAGCTCACTCCCACAGGTCCGGGTCGATGCACCCAGTATGGGCGGGACATGAATCCTGAATTCACTGTCTCCATGACTGGTTGGCATACATCCTGTGGGAGTCAGCTTGCCGACGAATGCGGTGACTCAGCACCATCCCCGTGACTGACAAACCGCATTCGCGGCCCTCGTAACCTCGGACGGCTCCTACAGGTTCGGGGTGATGCACGAACCTCTGTCCAGACCGCAGACCTGTGTAGGAGCCGGCTTGCTGGCGAATGCAATGGGTCAGCAACTTTAACAGTGACTGATACGCCGCATTCGCTGGCCTCGTAACCTCGGACGTCTCCTACAGGGAATCGCGTCGTTCCAAAGACATGAGCGCGACGAGAACACTGTAGGAGCCGGCTTGCTGGCGAATGCAATGGGTCAGCAAAGTCAACAGTGACTGATCCGCCGCATTCGTCCGAATTGCGGCCCATACCCTCGTAACCTCGGACATCTCCCACAGGATCCGGATTGACGCACAAATCTCCGTCTAGACCGCAGGACCTGTGGGACCAAGCTCACACATGGCGGCGTGGCCTGCTCCTTCATCTGTTTGATACGATCCCCGTCGACTGACACCGAGCGCATGCCATGGACAGCGTCCCCGTTTTTCGAACCGATCGTCTTCTTCTCACACCCGTCGCCGAGGCCGATATCCCGGCGATTCAGCAACTGTTTCCTCATTGGGAGGTGGTTCGCTACCTCGACAGCCGCGTGCCCTGGCCTTATCCGGAAAACGGTGCGGAACACTACGTACGCGGTCACGTCTTGCCGGCAATGGCTGCTGGAAACGAGTGGCACTGGATGATTCGTCTCAATCAGACACCCGGGCAGTGCATCGGCAGCATCAGCCTGTATGACCAGCCGGGCAACCATCGCGGCTTCTGGCTTTCACCTGCCTGGCAAGGAAAGGGTTACATGCAGGAGGCCTGCACGGTCATCAACCGATACTGGTTCGAAACGCTGGACCGTCCCCTGATGCAAGTCCCTAAGGCGGTTGGAAATGCGGCCTCCCGACGCGTGTCCGAACGCGAAGGCATGCGGCTGGTCGAGGTAACAGAAGGGCATTTTGTGAGCGGCCCTCTGGGCAAGGAGGTCTGGGAACTGAGTCGCGAAGCGTGGCTACGGCGCAACGAGTCGCCTAAAGCCTGAGGATGCAGCCACCCACCTTGCTCGGTTCGAAACCTTTATGCACTCAGTCCCGCAATTGCGAGGGACTCACGCCCAGCCGCTGCCGGAACGTCGTCGCGAGGTGAGCCTGAGAGGAAAAACCGCAGGCGTGCGCGATGTCCGCGACGCTGGCCCGGGCGTTTCGCAGCAGTGCGCGGGCGCGGGCCACGCGCCGGTCGATGAGGTAGCTGTGTGGGCTCTGTCCTGTCGTCTGGCTGAAGGCGCGCATGAAGTAGCCCTCGGACAGTCCCAACAGGTTTGCCATGTCCTGAACGCTCATCGGCCGATCAAGGCCTGCGTCGATGTATTCGTCGAGCAAACGCAATCGCTGACGGGTCATTGAAGTGCCTGATGGGGTGAGCGCTGAATCCGGCTGACTGGCCCGTTCCGCCAGGCCAATGGCCCATGCTTCCCAGTCATCGTTGACGGACGCGCGTAGCAACGCATTGCGCATCCGTTGTACGAGGCGAATGGCTTGAGGGTCGATCAGGTTGTTGTACGCTCGGTCGCCGGTCAACGAGCCTCCGTCGTTGCGCTTGAGCAACAGGTATTCACCGCCGGCATCAGACGCAGAAAACACGTCGCAACCCGCAGGCACAAATGCCAGTCCATTGGGCATGGCGGCGAAAGGACGAAGACGATCGCTGCCGATCGCGTGCGTACCCCGCTGGCTGTCGAACGCAAACCCGATGCTCCACTGGGTGGCGACATAGCGGGCTTCGTAAGCAGAGGCCGGAAGCAATTCGATCGTCCACGGCCCGGCATCGGTGCGGCGGACCGGCTCGGCAACAGGCGATGGGATGACACGGTACTGACGGCTCATGAGCGCGATAGTACTCAAGAATCTGGCAAAAGGTCAGGTGGGTTTTTTGAAAGCCAGTGGCTGCGCTCGATACCTAGACTGCGAAAAACACAGCCTTGGAGAAAACCATGCCCCGCATCACTCGTGACGATCTCGAAGACGCTGCCCGACAGGTATACCGCGTAATGCCTGCCACGCCCCAGTATGCGTGGCCGTTACTTGCCGAACGACTGGGCTGCACCGTGTGGGTCAAGCACGAAAACCATACGCCCACAGGCGCCTTCAAGGTGCGCGGCGGCATCACCTTCATGGATTGGTTGAACAACACGCATCCGGACGTTAAAGGTATTGTCACGGCCACCCGTGGCAATCACGGTCAGAGTCTCGCGATGGCGGCGCATGCCGCGGGCATGCGGGCCTTGATCGTGGTGCCGGTTGGCAATTCCGTGGAGAAGAACAGCGCCATGCGCGCTTTTGGCGCCGAGGTCGTGGAGTACGGTCGGGACTTCGACGAAGCCCGTGGAGAGGCCGCGCGTCTGGCGAAAACCCAGGGGCTTTTTCTCGTACCGCCTTACCACCCGGCCTTGGTCAAAGGCGTGGCGACCTACGCGCTGGAGTTGTTCAGCGCGGCTCCCGACCTGCACACGGTGTACGTGCCCATCGGTTGCGGGTCGGGCATTTGTGGGGTGATTGCCGTACGGGACGCTTTGCAGTTGAAGACTGAGGTGGTTGGCGTGGTGTCGACCGAGGCAGACGCTGCCAGGCAGTCGTTCGAGGCAGGGGAGGTGCGCCAAACCGCGTCGGCGAACACCTTTGCCGACGGCCTGGCGGTTCGTGGACCGATCCCGGAGGCGTTCGCCATTTACAAAGACGGCGCGCAACGCGTTGTCTCGGTCAACGACGAGGAGATTGCCGAGGCCATGCGCGTCTACTACACCGACACACACAACCTGGCGGAAGGTGCGGGCGCCGCAGCGTTGGCGGCGTTGATGCAGGAGCGTGAGGCGATGCGAGGGAAAAAAGTCGGTGTCATCCTGTCTGGCGCGAACATTGATCGAACTCTCTATACCGATGTGATGGCCTGCGCATCCACGCGCGATCCAGATGCACAGTGATACCACGTTGTCTTTCAATCACTCGCCGCCGAATTGCTGTCGATACTGATTGGGCGACAGGCCAATACGTTCGCTGAACACTTTGCGCATGTGCCTCGCGCTGCCGAAACCGCAGCGCGAGGCCAACACTTTAAGCGGGACATCGCAGGATTCCAGCAGCTTGCGGGCGCGATCAATGCGCGCGTTCTGCACGTATTGCATGGGGGTCATGCCCACTTCACGCTGGAACGTACGGGCGAAATTGCGTGGGCTCATGGCCGCGATTTCAGCCATCTGATCAATGGTGCAGGGCGCTTCGAGGTGATCCACGATGTGCGCCTGGACTCTGGCGATGGCGCTGCCATCACGTGGGACCGCCGCCAGCAACGGACCATAGGGGGTCTGGCCGCCCTGACGTTTCATCACGACCAGCAGCACCTTGGCCACTTCCAGCGCGATGTCCTTGCCGTGATCCTCGGCGACCACGGCCAGCGCCATGTCGATGCCCGCGGTAATGCCGCCCGAGGTGATCAGGTTGCGGTCCATGACATAAATCTGCTCGGTTTCCACCCGGGCCTCGGGAAAGCGCTGAGCCAGGCGCTCGACATAGTTCCAGTGGGTGGTACACCGATAACCGTCAATCAAACCGGCTTCGCCCAGCAGGAAGATTCCTGTACAGATCGCGCCAAAGCGTCGTGCGCTTTTGGCGGCGCCCGGCAGCCAGGCGGTCAGTTCCGGGTGGATGAAGCCATACGCGCCCGGGCCTCCCGGGACCAGCAGCAGGTCGACGTGAGCGGGACAGTCCTGCAGTCTCAGGTCGGCGTGGACCTTGAGTCCGCAAGAACTGCGCACCAGCCCGGCCCTGTCCGACACCGTAAGCAGTCGATACTGTTTGTCCTTGGGTAGCAGGCGATTTGAAATCGAAAAAACGTCCATCGGGCCGGTCACGTCGAGCATCAGCACGTCGTTGAACAGCACCATCACAACTGTCTTGTGAGCATCAGGGTCTTGCATGCCTCAACCGCCTTCATCGCGACCCCGGCCGGCGGATGCCAACGGGGCTCAAGCTTTACAAGGCGGCAGTTTAGGCCAATTCGCGGGATGTTCGGTACAGATGGATCATTAATCACTGGATCAGATTCGCAGCATCACGCTCGGCAGATGCCTTCGGCGGAATCGAAATAGAACAGCAAGTTGTTCTGTGCCTGGTGTTGGCTTTTCATCGCGACACATCAGTGATTCTTGCAGCCGGTCGGCAACTGAAACCGGATCATCGCGCCACCCAGGTCCGACGTCTCGGCATACACATGACCCTTATGTGCCTCCACCACTGAGCGGCAGATGGTCAACCCCATTCCGAGCCCGCTTTCTTTGGTGGTGTGAAACGCGTCGAAGATGCGTTGTCTGTCCTGAGCCGGTATGCCCGGACCATTGTCCTCCACCGACACCTGTACACCGTCCTGCAAGCTACTGGATGAGATCCGCACCATCGCGCCCGGCGATTCGTGGCCCACCGTCGCCTCCATGGCGTTGGCGATCAGGTTGAACACCAGTTGCTGAAGCTGCACGGCGTCGGCTATCAACGGGCGATCGGCGCGCAAGTCGAGCACCAACGCGACGTTCCCGGCCGACAGTGCGGCGCTGTGGAGCCTCACGGCCTCCAGAATCAGGTCATTGATGTCCACCGAGTGCGGATTGAAGGGCGACCGCGTTGTGAGGGCGCGCAAGGCGGCAACGATATTGGCGGCGCGTTCGCAGTCGGCGCGAATGTCCCTGAGCCCTTCGATCGCTTCACTCACCACCGGTTTTTCCCTTTGCAGCCAACGCATGCACGCAGCGGCATTAGAGGCGATGGCCAAGAGCGGCTGGCAGATTTCGTGGGCGATAGAGGCGGTCAGTTCGCCCATGACTTGGGAGTGAGCGCTGCTGGCAAATTCGGCCTGCGGATCGATCGGCGGCCGATGTCGTGTGATGAGGGGTTCAGAAGGCGGCGCGATGACAGGAGCGCGGAGTTCAAGCATGGCCAACCGGTGCGCAGGGGCAGGCGGCAGGACTTTGAGGGAAATGCCGCTGTTCGGGTCGGGGAACAAACGGTAGGCTGGTTCGGTATCGCGCCGCAGCAGAGACATCTCGTAGTGGTCGGACCCTGTCTGGTCCAAGGCCTCGTGAGTGCCTGATAGGTATTGAGAAAGACGTTTATGTGACATCGGGCCCCCGGATTCGACGCCTGTCGCTTCGTCGCTGTCCGGAGTATACGCAGCCCGATCGGCGTACAACCGCAGAGGACCTGCTTTGGCAGAATCGGGCACCTCGATGGCTGTTGCATTCCGCTCCAGCGGCACGAGGGTCCGTCACTGATCGTCAGGCGCGCTTGGGCAGTTTCCAGTTCGGGCGGATGAAGTGACAGGTGTAGCCGTTGGGGATGCGCTCAAGATAATCCTGATGCTCAGGCTCTGCCTCCCAGAACGCGCCTGCCGGAGCCAGCTCCGTCACCACTTTGCCCGGCCAGAGGCCCGACGCGTTGACGTCCTCGATGGTGTCCAGCGCCACGTTTTTCTGTTCATCGCTGAGATAGAAAATCGCGGAGCGGTAACTCAGTCCGATGTCATTGCCCTGGCGGTTGGCCGTGGACGGGTCGTGGATCTGAAAAAAGAATTCGAGAATTTGTCGGTAGCTGATCACATTCGGATCGAACACGATTTCAATCGCTTCGGCGTGGGTACCGTGGTTGCGGTAGGTGGCGTTTTCGACATCGCCGCCGGAATACCCCACACGTGTGGACAGCACGCCAGGGTAGCGGCGCAGCAGATCCTGCATGCCCCAGAAGCAGCCGCCGGCGAGCAGGGCGGTTTCGGTTTGCGTGGTCATCGTTCTTTCTTCCCGTGACTGAGTGCATCGATATCAAGCTGGTGGTCAGTGTGCTCGCGGGCCGTCGAACCTTGCAAGGGCAGTCGGTTGAAGTGTACGGGTCCAGGTGCGGTTGGCAGTGTGCCGTTGGCGTTCGGTGAGACAAGCAGGATCTCGGGTGGACAGCATTCCATGGCGGGCGGCAAACCAGATTGTTCTGACGACGCAAGTGGGGTATTCAAGGCCTTGCAAGGGCTCTACGTTGGCTATTTCGGCTGAAACGTACCGTTTTTCCAAATGCGCGCTGTAATAATGCTCCGTTTCGGTGGCCGTCAGTTGTATTGCGTCATGGCCGGGTGCCACAATCCGCCTTATGTCACCGTGGGTTGGGCAGGCAGATCCGATGTACCTCCTTGAGCATCAGCATGACCGCGATGCCCTGATACGGGCGAACGTGCGAACCGATCGTTTGCATCTGCTATTTCGCCAAACGTTTTTCTCTGTGTCGGGAAGCATCCTGGCTGCGCTGATGTTGAGCTGGCTGTGTTGGGAGCGGGCTGACCATGGGGTGATTCTGGTCTGGCTGGGCTTGCTGTCTGTGGCGACCTCGCTCCGGGCGGTGCTTTTAGTGACGTATTTTCGTTGCCCGGTCGACACCCGAACGCCGCAACGCTGGGAACTCAAATATTGGGTGACGCTGTCGTTGTCGGCTGCGATCTGGGGCGGTGGCGCACTGGCATTGATGTGTCCGAACGACCTGATGACGCAGACCCTCGTGCTGCTGTTCATCGTGGGAATGTCAGTCAGCGCGGTCTCCTGCTATTCCAGCTACCGCTCAATGACCATCGCGTCTATCGCTCTGGTATTGCTGCCGAGCGCCCTGTGGCTGTTGTTTCAGCCCGGACCGACGCAAATTGGCATGGCCGCTGCAACGTTGGTGTTCGCCTCGTTCGTGATCAGCGCGACCCGCAAAATGTCGGAGGCCATGGAAACGGCGTTTCGCCTGACGCGTGAAATGGAATACGCCCACCGCGTCGCCCACCACGCCGCGCAGACCGATGAACTGACCGGATTGAAGAACCGCCGTGCGTTCTTCAAACAAGCCGAGCTGACTTATGAGCATTGCAAGCGCAACCGGGTGCCGCTGTCGGTGCTGATGCTGGACATCGATCATTTCAAACGCATCAACGATTCGTACGGCCATCAGGCAGGCGACGAGGTGCTGCGGCAGATCGGCGCCGTCATTTGTGCGTCCATTCGCGACGTCGATCTCTGCGGCCGGCTCGGCGGTGAAGAGTTTGCGATGCTGCTCGCCAACGCCTCGATCAGCGACGCCCAGGCCACGGCCGAGCGGCTGCGTCAGGCCATCGCACGGTTGGTATGCGAGCATGTCGACGGCATCACCGCCAGCATCGGCGTCGCTGCGATGGACGCCGCTGACAAGGACGTTCACATGTTGCTCAACAACGCCGACCAGGCACTGTTCCGGGCCAAGGCGCAGGGTCGAAACCAGACAGCGGTGGCCTGAACGTTCCTTGAATGCGATGGGGCAGTGGCTGCTGATGTCGCTGACCCACCGCATTCGCCAGCAAGCCGGCTTGTAGGGTGCGCATTTCCACTATTGGGGGTGACGCCGACGGTGTGGTTTGTCCTAACGGCCAAACTGTTCCGCCTTCGGCGGGTTACTTGAAAGGACACCCCTCTTTGTTTCAAGAGGCAGCCAAGTGTCCTGGCTCCCGGCTTGGCCCTCCTGCGTCGGGTGCTCACTCCGACGACGCTCCGTGGGCCCGCGCCGAACGGACATCCATGTCCTGACGGCGCTCTCGCGGCATCCATGCCGCTCGGCCCACTGCGCGTCGTCTGCGTTTGGCCTGCACCCAAGTCGCGCTTTGTGGTGTCTGGCCTGCTGCGGTATGAAGAACAAAAGCCAGAGCGCGCTTTGCGCTATTTAGATTCAACGCCTCAATCGTTGAATAAACATAAAACCGGTGGGAGTCAGCTTGCTGACGAATGCGGTTTGTCATTCACCTTTGATAGTGCTGAACCACCGCATTCGCGGGCAAGCGCGCTCCTACGGCCTCCGGCCAGAATCAAGAGCCGGCAGCGAAACCGATGCATGCGGAGTGTCAGGCGTAACCGGGTCGCCTGATGTTGCTGCCGCTTCGCGCCAGATCGCGGGACAAGCCACGCTCCTACAGTACAGAGTAGCGCGGGGAGATTGATGCACAGACCAAGAAAGCGAGGAGCGTTAGCTCCAGCCCATGCTGTTCATATGCGCGACAGTCCAGACACCACAAATCGCGACTTGGGTGCAGGCCAAACGCAGACGACGCGCAGTGGGTCGAGCGGCATGGATGCCGCGAGAGCGCCGTCAGGGCATGGATGCCCGTTCGGCGCGGACCCACGGAGCGTCGTCGGAGTGCGGGTACCCGACGAAGGAGGGCCCAACCAGGAGCTGGGCACTTTTGGTTACTTTTGGTGCCTTTTCAAAAGTGACCCGCCGGAGGGGCGGAAAGGTGAGTCGGCGCCACCCGAGAGAATGGATCTGCTCACCCTCCCAATGCCAAACCCAGCGAACCCAACAAACCCACCAGCCGCGAACCTCAAAACAGTAAGAAGATCAGAGGCAGACCGCTGCGTCGCTTTTGATTCCGCCGGAGGCGTAGTAGCTGCCGGGGTGGCGCTCCACTTTGTCCCGCGATCCGCCGCCCTCCGGTCGCAATCATCGCTCCTTCACTGACGTTTCTGCAGGTTGCGGCCTGTGTCACGCCACCGTGACATTTGCCTCAAGTCTTTTCATTCGCGCCGACCTGTGGCGTAGTGTGTTTCGCAAGATGACCGACTGGAAGAGGTAGAGAACGATGACCCTGCAAAACCGCCTGGACAACCTGTACCCAAGGGCCGATGAGATTCCTGAGCAGTTCCGCGCAGGACCTGCCATCGAGCAGCGTGAGTACCTGGTCAATGGCGAGCTGCGTCAGTGGCAGGGGCCGCTGGCGCCGGTGCTCAGTCCGGTGTCGTTGAAAACCGACGCGGGCTTGGAGTCTGTGGTATTGGGCAGCACGCCGCTGATGGACGCGGACACCGCAATGACAGCGCTTGACGCCGCCGTCAAAGCCTATGACCGCGGGCAGGGTGCCTGGCCGACGATGCGTGTCGTCGAGCGCATCCATCACGTCGAAACCTTCCTCAAGTTGATGCGCGAGCAACGCGATGCGGTGGTCACGCTGCTGATGTGGGAGATCGGCAAGAACCTCAAGGACTCGCAGAAAGAGTTCGACCGGACCTGCGATTACATCGTCGATACCATCAACGCGCTGAAGGAGCTGGACCGCCGCTCCAGCCGTTTCGAGCTTGAGCAGGACACGCTGGGCCAGATTCGTCGCGTCCCGCTGGGTGTCACCCTGTGCATGGGCCCCTATAACTACCCGTTGAACGAAACCTTTACCACCCTGATTCCGGCGCTGATCATGGGCAACACCGTGGTCTTCAAGCCCGCCAAGTTCGGGGTATTGCTCATCCGTCCGCTGCTCGAAGCCTTCCGCGACAGCTTCCCGGCCGGGGTCATCAACGTGATCTACGGCAGCGGCCGCGAAACCGTCAGTGCGCTGATGGCCAGCGGCAAGATTGACGTATTTGCGTTCATCGGCACCAACAAGGCGGCGAGCGCGTTGAAAAAACTGCATCCCAAACCCCATCGTTTGCGCGCTGCGTTGGGTCTGGACGCGAAAAACCCCGGTATCGTATTGCCTGACGTCAATCTGGACAACGCGGTCAGTGAGGCCATCACAGGCTCCCTGTCGTTCAACGGCCAGCGCTGCACCGCGCTGAAAATCCTCTTCGTGCATGAGAACGTGGTCGGCAGCTTTCTTGAAAAATTCGAAGAGAAGCTGGCGCAGCTCAAACCGGGCATGCCGTGGGAACCGGGCGTGTCGCTGACCCCGCTGCCAGAACCGGGCAAGACCGATTACCTCCAGGGCCTGGTCGACGATGCGGTGAGCAAAGGCGCGAAAGTGGTCAACGAAGGCGGTGGTGAGACCCATCAGCAGTTCTTCTACCCGGCAGTGCTGTACCCGGTGACCCCGGACATGCGGGTTTACCACGAAGAACAGTTCGGGCCCGTGGTGCCGGTGGTGGCCTACCGTGACCTGGAGACGGTGATCGAGTACGTGCTCGACTCGGATTTCGGCCAGCAGTTGAGCATCTTCGGTAACGATTCCAAGCAGGTGGGGCGTCTGGTCGATGCCTTTGCCAATCAGGTCGGCCGGATCAACATCAACGCCCAGTGCCAGCGTGGGCCTGACAGCTTCCCGTTCAACGGCCGCAAGAACTCGGCAGAGGGCACCTTGTCGGTTGACGACGCGTTGCGTGTGTTCTCGATCCGGACGCTGGTGGCCACCAAGTTCCAGGAGAGCAACAAAGCGCTGATCAGCGACATCATTCATAACCGTGAATCGAGTTTTTTGACCACCGATTACATTTTCTGACAGAGGGGTTTGCACCTTGGCGCCGCGCCCCTTAGTGTGCGCGGCAGCCATCTGCCTTGAACCTGCGGATGACGCTGTACTCCAAGCATTTACATACTGACTGGACGCCACCGCCCTTGGTTGAAGCTACCCTCGAATTACTGCTCAGCAGCCCTGCAACTCAGCCCTCGCGTGTCCTGCAGATGCTGCGTGCCGCCACCGCGGTGCAGCACAAGGCGCTGGAAGTCCGCCTGCCACTGACCCATCCCGATCTTGATCGCGCCACGTACCAGCGAATTATCCAGGCGTACTACGGTTTCCATGCGCCTTTGCAATGGCAGATCGAGCGTTTTCATGCACCACAGGTCGCTCCGTCCGAACGGCACAAGGTCCCGGCGCTGGTGAAAGACCTGCATGCGCTGGGATTGAGCGATGCAGAGATCAACGCGCTGCCGTTGTGCGCCGAACTGCCGCCTCTCACCTGCGAAGCCGACCTGCTGGGCATCATGTACGTCATGGAAGGCGCGACGCTGGGCGGCCAGGTGCTGCGCCGCATCATCGCCGAACGGCTGTCGATCGACGCTGCCAGCGGCGGCGAATTCCTGGATGTCTATGGCCGGGACACAGGACGTTTGTGGAAGGCGTTTCTTAAACGGTTGGCCGAATTCGATCATCCCGACGACAACCTGCTGGTGGTGCGTTCGGCCTGTACAACGTTCGCCTCGTTCGCCCGCTGGCTGGAAGGTACAGGAGTGCTGCGATGACCTCTGAAAACGATTTGCAGACGCTGCTGCAGACCTGCGCCGACGAACCGATCCGGATCCCGGGGGCGATTCAGCCTCATGGCGTATTGCTGACGCTTGACGAGGCCAGCTGGACTGTTCAACAAGTCAGCGCCAATGCCGGCTCGCTGCTGGGGATCGCTCCGCAGGTGCTGGCAGGCCAGAACTTATCCAGCTGGCTCGGCGACGCGCCGTCGGAACGCTTGCGTACACGGCTGCTCAACGAGTCGCTGGACGAGATCAACCCGATCTCGCTGCACATTGGCGATCAAACCGTCGAGGGCGTGATACATCGCCACGACGACCTGCTGTTCATTGAGCTTGAGCCGACGCAGTTACACGCCGAGTCCGTCGGATTGGATCTGCGCCTGACCCGCGTACTGCGGCGTCTTCAATCGGCGAAAACCCTGTCGTCGCTCTACGAGATTAGCGTCAACGAGATTCGTGCGCTCACGGGCTATGACCGCGTGCTGATTTACCGCTTTCAGGAGGAGGGGCACGGCCAGGTCATTGCCGAATCCGCCAACCCTGAGCTGGAGGCGTATCAGGGGCTGTTTTTTCCAGCCAGCGACATTCCCGAGCAGGCGCGCGAGCTGTATCGCCTCAACTGGTTAAGGATCATTCCCGATGCCGGTTATGTTCCGGTGCCCATGGTGCCGGCGTTGCGTCCCGACAACGGTCAGCCGCTGGACATGGCGTACGCGGTGTTGCGCAGCGTGTCGCCGATCCATTGCCAGTACATGCATAACATGGGCGTACGCTCGTCCATGAGCATTTCGCTGCTTAAGGATGACCAGTTATGGGGCCTGATCAGCTGCGGCAATCGCCAGCCATTGCGGGTGCCTCATGCCTTGCGCGCGGCGTGCGAGACCATCGGCCAGGTGCTTTCGATGCAGATCAGCGCGCTTGAAGAACTGCACGCACAGCGTCAGCGTCAGGCGAAGGCCGGTCTGCTGACGACGCTCGCGCAGGCGATGGCCGACGCTGACGGCGACGTGTACCAAGGGTTGATCGAACATCCTGAGGACGTGTCGGCGCTCGCCAATGCCAGTGGTTTTGCAGTGGTTATCGAAGATCAGGTGCATCGGTTCGGAGACTGTCCAACGGCTGAGCAGGTCAAAGCGTTGCAAGTCTGGGTGCAGCAGCAGCCAGCCCCGGTGGTGGCCACCGCGAGTCTGGGCACAGTCTTCGCTCCCGCACAGGCATATTCGCGGGTCGCCAGTGGTTTGTTGGCGTTCAGCCTGCCCAAACCAGTCGAGAATGCCGTTCTGTGGTTTCGGTCCGAGCAGAAGGGCAGCGTGCAATGGAGCGGCAATCCAGATGCGTCGAAGGTGGTGGTTGCCAACCGGTTGCAGCCGCGCGAATCGTTCGAGGTCTGGAAGCAGCAGGTCGACGGAACGGCGCTGCAGTGGGATGTCGGCGACGTTCATGCGGTGACCGACTTGCGGCGATCAGCGCTGGAATCGGACTTGTCGCGGCAGGTATTGCGGGAGAAAGACGCCGTGCGCGCCCGGGACGAACTCGTGGCAGTGGTGTCCCATGACCTGCGCAGCCCGCTGACGGCGATCGTCATGCAGTGCGGGATGATGCAGCGGTTGATCGCTGCCGATGTCAGCCCGGCGTCAAAACGCCTGAATTCGGCGATCGATACGCTGCAGCGGGCCACGGCGCGAATGACCCGGCTGATGGAAGACCTGCTCGATACGTCGACCATCGAGGCAGGCCGCTATTCCATTTCTCCGCAAGCGCTGGAAATCAGCCAGTTGTTCGAGGACGCCTGGTCTTTGCTGACGCCGTTGGCGCTGAACAAGTTCATCGACTTGACGTTCTCCGGCGAGCCCCATCTGAAGATCATGGCTGACCCTGAGCGGATGTTTCAGGTGCTCTCCAATCTGGTGGGTAACGCCATCAAGTTCACCCCCAAGGACGGGTTGATCAGCGTGACAGCGACGCTGGAGGGCGAATTCGTCGCCGTCAGCATCGTCGACTCGGGAGCGGGTATTGCCCCGGATCAGTTGCCCCATGTCTTCGAGCGCTACTGGCGCATCCGGGAAGGCAATCCAAGCGGCACCGGCCTGGGGTTGTACATCTCGCAAGGGATCGTCAAGGCCCATGGCGGCGAGCTGACCGCGTCCAGCGCGCTGGGCGTCGGCAGCGTTTTCCGGTTCACGGTGCCGGTGGCGAGTCCGGCGTGAACATCGATTCCCATCTCTGATTCCGCTCCATGGCGCGCTTTGCGAAGTTGGCGCGCCAGGCAGCCTGGTGCCCGACATCGCCAGGCTCATCGTCGTGAGCGGCAAAAACAGGCCGTTCGCTGTAGGCGCCTGGCGTGACCGGGTGTTCAAAAAAACAACTGAATGTTTCATCAATGTTTGGTTATCTGACGACGCCTTCTATATTCTTTCCCCGTCTATCCCGATGTTTTAAACGGCAGCGGCGCGAGAACGCATTCACGCAAGGCCAAAGGAAAGCTGATGAGTACCACCAGCACGCCGCTCTCCGGCGTCAACAAACCGCTCAAGGGCATCGCATTGATCGTCCTGGCGACTTTCCTGTTTTCCAGTCACGACACCTTGTCCAAATACCTGTCCGGCATCTACCCGATCATGATGGTGGTCTGGGTTCGTTACGTAGTGCACACCGCGTTGATGGCCTGCATCTTCATGCCGTCCTCGGGATTGCGGGTCTTGCGTACCAAGCGTCCCGGGTTGCAGGCGCTGCGCGCGGCCTGTTTGCTGGGAACCAGCCTGCTGTTCACCAGCGGGTTGATGTTCATCCCCATTGCCGAAGCGACAGCGGTCAACTTCCTTGCGCCTCTGCTGGTCACGGCGTTGTCGGTGCCGTTGCTCAAGGAGCAGGTCAGCCGCGGGCAGTGGATCGCCGTGTTGGTGGGGTTCAGCGGGGTCATGGTGATCGTGCACCCGGGGGGAGAGCTGTTTACCCCCGCCGTGCTGCTGCCACTGGGTTCTGCGTTGTGCTTTGCCTGCTACCAGTTGCTCACGCGCCTGGTGGCGGCGCATGACAGCCCGACTACCAGTAACTTCTTCGCCGGGTTGTTCAACAGCTTGTTGATGAGTGCCATCGTGCCGTTCTTCTGGCAGTCACCGGAGTGGAAGCACATTCCGTTCATGCTGGCATTGGGCACGTGCGGGATGGTTGCGCATTTGATGCTGACCCAGGCGTTCCGCTTCGCGGCGCCTGCCTTGTTGGCGCCGTTCGGGTATTGCCAGATCGTGTTTGCCGGGCTGTGGGGCTTTATCGTGTTCAACCATGCGCCTTCACTGACGGCACAGGCGGGGATCGCGATCATCTGCCTGAGCGGGCTGGCGGCGGCGTGGCAGCAGCGCAAGAAGGGCGGGTAGATTTTTTTGGATCGAGCATGCTGCGGTGATGAAATGCATCGTCGGGGCCCTTGTGGCGGGTGAAGAAGGCGGCGCGCGTCTTTGAAGTAAGGGCGGCATACTGGCATATGCCACTTCCTTAACGTGGCGGTGCGGCTCATAATCGCGCGACTCCAACGTGGTCGTGAGCAACGCATGAATACTGTCGACGACACCCTTGCCGAAGCGGCCGTAGCGGCCCCGCGCAAGAGCCGCAAGAACAATCCGGAAAAAACCCGTGACGGCATCCTTCAGGCTGCCATCGCGGAGTTCGTGGCCCAAGGACTTTCGGGCGCGCGGGTTGATGCCATCGCTGAACGGACGCAAACCTCCAAACGCATGATCTATTACTACTTCAATAGCAAGGAGCAGTTGTACAGCGAAGTGCTGGAGAAGCTGTACGGCGACATCCGTCATACCGAGAGCAGTTTGAAACTGGACGTACTTGAGCCCATGGCGGCGATCCAGCGTCTGGCCGAGTTCACCTTTGATCACCATGATCGTAACGTCGACTTCGTGCGCATTGTGTGCATCGAGAACATCCACAATGGCGACAACGTCAAACAGTCTCCGACCATTCGTGCGTTGAGTCAGCACGTGTTGCAGGCGCTGGATGAGACCTTGCGTCGAGGCGAACAGGAAGGCGTTTTCCGTAAAGGCGTGCAGGCGGTCGACCTGCACATGCTGATCAGCGCCTTCTGTTTCTATCGCGTGTCCAACCGCCATACATTTTCGGAGATTTTCCAGATCGAGCTGGAAGACCTGGACGTGAAGGCGCGACACAAGGCGATGATCAGCGATGCAGTGATGCGTTACCTGGTGCCATAAGCGAGCCTCGCTCGACGTCTCCTGTCCTTCGGCAATGCCCTGACCGATACGCTGACCGTCGGCGCAACACAACGCAACGGTATTCATCGCGCCCATCCGGCGAACTTTATCCTGCCCGTGACAGGCTTGCACTTGCGCAGCGGCATTGCGGCGCGAGGCGTCAGTCCTCACCCACGACTGTCTAAAATCACCACGTCCTGTGCGCGCTTTGACTATTGCCCCTCGAGGCGACAGAGCGGAGTATTTCGCTGCTACCGTTATGCAAAACACAAGAAAAACAGTGCAGGGAAAACACCATCATGCAAATCGAAGGCAAGGTATTTCTGGTCAGTGGCGGCGCATCCGGCCTGGGCGCGGCCTCGGCGCAGATGCTGATCGAGGCAGGCGCCAGGGTCATGCTGGTCGACGTTAACGCCCAGGCGCTCGACAGCCAGCTTCAAACGCTCGGCGCCGGTGCGCGCGCCAGTGTCACCGACATTACCCAGGAAAGCGCCGCGAAGGCGGCTGTCGAGAAAGCGCTGGTCGAGTTCGGGCAGGTCAATGGCCTCATCAACTGCGCCGGTATCGTCGGTGCGGAAAAAATCCTCGGCAAGGAAGGTCCTCACGGTCTCGACAGCTTCAGTCGTGTCATCAACGTCAACCTCGTGGGTAGCTTCAATCTGTTGCGCCTGACGGCGGCAGCCATTGCCGAAGGCAGCCCCGATGAAGGGGGGGAGCGCGGTGTCATTATCAATACCGCGTCGGTTGCCGCCTACGATGGCCAGATCGGACAGGCGGCCTACGCGGCTTCCAAGGGCGCCATCGCCAGCCTTACGCTGCCCGCCGCGAGGGAACTGGCGCGCTTCGGCATCCGGGTCATGACCATCGCGCCCGGTATTTTTGAAACCCCGATGATGGCGGGCATGACCCCGCAAGTGCGTGAAAGCCTGTCGGCCGGGGTTCCGTTTCCGCCACGGCTCGGCCGGCCGGATGAATACGCTGCACTCGCACGTCACATTATCGAAAACAGCATGCTCAATGGCGAGGTGATCCGTCTTGACGGCGCCCTGCGCATGGCTGCGCGCTGATCGAGGAGAAGCCCCATGTCACTGAACAAACGCCAAATGCCGATCGAAGACCCGGTGGTCATCGTCAGCGCTGTTCGCACGCCCATGGGCGGGTTTCAGGGCGATCTGAAGAGCCTCACTGCGCCGCAGCTGGGTTCGGCCGCCATTCGCGCGGCGGTTGAGCGCGCTGGAATCAGCGCGGCGGACGTCGAGCAGGTGCTCTTCGGTTGCGTGTTACCCGCAGGGCTGGGGCAGGCTCCCGCCAGGCAAGCGGCGTTGGGCGCGGGGCTGAACAACGGGACGCTGTGCACGACGCTGAACAAAATGTGCGGTTCAGGCATGCAGGCAGCGATCATGGCCCACGACCTGTTGCTCGCGGGCAGCGCTGAGGTGGTGGTCGCAGGCGGGATGGAGAGTATGTCCAACGCGCCTTATCTGCTGGACAAGGCTCGCAGCGGTTACCGCATGGGCCACGGTCAGATCATCGACCACATGTTTTTCGATGGCCTGGAGGACGCCTACGAGCGAGGGCGGTTGATGGGCACCTTCGCCGAAGAGTGCGCGTCGCTCGAAGGGTTCAGCCGTCAGGCGCAGGATGCGTTCGCCGTCGCATCATTGACTCGCGCCCAGGACGCGATGAAACAGGGCCGCTTCGAGGCGGAGATCGTCCCCGTGCAGGTGACGGTCGGCAAAGAGCAGAAAACGGTAAGCCAGGACGAGCAGCCACCCAAGGCACGGCTCGACAAGATCCCTGAGCTGAAACCGGCCTTCCGCGAAGGCGGCACCGTGACCGCTGCCAACGCCAGTTCAATTTCCGATGGCGCGGCGGCGTTGACCCTGATGCGGCAGTCTGAAGCCACGCGCCGGGGCCTGAAGCCATTGGCGGTAATCCGAGGGCATTCCGGTTACGCGAATAAGCCAGGGCTGTTTCCGACGGCACCGATCGGCGCTGTTGAGGCGCTCATGCGCAAGACCGGCTGGGCACTGACTGAGGTCGATCTGTTCGAGATCAACGAAGCGTTCGCCGTGGTGGCGCTGGTCGCGATGAGCAAACTTGGGTTGCCGCATGAGAAGGTCAACGTCAATGGCGGCGCTTGTGCATTGGGTCATCCCATCGGTGCGTCAGGTGCAAGGATTCTGGTGACGCTCATTTCTGCATTAAAGCAGCGTGGGCTTCATCGTGGCGTCGCGGCCATCTGCATCGGGGGTGGCGAAGCGACGGCAATGGCGCTGGAAATCATATGAAGGGCTTCTAAATCAATTATTTGCGGCGATTAGTTAAAGTCGTTTCATATATCGCTTGAACGAGTATGAATAATTAATAATGGAATAAATACAATGAGTTACGAAACTATTCTTACAGAGATTCGAGGTCGTGTTGCGCTCATCACGCTCAATCGACCAGAGGCGCTTAACGCCCTGAATTCAGCATTGATCAGCGAACTCAACCATGCACTCGATGAGCTGGAAAGCAACAGAGATATCGGCTGCATCGTCCTTACCGGCTCGGCAAAAGCGTTCGCGGCGGGCGCTGATATCAAGGAAATGGCAGAACTCAAATACCCCCAGATCTACCTCGACGACCTCTTTAGCGAGAGCGACCGCGTGGCGAGTCGGCGTAAGCCGATCATCGCGGCAGTCGCCGGCTTTGCGCTGGGTGGTGGTTGTGAATTGGCGCTGATGTGTGACTTCATTCTCGCGGCCGACAACGCCCGCTTCGGCCAGCCTGAAATCAAGTTAGGCGTGCTGCCAGGGATGGGCGGCACTCAACGGTTGACCCGCGCGGTGGGCAAGGCCAAGGCCATGGAAATGTGCCTCACGGGCCGCTTGATTGACGCGGTCGAAGCCGAGCGTGCGGGACTGGTGGCGCGCATTGTGCCGCAGGACCAATTGCTTGAAGAGGCGTTGAAGGTCGCTCAGACCATCGCAGCCAAGTCATTGCCCGTGGCGATGATGGTCAAGGAAAGCGTTAACCGGGCCTTTGAAGTCAGTCTTGCCGAAGGTATCCGCTTTGAACGGCGGGTATTTCATGCGGCATTCGCCAGCGAGGATCAGAAGGAGGGCATGGCGGCTTTCATCGAAAAACGTGAACCGACGTTCAAGCACCGCTAAGGATCGAGAGGCCTGGCTTGCCGGTGTCCATTGAGCGACGCCTATGAGTCGCTTTTTGTGGCCGCGCTGACCGGCATAGCAGGCGTCAGCTGAAAACAACTGCGCAGCGTCCGGCAATGCCCAGGATGCACCAGGCACAATGAGTCGTCACCCCCACGATGCAGGTCCAGGAGGCGTGAAAACTCGGGCGGGCTCAAGCCTAGCCAGCCGTTGAGGTCCGTGGTGCCTTCGAAGAGGATGTCTTCGGGGGCAATGCGGGCCAGTTTTGCCAAATCCGGATCCGGCATACGAACGATGTACCACATGCAGTACGGCAAGGGCCGCATAGGCTGGGTGGGGTCGACCAGTTGCAGGTCATGGACGAATCCGTCTTGCTTGAGTGGTGCCACCGCGGGCGCGCCCTCGGCCAGCCCGGAGGGTGAGAGATCAATGCCGGTCTCGGTGATGCTGAGCGTGGCATGAGGGCTTCGCAGGATGAGGGGGATCGGGCTGTCGACGCGCACGTGTTGGCCAGGCCGTAGAGGGATGACTGACGTGGCCCTGTCCTGTTCGAAACCCTCCAGACGCAGTGTGCGGCCCAAATGAGTGTCGTCTGCGTCAGAATCGAGGCTGCTGCACACCACGGGTTGATCCGGATCGCCTTCAAAGAAGCTGACGTTTAGCCGAGAGCCTGCCACGCAGTGCCTCAGGTTGCTGGTGATGCGGGCCCAACTGTCTTCGCCGCCTTGCTTGACGTCTCGGTGTTGCCAGTCGTAGCGCACTTTTATGCGACCCATCCTGTCGGCGCCGTCCTGGGTTTGTGTCGCGGGATGTGCGCCGGTCAGGCAGGGCTTGTGATGTTCCTGCGACGGGCGAAACGGCATCACCCATGGAATCACCTGAAAGGCATTGAAGTATCGGCCCAGCGCCGGTTTCTCCAGTGCTGTCTGACGCATCCGGGCTGCGCTGACGGGCGCGCACGACTCACCGGTTTCGACGATGGCATGAAGGATCTGGATGACATTCAAGGTCGGGCAACGCTGAAGAGGCGCCAGCTGTTTGCCGCTATGTTGCACATCCGTGATCAGCCATTGGTCGTTGAGCAGCGCATCAACATGCCCATCGACCCGCATCACACCGCCGCTGCGCAACCATGGATGGCGGCTGCTCCCCATGATTTCCCGTCGTTCGCAGCGTAAGCGTTCCAGTTGCCGGCTACTGACCTGCTGGTGGCCCTGTCCGCGGAACGTACCTGAGTTGGACGGCATCCACAGGGAGTGATTCTCGGCCTGGGTGGAAGCCAAGGGGCCTGGAAAGGTTGCAGGGACATACAGCTCGCCCGCGTGGCTGCTGTAGCACGTGCGGACTGACAGTTGCTCGGCCAGGTCATCGATCTCGACGGCCTGTGGCCACTCGGGGAAGCCGGCCGGGTCATCGGAAAACACCAACGTATGGCGCTGTGGATGGTGTTCGAAGCGAAAACTGATGCCTTCTTCCTCGCACAGCCTGCACAGCAGGTGCAGGTCGCTTTCATCGTATTGCACACAGTGCTCGCGCGAGGGGTAGACGCCGAACAGGTGATCGAAGCGCATGTAATCTTCGCTCAGACCGTGATTGTCGAGCAGGCAGGTGATGATTTGCGGGACGCTCATGCCGTTGAAGGTTCGGCGGCGCACGGCATGCTCAAGCTGCTGCAAAGCGGGCATCAAGCGCAAGCGGTAAAGACTCAGGGGCTGACCGCGGTGCAGGCGGTGCATCCTGTGAATCTGCCCATGGACACCGTGGGGGTTGCCAGTGGTCACGCCCAGTTGCAGCCAGGCGTCCAGTTGCAGGAGCGCGGCGCAGTCCAGGTCAGGGTCGGGGCTGACCAGATCGATATCGAAGCAGAAGGGCGCATTCAATCGGTCCCGACCGTTGACGCCGATGACCTGCAGATTGCTCGGGCCGTTGGCGATGGCCAGGGTCATTGTCACGTGCGGGTCTTCGCGCATCGGCTGTGTCACCTTGAAAATTCGAGGTGCAGAGGGTACGAAAACGCGTGGAGCAATAGGGCGGCTGCGGAATTTTCGGAAGCGGACTACACGCTCCGTTTGAATATCCTGAGGCAACTTGTGGCGTTTTCCCTGAAACTTATGGCCCCCGGTTTGATCGACGGCAGCACACCGGGGGTTTCATCTGTCGTCATCGCGTATAAAATGCGCCGGTCGCCATGCTCCCGCATCGGCGTGTCATCATCGGTCACCCTTTTTCAGCATTCACCGTTATCGGTCCGGCGCGCCATGCCGGGCTGACCGCAACGGTCAATCGCCATCGGAACAAGAGAGCAATCATGGGCGCACAGTGGAAGGTCAAACACAAAGAAGCAGCAGCCAACGCCAAAGGGCGTATCTTCGGCAAGCTGTCAAAGGAAATCATGATTGCCGCGCGTTCCGGCGCTGATCCCGAGATGAACGCCCGGTTGCGCCTGGTCGTCGAACAGGCGAAGAAAGCCTCCATGCCCCGTGAAACCCTTGAGCGTGCGATCAAGAAAGGCGCTGGCCTGACCGGCGAGCATGTGCATTTCGAGAAGGTGACGTACGAAGGGTTTGCGCCGCACAAGGTGCCGCTGATCGTCGAGTGCCTGACCGACAACGTCAACCGCACCGTTGCCGAGATCCGTGTGCTGTTCCGCAAAGGTCAAATGGGGGCGGCGGGTTCGATCACCTGGGACTTCGATCATCTGGGCATGATTGAGGCCGCCGGTGATGGCAAGGCCGACCCTGAAGAGGCTGCTATCGAGGCGGGCGCGCAGGACGTTGAGGCCGGCGATGAAGGCGTCACACTGTTTTACACCGAGCCGACTGACCTGGACGCCGTGTGCAAGGCGCTGCCGGAATTCGGTTTTACGGTTGAGTCCGCGAAGATCGGCTACCGCCCGAAAAACCCGGTGGAAGGCCTGAGCGACGAGCAAATGGCTGAGGTCGAAGCCTTCCTGGAAGCGATCGACAGCCATGACGACGTGCAGAACGTCTACGTCGGGTTGGCCGGCTGATCGGCGACTCGCCTCAGAATGCTTGAATGACACCTGCGGGGGCGAACTCGCTCGCTCCCGCAGGTCGTTTGAATACTGTCCGGATCGCCCGACTGGATCCTCAGGCCTGAAGGCAGCGCTCGATTTCTGCAAAGTCAGGACGACTGTTCAGGTCTGGCTGCACACAACGCGCTTGAAGCGCGCTCAATTCGGCAATGTGTTCCTCCGCCGCATCGCAACATGCCAGCAATTCTCCGAGCAAGAGGCCGAACGCCCGCACCTCGATGCGTTCGAGGGTTTCGCCTGTTCGTTTGTCCGGATAAAACGCCGCGGCGCCAAAGTCGCCCAGCAAACTGTTGCCGTCTTCGTCCCAGAGGATGTTGTGTGCATACAGGTCGCCGTGAGTGATTCCCCGGGCGTGCAAGTGGCGGCACGCAGAGGCGATGCCAGCGGCCATTCGCGTGAGGGTGTGCAGGGACAGGCGTGTGCCGTTGTAGACATCGCGTGTGCAGGACTCAAGGCTCGGTGGACGGGCGAGTGTACTGAAACGCGGTGGAATCAGCGTCATGACCAGTCCCTGTGCGTGCTGTGGATGGCCGCAGATTTGTCCCAGCACGGGGATCAGGTTGGGATGCTGGCCGGCCGCAATGCACGCTGCCATTTCCTTCAGCGGTGAGCCATCGCTGGTCAAGTCGCCCTTGTACAGCTTGACCGCGACCTCCTGGACCGTGCCGTCTTCATCCCGCCACTCAGCCTGCTGGATCACGCCTGAAGCGCCTTCGCCCAGCACGTGATGCAGCGACAACTGGTGCCAGGGAATCTGGCGAATCGGTTCCTCGACATGGATGTCGCTCAGCGGATTCCCGGAAAACGCCAGCCATGCCAGTGCCGGCATGTTCAGCAACCACGCCGGTAGCTGGCGAATGTCGTTGGCCGCCAGACGCACCAGTTCGAGCCGCTGGCATGCCACCAGGGACGCGGGAAGGCTTTGCAGGCGATTGCCAGCCAGCATCAGCTTCTGCAGGTGCGTGTGCTGGCCCAACTCCTCCGGCAGCGAGTCGATGCAGTTCCCGGTCAGCACCAGTGAACGCAGGTGCGGGGGCAGGGAGCGTGGCGACACTTCACGAATGCGACAGGCCTTGAAGCCCACGAAGAACAATTGTTCACATCGGCCCAGCGCTTCAGGCAGGCGAGTAAAGAGATTGTCGGAGCAGAACAGAATTTTCAGGTGCTTGAGCCGGTACAAGTCCGTCGGCAGTTCGCTCAACAGATTGCCGGAGAGGTTTAACACCTCCAGCGAGTCGCTGAGGCTGAAAATGTCATCGGGGAATTCAATGAGGCCGCAGCTGAGGTCCAGCCGCTTGATGCCCGCCAGCTTGCCGGCGCGCAGGTCTGCAAGAGTGTGCATGGAGATAAGACACCAATGACCAAGGGCCCGCCATCATAACGATTTGACGGGCGACATGCTTACCCGAGGCAGCGATCCAGCAATTGATGCATGCGTTCGAGGGTAGGCGCCGATTCGGCGTAGAGGATGCGATAGACCATGGGCGCGACGACCGCATCGATCAGTTCGTCCGCATCCGGGCTGCGTTCACCGCGAGCCTGCGCACGGTCGATGATGATCTGCAATTGATCGCGCACGATGTTCAGGCACTTGCCAGAGCACAGGGTCGCGCTGCTGGCGACCACGTCCCGCATCATCTCGCGGCCGGGGGCCGAACTGGTTTCCTCCAGGTAGACCTCAACCCAGGTGCGCAGATCGTCTCGCAGATTGCCGCAGTCCACCGGCTCATCCGGGCGCAGACGCTCGACCGCAGCATCGGCCAGCAAGGAGGTGAGGTCGCCCCAACGACGATAGATGGTCGAGGGGGTGACGCCGGCCCGCGCGGCGATCATCGGCACGCTCAGTGCAGAACGTTCCTGTTCCTGCAGCAGGTCGCGAACCGCCGCGTGAATCGATGTCTGCACACGGGCACTGCGGCCGCCGGTGCGAATGCCTTCTTTGATAGCCATGGAGCGGACCTTAACACAAAGTATTTGCTTTAAGCGGATTCTGCTCGCACACTCCCTAAAGCTAAGTTTTGGCTTTTGTAGCGTGCTTTTTCGGGAGAGTGTACTCGTGTCTGATTCTTTGCAGAACCCGCAAGTCGATGGCCGGAAGCAGGGGCACCTGGGTTATCTGGCGTTTGTCATGTTGTGCTTCTTTGCCGCATCCAGCGCGCCTACACCGCTTTACCATGTGTATCAGCAGGCCTGGGGATTTTCTTCCGCGCTGCTGACGCTGATTTTTGCCGTCTATGCCTTGAGTCTGCTCGGGACACTGCTGGTATTCGGCTCATTGTCGGACTACCTCGGCCGTCGCCCGGTGATCTTCGCCGCACTGTTGCTGGAAAGTGCGTCGATGCTGCTGTTCATGGGCGCGAGCGACGTCGGCTGGCTGATCGCCGCGCGGATACTGCAAGGCATCGCGACCGGGATCGCCACCAGTGCGCTGGGCGCTGCCATGCTCGATACCGACCAGAACCAGGGCCCCTTGATCAATAGCATCGCGCCAATGTTCGGCATGGCGCTCGGTGCGTTGGGCACCAGTGTGCTGGTCGAATTTGCGCCACTGCCGATGCTGTTGGCGTATGCGCTGCTGCTCGCCGCATTTCTGGTTCAAGCCGTGTATCTGCTGCGCGTAGCGGAGACGGTGACGCCCCAACCGGGTGTCCTCAATACGCTCAAGCCTACGTTGTTCGTGCCTGCGCAGGCGCGCGGAATGTTACTGCTGGTATTGCCCGCCGACATCGCGGCGTGGGCGCTGGGCGGATTTTTTCTGTCGCTGACGCCTTCTTTGCTGGCGGCGGCCACCGGCTCCACGTCGGTTGTCAATGGCGGTCTGGCGGTGGCCGCGTTGACCATCAGCGGCGCGATTTCGATCCTTAACCTGCGTTTGAGGGCGCCACGGTTGGCATTGCTGGTGGGGTGCAGCTTCCTGGCGGCAGGGGTTGCGGTCATCCTTCTCGCGGTCAATCTGGGATGGCTCTGGTTGTTTTTCACCGGCGCTGTGGTGGCGGGTATCGGTTTCGGCGCGAGTTTTCTCGGGGCGTTACGTTTGTTGTTGCCAATGGCGCACGCCCATGAGCGGGCAGGTTTGATGTCGGCGTTTCTGGCCCTCAGCTACCTGGCCTTCTGTGTGCCGTCATTGCTCGCAGGCCTGGCGGTCAAAACCGAAGGCCTGATCGTGAGCACCAATGTGTACGGTTCGGTGGTAGTGGTGCTGGCATTACTGGCCCTGGCGGGGTTGTTGTGGCGACGTTCGGGCGAAGCCAACGCGACCTGACGTATCTGGCCTGCCGACGATGGGGTGGCGATGGCGCCCCGTGGTGGTTCTGCTACCTTCATTTCTGTGTGTCAGCCCTCATAAAAACAATCACAGGGATCCACGGATGAATGACAGTCAAGTCACCGGCGCGAGTGCGCATTACACCGAGCATCACCGACGTTCCATTGCCGAGCCTGAGCAGTATTGGACGGAGCAGGCGCGACAGGTTGCCTGGTTTCGCTCACCGGAGAACACGCTTCAAACCCTGCCCGGTGGTACCCACCGCTGGTTTGCCGATGGCGAGCTCAACACGTGTTATCTGGCGCTGGATTATCAGATTGAACAGGGCCGAGGCGAACAGCGAGCGCTGATCTACGATTCTCCCGTCACCGGGCATCAGGTGATCTACACCTTCAATGAATTGCGCGACGAGGTGGCGCGCCTCGCCGGCTTGCTCCGCCAATTGGGCGTAACGAAGGGCGATGGCGTCATCATCTATATGCCGATGGTCCCGCAAGCGGCCATGGCGATGCTGGCCTGCGCGCGGATCGGGGCGGTGCATTCGGTGGTGTTCGGCGGCTTCGCGCCGCACGAGTTGGCGTTGCGGATCGACGACGTCAAGCCAGCGCTGTTGCTGACGGCGTCCTGCGGGCTGGAGTTCGACCGGGTCATTCCCTACAAACCATTGGTGGACAAGGCGCTGGCGCTCGCGAAACACCCGCCCGAACAGGTCCTGGTCTTGCAGCGGCCGCAGGCGGTTGCGCTGATGCAGGAAGGCAGGGACCTGGATTGGGAGCAGGGCCTGCGGGGCGCCGAACCGGTTGATCCGGTGCCGGTGTCGAGCCTGGACCCGCTCTATATCCTGTACACCTCTGGCACGACCGGTAAGCCCAAAGGCATCGTTCGTGAAAACGGCGGACATGCGGTGGCGATGCTCTACACCATGAATCAGGTGTACGGCATGCGGGCGGGCGATGTGTGGTGGGGCATTTCCGACGTTGGCTGGGTGGTGGGGCACACGCTCATTGTTTATGGACCGCTGATGGCCGGGTGTACGACGGTGTTCTATGAGGGCAAGCCGATTCGTACCCCGGACGCCGGGGCGTACTGGCGCATCGTCGAGCAATATCGGGTCAACGCTCTGTTTTCCGCGCCCACGGCCATTCGGGCCATTCGCAAGGAAGACCCGGAGGGTCGATTGCTGAAGGGGCGCGACCTGAGTTCAATCCGACACCTGTTTCTGGCAGGTGAAAAGCTGGATTCCAGTACCCACCAATGGCTGGAACGTCTAACCGGAAAACCGGTGCTGGATCACTGGTGGCAGACCGAAACCGGTTGGCCGGTCACCGCGCCGTGCCTGGGCCTGGAAGGACACTTACCGGCGCCAGGCTCGAGCAATCGTGGCGTGCCAGGTTTCTCGGTTCATGTCATGGACGAGGAAGGGCATTTGCTCAAGCCCGGAGCACAGGGTTCGATCGTCATCGCGTTGCCGTTGCCGCCGGGGTGCAGCCAGACCCTCTGGGGCGATCATGGGCGCTATCTACAGGCGTACCTGCAGGCGTTCCCTGGTTACTACAACACCGGCGACGGCGGTTATGTCGACGACGAGGGCTTCGTTTACATCATGGGTCGCACGGATGATGTCATTAACGTGTCGGGTCATCGGCTGTCCACCGGCGAAATGGAGGATCTGGTCGGCCAGCATCCCGCAGTGGCGGAGAGTGCAGTCATCGGCGTGCATGACGAGATCAAAGGCCAGGTGCCACTGGCGCTGGTCGTCCTCAAGGATGGTGTTCAGCAGGACGCTGAACAGGTCCGGCTCGAGTTGATCGCGCGCGTTCGCGAACACATCGGCGCGCTGGCCTGTTTCAACCGGGTGGTGGTGGTCAAGCGCCTGCCCAAGACCCGCTCCGGTAAAACGTTGCGCGCGGTATTGCGCAATATTGCCGACGCCCAGCCCTACAGCATCCCGGCAACCATCGATGATCCCGCGATTCTGGCGGAAATTGCCGAGGCGTTGAGCTAGCAGGCCGTATAAACGGGCAGGGCGTCCAAGGGTGTCCTGCTTTGTTCTCGCTAAAGTTACCCCGCAGGCAGCCGACACAGGGGGCAGGAAAATACGATCCACTTGAGCATGGAGCTGCCATGACAGCGATTTCTTCGATCTCGGCCACGCAGCCATTGGTGGTTGCCAAAGCGATGACCCCGCCACAGGTCATCAGCGAGACAGCGAACTCGATCAATAGCCCGACTTCCCCGTCCTCGGTCGTGTCGCTGGGGCAAGATACCAGCGTCATCGACGTACAGACTTACACCGCACGAGGCCTGATCGCCGACCCTGGTATTGCGCCTGTCTGGGAATACACGCAGCAGGACAATGTCTCGCTGAACATGACCGGTAATTTTGGCAGTTCCTCCAGTGCCGGCCGCTTCCAGGGGCTGGGGGCCTCGCTGTTGAACCAGTTGGCACAGACCAACCAAGGTATTTCTCAGTCAGTCATCCGTTCGACCACCGGCCGTCCCCTCGAGCCCGCTGCGCTGGAGGCCGCACAGGCGAAACTGCACAGCACTTCGGCCGAAAATGCGATCAGCCTGACGCTGAGAACCGCCAGTGGTAAAACCGTACAACTGACCTTGACCAGTCAGGACGACGGGCTCGCGGTGCAGGCTCAGGTGAGCGGGGGTGAGCTCAGTGGCGATGAACTCGCAGCGCTGGGCAAGATGGCCGACGGCTTTCAATCCGCTATCGACGGCCTGACGCGAAACCCGCCAACACTCAAACTGGAGGCATTGACTCAGTTTGACTCGAACGTATTCGCTTCGGTTGACCTGAACACGCGCCTGAAACTCAACGATGACAGCACGCAGACCCTGGTGCTGCATGCTGACGCCGACGGGCGCTCAGTGAGCATGAGTGGTGCGGCAGGCGATCTGAGTCTGTCGGTTGACCTGAAGAATGCGGCGATCATCGGCGACGGCGAGCAGCAGGCCAAAGCGCTCAAGGGGTACATGAACCAGATCGAAGCGGCACGTAAACGGGGAGATGGCGATCGACAATTGTTGTCGATGTTCGAGGATGCCTTCACGACCTTGCACGGTCACTATCCCGCGGCTCGTGTGGCCACGGCTCCCCAGACCGTCAACTCGATCGAGCTGACCGACACAGATCACAGCCTGCTCACCGGCCTTGCCGACTTCAGCGCCTCGGTGGCCGAAAAAAGCAAGGAGGGCAACCCGGCACGCCCTGGTGAGCTGGATTCTTTCGCTTACGACGTGTCGCAATCGACAGAGACCAAAGGCCGCGATCAGTTGAACCGCACTCTCGTCCAGGAGCAGCAATCGCATCTGGTGGCCAGCTACCACAAGCCCCTGTGGCCAGGCCAGAAGCTGGACCTCACGACCGACCCAAACTCTCAGAATTACCAGTATTTCCAGATCAATGATCAGGCGAGCTCCAGGGCCAGCATCGGGTATGAGAAAGGCGCCCTGGTTAACGCATCGATCAGCCAGTCGGCGAGCCAGTCCACACGGATTTCCCGATACGTGCTGGGGCATCTGGAAGAGGACAAGACGACACCGCTCAAGGCCTCGAAGACACAAAACCTGCTTGGCGTACTGAATCAGGCATTGCAGCAGGACAAGCAAGCGAAGTTGGGGCGCGGCGTCTCCTGGCTGAAAGACACGCTGTCCGACATTCAGGACAAGGTGCTGCTGCAAAGCGATCCCGCCAGGCTGAGAGGCTGAGTTGATGCTCACACCTGTGTCCAGACCTCAGACCTGTGGGAGCGAGCTTGCTGGCGAAGGCGCCGGGTCAGACACTGATATGTTGAATGACCCACCGCATTCGCCACTGTCGTAACCTCCAGCGGCTCCCACAGGATTCGCGTCGACTCACGAACCTGTGTCAGGCCCAGACCTGTGGGAGCCGGCTTGAACTGGCGAATGCGCCGGGTCAGACACTGATATGTTGAATGACCCACCGCATTCGCCACTGTCGTAACCTCCAGCGGCTCCCACAGGATTCGCGTCGACGCACGAACCTGTGTCAGGCCCAGACCGGTGGGAGCCGGCTTGCTGGCGAATGCGGCAGGTCTGGCACCGTTGATGTCCCTGATCCAGCGCGTCATACCTTAAATGGGCTGTTTCAACGCCAGTCGTGCCGCTTGCGCCGCCGGATCGTCCGCCGGGCTGATCATGGCGTAGTTGTAGCCGCCACCTGACCAGTAATCAGCTTGCAATTCGCCATCACGGCGGGAACCTCTTGGCAGCAGATGGTTGCGCTCGGCCGGTGGCCGGATGTAGAAGCTCAACGTGCGGCCTTGCGCATCCTTGTACACCACCATCGCCGCAGCGCCCTGTTCGGTGCTGGTCAGACGACCGCTAACCGGTTTGAATCCCGCGGACTCGAGATCCGGCAACCGATTGGCCCGGGCAAAGTTCTTGTCCAGCCACACCTGCACGTTGTTCGGTTTACCGGTGTTCCAGTCAGTGGCCATGTTGTCGTTGACGGCAAACATTCGGTAGGCCTGGACCGCGTCCGCCATGGGCGGAGTACCGCTGGCGAGGGTCATCTCGCGCGCTTGCCAACCGCTCAGGCCGCCGATACCGACGGCAACCAACAACACCGCAGCGGTAGCGAAGTGACGGGTGCGGTTACGGCGCAGGCGCTGACGAACGTACGCAGGATCCAGCTCCGGGTTCATGGGGCGGTGCAGATCGCCGCTCAGCCCCGCGCGCAGGTTCTGCACGTCGAGTTGCCAGGCCAGCACCTGTTTTGCCAGTTCAGGGTTGGCCGCCAGATAGGTTTCCATCGTCTGTTGATCGGCGTCGTTGAGCTGACCGTCGACGTAGGCATGCAAATCACGTTCGCTGGGAGGCAAGGTAATCATTTCAGTATCCGCAAGGCAGGGGTGGTGATTTCGCCTTCGCTGAGCAGGCGTAACGCCTGGCGCGCGCGAGACAAGCGGGACATGACGGTCCCTACGGGGACATCGAGAATGGCCGCCACTTCGTTGTAACTCAGACCCTCGACCGACACCCAGAGCAGCAGGGCCCGCTGTTCGGTATTCAGACGTTCGAACGCCTGCAAGGTGGTTTGCGCCACGACGGTGCGTTCCACGGACGGTTCGAAGTGATCTTCCTTCCCGCCGGTGAACAGCTCAAGCATGCGGCTGTATCGACGCGAACGTCGATGAGCGTCCAGAAATTGCCTATAAAGAATGGAGAACAGCCAGGCGCGCAGGTCGCCCTCTGGTCGTTTGCTGGACCAGGCCGACAGGGCCTTTTCCAGGGTCGACTGCACCAGGTCATCCGCGCTGCTGTAGTCACGGGTCAGCGACACCGCAAATCGACGCATTCGTGGCAGTAACTCTCGTAATTGATCGTCGACATCATTCATGGGGGAGCTTCCAGGTCGATCAGCGGGATCGTTTCAGATCGTGTGACCAGACAGACGCATGCCCGTGCAGGTTATTCCATTGCCTGAAAAATAAATATTGTGCGGCGGAATAAACACGCGCCAGGCGCGTCGGACTGTACCGCATTGTCAATGCGCTTTTTTTATAGAGGCCCAAGGCCCGGAGTGTGACCGATGATTGACCGTGAGCCACCGCATCACCGCAAGCCCCCGTTGACCCCTGCTGAGAAACTCGCCCGCATGGGTGGCATCGGCCTTGTGGTGCTGATTGCTGCCGGCGCGTTCGCCTACGTCAATGGCAGTCTGGATCCCCAGCGCCTGACCCCGGCCCGCGTCGTGAATGTGTTCGAGCAGAGCAACGGTGTCCACCCGGGTTATCGCCGCAACCACCCGAAAGGGATTTGCGTAGCGGGTTATTTTGACAGCAACGGCGCAGCGGCCTCGCTGTCCAGGGCGCAAGTGTTCGCCAGTGGTCGCACCCCGGTGATCGGACGCCTGGCGCTGCCCACCGGCAATCCCTACTCGCCGGACAGTGCGGCCCCCATCCGCAGTTTTGCGGTTCAGTTCACTCAACCCGATGGCCAGCAATGGCGTACCGGCATGAACAGCATGCCGGTGTTTCCGGTGGGCACGCCTGAGGCCTTTGTCGATCTACTGAAAGCCACCGCGCCCGATCCGAAGACCGGCAAGCCGGATCCCGCGAAGCCCCCGGCATTCTTCGCCGCTCACCCTGAAGCCCAGCCATTCCTGGCGTGGGTCAAGACCGCAAAACCGTCGGCGAGCTTTGTCACTGAAACCTATAACAGCGTGAACGCCTTCGTGCTGGTCGACGCCCAGGGCAAGCGTCAGGCAGTGCGCTGGAGCCTGGTGCCGGAGGCCAAGGGCGATGCACCCGCGCCGGATGCCAAGGACTATCTGCAACAGGACCTGAGTCAGAAGCTGGCGAGTGGTCCGCAGCGCTGGAACCTGGTGTTGACACTGGCTAACGCTCAAGACCCGACCAACGACGCCTCGAAGGCCTGGACCGGCGACCACAAGACCGTCAACGCGGGGACGCTGGTGATTGACGGCGACAGCTCTCAGCTGGATGGCAACTGCCGTGACATCAACTTCGATCCACTGATTTTGCCCAGCGGTATAGAAGGTTCCGACGACCCCTTGCTGGCAGCACGCTCGGCTGCGTACGCGGCTTCTTACATGCGTCGCACCCAGGAAGTCGATCAGTTGAAAGCCGCGCCTGCACAGGAGAAACAGCCATGACAACGCCCACTTCGCATTTCGCGCCGCTGGCCCGCGCGCTTCACTGGTTGATGGCATTGATGGTCATCGCGATGCTGTTCATTGGCGCAGGCATGGTCGCTTCGATCTCCGAGCGGCACGAATGGCTGTTGAACCTGCACAAGCCGCTGGGCATCGCGATACTGGTGCTGGTCATCGTGCGCCTGATCGTGCGCTTCAGCACACAGCAACCCCCTTTGCCGGCAGATCTACCGGCCTGGCAGGCACTCGCGGCCAAGCTCTCGCATTATCTGCTGTACGCGCTGATGCTGGCGATGCCACTGATTGGCTGGGCGATGATTTCGGCGGCCGGGGATCCCGTGATGCTCAGCAGTTCAGTGCGCCTGCCGTCGATTGTCGCCGCGCATGCAGAAACCTTCGCGTTCTTGCGCACGGCGCATCGGTATCTGGCGTATCTGTTTTTTCTGACCATCCTTATGCACCTGGCGGCGGCGCTGTTTCATGGCTGGGTCAGAAGGGACGAGGTACTGGACAGCATGCTGCGGGGGAAATAGAGAAAGGAGAGCGGTGGGCCCGGACGTCAATCGTCACTGACTCACCGCATTCGCTGCGTCCTATCGGTGCTTGAACAGCTGATCGGGTTCAAGCACCCATCAGCGCAGCACCGACACCATCTGCCCCAGCGTCGTCAGCACATCGCGCGCCAGTTGCATGGAGCGCTTGCCCGACCAGCCGGTGAGCGCGTCCGGTGCGTCGTCGTTGTCCTTGAACGGCATTTCCAGGGTCAGCGCCAGGCATTTGTACCGCTCGCCGACGCTGTTGCAGGCCAGATTCATATTGGCCTGGCCCGGCGCCGCTTTCGGGTAGCCATAGCGGGTCTGAAAATCCTTGGTCATGCCGCTCAATCGGGTACGGAAGTCGGCTTCCAGTTCCTTTTGCTTGTCGGTGTACCCGGGGTTGCCTTCGCACGCCGCCGTGAACACGTAAGGAATTTCCTCGTCGCCGTGCACGTCGAGAAACATGTCCACGCCATACTTCGCCATCTGCTCCTTGACGAAGAACACTTCGGGGCTCAACGCCGGCGTGGAGTCCTGCCAGGCACGATTGAGGTCCTTGCCTTGTGCGTTGGTGCGCAGATGACCGTGGAACGACCCGTCCGGATTCATGTGCGGCACCAGATAGAGGTCGGCCGAAGCGAGGAGCGCTTGCAGCTCGGCATCGTTCTCTTGCAGCCGCTCGATCACGCCTTCCATGAACCATTCGGCCATGTGCTCGCCGGGATGTTGCTGCGCGATGATCCAGATCTTGCGCTTGCCCTCAGCGCCGTCGCCTTTGCGCAGCAGTGGGATGTCACGCCCTTCGACGCTTTTGCCGGTGGCCAACAGCTCGGTACCGGCCTTGTTCAGCGCCTGATCAATCAGCCAGTCGTGACGTTCGCGGCTATATGGTTCGAAATAAGCGAACCAGACCTGCGGCTGTTCCGGCGACAGGCTGAAGTTCAGCGCCTTGCCATCGAAGTGGCTAGGGACGCGGAACCAGGTTTTCTGGTCGTAGGATGCCACGGCGTTATAGCCGGTCCATGCGCGGTTGTAGCTGGATTCGCCGGCGTTGCTCAGGCTGAATGCGTGTGGCTGCCCAGGCTGCATGCCATCGACCTTGAAGTGGAACCACTGAAAGTGCGGGCTGCGGGTGTCCGGGCGGATGGCCAGTTGCACGTTCTGCGGGTTGCTCGCGTCGAGCACGACAATGTTGCCGCTGTCAAAATCAGAGGTGATGGAAAGGGCGGTCTGAGTCACGGAAAAGTCCTGCGTACGTTAATGCCGAATCGAGGCCATCGGGCGGCGGGCCCGGGCAAGCCGGACGGCCACGCTGGGCTGTTATGGCAGGTACTTTACACGGATCGGCAGCGCGGTCCGCGACAGATTGTTCTGTCTTTGGGCCATGCGAGGCCCTGATAGGCGGAGCCTTCGAGGGCAAAAAAAAAGACCCGGCGAGAAGCCGGGTCAAAAACCGTGATTAGCCTGATGAGGAGATAATCCGCAAGCCGACCAAAGCTTCCGGGTTACCCATCGGTCTCGCGACCGATTGCGCTCAATAATAATCATTATCATTTGCACGTCAAATGGTTTTTGCATTGCCGCGCCATTTTTTCGTTTCCCTGCAACATTTCCTAATCAATCGGCAGTTCGGTCGTGCGCTTGACCACGCTCATGGCGATGTTCGAGTGCGCCTCCTGAACGTGTGGGCTTTGTAGCAAGTGGTCCCGCAGAAATCGCTCGTAGCTGGCGATGTCCTGCACCACCACCTTGAGCATGAAATCCATGTCGCCCGCCATCGTGTAGCACTCCAACACCTCGGGGTAACCGATGATTGCCTCTTCGAACTCCGTCAGATAGCGCCGGCCGTGCCCGGATAACTTCACGTCGACAAACACTGTCATCGTTAACCCGAGTTTCGCAGGATTGAGCAGGGCGACCTTGCGCTCGATGACGCCTTCCTCCTCCAGACGATTGATCCGGCGCCAGCACGGCGACTGCGACAGTTCCACCCGCTCGGCGATCTCGGCGGCGGAGAGGTCGGCATCGTGCTGAAGTAGACGAAGTATTTTGCGATCGATGGGGCTGAGTTTGACCTGCATGAATTGACCCTTTTTTATTCTTTAAATGAAACAGGCATGCAGGATATGAGCAGATTTCGGCCGATTTAGAAAGAAAAAGCCTGTCCGGCACAGGCAGTATTTGGCCTGTGAGCGTCGGGTTGAACCGTCCCGGCGATCGAGCTGCTGGCCCTTGGCTCACGAGGCCCCTGGCGCCGTTGCTCGCCACATTCAAAACGCACTAATAAAAACAAAGGAGTGCCTGAATGTCTTTGGCTGATATTCGTCTGGATGATAAGTACCGACTCGCAACCGGCAATCTGTACCTGACCGGAACCCAGGCGTTGACCCGTCTGCCCATGCTGCAGAAGCAACGCGATGAAGCGCGCGGCTTGAACACCGCCGGGTTCATTTCTGGCTATCGCGGCTCGCCGCTGGGCAATCTGGACAAAAGTCTGTGGGACGCGAAGGACTACCTTCAGCAAAATGCCATTCACTTCCAGCCTGGCGTCAACGAAGAACTGGCGGCCACGGCGGTCTGGGGCAGCCAGCAGGTCAATCTGTTTCCCCACGGCAAATACGACGGCGTGTTCGCGCTGTGGTACGGCAAGGGCCCGGGTGTCGACCGGTGCGGTGACGTGTTCAAGCACGGTAACTCGGCCGGTGTGGCCGATAATGGCGGGGTGTTGATTCTCGCGGGCGACGACCACGGCTGCAAATCGTCGACCATCGCGCATCAGAGCGAGCATGCGTTTATCGCCTCGATGATTCCGGTGCTCAACCCCAGCAACGTTCAGGAAATCCTCGATTACGGCATCATCGGCTGGGAGCTGTCGCGCTACAGCGGGTGCTGGGTAGCGATGAAAACCATCGCTGAAAACGTCGATTCTTCGGCCGTGGTGGAAGTCGATCCACTGCGCATCCAGACCCGCATTCCCGATGACTTCCAGTTGCCCAAAGACGGTTTGCACATCCGCTGGCCAGACCCGCCGCTGGCGCAGGAAGCCCGTCTGAACACCTACAAGATTTATGCAGCCCGTGCCTTCGCCCGCGCCAATCAGCTCAACAAAGTGGTGATCGATTCGCCGCAGCCTCGTCTGGGCATTATCACCACGGGCAAGTCCTATCTGGACGTTCGTCAGGCACTGGAAGAGCTGGGCATTGACGAGGCGCTGTGTGCATCGGTCGGCATCCGGGTGCTCAAGGTTGGCATGAGTTGGCCGCTGGAGCCGGTGTCGGTGCACGACTTCGCCGAAGGGCTTGACGAGATCCTGGTCGTCGAAGAAAAGCGCAGCGTGATCGAAGACCAGTTAACCGGTCAGTTGTACAACTGGCCGGTGGATCAGCGCCCGCGCGTGGTAGGCGAGTTCGACGAAGAAGGCCGCTCATTGCTGCCAAACCTGGCTGAATTGACGCCGGCGATGATTGCCCGCGTCATCGCCAGACGGCTCGCGCCGATCTACAGCAGCCCCAAAATCGAAGCGCGTCTGCAGTTTCTCCAGGACAAGGAAAAGGCACTGGCCGCGCCGCTGTTCAACACCCAGCGCACGCCACATTTTTGCTCAGGTTGCCCGCACAACAGCTCCACCAAAGTGCCTGAAGGCAGTCGCGCGCTGGCGGGGATTGGCTGCCATTACATGACCATCTGGATGGACCGCGAAACCGACACCTTTACTCAGATGGGCGGTGAGGGCGTGACCTGGATTGGCCAGGCGCCGTTCACTGAAACGCCGCACGTGTTCCAGAACCTGGGTGATGGCACCTATTTTCATTCGGGTCATCTGGCATTGCGCGCCGCAGTGGCGTCCAAGGTCAACATTACTTACAAGATTCTCTACAACGACGCCGTGGCCATGACCGGCGGCCAGCCGATCGATGGCGTGCTGCGCGTTGATCAACTGAGTCGTCAGGTGTTCAACGAAGGCGTGCAGCGCATCGCGCTGGTGTCGGACGATCCGGACAAATACCCCAGCCGTGAACAGTTCGCGCCGATCACCACCTTCCACCATCGCCGTGACCTGGACAGCGTGCAGCGAGAGCTGCGCGAATTCAAAGGGGTCTCGGTGATCATTTACGACCAGACCTGCGCGACCGAGAAACGCCGTCGCCGCAAGCGCGGCACGATGCTGGACCTGGACAAGCGCGCGATCATCAACCCCGCCGTCTGCGAAGGCTGTGGCGATTGCGGTGCGAAGTCAGGTTGCCTGTCGATTCTGCCGAAGGAAACCGCCGAAGGGCGCAAGCGCGAGATCGATCAGAGCGCCTGCAACAAGGATTTCAGCTGCGTGGAAGGCTTTTGCCCAAGCTTTGTGACGGTCCATGGTGGCAAGTTGCGCAAGCCGCAACTGCCCAAGCAAGCGCAGGCGTTTGCCGAACTGCCCGAACCGACGCTGCCAAGCCTGGATCAGCCCTTCAACATCCTGCTGCCGGGTGTCGGCGGCACGGGCGTCACCACCGTGGGTGCGATGCTCGGGTACGCGGCCAACCTGGAAGGCAAGGGCTGCAGCGTGCTCGATCAGGCCGGCCTGGCGCAGAAGTTCGGTCCGGTGGTCAGTCATATCCGTATTGCGGCACGGCAGGAAGACCTGTTCGCCGTGCGTATCGCCGCCGGTGAAGCGAACCTGTTGCTGGGGTGCGATCTGCTGGTGTCGTCGGGCCCCGATGCGATTGCCAAGCTCAACAGCGCCAAATCCTACGCGGTGGTCAACAGTCAGCAGACGCCGACGGCCGAATTCACCCGCAATCCGGACGCTGAATTTCCGGCCGACGCCATGATGCAGACGATCCTCGAAGCCGTGGGTGAAGAGAAGACCCATTTCGTTCAGGCGACGGATCTGGCCACTAAACTGATGGGCGACAGCATCGCCAGCAACCTGTTCATGTTGGGGTATGCGTATCAGCTTGGACTGATTCCGCTGACCTCTGCCGCCATCGAGAAAGCCATCGAGCTCAACGGTGTGGCGGTCAATCTGAACCAGCAGGCGTTTCTGTGGGGCCGCCGTGCCGCATTCGATCTGCCCGCGGTGCAGGCAGCGGCCAACCCGGACGCTGCGCCGGCTCAGTCTCCAGAAGCGCTGAGCCTGGAAGAGCGCCTGGCCAATAACGCGAAGACCTTGGGCGACTATCAGAACCGCGCTTACGCTGAGCGCTATCTGGCGTTGGTGAACAAAGTGCGTGTTACCGAAGCGCGGCTGTTTCCGGGTGAGCAACCTGTATTGACCGAAGCCGTTGCGTTCAACTACTTCAAGCTGCTGGCCTACAAGGACGAGTACGAAGTCGCGCGGCTTTACAGCAATGGCGAGTTCACTCGGCAGTTGCAGGCGCAATTCGAAGGTGACTACCGGCTGGAGTTTCATCTGGCACCGTCGTGGCTCGCCAAGCGCGACCCGAACAGCGGCGCGCCGCGCAAACGCAGCTTCGGCCCCTGGATGTTGAAGGCGTTCGAGGTGCTGGCCCGGTTCAAATTCCTGCGTGGCACCGCGTTTGACCCGTTTGGTCGCAGCCTGGAACGTCGTCAAGAGCGCGACCTGATCGGCACTTATGTACGCGACGTCGAACTGATTCTGGCGCAGTTGAATGCCGGGAATCGCCATACGGCGCTGAGTCTGGCGCGTCTGCCCGAGCGTATACGCGGGTACGGTCATGTGAAGGAGGCCGCGATGAAAGCAGCGGCGCTGCAGGCGGCGCGGATGCGTCAGAGCCTGATCAGCGGGGAAGTGGAGTTGCCGAAGCTGTTTGAAGTCGCGGCATAAGAAAGCGATGGTGCGGGTCAGTGACCCGCCTCATCTTCGAGGTGACGCACCGATGCCGGTGGGAGCAACTGCAGTCGCTCCCACCGGCATTTTGCGTTCAAGCGGCGATACGGACGGTGTTCAAGACGCCTTGGCAGTGACGGCGGCAATGTCGGCCAGCTCCACCAGCACCGTCCCTTCGCTGACCATTTCACCCTCTGTGCAGTACAACGCCGACACCGTCCCGGCCGTGCTCGCGCGGATGCTGTGTTCCATTTTCATGGCTTCCAGCACTACCAGAGGTGTCCCTGCCTCGACCGATTGACCGACTTCGACCAAAACCCGAACGATGCTGCCATTCATGGGGGCGGTCAGCCCGCCTTGGTGGGTGTGGCTGGCTTCCACGGCTGCTATCGGATCGTAGCGTGTGATTGTGTGCAACTCGCCTTGCCAACTGAGGTACAGCGTGTCGCCGCGACGCATCGCTCGCGTCTGGCGCCGCACGCCGTTGCGCTCAATGACAAGCTGCTCGCCGAGCCACTGAACATCGCACAGGTCCTCGCCGTGCAGGCGAATGGCGCGGTGTTCTGCGGCGCAGCTCAGGTGCATGACCATCGCGGCAGGCAGCCCCAGACGCAGGCCGTTTGCCCCCGACCAAGGCGAATGTGGATCGTCACGGCGCACCCTGGCCGGTGTGCTGAGGTGCCAGGCGATCGCGGCGGTTTGCCAGAACGCGTCCGACAACGCGTCTGAGGGTGGCAACAGGTCGGCCTGATAGCGGGGAATGAAACCGGTATCCAGCTCCGCGTCAGCGAATGCCGGGTGCGCAATGATCCGGCGCAGAAACGCGAGGTTGGTCCGCACGCCGCCGACGGCAAATTCGTCAAGCATCGACAGAAGGCGCAAACGCGCCTGTCCGCGGTCCTCGCCCCAGGCAATCAGTTTGCCCAGCATCGGGTCATAGAAGGGCGAAACGTCGTCGCCTTCACTGACGCCGCTGTCCACTCGGCGTCCCGGGCCCGACGCCGATTCCCGATACAACGTCAGCGGGCCGGTGGCCGGAAGGAAGTCATGGGTCGGGTCCTCAGCGTACAGCCTTACCTCGATCGCATGCCCGTTCAACGGCACCTGATCCTGCGTGATGGGCAGCGGCTCGCCTTGCGCAACGCGAATCTGCCAGGCGACCAGATCCAGCCCCGTGATCGCCTCGGTCACAGGGTGTTCGACCTGCAAGCGCGTGTTCATCTCCATGAAGAAGAATTCGCCACGGGCGTCCAGCAGGAATTCCACCGTGCCAGCGCCGACGTAGCCGATCGCTTGCGCAGCCCTCACGGCCGCTTGTCCCATCGCGGCACGCAATGCCGGGCTGAGTCCCGGTGCGGGCGCTTCTTCGACCACCTTTTGATGGCGACGCTGGATCGAGCAATCCCGTTCGTTGAGGTACAGGCAATGACCGTGCTGATCCGCAAACACCTGGATTTCGACGTGACGAGGCTGGAGCACGTATTTTTCCACCAGCATGCGAGAGTCGCCGAACGACGACTGTGCTTCTCGTTGCGCGGACGCCAGCGCTTCGGCCAGGTCTTCGTCGCGTTCGACGACCTTCATGCCTTTACCGCCGCCGCCCGCGGTGGCCTTGAGCAGCACCGGATAACCGATACGCGCGGCCGCTTCGCGGAAGGTTGCAGCGTCTTGTGCTTCGCCGTGATAACCGGGGACGAGGGGAACGCCCGCCGCTTCCATCAGCGATTTAGCCGCTGATTTGCTGCCCATGGCGTCAATGGCGGAGGCAGGTGGTCCCAGAAACACCAGGCCGGCTTGCTCGACAGCGCGCGCAAATCCGGCGTTTTCCGAGAGGAATCCATAACCGGGATGAATCGCCTGGGCACCGCTGTTTTTAGCAGCGGCAATCAACGCGTCGATCTGCAGATAGCTGTCTGCGGCTTTGCTGCCGCCCAGATTCACAGCGATGTCGGCTTCGCGCACATGCCGGGCATTACGGTCGACCTCGCTGTGAACCGCGACTGTGGTCAGGCCCATGGCGTGGGCGGTGCGCATGATCCGGCAGGCAATTTCGCCCCGGTTGGCGACCAGCACCGACGTTAAAGCGATGCGTTTATTCGCGTCCATCAGCGTGACTCTCCGTTCTTATTGTCATTGCGCCAGGCAGGCTCGCGTTTTTGCAGAAAGGCTCGCAAGCCTTCCTGACCCTCCGGGCTGACCCGGATTCTGGCAATGGCGTTTTCACAGTAACGGCGCAGTGCGGGCGTCAGCTCGCCATGACCGACTTCGCGAAGCAGATCCTTGCTGACGCGCATGGCCTGAGGGCTGTTGAGCAGCAGGTTGTCGATCCAGTGCTGGACCTGCTGTTCAAGTTCTGATGCTGGATAACACTCGGCGAGCAACCCGATCTCCCGCGCGCGCATGCCATTGAAACGTTCGGCGGTGAGTGCGTAGCGCCGGGCGTGGCGTTCACCGATCGCCTGAATCACGAACGGGCTGATCACCGCAGGCGCCAGTCCGATTTTGACTTCCGACAGGCAAAACTGCGCGTCGTCAGCGCCGATTGCCATGTCACAGCAACTGATCAGGCCCAAGGCGCCGCCGTAGGCCGCGCCTTGCACCACGGCCAGGGAAGGCAATTTCAGCTTGGCCAGGTTGTACATCAGCTCGCCGAGTTCCCGGGCGTCCCCCAGGTTGGTGTTGTAGTCCAGGTTGGCGGATTCCTGCATCCAGGCCAGGTCGGCCCCGGCGCTGAAGTGTTTGCCCCGCGCCCGCAGTACGAGGAAGCGCAAGCGGGCGTCGCTCTGTACCCGGTCGAGGGCGATGATCAGCTCGCGAATCATCTGCGCATTGAAGGCATTGTTCTTTTCCGGGCGATTGAGCCACAAGGTCGCAAAGCCCCGTGGGTCGAATTCAAGTTCCAGCGTGTCGAAATCATTGACGTTCATGAAAGGCGTCATCCTCGGGTCACATGCGGAACACGCCAAAGCGTGTTGCCTCGATGGGGGCGTTAAGGGCAGCGCTGATCGCCAGGGCCAGAATGTCGCGGGTCTGCGCCGGATCGATCACGCCGTCGTCCCACAACCGGGCGCTGGAGTAGTAGGGGTGACCCTGATGTTCGTACTGGTCAAGAATCGGCTGTTTCAGTTTGGCTTCCTGCTCGGCGGTGAACGTCTGGCCGCCGCGTTCCGCTTGCTCCCGCTTGACCTGCACCAGGACGCCCGCCGCCTGTTCGCCGCCCATGACGCCGATGCGCGCGTTGGGCCACATCCACAGGAAGCGCGGGTCATAGGCGCGACCGCACATGCCGTAGTTCCCGGCGCCGAAGCTGCCGCCGATGATCACCGTGAACTTGGGGACCCTGGCGCACGCGACGGCGGTGACCAGCTTGGCCCCGTGCTTGGCGATGCCGCCTGCTTCGTACTTCTGGCCGACCATGAAGCCGGTGATGTTTTGCAGGAAGAGCAGGGGAATGCCACGCTGGCAGGCCAGTTCGATGAAGTGCGCGCCTTTTTGCGCCGCTTCGGCGAACAGAATGCCGTTGTTGGCGAGGATTGCGATCGGGTAGCCATTCAGGTGGGCGAAACCACAGACCAGCGTGGTGCCGAACAGCGCCTTGAACTCATCGAACACCGAGCCATCGACCAGTCTGGCGATCACTTCGCGCACGTCGAACGGCTGCTTGGGATCGGCGGAAATCACGCCATACAGTTCGTCGCTGGGGTAAAGGGGCGCCTGTGGCGTTTGCCGTTGCAGCTCGCCCTGTTTGCGCCAGTTGAGGTGAGCGATGCTGCGGCGTGCCAGTTCCAGCGCATGTTCATCGCTGTCGGCATAGTGATCCGCGACGCCGGAGACTTTGCAGTGCACGTCGGCACCGCCCAGGTCTTCGGCGCTCACCACTTCGCCGGTGGCCGCTTTCACCAGCGGTGGCCCCGCCAGAAAGATGGTCGCCTGCTGGCGGACCATGATGGCTTCATCGGCCATCGCGGGCACATAAGCGCCGCCCGCTGTGCATGAGCCCATGACCACCGCGATCTGCGGGATTCCCTGAGCACTCATGTTGGCCTGGTTGAAGAAGATGCGGCCGAAATGCTCGCGGTCCGGAAACACTTCGTCCTGGCGCGGCAGGTTGGCGCCACCGGAATCAACCAGGTAGATGCAGGGCAAGCGGTTTTGCTGGGCGATGGCCTGGGCGCGCAGGTGTTTTTTGACCGTCAGCGGGTAATACGAGCCGCCTTTCACCGTCGCGTCGTTGGCGATGATCATGCACTCGACGCCCTCGACCCGGCCAATGCCAGCGATCACGCCTGCGCACGGCACGTCCTCACCGTAAACGTCGTAAGCCGCCAACTGGCTGATTTCAAGAAACGCGGAGCCTGGGTCCAGCAATCGGTCGATGCGGTCGCGGGGTAACAGCTTGCCGCGTGAGGTATGGCGCTCTTGCGCGTTGGCGCCGCCGCCTTCGTGGACCTGCGCCAGCAACTGGCGCAAATCGTCGACCTGTTTTTGCAGGCTGGTACGGTTAGTGGAAAACTCCGCCGAGCGCGGATTGATGCGTGTGTGCAGGATTGCCATGCTGCCTCCGGCGCTGTCAGCGGGTTTCGTTGAACAATTCACGGCCGATCAGCATCCGCCGGATTTCGCTGGTTCCAGCGCCGATCTCGTACAGCTTGGCATCCCGCAGCAGGCGTCCGGCAGGGAACTCATTGATGTAGCCGTTCCCGCCGAGGATCTGAATGGTGTCCAGTGCCATCTGGGTGGCGCGTTCTGCGCTGTAGAGAATGACGCCGGCGGCGTCCTTGCGGGTGGTTTCGCCACGCTCACACGCCTGGGCCACGGCATACAGGTACGCGCGGCTGGCGTTGAGCTGGGTGTACATGTCGGCGACTTTGCCCTGGATCAACTGGAACTCGCCGATGCTCTGGCCGAACTGTTTGCGGTCATGGATGTAAGGCAGCACCACGTCCATGCACGCCTGCATGATCCCGGTCGGCCCGCCGGAGAGCACGACGCGTTCGTAATCCAGTCCGCTCATCAGCACTTTGACGCCGCCGTTCAACGCACCCAGCAGGTTTTCTTCCGGGACTTCCACGTCGTCGAAGAACAGCTCGCAGGTGTTCGAGCCGCGCATGCCCAATTTGTCGAACTTGTTGCTGCGCGAGAAGCCTTTCCAGTCACGCTCGACGATGAACGCGCTGATGCCGTGAGCGCCTTTTTCAAGGTCGGTCTTGGCGTAGATCACGTAGGTGTTGGCGTCCGGGCCGTTGGTGATCCAGGTCTTGCTGCCATTGAGCACGAACCGGTCACCGCGTTTGTCGGCGCGCAATTTCATCGACACGACGTCGGAACCGGCGTTGGGCTCGCTCATCGCAAGGGCGCCGACGTGTTCGCCGCTGATCAGCTTGGGGAGGTAGCGTGCTTTCTGTTCGGAATTGCCGTTGCGGTTGATCTGATTGACGCACAGATTCGAATGCGCCCCGTAGGAGAGTGCTACGGACGCAGAGCCGCGGCTGATTTCTTCCATGGCAATCACGTGGGCCAGGTAACCCAGACCGGCGCCACCGTATTGTTCATCGACGGTGATGCCCAGCAGGCCCATCTCGCCGAATTTGCGCCACATGTCGGCCGGGAACAGGTTGTCTTTGTCGATCTGTGCAGCGCGAGGCGCAAGTTCAGCGACCACGAATGCCTGCACCTGATCGCGCAGCATGTCCAGCGTCTCGCCAAGGCCGAAATTGAGCGTGGGGTAATTCATGAGACGGCGTTCCCTTGTTGTTTTTGGAGGGGCTGACAGAGGCAATATTCAGTGTCACCTTTACGTTAACGTAAACCTTGGCTCAGGCCGATGTCAATGCAGCCGATGACCGGGGTTCAGGATTCGGGCGGGAGATCTGATGGGGGAGGAGAGAAACGTTTTTCGAACGCCAGACAGCACGAAGGGGAGCCTGGGCTCCCCTTCAAGTTCAGTTGCATGCTCTTTTTTGTTTTTAGGCGGCCTGTTGTTGTTTTTGGTGGCCAGACCTTTTTTGCTTTTTTGAGCGACCCCCATGCGGGATCAAGAGCAAACGTATTTTTTTGAGCGCTGATACTGCTTCGATCTTGCGATTCAACCCGTTCGGTCGCTACCTGAAGGTAGTTTTATTGTTCTCGGTACGGTCGAGAGGCCAACGCCTCACAAAGCGATCCACTCCAAAAAAATCAGTTAGCTACGCCTCTGTCCGTGTTGTTCTTGTTATGTCAGAGCCGTTACGTCTTGTTTTTATTGGGTTGCTGCCATTTGTTATTTTTGTTGTACGTAAGACATAGCAGAAGCCATGCCAACTTTTTATGAATCCTGGCGAGAGCCCGGAAAACGGGGCTTCGGAGAAAAATTTGAAATCGGTGGGTCTTTGAAATCGTGACCCGGTGTTTCCGTGTTACCCGTTTTCGGTGTCTCAATACCGACGAGGGTAACACTGTGTGACAAGTTGTCGCACGTCAGCCCGACAAACGTGCTTTCGCCACCCGCGAACCGTTGGCCCGGCCGAGCACGTCGCTGATGCGTTGCCCGGCGGCAATCAGCATGTCCAGATTCACACCGGTGTCGATGCCCAGCCCCATGAGCATGTAAAGCACATCCTCGGTGGCGACATTGCCCGTGGCCCCTTTGGCGTAGGGACAGCCGCCCAGCCCGGCGACCGAGCTGTCGAAGACCTGAATGCCTTCCAGCAGACTCGCGTAGAGGTTGGCCAGCGCCTGACCGTAGGTGTCGTGGAAATGCCCGGCCAGTTTGCTGCGCGGTATCTGGCCGGCGACCTCATTGAACAACTCGCGCGTGGCGCCTGGCGTCCCCGTGCCGATGGTGTCGCCGAGTGACACTTCGTAACAGCCCATGGCAAACAGTTCATTGGCCACGGCAGCGACCTGTTTGGGCGACACAGTGCCTTCATAGGGGCAACCCAGCACGCAGGACACGTAACCACGCACCCTGATGCCGTGCAGACGAGCGGCTTCCATGATCGGCAGAAACCGATCCAGGCTCTCGCTGATCGAGCAGTTTATGTTGCGCTGGGAAAAGGATTCCGAGGCGGCGGCAAACACCGCAACCTCCTTGACGCCTGCGGTCAATGCGTCTTCAAAACCGCGCAGGTTAGGCGCGAGCGCGGCATAGGTGACGCATTCCTTTTTCTCAATGCCGGCGAACACGTCTGCGGAGCCTGCCATTTGCGGCACCCATTTGGGCGAGACGAAGCTACCGACTTCGATGTAGCCAAGACCGGCCTGGGTCAGGTCATTCACCAGGCGGATTTTGTCGGCGACATCGATCGGACGGGCTTCATTCTGCAGGCCGTCCCTTGGGCCGACCTCTACCAGGCGTACGCGTTGTGGGAGGGGCATGGCAGGTATCCTTTATCAACGACTTTCCAGGTATGGAATGTATCTTTCTGTTATTGAACGGTTTTTTTCAGCGCCGCCTTGCAGCGTTCTTCAGCGGTATCCAGCTCCAGCTTCATTTGCTCAATGTCCAGCAGCTGTTGATCGAGCTGGGCGCGGCGCTCTGCAATCTTCACGAGCATGGTGGTGAGTTGCTTCTGGTTATCCCCGGTCGGGTCGTAAAGGCCGATCAGATCACGGCACTCGGCAAGCGAGAAGCCGATGCGCTTGCCGCGCAGGATCAACTTGAGTGTGACCTTATCGCGCGCCGAATAGATGCGCTCCAGGCCACGCCTTTCGGGACTCAGCATGCCTTGTTCTTCGTAAAAGCGGATGGTGCGCGTGGTGATGTCCAGCTCGCGCGCCAGGTCGGAGATACTGTAAGTCGGATTGCTCATGGAGAGGCTCTTGCGAAAAAGGCGTCGAGCTAACGTACGGCGACCTTGACGTAAACGTCAAGCTGGCATGAGCACCATCATTCGATCTGTAACGGACGGCGGGAGGGTGCAGGCGTCATGTCAGAACGCCCGAAACGCTGACATGGCGCCGGGCAACCAACAAGTTCATGGCGTGAAATAGCTCTAACTGACGTTAAGAGCTATAGATAACCAATTGATTTAATTTATTTAACTGCTCCTTCAAGTGATCTCTCAAGTTTCCTTTCCTGAGCGACAACCAGTTGGCAAAGCTCGATGATCTGCTCGCGCATCCATCGGTTCGCCGGATCCTGGTCAGTGCTTTCGTGCCAGTACAGATGGGTTTCCACGGCGGGCACATCGTTCACGGGCAAGTGCACGTAATGCAGGTCGTTACGGCGCGCGAAGCGTTCCGGAACGGTCATGACCATGTCAGTCTGTTGCAACACTTGTGACGCCATCAGGTAATGCTGCGAACGCAGGGCGACTTTGCGTTGAATACCCATTTTCCCCAGTGCCAGGTCCACATAACCCAAACCGCTGCGGCGACTGGAAATGTGAATGTGGGCGACTGACAGATAGTCATCCAGGCTAATGGCCGTCTTACCGGCCAGCGGATGGCCTCTGCGCATGGCGCATACAAAGTTGTCTTCCATCAACTTGACATGCCGCACTTGCGGATCGGTGTTGAGCGGCGCGTCCACCGCAAAGTCAAGCCGTCCAGCCGCGAGTTCTTTGGTGGTTTCCCGGCGTTTGGACAGAAAGCTTTCGATGGTCACTGCAGGCGCGAGTCGACGAAGCCGTTGAAACAGCGCCGGCAAGATAATCGCCTCGGTCAGGTCGGTCATGCTGATGCGGTAGTTCTTGTTGGCCTGCAGCGGATTGAAGGTACGACTCTCCTGCACCGAAACCCGTAACAGCGAGAGGGCATTACGCACGGGACCGATGATGTTCTGCGCCATCGGCGTGGGCACCATGCCTTGAGCCGTGCGGACGAACAGAGGGTCATTGAAGGTTTCCCGCAAACGCGCGAGGGCATTGGAAACCGCAGGTTGGGTGATGCCGACGATCTGACCGGCGCGGGTCAGATTGGCTTCCGTATAGATGGCGTCAAACACAATAAAGAGATTGAGATCGACCTTGCTCAGGTTCATTGCTGTGCGCCTCATGCTGCTTTTGTTATAGGTCTGTCGTTTGGTCCCGACTTGGCACTGTCGTTCAAGAAGTGGCGTGATCATATATCGGTTATGAATGTTAATACACGCCGAGAATAGGTTAGATAAATGGAAAGGCCTGCTCTAGCATCGTCCCATGACTTGAATCACCTCATCAGAAGGTAGCTGCCCATGGATTTCGCTTACTCCCCCAAGGTCCAGGAACTGCGCGAGCGCGTGACCGCGTTCATGGACGCACACGTTTACCCGGCCGAACCTGTGTTCGAACGGCAGGTGGCAGAAGGGGACCGTTGGCAGCCGACGGCGATCATGGAGGAGCTCAAGGCGCGGGCAAAAGCCGAAGGGTTGTGGAACCTGTTTCTGCCCGAATCGGAACGGGGTGCCGGGCTGACCAACCTTGAATACGCACCGCTGGCGGAGATCATGGGCCGGTCTTTATTAGGGCCTGAGCCGTTCAACTGCTCGGCGCCCGACACCGGCAACATGGAAGTGCTCGTGCGTTACGCCAGCGAGGCGCAGAAACAGCAATGGCTGGAGCCGTTGCTGCGTGGCGAAATTCGCTCGGCGTTCGCGATGACCGAGCCGGACGTCGCCTCGTCGGACGCCACCAACATGGCGGCCCGTGCGGAGCGCGACGGCGACGAGTGGGTGATCAACGGTCGCAAATGGTGGACGTCGGGCGCCTGCGACCCGCGCTGCAAAATCATGATTTTCATGGGCTTGAGCAACCCTGACGGACCTCGTCATCAGCAGCACTCGATGATTCTGGTGCCCACTGATGCGCCGGGCGTGAAGATCGTGCGGCCGCTGCCGGTGTTCGGCTACGACGACGCGCCCCACGGTCATGCTGAAGTGCTGTTCGATAACGTACGCGTGCCGTACGACAACGTGTTGCTGGGCGAGGGCCGCGGGTTTGAGATCGCTCAAGGGCGTTTAGGCCCTGGGCGGATTCACCACTGCATGCGTTCAATCGGCATGGCTGAGCGTGCACTGGAGTTGATGTGCAAACGGTCGGTTGAGCGTACGGCGTTCGGCCGACCCCTGGCGCGGCTGGGCGGCAACATCGACAAGATTGCCGACTCGCGCATGGAGATCGACATGGCGCGCCTGCTGACGCTGAAAGCGGCGTACATGATGGACACCGTCGGGAACAAAGTCGCCAAAAGCGAAATCGCGCAAATCAAGGTGGTTGCGCCGAATGTGGCGTTGAGGGTTATCGACCGGGCGATCCAGATCCACGGCGGAGCGGGGGTATCTGGCGATTTCCCGCTGGCCTACATGTATGCAATGCAACGCACCCTGCGATTGGCCGACGGCCCGGATGAAGTCCACCGCGCTGCGATCGGTAAATACGAAATCGGCAAGTACGTGCCCAAAGAAATGATGCGCAGCGAGCATCGCTGATCCGGCCAAGCCTTTGGGGCATCAGGGGCCAGGGAGGGCGGAGAACAAGCCTGCGGCGTTACGGCGAGGTGACAGCCACTCACGGGTCAGTGGCTGTTCAGGATGGATGCCGGACGAAGGAGCGCCGCCGAGACTCAGCCCCCACTCAGTTCAACTCAGTTCAAGCCAGATCGGCGCATGATCCGAGGGTTTCTCCATGGCGCGCAGGTCGTAATCCACGCCAGCGGCCTGGATGCGTGGCTGCAGGCCATGGGACGCCAGAATCAGGTCGATGCGCAGGCCGCGCTTGGGCTCGTCTTCGAAGCCGCGGCTGCGGTAATCGAACCAGCTGAACTGGTCCACCACTTCCGGGTACAGATGACGGAAGCTGTCCACCAGCCCCCAGTTCTTGAGCCTGGCCATCCACTCGCGCTCTTCCGGAAGGAAGCTGCACTTGCCGGTTTTCAGCCAGCGCCTGGCGTTGTCCGGACCGATGCCGATGTCGCTGTCTTCTGGCGAAATGTTGACGTCGCCCATGACCACCAGTGGCTGATCGTTGGAGAACCGGGTTTCCAGCAGTTGCTGAAGGTCGGCATAGAACTTGGTCTTTGCCGGAAATTTGGTGGGGTGGTCACGGCTTTCGCCCTGCGGGAAGTAGCCGTTCATGATCGTCACTGGCAGGCCGTTGCGGTCGGCGTAGGTGCCCCAGATGAATCGCCGCTGGGCGTCTTCGTCGTCGGTGTCAAAGCCTTTATGAAGCGACAGAGGCGCCAGGCGAGAGAGCAGGGCAACGCCGTAGTGACCTTTCTGCCCGTGGAAGTGCACGTGGTAGCCCAGCGCTTCGATTTCGGCTTGCGGGAACTGATCGTCCGAGACCTTGGTTTCCTGGAGGCCAATGACGTCAGGCTGGTGTTTTTCAATCAGCGCCGCCAACTGATGCGGGCGGGCACGCAGGCCGTTGATGTTGAAAGACACAATTTTCATAGACGGCAGTCCTGGCAAAAAACAAACAGCGATGCTAGCTGACCTGCCTGCCAACGGCCAGTCTCACGGCCAATCTCCGTCATCGTCGGACTGCTACGCTGTGGGGAATGACTGGAAAGTCGTTGGAACTGTCATCACGGCCCACCACTCGAACGCTTGGTACCATGAACCCGCCCTTACGTGGCGGGTCGTCATCGAAAGGGACACGATTACATGCCTGAATCAGCGAATGCACCGGCCGACATCCGTCAACTGGACAGCGGTTATTCCCGCGAAGCTCGGTCGTTGCTGTACCAGGCGTACCGGCATGAGCCGAGCTTCGGTTATTTGTTCGAATCGGGCCGGCCCGGGTATGAACACCGGGTGCGCGCAACCGTTCGCGAATTGGTGAAGCAGCACTTCCTGCAGGACATGCCGGCACTTGGGCTGTTTGTCGAGGACCGGCTGGTGGGCGTGGCCCTCATTGCGCCGCCGCAACGGCGTCTGGGCATCACCGAAAGCTGGGCGTGGCGGCTGCGGATGGTGATGAGCACCGGACTTCGTTGTACCCAACGATACCTGGAGTATTACCAGGCCGTACTGGCGTGCCTGCCTTCCGATGCCGTTCACGTCCTTCCACTGCTCGGCATTCACCCCGATTTCCAGGGTCAGCACTACGGTGAGCAATTGCTGCAAGCGCTGCACGACTGGTGCGCCGTGGACGAGCACTCAAAGGGGATCGTGCTGGACACCGGCAATGAACATTATCTGGCGTTCTACAAACGACAGGGTTATGAGGAAATTGGAGAAGTGGCTGTAGGACCTATCCGAGAGCACGTCTTTTTTCACCCAAATCCTCAAGTTTCAATGGCTTCCATGGCCTGACCGCGAATCTTTTGTCCACCCCTGCGGGTTCCAGAAGCACCCGCCGCTCGTGTTAGCATCCGCGCCTATGAAGTTTCCCGGTCGATTCACCAGTGGTTTTATCCTCATGTTTTCCAGCTGTGCGGCGTTCGCTAATGCTCAGCTGGATGTGCGGATCAAACCGTCCAATTCCGAGCTCAAGTCCAACATTGAAGGGTACGTGGGCAGCCTCGGCGAGCGTGATGAACAGGCGCTCGAGCGTTTTAGCGTAGGCGCTGTCGAGCAGGCGCAGAAAGCCGCCCAGGCACTGGGTTACTACCAGGCGCAGATCGACAGCCAGGTCAAACGCATCGACAAGGATCTGCACCTGGTCCTGACGGTGGAGCCCGGCGAGCCGGTGCATTTGCGTAACGTTACGGTTCGGATCGAAGGCGACGCGCGTCATCTCAAGGCCTTCAAGGTGCCCAAGAGCGACGCGCTCAGGTCGGGGGCGGTGCTCAATCACGGACGCTATGAGGACGCCAAGCGCCTGATCCAGAATCAGGCTGCGCGCTACGGATTTTTCAAAGGCCGGTTCGTGGTTCAACGCCTGTCCGTTGACCCTCGCGCCGGTGTCGCTGACATCGATCTGGTGTACGACAGCGGACCCCGGTTCTCCCTCGGTAAAGTCACGTTCAGTGGCGATGCGCCGTTCGATGAAGACCTGCTCAAACGCATGGTGCCCTTCAAGGAAGACACGCCGTACGATTCCCAACTCATCGCCGACCTCAATCAGGCCATGCAATCGAGCGGGTACTTCGAGGGCGTTCGTGTCGATGCTTCACCCACCGACGCACAAGGTCAGGTGATCCCGGTCGATGTCCAGCTGCAAACCCGCAAGCCGCGCACCATGGGGCTGGGAGTCGGCTACTCGACCGACGTTGGCCCGCGCGTAAAAGCCAACTGGACCCGGCACTGGGTCAATCCGCAAGGCCACAGCTACGGCATCGAATCGGAACTGTCGGCGCCGCGCCAGAACGTCGGCCTGTTTTATGACATCCCGCTCGACCCGCCGCTCACCGATAAGCTGCGATTCGCCGGCGGTTATCAATACGAAGAGATCGCGGACACCGACAGCCTCAGCAAACTGCTGACGGTAGGTCCTGAATGGCACAGTAAATTGCCCAGCGGTTGGGAACGGGTCATTTCCCTCAAATGGCAGCGCGAAGAGTACCGGCTGGGCGACGATGAGGGCTTGAGTACCTTGTTGATGCCCGGCATCAGCTATTCCTATCTGCGCAGCGACAACCGGATTGACCCGCACCACGGTTACCGTTTGCAGTTCGAAACCGAGGTGGCGAAGGAAGGCCTGGGCTCGGACGCCAACGTGTTGCACGGCACCGCCCTGGTCAAGGGCTTGACCACGGTCGCGCAGAACCATCGATTTCTGGGCCGCGTACAAGTGGGCGGTACAGCCACCAACGGTTACAAATCCATTCCGCCTTCGTTGCGATTCTTTGCCGGTGGCGACCAGAGCGTCCGGGGTTACGACTATCAGTCACTGTCCCCGGAAAACTCCGACGGCGACAAGATCGGTGGCCGCTACATGATTGCCGGCAGTGCCGAATACCAGTACTCGATCGCTGAGAAGTGGCGCGTTGCGGCGTTTGTCGATCAAGGCAACTCGTTCAACTCGCTGGACTTCCCAAGCCTCAAGACCGGTGTCGGTATCGGCATTCGCTGGGTTTCACCGGTGGGACCGCTGCGTCTGGATCTGGCGCACGCGCTGGATGATGACGGCGGCATTCGCCTGCATTTCTCAATGGGGCCTGAACTGTGACAAAGGCGGCACTGTTGAAGCGTGTTTCACTTATTTTCGCGGCCAGTGTTCTCACACTGTTGGTTCTGGTGGTGATCGCACTGGGATTGGTGCTCGGGACACAGTCCGGCAGTCGCTGGGCGCTGGCGTGGGTACCGGGCTTGCAGGTCCAGCATTTTTCCGGCCGTCTGGGCGGCGCGTGGCGGGCCGATTCGCTGGTCTGGCAGCAAGGCGAGAGCAAGGTCGAGGTGGACGCGCCCGCATTCGAGTGGTCTCCGTCCTGCCTGATGCGGATGACGCTGTGCATCGACACCTTGAAAACTGCGGATATTCGCCTGCACTTTGCACCGTCCACCCACGAAGACACCAGCGGCCCGATCACGTTGCCTGCGCTCAAGTTACCGGTGGCCATCGAACTGGGCGAAGTGCAGATCGGCAGCCTGCACCTGGACGGGACCGAGCAAGTGCGGGACGTGCAGCTTGCGGCCCATTGGACGGCAGACGGCCTGAAGATCGATTCCGTACACGCGCAACGCGACGACATCGTGCTGGACCTGACCGGTCTGCTGAACCCCGTGGGGGACTGGCCACTGACGGCGCAAGGTCAGGTCAAGCTTCCCGATATCAGTGGTCAACCGTTGTCCTTGACGCTGAATGCCCAGGGCGACCTGCTCAAGACGCTTAACGTGAACGCTCAGACCATCGGCTACATCGACGCGAAGCTGGTGGGGCAGTTACAGCCGCTGGTGGAGAATTTGCCAGCGGAAATCGCGATCACCAGCGATGGTTTCAAGGCCAGCAAGGACCTGCCCGATACGCTGCAACTCAACCAGCTGACGCTGAACGCCAAGGGTGATCTGGCGCAGGGTTACACCGTGCTCGGGAACGCAAGCCTGCCCGCCGAACAGGGGCCGGTGACCTTGGCGTTGCAGGGCCGGGTCGATGCCAAAGGCGCGCAGATCACCACGCTGGACCTCACTGCCAGTCCCGAGCAGCGCCTGAAACTCAGCGGATCGCTGGATTGGCAAAAGGGCTTGACCGCCGACGCCAGGGTCGACTGGCTCGATTTCCCCTGGCACCGGCTGTATCCGGCGATTGACGAGCCTCAAGTCAGCATTCATACGTTCAATGGAGAGGTTTCCTATACAGACGGCAAGTACCTGGGTCATTTCGTCGGTGACCTCAAAGGCCCAGCGGGGCCGTTCAGCCTGCAAAGTCCGTTCAGTGGGGATTTACAGCAGGTTTTTCTGCCGCAGGTCGAGCTGGTGGCGGGGCAAGGCAAAGCCAGTGGTCACCTTAACGTGCAGTTCGCCGACGGAGTCGCCTGGGACACCGCGCTGGATTTGAGCGCAATCGACCCTTCGTTCTGGGTGGCCGAACTACCGGGCTCCCTCGCAGGTCCGCTGCGCAGCAAGGGATCCTTCAAGGATCAACGCCTGAATCTGAACGCCGATCTTGACCTCAAGGGACGACTGCGGGGGCAGCCAGCGGTGATGCAAGCCAAAGCGGATGGAGCAGGGGACACATGGAATGTCAGCGCTTTGAACATTCGCCTGGGCGACAACCGGATTCAGGGCTCCGGCAGCCTGCAACAGAAGCTGGCCGCACAACTGGACCTGAACCTGCCGCGCCTTGGTCAGCTATGGCCGCGTCTGCAGGGGCAGGTCAAGGGCCGTGTCGACCTGACGGGCACGCCACAGGCGCCCCAAGGCCAATTGGGCCTGCAAGGTACGCAACTGGTGTACGAGCGCAACAAGCTGCAAAGCCTGAACCTGTCGGCGAAGCTGGACACTGCGCAACGCGCCACCCTCGATCTGAAAACCAGCGGCATTCAGGTCGGTGACACCGCGCTGGGCACGCTCGTCGTGAACGGCCAGGGCGACATCAAGCGGCAGCAGGTCAAGCTGGACCTGCAGGGGCCATTGCTCAAGTTGGCGTTGGCACTGGACGGCACGCTCGACAAGGGCAACTGGCGCGGCCGTCTGGCCACTGGTGATGTGCAGACGGGGGGACAGGACTGGAAGCTCCAGCAACCGGCAAAACTCGAACGCCTCGCTGACGGCAAGATCAATTTTGGCGCGCATTGCTGGCGGTCAGGACCGGCAAGTCTGTGTGGGGAAGACCAACGCCTGATGCCCGACCCTCGCTTGCGTTATCACCTCAAGCAGTTCCCGCTGGACAGTCTCGCCCAATGGTTGCCCAAGGATTTCGCGTGGAAAGGTGCCTTGAATGCTGACGTTCAACTCGACCTTCCGGCATCCGGGCCCAACGGTCAGGTGGTCATCGACGCCAGTGGCGGCACGTTGCGGGTCCGAGACAAAAAACAGTGGCTGGACTTCCCTTACCAGACGCTCAAGGTCACGAGCAGCCTGACGCCTAAAAAAGTGGACACGACTCTGGATTTTCGGGGCGCCAGACTGGGTGACTTGCAGGCGCGCTTGAGCATTGATCCCGTGGCGAAGAACAAACCGGTCAACGGCGAGTTCAATCTCACCGGGCTCGACGTGTCAGTGGCACGGCCCTTCGTCACCGTGGTAGAAAAGCTCAACGGCAAGCTGAACGGCAGTGGACGCATTTCGGGTGGTCTATTGGCGCCGCAGGTCAATGGCAACGTCATGTTGAGCGATGGCGAAGTGTCCGGGCCGGACTTGCCGATTACGCTTGAAAAACTCAACGTGCAAGCCTTGATCGCGGGTGAAAACGTGCAGTTGAAGGGCAACTGGCGCAGCGGTGCGGCGGGCCAGGGCAGCCTTGGCGGCCACATTGCCTGGGCGGACACGCTGGACGTGGATGTCAATTTGCAAGGCTCGCATCTGCCGATCACCGTGGAACCCTACGCCAGGCTCGAAGCCGCACCCGACCTGAAGATCAGCCTGCAGGGCGATCGGCTCGCGGTATCGGGGAAGGTACTGATTCCGAAAGGCGAAATCACGGTGCGCCAATTGCCGCCGTCCACCGTCAAAGTGTCCGATGACACGGTGATCGTTGGCGCGCAGACCGAGGCGGGCAAGCCACCCATGGCCATCGCGATGGACATCAACGTCGAAGTCGGTCAGGAAAAGCTGAGCTTCACCGGCTTTGGTCTGACAGCCAACCTCGCGGGGCATGTCCATATCGGCGACAACCTCGATACCCGAGGCGAGCTGAACCTCAACGACGGCCGCTACCGCGCCTATGGCCAGCGCCTGACCATTCGCAAGGCGCGACTGCTGTTCGCAGGGCCCGTGGACCAGCCGTATCTGGACATCGAAGCGATTCGCCAGACCGATGACGTGATTGCCGGTATTCGTCTGAGTGGCAGTGCCGAACAGCCGACGACAACGGTGTTTTCCGAGCCCGCGATGAGTCAGGAACAGGCGTTGTCCTACCTGGTCCTGGGGCGACCTTTGGCCACCAACGGCGAGGACAACAACATGGTGGCTCAGGCCGCGCTCGCCCTTGGGTTGGCGGGCGGTTCCTCGACGGCGGGCAAACTGGCCTCGGATCTCGGGATCAAGGATTTCGACCTGGACACCTCCGGCAGCGGTAACTCCACCGCCGTGGTTGCCAGCGGCAAGATCACCGACAAGCTCAGCCTCCGATACGGAGTCGGGGTGTTCGAGCCCGCCAATACGATCGCGCTACGGTACCTGTTGAGCAAAAAGGTGTACATCGAGGCCGCTAGTGGCGTCGCCAGCTCACTGGATATTTTCTACAAACGGGATTTTTAACGGGCGTAGGCATCAACGACAACAAAGTGATGCCCGCCAGTAGGTCGTCAGGCCGAATCGTGGTTAACTTCCTGTCTTTCCCGCAACCCTCAAAATAAGGACTCAGCTCATGGCTCAAGTGACTCGTAGAGGCTCCCCGGTACAAATCAGCGGCGAACTGCCAAAGGTCGGCAGCAAGGCGCCTGCTTTCACCCTGGTCGGTGGTGATCTGTCTGACGTGACGCTGGAAAATTTTGCCGGCAAGCGCAAAGTGCTGAACATTTTCCCAAGCGTTGACACCCCGACCTGCGCCACTTCGGTACGCAAATTCAACGCTCAGGCCAACGATCTGAACAACGCCGTGGTCCTGTGCATCTCGGCCGATCTGCCATTCGCGCAAGCGCGGTTCTGCGGCGCTGAAGGCCTGGAAAACGTTAAAAACCTGTCCACCATGCGCGGTGCTGACTTCATGGAAACCTATGGTGTGGCAATCGCCGACGGTCCTATGGTTGGTCTGACCACTCGTGCCGTCGTCGTTCTGGACGAGGACAACAACGTCCTGTACAGCGAACTGGTGCCAGAGATCGGTCAGGAGCCGAACTACGACGCCGCACTGGCAGTGCTCAAGTAAGTTGCTCGTTGCGTATCGCCGGATTCATCACGGCAATACCTCGCAACACAAAGCGGCCTGAATCGATCAGGCCGTTTTTATTTGCAGGTCAACACCTTATTCCAAGTAAGCACTAGGTAAATTGCCGGTAAAGGCCCTTTGCTTGGCACGTAACTATGCTTATTGTTCAGCCTCCCGAAGACGCTCACGCGCACACTGGTTGACTTATTCATGCAATCGTCTGGTTCCCGAAACTCCCGTCGCTGGCTGCTCAGCCTTCTGGTTCTATTGATTGTCGCAGGTATCTGTTGGCGGTACTGGCCGGGTTCGTCACCCAAGACGGAGGCCACCGCGCAGTCAACCGGTCAGGCCCACAAGGGCGCCAGCGGCAGGGGCGGCGCGGGAAAAGTGACTGGGCAGCGGCCGGGCTTCGGCGGTTCCACCGGCCCGGTTCCGGTGCGCGTGGCGTCGGCGACTACCGGTGACTTTCCGATCTACTACAAGGCGCTGGGCACCGTCACCGCGATGAACACCATCAATGTGCGCAGCCGGGTGGCCGGTGAACTGGTCAAGATCAACTTCCAGGAAGGCCAATTGGTCAAGGCCGGCGATCTGCTGGCTGTCATCGACCCACGCAGCTATCAGATCGCCCTGCAACAGGCTGAAGGCACGCTGATGCAGAACCAGGCGTTGCTGAAGAATGCGCAAATCGATGTACAGCGTTATCGGGACCTGTACAAAGAAGACAGCATCGCCAAGCAGACACTCGACACCGCGGAGTCTCTGGTCGGCCAGTACCAAGGGACGATCAAGACCAATCAGGCGGCGGTCGGCGACGCCAGACTCAATCTGGATTTCACGCAGATCCGCGCGCCCATTTCCGGCCGTATCGGCCTGCGGCAACTGGACGTCGGTAACCTGGTCGCGGCCAACGACACCATCGCCCTGGCGGTTATCACCCAGACCAAACCCATCACCGTCAATTTCACCTTGCCGGAAAAGGACCTGGCGGACGTGATCAGTCGTTACCGCAGCGGTGACAAGCTGCCGGTTGAGGCCTGGGACCGTGCCGACGTGAAGCTACAGGCCAAGGGCGTGCTGGCGAGTATCGACAACCAGATCGATATCACCACAGGCACCCTGAAGTTCAAGGCCCGCTTCGATAACGATAACGAAGTGCTGTTCCCCAACCAGTTCGTCAATGCACGGCTTCTGGCCAATACCCTGAAAAATGTGGTCCTGGTGCCTTCGGCGGCCATTCAGTTCGGCGTCAATGGCACGTTTGTGTACGTGATGGACGGTGACAAAAAGGTCCGCATTCGCTCGCTGAAAACCGGGCCGGGTGATGAAAATGTCACGGTGGTGACCGAAGGCCTGGCCGCGGGTGATCGCGTGGTGCTGGAAGGTACTGACCGCCTGAAGGACGGCAGCGAAGTCGATATTGTCAACGACAGCAAGGACGTGCCGGTCACGCCCGGCGGCAAGTTGCAGGGCCAGCCGGCCAAGGACAAGGAAACCGGTGAGTCGGCCGACGCCGCCCCCGTGAGAAAAGGCAACGTATGAACCTGTCACGCCTGTTCATCCTCAGGCCCGTCGCGACCACGCTGAGCATGCTGGCCATTGTCCTGGCCGGTCTGATCGCTTACACCTTGCTGCCGGTGTCGGCGTTGCCGCAAGTGGATTATCCGACCATTCGGGTGATGACGCTGTACCCCGGTGCCAGCCCGCAAGTGATGACCAGTGCCGTGACCGCGCCGCTGGAGCGCCAGTTCGGGCAGATGCCTGGCCTGACGCAAATGGCATCGACCAGCTCGGGCGGGGCTTCGGTGATCACCTTGCGCTTCAGCCTGGACATCAACATGGATGTCGCCGAGCAGGAAGTGCAGGCTGCCATCAATGGCGCCACCAACCTGTTACCGAACGATCTGCCGGCGCCGCCGACCTATAACAAGGTCAACCCCGCCGACACGCCCGTGCTGACGTTGGCGATCACCTCCAAAACCATGCTGTTGCCCAAACTCAACGACCTGGTCGACACGCGCATGGCACAGAAGATCGCGCAGATCAGCGGCGTCGGGATGGTCAGCATCGCGGGCGGCCAGCGTCAGGCCGTGCGGATCAAGGTCAACCCGGAGGCCTTGGCGGCCAACGGCTTGAACCTGTCGGACGTGCGCACGCTGGTCACCGCGTCCAACGTCAACACGCCCAAAGGTAACTTCGACGGCCCGACCCGGGTGTCGATGCTGGACGCCAACGATCAGCTCAAGTCCCCCGAGGAATACGCCAACCTGATTCTGGCCTACAACAACGGCGGCCCGCTGAGGCTCAAGGACGTTGCACAGATCGTCGACGGCGCGGAAAACGAACGGCTGGCCGCGTGGGCCAACGAGAATCAGGCGGTCCTGCTCAACATCCAGCGTCAGCCCGGCGCCAACGTCATCGACGTGGTCGACCGGATCAAAGCCTTGTTGCCCAGCATCACCGACAACCTGCCCGCCGGCCTGGACGTGGTGGTGCTGACCGACCGCACTCAAACCATCCGTGCGTCGGTCAGTGACGTGCAACATGAACTGCTGATTTCCATTGTCCTGGTGGTGCTGGTCACCTTCCTGTTTCTACGCCGCCTCAGCGCCACCATCATTCCTTCCGTGGCCGTGCCGCTGTCGCTGGTGGGCACCTTCGGTGTCATGTACCTCGCCGGCTTTTCGGTCAACAACCTGACCTTGATGGCCATGACCATTGCCACCGGTTTCGTGGTCGACGATGCCATCGTGATGCTGGAAAACATTTCCCGGCACCTGGAGGAGGGTGAGACACCGTTGCAGGCCGCGCTCAAAGGCGCGCGGCAGATCGGGTTTACCTTGATTTCGCTGACCATCTCGTTGATTGCGGTTCTGATCCCGCTGCTGTTCATGGCGGACGTGGTCGGCCGGCTGTTCCGGGAGTTTGCCATCACGCTGGCGGTGGCGATCCTGATTTCGCTGGTGGTGTCGCTGACCCTGACGCCGATGATGTGTGCCCGCTTGCTCAAGCGTGAACCCAAGGAAGCGGAGCAGGGACGTTTCTATCGCGCCAGTGGTGCCTGGATCGATTGGCTGATCGGCGCCTATGGTCGCAAGCTGCAGTGGGTGCTCAAGCATCAGCCGCTGACCCTGCTGGTCGCGATCGCGACATTGGGCATTACCGTGTTGCTGTACCTGGCGGTGCCGAAGGGTTTCTTTCCCGTGCAGGACACCGGGGTGATCCAGGGGATTTCCGAAGCGCCGCAATCGGTGTCGTTCGCCTCCATGAGCGAGCGGCAGCAGGCACTGGCGAAGATCATTCTGCAAGATCCGGCGGTGGCCAGTCTGTCGTCTTACATCGGCGTCGACGGCGATAACGCGACACTGAACAGCGGTCGCATGTTGATCAACCTCAAACCCCATGGCCAGCGCGACCTGACCGCGACGCAGGTGATTCAGCGCCTTCAGCCGCAGGTCGATCAGCTGTCCGACATCCGCCTGTTCATGCAGCCGGTGCAGGACCTGACCATCGAAGACCGCATCAGCCGCACGCAGTACCAGTTCAGCATGTCTTCGCCGGACGCCGAACTGTTGAGTCTGTGGAGCAACAGGCTGGTGGAAGCGCTGGCCGAGCGTCCCGAGTTGACGGACGTCGCCAGTGATCTTCAGGACAGGGGCTTGCAGGTGTACCTGAACATCGACCGCGACGCCGCCAGCCGTTTGGGCGTGACGGTGGCGAACATAACCGACGCGTTGTACGACGCGTTCGGCCAGCGGCAGATCTCCACGATCTACACCCAGGCCAGTCAGTACCGGGTCGTGTTGCAGGCGGCCGCGGCGAGTGAACTCGGTCCCGAGGCGCTGGACCAGATTCACGTCAAGACCGCCGACGGGGGGCAGGTCAAGCTGTCGAGTCTGGCAAAGGTCGAGCAGCGTCAGGCCCAGCTTGCCATCACGCATATCGGTCAGTTTCCCGCCGTGATGATGTCGTTCAACCTGGCGCCCGGCGTGGCGCTGGGACAGGCCGTGGACGTGATCGAGCAGGTGCAGAAAGACATCGGCATGCCGATCGGCGTACAGACCGAGTTCCAGGGGGCGGCGGAAGCCTTCCAGGCCTCGCTGTCCAGCACGCTGCTGCTGGTGTTGGCCGCGGTTGTAACCATGTACATCGTGCTGGGCGTGCTCTACGAGAGCTACATTCACCCGATCACCATTCTTTCAACCCTGCCGTCGGCCGCGATTGGCGCCTTGCTGGCGCTGATCCTCAGCGGCAATGACCTGGGCATGATCGCGATCATTGGCATCATCCTGCTCATCGGCATCGTGAAAAAGAACGCGATCATGATGATCGACTTTGCACTCGACGCTGAGCGCAACCGCGGAGTCGATCCTCAGACGGCCATTTACGAAGCGGCCCTGCTGCGGTTCCGGCCGATCCTGATGACTACATTGGCGGCATTGTTCGGGGCGATTCCGCTGATGTTCGCCACCGGGTCCGGCGCCGAGCTGCGCCAGCCCTTGGGGCTGGTGATGGTCGGCGGCCTGCTGGTCAGTCAGGTGCTGACGCTGTTCACCACGCCGGTCATTTATCTGTACTTCGATCGCCTGGGACGCCGCTTCCGTCGTTCGGGCAAGACCGAGGTGGCGGTATGACGGGGCAGCCGCACGCTTCAAGCTTCAAGCGGCAAGTGAGAAGCGGGACCGCGCACGCCGGGGCTTTTGCGGGTGACTGGCAGCTTGCCGCCCGGAGCTGTACCCCATGAACCTCTCCGCTCCTTTCATCCGCAGGCCGGTGGCGACCATGCTGCTGAGCCTGGCGATCATGCTGTTGGGCGGCATGAGCTTCGGCTTGCTGCCCGTATCACCGCTGCCGAACATGGATTTCCCGGTGATCGTGGTCACGGCCTCGCTGCCCGGCGCCAGCCCTGAAATCATGGCGTCAAGCGTGGCGACACCGCTGGAACGATCCCTGGGTACCATTGCCGGGGTCAACACCATGAGCAGTCGGTCGAGTCAGGGCACCACCCGGGTGATCTTGCAGTTCGACATGGACCGCGACATCAACGGCGCGGCGCGGGAAGTGCAGGCGGCGATCAACGCCTCGCGCAACCTGCTGCCGAGCGGCATGCGCAGCATGCCGACCTACAAGAAGGTCAATCCGTCGCAGGCGCCGATCATGGTGCTGTCGCTGACCTCGGACGTGCTGGAGAAAGGCCAGCTGTATGACCTGGCGTCGACGATTCTGTCGCAGAGTCTGTCCCAGGTGAACGGCGTCGGCGAAGTGCAGATTGGCGGCAGCTCGTTGCCTGCGGTACGGGTCGAGCTCCAACCCAAATTGCTGGATCAGTACGGCGTGTCGCTGGACGAGGTGCGGACGACGATTTCCGGTTCCAACGTGCGCCGCCCCAAAGGGTTCGTCGAGAACGCCGATCACAACTGGCAGGTGCAGGCCAACGATCAACTGGAAAAAGCCAAGGATTATGAATCGCTGATCATTCGTTATCAGAACGGTGCCGCCTTGCGGCTCAAAGACGTGGCGAAGGTCCAGGACTCGGTCGAGGACCGCTTCAACAGCGGTTTCTTCAACAAAAAGTCTGCGGTGCTGTTGGTCATCAACCGTCAGGCCGGCGCCAACATCATCGAGACGGTCGCGGCGATCAAGGCTCAGTTGCCCGCGTTGCAGGCCGTGCTCCCGGCAAGCGTCAAACTGGATCTGGCGATGGACCGTTCGCCGGTGATCAAGGCCACCCTGCACGAAGCCGAAATGACGCTGCTCATTGCCGTGGTGCTGGTGATCATCGTGGTGTTCCTCTTCCTGGGCAACTTCCGCGCCTCGCTGATCCCGACGCTGGCAGTGCCGGTTTCCCTGGTGGGCACGTTCGCAATCATGTACCTGTTCGGGTTCTCGCTGAACAATCTGTCGCTGATGGCGCTGATCCTCGCCACGGGACTGGTGGTGGACGATGCCATTGTGGTGCTGGAGAACATTTCCCGCCACATCGATGAAGGCGTCCCGCCCATGAAGGCCGCGTATCTCGGGGCGCAGGAGGTCGGCTTCACCCTGCTCTCGATGAACGTCTCACTGGTCGCCGTGTTCATCTCGATCCTGTTCATGGGCGGGTTGGTGGAAAGCCTGTTCCGGGAGTTCTCTATCACGCTGTCGGCGTCGATCGTGGTGTCACTGATCGTCTCGCTGACGCTGACGCCCATGCTCTGTGCCCGCTGGCTCAAGCCCCATGTGCCCGGGACGGAAAACCGGTTGCAGCGCTGGAGCCAGCGCGTCAACGACCGCATGGTTGCGCACTATGACCGCAGCCTCGGCTGGGCGCTGCGTCATCGTCGTCTCACCTTGCTGACCCTGCTGGTCACCATTGGTGTGAACATCGCGCTCTACGTCGTCGTGCCGAAGACGTTTCTGCCGCAACAGGACACCGGCCAGTTGATGGGGTTTGTGCGCGGTGACGATGGCCTGTCATTTTCCGTCATGCAGCCAAAGCTGGACGTGTTCCGCAATGCGATCCTCAAAGACCCGGCGGTTGAAAGCGTCGCCGGCTTCATCGGCGGCAACGGCGGCACAGGCAACGCCTTCATCATCGTGCGCCTGAAACCGATTGCCGAGCGCAAGATCGGCGCCGAGCAAGTGGTCGAGCGGCTGCGCAAGGAGATGCCTCAGGTGCCGGGCGGACGCCTGTTTCTGCAACCGGACCAGGACCTGCAACTGGGGGGCGGTCGCGAGCAGACTTCCTCGCAATACCAATACATTCTGCAGAGCGGTGATCTGGAAAGCCTGCGTCTGTGGTACCCGAAAGTGGTCACCGCGTTGAAGTCGCTCAAGGAACTGACGGCCATCGATGCGCACGACGGTGGCGGGACACAGCAGGTGACGCTGATGGTCGACCGCGATGCGGCCAAGCGTCTGGGCATCGACATGGACATGGTCACCACGGTGCTGAACAACGCCTACAGCCAGCGTCAGGTGTCGACCATCTATGACCCGCTGAACCAGTATCGGGTGGTGATGGAGGTCAGCCCCAAGTACGCGACCGACCCGGTGACCCTGGAACAGGTTCAGGTGATCACCGCCCAGGGCGCGCGCGTTCCGCTGTCGACCATTGCCCACTACGAACGCAGCCTTGAGGATGACCGGGTCACCCACGACGGTCAGTTTGCCTCGGACAACATCTCATTCGACCTGGCCGATGGCGTGACGCTGGACCAGGCCACAGCGGCCATCGAACGAGCTGTCGCGGCGGTGGGCTTGCCTGAAGACGTCATTGCGAAAATGGCGGGCACCGCCGACGCCTTTGCCGCGACTCAGAAGAGCCAGCCGTGGATGATTCTCGGCGCCCTGGTTGCGGTGTATCTCGTCCTCGGCATTCTGTACGAGAGTTATGTCCACCCACTGACGATTTTGTCGACGCTGCCCTCGGCAGGCGTCGGGGCGTTGCTCAGCATCTACCTCACCGGCGGGCAGTTCAGCCTGATCTCGCTGCTGGGGCTGTTCCTGTTGATTGGCGTGGTGAAAAAGAACGCCATTCTGATGATCGACCTTGCCTTGCAACTGGAACGGGGTAGCGGCATGTCGCCGCTGGAATCCATCCGCAATGCGTGTCTGCAGCGTCTTCGCCCGATTCTGATGACCACGCTGGCGGCGATCCTCGGTGCCGTGCCGTTGCTGCTGAGCAGTGCCGAAGGCGCCGAAATGCGCCGGCCGCTAGGTCTGACCATTATCGGTGGCTTGATCCTCAGCCAGATTCTGACGCTGTACACCACGCCCGTGGTTTACCTTTATCTCGACCGTTTGCGTCATCGTGTCAATCAATGGCGCGGCGTACGAACGGATGCTGCCCTGGAAACCCCGCTATGACCCATCGCCAGAACGTTTCTGTCCCCCTGCGTGTGTTGCCCTTTCAGCGCACGGTGGGCGCGGCCTTGTGCGCGCTGATGCTCAGCGCATGTGCGGTGGGCCCGGACTACAAGCAGCCGGACATACAAACGCCCGCGCATTTCAAATACGCCGAAGGCTGGACCCAGGCCAATCCGAGCGACGCGATTGCGCGCGGCGCGTGGTGGGAACTGTACGGCGACGCAGAACTGAACGGTCTGGTGGAGAAGCTCAACACCTCAAACCAGACGGTTGCTCAGTACGAAGCGCAATACCGTCAGGCCGCCGCATTGGTGCGAAGCGCGCGGGGCGCATTCTTCCCGACGCTGGACCTGACCACGAGCAAGAACCGCTCAAGCCAGGGCAGAGGCAGCAGTAGCTCCAGCCTGAGCAGCTCCAGCAGCGGGATTCGTGACACCTACAACGCGCAACTGGGCGTGAGCTGGGAGGCGGATATCTGGGGCAAGCTGCGACGCGGGCTGGAGGCGGACAAGGCCAACGCGCAGGCAAGCCTGGCCGACCTGGCCTCGATGCAGTTGAGTCTGCAATCGCAACTGGTGCAAAACTACCTGCAACTGCGCGTGCTCGACGAACAAAAGCGTCTGCTGGAAGCCACGGTGGATACCTACGAGCGCTCGCTAAAACTGACGCAAAACCAGTACCGGGCCGGTGTGTCGGGGCGCGATGCGGTGGCTCAGGCGCAGACACAACTGAAGAGCACGCAGGCTGACCTGATCGATCTGGCCTGGCAACGGGCCCAGTTTGAAAGCGCGATCGCGGTGTTGATGGGGCAGGCGCCTGCCGACTTCAGCCTGGCGCCGACCACCCGGATCCCGGCGCTGCCGCAGATTCCGGTGCAGTTACCTTCGCAGTTGCTTGAACGCCGTCCGGATATTGCGGCGGCCGAGCGTTCGGTCATGGCGGCGAATGCCAACATCGGCGTGGCGAAAGCGGCGTATTACCCGGACCTGACACTGAGCATGAACGGTGGCTACAGCAGCAGTACCTTCAGCAACTGGATCAGTCTGCCGAACCGTTTCTGGTCGGTCGGCCCGCAACTGGCCATGACCCTGTTCGACGGCGGTCGGCGCGCGGCCGAGGTGGATCGCACCGAAGCCGTCTACGATCAAACCGTCGCGCAATACCGTCAGACGGTGCTGGATGGCTTCAAGGAAGTCGAAGACTACCTGGCGCAACTGCGCGTGTACGAGCAGGAAGCCGGGGTGCGCAAAGAGGCACTGGACGCGGCCCGCGATTCGCTGCGTCTGACCAGTAACCAGTACAAGGCCGGATTGATTGGCTATCTGGATGTCGTGAACGTGCAGACCACCGCATTGAGTAATGAACGCAGTGTGCTGACACTGTTGCAAAGTCGGCTGATTGCCAGTGTTCAATTGATCGCGGCATTAGGGGGCGGCTGGCAGGCCGAAACCGGTTTGACGCGTGAGCCGGAGGTGTCCACACGCTGATCAGCAGAGGTTTCTGACCCGTCCGGGTTGTGAGTCATTGCAGGGGTATCTACTGGGGCATCCATTGCCAGCGGACCGCTTCATGGCAGATATTAGCGCGGCGAAGAAACGCGTAGCCGAGCACATACTTTGACGTTTCACGCTTTGCACAACACTAAAAGCAAGAGCATAGAGTCGGACACCCCATGGACAAAAACCTCCTCATCACTGGCGGCTCCAGAGGTATTGGCGCAGCCACGGCAGTTCTGGCGGCATCGCAGGGTTATCGCGTCTGCATCAATTACCTTTCGGACCATACATCGGCCGAGCGCGTTTGCGCGCAGATTCGCGAGTCCGGCGGATACGCCATCGCGGTTCAGGCCGACGTCAGCAACGAAGACGAAATCATTCGCCTGTATTCCCGCGTGGATGCCGAGATGGGGCGTTTGACGGCACTGGTCAACAACGCCGGGACGGTGGGCGAGACGTCGCGCGTTGAGTCCATGTCCGAATTCCGCCTGCTCAAGATCATGATGAGCAATGTGGTAGGACCGATGCTGTGCAGCAAGCACGCATTGCTGCGCATGTTGCCGCGCCACGGCGGGCTGGGTGGTAGCATCGTCAACGTGTCATCGGTGGCCGCGCGGCTGGGTTCGCCGGGCGAATACGTTGATTACGCCGCCTCCAAAGGTGCGCTCGACACCTTCACTTTAGGTCTGGCGAAGGAAGTCGCGGGCGAGGGCGTTCGCGTGAATGCCGTGCGTCCGGGCTACATCTTCACCGAGTTCCATGCCTTGAGCGGTGATCCGCAACGGGTCAGCAAGCTCGAACCGACCATTCCAATGGGACGAGGCGGCCTGGCCGATGAAGTGGCCGAGGCTATCTTGTGGCTGCTGTCGGAAAAGGCGTCCTATTCGACCGGGACGTTTATTGATCTGGGTGGCGGTCGTTAGGCCATACGGCTAATGTCAGACAGGCTTCGCGCTTAAACCACGCTGATCGACCGAATGATCTTGCCCAGGGTTTCCATTGCCCGCTCCGAGGTTTCATTCCACGGGCTGCCGTAGTTCAGGCGGATGCAATTCTTGAAACGCCGGGTCGGCGAGAACATCGGGCCCGGCGCAATGCTGATGCCCTGGGCGAGCGCTGCCTGAAACACCTTCAACGAATCGACCTGTTCCGGCAGTTCCAACCACAGGAAATACCCGCCTGATGGCTGGCTGACGCGGGTCTGCGGTGGGAAATAACGCGCAACGGCACCCAGCATGGCCCGCAGTTGGTCTTCCAGGCTATTGCGCAATTTGCGCAGATGGCGGTCATAGCCACCGTGTTGCAGGTAATCGGCAATGGCGGCTTGTGCGGGCATCGACGCACACAATGAGGTCATCAGCTTCAATCGCTCGACCTTTTGCGCGTAACGCCCGGCGGCTACCCAACCCACGCGATAACCCGGTGCCAGGCTCTTGGCGAACGAGCCGCAATGCAGCACCAGTCCCTCGGTGTCAAACGCCTTGGCGGGTTTTGGCGCATGCTGGCCGTAATACAACTCGGCGTAGACATCGTCCTCGATCAGCGGCACTTCATGCCTGCGCAGCAGTTCGACGAGTTCGCGCTTGCGTGATTCCGATACTGTCGCACCGGTCGGGTTCTGAAAGCTGGTCATGCTCCAGCAGGCCTTGACCGGATAGCGTTCGAGCGTCTGCTCGAGGACGGCCAGATCGATGCCGGTCTGCGGATGCACAGGGATTTCGACGGCCTTGAGCTTCAGTCGTTCGAGTACCTGCAGACAGGCATAGAACGCAGGGGCTTCGATGGCCACCAGATCGCCGGGTTCGGTCACGGCCTGCAAGCACAGGTTCAAGGCCTCCAGCGCGCCATTGGTAATCAGCAGTTCCTCCATGGGCAGCATTTGACCCGCTACCATGTAACGCAAGGCAATCTGTCGCCGCAGTGTCGGATTCCCTGGAGACAGGTCGCTGACCACCATACTCGGGTCCATGTCCCGTGTGGCGCTGGCCAATGAGCGCGCAAGGCGCTGCAGTGGAAAGAGGCTGGCGCTCGGGAAGGCGGAGCCGAAAGGGACCGTGTGGGGGTCTTTGATCGATTCGAGGACCGAGAACACCAGCTCACTGACATCGACTTCCGTGGATTCGCTGACGTGGGGCGTCTCTGATGGCTCGACGGGAGGGGGCAGTTCGAAGCGCTGCGCCGCGAAGGTTTCGCGGGCAAAACTGTCGTTGACGAAATAACCGGAGCGCGGCCGTGCGCGGATCAGGCCTCGTCGCTCCAGCAGGTAATAGGCCTGGAACACCGTGGAAGGACTGATGCCATGCGTCTGGCTGGCGTAGCGCACGGACGGCACGCGTTGGCCTGCGGCAAGCACACCCGAGCGGATCAGCTCAGCGATATCGTCGGCAAACTTTTCATAACGCTTCATTGAGGGCTCACGGCTGGACAGTCAAGCCTGCGGTGCAGCAATGGCCGCAGGGTCGGGATGACCAGACTATGCGCGTGAAAGCCGTATCAGTACAGGTGCAGATTTTTCGATAAAAAGCAGATCAGATCACTGGTGAGTCTTCACCCGGTTCCACACCAACGGTGTGATGGCGCATGTCTTTCGCTTTATAGACGGTCAACGCATCGGCTTCCGCTTCGGTGATAGGGACCTTCCTGCCGTCGATTTCCGCTTCGGACATATGCGTCGCGTCATTGGTGGTGATGACGACGTCGATCACAGCGCTGCGGTAGGTCGTGCCGTCGACTATCGCTGAGCAGTATTGATGGCTGCTGTCGAAATCCAGAGGCATGGTCGTACTCCTTCACGGGGTGTGAAGGTGTGACTGCGGGGACAATCGAATCGTTTCCCGATTCCGACAGCGGGTAGGCCTGTGCAATGTAGAGAACGCCGGAGGTTACGAGGGCAGCGAACGCGGTGGGTCAGCGACGAATGAATTTGCTGATTCACCATATTCGTCGGAATGCCGCCCAGAGCAAGCTCGCTCCCACAGGTCCCAGGCCTGGACTCAGATTCGTGCGTCAACCCGGACCCTGTAGGAGCCGTCCGAGGTTACGAGGGCCGCGAATGCGGTAGGTCATTCACAATCGACACCCCGGTCGGCGGCATGCGTGAGCAAACGGAGTATGAGGGGAACGAGGCGAACGAGCCGATAGCGGCGCGGTCCATTAATGTGCCCGCGAAGAGGCACTGAATAAACAGGAGTCGCTCAATGAATGCCTGGTGGCAAGAAGTCGTCGAGACGCTGCGCTCCGAATTTTCCGATATCACCGATGCATCCCAACTGACCCGGGTCACCATTCGTTTGGTGATCGCTGCGTTGCTGGGCGGCATTCTGGGTTTCGAGCGCGAGCACAAGGGCAAGGCGGCCGGGGTGCGGACGCACATGCTGGTGTGTATGGGTGCAGCGTTGTTCGTGTTGGTCCCACGTCTGGCTGGTGCCGACGATGCGGCGGTGAGCCGGGTGGTGCAGGGGATCGTCGCCGGGATCGGCTTTCTCGGCGCAGGGACCATCCTCAAAGGCGACCACCTCAATACGCATCAAGTCAAAGGGCTGACCACTGCGGCGGGCCTGTGGATGACCGCCGCCATTGGAATTGCGGCCGGCATGGGGAGGGAAATGACGGCGGTGCTCAGCACGATTCTGGCCCTGGGGATTTTCAGCCTCATGCCGATGATCGTCGAACGATTCGATCCGCCAGAGGAAAAAGCGAAGGACCCGGATCGAAACACCGGAGGCGACTCGCACCAACCCTGAGCACGCCGAGGTGTTCGGCGTGCCCGGTTCGCCCAGATCCAGGTGTCGTCATTCGAGCTCAGCCTGTCGACGGCCCCTTACTCGGGAAAATCCTCACCGAGAATCGCTGGCGGTTCCTGCGAGGGCGGATCGCCTTTAGGGGGCTCGATCACCGGCGGCATGGTCGGTGGAGGCGGTTCTTCAGGTTCAGGGACCGGCAATTCCGGGTCGTCGATATTCGGATCGGGCGTTTCTGCGGGAATGGGAATGTTCATTGCTTCACCTTCCTTCAGCGCAGGTTCGAACAGGCAGTAGTGCCGCATTTCAACGCGCTCGCAGGCTTCGACAGCGGGGCCGTTCGAATGATTCAGCGCAATGTTTCCGTGTTTTTTTCAACGGTTCAACCGCGCAAGGCTACGCTGGCAATGGATCGATTTTCAGCCGCACAAGCTCTTTGAACTTTTCCCCTGGACTGGCGTTCGGAACCTATGCTGCCACGTCGGGATGCGTTCGGTCCGGTGGCTCCCTTTCTGTATTGATGGACAAGACGTTCTCGCAACGGATTGTTAACACGGAGCGTCCCTGGGGCGTGAGGAGTGATGCTCGATGAATGTGACTGCTGATCAGCCATACGGCCCTGATTCTTTGGCCACCGATGTACCGCACCCAACCCAACCTTTACCCCTGACTCAGGCCTTGCAGCTCCCGCGCATTGTCATTGAAGACACGCAGCCAGTGATCGAGTCCGGGCTGCTTGCGGCCAAGGCCATCATTGGTCAGCCGATGACCGTCACCAGCAAGGTGTTTGCCGACGGTCACGACAAATTGGCCGTGCGCATTCGTTACCGCGCGGCCGACGAGCAGGCGTGGCACGAAGCGCCCATGCGCGATCTGGGCAACGACAGCTGGATCGGCGAATTCACCCCGACCTCGGTGAGCCGTTATGTCTTCCGTCTCGAAGCCTGGATCGATCAGTTCGCCAGCTACCGCTACGAGCTCGAGAAAAAATACGCCGCCGGGGTCGATATCGGCCTGGAGCTGGAAGAAGGGCGGCTTCATCTCATTCATGCGTCTGAGCGCAGCCAGCACGAGCTTCGCGGGCAGATCGACAGCCTGCTGCAACGGCTCGGTCAGAACACCGAACACGAGGCGCAGGTGGCGTTGCTGTTGAACAGCGAGACGGCGACGATCATGTCGCACGCCGATAACCACGCTTTTTTGAGCCGTAGCCTCGAATACCCGCTGGACGTTGAGCGTGAGTTGGCTCAGTTTGCCAGCTGGTACGAACTGTTTCCCCGTTCGATCACCGACGACAAAAACCGTCATGGCACGTTCAATGACGTCCATGGCCGCCTGCCGATGATTCGCGACATGGGATTCGACGTGCTGTATTTCCCGCCGATTCATCCTATCGGTCGCGCCCACCGCAAAGGCCCTAACAACTCGTTGACAGCAGGGCCTGATGATCCCGGCAGTCCGTATGCCATCGGCAGTGCTGACGGGGGGCATGATGCCATCCACCCTCAATTGGGCACCCGTGAAGACTTCCGCAATCTGGTGGCGGCTGCGGCTGAACATGGGCTGGAAATCGCACTGGATTTCGCCATTCAGTGTTCGCAGGACCATCTGTGGCTTAAAGAACATCCAGGCTGGTTTTCGTGGCGTCCGGACGGCACCATTCGCTATGCGGAAAACCCGCCTAAGAAATATCAGGACATCGTCAACGTCGACTTCTATGCGCCCGACGCCATCCCCAGCCTGTGGCTGGAGCTGCGCGACGTTGTACTGGGGTGGGTCGAGGAGGGCGTGAAAATCTTTCGCGTCGATAACCCTCACACCAAGCCGCTGCCGTTCTGGCAATGGATGATTGCGGATATCCGTGCTCAGCACCCCGACGTCATGTTCCTCGCCGAGGCGTTCACCAAACCGGCGATGATGGCCCGACTGGGCAAGGTCGGTTATTCGCAGAGTTACACCTACTTTACCTGGCGCAACACCAAGGCCGAGCTCGCTGAGTACTTTACTCAGCTCAACCAGTCGCCGTGGCGTGAGTGTTACCGGCCGAACTTCTTCGTCAACACGCCCGACATCAATCCGCATTTTCTGCATGACTCGGGTCGGGCCGGCTTTCTGATTCGCGCTGCGCTGGCAACCATGGGTTCCGGGTTGTGGGGCATGTATTCGGGGTTCGAGCTGTGCGAGTCGGCACCTGTCCCCGGCAAAGAGGAATACCTGGACTCGGAGAAATACGAGATTCGTCCTCGTGATTTCACCCAGCCGGGCAACATCATTGCCGAGATCGCGCAGCTTAACCGAATCCGTCGTCAGAACCCGGCCTTGCAGACCCATCTGGGCCTGCGCATCTACAACGCGTGGAACGACAACATTCTGTATTTCGGCAAGCGCAGCGCCGATGGCAGCAACTTCGTGCTGGTCGCCGTCAGCCTCGATCCGCATAACGTTCAAGAAGCGAATTTCGAGCTGCCGCTGTGGGAAATGGGGCTGCCGGACGATGCAGCGACCCTGGGTGAGGATTTGATGACCGGACACACCTGGACCTGGTACGGCAAGACGCAGTTCATGCGCATCGATCCGTCCTACCAGCCGTTTGGTATCTGGCGGATCAGAACCACAAACCCATAATTCGAAGGATGTGGTCATGGCAAAAAAACCTCGCAACGCTGCCTTTATCGAAGACCCGCTCTGGTACAAGGATGCGGTGATCTACCAGGTTCATGTGAAATCGTATTTCGATTCGAATGACGATGGCATCGGAGACTTTCCGGGCCTGATCGCCAAGCTGGATTACATCGCCCAACTGGGCGTCAATACCATCTGGTTACTGCCGTTCTACCCGTCACCGCGCCGCGATGACGGCTATGACATTGCGGATTACCGGGGCGTACACACCGACTACGGAACCATGGCCGACGCGAAGAAGTTCATCGCCGAGGCGCATAAGCGCGGTTTGCGGGTGATCACCGAACTGGTCATCAACCACACATCCGACCAGCACCCCTGGTTCCAGCGAGCGCGGCACGCGAAAAAGGGCTCAAAGGCGCGAGATTTCTATGTCTGGTCCGATGACGACCAGAAGTACGATGGCACGCGGATCATCTTTCTCGACACCGAGAAGTCCAACTGGACCTGGGATCCGGTGGCCGGTCAGTATTTCTGGCACCGGTTCTACTCCCACCAGCCCGACCTGAACTTCGACAACCCGCAGGTCATGAAAGCGGTGCTCGAAGTGATGCGTTACTGGCTGGACATGGGCATCGATGGCCTGCGGCTGGACGCGATCCCGTACTTGATCGAACGTGACGGGACGAACAACGAAAACCTGCAAGAAACACACAACGTGCTCAAGCAGATTCGCGCCGAGATCGATGCGAACTACCCGGATCGCATGCTGCTGGCCGAGGCCAACCAGTGGCCGGAAGACACGCAGCTGTATTTTGGCGATCGCAAGGGCAAGGACGGTGATGAATGCCACATGGCGTTCCACTTTCCGCTGATGCCCAGGATGTACATGGCGGTGGCGCAAGAGGACCGTTTCCCGATCACCGATATCCTGCGTCAGACCCCGGAAATTCCGGAAAACTGCCAGTGGGCGATTTTCCTGCGCAACCACGATGAGTTGACCCTCGAAATGGTCACTGACCGTGAGCGCGATTATTTGTGGAACTACTACGCCTCCGACCGCCGTGCGCGAATCAACCTCGGCATCCGTCGCCGTCTGGCGCCTTTGCTGGAACGCGACCGTCGTCGCGTCGAGCTCCTCAACAGCATGTTGCTGTCCATGCCCGGCACACCGACCCTGTATTACGGTGACGAAATCGGCATGGGTGACAACATTTATCTCGGCGACCGCGACGGCGTGCGCACACCGATGCAATGGTCCATCGACCGCAATGGCGGTTTTTCACGGGCCAACCCCGCGAGTCTGGTACTCCCGCCTATCATGGACCCGCTTTACGGCTTTCAGTCAGTCAACGTCGAGGCGCAGGACCACGACCCGCATTCGCTGCTGAACTGGACGCGTCGCATGCTTGCCGTGCGTAAACAACAAAAGGCTTTCGGTCGCGGCACCCTGAAAATGCTCTCGCCGAGTAACCGGCGGATTCTGGCGTACACCCGTGAGTACACCGGCCCTGACGGCAAGAGCGAAATCATTTTGTGTGTCGCCAACGTTTCGTCAGCCTCCCAGGCGGCGGAACTGGAGCTTTCTCAATACGCCGGCACCGTGCCGGTGGAGATGCTCGGCGGCAGCGCTTTCCCACCCATTGGCCAGCTCAACTACCTGCTGACGTTGCCGCCCTACGGCTTCTACTGGTTCCTGCTGGCCGCGGAGAATCAAATGCCCAGTTGGCACGTCGAACCCGCCGAGAGCATGCCGGACTTCCCGACCCTGGTGCTCAAACAACGTCTGGAAGAATTGCTGGATCAACCGTTGCGCCAGACGCTGGAGCAGACGTCGCTGTCGGTTTACTTGCCCAAGCGTCGCTGGTTCGCTGGCAAAGGGACGGCCATCGACAATGTTCATATCAGCTACGGTGTGCGTTTCGGCTCCGCCCAGCGCCCTGTGATGCTCAGCGAAATCGAAGTCACGGCAGGCGGCGACGTCGCGCGTTATCAATTGCCGTTCGGTTTCCTCGCCGAAGACGATTTCAGCAGCGCCTTGCCGCAGCAGTTGGCCCTTGCCCGCGTCCGCCGCGGACGACAGGTCGGGTTGATCACCGACGCGTTTACGCTTGAGCCATTCATTCGTGCCGTCATCAAGGGCATGCAGGACCAGACGGTTCTTGCCACCAATGACGGAGAATTGCGCTTTCAGCAGACATCGAAACTGGCGCCGCTGGGGCTGAACGACGAGTCCGAAGTGCGCTACCTGTCGGCCGAGCAATCCAACAGCTCGGTAGTCATTGGCAGCAGTGTGGTGTTGAAGATGATTCGCCGGGTCGCTGCTGGCACTCACCCCGAGCTGGAAATGGGCGCGTACCTCACCGAGGCCGGGTATCAACACATCTCGCCGTTGCTGGGTGCTGTGGTCCGGGTGGACGGTGAGGGAGAGAGCAATCTGCTGATGATCGCCCAGGGGTATCTGAGCAATCAGGGCGACGCCTGGGAATGGACGCAGAACAACCTTGAGCGTGCCGTGCGGGACGAAATGGCTCACGGCCATTCGAACGTGGAACAGCACGCCAATGCACTGTTGGAACTCAAGGACTTTGCCGGTCTGCTGGGACAGCGTCTGGGTGAAATGCATGTCGTGCTCAGTACGCCGACTGACAACCCGGACTTCAAAACCGAGGTCACCAGCGTCAAGGACAGTCAGGCCTCGGCGAAAAGCGTCTCGGCACAGGTCGAGCGGGCGCTGAATCTACTGGAGCAACATCGCGACAGTCTGGAACCCGGCGATCAGCAACTGGTCAGTGAACTGCTTGGCAAACGCAAAACGCTGCTGGCGCAGGTTCAGAGCCTGGCGAAACGATCGGTTGGCGGCTTGCGCATGCGGGTCCACGGTGACTTGCACCTGGGGCAGATGCTGGTGGTCAAGGGTGATGCCTATCTGATTGACTTTGAAGGGGAACCGGCACGTCCGCTGCAAGAACGACGCGCCAAGTACAGCCCGTTCAAGGATGTCAGCGGTGTACTGCGATCGTTCGACTACGCTGCCGCCATGGCCATGCGCAACGCGCAAGCGGCAGACACCTCGCCTGAGGCTTCGGCCGCACGTCAACATGTCGCTGAGACGTATTTGATACAGGCACGCGCTGCATTTCTTGATGGCTATAAGAAAGCCACCGATGGCATCGCGCACGCCTGGAAAGATGCCAAGGGAGAGGCCGCTGCACTGGCGTTGTTCACCTTGGAAAAAGCCGCTTATGAAGTGGCCTACGAGGCCGAGAATCGGCCGACCTGGTTGTCGGTTCCGCTTCAAGGCTTGCGCGGGCTGTTGAACTTGTCTGATGGAGAATGAAAATGAAAGCGTCTGACCAATTCGGCGATGGCAACCATAAGTTGCTGCCCAACGCCGGCGATATGGACGCGTTGATCCGCGCCGAACACCGTGATCCGTTCTCCATGCTCGGCCCTCACAGTGATGGCAAGGACGGGCAGGTGATCCGCGCCTATCTGCCCAATGCGCTGGGTGTGCGGGTCTTGTCTCGCGATGGCGAGCGTGACCTTGGCGAACTGACCATGAGTGAAAAGCCTGGCTTCTTCGCCGGGCATTTTCCGGTGCGCGAACCGTACCTGCTGAAAATCAACTGGGCGACCGGCGAGCAGATTACCGAAGACCCTTACAGCTTCGGCGAGCTGCTGGGTGAAATGGACTTGTACCTGTTTGCCGAAGGCAACCACCGGGACCTGAGCAGCGCGATGGGGGCTCAGGTGAAAACCGTCGACGGCGTCGAGGGTGTGCGTTTCTCGGTATGGGCGCCTAACGCGCGTCGTGTGTCGGTGGTGGGCGACTTCAACAGCTGGGACGGTCGGCGGCATCCGATGCGCGTGCGCTATCCGTCCGGGGTATGGGAGATTTTCATTCCGCGCATCGGGCCGGGCGAAGCCTATAAATACGAGATTCTCGGGCAGCACGGCGTGCTTCCTCTGAAGGCTGACCCGATGGCGTTGGCGACCCAGCGGCCGCCGGACACCGCGTCAAAAGTGGCTGCGCCGCTGAGCTTTGACTGGCAGGACAATGACTGGATGCAGTCGCGCGGCGACAAACACGACATTCACAAGCCGTTGTCGATTTATGAATTGCACGCCGGCTCCTGGAAATGGCATCACGGCGGGGAAGACGAGCCTGATCGTCCTTTCAACTGGCACGAACTGGCGGCCGAGTTAATCCCCTACATCAAGGAACTGGGTTTCACCCACATCGAACTGATGCCGATCATGGAACACCCGTTTGGCGGTTCATGGGGGTATCAGTTGTTGTCGCAGTTCGCCCCCAGCGCGCGATACGGCACGCCGGAGGATTTCGCAGCGTTCGTCAACGCTTGTCACCAGAACGACATTGGCGTGATCCTTGACTGGGTCCCCGCACATTTTCCGACCGATACCCACGGGCTGGCGCAGTTCGATGGCACTGCGCTGTATGAATACGGCAATCCGCAGGAAGGGTTTCATCAAGACTGGGACACGCTGATCTACAACCTCGGTCGCACGGAAGTGCACGGGTTCATGATTGCCTCGGGTCTGCACTGGCTGAAGAATTTCCACGTCGACGGCCTGCGTGTCGATGCCGTGGCCTCGATGCTCTACCGCGATTATTCGCGCAAGGCCGGAGAGTGGGTGCCCAACCGCTACGGCGGCCGTGAGAACCTGGAAGCGATCGACTTCCTTCGTCACCTCAATGATGTGGTTTCGGTGGAAGCGCCCGGTGCGTTGGTGATCGCCGAGGAGTCCACGTCATGGCCGGGTGTGACTCAGTCCACTCAACAGGGCGGGCTCGGGTTTTCCTACAAGTGGAACATGGGCTGGATGCATGACACGCTGCATTACATCGAGCAGGATCCGATTCATCGTCAGCATCACCACAACGAACTGAGCTTTGGCCTGGTTTACGCATGGTCAGAACGTTTCATCCTGCCGATTTCCCACGATGAAGTGGTGCACGGCAAGCATTCGCTGATCGACAAGATGCCGGGCGACCGCTGGCAGAAGTTCGCCAACCTGCGCGCTTACCTGACGTTCATGTGGACGCACCCCGGCAAGAAGCTGCTGTTCATGGGCTGTGAGTTCGGGCAGTGGCGTGAGTGGAACCACGACACGGAGCTGGACTGGCATTTCCTGCAGTACGCCGAGCACAAAGGTGTTCATACGCTGGTTGCGGACCTGAACCGGTTGTATCGATCAGAGAAGGCGTTGCATGAACAGGATTGCCAGCCACAGGGTTTCCAGTGGGTGATTGGTGATGACGCGGGCAACAGCGTGTATGCCTATCTGCGTTGGAGTAAGGAAGGCGAGCCGCTGTTGGTGGTGGCCAACCTCACGCCCGTGCCGCGCCATGGGTATCGGGTGGGAGTGCCGTTCAGTGGCAAGTGGGCTGAGCTGCTCAATAGTGATGCGGGTGTGTATTCCGGTTCCAATCTGGGCAATGGTGGTGGCGTGGTGGCGGAAGAAATCAAGAGCCATGGTCAGCCGGTGTCGTTGCAACTGGAGCTGCCGCCGCTGGGTGTGGTGATTCTCAAGCCGGTCGGGAATCAGCCGTAATGCTGCTGTTGTAGGCGCCGGCTGGCTGGCGATCGCGGTGGGTCAAACGACATTGAGGTCGCTGACCCACTGCATTCGCCAGCAAGCCGGCTCCCACAGGTCCGAGGTCTGGGCACCGGTTCGTGCGTCAAACCGGACCCTGTAGGAGCCGTCCGAGGTTACGAGGGTCTGGGCCGCACTCGGACGAAGGCGGTGTGTCAGTCACCCTTGATGGACCTGACCCACTGCTTCTCCACCGCCGCAGGTGGTCTACGACGGGCCCGATGATCTGATTTTCCTGGCGATGCTGGCATTATGGGCTAGAGTTTTTGAGGTCGGCTTTTTTGCCGACACCGCGTTCAAAACCCGTGATTGAAAAGAGTCCCGACAACGTATCGGGACTTTCCCCCTGATCAGGAGTGCACGATGGACCTCAACCGCCGGCAATTCTTCAAGGTCGCCGCTGTTGGCCTTGGAGGCTCGAGCCTGGCGGCGTTGGGCATGGCCCCAACGCCCGCGTTTGCCGAGCAGATACGCCACTTCAAGCTCACCCACACCCATGAAACCCGCAACACTTGTCCGTATTGCTCGGTGGGCTGCGGATTGATCATGTACAGCCAGGGCGATGCTGCGAAAAACGTCGCGCAGAACATCATTCACATCGAAGGCGATGCGGATCACCCGGTCAACCGGGGCACCCTGTGCCCGAAAGGCGCGGGGCTTCTGGATTTCATCCACAGCCCCAGTCGCCTCAAATACCCTCAGGTGCGCAAACCGGGCAGTAACGAATGGACCCGCATTTCCTGGGATGAAGCCCTGGACCGTGTGGCTGACCTGATGAAGGCCGACCGCGATGCCAACTTCATCGAGAAGAACGACAAGGGTCAGACCGTCAACCGTTGGCTGACCACGGGCTTTCTTGCAGCGTCCGCGGCGTCCAACGAAGCCGGTTACATGACGCACAAAGTCATTCGCGCAACCGGCATGCTGGGGTTCGATAACCAGGCACGTGTCTGACATGGCCCGACGGTGGCAAGTCTTGCCCCGACGTACGGCCGTGGAGCCATGACCAATACCTGGACCGATATCGCCAACGCGAATCTGATCCTGGTGATGGGCGGCAACGCAGCAGAAGCACACCCCTGTGGATTCAAGTGGGTGACCGAAGCCAAGGCGCACAACAAGGCACGCTTGATCGTGGTCGACCCACGTTTCACGCGGACGGCCTCCGTGGCCGACTATTACGCGCCGATCCGTACCGGCAGCGATATCGCGTTCATGGGCGGGTTGATCAATTACCTGCTGACCCAGGACAAGATTCAGCACGAATACGTGCGCAACTACACCGACGTGTCCTTCATCGTCAAAGCCGGCTATGGCTTTGAAGATGGCATTTTCAGTGGTTACGACGCGACCAAGCGGCTCTACACCGACAAATCGGGTTGGGGCTACGAACTGGGCGAGGACGGCTTCGTCAAAGTCGATCCGACCCTCCAGGATCCGCGTTGCGTTTACCAACTGATGAAACAGCACTACAGCCGCTACACCCCGGAAATCGCCAGCCTGACCTGCGGCATGCCTCAGGACCAGATGATGAAAATCTGGGAAGAGATCGCCACCTGCTCGGCACCGGGCAAGACCATGACGATTCTCTATGCGCTGGGCTGGACGCAGCACTCCATCGGTTCGCAGATCATTCGCAGCGCGGCGATGGTGCAACTGCTGCTGGGCAACGTCGGCATGCCCGGCGGGGGCGTGAACGCCTTGCGCGGTCACTCGAATATTCAGGGCCTCACTGACCTCGGGCTGCTCTCCAACGCACTGCCCGGCTACCTGACCTTGCCGTCCGATGCGGAGCAGGATTACGACGCCTACATCACCAAACGCACGCAAATGCCGCTGCGCCCAGGGCAACTGTCCTACTGGCAGAACTACAGCAAATTTCACGTCAGCCTCATGAAGTCCTGGTATGGCGCCAATGCCACGGCCGAGAACAAATGGGGTTATGACTGGCTGCCCAAGCTGGATATTCCCAACTACGACATTCTGAAAATGTTCGACATGATGGGCAAAGGGCAGGTTAACGGTTATATCTGCCAGGGGTTCAATCCCATCGCCGCATTGCCGGACAAGAACCGGGTGATGAAGGCGCTCGCCAAGCTTAAATGGCTGGTGATCATGGACCCGCTGGCGACGGAAACCTCTGAGTTCTGGCATAAGGTCGGGCCGTATAACGATGTCCAGACCGACGCGATCCAGACCGAGGTCATTCGCCTGCCCACCACCTGCTTTGCCGAGGAAGACGGCTCGCTGGTCAACAGCAGCCGCTGGCTGCAGTGGCACTTCAAAGGCGCAGACGGTCCCGGCGAAGCGACCACCGACATCCGCATCATGAGCGAACTGTACCTGCGCCTGCGCAAGCGGTATCAGGAGCAGGGCGGTGCGTTTGCCGAGCCGCTGCTGAAGCTGAACTGGCCCTACAAAGTGCCTGAGGAGCCATCGCCTGAAGAGATCGCCAAGGAGATCAATGGCGCCGCCACCACCGATTTCACGGATTTCTCGGGCGCGGCCATCAAGGGTGGCGCGCAACTGAGCGGGTTCGCCCAGCTCAAGGACGATGGCAGTACGGCGTCAGGCTGCTGGATCTTCTGCGGCAGCTGGACCGAAGCCGGCAACCAGATGGCACGACGGGACAACAGCGACCCTTATGACATGCATCAGCATCAGGGGTGGGCGTGGGCGTGGCCGAGCAATCGGCGGATTCTGTACAACCGCGCGTCGGCCGACACCCATGGCAAGCCGTGGGATCCGAAGAAACGGCTGATCTGGTGGAACGGCAAGGCCTGGACGGGCACTGATGTGCCGGACTTCGTCACCACCTCCGCCCCGGAAGCCGGGATGAACCCGTTCATCATGAACCCTGAGGGCGTGGCGCGATTCTTTGCCGTCGACAAGATGAACGAGGGGCCTTTCCCGGAACATTACGAGCCTTTTGAAACCCCGATCGGTATCAATCCGCTGCACCCGAACAATAAGAAAGCGACCAGCAATCCGGCTGGCCGGATCTTCGATTCAGTGTGGGACTCATTGGGGGTGGCCAAGGACTTCCCGTACGCGGGCACAAGCTACCGTCTGACCGAACATTTCCATTACTGGAGCAAGCATTGCCGTCTCAACGCAATTGCGCAGCCTGAACAATTTGTCGAGATCGGTGAAGCGCTGGCGAAGGAGAAAGGCATTGTCGCCGGGGATCGGGTGAGGGTCAGCAGCAAACGCGGCTTCATCGAAGCCGTTGCGGTGGTGACCAAGCGGATACGGCCGTTGCAGGTCAACAATCAGGTGGTGCATCAGATCGGCATCCCGATCCACTGGGGGTTCACCGGCACCACGCGCAACGGATACCTGGCCAACACACTGGTGCCGTTCCTGGGTGACGGTAACTCGCAAACCCCGGAATCCAAGTCGTTCCTGGTGAACGTGGAGAAAATCTGATGGCCATTCAAGACATCACTGCGCGTTCAGCCACCACCACGGTGCCCTCGTCGGTCAGGCAACTGGAAGAGGTCGCCAAGCTGATCGACACCACCAAATGCATCGGTTGCAAAGCCTGCCAGGTCGCGTGCTCGGAATGGAACGAGCTGCGCGACGAGGTCGGCCATAACCACGGCACCTACGACAACCCGCAGGACCTGAGCGCAGAGACCTGGACCCTGATGCGCTTCACCGAGCACGAAACGGCCGACAACAACCTGGAGTGGCTGATCCGCAAGGACGGTTGCATGCACTGTGCCGATCCGGGTTGTCTGAAGGCCTGTCCAAGCCCCGGTGCGATCATCAAGCATGCCAACGGCATCGTCGATTTCAATCAGGACCACTGCATCGGTTGCGGTTACTGCATCACCGGGTGCCCGTTCGACATTCCCCGGATCTCGCAAAAGGACCACAAGGCGTACAAATGTACGCTGTGCTCGGACCGCGTCTCGGTGGGGCTGGAGCCAGCGTGCGTGAAGACCTGCCCGACCGGCGCCATCGTCTTCGGCACCAAGGAAGACATGAAGGTGCACGCCGCCGAGCGGGTCGTCGATCTGAAATCCCGCGGTTTTGAGAACGCCGGGCTGTACGACCCTGCCGGCGTCGGGGGCACCCACGTGATGTATGTGCTGCACCATGCCGACGATCCCAAGTTGTACGCCGGCTTGCCGAAGGACCCGGAAATCAGCCCGCTGGTGGGGCTGTGGAAGGGCGTCAGCAAACCGCTGGGCTTGCTTGCGATGGGCGTCGCGGTACTCGCGGGGTTCTTCCATTACGTGCGGGTCGGGCCGCAACGCGAGGAAGACGAGCACGAGCCTGCGAAGGACCCGAGCGTGCACGAGGTCGATCCCGCTGTGCATGTCTACGACCCAGACAAAACGGGACCTGAAGGGGAGCAGCGGCCATGAGCGAACACCGTGAACCCGGCAAGACCATTCTGCGCTACAACGCCAACGAGCGGACCAACCACTGGCTGGTGGCGATTCTGTTCTTCATGGCGGGATTATCCGGCCTGGCCTTGTTTCATCCGGCGATGTTCTGGCTGACCCATTTGTTCGGTGGCGGCCCGTGGACGCGTATTCTGCATCCGTTCATGGGCGTGGCGATGTTCGTGTTTTTCCTAGGGTTGGTGATCCGTTTCTGGCGCGCCAACCTGTTCATCCCCAACGACCGTCTGTGGCTCAAGCGGATCAATCGGGTAATGGTCAATTCAGAGGAGGGCGTGCCGCCGATCGGCAAGTACAACCCCGGTCAGAAGCTGCTGTTCTGGACGTTGTTGCTGTGCATGCTGGCGTTGCTGTTGAGTGGCCTGGTGATCTGGCGGGCCTACTTCAGTGAGTACTTTGGCATCACCGTGATTCGTCTCGGGGCCGTGGTGCACGCCTTGGCCGGCTTCGTGCTGATCACCAGCATCATCGTGCATATTTATGCCGGTATCTGGATCAAGGGCTCAGTGAGCGCCATGCTGCATGGCTGGGTCAGCCGCCGTTGGGCGAAGAAACACCACGCGTTGTGGTATCGCAAGATCGTCGATGAAGAGGGCGCGCCGGTTCAGGCGCAGCCTCGCGCAACCAAGAAAGGATGACGCTTTGAGTCAGACGCTCGAACCCGAAGAAATCCAGGCACAGGCGGGGGCTTACTCCCTGCCGTTCCTGTACCTGCCACCCGCCAACCTGTTTGCACTGCGAGCCGCGCGCCTGGAGCAACTCGCCGAAGATCATCCCCTGGCGGATTATCTGCGTCTGATTGCAGCGCTGTGTCGGGTTCAGCAGGACGTGATCGATCAGCCGCCCAGCGACTGGCTGCCGGACAGTGGGCGTCTGGAGGTGTGCCGGCAACATGGCCTGCCGCCGCTTGCGGCCGACAGTCTGGTCCGCGAAGCGCACTGGCAGCGGTATCTGGATGCCCTCCTGGAACGCTTTCAACCGTTCGCGCACGATCACGTCAGGCAGGCCGTAGTCCAACTGCTCAATGCCGACGAAGGCCAGCGCAAAGCCTGGGCGATTTCGCTGCTCAGCGGTCAGTTCGCGGGTCTGCCAGCGGCGGTGGTGCCGTTTTTGGGGGCAGCCCTGCAGACGGCCTGGAGCCATTGGTTGTTGACCCTGTCCGTGACCGATCTCAAACCCTGCGACAGCCTGGGCCAGTGTCCGGCCTGTGGTTCACCCGCGATGGCGGGCGTCATTCGTCATCGCGGCAAATACAACGGTCTTCGCTACCTCGTGTGTTCGCTGTGTGCCTGTGAATGGCACGTAGTGCGGGTCAAATGCGTGTATTGCGAGCAGAGCAAAGGGCTGAAATACGTCAGCCTGAACGATGACCGCGTGGCGGTGGACAAGGCGCCGCTGAGGGCAGAGATCTGTCCGGCCTGCAATACCTACCTCAAACAGATCTACCTGGAGTGTGACGCCGAAGCCGAGGCCCTCTCGGCGGACCTGGCAAGCCTGATGCTGGACATGCGCCTGGACCTGGAAGGTATCCAGCGCATCGCCCCGAACCTGCTGTTGGCCCCTGGGAGCGAGTGAAAAGGGCGTCTACACTCAGATTCCGCAACACGCTGCAATCTGCTTCTGGCCGAATGCCGTGGAAGCCGGCTTGCTGGCGAAGGCGTCCGCTCAGTCCTATCGATTTTGACTGAACCGACCCTTTCGCCAGCAAGCCGACGCCCACAGACTGAATTGGAGGCAGATGCTCAGGACGCCTTTTTCGGAGTACATGAATGCCCGCAAACCTTGCCTCGATCCCGCCGCGCTTACCCTCAATCGACAGCCTGTTGCGTCATCCCGCCTGCCATCCGCTGATCGACCGCTATGGCCGGGATGCGGTGCTGGCAACCTTGCGCCAACTGCTGGATGACGTGCGGGAGTCGGCCATGACGGGACAGACCAGCGCGGCGGAGCTCGGCAGTGACGTATTGGCGGGGCGGGCGGCGGAGCGTCTGGCGGTCCAGCATCGGAGCAAGGTGCGCCGGGTCTTCAACCTGACGGGCACGGTGCTGCACACCAACCTCGGCCGGGCGCTGTTACCCGAGGAGGCCATCGAGGCCATCCAGACCGCAGCGCGTTACCCGCTGAACCTGGAATTCGATTTGAACAGCGGTAAGCGTGGTGATCGGGATGACCTTATCGAGGGCTTGATTCGTGAGCTGACCGGTGCCGAAGCCGTGACGGTGGTCAACAACAATGCGGCTGCGGTAATGCTGGCGCTCAACAGCCTGGGCGCGCGCAAGGAAGGGATCATTTCTCGCGGCGAGCTGATCGAGATTGGCGGTGCGTTTCGCATTCCCGACATCATGGCCCGTGCCGGCGTGAAGCTGCATGAGATCGGCACCACCAACCGCACCCACGCCAAGGATTATGAGGCGGCGATCAATCCGCGTACGGGCTTGTTGATGCGCGTTCACACCAGCAACTACAGCATCCAGGGCTTCACCACGAGCGTGCCGACCCAGGAACTGGCGCGTATTGCTCATCAGCATGAGCTGCCGCTGCTGGAAGACCTGGGCAGCGGCAGCCTGCTGGACCTGACGCGCTGGGGATTGCCCGCCGAACCGACGGTGCGTCAGACCTTGGCGGAAGGCGCCGACATCGTCACGTTCAGCGGCGACAAACTGCTCGGCGGTCCCCAGGCCGGCCTGATCGTCGGCAGCAAAGCGCTGATTGCGAAAATCAAAAAGAACCCGCTCAAACGCGCACTGCGCGTGGACAAGCTGACCTTGGCCGCCCTGGAAGCGGTGTTGAATCTTTACCGTGATCCGGACCGTCTGGCCGCGCGGTTGCCAAGCCTGCGGCTGTTGACGCGGCCACAAGGTGAAATCCTCGCTCAGGCCGAACGCCTGCGGCCGCTGCTGGCCAGGGTACTCGGCGACGGTTGGGGCGTGGCGGTGCAGCCAAGCCTCGGCATGATCGGCAGCGGCAGCCAACCGGTGGCGCGGCTGCCCAGCGCTTCGCTGTGTTTACGACCGATCGTCTCGAAAAAGCTCCGGGGCCGCCGGCTTCACGCACTGGAGGCGGGGCTGCGCAACTTGCCGATCCCGGTGCTGGGGCGCATCGACGACGACGCGCTCTGGCTCGATCTGCGGCAACTGGATGATGAAGCGGGATGGACGGCCCAACTGAGCCAGTTGCACTGCGAGGGCGAGGCGGGGTGATTGTCGGGACCGCTGGACACATCGATCACGGCAAGACGGCCTTGCTCGAAGCGCTGACCGGGCAGGCGGGCGACCGCCGACGCGAGGAGCGCGAGCGCGGCATCACCATCGACCTGGGTTATCTCTACGCGCCCCTTGCCGCCGACGCGCCCCTGACCGGGTTCATTGACGTGCCCGGCCATGAGCGCTTCATCCACAACATGCTCGCCGGGGCGCAGGGTATCGATCTGGTGCTGCTGGTGGTCGCGGCGGACGACGGCGTGATGCCTCAAACCCGTGAGCACCTGGCCATCGTCGAACTGTTGGGTATCCCTGAGCTGCGGGTGGTGATCAGCAAGTGCGACCGGGTCGAATCGTCCCGCGTGCAGCAGGTCCACACACAGGTTCGTCATCTGCTCGCGCGCGGGCCGTATGCCGATGCGCCGCACTTTGAAGTCTCAAGCCATACCGGCGAGGGCATCGACGCGCTGCGCCAGGCCTTGCTCAGCGCGCAAAACGATGTCCAGGAGCGCAGCGACCGAGGCGGTTTTCGACTGGATATCGACCGGGCGTTCAGTGTGTCCGGTGCCGGTATCGTCGTGACCGGAACCGCGCTGGCCGGAGAAGTGAACATCGGCGACACGCTATTGCTCGGGCAATCAGGCAAGAGCGTGCGCGTCCGGGGTCTGCACGCACAGAACCAGACCGCCACACAGGCCCGTATCGGCCAGCGTGTGGCATTGAACCTGAGTGCTGAAAAGCTTGCCTTGGAACACATTCATCGGGGCGACTGGTTGCTCGCCGAATGGTTGTTTGCACCGACCCGGCGGATCGACATCGACCTGCGGTTGCTGACTAGCGAGACCCGCGCTTTCGAGCATTTCAGCCCGGTCCACGTCCACATTGGCACCCAGGACGTCACCGCGCGCGTTGCCTTGCTTGAAGGTGTCAGCGTTGCCCCCGGTGAGCGCATGTTCGCGCAATTACTGCTCAATGCCCCGGTGCATGCGGTTCACGGGGATCGTTTGGTGGTGCGCGACCAGAGCGCGCAACGCACCTTGGGCGGTGGCCGGGTGCTGGACCCGTTCGCGCCGTCGCGTCAGCGGCGCAGCGCCGAGCGCTTGGCGACGCTGAACATTCTTGCTGGCGCGGCGGACCTGGAGGCCGCTCTGCCCGCGTTGATCGAGCACAGCGAAACCGGCCTCGATCCGCAGCGCCTGGAGCGCCAGTTCAATCGCCTGCGCGCGACGTGGCAATTACCGTCCAATATCCAGGTCGTTGCCACGCGGCAGGGGCAACTGCTGTTCAGCGAAGCGCGATGGCAGGCCCTGCAAAGCGCATTGCTTGAGCATTTGGGGCGGTTTCATGCGCTGGAACCCGACCAGTTGGGGCCTGATCGCGACCGGCTACGGCGTTTCGCGGCGATGCCACTGGAGCGTCCGGCCTTCATCGCGTTGATCGACTCGTTACTCGCCGCAGGCACGATGGCCAGCAGCGGACCGTGGCTGCACCTGCCGGATCATCAGGTACAACTCAGTGACGAAGACGAGCAGTTCTGGCAGCGGTTGTTACCCCTGATGCAGCAGGCGCGCTTCGACCCGCCGTGGGTGCGCGACCTTGCCACGGCGACCGGGCACACCGAAGCTGACACGCGTTTGCTGCTGCGCAAGCTGGCGCGCATCGGGCAGGTGCATCAGGTGGTGCGAGATCTGTTCTATCTGGAGTCCACAATTCGGGAAATGGTGGGTATGCTGTTGCAACTGTCTGCGGCTGACCCGGTGATCCAGGCGGCTGCATTTCGCGACAGGCTGGGCATCGGCCGCAAGCGCAGTATCCAGATTCTCGAGTTTTTCGACCGTATCGGTTTCACCCGGCGTATCGGCGATCAGCGTCAGGTGCGAGCGGACAATGCACTGGCGCAGGTGTCCAGGGCTGACGCTCGGGGCTGAAACGTTCCGCGACGGTCCGTTCGATCATGGAAGGCAATCGCGCCCGGTGGCGCGGCCGGGCTTCAAACCCGGTTGGGGACGGCAGCCGTTCCCGGGCAGGTTCGACTCCCGCTGCCTTCCGCCATTTTTCTTGTGCGTCCACCCTGTGGGAGTGAGCTTGCTCGCGAATGCGCCTAGTCGATCGTTCCCACGCTCTACTGATCATTTCCGCGCTCCGCTGATCGTTCCCACGCTCCGCGTGGGAATGCCTGCCAGGACGCTCTGCGTCCACCTTGACGCAGAGCGTCAGCCACTGCGTTACCACGCGGAGCGCGGGAACAATCAAGGGACCACAGGCGCATGTGCCGCCCCCACCGCGACGAGATTGTTTGCGCCGCTGCGGCATTTCCCGGACGAACGTCACCTCCCTGTAGTGAACCTGACACCGTTTAAACGGTCTGTTGACCACTGCGCGCGCGGTGCTCCGGGTCACGAGGCCCCGGTGTTTTCTGGATTGTCCTGGCGCGCAGTGGCCTTCTTCAGCGGTTGCAGCGCCTTGCTCGTCGCTGCAGATCAGGCTTTTGTCCGTCGCATGCGGCCCGACCGTCCGGCCTTTCTTTTTATTTTTGTCGAAGATCACCCATGTCTCTATCTCGTCCCGTTTCTGCTTCTCTTCCATCTTCTCAGCCGCCGGGCGCGCGACGCCGTTTGCTCTGCGCCGGCCTGCTGGGAAGCCTGCTGACCGTCGGTTTCGCTACCCAAGTGCAAGCCGAGGGCAAGGACCGCTGGGTCACTGACACCTTGAGCACCTACGTCCGCAGCGGGCCGACCGATGGCTATCGCATTGTCGGCACGTTGAAGTCCGGCCAAAAAGTCGAGTTGCTCACCACTCAGGGCGATTACAGCCAAGTGCGCGGCAGTTCCGGTGATAGCGTGTGGATTCCCTCGGCGGATTTGCAGGAAGTGCCTGGTCAGGCTGAACGCCTGCCGCAACTCACCCAGCAAGTGGCCGACCTCAGTGCCCAGTTGAAGACCATCGACGACGACTGGAAAACCAAGGTCCAGGGCATGCAGGAGACGCTCGATTCGCGCAAGAAACTGGTGGATGAACTGGAGGCCCGCACCAAGGACCTCAACGCTCAGTTGACCGATGCCCAATCGGAACTGCGTTCCACCCAGGCCAAACTCGGTGACGAGAACAACCAGGTGCTCATGCGCTACATGGTGTACGGCGGCAGCATCGCTGGCGCCGGGCTGCTGCTCGGCTTGATCCTGCCGGCGCTGACGCGGGGCCGCAAACGTAACGACCGCTGGTTCTGACCGCGCCCACAGGGTGAGCACTGGCGGCGGCCTGCGGCGGCGCTAGACACCGGTCCAGGCTCAGGTGGTCGCCGCAGTTCTGACCCTACGCTGATAACGGAACCAGACCAGCGCCGCCCACAGCCCCGAGGCTGCGCCAATGCCCATGGCCCAACGCGGGCCGAACAGGTCGGCGACCCAGCCCACGATCGGGGCGCCGACTGGTGTGCCACCCAGGGTGGTCGCCAGCAGAATCGCCATCACCCGACCGCGCATCAGTGGATCGGTCGACAGCTGCACCATGCTGTTGGCCGAGGTGGTGAAGGTCTGCGCCGAAATCCCCAGCAGGAACAGCAGGGCCGCGAACACCCAGAAGTTCGACGTCAATGCTGCCAGCACAAAGCATCCGCCAAACAGCGCGCAGGCCCAGAACAGCAGCATGGCACCTGGGCGGGAGCGTCGCGCCGAGAGCAGTGCGCCTGTCACCGAACCCACCGCCATCAGCGACGTCAGCAGGCCGTAATGGCTGGCGTCGGCGTCGAAAACGCTGACGGCCATGGTCGAGATGTAGAGAGGGAAGTTCAGGCCGAAGGTGCCCATGAGAAACAGCATCAGCAGGATGGCTTTCAGATCGGGGCGGGCCCATACGTAGCGGAACCCCTCCGCCAGTTGGCCGCGAACGCGGGGAGGGCGTTCGCGTGCGTGCATCTGGTTTTTCCGCAGGCAGCACAACGAGATGATCATTGCGGCAAATGTCAGTACGTTCAGCAGAAACACCCAGCCATTGCCCACCCATGGGATCAATAATCCTGACACCGCCGGGCCCACCATTCGCGCCACGTTGAACGACAGCGAGTTCAATGCCACGGCGTTGCTGAGGTAGGACTCGTCGACCAGATCGGAGACAAAGGTCTGCCGCGCCGGGGCATCGATCGCGGCAACGCAACCGGACACCAGCGCAAAGAAGTACACATGCCACAGTTGCACATGCCCCGTCACCGTCAGCAGCCCGAGGCCCAGGGCCGAGGCTGCAAACGCCAGTTGCGTGGCGATGAGCAGCTTACGTCGGTCGAAGTGATCGGCCGCATACCCGCTGATGGGCAAAAGCAGCAGCATCGGTCCGAACTGCAAGGCCATGACAATGCCCAGCGCGGTCGCGTTCTGATCGGTGAGCTGGGTGAGCACCAGCCAGTCCTGCGCCGTGCGCTGCATCCAGGTGCCGATGTTGGACACGATCCCGCCCAGGGACCAGACGCGGAAGTTGTAAACGGCCAGCGAACGGAAGGTTCTGGCCATCAGCGATGTGGCTCGGTCGGTCGGATTTTCTTCACCAGGGCAGGCCTTCTCAGCAAGTCGAATGACGTCCTTTGTCGTGGCGTTCGGGGTGGTCGTGATGACTCTCATGGGCCCTGACGCGGGCCTCAGGTTACGCGTATACGCGTTTGTCGTGCAGCACCTGAGGCACCTCTCACGTAACTCACGACCCGTTAAAACCGCGACGGTTCCGTGAAAAATCCTGTCAGGGGTACTAGGTTAGTTCTGCGGTACGCGCTACTTTGGCGCGGCGCCACACGCTGTAGTGGTCCATGAATAACGCTGAAAAATGTGCATCTGCAGTAGCAAGGATGCCGGGCGAATCGCGAAAGGTGCATCCCCATCACGGCTCGACCCGATCAATGCTGTTCCACATTCAAAAAAATAAAGAGAGTCGACACATGAAGTACGAACCCTTGGCCAGGTCGCTGATCGCGACGGCATTTACCCTCGTTTTTTCCTCCACGTACGCGGCTTCCGTTGCCCCGGTCGCTGCCGAAAACGGCATGGTGGTCACGGCGCAACACCTCGCGACCCATGTCGGCGTGGATGTGCTCAAGTCGGGCGGCAACGCCGTCGACGCCGCCGTTGCCGTGGGGTATGCGCTGGCGGTGGTTTACCCGGCAGCGGGCAATCTGGGCGGTGGCGGTTTCATGACCATTCAACTCGCCGATGGCCGCAAGACCTTCCTGGATTTCCGTGAAAAAGCCCCGCTCGCCGCGACTGCCAATATGTACCTGGACAAGGACGGTAACGTGGTTCCCGACTTGAGTTCCAAAGGGCATCTTGCCGTGGGCGTCCCTGGAACGGTGTCCGGCATGGAGCTGGCGTTGAGCAAATACGGCACCAGGAAGCGGGCAGACGTGATTGCGCCTGCGATCAAGCTGGCCGAGGACGGTTTTGTTCTGGAGCAGGGTGACGTCGACCTTCTGCACACCGCGACCGACGAATTCAAGGCGGACGCCAAAGACCTGGGGACGATCTTCCTGAACAGGGGCCAGCCGATGCAGGTGGGCGACAAGCTGGTGCAGAAAGACCTGGCGAAAACCCTCAAGGAGATTTCCGCCAAGGGCAGCGACGGTTTCTACAAAGGCTGGGTGGCCAAGGCCATCGTCGACTCGAGCAAGGCAGGCAAGGGCATCATCGTCCAGGCGGATCTGGATCACTACAAAACCCGCGAACTGGCGCCCATCGAGTGCGATTACCGCGGTTACCACGTGGTCTCGGCACCGCCTCCAAGCTCCGGCGGTGTGGTGATCTGCGAAATCATGAACATCCTCGAAGGCTACCCGATGAAAGAGTTGGGGTACCACTCCGCTCAAGGGATGCACTATCAGATCGAGGCCATGCGTCATGCGTACGTTGACCGCAACAGCTACCTCGGCGACCCGGATTTCGTGAAGAACCCGATCGACCACCTGCTTGATCGTGACTACGCCGCCAAACTGCGCGCCGCCATTGAGCCGCAGAAAGCCGGCGTGTCCCAGGACATCAAACCCGGTGTCCCGCCCCATGAAGGCAACAACACCACTCACTACTCCATCGTCGACAAATGGGGCAATGCGGTGTCTGTCACCTACACGCTCAACGACTGGTTCGGCGCAGGTGTGATGGCGAGCAAGACCGGCGTGATTCTCAACGATGAAATGGACGACTTCACCTCCAAGGTCGGCGTACCGAACATGTACGGCCTGATCCAGGGCGAAGCCAACGCCATCGCCCCGGGCAAGACGCCGCTGTCGTCGATGAGCCCGACCATCGTCACCAAGGATGGCAAGGTGGTCATGGTGGTCGGTACACCGGGCGGTAGCCGGATCATCACCGCCACGCTGCTGACCATGCTCAACGTCATCGACTACGGCATGAACATTCAGGAAGCGGTTGACGCGCCGCGTTTCCACCAGCAATGGATGCCGGAAACCACCAACCTGGAGCGCTTTGCGGTGAGTCCCGACACCCAGAAGATCCTTGAAAGCTGGGGCCATAAATTCGCAGAGCCCCAAGACGCGAATCACCTGGCGGCCATTCTGGTCGGCGCGCCTTCATTGGGTGGCAAACCGGTCGGCAATAACCGTTTCTACGGCGCCAATGATCCACGCCGCAACACCGGCCTGTCGCTGGGCTACTGAGTCGTGAAAACAGGTGGGGCCGCGTTGGCTGCCTCACCGAATGACCCCATCGACGGATTTTTCGTTGCCAGATCAGTCGCACGAAGTGTTATGTTATAACTCTCTGTGACGAGCGCCCGGCGCTCGAATGACTCATGTGCTCCGAGAATCCGTCTTCGTATGAACAGCCCACTTCCCGACGTTGCTTGCTCTGAATTATCCCAAACGCTGCTGCCACTCGATTGGGTCGGCATGCAGGGTATCGACCTTCCGCTGATGCTCGATGAGCCCGGTATCGACGTCGCCGTTCATGCGCGTGCCGATCTGCACGTGGACCTGCCAGTCCCCCAGATCAAGGGCATCCACATGTCCCGGCTGTACACCTTGCTTGACCGGTTCGCAGAGCAACACGCGGTCAGTCCGGCAAGCCTGGCGCTTCTGCTGGAGCGGATGGTCGCCAGCCATGCCGATTGTCATTCTTCGCAAGCGAGGCTGCGCCTGTCGTTTGAATGGCTGTGCAGGCGACCGGCGCTGGTGACCGCGGGCCTGAGCGGCTGGAAGTCTTACCCCACGGTGATCGATGCGCAGTGGCAGCAAGGGCGTCTCGTGCTGGATGCCTGCGTCGAGGTGACCTACGCGTCTACCTGCCCGTGTTCGGCGGCATTGTCCCGGCAACTGCTGGAACAGGCGTTCCATGACCGGTTCGCAACGGGTGTCGTCGACAGCGCCGAGGTGGCCGGCTGGTTACGCCAACACGGCTCCCACGCGACACCGCACAGTCAGCGCAGCGTCGCCGCCGTGCGTGTGCGCATCGACCCGGATGCAGAGCGGATGGGGCTGCTCCATCTGATCGACCGAGTAGAGGATGCCTTGGGCACGCCGGTACAGACCGCCGTGAAGCGCGCGGACGAGCAAGCCTTTGCCCGGTTGAACGGGCAAAACCTGATGTACGTCGAGGACGCCGCGCGCAAGATCCAGCAATCGCTGTCGCCAGATTTTCCGCTCAGCAGCGTCTCGGTCAGGCATCTGGAAAGCCTGCATCCGCACGACGCGGTGGCGTCGGTCTCCAACGAGCTGGCGTTACCGTTCCCGGCGACGGGCGCAGGAGGCTGGGCATGAGCGATATTCTCTCGGGACCGGATCGCGACGCACGACGCGCATCGCCCGCCACTGGCACAGCAGTGTCGCCCGTGGCGCTCCATCGGCCAGCCCGCTTGCAATCGATCGATGCAGTGCGCGGCCTTATCATCGTGTTCATGCTGCTGGATCACGTGCGGGAAACATTTTTTCTGCACCGTCAGGTGTCGGACCCAATGGATGTCACCACCACGGGACTGGATCTTTTTCTCAGCCGCACCCTGGCGCATTTCTGTGCGCCGTTGTTTGTGTTCCTCACCGGTCTGTCCGCGTACCTGTACGGCGAACGCCACGCGGGCAAAGGTCAGGTCGCCCGCTTTCTGTTCAAGCGCGGGTTAGTGTTGATTGCGCTGGAGCTGACGCTGGTCAATTTCGCCTGGACGTTTCAGTTTCCGCCGACGGTGATCTACCTGCAGGTGATCTGGGCCATCGGCCTGAGCATGCTGGCGCTCGCGGCACTGGTGGCCTTGCCCCGGGGATGGATCGCCTCGGTTGGACTGGCCATCATTGCCGGGCACAACCTGCTGGACAATGTGCATTTTACGGCCGACTCGTTCATGCACGTACCGTGGGCGATTCTGCATGACCGGGGCTGGCTCGAGGTGTTCGACGGCCTGCGCCTGCGCACGTCCTACCCGGTGTTGCCGTGGATCGGTGTCATCGCGGTAGGGTATGCGGCCGGCCCCTGGTTCTCCAGCGGCAGTGATCCCGATAAGCGTGAGCTGAATCTGATGGCCTGGGGGTTTGGCATTCTCGCGCTGTTTCTGGCGCTACGCAGCCTCAATGGCTACGGGGAGAAAAGCTGGGTGATGGGCGAAACCACCACGCTGACCGTGATGAGCATCTTCAACATCACAAAATACCCACCGTCCCTGTTGTTTATTAGCCTGACGCTCGGCGTGGGGCTGTTACTGCTCGCGTTTATGGAGCGCAGCAATGGCAAACGGTGGTTGAAGCCGCTGGCGATTTTCGGTGCGGCGCCGATGTTCTTCTATCTGTTGCACTTGTATGTGCTCAAGTGTCTGTACGTACTTGCGATGGCCATCTGGGGGCCGTCGCACGGCAGTTACTATGGCTTCGATTCAATGGCGGCTGTCTGGGCCTGCACCGCCGCGCTGAGCGTGGTGTTGTTTCCCGCAGTTCGCTGGTTCGCCGAGCTCAAGGCCCGGCGCCCCGATATCCGCTGGTTGAAGTACTTCTGACGCCGCTGAACGCGGCCTTGCTGCCTGCGCTCATGATCGACGCAGACTGCGCTCCATTCGGGCCAGCGCTTCTTCCAGCATCGAGCGCGGGCATCCGAAGTTCAGCCGCACGAACTGGCCACAGTCGTCCCCGAACTCATGGCCTGCGCTGAGCGCCACCCTGGCTTCGTTGAGGAAGAACTGCTGAGGATTTTCGATATCCAGTCCCGAGCAATCGAGCCAGGCCAGGTAGGTGCTCTGCGGCAGGTGCATCGAGATACCCGGGAAACGGGTTCTGATCGCGTTCGCCAAATAGTCGCGGTTGTCCTGAAGGTAGGCGATGACCCGTGCCAGCCACGGCGCGCCTTTGCTGTACGCTGCATGCGTGGCATCCAGACCGAGCGCATTGACGCTGTCGACCAGGCCCAGACGACCGGCGTTGAAGCGCAGGCGCAGGTCAGGGTTCTGCACCACGGCAAAGGCGGTTTTCATGCCGGCGATGTTCCAGGCCTTGCTGGCGGACATCAGCGTCACGGTGCGGTCGGCGATGGCCGGGCTCAGGGAGGCAATCGGCGTGTGGCGACGCCCGTCGAAGAGGATGTCGGCATGAATCTCATCGGAAACGATCAGCACATCGTTCTGTACGCAGGCGTCGCCAATGGCGCGCAACTCCTGCGCGTCGAAGACCTTGCCCAGCGGATTGTGCGGATTGCTCAGCAACAGCGCGCGAACCTGGGGCAGGATATGTTCCAGGGCGGCGATGTCGGTCGGGTACTCGCCATTGGCGTCGGCATGGAAGGGCAGGTCGATGCGGGGCAGGCCCCAGTGCCCTGGCGCATCCAGCAGCGGCGCGTAGTTGGGTGTCTGGACCAGCACGCCGCTGCCCTTGGGCACCAACGCATTCAACGCCATGTTCACACCCGGTTCCACACCGGGCAGGAACACCAGTTCCTCAGGCTTGACCTGCCAGTCATAGTGGCGAGCCAGATGCGCCACCAACGTTTGACGTAACGTGTCCTGCGCGACCGAATAACCCAGCAGCGGGTGTTGCAGACGCGCAGTCAGCGCCTGAACGATGGGTTCCGCCACAGGAAAGTCCATGTCGGCCACCCACATCGGCAGCACATCTTCCGGGTATTGGCTCCACTTTTTACTGCCCGTGTGCAAGCGTGGGTGAACGCTGTTCAGGTCCATGGTCATGCTCGTCTCAAAAAAAGCGAGGTGCGATTGTGCCAGAGACCGGGCGCGCCATGAACCGGCCATGCGTGTTGCTTTTGACGTGGTGTCGCAGCCGATGCCGACAGAACCCGACTGACAAAAAAGTAACCTTTAGAGGTTACATTCGCAAAAGTAACCTTTTAAGGTTACATAGCACGGTTTTGCCCTATAGTGAACACCACCTACTGATTCAGACTCAGGACCTACGATGACACTCAAGGCTGTCTTGACCGGCGACCTCATGCACTCGCAGACCGTGTCGGATACCCAGGCGTATCTGGATGGGCTGCAAAGCGTGCTGGCGGCGCTCGGCGCACGTTACGGTTTGAAAACCGATACCTACCGGGGCGATGGCTTTCAAGTGGTGCCCGCACAAGCCATCCACGGATTCGAGTGCGCGCTGGCCATTCGCGCGGGATTGATCGCGGCGAGTCCGGAAGGCGAACGCTGGGACGCTCGCATTGCCATCGGTATCGGCCCGTCGGCATCCGGCCGGCACTACGGTGAGGCGTTCGTGCTGTCCGGCCAGGGGCTGGACGGGATGAAAAAGCTCACCCTGGCGGTGTTCAGTCATGACGCCTCACTGCTACGCGCGGCGGAGCTGGTCACCGAATTCGTCGCCGCCACGGTGGACAAATGGACCGTGGTCGAGGCGCAGGCTTATTACGCGCATCTGCTGGGCACGGGCGACCAACAGACCATCGCCGAGAACCTGGGCAAGTCGCGCGTGGCGATCAACAAGGCGCTGCAGCGCGGTCAGGCCAGGTTGCTTGATCGCTATCTGGCATGTACGCGGGACTGGATCACCGAGTTGTACGCCAGGGAGTCGGCCGATGCGTGATACCTCATTAGTGTTGCTGGTGTTGATACTGCTCAACATGTCCCTGGACTACGGCTATGCCCAATGGCAGGCGCGCAGGCCGGGCCCGGGGCGGGTGAGGGGCATGCTGGTGGCTTTTGCTCAGGGCGCAATGGTTGGCGCGGTGCTGTACGCCTTTGACCGGCATGCCCTGATTGCCGCAGCGGCGGGCGCAACCTTCGCGCTCTGCTGGGGCGTGATTCGCTGGCAGGTTGCCAGGTGGCAATCAGGATTTGCGTTTGTCTTGCGGTTTGCGTTGCAAGTGGTCGCCATCACGGCGGTCTGGCTCAGCGCCGAAGGCTACTGGGGGTGGGCAGGGAATGTGGCCAAAGACGTGTTGAGCACGCACAACCTGCTGGTCGTCCTGGCTTATGCGCTGGTCTTACGTCCCGCGTCGGCGTTGATTGGCGCTGTGCTGACCCCGTGGCTCGCCAGCGTCAGCAGCGAAGGGTCGCTGAAAAGCGCTGGCAAGCTGATTGGCTATCTGGAGCGGGTGCTGATCCTGACCTTCGTCCTGCTGCAGCAATGGGAGGGAATCGGCTTTTTGCTCACCGCCAAAAGCATCCTGCGCTTTAACGACCTGAAAAGCGCCGAGCAGCGGTCACTTAGTGAATATGTGTTGCTCGGGACGTTGGTGAGCTTCGCCGTCAGCATGGCCATCGGATTGGCGGTACTGAAGCTGTCAGGAAAGTAACCTCTGCGGGTTACTTTCACTGATGTAACCTTCAGAGGTTACAGAAGGGAGGGTTACCAGAACGTCGTTGTCCCGGCGTTTAGACGGCCGGTAATGACCGCGATGGCTTTTTCCACGTCTGCCGCCTGGGTGTAGCGTCCCAGGCTCAAGCGCAGGCTGCTGCCGGCCTGTGCCTGACTCAGACCCAGGGCGAGCAACACATGGGAGGCGCCGCTGCTCGCTGAGTTGCACGCCGACGTCGACGACACCGCTAATTCGCTGGACAGACTCATGGCGTTAAAGCCTGGGCTGTCGACGCAAATATTCAGAGTGTGCGGAACGCGCTGGTCTGGATCGCCATTAAGGCTGACGCCCGGCAGGGCCAGCAAACCGTCGCGTAATTGAGCCGACAGTATGCTGATCCGTTGCAGTTCTTCGGCCATCTCGGCGCTGGCCAGGGCATAGGCGGCGCCCATGCCGACAATCTGGTGCGTCGCCAGCGTGCCCGAACGGAAGCCCTGTTCATGACCGCCGCCATGAATTTGTGCTTCCAGCAGCGGACGCGCTCGCTCACCGACGAACAGTGCACCGATGCCTTTGGGGCCATAGGTCTTATGCGCGGAAAAGGACATCAGGTCGACGGGCAATGTGTTCAGATCAATCGCGAGCTTGCCGGCGCCTTGGGCGGCATCGACATGGAACAGAGCGCCTCCATCGTGGACAAGCTGGCCGATGGTGGCGATGTCCGTGACCGTGCCCAATTCGTTATTGACCAGCATCAGCGAGACCAGCAGCGTGTCTTCGCGCAACGCCTGACGCACAGCCTCCGGCTGGATCAAGCCTGTGCTGTCGGGCTCGAGCCAGGTCACGGGGTAACCAGCGTGCTCGAGTTGACGCACCGTATCGATCACCGCCTTGTGTTCGATGCGGCTGGTGATCAGATGTCGGCGCGAACCTTTGGCGCCAGCGGCGATGCCTTTGATCGCCAGGTTATTGGACTCTGTCGCGCCGGAGGTCCAGATCAGCGACTCGGCACTCGCGCCGACCAGTTCGCCAACCTGACGCCTCGCCAGTTCTACCGCCTGGCGGGCCTGATTGCCGTAGGCATGGGAGCTGGAAGCCGGATTGCCGAAGGTGCCTTCACGGCCCAGGCACGTCACCATCGCCTGGATGACGCGATCATCGACAGGGGTGGTGGCTGCGTAGTCGAAATAACAAGGAAGTGAGCTCATGGGAAGAAATCCGCGCTGTCCGTAATGGTGAAAATACTACTCGCGCTGAACCGGAAAAAAATTGATTACTGAACGCTGTTTAACGGCGGAGTTAGATTATTTTTCTCCTTGAAGCATCTTGAAGGGAATATGATTCCCGTTAACAGAAGCTTCAGGTCTATCCTTATCGCCCGAAGCCCTATCATTCCGCTTTTGAAACGGCAGGCACTCAATGGACAAATTTGACCAGGCGATTCTGAGCATCCTGCAGAGCGACTGCACCCGCCCCTTGGCCGAAATCGCCGAAAGCATTGGACTGGGCAGCACGGCCTGCTGGCGACGCGTCCAGAAGCTCGAAGAACAGGGCATGATTCGCGGCCGAGTGGCCTTGCTCGACCCCGCACAGCTCAACGTTGCGGTGACGGTGTTCGCGGCCATGCGCACCAACCAACACAATGCCGAGTGGCTGGGCGGCTTCCATGATCTGGTCGCAACCCTTCCGGAAGTCGTCGAATGCTACCGAATGGCGGGCGACACGGATTACATGCTGCGCATCGTCGTGCCGGACATCGCCGGCTACGACGCCGTATACAAGAAGTTGATTCAGCTGTCGGGCATCACCGACATCAGCTCCAGCTTTGCCATGGAGCAGATCAAGTCGACGACGCAGTTGCCACTGAATTACAGCCACAAAAAAGCAGCCATGTGAAGGCTGCTTTTTGGTCGGGACGCTTGAATGACGTCAGAAGCGTGCCTTGTCGATCCACTCCAGCGAGGTGCGCCAGACACAGATGCCGAGGAAATACGCCGACATGGCGAGCCAGACGCCCAGCACAACAGTACCGTTGTATGGGTGATTGATGACGAGCAGAAAGCTGCACAGAAACCAGACGCTGGTCACGGCAATGTTGATCGGCATGAAGCGACGCACACGGAACGGGTGAAGGAACTTCATCCGGGTCACGGTCAGCAGCGCCAGGCAGATGACGGTAATGAAGGTCAGCCATGGCGCGGGCGAAAGGATGTACACGCACAGCGCGACCACGTTCCAGGCGGCGGGAAAGCCTTGGAAGTAGTTGTCCTTGCTCTTCATCTCGGTGTTGCAGAAGCAGAACAGCGACGACACGAGGATGATCGAAGTGGTCAGCAGCACGGTGTATTCCGGCAGCGGTATATAGCGGTAGATGAACAGCGCCGGGATGAACACATAGGTCAGGTAGTCGATCACCAGGTCCAGTACCGACCCGTCGAAATGCGGCAGTACCGACTGCACGTTGACCTTGCGCGCGAGCGAGCCGTCCACACCGTCGACGATCAGGGCAATGCCCAGCCACAACAGACAGGCCTTGGGCTGATTGTCGAACAGCGCGATGGTGGCGAGGAAGGCGAGGACGACGCCAGTGGCCGTAAAACCATGGGCGCCCCATGCTTTGAGCCAGGCGATGCGTTGAATTGGGATCATGGACGGTCCTTCTGGAAATAAAGCCGGCCTGATCAACGCGCCGGAGCGGTTACCGATCGACCTGGCCGGAGGTGCAACTATCGACCGGTCATCGGTCGATAAGGTTCACCCTCAACTCCTACACGGTAGCAGGCGACGCCGAATTCCGTTACTGAATTGTCAGAATGCCAGCAAGGAAGACGCGCGTTCGCATGTCATTGGTCGCCTGACGGCAAAAAGAGGCAAAGTAGTGGCCCCTGTTTTTTGTAAGTTTCTGCAAAATTCGCCGTCTGTCAGTCAGTTAGGCAAGGATCTGCATGCAATTTCTCAGGGTGGCTTTGGTGTTTTGTTTGGTCGCGGGCGCTTCTTCAGTTGCGTATGCGCGGGATCTGAGCAAGAACGAGCGGGATTTATGCACCTGGGGCGCAGGCATTGCCGCCACGGCGCAGCAATACAAGCTGGCCGGGCTGACCCTGTACGGGGCACGGAACAAGATGCAGGCCAGACGCTTTCCTCAGCAATGGATGCGCATGAGCGCACTGGGCATCACCGAACAGACCTACGACAGTGCCTCACGGATGCGTCCGGAAAGCGTGAAGCAGGTTTATTACGAGGGCTGCACGCGGCACGAACTCGCGCGTCGCTGAGGTCCGAAGGGACCGTCGCAGCCCTTTGCGTTTCTTCAGGAAAGCCGCTGCATCAGGTAGGCCTCGCCGGTCACGCGAATCATCGGGTGGGGCGTGATCTGGCAGGTTTTTATCACCGAAAACCCGTGGCGTTCGTAAAAGCGTCTGGCGCCAGTGTTCTCGGCGTAGTCGATAAGGCTCAGTCCCTTGAGCCCCAGCGCATCGGCTCTTGATTGAGCATGGCGCAGCAACTGACCACCCAATCCCTTGTTCCTCCAGCCTTCATGCAGCGCCAGGCTGGAGATATACAGGGTGTCCGGCACTTCCATGTCCGCATACGGCGCCAGCACAGGGTCAGTGGCTGGCTGAGCATCGGGATCTTCGCGCATGACGTAACTGTGCATCATGCCCACCACTTCGCCATGGGCTTCGGCGATCAGACAGTTCTGGTAGGAAAAATCCACGCCCTCACGGGCATAGCGCTTCTCGCCCACATCGAGCAGATCCTGCCCCGGCTCCGCCAACTGACTCCAGATGTAATCCGACGCACCTTCCGAGGTGATCTGAAACAGGCGGGCGATTTCACGCGCATCCGAACGTCGCGCCGGACGAAATTCGACAGTCATTCTCAAGGCTCCACAAGGCATTGGGCGCCTTTTATAACGTGGAATGTGAGATCGCGGCAGGGCACCGGACGGCAACGTCGCAATCACGCTGGTTGCCGTCGTTTTGGCTGCGGAGCGCGCCGTTGCGGCGCGCCCGGCCATCACTCAATGCGTTGCGCGGGGAATGGTTTTAAGCAGGTCGGCAGGGCTGATGTGTCCCACGACCGGCACGCTGCCAGGTTGTGGCAGGCCGAGGATATTGCCCTTGATCTTGCCGATCACGTGCATTTCGCAGGGCTTGCAGTCGAATTTCAAGGTCAGCACTTCATCACCGTGCACCAGTTGCATTGGCGCAACCTTGGTGCGCACGCCCGTCACACCCTTGGCCTGTTTCGGGCACAGGTTGAAGGAGAACCGCAGGCAATGCTTGGTGATCATCACCGGCACTTCGCCGGTTTCTTCGTGAGCTTCGAACGCCGCGTCGATCAGTTGAACACCATGCCGGTGGTAGAAATCGCGGGCTTTCTGGTTGTAGACGTTGGCCAGGAATGACAGGTGTGATTCCGGGTACACCGGCGGCGGGCTGGTTTCGGCTTTACGACCACCACGAGGATGGGCTGCAACCCGGGCGGCGGTCAGCGCGTCGATGACCTCACGGCGCAAGGCCTTGAGCTGGGAGTTGGGGACGAAGTACGCCTGCGGCGCGTCCAGCTTGACGTCGGTGGCATGGTACTGGGTCGTTCCCAGTTGGCCCAGCAAGTCCCGCAACTGATCCAGTGCCTGTTCAGGTTTGTTCGCGGCGCCAAATGGCCCGTCCAGCGCGACGCTCGCGCTGATCCCTTCCTCGCTGGTGGCCGTCAGTTCCAGACGGTCCTCACGCAGGTGCGCGAGCCAGGAAAGCCCGATGCGACGTTCGGCGGAGGTCTTCTGCAACGCCTGCTGCCAGTTGTGGTCCAGGTTGCGGTTCAGCGGGTGGTGAGGGCGAACCTTGTACAGGTCGGCCGGCATTTCGTTGGGTTCGACGCGGTAGCGATAGCGCTTTTCGCCGTCTTCTTCGAATTCACCCTTGGGCTCGGCGATGTTCGCGCGAAAACCCACCACCTCGCGCTTGATCAGCACATTCAGACCGTCGCCGTTGGTCAACGGGTCATGGGTCACGACCTGCAGGTCACGCTTGCCGACTTTTTCTACGATGCCCACCGGCAGACCGGTGAACGTCGGCGTATCGAACGCGCCGATGTCGATCTTGCGGTCGGTGACGAAGTAGTCGGTGCTGCCTCGGTGGAAGGTTTTCTCTGGATCGGGCAGGAAGAAGTGCGCTGTTCGCCCGCTGGAGGCGCGGGCCAGGTCAGGGCGATCTTCCAGTACGTCGTCCAGACGCTGACGGTAATAGGCCGTGATGTTTTTCACATAGCCCATGTCTTTATAGCGACCCTCGATCTTGAACGAGCGCACACCCGCTTCGACCAGAGCACGGATGTTGGCGCTCTGGTTGTTGTCTTTCATCGACAACAAGTGCTTTTCGAAGGCGACGACGCGGCCCTGATCGTCTTTTAACGTGTACGGCAAACGGCAGGCTTGAGAGCAGTCGCCACGGTTGGCGCTGCGGCCATTCTGGGCGTGGGAGATGTTGCACTGCCCGGAGAAGGCGACGCACAGCGCGCCATGAATGAAAAACTCGATGGCGGCATCGGTTTCATCGGCGATTGCGCGGATTTCCTGAAGGTTCAGCTCGCGGGCCAGCACCAGTTGGGAAAAGCCGGCCTGATCGAGGAACTTCGCTCGCGCCAGGGTACGGATGTCGGTCTGGGTGCTGGCGTGCAGTTCGATGGGGGGAATGTCCAGCTCCATCACGCCGAGGTCTTGAACGATCAACGCGTCGACGCCGGCGTCGTACAGTTCGTGGATCAGCTTGCGAGCCGGTTCCAGCTCGTTGTCGTGCAGGATGGTGTTGATCGTGGTGAACACCCGTGCGTGGTAACGGTGTGCGAATTCAACCAGTTCGGCGATATCGCTCACTTCGTTGCAGGCGTTGTGACGGGCGCCAAAGCTGGGGCCGCCGATATAAATGGCGTCTGCGCCGTGCAGGATGGCCTCGCGCGCGATGGCGGTGTCGCGGGCGGGGCTGAGCAATTCGAGGTGATGCTTAGGTAGGGACATGTTTTTTAGTCGGATCGTCACGGTCAAGTCGCGCATTGTAGCGGCGAAACGCTTGACCGGCATCCATCGACTGCCCGATGGCGGCTACGCGTCAACGAAGCCGCCGATTCAGCGCGATGACTCAGCCCTTGGCAGCCATCGCAGTGACTTCGACACGCATGCCTTCTACCGCCAGTGCGGCGACGCCGACGGCAGCGCGAACCGGCCACGGCCTGGCAAAAAAACGCTTGTACACCTCGTTGAAAGCGGCGCGGTCGGCCATGTCGGTCAAGTAGATGGTGAGGTGCATGACATGGTCCATCGAACTGCCCGCGCGCTCCAATGCCACCTTCAGCGCTTGCAGCGTACATTCGCTCTGCGCTGTGATGTCGCCGAGTTCCAGACTGCCATCTGCGCGTGTCGGCACCTGGGTCGAGACCATGATCCCGCCAAAGGTGGCGACATCGGAAGAAATGGAGTCTGCATCGGGATCGGGAAGAAAGGTGAGGTCGTGAGTCGCCATGAATCATCTCTAGCTAGTGGAGGAAGACAAACAGGCCCCGCGTGAGTCGCTGAACCAAAGGCGGCCATCATAAAGGACAACGCGGGCTTTTGAGTGTCCGGCGGCAAAAGGCCGACCTGAATGGCTCATTCGCGCCGACAGGCTGCATCAAGTGCAGAGGGGACTGGCCGACACCTTAAAACGAACGTCTGTTTTGCAGGACGCGCCTCCCTGGGAGTAGCCCCTGTGAACATCCATTCTGCCGATGACCGACTTCAGGTTTCGGCTTGAGTCAAAGGCTGAGCCGCTGTCCCGAAAGTCGTTCAATGCTTTATTTTGTCCGCATGGGTGCATCCGTTTCGTGTCGCGGACCGTATATATTTTGATGATGCGGGGCGCGATTCAACAACAATGTCGAAAGTGAGATATCTGGTATGTGGATGCGAAAGCGGCGCGATTCTCTTGTGCAGGACTTGTCGGATACCGCCGAGGAACTGCGCTCATTGGGAAACCGGATAATGGAACTCTCGGTGGATCTGGCTCAAAAGAACCTTCCCCGGTCCGCTGAATCAACCGCCAGGATGGTGCTGACGCTGCAACAAAAAGAAGAGCTGCTGCGTCGACATGTCGAACGCCTGACCAAGACCGGAAACCTGGGTCGGCGGGTGACGGACCACATCGCCGAGCGTTCGGCGTCAGCGGCGCACGACCGACCCGACGATCAGCGCGGCTGATCAGACATTGACCTGAAACCGACAACGATGGAGCGCTGTTCAGATGGCTCACTGCACGCCTTCTTCCGGGGAAGGCATCCGGAGCGCGATTGCGACCGAGGCTGACAGCGTGATTGTCCAGGGTCATCATCAGCAGGACGCCGCGCGCAACGATCGCGCGATGTACGTGGGGTGCGCAGGTTGGTCACTGGCGCGCGAGTACTGGCCGCAGTTCGTCGAGCACGGCACGCATCTGGAACGCTACGCCACACGGATGGGCGCTGTGGAGATCAACAGTTCGTTCTATCGCGCTCATCGCCCAGCCACCTACGCCAAATGGGCGGCTTCAGTGGGAAAAGACTTTCGCTTTTCGGTGAAGGTGCCCAAGGCCATTACCCATGAGCTCCGGTTGCAGAACTGTTCCGGTGTCCTCGACGCGTTCCTGTCGGAATGTGGCGCACTGGGCGATCGGCTAGGCTGCCTGCTGATTCAGTTACCGCCGTCGCTGGCGTTCGATCCCGTCATCGCCCGTCCTTTTTTTGAGCAGCTCAGGACCCGTTATTCGGGATATGTGGTCATCGAGCCACGCCATGAGTCCTGGGTTCAAGCCGAACCGCTGCTGATCGACCACTGTATCGCCCAAGCAGCGGTCGACCCTTCACGGATAAGCAATGACAGGACACCGGCAGGCTGGCAAGGCCTGCGATACTGGCGCCTGCACGGTGCTCCACGGATTTATTACAGCGCTTATGGACCGGACTGGCTTGAACAAAGGGCGCGGGAGATCGCGTCAACGTCTTCAGATGGCGTTGCGATCTGGTGCATTTTTGACAACACCGCGCAGGGCGCGGCGGTGGGTAACGCATTGTCGATGATGGCGTTGTTGAAAAAGCTCGGTACCGCCTGATCGCTAACGGGAAGCGTCTGCTGGATTGGCGCATGCGGTAGGGCGCTTACAGCGAGGGGCGACCAGGTGTTGACCCGTCAAGCGGGTTATTTCTTGAGCCCGATGCGTGCGCGCATATCGGCTGTAATCGTCTGCCGGGTGTTGTTCAGCTCCGCCCACGGATCAGCCGCCTGTTTCTCCAGTCGCTGATGCAGGTTGCGGAGGTTCCACACATCGGCCCCCGGAATCTCGTGGATTTCTTCAGGAAAGATCGGCACCGACACCGGCAACCCTTCTCGGGTCCGCACCGAATAGGCACAGGCGGTTGTCGCACCAAGCCCATTGCGCAAGTAATCGATGAAGATGCGTCCGATCCGGTTCTTCGGCCCGGAGACCGCCGAGAACCGGTCGGGCACCAGCTTGGCCATGTGCTTGACGATCGCGTGACTGAAAGCCTTTACAGTGTCCCAGTCGGCTTTGGGCGTAAGTGGCACGACGACATGAATGCCTTTGCCGCCGCTGGTTTTCAGAAACGATTTCAGGCCCAGTTCGTCGAGAACGGCCTGCGTCATTTGAGTCGCTTCGACCATGCTTTTCCAGGGAAGGGCGGGGTCCGGGTCAAGGTCCAGAATGAACCGGTCAGGACGCTCGAGATCCCCGGCGACGGCGTTCCAGACATGCAACTCCATCGCGCTCATCTGGACGGCGCCGACCAATGCTTCGAGGTTGTTAATGAGCATCACCGGGTGGCCGGTGTAGGCCTTGCCCATGGTCTCAATGCCCGGAATCGACAGGTGTTCGGCGTTTTTTTGAAAGAACAACTCGCCCGTTACGCCTTCCGGCGCCCGGACCAGGGCTACGGGACGTTGTGCCAACTGTGGCAACAGCCATTCCGAGACGCTGATGTAGTAGTCAGCCAGGTCTCGCTTGGTCGCGCCGCTCACAGGATCGATGATCCTTTCCGGGTGGGTAAGCCGGATTTTCCCGGAGGTGGCGGCCGGGGCCGGTTTTCGGTTGTCAGACCGGGCAGGAGCGGTCTTGCCCGGCGTCTTCTTTTTGGCCTTCGTCGCGCTGGCAGCGCAGGGCGCAGCGGCAGGGCGTTCCTCAGTGATCGATTGCGCGGGCTTGTCGTTGCGCAGCCCCTGGAACACCGCGTGCCGCACGGAGCCCTCCTGGGTGATCTCGGCGAACGCCACTTCGGCGAGTAATACCGGGTCAAGCCAGTGAACACCTTTGGCGTCGAAACCCGTGGGTGGATTGACCACGGCGGCTTTTTTGATTTCCAGCGGCAGCAACTGATCGTAAATCGTCTTCAAGGTCGCCTCATTGAAGCCGGTCCCGACCTTGCCGCAATAGCGCAGTTCTCCACTGTCAGCATCGTGCAGGCCCAACAGCAGGGCCCCGAACTTGCTGCGCGCCCCTTTGGGGTCGCTGTACCCCACGACGACGAACTCTTGCCGTCGCTTGCACTTGAGCTTGATCCAGTCATCGCTGCGGCGGGACACGTAGGGGCTGCCGGCACGCTTGCCAATCAGCCCTTCCATTTGCATCTGACAGGCGCTGTTGAGCAAGGCCTCAGGTGTTTCGCCGAAATCCTCAGAAAACCTCAACACCTCATCATCGCAGTGTTTCAGCAACGTTGACAGGCCCTCACGCCGCTGTTCCAGCGCCACCTCGCGCAGGTCCGTGCCATTGAGAAAGGGCATGTCGAACAGGTAATAGACGATCTTTTCGCTGCGACCCACTTCAAACGCGTTTTGCAGAGCCTGAAAATCCGGGACGCCTTGCTCGTTGGCCACCACCATCTCACCGTCCAGCCAGGCGGACTCCAGTCCCAGGCTGGCGATGGCTTCAGCCTGACGCGGCAGCTTGTGCGTCCAGTCGTGACCGTTACGGGTGAACAGTTGCACGCTGCCGTTGTTGACGCGAGCCATGACCCGGTAGCCGTCAAACTTGATTTCGTACCGCCAGTCGCCTTCTGGCGCCGATTCCACGAGCGTCGCGAGCTCGGGTTTGAGGCTGTCGGGGAGGGCTGACGCTTTGCCGTTGACCGTTGCAGATTGTTTGGTTCGAGCGGTACCAGCGGGCTCATCCGTAGCGTCGGCGTCACGCGGCAGGGCCTTATGACGCTTGCTCGCCGTGGGTGCTGATGCGGCCGATCCGGATTTAGCGCTTGAGGGCTTTCCGGCCTTCTTTCGAGTCGCGCCGAGACGAATCCAGGTGGGCGCGTGGTCGCTGGCGTGTTCTTCGCCACGCACCCAGGCGTCGACCCCGGCATCTTGCAGACGAGGCGCCAGCACAGGGTTGAGCAGGAGGTGATCGATACGCAGCCCGGAGTTCGTCTGCCAGTGCTTCCGAAAATAGTCCCAGTAGGTGTAAATGCGCTCGTCCGGGTAAATATGCCGCAGGGAGTCAAGCCAGCCCTGAGCGAGCAGTCGTTGGTAGCATTCGCGGCTTTCAGGTTGCAGCAGTGCGTCCTTGAGCCATGAGCGGGTGTTGTAAATGTCCTCGTCGGTCGGAACGACGTTGTAGTCGCCCGCGAGCACCACCGGATGCTCACTGGACTGTAATGTCTTGGCATGCTCGATCAGGCACTCGAACCATTCGAGCTTGTAGTCGAACTTCGGCCCCGGCTGAGGATTGCCGTTGGGCAGGTACAGACAGCCGACGACGAGACCGTGTGCGGCCGCTTCCAGATAACGCGCGTGAGTGTCGTGTTCCATGCCGGGAAGGCCTTTCTGGATGAGCAGGGGTTCTGCGTCACGCGCCAGAATGGCCACGCCGTTCCACGACGGTTGGCCCAGGTGTAACGAACCGTAACCGGCGGCCTCCAGCTCACGGGCCGGAAACGCTTTATCCGGGGCTTTGAGTTCCTGAAGGCACACGATGTCCGGCTGCTCTCGCTCCAGCCATTGCAAAACGTTGGGCAACCGGGTGCCGATGCCGTTGACGTTGTACGTGGCCATTTTAAGGTGTTGCATCGCGCATGCCCTCGTTTGCGCCCGAAACGTTCTCATGTGAGGGCTCAGGGCCGGACGAGTTCGGCATTTTTGAAGGGCGTCGCAGTCAATGGCGCGCCTTTCGCATGGGCATGGACGTGTTCGGGAATTCGTCGACGATAAACCGGTCGACATGACTAATAATAAAAACGGAGGGGAGACTCATGACGTGCTTGATTTGCGCAGGCCCTGCGGAAGAACTCGCGTGCCCTGAACGCTGGGAAGAAAGGAAGTGCGCCGAGTGCGGCCATTACCGTATGCCTCAGGCCCTGGTGCTGGCGCTGATGGATCAGGGACAGATCTTCGACGTGGGGAAAGCACGCGCGTGGCTGATGAGTCACCGGAATGAAACGCCGATCCCGTCTCTGGAAAAGGTCAGCGGCCTGTTACGGACCTGACCTCACTGACCCCACGAGTCCACCCAAACGCAGCGGTGGACGCTGGTTCGCCAGGGCGACAGGATTACTCTTTGACGTCCATGAACTCTTCCGCCCACGCCACATAGCTTTCCGGCAATGTGTAGGTGTGGGTGAGTTCGGTGGCGCTGAGGTTTTCGGTGCTGTGCGTGACCTGACGCTGCGCGCGCAGGCAGTCGTAGGTGGCTTTGATCGAGGCGAAGTAAGCCGCATGACCGGCCACGATGATGCGCACACCCAGTCTGGCCAGGCGCGCGTTATCGTTTAGTTTCGGATTGCCATAGGTCACCAGCATCAGCGGGACGGTCAGCTTTGCCGAGATGCGCTCAAGGTGTTCGAAATCCTTGATACCGACGATGCAAATGCCGTCGGCGCCCGCTTGTTCGTAGGCCAGCGTACGTTCGATGCAGTCTTCGACCGACAGCACGCCAGCGTTGGTGCGCGCAATGATCGCGAGCTCCGGATCGACGCGTGCCTCCAGCGCCGCCTTGACCTTGCCGATGCCTTCCTCTACAGAAATGAGATCGGTGGATTTACGGCCAAACTGTGCAGGCAAGAGCGTGTCTTCGATTGTCAGCGCCGCGACACCTGCGCGCTCCAGCTCCTCAACGGTGCGCATGACATTAAGCGCGTTGCCGTAGCCGTGGTCGGCATCGGCGATGAAAGGGAGTTGGGCCACGCGTCCAATGCGGGTGGCCTGTTCAACGAACTCACTCAAGGTAATGAGTGCAAAGTCCGGGGCGGCCAGGACTTGCAACGACGCCACCGACCCTCCGAGAATCCCGACTTCAAAGCCCAGGTCGGCAGCAATGCGCGCAGACATGGGATCAAACACCGAAGCGGTTTCAAAGCAGGCCGGGGAGGCCAGCAGTTGGCGAAAGTTACGGCGCAGAGTGGAGTGGGAAATTCTGGACATGACGGTTCCTGAGTCGGGGCCTTCGTCGACGATACGATCTGCGCCTGTTTAAAAGTGCGGCGAGAGTATCACGGCCAGTAAAATCAGGATTATGACGGTTCGGCATGGGCCATGCGTCGGACACATAACGCACCAAAACAGATCGTTTTCGCGCACATTTCGTCCGATCTGTACCCAAAGAGATGCCGATTGCTCGACATCTCTGCTCTGGCGTATCAGCGATAACGTTCCAGCCAGTGCGCGTAAGGGGCTGGCAACGTCCAGGACGCCTTTTCCACGCCCAGTTCTTTGGCAGCAAAGTACGCCCAGTGTGGATCGGCCAGGTGAGCGCGACCGACAGAGACCAGATCCAGATGCCCGGCCTTGACTGCATCGTTTGCCAGTTGTGGTGTGCCGAAGCCCCACGCCGAGGTCACCGGGATGCCCGCCTCGCGACGCACGCGCTCGGCAATCGGACCCATGAAGGCCGGGCCCCAAGGGATGTTAGTGTCCGGGATGGTAAAGCCGACGCTGACGCTCAGCAGGTCCAGGCCACCGTCCTTGAAACGGCGCGCCAGTTCGATGGACTCAGTCAGCGTCTGTTCGTCACGACCGTCGTATTCAATGACGCCAAAACGCGCGGTCAGTGGCAGGTTCTCCGGCCAGACTTCGCGAACGGCAGCCAGGGTTTCCAGCAAGAAACGACTGCGGTTTTCAAAGCTGCCACCGTAGGCGTCGGTGCGCTGGTTGGAGTGCTCGGAGAAGAAGCTTTGGCCCAGGTAACCATGGGCAAAGTGCAACTCGATCCATTCAAAGCCTGCTTCACGGGCACGACGGGCAGCGTCGACGAAGTCCTGACGAACGCGCGCGATATCGTCCAGCGTCATTTCCTGCGGCACCTTGGGCAGGTGGGCACCGAACGCGATCGGGGAGGGCGCGATGGTCTGCCAGCCGGCAGGGTTCGTGGCCGGGATGTGATCGTCGCCTTCCCATGGGCGATTGGCGCTCGCCTTACGGCCCGCATGCGCAATCTGAATGCCCGGCACCGCGCCGGCGGCCTTGATGGCTTTTACCGCCGGAATAAACGCCTGGGCATGTTCGTCGCTCCAGATACCGGCGCAGCCAGGGGTGATGCGGCCTTCGGGCGACACGGCCGTGGCTTCGACCACGACCAACCCCGCACCGCCGCGCGCCATGCTGGCAAGGTGCACGTGATGCCAGTCGTTGATCACGCCGTTATCGGCCATGTACTGACACATGGGTGGAATGGCGATGCGGTTACGCAGGGTGACGTCCTTCAGGGAGAACGGCTCGAACAGTGCAGACATGGACAGATTCCTCGTGGGATTGATTCGCTTGTTCGATAGTAATCGAAATATGGCGCTGCGCGAAACCCCTCGCTATGATGCGCACATGCGTGCCTACAAACATCCTCTGCCGTCTGAACTGTCTCTTGAGCGTCTGCTTTACGCGTTGAGCGACCCGATTCGTCTGGACATCGTGCGTCATCTGGCCCGTGTCGCCGAGGCGACGTGCGGCGAACTGGACGGCGGTCGACCCAAGTCCAGCGTTTCTCATCATTTCCGTGTCTTGCGGGATGCAGGGCTGGTCCAGACCCGCAATGTCGGCACCACGCACATGAACACGTTGCGTTCCGATGAACTTGAACAGCGTTTCCCGGGGCTGCTGAACTGTATCCTGGCGCAGGTCTGACGCCTCGTATGCAGTGCGCGGGTTCGGGCTTCTGGAAAGCGGTCTAGCGCTCTAATTGTCTGAGGCGTTCCTGCACGGCGTCATCGAAAATGATGTACAGCGCTTCGATGTCGGCGGCGCGCAGCCGTCGTGACGTTTCAAGGCCCAGAATGAAGGCAATTTCCATCGCACCCTCTCGTTCGACGTCTTCACGGGTACTGGCCGCGTTCAGCGCCCGCACCAGATCATTGACCGGCCCTTGTATGGACCTGTGAAGGCGGAGGGCTTCGATTCGCTCTTGTGGCATTGCTCAATCCTGAATGGCCGAGGGCTCAGTCGCGGCATCTTCGCACGTATCGGCAGCACACTGGCAAGCGTCCGGCATGACCTATGGCGAAAGGCTTACACGCATTGGCGCAATCCTGCCGTATACGCGTCGGTGCCGACGGCCTACATTGGAACCGTCAACTGAAGCACAGGACGGGCTTCAGAGGTCACGGATGATCTGCCATGTGCCCGGAAGGCTGCCGACAGGACGTTGGAATGGATTTGATAGAAAAGAACCCGCTCAGGCGGGTTTTTTAATGCTCGCGATTTGACAGGCCGCATGGCGCCATCACTGGCCAGGGTTCTGCCTTTTGAGGCACTCCCCGCCGTGGGTCGTCAATGGAGCATCCTTCGGGTGTCTGCAAGATCCGCCTTAAGCAGGTCGTTGAGCTCCTTCCAGGGGTACCGGGGCCCTGTGGCACTCATTTCACAGGTTTCGCTGTGTCTGAAGGGGGGTTCGTCCGTCGTCGGGCATTGCTTCGCGCCGCAATGCCGGCACGCCAGCTTATGGCCGTGAATGATCCACGCCTTGTTCCAGCAGTCCATGGTGAGAGGGGAACGACTCTTTGGCATACAGTCATCTCCTGCAGCGATAGACGGATAGTGGGCGATCGGCCTTCACGGCATTACCGAACGCTCAGGTCTGAAGCACTGATCGAGGGACAGTGTAGGCGTTTTCGGGCGCACGAGAGGACCGCCCGACCGAAGTCGGGCGACGCTGAGATCAGCCGGCGTGGTGGCTGGGAGCAAGGGCATACACCGAGGGCTCAAGACCCTCGAAGCGCGCTTTCAACTGCAGCGCAAGGTACAACGAGTAATGCCGTGACTGGTGAAGATTGCCGCCATGGAACCACAGGTTTTGCTGTTGTGTCGGCTTCCACATATTGCGCAATTCGCCTTCGTAAGGGCCCGGATCCTTGGTGGTGCCGGAACCCAGCCCCCAGCAGCGACCGACCTTGTCCGCAACGTCTTGAGAAATCAGTTTTGCCGCCCAGCCGTTCATCGAACCATAGCCGGTGGCATAGACGATCAGGTCTGCAAGCAACCGGCTGCCGTCGTTGAGCACGACAGCGTCTGCCTCTATGCGCTCAACACCAAGCCCTGGCGCGCTCTTGAGCTTGATCGTGCCGTTGGCGATCAACTCGGATGCACCGACATCGATGTAATAACCGGACCCGCGACGTACGTACTTCATGAACAGTCCGGATTCGTCATCGCCAAAATCGAGCATGAAGCCCGCGTTCTCAAGTCGTTCGTAGAACGCTTTGTCGCGGACCTTGATCGCCTCGAAGACAGGTTGATGGAAACTCGGCATCACCTTGTAGGGAATGGACGCGAACAACATGTCGGCCTTGTCGGTGGTCAGTCCGCTCTCCAGTGCGTCTTCCGAATACAGCCCGCCGAACACCAGCTCCATCAGGCTGTCGGAGCGCACGATGTGGGTGCTGGAGCGCTGAACCATGGTGACGTCGGCGCCGTTCTCCACCAGGTCGGCGCAAATGTCGTGGGCCGAGTTATTCGCACCGATGACCACCGCACGTTTGCCGCGCCACGCATCGCCACCGGGATGGCGGCTGGAGTGATGCTGCTGACCTTTGAACTCCTCAGCGCCTGGATAGACCGGCACGTTGGCCACGCCGGACATGCCGGTGGCAAGAATCAACTGGGTCGGTTGCAACGTCAGGCGTTCACCGTCGCGCAGCACGTCGACGGTCCATGTGCCGGCCTGTTCGTCAAATCGGGCGTTGACGCATTCGGTGCGCGCCCAGTAATTGAGCTCCATCACCTTCGTATACATTTCCAGCCAGTCGCCAATCTGGTCTTTGGGGGTGAACACCGGCCAGTGATCGGGGAAGGGCAGGTAAGGCATGTGGTCGTACCAGACCGGGTCGTGCAGACACAGTGATTTGTAGCGTCCCCGCCATTGATCGCCCGGCCGCTCGGCCTTGTCGATGACGAGCGTGGGGACGCCCAGGCGCTTGAGCCGCGCCGCAAGCCCCAGGCCGCCCTGACCACCGCCCACGATCAGGCAGTAGGGTTGAGTGGTGATGCCCAGGGACGCCTCTTCATCGCGGCGGCGCTCCAGCCAGTTGCGTTTGTCGGCATGGCCATGGCCGTGATGGGCGCCCATGGGGCGGCGTCGGCCAGTGGGCTCTTCGTAACCTTTGAGTTCACGCATGGTCGTCAGCAGGGTCCAGCACAGACCGTCCTTCAGCCGCACATAGCCTTTCCCGCGCGCGACATCGGTCTCCAGGCTGATCCAGCCTTCCAGCACGCCATCCTTCAGCGTCGCGTCGCCTTCCAGCTTCCAGTGTTCGGGGCCTGTGGTGGCAAGACGCGCTTCGAGCATGTCGCGGATGGCGGGTTTGCCTTCCAGGGTGACCAGGTTCCAGCTGAACAGCAGCAGATCACGCCAGTAACACGTGTCGGCAAACAGTTCGAGGGTGCCGTCGATATCACGCTGGGCGAGACGTTCTCCAAGGTTTTGCACCCAGGACGACAGTTGGGCAGTAGGGGTTTGCAGGGGTGTTTCGATAGCGACATTCATGGGTGTTTCTCCCGGTCTTGTTGTTTTTGTTCCGTTTCGTTCAGAGCAAAGGATGGGCCATGACTGCAAAACCCCTGTCCCAGAGCGGTTGCCGTCAGGTTTTTTGCGCCTTGCCACGTCACGCCCGTGTCACGCTGGCGATAATGACGCGTGACACAGTGTCACGCGGTGCGAGGCGTCGTCTGTCCCGTTGCCGCTTGCTGCCGGGTGTCTTGGTCTAAGCTGCGGACGGAACCGTTTGTTGAATGTCGCGGAGAATAAGAACAATGACGCCCACCCTGATCAGCGCCCACGCCCAACAAGTTTTGCAAGCCGTGCAGGGCACCCAGCCCGCGCCTGGCCCGGTGGCCGATGTCGCTATCGCCCGTTCCTGGCGCCGCTGCCTGGACCAACATGGGCTCGACCCCGCCAGCCCCCGTGCGCCGGATGTCGTCGAACACCCGCGCCTGCAGGATCACCGTGCACCGTTGGAGCACGTCATCGGTGTCGCGCGTTGGCAGATGAACAGCCTGCATCAGCAGGTCGGCCGTGACGGCCATGTGGTGCTGCTCACTGATGCGCGTGGCGTGGCGATCGACAGTGTGTTCAACGAAGCCGAGCGCGCCGATTTTCAGCGTTCCGGCCTGTGGTTGGGGTCGGTCTGGAGTGAAGAAAGCGAGGGCACCAATGGTGTGGGTACCTGCCTGGTGGAACGGCGCCACGTGACCATTCGCCGGGACGAGCATTTCCGCGGCAAGCACGTCGGCCTCACGTGTTCGGCGAGTCCGATATTCGACGCAAAGGGCGAGTTGCTGGCCGTCCTCAACCTGTCTTCCGTCCGGGACGCGCAAAGCCTTCAGCAGCATTTTCAGGCCATGGCGCTGACCAACCTGTCGGCCCGCCTGATCGAAAGCTGTTTCTTTCTGGGCGATGCTCCAGACCGTTACTTATTGCGCTTTCATCCGCAAGCCGGGTTCGTCGGCCTGCTGGGTGAAGGCCTGCTCGGCTTCGACGATGAAGCCCGCGTGTGTTCCGTCAACCAGGCCGCGCTGGACCTGCTCGGCCTGAGTCGCGAGCACGTGGTCGGGCACGCATTGACGATGCTGCTTGAAACGCCGCTTGACCAGGTGCTGAGTCAGGCCAGTGCTCAACCCAGCGTCTGCTGGCCATTACGCCTGCGGGACGGACGCCTGTTTTACGGCCAGTTGCGAGCGCCAGTGCGCCCGTCGCCCGTGGTTGTGCCAGCAATGCCGAAAATCAACGACGTGCGGGTGTGCCTGGAAGATCCTCGCCTGCAACGTGGTTTCGGACGGGCGCTGCGGGTGCTGGAGCGCGATGTCCCGGTCTTTCTGCAGGGCGAGACGGGGACTGGCAAGGAGGCCTTTGCAGCGGCGCTGCACAGGGCGAGCTCGCGATCGAACCAACCGTTTATCGCCATAAACTGCGCGGCGATCCCAGAATCGCTGATCGAAAGCGAGCTGTTCGGCTATCGCGGCGGCAGTTTCACCGGCGCGCGCAAGGACGGCATGGTCGGCAAGCTGGAACAGGCGCACGGAGGGATCCTGTTTCTCGACGAGATCGCCGACATGCCGCTGGCCTTGCAAACCCGTCTGTTGCGGGTACTGGAGGAGCGTCAAGTGATGCCATTGGGCGGTGCATCCTCACGCCCTCTGGACATCCGGCTTGTCAGTGCCAGCCATCAGGACCTCAACGCGTGCGTGGCTGACGGTCGTTTCCGGGAGGATCTTTTCTATCGGGTCGGCGGGTTTGTCGTCCAGTTGCCGCCACTGCGCGAACGTTCCGACAAAAGCAACCTGCTCGAATGGCTGCTGCGCGAAGAGGCGAAGGGAATGAAAATCCAGCTCGAGCCCGGCGTGAAGGAGCGCTTGCTGTCGCATCCCTGGCCGGGCAACGTGCGGCAATTGCGCACCTGTTTGCGCACACTGGTTGCGTTGGCGTGGGATGGGCGCATTACACGGGAGGACGTGGAAGAGTTGCTGCCGACCGTGCCCGCTGCCGATGTGGAGAACCCGCTCAATCTGTCCGAGCGGCAGACCTTGGTCAGTTTGATCGAAGCGGAGCACTGGCACGTCGCCCGTGTGGCGGAGCGTTTGGGCATCAGCCGCAATACGCTGTATCGCAAGCTGCGCCATCACGGAATTAGAAGGCCGGGCTAAGGGGATGCGTCGGAGCGTGGGGGCCGGTCCCTCCGGCCAGATCGGACAACCCAGTCCCTGTCTGTCAGGACAGGGCTGGAGCAAACGTCTTTCAAATACTGCTCAATGCCTGCGCCAGGTCTGCGCGCAGATCCTCGACGTCTTCGATCCCCACCGACAGCCTGACCAGTGAATCGCCGATGCCGAGTTTTGCGCGGTTTTCCGCCGGGATGCTGGCGTGGGTCATGATGGCGGGGTGTTCGATCAGGCTTTCGACGCCACCCAGGCTTTCTGCCAAGGCAAATAGCTGCACCTGTTCGAGGAAGCGCCGCGTCCCGGCCAGATCGGTTTTCAAGTCCAGTGAAATCATGCCGCCGAATCCACGCATTTGCCGACAGGCGAGGGCGTGTTGCGGATGCGCGGGCAGTCCCGGGTAGTAAACCGCAGCCACCTGAGGCTGACGCTCCAGCCATTGCGCCAGTTCAAGCGCGTTGCTGCAGTGGCGTTCCATGCGTAGTGCGAGGGTTTTCACGCCGCGCAGGGTCAGAAACGCGTCGAACGGTCCTGCGATGGCACCGACCGAATTTTGCAGAAAGCCCAGACGCTCCGCCAATTCCGGATTCTGGCCGACCACGGCGATGCCGCCGATGACGTCCGAGTGACCGTTGAGGTACTTGGTGGTGGAATGCACGACGATGTCGAAACCCAGCGCCAGCGGGTTCTGAATCCAGGGGCTGGCGAAGGTGTTGTCGGCGACGCAAATGATGTTCCGGTCACGGCAGATGCGCGCGATGGCGGCCAGGTCGGACAGACGCAGCAGCGGATTGCTTGGTGTCTCGACCCAGATCATCCGGGTGTCTTCCTGAAGGGCGGCTTCGACGGCGGAAGGATTGGTCATGTCGACGAAGCTGAAACGATGGCCCGCGCTGCGCTGGCGAACCTTGTCGAACAGGCGGAACGTGCCGCCATAGAGATCATCGCCAGATACGATGTGTGAGCCGACGTCGAGCAGTTCCAGTACCGAAGCAATCGCCGCCAGTCCGGAAGCGAACGCAAAGGCCTGGGTGCCGCCTTCAAGGTCTGCCACACAACGTTCCAGTGCAAAGCGCGTCGGGTTGTGCGAGCGGCCATAGTCCAGACCTTTGTGTACGCCGGGGCTGTCTTGCAGGTAGGTGGAGTTGGCGTAGATCGGCGGCATCAGCGCGCCGGTCGAAGGGTCCGGCGATTGACCGGCATGAATCACGCGGGTGGCGAAGGTGTGGGAGGGGGTGTGTTCGTCGTGCTGACTCATGCAAGGGATCTCCGCAAGTGATTGAGCAGGTCGACGCGGGTGATGAGGCCGTGAAAGCCTGAGGCGTCGGCGATGATGGCCACCAGACCGCGATCCAGTTCGGCCTGAAGGCTTGCCAGGCTGGCGTCTGGCGGCAGGGTTTCCAGCCTGCCAGTCATGGCGCTGGCGACCGTGGTGCGAAAATGCGACGCGTCATTGTGAACGCCCAGCAGGATATCGGATTCATCAATGACCCCGACCAGTTGCTTGCCGTCGATCAGCACCGGCAACTGCGAGACATCGGCCAGACGCATGCGCTGAAAGGCGGTGAGCAGGGTGTCATCCGGGCCGACGCTGATGACGCGGCCGTCCTCGAAGCGGCGGGCGATCAGGTCGCGCAGGTCTCCGTACCGGGTGCGCTGCAGCAGGCCCTGATCCGTCATCCACTGATCATTGTAGACCTTGGATAAGTACCGGGTTCCGGTGTCGCAAACGAAACTGACCACGCGTTTGGGCGTTTTCTGTTCGCGGCAAAACCGCAGCGCAGCGGCCAGCAGCGTGCCCGTCGATGAGCCGCCCAGAATACCCTCGGCGCGTAGCAGGTGGCGCGCATGTTCGAAGCTGTCTTCATCGCTGATGGAATACGCGTGACGAACGCTGGAGAGGTCGGCAAACGAGGGAATGAAGTCTTCGCCAATGCCCTCCACCGCCCAGGAGCCTGGCTCCGGCAGGGTGCGGGTGCGGCTGTATTGCGCGACCACCGAGCCGACCGGATCGGCCAGGACCATCTCAAGGTCCGGTTGCACCCGTTTGAAGAACCGGGTCAGGCCGGTGAGGGTGCCTGCCGATCCGACACCGACCACGATGGCGTCCAGGTCATGCTGTGTCTGGGCCCAGATTTCCGGCGCGGTGCTGCACTCATGGGCCAATGGGTTCGCCGGATTGTTGAACTGGTCGGCAAAGAACGCACCGGGTATGTCCTTCGCCAACCTGGCGGCGACGTCCTGATAGTAATCGGGATGGCCTTTTCCGACGTCGGAACGGGTGATGTGCACTTCGGCGCCCATGGCTTTGAGGTGCAGGACCTTCTCCGTGGACATCTTGTCGGGCACCACCAGCACGACCCGATAGCCCTTGGCGCGGCCTACCAGTGCCAGGCCCAATCCGGTGTTCCCCGCCGTCGCCTCGACAATGGTCCCACCGGGACGCAGCGAGCCGTCACGCTCGGCGGCGTCGATCATCGCCAGACCGATGCGATCCTTGATCGAACCGCCGGGGTTTTGGGATTCGAGTTTCAGAAACAACGTACAAAGCCCCGTGTCGATGCGACTGACGCGCACCAGCGGGGTGTTGCCAATCAGTTCAAGGACGGCCGGACGGGATTCAGCTGACATGTCATTTCCTCACGTGTACACCCCATACGAAATGGACAGCGACTCGTTGCAAATGTGCACCGGTCTGGACGCAAGGGTCGTCGTGTTCATTGACAGGGCGCGAACAGTCGGAAGGGCGGGTGATAGCGTTATGTTTGAAACGCACGGCGATACTGCCCTGGGGACATCCCGTGAACCCGCCGGAAGGCGACCCCAAAGGCTGCATCGGACAGATATCCCAGCGAGGCTGCAACGGTCGCGACGGCGGCGCCGCCCCGCGACAAGCGGGACGCGGCAACCTTCATGCGCCAGCACGTGGCGTACTCGACAGGCGACTGTCCGACACGGGCTTTGAACACCGCAGCAAAGCTGGAGCGCGACATGCGGGCGATCTGCGCCATGTCTGCCAGCCGCCAGGCTTTTTCCGGCGCGCCATGAACGGCACGCATCACGCTGGCGATGGCAGGCTCTCGTAACCCGCCCAGCCAGGCCAGGTCGGCGACGTCGGCCGTGGTGATATGGTGGCGCAACGCATGAACGAAGATCAGCCGCAGCAAGTCATTGCACATCGCGTAAGCGCCCGCTTGCGTCGATTGCCATTCCCGGTCCAGTTCATCCAGCAGCCAGGCAAACGATGAAGCGCCGCCGGCCCCGGCATGAATCACGATGGCGGGCGGTAACAGGTCAAGCAGCTCCGCCGCACCGGGGCTGACCAACGAGACACTGCCGCCGAGCAGTTCCACGTTATCACCTACCCCGTACGTTGCCGATGAACCTGACTGCGAGAAGACTTCCGACGCATTGATCGCGGGTATTTCCGGCGCGCTGGCCAGTACGAAGGGCGTGCGGGAAACCACGAAGCAGTCGCCTGCACCGAGGTGCCGTGGCGGCAGATCGTCCATGCAAAGCCAACATTCGCCCTGTCGCACGACGTTGAATTTCAATTCAATGGGCTGGAAGCGCAGCGCCCATTGACCTCCCGCTCGCAAGCGTACCGAGCACGCGGCCCTGAGTCCCGCCAGGGCCAGCACGTCGGAGAGCGGATCAGAAGAGGGATTCTGGATGATCACGATAAAAATCCGGATGATTTGAGCTGTTTCGTCCGCGCACCTTAACGAAGAATCTTTCCCTCTACTACACAGCGAGGGCCTTTTCATGACGACGCTTCAGCAACCCATTGCTTCACCGTTCGATGCCGCCAGTACCGCAGCCGACGTGATGGCGGGCGTGGACCTCTCGGGCCGGTTAGCCATTGTGACGGGCGGTTACTCCGGGCTGGGCCTGGTCACGGCAAAATGTCTGGCCGACGCAGGCGCGCAGGTCATCGTGCCAGCCCGGGATATCGAGCGCGCCCACGCAGCTCTCGTGGGGGTCAAGAACGTCGAGGTCCAACCGATGGACCTGAGCAGGCCCGACGCCATTCAGGCTTTCTGCGCTGACGTGGTCGGGCGGGGGCATCCGGTCTCACTGTTGATCAACTGCGCGGGCGTCATGGCCTCGCCACTGCGGCGCGACGCGGCAGGACACGAAAGCCAGTTTTCGATCAACCACCTTGGACATTACCGACTCACGTGTGGACTGTGGCCGGCCTTGCGGGCCTCTGGCGATGCGCGCGTCGTCGCCGTATCGTCGCGCGGTCACCACATCGCCGGAGTGGACTTCGACGACATCGATTTCAACCGTCGCGCCTATGACAAATGGAACGCCTATGGGCAGTCCAAAACCGCCAATGCCCTGTTCGCCGTAGCGCTCGACCAGCGCGGTCGCGAGCAGGGCGTTCGTGCTTTTTCATTGCATCCCGGCCAGATCCTGACCGATCTGGGCCGCCACCTGAGCCGCGACGAGATTGCCGCGTTCGACGTGCTGGACGAAAACGGCCAGCAGAAAATTGCGCCTGAACTCGGGCTCAAGACCCTCGAACAAGGCGCAGCGACCGGTTTGTGGTGTGCGACCAGTTCAGCACTGAATGGCCAAGGCGGGGTGTACTGCGAAGACTGCAACATCGCAACGCTGAACCGTCCGGAAACCGGCCGCAAGGGCGTGGCGCCGTGGGCGGTCGACGCCGAATACGCTGAACGGCTGTGGCGCCTGTCGGAGCAGTGGACCGCAATGGGTGTTTGAAAGACCAGGAGGGTTGTCCGAACCGCCTCTTCAGGCAATGAGAATGTAGTTTTCGACGTGGCATACCCCAGGCACCGCCCAGGCTGCATTCTCAAAGGCTTTTCTCTGCATCCACAGATCGACGTAACCTTCGAGTTTGACTGTCTTGCCTTCAACGGTCACCCGGACCTTACAGGCATCGAGCTCGGCATTTCGCGCGATCGCCGCTTCAATGCGCTCCTTGATGTCGTCGGGATTGGCCTTGGGCCGAACCACCAGCATGTTATTGATGCCAGCAACACCCGCCAGTTTTCGTATCGCGCTTTCAGCGGCTTCTTTCTGATATTGCCAGTCCACCCGGCCCTCCAGCGTGACCCAACCCTGCTGCACCTTGATCTGCATGCAGTCCTGCGGGATCGCGCTGTTCCACCGAAGCACATCCATGCACCGTGAAGCGATGGATTCGTCCCCGAGATCAGTCTCTGAAGCACGCCTGACCTTGATCTCCTCGGCAATGGCTTTCACCCCCTTGACGCGCTTGACTGCACGCTCGGCGGCGATCTTTTCCGCGTAGGTGTTGACGTGGCCGGTCAGGCACACCACGCCGTTCTCGATTGCCACGCCTATGGCGGCGGCGTCGATGTGGGGTTGAAATTCAAGTTCTTCAAGAATGGCTTTGCGCAGCAGCAGATCGTTCATGTTCGCTCCCATAGATAGGTGAATGACCCTGGAACGGGTCATGCCAATGGACATCGCTCATTGAACGGGTACCGAAGAAAAAAAACGTTGAGCTTTATCAGGATTTGGCGAGACATCGCTAATGCGCACGTAGCCTGTCCGAGGCCTCTGAAACGGTCGACACCTGTTTCTGACTTGAGTCAATAACCACCACTGGCCAAAGCGTCAGTCTTGGTGTTACCCAGAACCGTCCCGGCGCCAGGCATTCGACGGGGTGGGTTGACTGCGAGGGCAATCCGCATGTACGCGATGGTCTTACACCGAGCCGGGGAGCCACTGGTGCATTGCCAGTTACCGGACCGCACGCCCGGCAGGGGACAGGTACTGATCGATGTGGGGGCCTGCGGCGTCTGTCGCACTGATCTTCATGTCGTGGACGGTGAATTGCCTCATCCGCATCTGCCGTTGATCCCTGGCCATGAAATCGTCGGACGGGTCTCGGCAATCGGTGCCGGTGTGAAGGGCCTCCAGGCAGGTGACAGGGTCGGGGTTCCCTGGCTGGGCCACACGTGTGGGAGCTGCAGCTACTGCCGCTCTCATCGTGAAAACCTCTGCGACTCACCGGGTTTTACCGGTTACACACTCGATGGTGGTTTCGCCACTGCGACCGTGGCCGACGCGCGTTTTGTGTTCGCTCTGGATGAGCGAGGCACTGATGAGTCGTTGGCGCCGCTGTTATGCGCCGGTTTGATCGGCTGGCGGGCATTGTCCATGGCCGGACCGGGGAAAAGGCTAGGCCTGTATGGTTTCGGTGCGGCTGCTCACATCATTACCCAGGTCGCCATCGCCCAGCGTCGAGAGGTCTTCGCGTTCACTCGGCCCGGTGACAAAGAAGCGTGCGCATTCGCCAAGCGTCTGGGCGCAGTATGGGCGGGCGGTTCCGACGAGCCATCTCCGGAACCGTTGGACGCAGCCATCATATTCGCGCCGGTCGGTGCGTTGGTTCCGCTGGCGTTACATGCCGTTCGCAAAGGCGCGAAGGTGGTGTGCGCCGGTATCCACATGAGCGATATTCCGCGTTTCCCTTACCGCTGGCTGTGGGAAGAACGTTCGCTGTTATCGGTGGCCAATCTGACTCGCCAGGACGGTATCGATTTCTTCGCGGGGGTCAGGGACATGAAAATCGTCACCCACACGCACAGCTATCCTTTGCACCAAGCCAATCAGGCACTGGACGATCTGCGTTCCGGCGCTTTTCAAGGCGCAGCAGTGCTCATTCCTTAAGCACGGACAGCCATGCGGTGAACGCGGTACTCCACCTCATCACGTTGGAGCTTCCCATGTCGACGGACGAGCGCATTGCCACACTGATCGCCTGGTCCATAATCAGGGCCTTTAATTCACCCGCAGTGAGACGCTCATGACGATCGACTGGCCCGATTTCACGCCTTGGTCATCCCTTATCGGTGGCATGTTGATTGGCCTGGCGGCCAGTCTGTTTATCGTCGCCAACGGCCGTATCGCTGGCATCAGCGGACTGATCGGCAGCCTTTTGCAACGGAGTACCACCGGGGCAATCGAGACGGTGCTGTTTCTGACAGGGCTGCTTGTGGCGCCGTTGATCTGGCGCCTGTACGCCACGCTCCCGACCATCGAGTTTTCGAGCGGCTGGCCCGGACTCGTATTCGCCGGGTTGGCAGTCGGCATCGGCACACGCTATGGCGCGGGTTGCACAAGCGGCCATGGTGTCTGTGGCATTGCCAGGCTCTCGCCTCGCTCGATGGTGGCAACGGGGTGCTTCATGTTCAGCGGTTTCGCCACCGTGTTTGTCGCACGTCATTTATGGGGGCACTGAGCATGAGCAAGTTGACCGCATTCCTTGCCGGCATCCTGTTCGGTCTGGGCCTGCTTCTGGCGGGCATGGCGAATCCTCAAAAGGTGCTGGCCTTTCTCGATGTATCGGGTGCTTGGGATCCTTCCCTGGCACTGGTCATGGCAGGCGCAATCGCGGTCGCCATCGGCCCGATGGCCTGGGCTCGACAGCAGTCGAGATCAATCCTGGGAAACCCGATGCAACTGCCGGGCAAACGCACGCTGGACAAGCGCCTGGTGGGTGGCAGTGTGTTGTTCGGTATCGGGTGGGGAAACGCAGGCATCTGCCCTGGACCTGCCGTTGCCATTCTGTTGACAGGACACTGGCAGATAATCGTGTTCATGCTCGCCATGCTGGCGGGCATGTGGGTGTTCACCGCTCTGGAAGCCCGGCGTAGCCATTGATGGTGGACGCTGAGGGAAATCATGCGCAGTCATCCCGGATGGCCGCCAGACCTTGACCCGGCAGGCGCACCCGGCTCGGATTCAGCTCATGAGCCGCCGCCGGGCGACGACCGGAGGCTTACCCACAGGTTATTTTCGGGTGGCTTTTCCCAGCATGCGAGTGGCCCGCTCATTGGCTTCGTCAGCTGTTTTCTGCGCCTGACTGGCGGCACTCATTGCCATCTCAGCCTTGTCATAGGCTTGGTCCGCCCTGAGCCGTGCGGTCGCTGCGGTGTTCTCTACGGCCTCCATCCGCGCGTCCATTTCTTGGGTGTGTCGGTGACCGCACCCTGCTGTGAAAGCCAGGGGGATCACGATAAAGGCGGTCATGGCTAGGCGTTTCATCGCGTATTCCTCGTTGTGTTGCTGGAAAGAGGCAGAAGCTGCCGGGTCACCCAATCGTATCGTTACAACGAAAATACCGTTTGATTAAAGTCAGGAGATGTTCGCAACGTGACCGCGCGTTTTTCAGCCTCGACAGCCTCGATCAGCGTTGATCGAGGCTGTCGAACATCTCGTTTTCCTGTGAAAAGTGCAGGGTCAGGAGTGTGTCCAGACGAATCAATGTCGTGTGGATTTCGTCCCTTTGAAAATCCGCAGCGTGGTGAACAGGACCGTCGCTCAAGTGTTCGAGAAGATTCACCAGGCGGAAAATCTCGCGATGTGTGTGGCTCAGCGCGGCCAACGGGTCGTCTCCGTGCAGGTACGCCATCAGCATAGGGTAGAGCCGGTTTTCATCATCCTGTTCATGAGGCAGCAGGTCCTGGTCGAGCAGCGCCATCAGTGCCCGCAGTTCGGTTCGAGCGCGCTCCGGTTGCAGGTGATTGAAATCGCGGGCCAGACGATGCAGGGTCTTCAGCACCTTCGCCATTTTCTGATGATCGTCTCCGAGCCGTTGCAAAGATTCAGCCTTCAGCCTGGGCAACATTCTCCAGCCGGGTGATGTCAGTGCGCGCAATGCGTTAAGGATGACACCCACATCGATGCACTCCTGCACGACCGCCCCGGCGAGCGGCGGTAAATAACCGGCAGCAGCCACCAGCATCGCGAGCGTCGACAAGCCCATGCCGACGAACATGCTTTCCCGGGCGATCCGGCAGGAGCGGCGGGCGATTTCCATGGCGTGTGCGACGCGGTCGAGCCGGTCAACCAACAGCACGATGCCCGCCGCTTCCGACGCAGCGCTGGCGCCCGCAGCACCCATCGCAACGCCGATGTCCGCTGCTGCCAGTGCCGGTGCGTCGTTGATGCCGTCGCCCACCATCATCGTCGTGCCCAAGGCGCACGAGGTCTGGACAGCGCGCACTTTATCCTCGGGTGCCAGCCGGGCGCGCACCTCGTCGATACCCGCGCCAATGGCGATCCATTGGGCGGTCTCCAGACGGTCACCGCTCAGCATCGTGACCTTTTCCACCCCCAGGTGCTTGAGTGCACGTACGGCGCCAGCGGACTCCACGCGCAGTTGGTCGCTGAACACAACAGCGCCGGCAAGCTTGCCGTCCACCGCGATGAAACTGGCACCCGCTCCCTGGTAATCCAGGCGTGCCAGCAGTGCGTTCGACCACGGACTCTGCGTATCGAGATAGGCCAGGCTGCCCATTTCAACGCGTTGCCCATCGACAAGGCCCTTAAGCCCGGCCCCGGCGGATTCGCTGATCTCAGTCGGCATGCCCAGTACAACGTTGGCCTTTTGTGCCGCTGCGGCGATGGCGCTGGACACCGGATGTGTGGAGGCCTGTGCCAGCGAAGCCGCCAGGTACAGCAAGCGGTCCTGACTGATATCGCCCGTGGTTTCGACACTGTCGATGCACGGACGGCCGGTGGTGAGCGTTCCGGTCTTGTCCAGCATCAGAAAACAGGTTTGCGCGACCGCCTCGAGTGTGGCGCCGTCTTTAACCAGAATGCCTCGTCGGGCACAGCGCGAAATGCCCGAGAGAATGGCGATCGGGACGGCCAGAATAAGCGGGCAGGGCGTTGACACCACCACCACCGCCAGCGCGCGCAGAGGGTCGCCCGACAGCACCCAGGCGATCCCCGCAATCAACAGGGTCACGGGGATGAGCATCAATGCATAACGGTCCGCAGCCCTCACAAAAGGCGCTTTTGAACGCCGTGCTGCTTCGGCCATTCTCACGATGCCTGCGTAGGTACTTTCGCCTGCACGGTGGGTGACCTGAAGCGTGAAGGGGGCTCCGACGTTGACTGAACCGCTTCTGATAGTCGCCCCCGCGGAAAACCCGACAGGAATCGGTTCGCCCGTGAGTGCAGACTCGTCGACGGTAGCGCCACTCATCACAAGGACGCCGTCAAGCGGAATCACCTCGCCCATGCGCACCAGAATGCGCTGTCCAGGCATGACACAGTCCAACGGGACCTGAGTCAGACTCTCACCCTCCAGACGCCAGGCGAAGGTGGGGGCTCGCTGAATCAAGCGACGCAGCTCACGCTCGGCACGTTGGGAGGTATAGAACTCCAAAGAGCGTCCAGAGGCGAGCATGACCGCAATGACTGCCACCACCAGAAACTGCGAAAACCATAGGCCAGCGGCAATGGACAACAGGGCGATGAGATCCACACCGACCTGCTTGCGTAACACGCTGATGATGACCTCCAGCCCGGTAACCACCATCAGCAGGACCGCAGAGGCTGTCCAGAAAAAATGCGCCAGATCGGGACGCCCGAAGGTGTTGGCGAACAGGCCAGCCAGCAGGGCGGCGATCGAAATCAGTAAAAGTGCGGGGTCCAGCCTGCCTCGTTGCATGATCTCTACCTTATGCCGGTTGTGGATTCGCAGGATCGAACGACGAAGGCACGCGGACCTCGCGGTTACCCTCAATGGCTGTCACGGCGGTTGTCGCCAGAACGCGCGTGGGTGTTCTTGTCCCTGTCACTCCAGTATTTCTGCATCTCGATAAACAGGAACGAGGCCGTCCAGGTGATGAGAACAAGGCCTGTCAGGGCCTCCAGCCCCGTCAGGAATTTGAGCGGGCCCGTTGGCGTGATATCACCGAAGCCTATGGTGGTGAAGGTGGTAAAGGAGAAATACACCGAATCCATGAAGCTGCCGTCGTAATTCCCTGTCAGTTGCCCCAGGTGTTCAGAGGCATTCATCAGGTAATACCCCAGCGCGAAGATCCAGACCTCGACGGCATGCGCCACCAGTGCGCCGAGGACGCCGAAGACCATTCTGAATCGGTGCCAGATGTTGAGTCTGGGCATCAGCAGGTTAAGCCGCATCAAGCATTCGTAGTGGACGATGACTGCGGTGGTGATGATCAGCGTGTTGATCAGCGTAATCAGGATCATGAGCGCGGCCTCCGACATTCCGTGAGTGTGCACCGTCCGTCCCTGTCGGGCTTGATAAAGATCACGTCTCTAAGGGAATGTGGCCACCCGTGGTTTTTTTGATCTACATCAGAGAGCCCCCTTGAAGGCTGGTCACACTGGCTGCAGAGCGCGGAACGACAGACGTTGAGCCTCACTCACAACATCCTGTCTCCCCCGAGGTGGCTATGGACGATCCTGCACAGCTTCTTTTGATCGCGTCTTCCAGAATGCAGCGCACGCCGGCATTCGAGCGCGCGGTCGCAATGGCCGAGGCCTGCCACTGCGGTTTACGGATCCTTGCGGTGGATTACATTCGGGTCCTTGAGGTACTCGGGTTCTTCAATCAGGAGATTCTGGCGACGCTGCGCGACAGTTACCTGCTGACTCACCGCCGGTGGCTGGAAGACGAAGCCGTGTACGAGCGTAAGCGAGGCCTGGATTGCAGCGTTCATGTGATGTGGAGCGATCGGGTGGCCGAAGAAATCAGCCATTGCCTGGCGTCGATGCAACCGGCGATGCTGATCAAGGACGTACACCATGAATCGGTTCTCAAGCGCGTGTTTTCTACGCCGCTGGACTGGCACCTGCTTCAGGAGTGCCAGTGCCCTGTGCAACTGGTGACCCCGAACCATCACGCATTGCCCCGCAAGGTTCTGGCGGCGGTGAACCTCTACCGGGCCGACGACATGGATCTGCGCCTGAACGACGCGATATTACTGGAAGCGACCGAACTGGGCCGGCAGACCGGCGCAGCGGTGCATGCGCTTTACGTCTACGACTGGTCGGCCATTTACGCCGCAGGGATGCCGCGCCTGGGCATGCCCATCGAAAGCGGGTTCGAGGAGGCATTGAGCGATGCCCACGAAGAGGCGTTCGCACGGTTGTGCGCGCGCCATGGAATCGATCCCAGGCACCGTCACTTCCTGACAGGTACGCCAATTTCCACCATTAATGGTTTCGCCCGGCAGAATGAGTTTGATCTGTTGGTGGTGGGCACGTTGCCTCGGCACAACCTGCCCCTGATCATGGGCAATACCGCCGAGGCGTTGCTGGGTCACGCACCGTGTAGCGTATTGATTGTGAAGGCTCGTCAGGGAAGCGAGGACCTTTGATTCACAGCGGCTGCGCGCGCTGAGTGCAGCCGTTGATGAGCTGCTTCAGGCGTTCAAGATCGAGGATTTCCACCGCGCGGCCGGAAACCCTGACAATCGCATTGTCACGCAAGTAGGCAATGGCCCGGCAAATGGTTTCCAGGCGTAATCCCAGGTAGGAACCGATGTCCTCGCGGGTCATGCGCAACACGAACGCGGTCGGCGAGTAGCCCCGATGTTTCATGCGGTTGGACAGATTGAGGAGGAACGCGGCCATCCGCTCTTCTGCGTTCAGGTTCCCCATCAGCAGCAGCATCTCATGGTCCCGGACGATCTCCTGGCTCAGGATACGGTTGAGGTTATGCTGGAGCGAAGGCAGTTCCCGAGACAGCTTCTCCAGTTCGCTGAACTGGATCGGGCAGACCTCGCTGTCTTCCAGCGCGATGGCATCGCACACATGGCGGTCGTCGCTGATCGCGTCGATCCCCAGCATTTCACCGGCCATCTGAAAGCCGGTGAGTTGCTCTCGACCGTCTTCTGAAATGATCGTCGTTTTAAAGAAACCGAACCGCACTGCATAGAGCGAACGTAAAGGGTCGCCCGCGTGATACAGCGCAGCGCCCTTTTTGACTTTGATTCGCTGCGGGATGATGTCAGAGAGACGCGTGGCGTCGCTGACACTCATGCCTACCGACAGGCACAGCTCACGAACGGAGCAATTGGAACACACTGTCTTGAGCTGCATCTTCGGCGCAATGATCGATCGTGCTTCCATGACGGTATTCCTTGATTAGCAGGGCTAAGAAAGGTTTAACACAGTCCTGCCCTTGCAGCAGGCATTCTGGATCAATGGGGACGGGTGTTCGAGCCGCTCGTTATAAGGGGCGACAGAACGGGTCTATCCAGGCATCCGTCTGGAAGGATTCACGTCCCCTGAGTTTGAGGTGTGTCCATCGGGATGCAATCGCATCACCCTCCAGTGTCCGGGCGCGCAGGCTGAAAACAGTGATCCAGATCAACGTTTCGCGCGCAGGCCCCTACCTTCCATCGGACATTCGCCCCGCGCGCCGCCTGAAACCTTCCGAAAGGGCGGCGCTATCGAGGGCCGGCTGACATAAATCAAGTCACGACGCAGCCCCGGGATGATCATAAAGCGACCTGAATCCCGAGCCTTGCCGTGGCGGGCTCACTCTCTGTGGATGCTGCTGGAGGTGTCAAATGGTCGAGTCAGAACGCTTGATGTTGATTGCTTCACCCATCATGCATAAAACGCCAGCCTTTGAGCGAGCAGGGGCGCTGGCCAAGGCCAAGGAGGCTCCACTGCACATCGTCGCGTTCGACTACGTCGACGGCCTGGCAACGGCGGGCCTGGTGAACGAAGAGGCGCTGGTGCAAATGCGCGAGGGCTATGTTCAGCGACATCGGGACTGGCTGGAGGAGCAGGCAGAGAGCATTCGTCAAACGGGCGTGCGGGTTACCACTGAAGTGGTATGGGTCATGCGGGCGTTCACGGAAATCATGGTGCATATCCGTGAACTCAATCCTTCGCTGGTCATCAAGGATCTGGAGCATGAGTCATGGATAACCCGTGCCATGTTCACCTCCCTGGACTTGCGCCTGCTGTATGAATGCCCGGTGCCTCTGCACCTGGTATCCCGTCTGACGCATGCAAAACCGCGCAAAGTACTGGCAGCCGTCGATCCGTTTCGCCCTGACGAGCAGTTCGATGACATCAATGGGGAAATCATCACCGCCGCCGAAAAACTGGCCGCGCAATGCGATGCCGAACTTCACCTGGTGTACGCCTACGATCTGTCCTACGTCTTTGCCTCCGGCGGCTATGACGGCTTCTCTTCGGTCCTCGCGCAACAGCTGTATGACGCCGACGCGTTGGCCTTTCGTAAGCTGGTGGAGCGATTCGGGGTTCCCGGGAACCGTCAGCATCTGATGATGGGCAGCCCGGCCAAACAGATCGAAGCCCTGGTCCGTTCGGAGGGGATCGACGTTGTGGTCATGGGGACGGTCCATCGTCGCCACACTCTCAGACTGCTTGGCAGCACCACCGAACAAGTGGCGTATCACGTGCCCTGCAGCCTGCTGACCGTAAAACCGTCTGCCCCTGAAGCCTGAAGCGGATGGCAGGCGCCGCCCTCGGATAAGAGGGCGGCGCCTGGTGCAGGGATCACGTCAGTTTCAGGCGATACACGACCTGAGTGGCATCCAGCGGGTCTGTGTGGCACTCGAAACCCAGGTCCTGCGCCAGTCGATGCATGTGGGTATTCGCTGAGCTGTCCATCGACATCATGTACTCGAATCCATTGGCTTTCGCCGCGTCGATCAAATGCTCCATCAGCCTTTTGGCCAGGCCTTTGCGCTGCCATTGATCGGCAACCACGACCGCCGACTCGCATTCGCGGTCGCCCGGCGCGGCCGCATAACGCGCAACCCCGATTTCAATCAACTGCCCATCCTCCATGGTGAGTGCGACATACGCCATGCGCAGCCGGTAATCGACGTCCATCAACTGATTCATCAGCGGTTCGCCGGGCTCCTTGATCGTGCTGAGGAAGCGGAAGTGTCTGGATTCCGGTGAAAGACTTGTGATGAAGGCGAACTCCCTTTCACGGTCCTTGGCTTCCAGGGGGCGAATCAGAATGTGTGTGCCGTCAGTCAAAGGATCCACCCAGTGGCGGGTCCTCACGCTGGGCATTGAAGACTCATGGTTCGATGCGTCATGGGGCAGGGTAGTCATAGGGCTGTCCTCGATTTATCCGCCGGAAATAGGGGCGGCATCGTCTGTTTACGCCACGTATGTCGTTTGTTTCTGATCCAGATCAATACTGCCTGTCGGTACAAAGGGAGACTGACCACCGGTGATCGGGCCGAGCGTTGAGAATTGTTCAGGGAGAAACCCATGACGGATACGTCGCGCCAGGTGCTGCTGGTCCTCAATGCAGGTTCTTCCGGCATGAAGTTCTCCCTGTACGCGGCCATTGCGGACAGCGGCTCCCGTCCACGGTGTTACGGGCAGGGTATTTTCGAGCTCACGCCCGAACGTTCAAGTCTGGTGTTCAGGCGTACTGGCAGCGCTTCGCTGGATCAGCAGCAGTGGCCGCGTGGCGCCGCGTCTTCACGGCAGGGAACGCTGCTGAACCTGATGCAGTGGATTGAGAAACACAACGACTGGCACATTTGCGCCGCGGCCCATCGGGTCGTTCATGGCGGCCTACGGGCAGACGCCGTGTGTCGCGTCGACCCACAGCTCATGGCGGAAATGGAAGCGCTGACGCCATTGGCGCCGCTGCATCAGGGGCAGTGTCTGTTGCCCATCAGTTATCTCCTCGATGAGCATCCGGACCTGCCGCAATTCGCCTGTTTCGACACCGCGTTTCATCAAACACTTGATCCTGAGGAATACACCTATGGGTTGCCCCGCGCACTGACCGAACAAGGCGTGCGTCGCTATGGGTTTCATGGTTTGTCCTATGAGTACATCGCCAGCGTCCTGCCGGACTGCGACGAACAGGCCGCGCAAGGGCGCACGATCGTCGCTCATCTGGGCAACGGCGCGAGCCTGTGCGCCATGGAGAAGGGCGTGAGCCGGGCGACCACCATGGGTTTCTCGACGCTCGACGGGCTGCTGATGGGGACGCGGCCCGGGCGTCTGGACCCCGGCGTATTGCTGTATCTGATGCGCGAACGGGGCCTGAGCCTGAAGGCGCTTGAACACCTGCTGTATCACGAATGTGGGTTGCTTGGGGTGTCAGGCGGGATCGGCAGCGACATGCGAGTGCTCGCCAGCAGTCCAGCCCCCGAAGCCAGACAGGCGATCGCGTTGTTCGTGCACAGCGTTGTCCGTGAAATCGGCACCATGGCAGCGGCCCTGGGGGGGCTTGATGCACTCGTGCTTACGGCGGGCATCGGCGAACACGCGATCGGCGTGCGTAACGCGATCCTGGAAGGCTGCCGGTGGCTAGGTTTGCAGCCGATGCCTGCTGACGCCCGCGAGGGGCCTGTCCGACTCTCTCGGCCAGAGAGCGCGGTGTCGGCCTGGGTCATTCCCACCGATGAAAACCTGATGATGGCTCGCCACGCCCTGCGGGCGCTTCGCGAGAGCGACTGACTACCTTATCGATGACTTGCCTGCGCGCCACGCGTCGCACCGCGCCCACACGGAGTTGCCATGTATCGCTTCAATGCTCTGCTATCCAGCGCGGACCGAACGGAAACCGCTGAGCCGTCTCCCACGCCCGGCCCCGCAAACGTTGAACCGCTCGATGCCGAAAGCCTTGCAGGTCTTCATCGCTATTGGAGCGCCGCCAATTATTTGTGCGTCGGCCAGATTTACCTGAAAGCCAATGCGTTGTTGCGAGAGCCTCTACGACCCGAGCACATCAAGCCGCGTCTGTTGGGTCACTGGGGGACCTCTGTCGGGCAGAACTTCATTTACGTCCATTTGAATCGACTGATCCGCAACCATGGCGTCGAAACGATCTTTGTTTCTGGCCCCGGTCACGGCGGCCCTTCCATGAATGCCTGTGCCTGGCTTGAGGGAACCTACAGCGAAGTCCACCCGACCATTACCCGCGATGAAGCCGGCATGCTCCGGCTGTTCCGGAGTTTTTCGACCCCCGGCGGCGTACCCAGCCACTGCGGGCCCCATACCCCCAATTCGCTGCACGAGGGCGGGGAGCTGGGGTATTCACTGATGCATGCGTTCGGGGCGGCCTTCGATAATCCGGACCTGTTGGTCGCCTGCGTCATCGGCGACGGTGAAGCAGAGACGTGCCCGCTGGAGGGCAGCTGGAAAAGTGTTCATTTTCTCGACCCCAGGCGCGACGGCGCGGTGTTGCCGATTCTCCACCTCAACGGCTACAAGATCTCCGGGCCGACAGTGGAAGCCCGGCTGGCCGACGCGGATCTGATGGATCTCTATCGAGGGCGTGGCTACCAGCCCGTTATTGTGGCGGGTGACGACCTGCCGGGCATGCACCAACGCTTTGCGGCGGCACTCGACGCCTGCTACGACAGCATCCGGCACATCCAGCGAGACGCCCGGTCACGGGGCGGGGCGGTCCGGGCACGCTGGCCAATGATCATCCTGCGCAGTCCGAAGGGCTGGACCGGGCCAAAAGTGGTCGACGGATTGCCCGTAGAGGGTACCTTTCGCGCGCACCAGGTGCCGCTCGCCCATGTCGCGAGCAACCCGGAACATTTGCAGCAACTGGAAGCGTGGATGCGCAGTTACGCGCCGCAGTCCCTGTTCGACGAAGAGGGCGTGCTGTTCCAGGAATTGCAAGCGCTGACGCCTCCAGCCCCGTTACGCATGGGGGCCGTGGCCAGCGTCAATGGTGGGCGGCGGCTGGTTGCGCTGGATCTGCCGGACTTTGCCAACTACGGTCTTGAAGTCCCGCAGCCCGGGCAGGTGATCGCGGAGGCACCGCGCAAACTGGGTGAGTATCTACGGGATGTCATGCACAACAACCCGGACAATTTCAGGGTGTTCGGGCCTGACGAAACCAACTCCAATCGGCTCAATGCCGTGTTCGAGGCCAGCGACCGGACGGCTGCCGGTCCCTGCCTCGACATCGACGATCACCTCGCCCCGGATGGCCGCGTCATGGAGGTGCTCAGCGAGCACCTGTGCGAGGGCTGGCTCGAAGGGTATCTGCTGACCGGGCGCCACGGCATGTGGTCAACCTACGAGGCCTTCGCCCAGACGGTCGATTCGATGGTTACCCAACATGCCAAATGGCTGCAGCAGAGCAAAGAGTATGCCTGGCGGCGCCCGTTGGCATCGCTGAACATCTTCCTGACCAGCCACGCCTGGCGCAACGATCACAACGGGTTCAGCCATCAATCCACTGGTTTCGTCGACAACGTGCTGCAGCGCCGGTCCGATGTGATACGCGTGTATTACCCGCCGGATTCAAATTGCCTGGTCAACGTCTTCGACCACTGCCTGCGCAGCCGCAACTGCATCAACGTCATCACCTGTGGCAAACAACCGGACTTTCAATGGCTGAGCCCGGAACAGGCACGGGCGCACTGCTCACGCGGTGCCTCGATATGGCCCTTCGCGAGCAACGACACGCATCTGGCTCCCGACGTCGTGCTGGCTTGCGCCGGGGATGTTCCGACCACCGAAGCCGTGGCCGCCAGCTGGCTGTTGCAAAAGCATGTTCCCGGGATTCGGGTCCGGCTGGTCAACGTGGTTGACCTGGGCGTGCTCAGCGCACCGCAGGTACGACCTCACGGTTTCGACCAGGCATCGTTCGAAGCGCTGTTTACCGCCGAAGCACCGGTGATGTTCGCGTTTCACGGATCGACCTGGGTGATTCATTCGATGGTCCACGGGCGGGCGAACGAGGCACGCTTTCACGTTCGTGGTTTCAGCGACCGTGGCACCACCACGACGCCGTTCGACATGGTGGTGCTCAATAACATGAGCCGTTTTCAGTTGGCGATCGACGCGCTCGCCCACGTCCCGCGTTTGCGTGAACAGGCCTCGGAGGCGGTGTCGTTTTTCGAGGAGCAACTGCGTCGCCACTTCGTCTGGATTCGCGAGCACTTCGAAGATCTACCGGAGATCCGTAATTGGCAATGGACCCCGGACTTCAGTGAGTCGCAGCAACCGCCGCCATTGGCTAGAGGCCACCTCAGGGCCCAACCGTTTACCGATGCCTGAGCCCGGCGCGGGGGCACCGAACCTTTATATCGACATGAGAGGAGCAAAGCGATGAATAACACGATGCAGGCGGCAGTTGTCGAAGCGTTCGACAGGCCTTTGGTCCTGCGCCAATTGCCGATCCCTGAGCCTGGCGCGGGACAGATCCTGGTGCGAACGGAAGCGTGCGGTGTATGCCACACCGACCTGCACGCGGCCCGCGGCGATTGGCCAGTCAAACCGTCGCTGCCTTTTGTACCCGGGCACGAAGGCATCGGGACCGTCGTGGCCATTGGCGCAGGGGTCAGCAGTGTCCAGATGGGCGAGCGCGTTGGCGTGCCGTGGCTTTATTCAGCGTGCGGCCACTGTGAATACTGCCTGAGCGCTCGGGAACCGGTGTGCGCTGACGCGAAATTCGGCGGCTATACCCAGAATGGTGGATTCGCGGAATACATCCTGGCGGACCCGAACTATGTGGCGCATATTCCTGCCGGGCTGGATGCACGCGAAGCCGCGCCGATCATTTGTGCCGGGGTGACGTCGTACAAAGGCATCAAGGAAGCCGACGTCAGGCCGGGTCAGTGGATAGTCATTTCAGGCGCGGGTGGATTAGGGCATCTGGCGGTCCAGTACGCCAAAGCCATGGGCTTGCAGGTGTGCGCGGTCGATATCGATGACGAAAAACTGGCCCATGCTCGCCGCTTGGGGGCCGATGCGGTCGTCAATGCGCGGGATGATGACGCCGTCGAAGCCGTACAGGCCGCGACGGGCGGAGGCGCCCATGGCGTGCTGATCACGGCGCCGTCGCTGAGCGCCTTCCGGCAGGGCGTCGCGATGACCCGTAAACATGGCACCTGCGTGCTGGTGGGGCTGCCGCCTGGAGAGTTTCCAATGCCGCTGTTCGACGTCGTGGCCAACTGCATCACCGTTCGCGGTTCGTTCGTGGGCACCCGACAGGACATGGCCGAAGCATTGGCATTCGCGGCGGCCGGCAAGGTCAAGGCAGATGTCGAGCTGCAGCCGCTTAGCGCGATCAATGACGTGTTCGAACGGCTTGAACATGGGGGTGTCGCCAGCCGTATCGTGATCGAGTTTCCTCCGGCAACGAGCCTCTGACGGTCAAGGGCCTAGGTGGCGACAGTCGAGCTGACGCGGCTGTCGCAACGCTGGGGGCTCGACGCAGGCGAAGCCCCGTGAATGAATGCTTGCTTTCACGCGGTTTCGTTCAGCCTGCTTATCGCCCGCTGCCCTGGTGCTTACGATTCATTCCTTTTGAGTGTCAACGGACGTCCTGTCTATTGATGCTTAAGCCGCTTTTTTATTCTTCAACGGTGCACGAACTAACACAGACTGACAGCACGCCTTGGTGCGTCATCTGAAGAAGCGCCTGGTTTTTCGTTAGTTTGCTATTTAAAAGAAAAATAAGGCAGTTTAATTGACCAGAATCAATAATTAGTCTGCTCATGATGAGCCGCCTTACAATAGCCAAAGTAAGACTAAAGACTAAGTGCCTGCCGCCCGTTTTCATCTATTTTTCACAAATAGCCTGACACAGTGATGGCCATGTGATGTCATGGTTATGTGCGTGTTGAAGCAACAATAACCACCACAATAAGAACCACAAGGTGACGGTCATGGGCGTAAGAAGTTTGCGGTTAAGGTCCAGGGCGATACTGGCGTTTGGAGTGATCTGTTCACTGCTGATCGTTCTGGGGGTCAGCGCGCTCTATGAAATGCGGGGCATCGTCAAATCGGTGGACGCATTGCGGGACAGTTGGCTTCCGGGTGTGCGTCAAGCCGGAAAAATCGAGACGGCGGGTTTTTTGTACCAACTGGGGGCTCGCCGCTTCGTCATGGAGGAAGGCCGGCTCAGCGCTGAATCGCTCGAAAAGCTTGATCGGCTCAAGTTGAATTTGCAGGTTGAAACGGATGCCTACGAAACGCTGATATCCAGTCCTGAAGAGCGTGCCCTTTATGGGGAAGTGAAGCAAGCGGTGCAACAATTCGCCAGGGTCAGTGATCAGTTGCCAAGGCTCGGCAAAACCCAGACCGATAGCGATCCAGGCCGTTTCCTCAGTGACCTCACACAATACGGCGCGGTGTTGCAGGAGAAGGTTGAGTCGCTGATCAAAGCGAACGAAAGCGGCGCAGACACCTCCAGCTTCGATGCTCAGACCGACTATCAGCTTGGCAAGTATACGGTGCTGTTTATGATTATCGCCGCTATCGTGCTGACGGTTATCGTAGCCATGTTGTTTACGCGCAGTATCGTGAACCCAGTGCATGCACTGTTGGGTGCAACCCGGAACATCGCCGACGGGAATTTAAGCGTCGCGGTTGAAGTGAACGGTGCCGACGAATTGACCGAGCTTCAAAGTGCAACGGCGAAGATGCGTATCAATTTAAGAGAGACGATCGAACATATTGCTCATTCTTCCGGACAGTTGGCGTCGGCGGCTGAAGAGATGAGTTCGATTACGCAAGAAAGCACCCAAGGTGCGCGACAACAGAGCGTGGAAACCGAAATGGCCGCTACGGCGGTGAATCAGATGACCGCTGCCGTCGAGGAAGTGGCACGCAATGCGTCCTCCGCTTCACAATCGACCCAGATGTCGGAACGCTCGGCGGTGACCGGCCAGGCGCGAGTCGGGCACACCATCACCTCCATCGAAAAACTCAGTGCCAGCGTCAAGCAGACCTGTCTGGAAGTGGAGGGCCTGGCAGGCAAGACACAAGACATCGCCAAAGTACTGGATGTCATCGGATCGATTGCGGAACAGACCAACCTGCTTGCGCTCAACGCTGCCATTGAAGCCGCTCGCGCCGGCGAGCAGGGCCGTGGCTTTGCGGTGGTCGCTGACGAAGTCCGTGCGCTGGCGCATCGCACCCAGGCCTCCACACAAGAAATCGAAAAAATGATCCAGGACATCCAGAAGGACTCAGGCAACGCGGTTCACTCCATGCGCCGCAGCAATGAAGAAGCGCAGATCACCTTGTCCACGGCCCAGGATGCAGGCGTGGCGATCAGCGAAATCACGGCGGCCATCTCCGACATCAACGAGCGAAACCTGCTGATCGCCGCCGCGTCGCAAGAGCAGGCACAGGTGGCTCGTTCCGTGGATGAAAACCTCGTCAGCATTCGTGATCTCTCGGTCCAGAGCGCCTCGACGGCTCAGCAAACGGCGACCGCGAGTCAGGAGTTGTCGCAACTGGCAGTGGATCTGAACCGCCTCGTCAGTCGTTTTGCCGTCTGATTCGTGATGATTGGCACCGGTCAGTCACCGGCCAGGGCCGGCAGAGGTCAAGACACAATGCCGCGTAGTACGCTCGTCGACACTTTGTTGCCCGATAGTGACGCATTGGACACGCTTGGCGTTCAATGCTGGTCTAACCTGTTCATGGCAAAGGACGGCACAGGGAGGGCATGATGCTGGATCTACCTATTATTTTGCTGGTCGATGATCAGGTCAGCGACCTTCGCGTGCTAGGACAGGCATTGGAAGGCCTGGGTGATGTGTACATCGCCACGAACGGATCCACCGCGCTTCAACTGGCCCGAAAGTACCGGCCTGAAGTGATCCTGCTGGACATCGAAATGCCGTTCATGGACGGATACTCGGTTTGCGAACAGATCAAGGCAGACCCCAAGCTTGCGCACGCGGCAGTCATTTTCGTCACCTCACACCAGCAGACCGAAAACGAACTGCGCGGCTTGAAACTGGGTGGTGCGGACTTTCTGCACAAGCCGATCAATCTGCCGGTCGCCAGGGCAAGGGTGGAAGCCAACATCAAGCACGGTCGCGCGGTGAGGCAACTCGCTTATTACGACTCGCTCACGAATCTTCCTAACCGGACGCTGCTCATGGACCGGGTCAGCCAGGCGTTGGAGAACACGCGAGAACGGCCGGCCCGGATCGGGCTGCTTTCTCTGGACCTGGAAAATTTCAAGCCGCTCAACGATGCCGAGGGGCACGCGGTGGGCGATGCTTTGCTTCAGGAAGTCGCCAAGCGTCTGGTGGGCTGTTGCGCCGCGCCCGACACGGCGGCGCGCGCCGGAGGGCAGCGGTTCATGATGTTGGCGCTGTCTTGTCAGACCCTCGATGATCTTGGGCATTGCGCGCAGAGAGTGCTCGACGCCGTCGGCGCGCCCATCATGATTGCCAACACGCGTTACGACCTGATCGGCAACGTCGGCATCAGCGTATTCCCGGACGACAGTGACGATGCCAGGACGCTGCATGAGCACGCCGGTGCTGCGCTTTACCAGGCGAGGCAGGCAGGGCGTGGCGAGTACCGTTTTTTCAATGCCTCGATCAACGACAGCGTTCGCGCCCATCATCAAATGGAGCGTGACCTTCGTAATGCACTGGACAACCGGCGACTCGAGGTTTTCTATCAGGCCAAGGTCAATCCGCGGCTGCACCGTGTGGTTGGCGTCGAGGCGCTGGTGCGCTGGCCGCAGGCTGACGGGAGCATGATCCCTCCCGACCGCTTTATTCCATTGGCAGAAGCAAGTGGGCTGATCGTTCCGCTGGGCGAGTATGTGCTCGAGGAGGCGTGTCGGGCGGTCAGCCATTGGCGTGCGCAAGGACACGAGATCAGCGTCAGCGTCAATATTTCTCCTGCCCAGTTTCACCACCGCCGTTTCGAGGACATGATCCAGCAGGCGATGCTGCGCAACGATTTGATGGCCGGTCAGCTCGAGCTGGAAATCACCGAGGGCGTGCTGGCGGGGGATGTCGATCAGACCTGTCAGCTACTCGAGCGCCTGCGCGCTCAAGGCGTGCGCATTTCCGTTGATGATTTCGGCACCGGTTATTCGAGCCTGGCGTACCTTAAACGTCTGCCTCTGGATGTGCTGAAGATCGATCAAAGCTTCGTCCGGCAAATGCTGGATCATCCCCGTGACGCGGCCATCGTCGAAACCATCATCCAGCTGGCGCATGCACTGGACTTGCAGTTGATCGCGGAGGGCGTCGAGACGCCGGAACATGCCCGGCTCCTTCAGCGACTGGGCTGTGAGGTGATGCAGGGCTTCTGGTATTGCCGACCTCTGCCACGTACTCAGATGACGGAATACCTGAATGCGCCGCCGACGACGGTGACCGGGCTTTAGCAGGTTGTAGTCTCCCCCTATTCAGAGGCAGCTCTTTGTGCGGCTGATCAAGAGTTTTCGTGAAGCAGCGGTCTGTGTGGCCGTCATCGTGGCCATCGGCATCACTGTGACGGTAATGATCTACCAGGTGGTGAGAAAATCCACCGAGTATGAGCTCAACACCGCAGTGGACAAGGCGACGCAGAATGCCAGAGGCTACGTGCTCAAGCGCATGGCCGATTATCAATATGGGTTAAGGGGAGTGCGCGGGGCGGTTGCGGTTGCCGCGACCGAATCGGATGGCTTCGACCACGCGTTATTCGTTCGTTACCTTCAGGGGGAGGGCGCCGATTCCGAGTTTGACGGTGCCCGCGGGTTTGGCTTCATCCGCAGGGTGCCGGAGAGCGAACTGCAGGCCTTCCTGAGCAGTGTGCAGAAGGAGGCGGATGCGGCCGTCACGCTTCAGCAATTCGAGCCGCGTGCTGGCGAGCGCTACATCATCCAGTACATCGAGCCTGCCCCGCAAAACAACAGCGGACTGGGGCTGGACATCGGCTCCGAGCCGAATCGGCGTATGGCCGCTGAGCGCGCGATGCGAAGCGGGGAGCCTCAACTGACGGCGCCCATCACCTTGCGTCTGAGCGGCGTTCAACCATCGCCGTCCATGTTGTTGTTGATGCCGGTCTACCGCTCGGTGCCAAGTCCGACCACTGTGCCTGATCGTGAACGACTGCTGTTGGGATGGTCGTTTACGGGCCTGATCGTCACCGAAACGTTGCGGGACATGGAATTACCGCGCGATGTGTGCCTGCACATCAGCGACATTACCGATGGCGATCAGGCGCCCGCCTTTTTCTCAAAGGGCCACGACTGCGACGCATCGAACGTGATGATGTCCCGTGACGAGGACAAGCTGGTCTACGGGCGCCTGTGGCGTTTCCATTTCGGGGTCGGGCCGGGTTTTGCCAAAAGCCTGCACCTTGTCTCACCGACTCTGGTGCTCGGCATCGGCAGTCTGTTTACGCTGATATTGGCGGCGAGCGGGGTGACGCTGCTCATCAGTTCAATCCGCCGTAGTCGCCTGTTGCGTGAACAAAGCCGGCTGGCAGCCATTGTCGAAAGCTCTACCGACGGAATCATCAGCAAAACCCTGGAGGGTGTCATTACCAGTTGGAACGGCGGTGCGCAGACCATTTTTGGCTATCGAGCCGAGGAGGCCATTGGGAGGCGGCTGGAAGACCTTGTCGTACCCAGGGATCGCATTGGCGAGGAACGTGACATTCTGCAGCGAATCGCCAAGGGCATTCCGATTTTGAGTTTCGACACTGTACGGCACCGCAAAGACGGGTCGTTCGTTGACGTATCGGTCAATATTTCCCCTTTGATCGATGCCCGGGGTGAAGTCGTCGGCGCCTCCAAAACAGTGCGTGATATTTCCATGCAGAAGCAAGCGGAAGCCAGGATTCTCGAGCTGAACGCAGGCCTCGAAGACCAGATCGCCGAACGGACCGCGCAGCTTCGCAACACCAACCTGATGCTGTCGAGCGTGCTGAGGTCCGCCACCGAGGTGGCGATTATCGCGACCGACTGTGACGGCCTGATCAAGATCTTCAACGCGGGGGCTGAACGGATGCTCGGCTACTCGGAACAGGAGCTTGTCGGGCGGGCGACGCCCCATGTGTTTCATCTGGCGCAAGAGCTCGCGCAGCGATCGGCATCCTTGCGCAATGAGACCGGCTTGGATACCGAGACGTTTGAGCCGCTGGTCAGTCAATGTCGCACAGACGGCTCCAGTACGCGGGAATGGACCTTCGTGCGTAAGGACGGCAGTCAGTTTCCCGTGACCCTGATGGCCACTGAAATCCGTGATGAACTCGGTGAGTTGACCGGTTTTCTGGGGATTGCGGTCGATATCACCCGGCGTGAAGCGGTCCAAAAGGAGTTGACCGCCGCCCGCGACCAGTTGTTGATGGCGGCTGAGGTCGCTCAGTTGGGTATCTGGTCATGGACCATCGAGGCGGACGACCTGCAATGGAACGACCGAATGTTCGACTTCTATTTCCAGCCGCTGGAGCTGCGCGAGTCGGGTCTGCATTTCGCCCATTGGCTGGAGCGCATTCATCCGGATGATCGCGCCAGGATCGAAAACCGTCTCAGGGATATCTCCGCGGGTGAGCGCGTTGAGGATCAGACGTTTCGGGTGGTCAGTCCCCAAGGTCAGATTCGGGTGATTCAGTCGGGCGCGCATCTGGAACGCGACAGCGCCGGAAAACCGATGCGCGTCACGGGGATCAACCTCGACATCACGGCGCAGTGCGAACTTCAAGCGCGTCTGCTGGAGGCAAAAGAGCGGGCTGACGCCGCCAGTGACGCGAAATCGACCTTTCTGGCCAACATGAGTCATGAGATCCGGACACCGCTCAATGCGGTGTTGGGGATGCTGCAATTGCTTACACACGCGGGGCTGGACAGTCGGCAGGCAGGGTATGTAATCAATGCCCGCACTGCCGCGAGTTCTTTGCTGAGCCTGCTTAACGACATCCTCGATTATTCGAAAATCGAAGCCAACAAACTGCACCTGGACATACACCCCTTCGATCTCGATCAACTGCTTCGCGATCTGGCGGTGATTCTGGTCGGTAACCAGTCCCGTTCCGCCGCTGAAGTCCTGTTTGAACTCGATCCAACACTGCCTGTTCATCTCATGGGGGACAGCCTGCGATTGCAGCAGGTGTTGATCAATCTCGCCGGTAATGCCTTGAAGTTCACCCCACAGGGTCAGGTGGTCGTGCGCTTCATACGCCTGAGCTCAGGTGATCGCGTGGGTATCAGGGTCGAGGTTGAGGACAGTGGCATCGGCATTCAGCGCGAACATCTGGCGCACATCTTCGAGGGCTTCAGCCAGGCGCAGGCTTCCACCACGCGCCGTTATGGCGGCACGGGCCTGGGGTTGGCCATCTGCAAGCGGCTGGTGGCCATGATGGGGGGGGAGTTGCGGATCCGCAGCGAAGTCGGCAAAGGAAGTTGTTTCTGGTTCGATATCGAGCTTGAACAGGACGCTGCCTTTGAGCATTCAAACCTCAAAAAAAACGGCAAAGCCGGATTACGACTCTTGGTGGTGGACGATAACGACGTCGCCCGTCAGATCCTGTCGAAGATGGTCAACGGGATGGGGTGGGAGGTGGACACGGCAGACAGCGCTGCGGCGGCCTTTCAGCGGATTCGGGATCAGGCAGCGACACGCCCCTACGACGTCATTTTGATGGATTGGGACATGCCGGTCATGAACGGATTGACGGCGGCACGACAGCTTGCTCAAGCGACAGACGTCAGCCCTACGCCCGCTGTGGTGATGATCACGGCCTATTCCCACGACATGCTGCATCGCCTGGCCCCGAACGAGCGCCCCTTCAGGGCGATGCTCAGCAAGCCGTTAACCCCGGCCCAACTGGCCGAAGCGGTGCATACCGCGATGACCGTTGACGCCTCCGCATCCGAGAGCATCGAGCCGTTCGCTTCGGGTAAATTTGCGTTGTCGGGCCTGCGATTACTGGTCATCGAGGACAATGCGCTGAACCGTCTGGTTGCCCAGGAGCTGCTTGAACAAGAGGGCGCCACAGTCGACCTTGCTGAGGGCGGCCTGAGCGGGATCGCCAGACTGAACCAGTGCGAGAATGCGTTCGACGCGGTGTTGATGGATATCCAGATGCCCGACATCGATGGCTATGAAGCCACTCGGCGGATACGCAACGACGTACGTTTTCGTGACCTGCCCATCATCGCGATGACAGCCAATGCTTCGGACGAGGACCGTAAAGCCACGCTGGCAGCCGGAATGGATGCACATCTGGCCAAGCCCATCGACTTGCCTCACGTCGTCGCCACGCTCCAGCGTTGCGTGCAATGGGCAAATGATCCGTTGCCCGCCCTGTGTACCCAAGGCGGCGGTGACGTCGAACCTTTTGAATCCATCCTGGCAAGACTTGGCGGAAATCACGCGTTACTGGGCACGCTTTCACGGCAGTTTTGCACCGAGATAAGTGCCTTGATCGCCTCGTTACAGCAGACCGTGGCCACTGATGATCACAGTGGCGCAAAGCGAGTGCTGCACACCATCAAGGGCAACGCAGGCAACCTGGGCGCGCGTGGGTTGAGCACACTGGCTGGCAAACTGGAGCGAGAACTCCAGCGCATGACGGGGTCCCCTCTGAGTCGGCTGTTGACAACCGAGCGCCTTGCAGAGCTCGAGCGTGTGGCCACTGGCAACGTCGAACAATTACTGGCCATGGTCGGTTCCGATGCCGGCATCAGCGAGCAGAACTGCCTGACGTACCCAGCGTTTCGCGAACATCTGGAGGCAATCGCACCGCTGTTGGAAAGTCATAATTTGCGGGGGGTGACGATGATCGAAGCCTTGGCTGACTATCATTTGCCGTGTTCCCCACACACGTGGGAACGGTTGAATCAGCGCCTTCGAACGCTGGATTTCGAAGGCGCATCATCGTTGCTGCAGGCGCTTCTCAGGGCAGGAGAGGACACGCGCTGACCGATCACGGGCTCAGCGAGCGAGCTTTCAATACGCTGCCGGTGTTATCGAGTCGCTGGCGTGTGCAACCAACGGGATGTCCATCACCGCATGCAGGCCGTGTGGAGAGACATTCTCCAGTCGGATTTCGCCCCCCAGTCGCACGGCGACGGCTTGTACGATGGTCAGGCCCAGTCCGACTCCCTGATCGTTGGCGCGACTGTAGAAGCGTTCGAACAGTCGCTCACGTTCTGCTTCGTCGATACCGGGGCCCTGATCGGTGACGGCCAACTGGAAGCGCTTGCCGGACACCCGCAGCGTGACATTGATCTGCCCACCCGGTGGGGAGAAATTCACGGCATTGGTCACCAGGTTCTGTAATGCGATGTCGATGGCGGACACGTCCGTTGTAATGACGCAGACCTCTTCGCTGGTGTCGAAGGAGAGCTCCAGGCCTCGGCTCAACACCCAGGGTGTCAGTTGCACCAGACTGTCGCGGACGGTTTTGACCAGGTCCGTACGCGTGGTGGCCGGGAGCCCTGCGCTGGGTTCCAGTCGGGCAATGGTCAACAGCTGATTGACCAGCCGGGTCGTGCGGTCAACGCCGACAATCAGATAGTTCAGCGACTCGCGCCGCTGCTCTTCGTTATGGGCTTCGAGGACGTTCTGCGCATGTACGCGCAAGACCGCCAGCGGCGTACGCATTTCATGGGCGGCATCGGCAATGAAGCGCCGTTCACGGCTCAACACATCCTGAATTTGACCCAAAAGCCTGTTCAGTGCCGCTTGCATCGGTTCGAGCTCACTGGGCAGGGGAGCCAATTGCAGGGGCTCCAGTGAGCCAGGATGGCGACCGCGCAACGTTGCCGCCAAGTCAGCAAGCGGTTTGAGTCCCCAGCCGATGGCCAGCCAGATGGCCATCATCAGCGCCAGGCTTCCTATCAGGTTGGGCAGCACCGTGTGCCGCACGATACGGTTCACCAGATCCGAGCGCACATCGTCGCGCTCTCCGACCCAGATCAGCAGGCTGTGTTGTTCATCCTTGAGCACGAACGTTCGCCACTGATGCCTGCCCAGGTCATCAATGTCACTGAATCCCGTGTATTGAGGGGCATGGGTGAGCGTCGGTGCGCTCGGCGTGTGAACCAGTAGATTGCCCTGAAGGTCCCACACCTGAAACGCAATCTTGCTCTCATACGGATGCCCGTCGACCTTGGGATCCGCCTGTCCCAATGCCTGGTTGAAGGCCTGGTAAAGCTGCGCATGCTCCTGGCGAGCGAGCGGCATGCGCATCACACCCTGCAACAATCTGGCGTTGGTGGCGAGTTGGGCGTCATAGACTTCGGCGATTTCGTGATTACTGTCGTGAACGTTGACTATCGTCAGGATCAGCAATCCGATGATGACCAGCCCCAGGATCAGTGTCAGCGTGCGGCGGCGAATCGAGGTCAAGGACGCTCCTCCACCAGATAACCCACGCCACGAACGGTGCGGATCAGGTCCGTGGAGAATTTCTTGCGCAGGTGATGAATGTGGACTTCCAGCGTATTGCTCTCGGCTTCCTCATTCCAGCCGTAGAGCAACTGGATCAGGCGCTCGCGGGTCATCACCCGTCCGGGCGGCGACAGCAGTTCATACAGGAGCTGGTATTCCTTGGGGGTCAACGACACCGGTTCGTTCTGATAGGTCACCTGTTGGCTGGTGGGGTCGAGACGGATGCCCCCGTGTTCGATCATCACGCGCGCGCGGCCGGCACTGCGCCGCAACAGCGCCCGCAACCTCGCCTTGAGTTCGGACAGGTCGAACGGCTTGATCAGGTAGTCGTCAGCGCCTGCGTCGAGCCCGGCGATGCGGTCTTCCGTGGCATCGCGAGCGGTCAGAATCAATACGGGCAGGGCCGATCCGCTTTCACGCAGTCGCTTTAACACGGTCAATCCGTCCAGCCGGGGCAAACCCAGGTCGAGAATCGCCAGATCGAATCCTTCGCTCAGCAACGCATGCAACGCACTGGATCCGTCTTTCACCCAGTCGACGGTGTAACCCTCCCGACTCAACGCGAGGAGAATGCCTTCGCCCAGCGCGACATCGTCTTCGATCAACAGCAAACGCATGAAGGCTCCGTTATTTCAGTTTTTTGTTCACGTCGACCAGCAATAGCTGAATGTCCTTGCGCCGTCCACTGTCGGCCACTTCACGACCCGGTCGCGGGGCTGCCTGCAACGCCTTTTCCAAGGCCTCCCTGGCTTGCGCGTAGTGCCCCTGGCGAAACAGATGATCGCCCCAGAAGTAGAGCGGATCGATGCCGTTGGGGTTGATTTTCAAAGCCTGTTCCAGCAGTGCCTGGGCCTTGTCGGCATCGCCGAAGCCAATGGGCCAGCCGGGTACCCGATCATACAGCGCGGCCAGGCTCGCATACGCCGAGCCCTGCAAGGCATTGGGATCGAGCGTCAGCGCTTTTTCCAGATCGGCCTTGGCCTGCTTGACCTTGCTCAGCGCGCCGAGACCGCCCTGGGCACCCGCCCAACTGCTGGTGACGATCCCCGACCAAATCCACGCTTCGGCTGCCTTTGGCCGTTGCTGAGTAAAGGCTGATGATTCGGCAGCCAGCTTTTCGAACGCCGCAACGCGCTGGTCTTCAGGTAGCTGGTACTGGATGTGAGCCCACTCCTGCTGAATGGAAGACAGGCGCTGTTGGTCGGGCGCCTCCAGTGCCCAGACGGGCAGGCTCAGGCATGCACACAGCACAAACAGTATTCTTTTCATGGTTTGGGTTTCTCTTCAGAAGGCATGTTGCTGAGTCGACGGATCAGTGGCAGGTGCTTGCGCAACGAACGGTCGACAACCGCAGGCAGGAGGCCGTTGAGGCGTACGAAAAAGCGTTCCGGCCAGCCCAGATACAATTCGCGCTGGTTGCCGACAATCGCGCTGATCACTGCAGCGGCAACGGTCTGTGGATCGTCTTCGCTGCTTTTAAGGGCGGTGTTCAGCGCGCGGGCCGCAGGGCCGTTCATGGTGGTACGCGTTGCGCGCGGAGCCACGTACAGCACGCCCACCCGCGTATCCGCCAACTCACGGCGCAACGCCTCGGAGAAACCGCGCAACGCGAATTTGCTGGCGCAGTACGTCGCGTATCCGGCATAGCCGATCGAGCCAAAGGTCGAGCCCACATTGACGACCATGGCGCGTTGCGCATTGCGCAGCATCGGTAACATGAGGCCGGTCAGCAAAATGGGCGCGTGCAGATTGATGTTGAGCATCGCGTCGATTTCACGGCCCGGCAGTTGTTCGAGCATGGCGAAATGATTAACCCCGGCGGCATTGACCAGCAGGTTGATGCCTTCCATCGCCTGCGCCGTCATCAACACATGCTGGCGACCTTCGTGGGTGGTCAGGTCGGCTTTCACCCAATGCAGCAAGTGTGGGTATTGCGCTTGCAAGGGCAGCAGTGGCTCGCGATGACGGGAAACCGCAAGCACCTCCGCGCCGTGGCTGCAGAGCGCTTCGGCGATGGCCATGCCGATGCCGCCGCTGGCCCCGGTCAGGACCACACGGGCTTCAGACAGACGCATGAGTGGACTCCTTTAGAGGTTGCGTCGTCGGGGCCGGCAATTGCCTGAACATCTCGGTGTACAAGCCGTACACCACTTTTGACGCTTTGATCACCGCTGCCTGGTCGTCCGGGTCTTCCAGGCGATCCATGAGTTTTCGGTAGGTTTCCATGTGGCCGACGTCGAGGCTGCCGTGGGAGCTGAGGTAGCTGAACGCCGTCGCTGGCAGGCCCAGGCGCTGCTGGATGCTGCCCGCGGCGTGTGTCGCCAGCGCGATGCTCGTGCCTTCGAGCACGTTGACCATGCCGAACAGGCCAACGGGGTTGCCCCGGGCAATCAGGTCGTAGAGATAGGCGACCATCAGCTCGATGGGCAGGCCCGGGGCTCCGTCGCGCACGGCGTCGGCATCCGCCCCGCACGCCCGCAGGTCGTTGAGGATCCACTGCTCATGGCCGTACTCGTCTTCGATGTAGTCGCAAACGGCACCGCGCAGCCATTCCAGCCGAGAAGGCAGCCGTGCGCCGCAGGCCATCATCAATGGCACGGTGTGGCGAACGTGGTAATAGGCCTGAGTCAAAAACGCACGGTAACTCTCCAGCGTGACCTCGCCAAACAGCGCTTGATGAATGATGGGCAGGTTGAACAGCGTTTCGCGTTCGGTGCGTGTTTCGTCTTGCAGCGTCTGAAAAAAACTCATGATTGAACGTCCTCGGCTCGTGTGGGCTCGATGAAGTGATGTCGGTAATGCGCCAGAATGGCGTCGCGTTTCGGCCGTCCGTTCGCCGTGGCCATGCCATTGCCTGTGGTGAACGGCTGCTCAAGACGGGTCCAGCTGTGTATCCGGGCGTAGTCGGGCAGGGCTTGATTGGCCTGTACGACGGCGTCGGCGATCTGCAGGTCAGTGGTCTCCGGACGGGCAGGCCAGAGCAGGGCGTGGTTATGTGCCATCGCCTCGCCGTAGACGAACGCCTGGACGATCCGCCCGCGCTGGGTCAGTTCGGCCTCGACCCATTCGGGATTGACGTTGCGCCCGTAGCTGGTGACGAACTGGTGTTTTTTACGACCATTGAGGTAGAGGTAGCCATTGGCGTCGAACTCACCGAGGTCGCCGCTCGGCCACCACTCGGGAACGCCATCGGGGTCGCCCAGATAGCCGAGCATGCCGGACCCGGCGATCAGAACTTCGCCGTCCGGCGCCAGGCGTATCTGAACATGCGGGAGTGGTTTGCCGACGCTGCCGGGCTGATGCGCCCCCGGGCGGTTCAGCGCCACGACCGATGCACACTCGGAAAGTCCGTAGCCTTCATAGACAGGGATGCCCGCTGACTCGGCACGTAGCAATAATTCGCGGGTGACCTTGGCGCCGCCCACCGCGATGAACCGCAGCTCACTGGCATCGAATGCCCCGATTTCACAGGCACTGACCAACAGCAACAACAGTTGCGGCACCAGAATCATGCTTTGCGGGTTTCGCGTTTTCAGGGTTGAAAGCAGGCGCGGCAAATCCACGCCGCTGGCGCCCTGAATGCCCACTGCGCGGTGACTGGGCACACTCAGCAGGGCCCCGGCGTACAACGCGGCGTAGCAGCCGATGTTTTCCAGCAGGATGGCCAGCGGCAGCAGCGAAAGGTGATGACGAGGGTGTTGCGACTCACTCGCGCGATGCAGTTCCCGGGCGACTGATAACACGCTCTCGGCGCTCAGACAGACCCCTTTGGGGGTGCCGGTGGTGCCAGACGTGAAGGTCAGCTTCGCAGTGCCCATGGGCAGGGGAGAGGGTTTGCGGACCTGTCGAACCCAGAAACCTTCATGGCTGCTGAACCCGGCTTGCTCCAGTTCTTCCTCATAGTAGGTCTCGGCAATCACCAGGTCAGCCTGACTTTGCTCAAGGCAATGAAGGCGCTGAGCGGCACTGAAGAAAGGGGGCAGGGCCACGCAGGTCAGTCCTTCGAACAGGATCGCCAAGTCCCATATCAACAGGTCGGGACCGTTCTTCAGGGCTATCGCCACCACGTTGGCGTTCAGGTCTTTGAGCACCTGCTGACGCAGCCGGATCTCGGCATCCAGTTCGGCATAGTCGAGCTTGAGATCATCCCCCCACAAGGCATAAGCATGGGGCTGGTTAATGGCGAGATCGGAAATCCGCAGGCGAAACGCCGTGAGTTCAGGCGACATGGCAGGTCTGCTCCAGTGTCAGGGGTAAACCGAAACGCTCAAACACACCGCTGTGACTTAGATGAAGGAAGCCTGAGCGTATGTCCCCCACGTGTACGTGAGGTTGGGTGTCGTAGTAGTTGCCCCAGGTGTGTCGCTCCTCGCCCAGGCGCAGCGGGTCGGCCGCGCACAGGGTGACAGGACGCAGTCCAAGGCGATTGAAACTGTTGACCAGGCCTGCATTACCGGTGAACGCCACCCATTCCAGGCCACCCATCGCCAGCAACCAGGTGACCGTGATGATGCTCAAACGCGCGCTTCCCAGCGTACTCGCGGCCAGGTTGCCCACCTCGACGATGCCCTGGCGATCCACGGGTCTGGCGGCGTGCCGTTCGATGACCTGTTCGATCGGGTCATCCAGGTAGTGCTCCAGAAACAACGGGCCAGACATCGCCTTGCGCACACCCGCCACGGCACAGAGCGTCCCGGCCTCGTCATGGAGCCCGAACAGCTCCGGCATGAAGTGGTTGATTTCCGCGTTATGGGCTTGATGAAAACGGTGTTGGATAAACGCTTCAAATGCCGCGCGCAGCGGCGCTTGGGCCAACGCGCGGTTGAGCGACAGTGTGGGTGCTGCAGCGTTGCCGAAGCGAAACGGTAAACAGATATTCCAGTCCAGATCCTGCATGGGCGAGGCTCCTCCCCAGTGGCGAATGGTGGGAAGTATCAGCACCGTTTCTTAACGAAGTCTGAAGGTCAGAAAAAAAGGGTTTTGCCGCGCACCTTCAGATTCCCTTAAGGCAATTGCCGCAGATTCCTGACGCCATCAAGGCCTATCTGCAATCTCACTGACGAGTACACGGCATGAATCCATCATCACCCCGTTACGCAAAGCTCTCGATTTATCTGCACTGGTTAATGCTGGCGTTGTTTGTCGGCGTGTATGCCTGCATCGAGCTTAAAGGCCTGGCACCGCGCGGCAGCACGCTGCGGTCGGCAGCGCTGGGCTTTCACGGCCTGTTCGGACTCTCCATATTCGCGTTGGTGTGGATTCGCCTGTTGGGCAGGCTGACGAACAAAGCGCCCGCCATCAGCCCGACACCGCCGACATGGCAGACCGGGTTATCGCACCTGATGCACGCATCGCTTTATGGACTGATGATCGTCACCCCCGTGCTGGCGTGGTTGATGCTGGCGGCGGGTGGGAAGCCAATGCCTTACTTCGAGTTCTTCATGCCGGCACCCGTCGCACTGGATCCTGCGTTGGCGAAGCAGATCAAGGGATGGCACGAATGGTTGGGCAACCTCGGCTACTGGCTGATCGGACTGCATGCCGCCGCCGGTTTGTTCCACCACTATTACGTACGGGACAACACACTCAGGCGCATGCTGCCGCGCTAGAGCGGGTTGATGCGGCGGTGCCGCGTCGAATTCCACGCCGACGACGCACTGGGGGCCCTGACCGAGCGCGTCGGCCTCCATTGAAACCCGATGGCCGCCCGTTTCTCGACTGCGACCGAAGCGATAGAAGTCACGTCGCTGCGGTCAGATCACCGATTTGAAGGTCGTTTCGTAGAGCATTTTGAGCGTCTCGATGAACTCTTCGGCCAATCGGGTGCGTGCATGCGCAGGCGGCCAGATGACGTAGGTCGGGAACAAAATGTCGGGTTTGAACGGCCGGATCACAATCTCTCGATGCTGATAATCCGCGGCGACCAGCGGGTGCGCCAGAGTGACCCCCATGCCCAATGCCACCATCTCGCAATTGATCGCGCTGTACTGCGCCTCAACCGCCATGACCCGCTCGACGCCTGCCTTTTCGAACAAACCGTCGACGAGCGATCGGGTGCCGTCTCCGTGACAGAGGGAGATGAACGTCTCACCGTCCAGATCGGCAAAGGTGATCTGTTCGTTGGCTGCAAGACGGTGCGAGCGCGGCAATACACATACGGCAGGCATCATCGCCAGTAACTCGATTTGCTGGCTGCTGACGTCCCCTGGATGGACCACGATGCCGATGTCGCAAAATTGCGATTTGACCCACTGCTCGACGGTCGGGGATGAATTCACATGCAAAGAAACCGTCAGTTCGGGGCGCGAGTCGGTAAAAGTCTTGAGCGCTTTAGGGATGACACTGAGCCCCATGGAAGGCACCGCGGCCACGCGTAACCGGCCAGTGCCCAGGTTGCGGATGTTTTTGGCCGAGAGCTTCAGGGAATCCAGTCCCACATACGCCCGTTCAACCTCATGAAAGAACGCCTGGCCCTCCTGCGTAGGGATAAGCCGCACGCCGGCGCGCTTGAACAGCGTCAATCCGATGCTGGCTTCCAGTTGAGAGATGAGGCGGCTGACGTTGGGCTGCGAGGTGAACAATACCTCCGCCGCAGCGGTCATCGAGCCTAGCCGCATGACACTGCGAAACGCTTCTATCTGTCGAAGATTCATAAAGCTCTCCATATCAAATTTGAATAGCTCGCCCGGATATCCGTATTTGACCACATGGGATCGCTGTCGCAATACTCAAACCCGCAACCCCTAGCGCACATGAAGATGCGCCACCCCGCGATGGATTCGCCGGGAGCATGCGCCGTGCATGCAAGGCTTCGGTAAACCTGAAGCGACTGACGCATTGTTCGATCTGCCCCATGCACTTCGGAGATAGTCTGTGAATAGCCTTAATTCCTCCTCAGCAGCACAGCCGTTTCGTTCATTCAAGTTTCTCAGTCTCGCCATCACTCTGGCGGTTTCCGCTTTCGGCACTGCATCTGCGTTCGCCGAAACGACGCTGTATGTGGCCGGCGTGGGCGGCTCCACCGAGCAGATGTACAAGACTCAGGTGATTCCTGCGTTTGAAAAACAACACGGCGTCAAAGTCGTTTACGTAGCCGGCAACTCCACCGAGACCCTGGCGAAGCTGCAGGCGCAAAAGGGGCGTCAACAGATCAACGTGGCGATGATGGACGACGGGCCGATGTACCAGGCGTTGCAACTGGGCCTGTGCGAAAAACTGAGCGCTGCGCCCGTGTACGAAGACCTGTATCCGCTGGCCCGACTCAGCCCTGAAGCAACGGGGATTGGCGTAGTTGCAACCGGCATCGGCTACAACGAGGAAGCCTTCAAAAAACGCGGCTGGCCAGCCCCGGACTCCTGGGAAAACCTGACCGATCCTCGCTACAAACAATTGCTGGGCATGCCGCCGGTGACGAACACGTACGGGCTGCATACCCTGGTCGAAATGGCACGACTGCGCGGTGGCGGTGAGAAGAATATCGACCCCGGCTTCAAGGCGCTCAAGGACGAAATCGGTCCCAATGTGTTGGCGTGGGTGTCCGCCCCGGGTGAGATGGATGGCATGATGCAAAACGGCGATGTCGTGATGGCCGTTTACGGCAGCGGCCGGGCGGTGGCTTTGCAAAGCACCGGGTTCCCCCTGAAGTTCATCTACCCGAAAGAGGGTGGCATCGCCCTGCAGATCGCCGCATGCAGCATCACGCCCAATGCCCAGTCCGAGCTGGCACAGGCGTTCATTCAGTACGTGTTATCCCCCGAAGTCCAGGAAATCCAGGCCAGGGCCAACGGTTTCGCGCCGGTCAACCGGACCGTACAGCTACCGCCCGACGTCGCTTCCCGCATGCCATATGGTCCAGACAAGGTCAATGCGCTGATCAAGGTTGACTGGGACACCATCAACCAGCAGCGCGGTGAGTGGACGACCCGCTGGAATCGCACGGTCGAGCGTTAAAACGCACGTCGCGACTCCCCGAATCCCTTAAACACCTTCTGGAGGCGCAGGTTCGCCTGCGCGACAAACCCATGGCATTTCTCACACTCGAAGGAATCGTCAAAACGTATGGCCACTTCAGGGCCATTGATGGTTTGGATCTCGAAGTCCTGCACGGCGAATTCATCTCACTGCTTGGCCCTTCAGGCTGCGGCAAGACCACGACCCTGCAATCGATTGCCGGGTTCGTCCAGCCTACCGAGGGGCGAATCATCCTCGACGGCCGTGACATCACTCACGTGCGTCCCGAGCAGCGAGGGTTAGGCATCGTGTTTCAAAGCTATGCCTTGTTTCCCCACATGACCGTGGCCCAGAACATCAGCTTTGGCCTTGAAATGCGCGGTGTGCCAAAGGCCCAGCGCGGCAAGCGTATCGAGGAGGCGCTGGCGCTGGTGCGTCTGGACGGGCTTGGCGAGCGGTACCCGAAGGCATTGTCCGGCGGGCAACGTCAGCGCGTGGCTATTGCGAGGGCGTTGGCGATACGGCCCAACCTGCTGTTGCTCGATGAACCCATGTCCAACCTCGATGCAAAACTGCGAGAGGAGATGCACATCGAACTGCGGGCCATTCAACGCGAGTTGGGCATCACCACGATTCTGGTGACTCACGACCAGGTCGAAGCGATGACCATGAGTGACCGGATCGCCGTGATGCAAAAAGGACGCATCGTTCAGATCGATACACCGTTCGAAGCTTACGAGCGGCCTCATTCCCCCTTTGCTTCCGCGTTTCTGGGCAAGACCAACGCTTTTGCCGGGGCGGTGCAATTGCGCAACGCGCGCTGTTGCCATGTTCAGGTTCACGACACGCTGCTAAAGGTTCCCCATGAAGACCGCACGCTGGGCAATGACGTTAACGTGTACATCCGTCCGGAGAAAATCCGTCTGACGCCGATAGGCAGCGGGCGGGTGAGCGGGCGAATCCGGCTGCGGGTTTTCCTCGGCAACCTCTGGTTGATTGCAGTGGAGAGCCGCCTTGGGCTGGTACACATGACGCAGCCGAACCTGGGCGTGCCGCCGCCGGAGGAGGGCAGCGAGGTCTGCCTCGACTGGTCTGACGATGATTTGCGCCTTCTTGACCGGGAGGTTGCCCATGGCCAGGTATGACGCCGAACATGTCGGCGCGGCACCCTGGATGCTCAGTGGCCCGGCGCTGCTGGTGTTCATCGTGCTGTTGCTGGCGCCCTTGCTACTGACCGCAGTTCTCTCGCTCAACCTGTTCAGCGATGCCGGCGGTGTAATGCCCGGCTACAGCCTCGGGAATTATCTGGAAGTGTTCCGGGATGATTATTTCCACGACATTTTCCTGCGCACAGGAGGAATGGCGCTGGCGGTGACGGTGCTGTGCGTTCTGCTGGGGATACCGGAAACCATCATTCTGGCGCGCATGGCACCCCGTTGGCGCTCACTGTTTTTGCTGGTCGTGCTGGGTCCCTTGCTGATTTCAGTGGTCGTGCGGACGTTGGGCTGGGCTATTTTGTTGGGCAATAACGGCCTGATCAACGACGCGTTGCAGGCACTGGGCATTACCGATCAGCCGGTCAAGATGCTCTTCACTCAAGTGGGCGTCATCATCGCGCTGACCCACGTCCTGGTGCCATTCATGGTCATCGCGGTCTGGGCCACCTTGCAACGTCTGGATCTGCAGGTCGAATGGGCAGGATTGTCGCTGGGGGCATCGCGGCTCACGGTATTTCGCCGGATCATCCTGCCGCAGATCATGCCCGGCGTCCTGTCAGGATCCATCATCGTTTTTGCCTTGGCGGCATCCGCATTCGCGACCCCCGCGATCATCGGCGGCCGACGTCTGAAAGTCGTCGCAACCGCCGCCTATGACGAATTCCTCGGCACGCTCAACTGGCCGCTGGGTGCCGCCATCGCCATGCTTCTGCTGGTGGCGAATCTGGTCATCATCCTGGGTTGCAGCAAGCTGGCCGAGCGCCGCTTCAAGCACGTCTTCGAGTAGACGACCATGCACAAGAACGGATTTTTCTCGCTGCTGTTCCATGCTTCTTTCGTCCTGTTCATCGTCGCGCCGCTCGTGGTGGTCATGGCCATGGCCTTTACCGGCAAGGGGTATCTCTCACTGCCCACCGAGGGATTGTCGCTTCGTTGGTTCAGAGCGCTTCTGGACAATCAGGAAATGGTCGATGCGTTCTGGCTGTCGATCAGACTGGGCTTTGCCTCTGCGACCATTGCGGCGTTGTTGGCCATTCCTGCTGCATTGGCGATCAGCCGCTACGACTTCCCGGGACGGGGCGCTGTAACCGGCTTTCTCTTGTCGCCGCTGATGATTCCCTCGGTGGTGTTGGGTATCGCGTTTCTGCGGTTCTTTTCCCTGGCGCACATCGGCGGTTCGTTCTGGGCATTGACCTTCACCCATGTCGTGGTGGTGCTGCCCTATGCGCTGCGTCTCACGTTGGCGTCGGCCATCGGCCTGGAACGAGACATCGAGCAGGCGGCGTTGTCACTGGGCGCCAGCCGCTGGACAGCGTTTTACCGGGTGGTCCTGCCGCGTATCAAAACCGGTGTCGTCGGCGGCTGGATGCTGGCCTTCATTCAGAGCTTCGATGAGCTGACGATGACGGTCTTTGTCGCGACCCCAGGTACCACGACGTTACCCGTGGCTATGTACAACCAGATTTCCCAAACCATCGACCCGTTGATCACAGCGGTGTCCACGGTGCTGATTCTGGGCACGTTGGTGTTGATGTGGGTACTCGACCGCCTGGTCGGGCTGGATCGGGTGCTGATCGGAGAGGGCAAATGAGCCAGAACGCACACAGCGTCACGCAGTCGGACGTCATCGTCATCGGAGGAGGGCTGGTCGGCAGCGCAGTCGCGTATGGCCTGGCCCGTCAGGGTGCCGATACGGTGCTGCTGGATCAGGGGGACATCGCGTTCAGAGCATCGCGCGGTAATTTCGGCCTGGTCTGGGTTCAGGGCAAGGGACACGACTTGCCGGATTACTCGCGCTGGACGCGCTCATCCGCCAGCCGCTGGCCGGGGTTTGCCGAGGCGCTGATGGCGGACAGCGGTGTCGATGTGCAACTCAGGCAACCGGGTGGATTCCACATGTGCTTCAGCGATGACGAGCTGATCGAGCGGCAGTTGCGCCTGCAAAGCCTGCAGGATGCGTTGGGCGACTACCCGTTTGAGATGCTCGACGCCGCTGAGTTGAAGGCCCGTTTGCCACTGATCGGCCCCTCGGTGGTGGGCGCCAGCTACACACCTCAGGATGGTCACGTCAATCCGCTGAAGCTGCTGCGGGCACTTCATGTTTCGGGGCAGACAAAAGGCGTCCGGTACAACAGCGGCGTGGAGGTCGACACCATCGACTGTGCGCCGGGCGAGTTTCGGGTCACAGCAGGGTCGCGCCGTTTCTTGGCGCCAAGGGTTGTCCTCGCCGCAGGGCTTGGGAATCCCCAACTGGCGCGTCAGGTGGGTCTGCACGCCCCGGTAGCGCCGAATCGGGGGCAAGTACTGATCAGCGAACGTGTCCGGCCCTTTCTCGATTATCCGACGATCAATGTGCGCCAGACCGATGAGGGCACGGTGCAGTTCGGGGACTCAATGGAAGAGGCGGGGTTCGACGACAGAACGTCGACTGAAGTCCTGGCGACGATTGCCCGACGAGGACTTGCGACCTTTCCGTTGCTGCGCGATGTCCGGCTGATCAGGGCGTGGGGCGCGTTACGGGTCATGAGCCCGGATGGCTTCCCGATCTACCAACAATCACCCCTTCACCCGGGCGCCTTCGTGGTGACCTGCCACAGCGGCGTGACGTTGGCGGCTGCCCATGCATTGCGTATCGCACCGTGGATTCTGGGTGGCCCGATGCCAGACGAGTTGGGTGTATTTGCCGGCGAGCGTTTTTTGACTGACAAGGTGTTTTCTCATGCGCACTGAACCGCTGTTCCAACCCATCAAGAGCGAGACCGACTCTGCCCGAACGGTGCGCCTGAGCTTCAACGATCAGCCGCTGAGTGTTCCGGCGGGCATGAGTGTCGCGGCGGCATTACTGATGTCCGGCATCAGTCGTTTCAGAGCGACACCCGTGAGCGAATCGCCACGGGCGCCCTATTGCATGATGGGGGTCTGCTTTGAGTGCCTGGTTGAAATCGACGGTGTTCCGAATAGGCAAAGCTGCCTGATCGAGGTTTCGGAGGGCATGCGCATTCACTCACAGGAAGGCGCGCGTGATCTGATCTTCCAGCCCGTCGGCGTCCCGTTCGTCGAGGTGCAGTCATGAGCCATAAAAACGTCGATGTGGTGGTTGTCGGGGCAGGGGCCGCAGGCATGTCCGGCGCAGTGGCCCTGGCCGAGTCGGGCTTGCAGGTGGTACTGCTGGATGAGCAGGGCAGTCCGGGAGGGCAGATATACCGGGGAATCACCCTTGCACCATTGGCCCGCCGCGACATGCTTGGCCCTGACTATGCGCGCGGCAACTCACTGGCGCAGGCGTTGGCCTCTTCGACGGTTCAGTACGAGTCCGGCGCATCGGTGTGGCAGGTGACCCGTGATCATCAAGTCAGTTACCTGCGTGAAGGGCGGCTGCAGACGTTGCAGGCCAAAGCCGTGTTGCTGGCGACGGGCGCCATGGAGCGACCGTTCCCGATCCCGGGCTGGACGCTGCCCGGCGTGATGAGCGCCGGCGCTGCGCAGATTCTGCTGAAAAGCGCGGGCCTGGCGCCCGGTGAACCCGTCGTGTTGGCCGGGTGTGGCCCGCTGCTGTATCTGCTGGGTTGGCAGTACCTGCGGGCGGGCGTGGCGATCAAAGCGCTGGTCGACACCACGCGGCCTGAAGATTACTGGCGGGCCCGGCGTCATCTGTTCGCAGCGCTGCGCGCCTGGCCCTATCTGCGTAAAGGTCTGGATCTGATGCGCAGTTTGCGTCGTGCCGGGATTGCTCACTACACCGGCGCCGAGCACCTGGCAATCGAGGGAACGGACTCTGCGAGCGCCTTGAGCTTTACGGCCGCCGGGAAGCCTGTGCGCGTTGCAACGCGTTGTGTATTGCTTCATCAGGGCGTCGTGCCGAATATCCAGTTCAGTCAATCGCTACGGGCGCAGCATGAGTGGGACGCTGCGCAGCTGTGCTTCAGTCCGGTAACGGATGTTTGGGGCGAACTGGACGTGGCCGGCGTGTATGTCGCGGGGGACGGGGCCGGGATCGGCGGTGCTCAGGCCGCTGCGGTGCAGGGGGAGTTGGCGGCACTGGCCATCGCCTGCAAGCTGAAGAGCATCACGCCCGAGCATCGGGATCAGGAGGCGGCGTCGCTACGCGCAGGCCTTGACGCCCATTTACGCATTCGCCCCTTTCTCGATGCACTGTACCGCCCGAAAGACGAGAACCGGATTCCGGCCGACGACGTGATGGTGTGCCGGTGCGAAGAACTGACAGCAGGAGAGGTGAGGGCCTTCGTCAAGCTGGGCTGCACCGGCCCGAATCAGGCGAAATCTTTCGGTCGTTGTGGCATGGGGCCGTGCCAGGGTCGGATGTGCGGCCTCACGGTCACCGAGGTCATTGCCCATGCCCGGGGTGTGCCTGCGTCGGAGGTCGGTTATTACCGGATTCGTCCGCCGATCAAACCGATCACGTTAGGGGAGCTGGCCGGTGAGTGAAGACATCAGACGTGAAAGCGATGTGCTGGTCATCGGCGGCGGCATTCACGGCTTGAGCACCGCCTTCCACCTCGCTCAACGCGGCGTCAAGGTGACGGTACTGGAAGCCGACTATTGCGCCCGGCATGCTTCGGGCGTCAACGCCGGAGGCGTACGCACGCTGGGGCGACATGTCGCCGAGATTCCTCTGGCGCTGTCGTCGCGGACGTTATGGCATGAGTTACGCAGCGTGCTGGGCGATGACGGCGGCTTCGTTCCCAGCGGTCAGTTGAAGCTGGCGGAAAACCAGGATGAGTTGCAGGAATGCCGCGAGCGCGTGCGACACCTTCAGCGCCTCGGGTTCAGTCACGAAGTATTGATTGGCCCGGAAGCTGTCTTCGACATCATCCCCACCGTGGCACGTCACGTGGTGGGGGGCATCTGGGTCAAAGACGACGGCTATGCGACCCCGTTCAGAACCGTGACCGCGTTTCGTCTCGCGGCGCAGAAGCTGGGCGTGCAGGTGTACGAAGCCACGCCAGCGAAACGGATTGATCATAAGGAAGGGCGGTGGCACGTCACCGCAAAGGGCGGCGTGTTTTCGGCTGAACATCTGGTGATCACAGCGGGCGCCTGGGCGCGAGAGCTGGCCGCGCAGGTTGGTGAGTCGGTGCCCGGGCGTCCCGAAGGCCTGATGCTGATGGTCACCCACCGTGTTGCCCCGTTTTGCGCGCCCGTGCTGGGGGCCACCGGGCGTTCGCTGTCGTTCAAGCAGTTTGCCAACGGCACGGTGGTGATCGGTGGAAAGCTGATCGGCACCCTGGACTTTCCGGCACGCCATGGCGAGGTCGACATGACCCGTCTAGGCACCAGCGCACGCACGGTTACCGACCTGTTCCCCCATCTCAAACACCTGGGCGTCAATCGTGTCTGGGCCGGGGTCGAGGCTTTCACCGAAGACGATCTGCCGGTCATTGGCCCCAGCCGCAACGCGACTAACCTGAGCTACGCCTTCGGCTTTTGCGGCAGTGGATTCCAGATGGGGCCCGGGGTTGGCAAACGTCTGGCTCAGCAGATTGTGGGCGAGCATTCGGACATTGCACTTGATGCCTTCGCCATCGACCGATTTCAAAACCCGGTGAGCGCTGCGTCGCCCGAGGTCCTTGAACCCGTTACATCCATCGTTCCACACCATTAAGGAGTTCACATGCTGGAAATCACCCGCATCGAAACCAATCAACGCATGAGTCGCGTCGTTCAGTGCAACGGTTTCACATTTGTCGGCGGCCAGACCGCCACCGATCGTACCCTGGACATCAAAGGGCAGACGGCTCAAGTCCTCGAGAAAATCGACAATTTCCTCGCCAAGGCCGGACTGGACAAGACGCGCATTCTCAGTGCCCAAGTCTGGCTTTCTGACATTCAGGCGAACTTCGCGGGCATGAACGAAGTCTGGGATGCCTGGGCTCCGGAGGGGCACGCACCTGCCCGAGCGACCGTTGAGGCACGATTGGCTGCTCCGGATCTGCTCGTCGAAATTACCGTGGTGGCGGCAGGCTGATTGGTTGCTCGCGAGCCTGTGCAGCCAGGGTTTTGGCATTGCACAGGCTTGCGCGCTAGCGCGTATGTTTTGTTCTGGATTACCCTCAGCGGTCATCAACGAATGCACGGGCGACGTCATCGAGAGCGCTGACGACCGGCCTGAACCAAGGAGTTTATGGACATTCAATCGCGTCTCACCCCCTTGCAGCCTGATCAGATGAGCGACGATCAAGCGCGCGTGCTGGCGGACATTCTGAAGGGGCCTCGCGGCAATCTGGACGGACCTTTCCTCGCATGGATTCACAGCCCGGTGCTGGCAGACCACGCCCAGCGTCTGGGGGCGTTTTGCCGGTACGGTACCGCTTTGGAATCAAGGCTGACCGAACTCGCCATCCTTACCACCGCCGCCTGGTGGCGCTCTCAAGCCGAGTGGCAGATCCATGAGCCCATCGCCAGAAACGCAGGCCTTTCCGACAGCGTGATCGACGCGATCAGGCAGCAACGGACCCCGACGTTTACCTGCATCGACGAACAATGCGTTTACGAGATCGGCCAGTCGCTTTACCAAACCCGACGTGTCGATACCGCACTTTACGAGCAGGGCATCGCGCTCTTTGGCGAGCCCGCCATGGTCGAGCTGATCGGCGTATACGGGTATTACTCGCTCGTCGCGATGACGCTCAATGCCTTTGAAGTGAGGCGTGATCTGGATAGTCCGTTGCCGTTTGATGAGTAGGGGCTATGCATGTCCTTCGGCAAGGCGGATGTCAGCGTGTTGTTTCACGCGCCTGAGAGGCATGAACTGAAAGGACTTAAATCAGGACCGTTCACGAGCGCCCATCACCATGATCATGCCGCACCCGGCTCCGTCGTGAGACGAAGCAGGTGAAGCAAGGCGTTATCGGGCGAACCGATTGTTTGTTGTTCCTTTGGTGTTATCGATGAACCAAAACCACCGCTCATCTGCTTTCACGACGTTGCATTCTTCGCCGTAGGCCGAATACGTCACACAAATAACATCGCCAGTTATCTTCCAGTTTCCGGTTGCTTCAGGGTCACCTGTTATATGGATTCTGGCCTTGCCGTCAGCAGTCAAAACCTCGGTGAATGCTTGCCCCCCTCGAAGTCACGCTTTGGTGTGATCGTCCTATGAATTGAGCTGAGATTTCGCTACCGCTGATTTGTCTGGCGCCGGGCGGCGGCGGGGCATGTGCGTCCTTGGTCGGGCTGCTGCTGCCGCCAGCGCAGGCACTCAGCAGTACCGTGAGTGCTGTCATGTAAATCGCTCTCATGAGTCATTCCTCTATACGAAAAAAGGTATGAGTCATTTGCGCGGAAGCAACGGCTCAATACTGACATTCCGAAGAGGTCTTTGTGAAAACGCAGACGTTTAAACAAATTGACTCGTGATTAATGTAGCAGCCTATGCAGAAGTTGTTTGCATGTGGATGCCGCCTTCGGTCGTTCAGGATTAAGCGGGGCCTTTCAATTAAAAAAAGTACCTTACCCAACCGGTCAATTCGAGAAGTCTTGTCAGACTCAGCTAAGCTCCACTTCTAGAGTATTACCCCCGCTATTGGAGCAGCCCATGAAGCGTATCGCCACTGCTGCCTCGCTGTGCCTCGTCATGCTCCTCGGGGCGTGCGCGCCGTATACCGCCTATAGAACCCAGAATACTTTGTGCGAAACAGGTAAGGCCGATTGCTCGAAGGCAAATCTGCAACGGCACGCTGGCACAAGCATCTCTCCAGGCGACTACTTTCTAGGTTTCGTCGAATTTAACGATCAGGGCGACTTGTGGCAGCGTCAGGGGATGGAGGCAGTGCTCAATCACCTGAATACCGAGGCCGCGGCCAAGGACTTACTGATCGTGGTTTTCGTCCATGGTTGGCACCACTCGGCAAAGGAGGGAGATCCCAATATCAACACGTTCCGTTCGGTGCTGGCTGATTTAGCGCGGGCAGAGGCGGCCTCTGGGCGACCTGCCAGGGAGGTCGCGGGCGTTTATGTCGGTTGGCGCGGTGATTCGCTGGCGTTAGGCCCCGTGAACAACGTGACCTTCTGGGATCGCAAAAACACGGCGGAGAAGGTTGGCCACGGGCAAGTTACCGAACTGCTCAGCCGAATCGAACTCATCAAGCGTACCCAAGACAGCAAGGCTCGCGATGCTGCATTTGAAATCAAGCGTAAACGCTCCGCCGGGAGCGCTCAGTCAACTGATGAAAACCGCTGCGGTAAACTTGTCGCCGCAGGCCAGGAGGTCACCAGTCAAACCAAGTTGGTTGTTATCGGCCACAGTTTTGGCGGCCTGGTGGTGCAGTCTTCTATCGGGCAGATCCTTGAGGATCGCGCCATACGCACCAAAGGGGGCGATTACGGCTGTCAGCTTGACGTCGAGGGATTTGGCAACCTGGTGGTGCTCATCAATCCGGCGTTCGAAGCCCAACGCTACTCTGGCTTACACGACATCGCGTCCCACCGCACCTGGTTCCCGCCGCAGCAACTGCCAGTAGAAGTGATCCTCACCTCTAAAGCAGACGATGCCACCGGCGTACTCTTCCCCTTGGGCCGGCGCTTTAACACAGTGTTCGAGCGAGATGGCTGGGACAAGAAGAACCTTACAACGGTCGGGCATTACCAGCCCTACATCACTCATGAGCTGTACAAGGCAGCGCCGGGCCAACCCGAGTCACAACCCCTCATGAAAGCCTGGTCAGCCGGTGGGCAACCGAGCTCACGGTTAACCATCGCAGGCCTGACGCTGGAACGCACCCAGTTGGGAGATCGAAATCCCTACATGAACGTGAGCGTGAGCGGTGACCTGATCAAGGACCACAACGATATCGGCGAGCCGCAAATCATCGAATTCCTTAAACAGATGATTCTGTTATCGACCCTGCCCGAAAATGACCGGCATTTCATACAGACGTTACCTGCTGGGGAGTTGTAATAAGGCAGCACGGGCAGGCTTTGGACGTTGAGGAGAGCCGAGCCTTGCGATAGCTCGTTGTTATTACGCATCTAGAGAGACTGTAAAAAACACTTATTCTGGTGCGCCTCGCTTTGATTCCACCTGAATCCTATAGTAACGACACCAACTATGTCCTCCTGCCATTCACTCCCAACAATGTCGGGCACCAATGGTGCGAGTTTCAGGAAGGCATGACGCATGGCAACCGCTACTTCAATGACAGCGCCAGAAATTTCCTGAGGTGGCTGTTTGAAGGGGGGGATCACTATTCCGCGTCATCTGAGGAAAACTCGGTGGTGCGACTACTCACTCCTGATAATGCAGCCCCCTTTTTCCGTGCTCGGGTATGCTCAGGGTACGAGGACGTCGAGGTTATCTGCGCTGATCCTGCTCGCAATCTCGGTGCGCCCCCCAAGGGGAAAGCAGGCGAGGGCAGGATGAATCCTGCCGGGGTGCCTGCGTTCTATGGCGCTTTTGATCGCGAAACGTGCGTTGCTGAGCTTCGACCTCGGGTGGGCAGCGATGTGGTCAGCGGCTAATTTCGGTTAAATGCAGACGTGAGGGTGTTGGACTTTGGCCGGCTTGAGAGCGCAGACCTCGGCCCTTCACCAAGCTTTTTTGACCCCAAGTATTTCGAGAAAACGGGGCGGCAGGAATTTCTTCGCTACCTGCATAACGAGATCACAGCCCCCGTGAATCCTGGAAACCAGCGCAGCTACCTGATCACGCAGGTTATTGCCGAATACCTGGCAACCCATTACGTGCCGCGCTTTGACGGGGTTATCTTCAAATCTATGCAGAAAGAGGGCGGGCAAAACCTGGTGCTCTTCTCGCACGTCGCTTGCGAGGCCACTCCGATGACCTGGCCGGTTTCAGGTGGATACTACGTGCGTGGCCGTAAGGCTTCGGATGCGCGCCGAATCGAATACGTCAATGGCAGCCTCATCAAGCACACCATCAAAGGAGTGGTCTTTGGCACTGATGAGTATGTGCTCCCCGAGACACTGCCCGTTGCTGTGCCACAGCCGGTTTTTGATTTCTAGGGCAGCCAAAGCTTGATGGCCAGCCCTCCGCCGTTCCCTCAGTGTTTGAGCCCTCACTGTGTAGCGAGGATGCGTTGGGATAAGCGTCCTTGCTCATGGTTGCAGGACTTAGAAGCGGAAATCCGGTTTCTTCTGCACCGCGAACTCGTCAGGAGCTTTGCCCTGTTCGAAGGCAATCAGGTACGTCATCTGGACAGTCATGGGCTTCGCATCGGGCTGGCTGTCCGACACTTTCAGGTGTACCTCACGCGTTGCGCAATGAATCGACACCTGCTGCGTGAGCAGTTCATCAATCAGTTCCTGCATCTCGTCGTACACCGAAAATTTTGAAGTTTCCGGGTATTCGCTGGCGCAGTCCCGATATTCACGGAAATAGTCGATAAGCGCTGCAAAGACCTCGTGCGCCTCACGTTTGATTTCAAAACCAGGCTGGCAGATATCGACCGTAGAACCTTCGGCGAGCTTGGCGAGTTGGCGGCCAGTCGACAGGGGAAAGGTCGGGAGCGTGATGTAGTCTCGGTCAAAACGGGCTTTCTCTTCCTTGAGTTCTTCTTCGGTGGGAATGATGTAGGGCTTGTTGAATGCGTCGATGTCTTCGATCTCGAATGCTCGCGCGAGCGCGCGGCGGGTATCGAAGCTCGCCGACTTTGCATTCTCGACGCGCTGGACAGTTCGCACGTTCAAACCCGCGAGCTCGGCCAGGGTCTCTTGTGACCACTGAAAGACCTCACGCATTTTGCGAATAAGGGCAGCGAATTCTTCAAGGTTCAACAGGCGAGGTTGGCCAGACGTGGTGCTGTTCATTGTTTCGCTCCATCAGAAGGTTGGTAGGACTCATGATGCGGCAGCCCCCAATGACACAACACGACAGGAGCCCGACAGCGCCCGCCAGTCCAGCGGCCGGGTGCCATCACGGGGCTCTCGTCGAGGAGTCGCAGACAGATGTCATCAGCGATTTGAAAAGTCGGTACCCTTGAATGGGGCCTCAAACCGATGAGCCACGACAGTTTTCTACCCCCATAATCGCTTGATGGAATTCACCTCAGGTACATCTTTTGAGTTCGAAGCATCGCGATCTGGAACGTGTCGCCGTAAATACCATTCGTCTCCAGTACGACCCTGTCCTTAGACGTGCTACGGATGTCGTAGCGTTGAGACTGCGCCAGCTCAAACTTAGGCCCAAGATCCAAGCCCGGCATTGTGCCGAATGCATTGAGTGCTTGTGCTGAAACGGTGCGGTTCCCCAACGTGGTGCTGATAAGCGGTGCTTGGGCATGTGCCAGCTTGATCACCAATTCATCATCGTTGGCCTGCCATTCACCATTCCCGTCGAATGCGTACACCGCCTTAAAAGGCGTACCCGGCTTTGTGCTGACAGATTGCATTTCGCCAGTGAGCCTGTATGTCTTGTTTGAGAAATATTGAATAGTGCCCTTGAAGCGAACGACGCAGTCACGATCGGGGTATTCAAACTCTTCGTACCAATTTCCCAATAGCGCAGGGTTGACGCCGTCTTGAGATTTTGGGGGTATGGCGTAAGGCAGAAACGGCCCGACTATGGACGCGACTTGGGATGCCCAAGAAATAGCGCCCGCTACCAGTAAGCCGCAACCCACCCATAGTGTTCTGTGTTGTTTAAACCAGTTCATTGCTTGGCCTTTCGTAATCGTCCGGTAAGCCCGTCTTGACCGCTATTTTCCAGGGGCAGAGCGAACTGTGTTGGGCGTTGTGCAGCGCCCCAGGCGCTTTGGCGAAAAAAAGCGGTTATTCGGAGTAGTAGAATTTGCCACGCTCACCCCCGTCGCTTTCATCATCGACATCCATCTGGGGGCGAGTGATTCAACCAAGTGCGGGCCGCACCTACGCTAATCGAGTCTGATGAGGCCTTCAGATTTCCTCGACAGCCCATTTAACAATCTGTTTTTCAAAGCTACTCAGTGGCGACGATGCGATCTTGGGGGCCCAAGCTCTCAGGTTGGCTAGTAACTGCGTGAGACCATCCGCTGGCAGAATGGCACTTTTAAATTTTGACGAAATTTGGACAGGTACCCCGTACTCATCCAGCGCAGTGAGGAGTGGATCATGAAAGAGGTTTTCGAGCTGTTCAGCGAAGAAACCGAAATCGCCAGGTTCAACATTCACACGTCTAAAAACGTCGGCTTGGATTTTGCTCAGCGCCATGATGTCTCGCGGCAGGCGGTAGGATATGACATTGCGGATCAGCTTCAATCGTTGCCCGATTGACTCGCTAGGTGTGCGATCAGAAATGTCCTCATCTATTGCTTGTTGCAGATACGCCTGAAAGTTTTTTTGAGCCCTGAGTGCATTGATGTGCCAAGCGAGTTGAAGGCCGGAATGGATGCCGTACTCCTGTAGCTTATGCGGCAGGTGGTCATAGATGAGCGTGCATAGGTATTCCAGCTGCTTTTGCTCAGGATTACCTTTCCAGGTGAGCAACTCACGGCCCAAAATCTTTTCCCTAAGGATTCTGTCAGCTACTTCGACCTGTCTATCAATCGGAATGTGCCGGTTCTCAATTAATGTTGACGTAGAGAGTTGAGGCGTGGCGTAGGCAGCTTCCAACCGCTGCTTTGACTGGTCGGTGAGGTATTCAGGCTCCAATTTCATCAGCAGTCCCATGGGCGAGGCGCTGTCCTGAAGCCCGATGGGATAGTCGACCGTGAGGCTTTTCTCTTCTGGAGGCTCCTCCAGCATGAACACCTTGCCGATGAAGTACTGATTCATACGCCCAGCTCGGCCAGATATGTTCTTGAATGTGAAAAAATCAAAAGTATTTTTGTTGATCCGCCTGTCGTAGATGATGACGTTTTCGGCAGAGGTGTTTACCCCCTCGATCATGGTTGATGTGCAGATGATGTACCGAATAGATCGTTCGTTGAACAGCTTCACGAAATATTGCTGGATTGCTCTCGGCACGCCGCCGTGGTGAATGCCAATTCCCAGCGAAATGGCCTTGGCTACGTTCCATGCCGGATGATAATTTTCAGCGATCCATGCCGAAATCTCCCGGGTAGCTTCCAGCGCAGGAAAGTCACCTTCATCGATCAGGAATTGCGCGACCCTGTTGGCACTGGCTGGGGACTGGCAGTAGATCAACGTGGGTGTGGTGATTTGCTGACAAAGCTCCAGCAGCTTTTCCTTGCGCTCGTCACCTCGGGTGCGAAGGTTGTAGTGCGTAACATCGACCGCCACCGTCGAGAAGTTCGAAGGGATGAAGTTGTACTCATATTTGTCCAGGCCCTGAATGTTGTGGATGTGAGGGCCTAGCAGGTAGAACTGAGCACCCAGGTTCGCGAGTCTGTGGAAGGCCAGACTCAGGTCGACTGATCTGTTCTTCTCTTCAGAGTCGCTGGCGAGGTCAAGCTTGTAGAATTCATCGATGACGAAGAAGTCGACGTCGTCCAGATCGTCGCGTTGTAGCACACGCTCCTGAGTCAGCAGGTAGACGTTAGTAACAGACGCTTGCGCCTCCTGGCTAGGGTGAGTGATGACGTTGCAGGACTCTCGGAAGCGCCTCACCAGCCGACGACGCGTTTCGTCAATGAGCGCAATGGTCGGAACAATGACTACGACTTTCCGAAATTTCCCTTGAGCTAGGACGGCGTCGATCACCAAGCTCTTGCCCACGCTCGTTGATGCGCTGAGCACGACGTTTCGACCTTGCATCAATAGATGGAAAACATGTGCCTGCAAACGGTGAAAGACCATGCCCTTCTCTACACCCTGTACCCGATGAACCTCGTAGGCGAGGCGGTCGGCGGCGGATACTTGGTCTACATGTTCGGTAATGTAGGGGAATAGACCAACCGTGCGAACCAGGCTGAGTAGCAAAGACTGCTCGACCTCGTCGAACAGTTTGAATTTGTCCAAGAAGCGGATGACCAGATCACGGCCTTCCCATTCTGGGTGGCCTTTATTCACAATGTGAGTCAGGCCCGCAAACAACCCGGTCTTGTCGTCCGTGCTGCTGCCTAGCGACTCAAGCTGACGTTTTACCAGTTCGTATTTCATATCAGCTGGCCGCCTTGCAGAGCGAGTTAAATTTCCGGACGAGCTGCTGGATGCTCTCAATCGGAACCAGGAACACGACGACCCTGACTTGCTGGATTTTCGCAGGGAGCGCATTGGCCAGCGCGGAGTAATGTCGTGTCACTTCTGTCTTCAAGGTCGCCAGGTAGTCCGATAGATAACCGCCCGAGAGTGCATCGCTGTCGTAGGCTAACAAAATCGGGAAGCACAGCACCTTGAGCATGTCCTGCGCAGGCGCGTTTCGCTGCAGGGCCTTATTGAACTCTTCAGCATTGGGCAAGTGGTGATGAGGTTCACGAAGCGTGACGATGATCTCTCGCTCCTCGGTTAGCGCTGCCCTGGAGATTGTAGAGTCCAAGACATCACAAATTTCCTGGAGCGTCTGATCCATAGTGCCCGTTGAGATCATTCTGGAAAGGCCAAGCCATAGCTGATCTGCCTGGCCTGCCTGCTGAACGATGTGTGCGTTCCCGAACTCCGAGAGCTTGCCGTTGACGGCATAGAATACCTTGCACGCGATCGGCTCACTGTTCTCTCTGTTCCGTAGGATCGCGTGCAGGATCAGTTCTGCAATCAGCCGATCACGAGGCACAGACGTTTGAGTCAACATGCTGACAGATTTAGCCAGCGCACTTGGAATCTGATGGATTTGAAAATTGGCGATCTCGCTCGCGCGCAAGCAGAACTCGGGAAGCCATTGCAGCAGATGCTCCGCTAGTTGGTCGCCTCGCCATTCCTCAAAGTCGTACTCGACGTCAAAACCCGAGAGCGATCGGAGCAGGCCGTCCTCAGTGGTCGTGTGGAACTCCACGAGGAATGGATCAGGCTTCGACTTGTACGGTTTTGCGAAGGCCATTGAGTGCTTAGATGCCGCAGTGAGCAGTGCCTTGAGGCGTTCCAGGGCTGCACTGCGGGTGATGATCTTGTCACCCGGCGCAGTTTTCACATCGGCGGTCGCCGCGTCATCAGCCCAGCCGAGAAATACCTCGTAGATATCTTTCTGCTGGCGATGTGATGGGCTCTCCCCATAAAGATCGCAAAGCTCTGAGAGCACCCGCAGATTCGTGGATTCCAAGGCGCCGACGTTGCCACAGACCTGCCAGACGAAATTATCCGCCCAGTAGGAGAAATCCCTTCCCATCGTTGAAATGGTTTTGGGGAATTTCTTTGCCAGCTTGGTGCCCTGAGCAGTGGCAGCGTCGGGCGTAATCCTTTTATCCAACTCCGTGGAAAAATCCTCAAGCACCTTCGCGATATCTCGTTTTGAAACGATGCGAAAGCAGGCTCTGCCAAGTCGAATGTCGCATTTGAGCGATTTTTGGAAAAGAGAGCTATCGACCTTTTTACTATCCAGAGCGGTGCTTTCCTTCAGATTCCACTTCGAATCTTTTTCCGTGGTTTTGACCTGAATGTATTCGTTGACGGTTTCTCCTGCCTGGAGCCTGACCCCTACGATGTCGTCGGCGGTTTCGCATTCAACTTGCAAATAGCTGCTGTCACGAAGCATTTTCAATATGACCATGACAGCAACGTGGTCTTGATATTTGAAACCTTGACGAGCCGCTGGCCCACCTTTGTTCGATGGGCGGGGAATACTCACCATGACGTCCTTGTATCGATGAAAGGGCAGATGGATTGTCGCTGCGCAACAGCCGCAGGAGCTCACTTACGCATCAATTGATGGCGCCAAGCTACCATTGTTGGCGGTTCGCCGACTATCCCTGTGTTGGCACATGCCCTGCAAATTGCGGGCTCGCTTTCGCTCAATGGTGTCGCAATGTTGCTTGTGGGAGCTTCCTCTCAAGTATCAGTTAACAACCAGCGATACTGACATCGACGCGCTAATTGAGCAACTGGTGGAGGAGGGGTGTGACGATGCACTGGTGGGCGCTGGGCAATCTGGCCGGCTTGGCAAATCGCCCGCGAACAATTGGGCCAATCCAGTCCGACGGCGGGTTTCGACAGAACTCAAGATAGTCCTCGGCGTCTTGGCGCTTGAGCTGGCTGAAAGGTTTGCGCTTAACAAGCATCGACCATAGCAATCGTTCCACATGTGTACGGTAAGACGTAAACGTGAAGCTGTTGTCCGAGAATGACCTCAGAAACTGCGCGCCGCGAGGTAACCCTTGTGTGCCTCAACCTCGGGCTGAAATGAGTCTAAGTAAACTCGGACGCACACCATGCCAGGCTCAGGCGAACTAAAGTCCTGATCAATGAAGATCTCATAGGACTCGAAGATGGGCCGTGGCAGCTGAGGCATTGGAAGGATTTACCAAGTGTTTAGCTTCTGCGAGAAACTTCCAGTATTGGGAGTAACTGGAAGTTAGAAGGGTGCATGTCACAACCTTGCTCTCGCCATCCGCTAATTAATAGAATGATCGTTTGACAATGCCCGATACGAGCGCTCTACGTACTGATGCGCAACTCCACTCTTTGAAATTTCATGACGCTTAGATAGCTGATAGAATTCGACAGCAAGCCTTGACTTACATCTTTAGCTGTACTAGCTGCGCTGACTTTCTAACTTGGAAATCGTGGTGTTCGGTTTTAAAGTATATTGTCGGCAGGGTTGTTTAATCGTAGGTTTGATTTTTTCAGGCGTGTTTATCGCAGGGTTTACTTGTTAATTGAGCATATCAATTCGGATGTCTGCATTACTCTTTTTTGCGTAAATTGAGTACCGGGACTGCCGGGAGGTTGGGGTTAGCCTGGGAGCACGCCTACGGGTTGACTCAGGGTGCTGGCTGGCGGCTGGCGGCGACAGCCTAAGCGTTACGCAGGGTTTATCGACAAAACTGGAGCGGCCGGCCGCGTTAACCGACCGCAGTCCCAGCGAGCATTGGGCTATGGCCGGCCAGGCCCATTGCAGATAAATGCAATGGATAACAGAGTTTTGGCTTTCGGCTTTCAGTGCCCGGCGGTAAATTGTGCGGGCTTATGTGCTTTAAGCGTATTTACGTGTGTTTACGCTGATCGCTTTGTAGTGACGCTCAATCATCGGATATTGCATCGGTCGCAACTGCAATGGGCTGCTGATGAGTAAAGGTGTCGAGCAGGTTTTCTTTGCAGCGGTAGCAGCTCAATCACATTTCATCAGAATCAATTTCTACAGGTTTTTGCAATTTACGTTTCTACAAATTTATGAACAATAAACATTTCTACAGATTATTGAAAAATGACGTTTCTACCTGTTGTTGAATAAACAGCTCTCAACTATCCGGATTCACTGGAGCGCGTGCGTGGCCACGAGGTGGTCAAGCGGTAATCCTGGGCTAACTCCTAGCGTGACGATGTTGATTGAGCGCGTCAGTACTTACCGGGCTGGCGTAGCTTCGGAGGTGGCGCTGTCAGTGCAGAAAACAGCCCGTAGCCCCGCACAGCAAGGCTTCTAGGCGCGAGGGCTGCCTGGATACCAATCCAGCGACTGAACCAGTCGACGTTTTTCCGAGTAAATGAAAGGTGGGCGTTTATCTTCGTTTGTGAAAAATTGGCTGGAGGCCAAGAAATACGGGGTCTTCAGGCTATTTGTAGGGATTAGATCCGTGCTCGACCATTCTGGTAGTTTTTGCAAAAAAGGGCTACGCCGCAACTCAGCGTAAATTTGGGCTGAACCGCTGGAGGTCACGTCTGACGCGGGGTTCAGGGAAGGCCGGAGTGGTTTTCTACTAGTTTCGCGAACGCTTCGTTAACCACAAATTCTGCGTAGTTCTTAAAGTCTTTGTGACGGCCTTAGACACATAATTTAACATAATATACATTATACGTAACAACGTATTACCAATTGGGGCGGCAGTCCTCGATCAGTAGCGCCCTGAGTCAACGCGCCGTGTCTATCTACCAGGACGCTTGCGGACCCACGTCCTAGACAACGGCGCTTTTCCTCTTGGTTCACAAATGACTTCTTGCCACAGGCTGCGTCGTGTCGCTCTCATTCAAGAGCCTGGCTTTTGTTCTCCCGGCTCCGAGTTACTTGCTGCCATCACTGAGTCCGGTCTCTAACGCTGACGCGCGCCTGCCTGGCCAGTGCCGTAGTCCTCACGTTTTCTGAATGTTTACTCGCAGCAGGATTCACGCCGGGACGTCGCCAGGCTGAGTTATGGGCAAATTGGTAAGCGGATCAGCAACCAGGGAGCTTGCGGCTTCACGGGCTTCTTTGCCACGGGGTCTGCTGAAATAGATCCGCTTATCCTTTTCAGACAGGTCTTGGCTTGCGATGGATTGGCTGAGGTCGCCGGCACCGGATGGAACGCCCGAAGAACCGATAGCCGGCCACCATGAGCAAGTGCTTCCAGCTGGCGCTTGATTGCCGATCTGGACCTTTCAGCTCTGCTCTGATCCCCTCGAGCCGAAAAACATCCTGGAAAAGGCCGTTTTCTTCACACCATCTTGTGATCGGCAGATTGCGTACGTATAGCAATCCGGGCTGTGTCGCGCCGTCAACCGCTTGCCAGGCTATTCCGGGAAATTGTGCGCCCCCTTCTGACTGAGGTCATCGCTTGGAACAAGGACGTAGCGGAGAATGAAAGCTTAATAGACGGTGTATCCAGAACGAATTGCGCGCGTCATTGACCCAACGGTCAACGGGAGATAATGCCATCTAAAGTGAAATAGAGGCCTATCTCAACATGTAATATCCGATAACTACCAGACCCGGATATTGCACGGGCGAAGGTTTGAGGCGATTATGTCGCCATTTTCAATGCTGGCCCACGACGAGTTTTCATGTCTGCATCAGTCACTCCACACCCGCTTTTTGAAACGTACGCCCGCTTCGGTCAGCTGAATTTCAGCTCCTTGAAGGAAGAACTCCCCGCTATTGTAGGTTATCTTCAGGAGTTTCCAGAACAGACTCAGGCGTTCGAAGGCTACCGCGCGGTGCGTAGCTTTCTTAAGTCTTACTCAGGCAATGAGGCCACGTTCAATTCCTATCGGACGCACGTCGAGCGTCTGCTGCTGTGGACGCTGCTCAAAGCCCGAGTTCCCTTGTTGGAAATGCGCCGTACCCATGCCGAAGGATTTATGGAGTTCTGCTTGGCACCAGACCCCGCCTGGGTTGGGCCTGTGGTCAAATCCCGCTTCAATCGCATCGGCGCACGCAAGAAAACGGCGACCGATACTTATGCGCTAAACCCCGAGTGGCGGCCATTTAGTCAGACCGTTTCCAAGCAGGAGCGCAAGCGCGCCAAGGAACAGAACCGCCCCGCTCTGCCGGACGCCTATAAACTTTCTCAAGGCTCCATTGCGCAGATTTTCGCGGTGTGTGGCAGTTTTTTTCAGCATGCAATCGACGAAGGTTTTTGCGAGCAGAATCCATTTCGAGCGGTCAAGCAAAAGAGCAAGTATAAGCAGCGTAATACCGATGATCAGGACACTCGGATCCTGACCTCATTGCAGTGGGATTTCGTGCTGGAAACCGCTGAGCAAATGGCCACGGTTGACGCTCGATATGAACGCACGCTGTTCATCGTAGCAACGATTTTCGCGATGTATCTGCGCGTTTCCGACCTGGTCGGGCGTGAGAACTGGAAGCCGACCATGGGAGATCTTCGTAAGGACAGCGCAGGCAACTGGTGGTATCACGTGGTAGGCAAAGGCAACAAGGCCGGCAAGATCAGCGTGCGTGATGATTACGTCGAGAATTATCTGAAGCGCTGGCGTCTGCACCAGGGGCTGTCTCCCCTGCCCGGTTTCCGCGAAACCACGCCGCTGATCGCGACTCAACGCGGCCGCGCCGGGCTTTCGGACCGCCACATTCGGGTACTACTGCAGGAGGTGTTTGATCGCGCACTGGCGCGCATGCAGGCCGAGGGCTGGTCGGACGAAGACGTGGGCCGCCTGCGTGCTGCCTCGCTCCACTGGTTGCGACACACTTCGGCGACCTTCGATGCGCCCCATCGTGACATGAAGGATCTGCAGGTGGATCTGCGTCATAACAGCCTGAGCACGACGCAGAACGTCTATTACAACTCCGAGGACGAGAAGCGCGCCTACTCCGTGAAACGGTTGCCAATGAAGGACAGATGAGTCAATTCAGGGAGGAAGCGATAAACTTTTCCGCGCTGAACAATGCAACCATTCCTTTGAAATAATTCCGACATCAGACGGGAGTCACTGAATAGTCAACGCCACATGTCCTTTGTTGTTTCCATAGCAATTCCACGCGTCATTAGCGTAGACATAAAGATAACCAGACCGTTTAGGTGTATACGTACACCCATGAGCTATCAGAAAGGTTTCCGGTTTCAACAGGATCCCATTTGCGTCAACGCCATCGCTGTTTGCGATGGCCCCGATCAAACTAAACCAGGGAAAATCTTCGTGGCGGCGTGTGTAGTAGAAGTTCGCGTTGCTGTTGTTGAACAGCTTTCCGTACCAGGTTTCCAATGTCCCTAGCGCGCTGCCCACTAAATAAGACAACTCGGCCGGTTGGAAGTGATGAGTCGGCGGTCCGCCCGGGCCGCATACGATCGACGCATCCAGCCATTCACCGCTGGCGCTGAACGTGTAAACAGTGCCGGCTTCAAGCCATAGCCCGGTTTCATTCCAGGGAAGGCGCGCTGATATATCCAACACCAATGGTGTCTTGGGGGCCAACAGTCGTGCTTTCCGATAGGGAGACTGTGTAATCGGTGGGTTTCGTTGCCGATCCAGCGCTGAGCTATGAAACAGCGCCTGTTGAGTTGTCATATCAGCCACACTGCGTGGCTGGGTTGCCAAAACGTTAAACACGCCATCGCAAGAGTCATGCATCGTGTCGTAGAGGTTAGGTTTGATCTGCTGCACGGCGGCGGGATCAAAACACAACCCGACACTTCCCGCTTCCTTGATCATCCAGTCCAGAGCGCCATCGCTCAAACCACATTCGCGGTAGCCGCCGCCGACATCAGAATGGACGCCAGGGAACCAGATCTGTTTTAAGTCCGTTCCTGCTGGTGGCTCACTCCACAGCGTGGGTTGGAACGACGCGCGGCGCTCGTCCATCGCCAGGGCATGACGAGCGTACTCAACGGATGGATGCAACGCAGTGTCGTGGAACGTGTATCGCTCGCGATTATCGATCAAATTGAGTAGAGCCATGTCGTCCGGGATGCCGAGCGCACCCACGGTGTCCCACACCCCGATGAAACGAATCGGAATGGCATCGCCTGCTTCATTGTGAAAATCCCACCCCTGCTTCGCCCAGTCGGCCCGTTTTTCGGTTTTTCGTCTATAGCCGTATGTGAGCAAAGACTGGATGCGCTCCCATACCTGCGCGGGCTTTAACCCTGTAAGCCGCAAGAGCCCACAGCAGCCTATAAATCCTGCAAGGCTGCGCACGGTGTAAGCACCGCGGCTAAAGCCAAACAGGTAGATGGCGTCATTGGGCTGGTAGCAATAGCAGAGCTTCTGGTAGGCGCTCATGATATTGCTGTCGAGCCCCGCTCCCGTCCCACCTCCTACTGCTTTGTCCCACCAACCGCCGTTTGTGCCGACCCCAGGGTGGTAGTAATTAGTCTGAGGATTGCCTTGGGCATCGAGATCAGCCACAGCGTTGTAGAGCCGTACCACATTCGTAGGGGCCGGTACGCCTTGGTCGAGTTGGTCAGGGGTATTCCAGGTACCGTCGCAGCAAATCACCAGATTAGCCATGGCATAGTCCGTCTCACCCCGGCAGGCGGGCGTCAGTCAGCGGGCCCGACCATGATGGTGACGAGAGCATCTGCGACTCGCAGCGTCATGTCATGTTGGGGGATCGCGCTGACCACGGACATCCAGCGATGTACAGCATTCAAGATCAGCTATTGGATGTCGTCAAGGGAGCAACGCAAAACGTCTGCTACAACTCCGAAGATGAGAAAACGTTGCATCAGACGCCCTTACCGTTTCACATTGCGAAATGCTTGATTGCGCGCGGCGAGGGTTCCGCTGCCAAGGGCAAAAGTTGGACGATAACGGTCACATCTACAATCAGGGTGCGTTTAACTGGCTAACTGGCATTCACTGCTGGCAGATACTGGGACAGCTCATTCGCTCACCCTGTCGAGTATCGCAATGCGTAGGCATCCGCCAGACCGAGATGACCGCCCCCCACATCATTCGACAGGTTACCCAAGGAGACGAGCATCATGAGCGGACGCAAAGGTTCTGATAAAAAATCGCCTTGGCATGAGGGGGAGCTGCAGTTGCAGCGGTCGGTTGGTGCCGTCGAGCTCATGGTCGGCCCCGGCGAGCGTCAGATGGCGCGGGACTGGATGCCTGATCAACACCGCGAGTTTTATGCCCAACTGCCCTTCGTAGTCCTCGGTACGGTGGACGAAAATGGCCAGCCTTGGGCGACGTTGCGCACCGGCCAACCTGGCTTCATGCATTCGCCCGAGCCCAACGTACTGATGCTTTCGCTGCCAGTACAAGCAGCCGACCCCGCTCAGGAGGGCATGAGGCCTGGCGATGCCGTCGGGTTATTGGGCATCGAGTTGCACACCCGCCGTCGTAACCGAATGAACGGCATGATTCGCCATGCCGATGGCAACGGGTTCCAGATCGCCGTTTCCCAAGCGTATGGAAACTGCCCGCGCTACATCAAACTGCGGCAGTACCATTTCGTGGATGAACCCGCCGGGCCGGTCGCTGAGTTTGATGCGCTGAACGATCGTGCCCGCGACTTGATCAGCCGTGCCGATTCATTTTTCGTCGCCTCGTACACCGTGCGAGACAATGTCCGTGAAGTCGATGCCTCACACCGCGGCGGCAAGCCTGGGTTTGTCCGGCAGGATGAAGACGGCACGCTGTTGGTACCGGATTTCAACGGCAATCTGTTTTTCAACACGCTGGGCAATCTATTGCTCAATCCGCCAGCCGGTCTGGTGTTCGCAGATTTCGAGACGGGGGATATGCTGCAGATGACGGGCACTACCGAGGTGCTCCTGGACGCCCCGGAAATCGCTGCCTTTCAGGGGGCAGAGCGCCTATGGCGATTCACTCCGCAGCGCATCGTTTACCGAGAGCGTGCACTGCCGCTTCGCTGGACCGCCGCTGAAGACGGGGACTCCTCCAGCTCACTGATGACGGGCAGTTGGGAGCAGACCGCGCAACGGCTTCAGGCGCAGGCATGGCGCGACTCCTGGCGTCCGCTTCGGGTGGTGCACATCGAAGACGAAAGCGCTGAGATCCGATCCTTTCGCCTTCAACCTATCGACGGGGCAGGCGTCCCGCCTTTCCAGGCAGGGCAGCACTTACCCATTCGAATCAGTCGCGAAGACGGCCTCGACTCACAGCTGATCCGCACCTACAGCCTTTCCAGTGCCCCGTCGGATGATTTCCTGCGCATCAGCGTCAAGCGCCACGGCGCGGTGTCCTCGCATCTACACAACCATATTCAGCTGGGTGATACCCTCGAAACCCGTGGTCCAAGGGGCATCTTTACCTTGGAGCCGTTGGTGAGACGCCCACTGGTCCTGATCGGCGCTGGCGTCGGAATCACCCCTATGCTGTCGATGCTCAGGGAAGTGATTTATCAAGGTGAGCGCATCGGTAGAATGAGGCCGACATGGCTGTTGCAGGGGGCACGAACTGTCGCTGATCTGGCCTTCAGTCGTGAACTGGCAACCCTGATCGAGCGCGGGAGCGGGAAGGTAAAACTCCAGCGCTTCGTCAGTCAGCCTGAAGCAGGAACCGAGCCTGGCGCGGACTTCGATCATGCGGGAAGAATCACCGTTGAGACACTGAAAAGCCTGTTGCCGCTGGATGACTATGACTACTACTTGTGCGGCCCCGGCAGTTTAACCCAAGGGCTATATGACGGGCTGCGAGCACTGCGCATTCCCGATGATCGTATTCACGCAGAAGCATTCGGTGTGTCGACGTTGACCCGAGACATTGCCAGACCGCTTTCGCCTGATCCGCAACCAGGCGCCACGGGCGAGCCCGTCAAGGTGCTGTTCGCGAAGTCCGCCAAGGAAGCTCGCTGGGAACCGCAGATCGGCAGTCTGTTAGAGCTAGCCGAATCCCGGGGGCTGACCCCGGACTTCAACTGCCGGTCGGGCACCTGCGGCACCTGCAAAACCCGTATTTCAGCGGGGACCGTGCGCTACCTGACTACGCCGCTTGACCCTTTACCTGATGATGAGGTGCTGCTGTGCTGTTCAGTACCCGCGCCTGGGAGCCCGCCCCTTGTGCTTGAACTCTGATGTCCTGCCCTTCGGTCTGGCATCCGGTTTGAAATGACACCCGTAAAAGAGCCACCGGATGTCATTGAGAACGAGCCTCTTCAGCTCACTGATTACGGGAATGATGTGCGCCAGGTGCGCCAGACGGATAGCACGCAACCCCCCGGTTGCAAAAATGGTTCTGCAGGCCGCTTTTTTTATGCGAAGGCAGCGCGGCAGCTGCCCTCCTCCAAACGATATCCTTATCGGCGATTCAACTTCTCCCTCGCCTACCTTAGAGGCCCAGTTCCGAAAGGCTGGGATGCTCATCCGGACGGCGACCCAGTGGCCAGTGGAACAGACGCTCTGACTCCTTTATAGGCAGATCGTTGATGCACGCAAAACGATGGGCCATCAAGCCGTTCTCGGCGAATTCCCAGTTTTCGTTGCCGTATGAGCGAAACCAGTTTCCGGAGTCGTCGTGCCATTCATAGGCGTACCGTACCGCGATACGGTTGTCTGTGAATGCCCATAGTTCCTTGATCAGACGGTAGTCGAGTTCCTTTTTCCACTTGCGGGTCAAAAATGCTTCGGCTTCAGCGCGATTGCTCGCGAACTCTGCTCGGTTACGCCATTTGGTGTCGAGCGTGTAGGCCAATGCTACCTTCGCGGCATCGCGGGTGTTCCATCCATCTTCGGCAAGGCGCACTTTCAACAAGGCGGTTTCGCGCGTGAACGGTGGGAGAGGAAGGCGTTTTTCTTCGTTGGACATGTCAGTCACCTTGACAGGAAGTAATAAACGAAGGCGCATCACCAATCGTTGCGCCTGAACTGTCTCCACCCGCATCTGACACCGCAACGCAGTGCCGAATACGAATCCCCGGAGAGGCAGCCGATACAGTGTCGGGGGAAAGTGATCGACCCTGACGCTTCAGGCCTGTTGCAGACCGACCGCTGTGCGACGCATTGGAACGAAACCGCGTAGCCCTTCGATGCGAGCGAGCCAGGAACGGACCGAAGGGTAGTCTTCAAGGGAGACGTTGCCCTCTGGCGCATGAGAAATATAGGTATAACCCGCGACATCGGCGACAGTGGGCGCGTTGCCGACCAGGAATTCGCGTTGGGCGAGTTCCTTCTCAAGCACCTCGAGCAGCGCGTGAGACTTGGCAATCGCATCCTTCGCATCGAAACTGGCACCAAACACAGTGATCAGCCGCGCTCTGGCAGGACCGTTGCTAATCTGTCCCGCGGCGACGGATAACCAGTGAACCACTTGTGCCAGTTGAACGGCGTCGGTCGGAAGCCAATGGCTCTCACCGTACTGACGCGCCAGGTAGACGAGAATGGCGTTGGAGTCTGCAAGTATGGCGCCGTTGTCATCAATGACAGGCACTTGACCGAAGGGGTTGAGCGCAAGGAACTCGGGGGCCTTGTGGGCACCGTTGGCGAGATCGACGTCAATGATTTCTACCGGGCGGCCCAAGAGTGAAAGCATTAACTCCACTCGGTGTGCATGTCCCGACAACGCGTGGCGATACAGCTTGATGGGGTTCGACATGACAGCTCCTTTATTCTAAGGCAAAGCAAGGATTGTGCAATGCGAGACCATCTTCCTTGGTTAGCGGTAGACGAGGAACATTCAAAACCCGGAATCAACTATTCCTCTTTGTGAAACAGTCGAACGTTAGTTGACGGGGGCTAAGGTAGAAGCTATTGAAGCGCTCGCTTTCATTGGCGCAGCGTCCTCGAATGAGCAGACGCTTAGTTTGCAACGAGTTGTAACGCCGGATGAGCCCTCAGGGCGGATACCGTGTAATCAACGAAGCTTCGAACCCGTAACGAAGCCCTACGACCTTCGCGGTAAACGAGATGTATGGGGGCGGCCGGTAATTCGAAACTTCCAAGGGTGCGCTGCAGTTTTCCTGTGTCAAGGTAGCTGTGCAGCGCGAAACTTGGACCGCTCAACAGGCCGGCGCCCTGACAGGATGCGTTGATCGCAGCCTGAGCAGTGGCACACCTGAGTTGAGAGGTGGCTTTGAAACTGAGGGGTTGGCCTGCAAATTGGAAGACCCAGTGGATATCCTCGCAATGCCCTTGCGTGGCGATCAATCGGTGCGTCCTTAGCTGCGCCGGTATTTGAGGCTCCCCGTAACTACCAAGGTAACTCGGGCTGCCACAAACATGAGTTTTGACATGGCCTACTTGCCGCGCGATCAAGGTTGAACTGGGCAGGCTGCCCACATGTAAGGCAATGTCGATTCCATCCTCGAGAATCGCGGGATACTGATCGGAGAATCGGGTAAAGACGGTGACTTCGGGATGTTGTCGGGAGTACTCGCTGATGATCTCTGGATACACATAGCTGCTGAACAGCTCGGGTACAATAACGTTCAGACGCCCTTCAACGACGCTCGGCATGCCGCGCGCCGATGATTCAGATCGCTCGACCTCATCCAGGATTCTTATCGCATCGGCCAAAAACCTTTCGCCTGCCGCGGTAAAAGCAATCCCTTGCGTGGTGCGGATGATCAGACGTGCCTTTAATCTGCTTTCAAGCCGGTCGATTGCGCGCACGAGCGTGGTAACGGCGACCCCTGCCCTGTCCGCAGACATGCTCAAGCTTCGGCATCCCTGCAGACCTCTGAATATCACCATTTCGTGATAGCGGTCCATTCTCTTGACTCACTTGTGATCACAGCTGAAGTGATGGGTTACCCAACAAACGGTCCGCTAGAAAGTTCACGAACGTCAGGGTCTTCGCGGGCACCCTGGCAGTCTTCTGGTAAACGATATGGATAGGAAGCGGTGCGGGTTGAAAGTCACGAAGGACGACTTCGAGGTTATGGTTTTTGATGAAGTGATCAACCTGATAGGACAGAACCCGGGTCACCCCCCAGCCCAGACAAGCCACGTTAATCGCCGCCTTATTATCGGTCACGATAAGCTGAGGGACGGGACGGAAATTCAGCGGTTTATCGTCGTATACAAATTGCCAGTCCCGGAGAAGATGACTCGCCGACGAGCTGACCAGGTTGCAGTTCGCAAGATCATCGGGATGCTGGGGGCGACCCACTCGATCCAGATACTGCGGCGAAGCACACACCACAAGGCTCACCTCACCGACTTTCACCGACACTTGCGTGGCATCGTGCAGATGACCGATGCGGATGCCGACATCCACGCCTTCCTCGGACATATTGACAACGCGGTCAACAAGCATCGCATTGAGGGTCACCGCGGGAAAACGGTCCATGTATTCGACCAGGGTCGGGGCCACGAACATCTCCCCGAAGATGACAGGTGCAGTTAATGTGAGGTTGCCGCAAGGGACGGAATAACTGCCCGCTGCGGCTTCTTCAGCCTGTTCGACTTCCGACAAAATACGTCGGCAATCTTCGAGGTAGTGCAGCCCCGCTTCGCTCAAACGCATGCTGCGCGTAGAGCGTGACAACAATTGAGTGCCTATTCGTTCTTCAATGGACGCGACGGCACGCGTCACTGTGGGCGGCGATATATTAAGCCGGCGGGCCGCAGCCGCAAACCCGTCCGCCTCAGCGACAGCGATGAATATCTGCATCTCATAGAAACGATCCATTGTGCAACTAACCTATTCGTTGAAGACCCAAGCGGATACGCCATGCCCTGTTTTACGAGCCTGTTGCTATCAACGGATTCGTTTCGCTGGCCCCTTCCGGATCAATCATCGGGAATACGACCTGGCCGGATCCCCTCACTGGAATGTTCAAGCACTCATCGGCGCCAACATGACAAATGCATCTGATTAACATGCTCGTTTGTTACGCAGCTGAGTAGAACACTTAGAAACCGGAACGAGGCATTTCGTTTTTTGAAACGCTGAGTTAGTTATTGAGAGGTATGAAAAGTTGTGGGCCAACCTTATTGCCCTGGCTGACAGGCCAGGCCTACGCCTGGGAGACGGCGCTAAGGCGACCCCGCTATTCGAATTCGCAGTGCAGTGATTCACTGTTTGAGACTTCCTCCCGACGTGGAAGTCTCAACACGTTGCCCCGTATTCAGAATGGGCGGTAAGGCAGGAATTTACCGTCCAGCGTGATCACCGCGCGGGAGCCGCCTTCCGGGTCTTCGACTTTCTTGATGTCCATCTTGAAGTTGATGGCGCTGATGATGCCGTCGCCGAACTGCTCGTGGACCAACGCCTTCAACGTGGTGCCGTAGACCTGAATCATTTCGTAGAAACGGTAGACGGTCGGGTCAGTCGGCACGCCGCTTGGCAGGCTGCCACGCAGAGGAATCGCTTGCAGTTGACGCACCTCATCAGCGCCGAGTTCAAGGCGCTCGCCTATGAGCTTCGCCACGTCCGTCGACAGTGGGTGTTGACCCAACAGCGCTGCGGTCACGTAGGTCAGGCTGAGGCCAGTGCCTTCGGCCAGTTGTTCGAAGGTCAGGCCTTTTTTAGCCTTGATGTCGAGCACTTTGGCGGTCAGGGCAAGGGTTGGATCCTGGTAAGCATTGGACTGGGTCATGTCGGTCACTCCG
>NZ_FOEO01000006.1:0-156373 GCF_900110765.1 Pseudomonas sp. NFACC02
CGTCGAAGACTACGACGTTGATAGGTTGGGTGTGTAAGCGCTGTGAGGCGTTGAGCTAACCAATACTAATTGCCCGTGAGGCTTGACCATATAACACCCAAGCAATCTGCGACTCGGACGAGCACAGATTGCGGTGACTGTGAAGATGACCTTCACCGAAAGTTTGCAGCACGCAGGCAAGACCTGATCACATACCCGATTTGCTGAAGCGCGGCCAACGCCACGGTTCGGTACCCGAATTTCTTGACGACCATAGAGCATTGGAACCACCTGATCCCATCCCGAACTCAGAAGTGAAACGATGCATCGCCGATGGTAGTGTGGGGTTTCCCCATGTGAGAGTAGGTCATCGTCAAGATTCAATTCCAAAACCCCATTTGCGAAAGCAGGTGGGGTTTTGTTTTTGCGCGCGGAAAAGTGCGTAAAGCCACACGATACTCGCGCCTTCATGCCCGAGATCTGCAACGCTCAAGGAACCCAGGATGGCTGATCGCTGCATGACGACCCTCGGCCTGTTCCAACGTCTGACGTTCCCAATCAACCGGAGTGATAAGGCTCTAATCACCAAGTCGTTGCTTAACAAAAGATAACGTCATGTTGATTGTCATACGTTTCTAAAGCTGGATAGGATGGGGTCGCTTCGGTAAGGCCACGTCTGACGCAGGCTAGAGCGTCCGCTGTTCCTGCACGGCCCCCAGGAGAACCTAATAAAAATAAAGGAAGGGGAAGCTCCATGCGTGAGCCAGTCATTCGGCGCGCTCGATCCGCAATCATCCAGAGTCATGACGGTTCCCAGACATCTCAAACGGGCAAGCCTCTGGGCGTTTTGATGTTGCTGCTCATCTCGATGGCCCTCTGTGGCAACACGTTAGCGGCTGACAGTACGCCCACCGCTGCCCCTGGCGATGCCAGCTTCGCGCTCGAGTCTGCCAAAGCATCTCGCAGCCTGCTGCTGGACGTCACTCATGCAGGCAAACGCATGGTCGTCGTGGGGGATCGTGGGCACATTCTCTATTCCGACGACCAAGGCAAAACCTGGACTCAGGCCAAGGTGCCGACTCGGCAGTTGCTCACAGCGGTGTACTTCGTCGATGACCAGCACGGCTGGGCAGTGGGTCATGATGCCCAGATTCTGGCCAGCGCCGACGGTGGTGCGACCTGGCACAAGCAGTTTGAAGACCTCAAGCGCGAAGCCCCTTTGCTGGACGTCTGGTTCAAGGACCTGTCGACTGGCATCGCCGTGGGTGCTTACGGTGCTCTACTGGAGACCAACGACGGCGGCCAGCATTGGGAGGACATCGGTGACCGCCTGGACAACGAGGATCAATACCACCTGAATGGTATCGCTTATGTGAAAGATGCCGGCTTGTTCATCGTCGGCGAGATGGGGAGCATGTTCCGCTCTGCTGACGGCGGCCAGACATGGGAAAAGATCGAAGGGCCTTACCAAGGCTCGTTGTTCGGCGTTATCGGCACATCGCAGCCCAACACGCTGCTCGCCTACGGGTTGCGTGGCAATCTGTTCCGCTCCACCGATTTCGGCAGCCGTTGGGAGGCGGTTCCCTTACAGGCTGAGCGTGGACCGCTGGAGTTCAGCATCGCAAATGCCTCTCTGCTGCCCGACAACTCTATTGTCCTTGTAGGCAACGGAGGTTCTGTCATGCGCAGCACCAATGACGGTGAGAGCTTTACGGTTTCCAATCGCTCAGACCGACTCTCGCTCTCGGGCGTTACCGACGGCGACAAGGGCGAATTGATTCTGGTAGGACAGGGCGGGATTCACGTCACCTCGCCGACGGGCGCAGATGTTACTCAGCAGTGACGCTGATTGCGCTCGACAATAAGAACTGACCAGGCGAGGACGCATTGGCATGACCAACCTTCAACACCACCACGATAAACCGACGCGGTTGGAACGGTTGATTTTCAACAACCGTCCGACCGTGATCGGCCTTTGCCTGCTCGTCAGCATCTTTCTGTTCTGGCAGGCGACGTTGGTACGTCCCTCCACCAGCTTCGAGAAGATGATCCCGCTGGGCCACCCCTTCATTCAGAACATGATGGAGCACCGCAACGACCTGGCGAACCTGGGCAACACTGTGCGGATCTCGGTGGAGGCCAAAAAAGGGGACATCTTCTCCAAGGAATACATGGAGACCTTGCGTCAGATTAACGATGAGGTCTTTTACATCCCTGGGGTTGACCGTTCGGGCCTCAAGTCATTGTGGAGTCCCAGTGTGCGCTGGACGGAGGTGACGGAAGAAGGGTTCGCCGGGGGCGAAGTCATTCCGCAGAGCTACGACGGGTCGCAGGCCAGCCTCGACAAGCTGCGCAACAACGTTCTGAAATCCGGTCAGGTCGGACGCTTGGTGGCGAACAACTTCAAGTCCAGCATCATCGACGTGCCGTTGCAGGAGTTCTACCCGGACCCTGCCGACCAAGGAAAACTGCTACCACTGGATTACCGGCAGTTCTCCCACCAACTGGAAGAAAAGATCCGCGACAAATATGAGGCGCAGAATCCTGACGTCGATATTCACATCGTGGGGTTTGCCAAAAAAGTGGGTGACCTGATCGACGGCCTGATCATGGTCGTGATGTTCTTCGGTGTCGCCTTCCTCATCACCCTGGTGCTGCTGATGTGGTTTACCCGCTGTGCGCGCAGCACGGTGGCGGTGTTGAGCACGACGTTGATCGCGGTCATCTGGCAACTGGGCTTGATGCACGTGGTGGGGTTCGGCCTTGACCCCTACTCGATGCTTGTTCCGTTTCTGATTTTCGCGATCGGTATCTCTCATGGCGTGCAAAAGATCAACGGTATTGCCTTGCAGTCCAGCGATGCCGAGAACGCCTTGATGGCTGCACGCCGCACCTTCCGTCAGCTCTTCCTGCCCGGGATGATCGCAATCCTGGCGGACGCGGTCGGGTTCATCACCCTACTGATTATCGACATTGGTGTGATTCGCGAACTGGCAATCGGGGCGTCCATCGGTGTCGCTGTGATCGTGTTCACCAACCTGATCCTGCTGCCTGTGGCGATTTCTTACGTGGGGATCAGTAAAAGGGCGGTGGTACGCAGTAAGGAGGATGCGGTCCGCGAGCATCCGTTCTGGCGCCTGCTGTCGAACTTCGCTGCGCCGAACGTGGCGCGTGTGTCCGTGGTGCTCGCCTTGCTCGCGCTCGCCGGCGGTCTCTGGTATGGCCATAACCTGAAAATCGGTGACCTTGACCAAGGCGCGCCAGAGTTGCGGCCGGATTCCCGCTACAACCAGGACAACAACTTCATCATCAACAACTACTCGACCAGTTCCGACGTGCTGGTGGTCATGGTCAAGACGCCGCCTGAAGGTTGCTCGGCCTATCAGACCTTGTCCGCCATCAACGAATTGTCCTGGAAAATGGAGAACACGCCCGGCGTGCAGTCGGCGATTTCCCTGGTGACGGTGTCCAAGCAAGTGATCAAAGGCATGAACGAGGGCAACCTGAAATGGGAGTCACTGTCACGCAACAAGGACGTGCTCAACAGCTCGATCGCTCGCGCCGATGGCCTTTATAACAACACCTGCTCGTTGGCACCGCTGCTGATTTTCCTGAACGATCACAAGGCTGAAACCCTTGATCGTGCGGTGCATGCCGTTCAGGACTTTGCCAAGACCAACAACAAGGAAGGCCTGGAATTCTTGCTGGCAGCGGGTAACGCCGGAATCGAGGCGGCAACCAACGAAGTTATCAAACAGGCTGAGTTGACCATTCTGGTGCTGGTCTATATCTGCGTTGCGGTGATGTGCATGATCACCTTCCGCTCGTGGGCTGCCACGCTGTGCATCGTCCTGCCTCTGGTGCTGACGTCGGTGCTGGGCAATGCGCTGATGGCGTTCATGGGGATTGGCGTAAAAGTCGCAACGTTGCCCGTCGTCGCGCTGGGCGTGGGCATCGGCGTCGATTACGGGATCTACATCTATAGCCGGCTGGAAAGCTTCCTGCGTGCCGGTCTGCCGTTGCAGGAGGCTTATTACGAAACGTTGAAGTCGACCGGCAAGGCGGTATTGTTCACCGGTCTGTGTCTGGCGATTGGCGTCTGCACGTGGATCTTCTCGGCCATCAAGTTCCAGGCCGACATGGGGCTGATGCTGACGTTCATGCTGCTGTGGAACATGTTCGGTGCGCTGTGGTTGTTGCCAGCGCTGGCAAGGTTCCTGATCAAGCCGGAGAAGATGGCCGGCAAAGTGGGCAATTCGCTGTTCTCACACTGATCGGCGGATGAAACAAAAAACCGCAGCCTGTTAAAGGGCTGCGGTTTTTATGGGCACTACGCAAGACGTGTAGAAGCGCGCTTGCCCATGATCGCGAAGTGTCAGGTTCAGATCCGGCGACTGAAAAAAATACAATCGCGGGCAAGCGCGCTCCTACACGTGGATCTGCGGTTCATCAGTTATAAACAAAGAACCCACGCCCGCTTTTGCGCCCCAGATAACCCGCTGCAACCATCTCTTTGAGCAGTGGAGCAGGGCGGTATTTGCTGTCGTTGAACCCGTCATGGAAGGCTTCGATGATCGCCAGCAACGTATCAAGACCGATCAGATCCGCCAGCGCCAACGGGCCGATGGGCTGGTTGCAACCCAATCGCATGCCGTCGTCTATGTCTTGTGCGGTCGCCAGCCCTTCCTGCAGTACCAGGATGGCTTCATTGATCATCGGTACGAGAATCCGGTTGACCACGAAGCCTGGACGGTTGCCAGCAGTGATCGCGGTCTTGTTCAGCCGCTCGGCCAGCTTGATCGCGACGACGTGGGTTTCATCGGCGGTTTGCAGGCCGCGAATCACTTCGATCAGGCCCATCATCGGTACCGGGTTGAAAAAGTGCAGACCGATGAAACGCTCTGGACGGTCGACACTGGCGGCCAGCTCGGTGATGGACAGCGATGAGGTGTTGGACGCGATGACGCAGTCTGTATCCACGTTTTCGGCAATCTGCTTGAGCAGGCGCAGCTTGAGGTCGAGGTTCTCGGTGGCGGCTTCGATCGCCAGCTGTGCATCGCTGAGCAGCGCATAGTCCGTGGTGCATCGGATGCGGCCCAAGGCCTCCTCTGCCTGCTCGACCGTCAGCGTGTGTTTGTTCACCTGGCGCTCCAGGTTCTTGCGCACGGTCGCAAGGCCTCGCTCCAGCGCGGCGTCGTTGATGTCCAGCAGGGTGACGTCGAAGCCGGCAATCGCGCACACCTGTGCGATGCCGTTGCCCATGGTGCCGGCGCCGATCACGGCAATGTGGTGCAGGGTCATGGAAATCCCTCCTTTCACACGCGTTCGAAGATGACGGCAATACCCTGACCGCCGCCGATGCACATGGTCACCAGCGCATAACGGCCGCCGATACGGTGCAGTTCATGGATGGCTTTGGTGGCGATGATTGCGCCGGTCGCGCCCACCGGGTGACCGAGGGAGATGCCCGATCCGTTCGGGTTGACCTTTTCCGGATCGAAGCCAAGCTCACGGGCCACTGCGCAGGCCTGGGCGGCGAAGGCTTCGTTGGACTCGATCACGTCCAGATCGGCCACCGTCAGACCGGCACGCGCCAACACCTTACGGCTCGCCGGAATCGGACCCAGTCCCATCATCGATGGCTCGACGCCCGCATGGGCGTAGGCGACCAGGCGCGCCAAGGGCTTGAGGCCATGCTCACGCACCCTGTCGCCGTTGGCCATGACCAGCGCCGCCGCGCCGTCGTTCAGGCCTGAGGCATTACCGGCCGTGACCGTGCCGTCCTTTTTGAACGCGGTCTTCATTTTTTCCAGTTGCTCGGCGGTCACGTCACCGCGGACGTGTTCATCCTCTGCGAAAGTCACGGTGCCCTTGCGCGTGGCGATTTCAATCGGGACGATCTGACCTTCGAATCGGCCTTCGGCGATGGCGCGGGCGGCGCGTTGCTGACTGGTCAACGCCAGTGCATCCTGATCGGCGCGGGTGATGCCGTAGTGCTCGGCGATGTTTTCCGCCGTGATACCCATGTGGATGTTGGCGAACGGATCGTGCAGCGCACCGAGCATGTAGTCATACGCCTGCACGTTGCCCATGCGCGCGCCCCAACGGGCCTGAGGCATGATGTAAGCGCCACGGCTCATGGATTCCGCGCCACCGGCCAGTGCGGCTTGGGCATCGCCAAGCATCAGCGATTGTGCAGCCGAGACAATGGCCTGCAGGCCGGAGCCGCACAGACGGTTGACGTTCATGGCCGGGGTTTCCTTGGTCAAGCCGGCCTCCAGAGCAATCACCCGAGACAGATAGGCATCGCGCACTTCGGTCGGGATCACGTGGCCCATGACCACATGCCCGATGTGCTCAGCGGCCAGGCCTGCTTTCGCCAGGGCGGCGCGGCTGACCTGGGTGCCCAGTTCAATAGGCGAGACGTCCTTGAGAGAACCGCCGAATCCACCGATGGCGGTGCGCAGTGCGCTGACGACGAAAACTTCGGTATTGCTCATGTCGACTCCTGAAACCTGTTGAATTTATTGTGGGTGCCACCGACCACGGCATTTGTGCCAAAGGCGGTTTGCGGGCAAGTCTAGATCGGTGTTTGAGGCGGGCCTATGCCAAAACTGTCCAGATCGACTGGCGTTCTTTACCATCAGGGCCGTGGCGTGCCTCAAGCACACAACCAGAAAAGGAAAGGCGGCTCATGCGGGAAAAGGATTCGGTGTCGATCTACTTCGTCCAGTTGGTGGTGCAGGCGTTGCGTGACCAACCGCTGCGCCTGCAATCGGTGCTGGACGCCGCCGGAATCGACATGGCGCTGCTCAATGATCCAGAGTCGCGGGTTCCGGCCAGTGCGTTCGCAACCCTGTGGCTGATCCAGATCAAGGAGCTTGGCGACGAATTCTTCGACCTGGACTCCCATGGCATGCCGCCGGGAAGCTTTGCGCTCATCTGTCGTGGCCTGATTCAGGAGCCCAATCTGGAGAAAGCCCTGCGTCAGTGTCTGGCGAATTTCGGCCTGTTCCTGCGCGACTTTCGCGGCAGCCTGATCGTGCGCGGACCGCGCGCGGTCATTGCGGTGGACAACCACGCTACTGACCCAGTCAAGCGGCGCTTTGGAGAAGAGACGTTTCTGTTGTTGATGATCAGTCTGCTGTGCTGGCTTGGCGGGCGTCGGATCACCATCGACCGTGCGCAGTTTCGTCACCGCCGTGAGCGGCTGAGTGATGACTCGCTGCTGTGGGGGTTTAACCTGAGTTTTGGCGAGCAGCGCACTGAAGTCGAGTTTTCCAGTCATTACCTGCGTCTGCCGGTGGTGCAGTCGTTGCCGTCGCTAAAGTCCTTCCTGCGCACGGCGCCACAGTGGCTGGTCATCCGTTTTCGCAATCAGCGCGGGCTGGCGGCGCAGGTGTACCAGCGCCTGCGAAACAGTCATTACGGACACTGGCCAACCTTGCTTGAGATGGCCGATGAACTGAAGCTCAGTCCGACCACGTTCCGGCGTCGGCTTGAGCGCGAAGGGTGCGCTTTTCAAGGCATTAAAGACGACGTGAGACGCGGTATCGCTCAACAGAAACTGCGGGAAACCGACATGAGTGTGGTCGAGATCGCGGCACTGGTGGGGTTTCAGGAGCCCAGTGCCTTTCACCGGGCGTTCAAGAAGTGGACGGGGGAAAGTCCAGGTCATTACCGCCTGGCGACAGTGCCATCCGGGCACAGGTGAAACGCGCACGACGGCATCACGTCAGCCAGGCATCTCGCCGGATTTGCAGATTGCCCTCATCCAGCATCCAGTGTGCCCGTATTTCCCGCTGGAGGGCATCACCTTGCCGGGCGAGTGCTTCAATGTTGGTAATCTGGCCCCGAATCGTGTCAATCCAGCTTTGTGCGTCCCGTTCCACGCGGGTGACAGGCAGTGTCGCGTCGTCACAGGCGTGAATGCTGCAGATCACGGGAAAGCCGCACGCGCCGTACTCCAGCAACCGGGTGACACTCTGACAGTCTTCCAGGCCGTTGTGACGCAGAGGCAGCAATGCCAGATCCAGATCAAGGCTGGCGAGCGCTTCCTTCCGGTACGCAGCTTCCACCTGATACCGTTGGTCCCTTACATAGGGGCGAAGAGGTATCGGGCACCAACCCATCACGACAAAATCCACTTCATTGGCTAATGCCGGCATGATCTGCGCCAGAAGCTCCAGGTCCAGCGCGTCATGATCGCCGCACCAGCCGACCCGCAGCCTTTCACCTCGATTGCGTTCCCTTTGGGCGTGTCGCCACAGTGGAGGCAGGTGATCGGGGACCACGTGAATATCCTGATGCAGCCCTTCCAGTGCGAGGGCCAGGCGTGACGAACTGACGACCACGCGATCAACCAGCTCGAGGCTGCGCAGGAACAGCGGGTCCTTCCTGTAACCGGCAGGCAGTCGGTCGATGTCCAGAATTCTTTTCGCTGGCGAGCATTGCTGTATCAATTCGATCCCGTTCACTTCGGTGTGAGTGAAGGCCCGTTGAAACACGATGGCGGCGGGTTGCAGGCGCTCGATTTCTGCAATGTGCAGCCATCGCGCCGACGTTGCGCCATCCAGGAGATTCAGCTCACGCATCGTTTCGAGGGGCGTTGTGATGCGTTGATCTCCGTCATTCCAGCGCAAGGTCCTGTGGGCTAATACCAGCGGCTGTGGGCGCCACGGCAGCGCCCGCCAGGTAAGGTCGACATTGGGTTCAAACTCGAAGCCGGTACCGGTCAGCGCGAGATTAGGGTTGTAGGCGGGGTCGTTCGCCATCATGGGCAGCCATTTGCGATACATCGCCAGTTGTTCGCCGCGGAACCGAGCAACTTTCCGTTCATGGGCAGTCTTGTCGGTCTGGACCTGACTGACGCTGGATTCGTGCAGCAGCTGGACATGAGGCGTCCAGACCACCAGATAGCCAGACTGACGGACTTTCAGGCAAAGATCGACATCGTTATAGGAGACTTTGAAGTTGACTTCGTCCAGGCCTCCGACCTCCTCGTACAGCGACTTGCGAATCATCAGGCAGGCCGCGGTCACCACGCTGTAGTCCTGATCGACGAGCAGACGCTGCATGTAGCCGGGGCTGTTTTGCGGCGCCCCGAGAAACACATGCTGGGCGGGAGAGTCGATCCCCATCACCACACCGGCATGCTGTATCGCACCATCGGGGTAGTAGAGCTTGGCGCCGACGATGCCGACTTCCGGTCGTAACGCGTGATTGAGCAAATTGTCCAGCCACTCAGGGTGCAGCACGGCGGTATCATTGTTCAGTAGCACCAGGTATTCGCCGCGGGCGTGGCGGGCAGCCGTGTTGTTGATTTCCGAGTAGTTGAATGGAAAAGGATGACGCAAGACGCGCACCTTGTCGCTTTGCATGCTTTCCACGCCCGCGAGCCACTCCAGAGCATCCGGTTCTTCGCTGTTGTTGTCGATGATGATGATTTCGTAATCGCTGTAAGCGGTCTTCTCCAACACGCTTTCGACACAGCGGCTGAGAATGCCCAACTGGTCTTTGGTGGGGATCAGAATCGATACCAGCGGCTTCTCGGCATGGTTATAGCGAATCTGATACTGACCAGCCCCCGTTTCGTAGATTTGGCTGTTGACGTAACCACGCGCGTTTAAATGTCGAGCCAGAGCACGGTCTTGTCCCTCCCGTTGCAGGCCTTCGACAGCGTCGCAGACCAAAAGCGGCTCGGCCAGATGATACAGCTCGGCGACGCCTTCGCTCTCCACGAGCCGCAGGATCAGATCCAGTTCCATTGCCTGAGCAAACTCGGGGTTGAAACCGCCCATGCCGACGATTGTCCGGCGATGGAAGATCCAGTGTTGACTCATCGCTGCCGGATAGCTGAGCAGGTAATCCAGATTGAAGTCTGGACGCAACGCCGTGGCGTACCCGCCTTCGGCCATACGGTAAAGTTCGTCGGCGAACAGGGCCGGACTGCGTGGCAGTTCCGGCAACTTGAGCCGAACCCTTGAAATGCCGTGTTCGATGAAGCTGACCCCTGCTTCAGCGACCATGAACCAGTCGCAGCCATGCTGTTCCAGTAACTCGTTCAATGCCCCCACCTCGGTTCCCCGAGCATGACGGTGCCATTGCAGGTGCGCGCTGTTCGCGAAAGTGGCAGGCCGGTCGCGGCTGGAAAGCACCACCACGTTCAATCCCGTGGACAGCGTCTGATGGGCCATGATGCTGTGCAGTGTCACATCGACCTTTTGCGGCAGACGGCCGTCGTCGAGGACGACCAGCAGCAGCGCAGAGCCGGCACGGGTGTGCTCGATCCGATCGTTGATCAGCTTCCTCTGGTGCAGATTCAGCTTGCGTCGTCCCAACCAGTGAGACACGCCCAGCCCGAACCTCTCCGGCGGCAGGTTGCCGCCGAAATACGGCAGCAAATCGACCTCCGTGAAATTGTCGCGCTTTTCCAGCGTTGCCAGTTTTTGCATCCGGTATTGGTCCAGGCTACGGGTCCAGCCCAGTTCCGACATTCGCTGGCAGAAGACCAGTTGACCCTGATCACCAAGACTTGGGAAATGACGCCCCTTGGCACTGTATTGAGCGCGGGAAACCCGGAAGTACGACAAGCGCTCGGCCCGCATCGCCAGGTTGCCTTTGCGCAACAGCTTGACGTAAATGGCCAGGTCTCCGACCCAGGTGATGGACGTGCCGTTGAGTGCCATCAGGTCATCACCGAATGCAGCCACGTCAGCTCGGCGAACCATCACGCAGCTAGGTTCGCCCACGAAGTTGATACGGAACTGACCTAGAAATGACGCCAGTTCGACGCCTGAAAAAATCACGTCATGGGCAAAAGGGAAGGTGGTCGCCCAATTATCCGGTTGCGCTTCACCCTCCTCATTGACCCACTGGCGGCGTGAGCTGGCCAGTGTGATGTCTGGATGGCCATCGAGCAGCTCGAAGAGTGAACTCACGCACTCCGGGTGGAGGAGGTCGTCGTCGTAGAGAAATTTGATGTATTCGCCATGGGCTTCCCGAATACAGCGAGCGAGGTTTTTTGTCTCTCCCAGCGATGTCTCGTTGCGGAAGTAACGGATCGGCCACGGACTGTCGGGGCGCAGACGCTCGACGATGCGGTGCATCGCGTCGTCCTTGCAGTCGTCACAGATCACAATCTCGATGTCATCGTGTGTCTGGCGGAAGGCACTGCGCAGCGCCGTTTCAAAGAAGTCGGGCTTGTAAGCAGGGATGGCGATAGTGACCAAACGGCGAGAGTTCATTTCGAGGCCTGATGATGGATTCAAGAGCGCGAGAAGTTAAAAGCTTCGTCGATGGATGACGCGGGCATGGGCTGGAACAGTCCGTCGCGCATGAGCGCGCTTTCGCGTTCGAGGATGATTGCGTGAGGCCGTGTCCTGATTCTTCTTGCGGGCTGGCCGGCGCAAATGCCCCACGGTTCCAGTGACTTGCTGACCACCGATCCGGCCCCCACCGCGCAACCTTCCCCCACGGTGACACCTGGCAAGATGACCGCATTGGCACCCACGATGGCGTGACGTCCTATATGGACAAGAGCACGTGTGGTGTTGCGGTACTCCGGAGGGACGGTCGGATTGGTCAGGCTTTCACCCAGAAAGTCATCGCTGCCACAGACCACCCGAACCCCGGACGCAAGCCCTGAAAAGTCTTCGAGCACAACGGCACCGCCGCCGCTGATCGAACAAAAAGACGAAATATGCACATAGCTGCCGATGTACAGCGGAGCGGTCGCGTAGATGAATACAAAGTCGTCGATGATGACGTTCGAACCGATGCTGATGAATTCACGCCCGTAGAGTTTGGCGCCCGGATAGATCTTGACGTTCTCGCCCAGTGCGCGAAAACCTTCGTTCAACTCGTTTGAACGGCCCATTGTCGACGACCTCTTATTGTCCACAGACTACTTCGTGCCGATGTAAAGAACGCTTTGTTCGGTGATTCCGTGACGGTGGAACGTACCCTCTGCGAAAGAGCGCGAATCCAGTTCGAGCAGTTCGAAACCGCCCCCTCGAACGCGCGACATATAGTCGTGCTTGGCGTACATGCGCACATGATCGTCCTGGCCGAATCGCGCCCAGCGCACATTGACGTCGACTTCGTCGGGGTCCTCGTCAGTGGCTTGCGCCGTCAACAGAATCGGCACCATCAGAATCGCCACGCCATCGGTGTCCAGTACCCGATAAAGCTCGGCGATCGCTTTGCGATCATCGGGTACGTGCTCCAGCACATGGGAGCAGACGATGAGGTCGAAGGCGTTGTCGGCGTAGAGGTTCATGTCCATGATGTCGACGATGTCGTCGGCCAGTGGCGACAACAGGTCGGCCGATCGGTATTCGATGTCGACCATGGAGCGCAGGAACCGGGACAGTACTGGCGCCGGGGCGATGTCGAGAATCCGCAGCGGTCTGTTCGCGGGGCGCGCAAGAAAGGTCCGCACGAACAGCGCGTACAGCCGATCACGGTCAGAAGAGTGACAGCAGGGACAGCTGTATTGCCCGGTGTTGAGGGTCTCGAAGTCCTCGAGCGAATAAGAGACCTTTAACTCGTTGAGCATCTCGAAATAATGGGAGGGCAGGGGCAGGAAGTTCGCGAACTCCGACGAACAGACCGGACAGCTACGCATTAATGGGCTCCGTTCGAGGACTGGATGATGATGTCCAGCACATGGGTGATTTCGTCATGGGTGAGGCTGTCGAAAATCGGCAGGCAGAGGATGCGGCTGGATACGCTGTCGGCCACTGGCAGTTTTTCCGGACGCGCCGAGTCCAGCCCCCGATACATAGGAAAGGCTGAGATCAACGGGTAGAAGTACCGACGCACGAGGATGTCGCGAGCGCGAAAGCGTTCGAACAGCTCATCGCGAGTGAGCGGAAACTGAGCGTTGACCAGAATCGGGAAGTACGAGTAGTTGTGACCTTCACGGTCCGGCCAGGCAATCGTAATCCCTTCTATGTTGCTCAGGGCCTCGCGATAAATAGCATCCAGCTGTTGGCGGCGAGCCAATGCCGCATCAATGTGTTTGAGCTGCAGGACGCCGAACGCGGCGTTGATCTCGCTCATCTTGCCGTTAATCCCTGGTGCGACCACGGTCACCTCGTCGGCGAAACCGAAGTTCTTCAGGTAGTCGATTCGCTGTTTGGTCTTGGCGTCCGGGCAGATGATCGCGCCGCCCTCGAAGGTATTGAACACTTTGGTGGCGTGAAAGCTCATCACCGACAAATCGCCATGACGCAGAATGCTGAGACCCTGCTCGCGAACGCCGAAAGCGTGGGCGGCGTCATAAATGACCTTCAGACCGTAGCGATCGGCAATGCGCTGTATTGCGACCACATCGCAAGGCCTGCCGTAGCAGTGCACGGGCATGATGGCAGTGGTCGCGGGCGTAATGGCTTCTTCAATGCGCACCGGGTCCAGGTTGTAGGTCTGCGGGTCTATGTCGACGAATACCGGTTTGAGGCCGTTCCACAGCAGTGAGTGTGCGGTGGCGACAAATGAGTAGGGCGTGGTGATAACTTCGCCAGTGATGCGCAATGCCTGCAAAGCCGTCACTAACGCCAGCGTACCGTTGGCGAACAACGACAAATGCTCCACACCGAGATAAGCGGCGAGTTCCTGTTCAAACTGTTGGTGAAATGGCCCGCCGTTGGTTAACTGACGGCTTTCCCAGATCTGCTCCAGATAAGGGATGAATTCGGTAAGTGGTGCGAGCAGCGGCCGGGTGACGGGGGTAATTTTGCTCATGTAAAGCTGCGCTCTGACTGGACTGGGGCTTCATGGCGTCTGGCGTTTGCAGGGGGCGTGCCCTCGGCCTTGTCATGAAAATGGCGTTTGCTCGACGAATACCGGGAAATAGCAAGAAGTCGGCCAATTCGTTCAGGATCGGGAAATGCGGGTTTCGCCGACTTTGCTTGATATTCCGAACGCCTGATGCTTATTTTGTACGCCTTGCCGCGGTGCGGCCTGTACAACAATTAAAGGACTGAGTCATGAGTAGCGATGGCCACAATTCACTCGCGCAGCGATTGATGGGCATTGATGAAATTGAATGTGTCACCCCGGATCTGAACGGCGTGCCACGCGGGAAGGTGATGACGGCCGAGGGTTTCCTTGAAGGCCGTCGCTTGCAGCTGGCGCGCGGTGTGCTTCTGCAATGCATCATGGGCGGCTATCCGCCGGCGAAGTTCTACGGCAGCGACGACGGGGACCTGGCGTTGATCGCAGACCCTCGACAGATTCATCGATTGCCCTGGAGCGACGAACCGCGTGCCCTGGCGATCTGCGATGCCGACGAGCTGGATGGCGAGCCATCGAGCCTGTCGACCCGGGGACAGCTCAAGGCGGTAATTGCTCGTTATGCGCGGCACGGATGGTCGCCGGTGGTGGCGACCGAGCTCGAGTTCTTTGTCTTTGCGCCGAACAGCGACCCCACTCAGCCGTTCAAGCCTCCGGTCGGTCTGGACGGTCGCCGTGAAGACGGCCAGTCGGCGTTCAGCGTCAGTTCCAATAACGGCCTGCGTCCGTTCTTCAGCGAAGTCTATAGGTGCATGGCGGCGCTTGGGCTGCCACGCGATACGTTCATGCACGAGATGGGCGTCAGTCAGTTCGAGATCAATCTGCTCCACGGCGACCCGTTGTTGTTGGCCGATCAGACGTTCCTGTTCAAGCACATGCTCAAGGAAGTCGCGCTCAAGCATGGGCTGACCGTGGTGTGCATGGCCAAACCGCTGGCACATACGCCTGGCAGCTCGATGCACATTCATCAAAGCGTGATCGACAGCGTGACCGGGCAGAACATTTTCAGTGATGCCCAAGGCGAACCGACGCCGGCGTTTCATCACTTTATTGGCGGCCAACAGGCGGCGATGGCGGATTTCACGGCGTTGTTCGCGCCCAACGTCAATTCGTACCAGCGTCTGTGTCATCCTTTCGCTTCCCCGAACAATGCGTGCTGGTCTCACGACAACCGTGCAGCGGGTTTGCGCATTCCGGCCAGCGCGCCGGTCGCGCGTCGGGTGGAAAACCGTTTGCCAGGCGCAGATGCCAATCCGTATCTTGCCATTGCAGCGAGTCTTGCAGCCGGGCTGTACGGAATGGAGCAACGGCTGGAGCCGTCAGATCCGATCCAGGGAGAGTTCGCCGTACCGGACAATCTCTCGCTGCCATGTACCTTGCATGCCGCGCTGGAGCGTCTGAAACGCAGCCCGCTGGCCAAGGAACTGTTTGGTGCCGAATTCATCGAAGGCTACATCGCTTCGAAGACACTGGAATTAACCAGTTTCTTCAACGAAATATCACCTTGGGAGCGACGAGTGTTGGCTTCCCAAGCTTAAAAACCGTGGTCCGGAAACCCTCCTTGGAGGAGGGTTTCCTTTTTTGGAAAGCCGATGCGCCAAATCTGGAAATCCTTTCGAGCGCTGTATTTCGCCTCGCTGATGATGTTGATCGGCTCGGGCCTGCTGAGTACCTACCTTGCCTTGCGCCTTGCTGCCGATCAGGTCGATGGCCTGTGGGTGGGTGCGTTGATGGCCGCCAACTATGTGGGCCTGGCGCTGGGCGGCAAAATCGGCCACCGGCTGATTGGCCGGGTCGGCCATATCCGGGCCTACGCCACCTGCGCAGGCATCGTCGGCGCGGCAGTGCTGGGGCATGGCCTGATCAACTATCTGCCCGCCTGGATCTTCCTGCGGATGATCGTGGGCCTGGGAATGATGTGTCAGTACATGGTGATCGAGAGCTGGCTCAACGAGCAGGCATCGCCCAAACAGCGGGGGCTGGTTTTCAGCGGTTACATGATCGCCTCGTATATGGGCCTGGTGCTTGGTCAACTGATTCTGGTTATCCATCCGCAGTTGGGTCCTGAGCTGCTGATGCTGGTCGCGATGTGCTTCACCCTGTGTCTGGTGCCCGTCGCAATGACCCGCAGTATTCACCCGGCACCGATGCGACCTGCGCCGCTTGAGCCGCTGTTCTTCATGCGCCGTGTTCCGCAATCGCTGACGACGGTATTGAGCGCCGGGTTGATCATCGGTTCGTTCTACGGTCTGGCGCCGCTGTATGCCGCTCAGCAAGGGTTGTCGACCGAGCATGTCGGTCTGTTCATGGCGTGCTGCATCGGGGCCGGTCTGTTGGTGCAGGGGCCCTTGGGCAAGCTGTCGGACCGTTATGACCGTGCCTGGTTGATTCGCGGTGTGGCGGGGCTGCTGGTATTGGCCGCATTGCCGTTGGCGATCTTTCCCAGTGTCCCGATGGAAGTCCTGTTTGCCGTCGGTTTCGTGGCGTCGTTGCTGCAGTTTTCGTTGTATCCGTTGGCCGTGGCATTTTCCAACGACCACGTCGAGGGCGAGCGTCGGGTTTCGCTGACGGCCATGCTGCTGATGACCTATGGCGTCGGCGCCAGTATCGGGCCGTTGGTGTCGGGCGTCTTGATGAAGCAGTTTGGCAGCAACATGCTCTATGCCTTCGTTTGTTTGACGGCATTGGTGCTGGTGCTGCGTATTCGTCCGAAAGCCGTCACTAACCTGCATCAGGTCGAAGATGCGCCGCTGCACCATATTGCGATGCCAGACAGCATGTCCAGCTCGCCATTGGTGGTGGCGCTCGATCCGCGTGTCGACGAGCAGGTGGTTCAGGACCAGATGCAAACGGCGACAGAGCCTGCCCCGCAGCCGGAAGGCGAACCTGAGGTTGAAGGTGAGTCGCAGGAGCGCGTCGTGCCGTCAGGCGAAGGCGTGGTGCGCCCAGTGGCGGTTGTCGATGAAGCCGTCAGCGCCGAGACCCAGGCGGCGCGACCCGACGCGGCACACGATGCGTCACGGGATGTCGGAGTAGACCGGCCGCTGTAGCGGCTCGTTTCATTGCGGGGAAAGGGTGAGAGCGGGCTTGCCCACGAGCGTGATACGGCATTCGTGCCGTTATCAACGGCGATCAGCCTTCGTGAGCCAGCGCTTCCCGCAAAGGGCGTTTGATTCACGCCCTTCGGGAAGATCTCTGAATCAGAAGTCGTCGTCTTTATCGAAGCGACGGGCTTCGCGTTGCAGCTGGTAGACGAAACGCTCGACCTGACGCTGCACCAGTCCACTGATGTTGTGGAAACGCACGCCGGCAAAGGTGGTGTTGATTCTTTCTTCGAAGTGCAGATAACGCAGCTCGACCGGGGTGGTCATGCTGCCGAAGGGCAGGGAAGCGATGAAGCGCTCATAGACCTGACCCAACTGCATGCGTTCGGAAACGTCGCCTTCGAAGCGTAGCTTGCAACCGGTCGCGGAGATGTCCAGCAGCTTGCCCCGAAGCGGAGACTTCAACTTGTCGCCACCCATCTCGATATCGACCAGAGACGCCAGCTTCAGGGCGGCGCGGAAGGCGTTGCGGCGCTGGTGATACACCACCTCTTCCGGCAGAGGCCCACGGTAACAGTGCGGCTCCTCGATGATGGTCATCTGCGCTTTGACTTCCCAGGCGATGCGCACACCGTCATGGAAACCTTCGACACGGAACGGTTCACCGTTGGCCAGGAAGCGTTCGCCATCACGCGGGATCATCTCATCGAATACGATCTCGTTGCGGTCACGGTCAACGTCGATGACATAGCTCTGGAAGCGCTGGCTGCGCTCGTGAAAGGTGATGATCAGGGGATCATGGCTTTCCATCAGCAGCCGCAGGTTGGCGGCAATTTCCAAAGGCGTGGTCAGTACCTTCGGGGGCTGCGGAACATCTTCCGCGCTTGAGGCATTCACGGTTTATCCATCTCCAGGCAAAAAACGACAGCGTGCGGCCAGCGGCATTTTGCCACCATGTCGCGCGCCTTGATACAAGAACTTACGCCTGGCTGAGCGGACGTGGTCTGATCTTCCCGGACGTCGATCCCCGGCTGTCGTACAGCGCTGGAGTATCGCCACCGTTGAGGATTCTGAGCTGCTGGGCCGTGGTCAGTTGCTGGAGCTGGATCAGACTGCCGTTCTGCTCATTGGCAGCCTGACATTCGGTCATCAGCGCACTCAGTTCATCACTCGCCTTCAACAACGCTTCGCCGACTGACGAATGTCGGGCCACTTCTTCAAGTCCCGCGCGATTGGCGGGCAGGCCAAGACTCATCATCAATTGGCTGCGTCTGCGTCCGTGCTGTTCGAGCACGATCACCAACGCCTGCTTCTGCGCCAGGATGTGTTCCATTTCGACCATATTGCGGCCGTGAAGCGCCAGTGACTCGGCCTTCAGGATGTCCAGCAAATGCCGGGTCGGTGCAATATCGTCCGTGATCAGTTGAAGCAATGTAGTGTCTTGCATCGCATGCCCTGGGATTTAAGCGTCCAGAAGCCCCTGCGCGTACCGGGGGCTAGCGCTGGGCTTCGAAATTAAGCAGTTTGTTCGCAACACGGTTGCTGTCGACCTTGTAGCTGCCGTCGGCGATCGCCTGTTTCAACTCGGCCACGCGGCTGCTGTTGACGACGGGCTGATCACGCAACGAATCAGTGATCTTCTGCAACTGTTGAGCTTCACTGCTCAAACTGACTGTCTCGCCGCTACCGCTGACGCTTGGGGAAGTGCTGACCGTTGCCGGGGCTTCGGTTTTGCTGGCTTCCTTGGTGCTGGCGGTACGTGAAGTACCTCCAACGGTAGTGGAATTATTCAAACGACTGAAGTCGATGACCATGATTGAAAACCTCTGGGTTCTAGGACGCTTGCCTTGTTTTCGGCCAAACCCGGAATAACTTTAGGGCCAGCGCGAAAACAGTCCTGAATGGACTTCGCATCGGGCAGATCGGTTCCGAGTGTAGAAAAAGCGCAAGCGTAGCGCCAGAGGTCAATCCCGGTCACATAGCCACCTCCACCTGACCCGGGGCCACGATATTGGCCTTGATCACGCGTTTAGAATTCAGGTTTTTCACCCGTATTTGCTGGTTGAAACCGCCATCGGACAGCGCCTCGCCCGGCATGCGCACGCTCATCGAACCACTGCGAGCACTGATCACGACCTGGTCGCCCTTGTGAACCATTTGCGGCTGTTCCAGGTGTACGGGCGTCAGAACCTGATCGATGACCGTTGGTCGGACAACTTTTTGGCCGACCGCTTGATCCAGCGAATCAAGGAAGCCTTGTCCGAGCGTCCCTACGTCACGCTCGCGCATCGCCACATCAGCTTCGGAAACGATCGCGTCGCGCTTCAGGGGGCGAACGGCAGTCACCACATTGCGAAACAAATGTACCTGGGCGGGCACGAACACCGTCCATGGAGCACTGCCTTCGCACCGCAGCTTCACGGTAACCCGGCCGATCGGGCGGGCGGGGCTTTCCAGGGACGCTGTCAAATCCTTGTCGCAATGCGGCATGCGCAGACGGGGATCAAGTTGTTTGACTTCGACCTCGTAGCGCCCCTGGGTTTGACTCGTTGCCAAATAGTCTTCCACTGTGAATTCAAGAAAGCCTTGGGTGACGCCGATAAGTTGTTCAGGCAGGGTCACGTTGTCCGCCCGGCTCAGGTCGGCGGTGCCCAGCAGACACAGTGCAGCCAGCACGCACAAGAAATGGCGGGCTGCGGATGTCGGGCGTCGAGATACTGTCGTTTGTGTGTTCATGACGGGTAAATAGCAAGGCCCGTGCCGTTTGCCATCTGGTAACGTGCAATTGGTCGTTTTGGGAGGAGTGGGGCATGGCTGGCGTTTTGGATTCGGTGAACCAGCGCACTCAACTGGTAGGGCAGAACCGCCTTGAACTGCTGCTGTTCCGGCTGGACGGCAAGCAGTTGTATGGGATCAACGTGTTCAAGGTAAAAGAGGTGCTTCAGTGCCCAAAACTTACCCACATGCCCAAATCCAGTCCGATTGTGCGCGGAGTGGCAAATATTCGGGGCGGAACGATACCGATCCTCGACCTGGCAATGGCGACCGGGTCGACGCAACTGGGCAGTATCGACAACGCGTTCGTGATCATCACGGAATACAACACCAAGATTCAGGGCTTCCTGGTGCACTCGGTCGAACGCATCGTGAACATGAACTGGGAAGACATTCATCCGCCGCCCAAGGGAACCGGCCGCGATCACTACCTGACGGCGGTGACGCGAATCGACAACCAGTTGGTGGAAATCATCGACGTGGAGAAAATCCTCGCCGAAGTGGCACCGGTGTCGGAAAACATTTCCTCGGGTGTGGTCACTGAAGATGTCGCGCACAAGGCATTGTCGCTGCGGGTACTGACGGTCGATGACTCATCGGTGGCGCGCAAGCAGGTCACGCGCTGTCTGCAAACGGTGGGCGTCGAGGTCACGGCGTTGAATGACGGTCGTCAGGCTCTCGAATTCCTGCGCAAACTGGTGGACGAGGGCAAAAAACCGGAAGAAGAGTTCTTGATGATGATCTCCGACATTGAAATGCCGGAGATGGATGGCTACACCCTGACGGCAGAGATTCGCAGTGATCCGCGCATGCAGAAGCTGCATATCGTCCTGCATACGTCGTTGTCCGGGGTATTCAACCAGGCGATGGTGAAGAAAGTAGGTGCCGATGATTTTCTGGCGAAGTTTCGGCCGGACGATCTAGCAGCTAGAGTGGTAGATCGCATCAGAGCGGCAGATATCAGCTGAGGAAGGACTTCCTCAGCTGTTCACATGATTTGAGAGGCGGCATGTCTACAGGTAATTTGGATTTTGAGCAGTTCCGGGTCTTCCTGGAAAAAGCCTGTGGCATTTTGCTGGGTGAAAACAAGCAGTACCTGGTCTCCAGCCGCCTGAACAAGCTGATGGAGCAGCAGGGCCTCAAGTCCCTCGGGGAGTTGATCCAGCGCATCCAGAGCCAACCACGCAGCGGCCTGCGCGAGCAGGTGGTGGACGCGATGACCACCAACGAAACCCTGTGGTTTCGCGATACCTATCCGTTCGAGGTGCTCAAGAACAAGGTGTTGCCCGAGCAGTTGAAGGCGAGTCCCGGCTTGCGTCCACGTATCTGGTCGGCGGCATGTTCATCGGGGCAGGAGCCGTATTCGCTGTCGATGTCGATCGATGAGTTCGAACGCAGCAATCCGGGTCAGTTGAAGGGCGGCGCGCAGATTGTGGCGACGGATTTGTCGGGCAGTATGTTGACCAACTGCAAGACCGGTGAATACGACAGTCTGGCGATTGGCCGCGGCTTGTCGCCGGATCGGCTGCAACGTTATTTCGACCAGAAGACGCCGGGGCGCTGGACGGTGAAGGCGCCCATCAAGAATCGTGTGGAGTTTCGTTCGTTCAACCTGCTGGACAGTTATGCGGCGTTGGGCAAGTTCGATATCGTGTTCTGTCGCAACGTGCTGATCTATTTTTCGGCCGAGGTGAAGAAGGACATTCTGCTGAGGATTCATTCGACGTTGAAACCAGGGGGGTATTTGTTCCTGGGGGCTTCGGAGGCGTTGAATGGTCTGCCGGATCATTACCAGATGGTTCAGTGCAGTCCCGGGATTATTTATCAGGCCAAGTGATTTTCGTTGGCTGTCTGGAAGAACCTCGCTTTGGCGGGGTTTTTTTAGCGCTGAGATTTGAGTTGTTTTGGGTTTTGTGGGTGCTGGTTTTTGGGTGTGTGGTCGTTATCGATGGCGATACGGATTCACCTTTCCGCCCCTCGGCGGGTCACTTTTTTCAAGAGAGCCAAAAAAGTAACCAAAAAGGCCCTGCTCCTGGCTTGGCCCTCGTTCCTCGGGTTCCCTCACTTCGGCGACGCTCCGTGGGCCCGCGCCGAACGGGCATCCATGCCCTGACGGCGCTCTAGCGGCATCCCTGCCGCTCGGCCCACTGCGCGTCGCCTGCGTTCTGATCGTTCCCACGCTCCGCGTGGTAACGCATCGATTGACGCTCCGCGTCGAGTGGGACGCAGAGCGTCTTGCCATGCGTTCCCACGCAGAGCGTGGGAACGATCAAAAGGCCCTGCTCCTGGCTTGGCCCTCGTTCCTCGGGTTCCCTCACTTCGGCGACGCTCCGTGGGCCCGCGCCGAACGGGCATCCATGCCCTGACGGCGCTCTCGCGGCATCCATGCCGCTCGGCCCACTGCGCGACGCCTGCGTTCAGCCTGCACCCAAGTCGCGTTTTGCGGTGTTTGGACTGGCGAGGCAGGAAGATCAAAATCAAAAGCATCGGTTGACACGAATCCTGTAGGAGCGCGCTTGCCCGCGATCTGCCGCGCAGCGGTAGCAAAATCTGGCAACTCGGCTGTACCTGATACACCGCATGTATCGGATTTGCTGCCGGTTCCCGGCAGATCGCGGGCAAGCGCGCTCCTACAGTGAGAGTGGCGCGAGGAGTATTGATGCACCGACCAAGAAAGCGATGAGCGTTAGCTCCAGTCCGCGTTGCTCCTGTACGCGACAGTCCAGACGACACAAAACGCGACTTGGGTGCAGGCCAAACCGGGAGCTTCAGACCCTTGGTTACTTGGGGTCTTTTCAAGTAACTCGCCGGAGGCGAAACAATTTGGCCGTTAGGCCGAATCGCGGCGATTCCGGATAGGTTCAGACTCTCAAAGGCGAAACCGCACCCACGCGCCAGCGGCAAAAAAACGGCACCCACCTTGCCGCTTGCCTCGCCATCAGCGGAAATCGCTTGCCGCTTTTCTGGCATCACCTTGGCCAATCTCCTCTGAAACCCCCGAAATACGGGCATTCCTGAAAGTGGCACGGCGCTTGCTATCTCTGAGTCACGAACATCTGGTCAACCGGTAAAGGTTTCCCGACATGAGCATCAGCTTCGACAAAGCACTGGGCATTCACGAAAAGGCGCTGAACTTCCGCGCCCAACGTGCCGAAGTGCTGGCCAACAACATCACCAACGCCGACACGCCTAACTACAAGGCGCGCGACCTGGACTTTTCCAAGGTGTTGGCCGCTGAAAGCGCCAGAGCCAACAACGGCACCTTCGCCCTCGATGTGACCAACAGCCGTCATATCGAGGCGCAAGGCATGACCGATGGCGACGCCAGCTTGTTGTACCGCACGCCGTCGCAGCCTTCGCTGGACCAGAACACCGTCGACTCTCAGGTCGAGAACGCCAACTACGCCGAGAACGCCATTGGCTTTCAGGCGAGTTTCACTTTGCTCAACAGTAAGTTCAAAGGGCTGGTAGCAGCCTTGCGCGGGGAGTAATCATGTCTCTATCCAGTGTTTTCAATATTGCCGGTAGTGGCATGAGTGCGCAGAACACTCGCCTGAACACCGTCGCCAGTAACATCGCCAACGCCGAGACCGTCTCCTCCAGCCTGGATAAGACCTACCGTGCCCGTCACCCGGTGTTTGCCACCGTGTTTCAGGGGCAGGAGTCCGGCGGCAGTGCATCGCTGTTCGAAGATCAGGGGCAGGCCGGCACCGGTGTGCAGGTTTCCGGCATCGTTGAAGACCCTTCCAATCTGGAAGCACGTTACGAGCCAAACCATCCGGCAGCCGACAAGAACGGTTACGTCTATTACCCGAACGTCAACGTCGTCAACGAGATGGCGGACATGATTTCGGCCAGTCGTTCGTTCCAGACCAACGCGGAAGTCATGAACACTGCCAAAACAATGATGCAGAAGGTCCTGACTCTGGGTCAGTGATAAGGGGCGTATGCAATGAGCGTGACTAACGACACTACCAGCAGCGACTACCTCAAGTCGTTGCAGACGGTGACCTCCGGCAAGGCAGGCGACAGCGCAACGGGCGCCAGCACGCTGGGCAAGGATTCGTTCCTGCAATTGCTGGTCACCCAGATGCAGAACCAGAACCCGCTCGATCCGCAGGACAACAGCGAGTTCGTGGCGCAGCTGGCGCAGTTCAGCAGCCTGGAAACCATGCAGAACCTGAGCTCGTCGGTCGATGCCATCGGTGGCATGTATCAGTCTTCACAGGCGCTGCAGGCGTCTTCGCTGGTCGGTCGCTCGGTGATCGTCGACAGTGGTTCGACCAACGTGGACACCAGCAAAGGCATGACCGGCCAGGTCATCCTGCCTTCCACCAGCACCGTGACCAGCGTCAATGTCTACGACAGCAACGGCACCATCGTCCGCACGATCGATCTGGGTGAGCAAAAGGCCGGCACTGCCAGCTTCACCTGGGACGGCAAGGACGATGCGGGTCAGGCGCTGGCGACCGGTAATTACAGCTTCAAAGCGTCGGGCAGCCTGGACGGTACGAACACCGGTCTCAAGACCTACCTGCCTGCGACGGTGACCAGCGTCACCATGGGCTCGGCAGGTTCTGCCATGACGCTCAACCTGGCCAACGGCGAAAACATTGCCTTGTCCAAAGTTCAACAAATCGGAATCTAGAGCCGACTCGACGGCGCAGGAGTGATACATGTCTTTCAATATCGGTCTGAGTGGGCTCTACGCGGCAAATAAAAGTCTGGACGTGACTGGCAACAACATTGCCAACGTCGCGACCGTTGGCTTCAAGTCGTCCCGTGCGGAGTTCGCCGACCAGTACGCGCAATCCATTCGTGGCACGTCGGGTGGCACCAGCGTCGGCAGCGGTGTGACGACTGCCGCCGTGACCCAGAACTTCACCCAGGGCGCCAAAACCACCGGCACCGGTCGTGATCTGGACCTGGCGATCAACGGCAATGGCTTCTTCATGGTCAGCAACAATGGCGAGAAGCTGTACACCCGTGCCGGTAACTTCCATACCGACACCGCCGGCAACATCATCGACACCAACGGCAATAACCTGCAGGGTTACGGCGTGGATGCCAACGGCAATGTGAAGACGGGCGTCCTGACCAACCTCAGGGTCGATACCTCGAACATGCCGCCGAAAGCGACGGGCAGCATTACCATCAGCTCCAACCTGGACTCGTCCAAGGAAATCAACACCACGGCCGCCTTCGATCCGGCAAAGGTCGAAACCTACGACCTGACGTACAGCACCAAGATCTATGACAGCCAGGGTAACGAGCACACGCTGGATCAGTATTTCCGGAAGACGGGACTCAATACCTGGGACATGTACAGCCTGGTGGACGGTCGCAGCATTAATGATCCGACTAAGACCACGCCAGACGTGACCAATCTGACGTTCGATTCGGCAGGCAACATCGTGACGACTCCGGCGCCGACATCGACGGCCAATATGGTGGTGAACGCCGACGGCACCTTCACCATTGCCAACTGGGTTCCTGGGCAGAGCAAGGCCGTGGGTTCGACTACCACCTGGGCGGCAAACGGTGCAGCAGCAGCGCCTGGCGGCATGAAGCTGGACATGTTGGCGACCACGCAGACCAATGCGGCGGGCGGTGCGATCGCAAAAAATCAGGACGGTAACTACACCGGTCAGATCAGCGCGATGAACGTCGACGCCAGCGGTAATCTGTTCGCCACCTATACCAACGGCCAGTCGCGGACCATCGGCCAGGTGGCACTGACCACCTTCGCCAACGTCCAGGGACTGTCCCCGGCGGGCGGTACCATGTGGCGTGAAACCTACGCTTCGGGCATCCCGGTCACGGGTGCGCCAGAGACCGGTACGCTGGGTGACATTACCGGTTCGGCGCTGGAAGAATCCAACGTTGACCTGACCACCGAGCTCGTCGAACTGATCAAGGCGCAGAGTAACTATCAGGCGAACGCGAAGACTATTTCGACTGAAAGCACCATCATGCAGACCACGATTCAGATGACCTGATAACGGTTCGTTGTTATTGAGCCCCTCTTTGGAGGGGCTTTTTTTTGCTTTTCGAAGCTGAATCCGGTTCGGCCTTCAGGACACACCAAACCATCCGCGTCTTCCCAGCTGGCGGAGATGCACACCCTACGCGTTAATGCGCAGACCACCGCCGGGAATCTTCACCCGAATCAAAGCAGCACCGCCGCCATATCCGGTACAAAAAACAACAAGAGTCATCCCACTCTCTTCTTGGAAATTTCCTACTTCCGTTGATGCGAGACTCGAATTCGCTGACCCATAAGTGCGGTTGAACGCTCGCTTTTGATCGCATTTGTGTGTCGGCGAAAACCCATGCATTGACGGACGTGCCGTGAATAACGGCTCAGGGAGAGTTCATGTCATTCAATATCGCAGTGGCCGGTTTGCACGCCGCACATAAACGAATGGAAGTGGCCGGCAATAACATCGCCAACGTCGGCACTTCGGGTTTCAAATCCTCTCGCGCGGAGTTCGCCGCGGTATATGCCTCGTCAGCCCTGGGCGGCAGTCGCGCCTCGTCTGGCGATGGCGTGCGCGTGGCCGATGTCTCGCAAAACTTCACGCCCGGTGGGGCGATGTCCAGTCAGGGGCGGATGCTCGACATGCGCATTCAGGGCAACGGTTTTTTTGTCATGAGCGATGGCGGCGCGTTGAGTTACACCCGCGCCGGAGCGTTTCACCTCGACGCCGAGAACTTCGTGGTCGATGCGCAGGGTGGACGTCTGCAGGGCTACGGGGTTAACGCCGACGGCGTTCTCGTCAACGGGGTGCGCGGTGATCTCAAGATCGACACGGGCAACATCGCACCTGAGCCCACCACCCGGATGGAGCAGACGCTGAACCTGGATTCCGCCACCGCTTCGCTGGCTGCCGTTCCCCGTTTCAATGCCGATGATCCGCGGACGTACACGCGCATGGTCAGCCGAACGATTCAGGATGCAGGCATACCGGAAGTCAAGGAGGTCCTGGGTGTTGATGCGGCGGGAAACACCATCGTCGTTACCCCGGCAAAAGCCGCTGTGCCGCCGCAGGACCATGAGCTCAGGCAATACTTCGTCAAGCTCGACGACAACAACTGGACTTCCTGTTTCCTCATCGACGGCCTCAACCCGCTCGACCCCTCAAGCCGGTCGCCGCTGGAGGTCGGCCTTCACACCCAGCCCAATGGCGCGCTGTCGCTGACCGGCACCTCGGCAGCCCTTGGCAAAATATCGGACACCGAGCTGGCGCTGCGTGACTGGGTGCCGGCGATCAAGGACGGGGGAGGGTGGAAACCCAGCGGCGCTGCCAACGCAGGACCGATCAACCTGCCGCTCAGTGACGCCAGTGGCCCGCTGCTCAGCCCGGCTGATCCGCTCATACCCCGGCCGGTCCCGGCGTTCGATCCGAAGGACATCACCACGTACAGCAAGATGTTGACCACGCGCGTGTTCGACAGTCTGGGCAACGATCACGCGATGACGCAGTACTTCGTCAAGGACGGCAGTAACAGTTGGAAGATGCATGTGCTGGTCGATGGCGTGAATCCGCAGGACCCGGCGCGTACCGATCCAGTGACGGCAAGCATGCTGTTCGACAGCCGCGGCGAGCTTCAGTCGCTGGTCGGCGGCGCGGGTCTGGTGGCGTCCAGTCAGACGTTGACCCTGACCGGTTGGGTGCCGGCCAGACCGTTTGAAGGGGGACAAAAAGGCAGCGTCTGGGGCAGTAACGGCGCTTCGGCCAGCGACAGCGGGATCGTCATGGACATGAGCAAATTGAGCCAGTACCGGTCTGCCACAGCCCTGACATCGCCGATTGTCGATGGCAACGCGTCAGGAGAGATACGCGACATCGCCATTGATCGCACGGGCGTCATCAGCGCCGGCTTCAGCAACGGTCTGCACCGCACCATCGGTCAGGTCATGCTCGCTGGCTTCGCCAACGAACAGGGGTTGCAGGCCATCACCGGCACACGCTGGAAAGAAACCCACGAGTCGGGCGTTGCCCACTATGACGGAGCGGCGACGGGGAGTCTGGGCAGCATTGTCGGGCAGTCACTGGAGGGCTCCAACGTGAAATTGACCGAGGAGCTGGTGGAACTGATTCAGGCGCAGACGGCGTATCAGGCAAATTCGAAAACGTTGTCCACCGAGGCCGAGTTGATGCAGACGCTGATCCGGGCAACGTGATCTGCTGCTGTCCTGGGGTCGAGCGCGCTTGTCCCGCGATCTGGCGCGAAGCGGCAGCAAAATCAGGCGACCCGGTTATGCCTGACACTCCGCATGCACCGGCCTTGCTGCCGGTTCCCGGCAGATCGCGGGCAAGGGCGCTCCTACGCCTTGCAGGCAGAAGCGGTGTCTCGATAAACCCAAGATCGTGATCTGGCGGTATGCCGCGTGCTGCTGAATCACGCTCAAACTGTAGGAGCGCGCTTGCCCGCGATCTGGCGCGCAGCGGCAGCAAAATCAGGCGACTCGGTTATGTCTGACTCTCCGCATGCACCGGGTTTGCTGCCGGTTCCCGGCAGTTCGCGGTGGGTGGGTTCGCTGGGTTCGTTGGGTTCGTTGATATGGCATTGGGATTGTGGGCAGATCCATTCTCTCGGGTGGCGCCGATTCACCTTTCCGCCCCTCCGGCGGGTCACTTTTGAAGGCACCAAAAGTAACCAAAAGTGCCCAGCTCCTGGTTTGGCCCTCCTTCGTCGGGTACCCGCACTCCGACGACGCTCCGTGGGCCCGCGCCGAACGGGCATCCATGCCCTGACGGCGCTCTCGCGGCATCCCTGCCGCTCGGCCCACTGCGCGTCGTCTGCGTTTGGCCTGCACCCAAGTCGCGATTTGTGCTGTCTGAGCCATCGCGTATAGAAGCAATGCTGGCTGGAGCTAACGCTCCTCGCATTCTTGGTTCGTGCATCCATTTCCCGCACGCCACTCTCTCTTGTAGGAGCGTGGCTTGTCCCGCGATCTGGCGCGAAGCGGCAGCAAAATCAGGCGACTCGGTTATGTCTGACTCTCCGCATGCACCGGGTTTGCTGCCGGTTCCCGGCAGTTCGCGGTGGGTGGGCTTGTTGGGTTCGCTGGATTCGTGGGGTTTAGCATTGGGAGGGTGGGCAGATCCATTTTCTCGGGTGGCGCCGATTCACCTTTCCGCCCCTCCGGCGGGTCACTTTTGAAGGCCAAAAAAAGTAACCAAAAGTGCCCAGCTTCTGGTTTGGCCCGACTTCGTCGGGTACCCGCACTCCGACGACGCTTCGTGGGCTCGCGCCGAACGGGCATCCATGCCCTGACGGCGCTCTCGCGGCATCCGTGCCGCTCGGCCCACTGCGCGTCGTCTGCGTTTGGCCTGCACCCAAGTCGCGATTTGTGGTGTCTGGACTGTCGCGTATATGAACAGCGCGGGCTGGAGCTAACGCTCCTCGCATTCTTGGTTCGTGCATCCATTTCCCGCACACCACTCTCTTTTGTAGGAGCGCGGCTTGTCCCGCGATCTGGCGCGAAGCGGCAGCAAAGTCAGGCGACCCGGTTATGCCTGACACACCGCATGCACCGGTTTTGCTGCCGGTTCCCGGCAGATCGCGGGACAAGCCACGCTCCTACGCCTTGCAGGCAGAAGCCTTCAATAAAGCTGAACATGTGTTGTGAGAAAGACAGTTGCTACACCCTGCGGGCAGAAGCGGAATTGCGAAGGATGCTGCAACGCGATCCGCTATGCCCTCAGCACAGCATCAAACACTCGAGCCCATCCTCAAATCGAACAATCGGACTTCACGAACCCTCTGCTGATCTTGGTCCAGCCCTTGCCTGGGCTGGTCTGTGCGCACACGGTTTTCTCCTTCCCTTGCCACAGGTAATACGGCGCTCGCGCGGCCAGGGCGACGGTCGAGCAGGTGAGGAGGAGGGCGAGGACGAGCGGCAAACGCATGGCAGGTTCCTGTGGCGAAAAAGGCCGGTGAGCGAATCGCTGCAATTATCGCTCCTCGCGTAAGGCGCCTCACGCGAAATTTTTTTGGCGGCGTCGACGACTGTTTTTATCCAAAGCGGCGGTCCGCCGTCGCGCCCGGCGAATCTCACGCTGGCTGACGCTGATTTCGCCCCGTAACCATTGGAAAATCAGCGCTTTGTATCGCCGCTGAAAAACTGGTTCGATTATTGCTATGACCTCTGCAGTACAGCTACAGGCGGCAAACGTCTGTCGGAGGAGGAAGACTGTGGACAAGTTGCTTTACGTGGCCATGAGCGGTGCGTCGGAAAACGCCATCGCGCAAAAGGCCCATGCCAACAACCTGGCGAACGTCTCGACCAACGGGTTTCAGCGCGACCTCGAACAGGCCCGCTCGATGCCGGTGTTTGGCGAGGTCAACCCGTCGCGCGCCTATGCCATGAGCGAGCGTCCGGGCACGGACTTCAGCCAGGGTTCGATGATCGACACCGGTCGTGATCTGGACGTTGCCGTCAAAGGCAATGGCTGGATGGCGGTCCAGACGCCCGACGGCGGAGAAGCCTATACCCGCACTTCCAGCATGAACATTGACGCCCTCGGCGTGCTGCGTGATGGCAATGGTTTGCCGGTCATGGGCAACAGTGGGCCGATTGCCGTGCCGCCTCAGCAGCAGATCGAGATCGGTGCCGACGGCACGATCAGCGTTCGTTCCCTGGGTGAAAGCCCGCAGGTGATGGCTGAGATTGACCGCATCAAGCTGGTCAAGCCGGACCTGGCGAACATGGAAAAAGGCCCCGACGGTCTGATGCACACCAAAGACGGCAAACCGGCGCAGGCCGATGCCGATGTGCAAGTGGAATCCGGGTTTCTGCAGTCGAGCAACGTCAACGCCGTCGAGGAAATGACCTCGGTGCTGGCGTTGTCCCGCCAATTCGAACTGCACATCAAGATGATGAAGACCGCCGAGCAGGATGACGAGTCGATGGCTCGCGTCTTGCAAATGGGCTAATGACTGACAGCTGGCGCCGATAAACAGGCGCTCGAGGAGAAAGAAGAATGCTTCCGGCACTCTATGTAGCTAAAACCGGCCTGGCGGCTCAGGACACCAACCTGACCACCATTTCCAACAACCTGGCCAACGTCTCGACCACCGGTTTTAAAAGTGATCGCGCCGAGTTTCAGGATTTGCTCTACCAGATCAAGCGCCAGCCAGGGGCTCAGTCCACACAGGACAGCGAACTGCCTTCCGGTCTGCAACTGGGTACCGGTGTGCGCATTGTCGGCACGCAGAAGAATTTCACGCCTGGCAGCCTGCAGACCACCAACCAGCCTCTGGACATGGCGGTGAACGGACGTGGTTTCTTCCAGATCCGTCAACCTGACGGCACCCTGGCGTACACCCGTGACGGTACGTTTCACCTGGACCAGAACGGCCAGATCGTCACCTCCAACGGTTATGCGCTGGAGCCTGCGATCGTCGTTCCACAGGACTCGCAAACCTTCACGGTCGGTGAAGACGGAACCGTGTCAGTGACCACATCGGCCAACACGGCCACGCCACAGATCATCGGCAATATCCAGACCGCTGACTTCATCAACCCGGCCGGCCTGCAATCGCAAGGCGGCAACCTGTATCTGGAGACCGCTTCCAGTGGTGCGCCGCAGGTCGGTACGCCGGGCCTGAACGGTTTGGGCGTGGTCAAGCAAAACACCCTGGAAAACTCCAACGTCAGCACGGTTGAAGAACTGGTGAACATGATCACCACTCAGCGCGCCTACGAGATGAACTCCAAAGTGATTTCGACCGCCGACTCGATGCTGCAATACGTGACTCAGAACTTGTAAACCGGCGCTGTAAACGGAGCCTGAAACACCTGATGTCCTTCGATGAAACACCTGATCAATCCGACGGGGCGCCTGAAAAACGCCTGCTACACCGCGAGGTTTTAAGTGTCATGAAACGGCTTTCTGTAATGCGGCTTTCCCTGTTGGCAGCACCGCTGTGCGGTATCGCGTTGCTGACGGGTTGTGTTGCGCCTTCGGCCAAACCCAATGACCCTTATTACGCGCCGGTGTTGCCACGAACGCCGTTGCCTTCGGCGGCGAACAACGGCTCGATCTATCAGGCCGGTTTCGAGCAGAACCTTTATGGCGACCGCAAGGCCTACCGGGTCGGTGACATCATCACCATCACCTTGTCCGAGCGGATGGCGGCCAGCAAGGCGGCCAGTTCCGGGATCAGCAAGACCAGCAAGACCAGCGTCGGCCTGAGCTCGTTGTTCGGCGTGGGCGTGAACACCAACAACCCGGTGGGCGGGGGCGACCTGAGCCTGGATGCCGGTTACAGCGGCGACCGCGCCACCAAAGGCGATGGCAAGGCCGCGCAGAGCAACAGCCTGACCGGTTCGATCACCGTGACCGTGGCCGATGTGCTGCCTAACGGCATTCTGTCGGTGCGCGGCGAGAAATGGATGACGCTCAACACCGGCGACGAACTGGTGCGTATCGCGGGTCTCATCCGTGCCGACGACATCGCCACCGACAACACCGTGTCATCCACTCGTGTGGCCGATGCGCGCATCACCTATTCCGGTACAGGGGCGTTTGCCGATTCCAGTCAGCCAGGCTGGTTCGACCGATTCTTCCTGAGCCCGTTGTTCCCTTTCTGATACCGGGATAACCATGATCACGTTCAAGCAACTGATAGCGGCAGCGCTGCTGTTCACCACGGCCATCGGCGCACATGCCGAGCGCCTGAAGGACATCGCCAGCATTTCCGGCGTGCGGACCAACCAGTTGATCGGTTACGGTCTGGTGGTGGGGCTCAACGGTACGGGTGACCAGACCACCCAGACGCCGTTCACCCTGCAGACCTTCAACAACATGCTTTCGCAGTTCGGCATCAAGGTGCCGCCGGGCTCGGGCACCGTGCAGCTGAAAAACGTCGCCGCCGTGGCGGTGTACGCCGACCTGCCGCCGTTTGCAAAACCGGGTCAGCAGATCGACATCACCGTATCGTCCATCGGTAACTCAAAAAGCCTGCGCGGCGGCAGCCTGTTGATGACCCCAATGAAGGGTATCGACGGCAACGTGTATGCGGTCGCTCAAGGTAACCTCGTGGTCGGCGGTTTCGATGCCGAAGGCCGTGACGGTTCGAAGATCACGGTCAACGTTCCGTCCTCCGGTCGTATCCCGGGCGGTGCCTCGGTGGAGCGCGCAGTGCCGAGCGGTTTCAACCAGGGCAACTCACTGACGTTGAACCTCAATCGCAACGACTTCACCACCGCCAAGCGCATCGTCGACAAGATCAACGACATGCTTGGCCCTGGCGTTGCTCAGGCGCTGGATGGCGGTTCCGTCCGTGTGACTGCGCCGCTGGACCCTAACCAGCGCGTCGATTACCTGTCAGTGCTGGAAAACCTGGAAATCGATCCGGGTCAGACTTCGGCCAAAGTCATCATCAATTCGCGTACCGGCACCATCGTGATCGGCCAGAACGTCAAGGTGTCGCCGGCGGCGGTCACCCATGGCAGCCTGACGGTGACCATTACCGAAGACCCTGTGGTCAGCCAGCCGGGGGCGTTCTCCAATGGCCAGACCGCCGTCGTGCCGCGCTCGAAGATCAATGCGCAGCAAGAGATGCACCCGATGTTCAAGTTTGGTCCAGGCACCACGCTGGATGAAATCGTACGTGCGGTTAACCAGGTGGGCGCGGCCCCGGGTGACTTGATGGCCATTCTCGAAGCATTGAAACAGGCTGGCGCATTGCAAGCCGACCTGATCGTGATTTAAGGGCGAAGCGATGAGTATTCCAACGGGCGGGCCTTCCAGCACAGTCAGCGATTCGGGGGCGTATACCGACCTCAATCGTCTGACCGCCTTGAAGACCGGTGACCGCGACAGCGATGCCAACCTGAAGAAGGTGGCTCAGGAATTCGAATCGCTGTTCGTCAGCCAGATGCTCAAGGCCATGCGTTCGGCCAACGAAGTGCTGGCCAAGGACAACCCGATGAACACCGCGGCGACGCGGCAGTATCAGGACATGTACGACCAGCAATTGTCGGTGAGCATGTCCCGCGAGGGCGGTGGTATCGGGCTGCAGGACGTGTTGATGCGTCAATTGTCCAAGAACAAGACCCATGACGTCGCGCCGGCGACTAACGCACTCAACGCCGCTGCCAAGCCTGACGCCGCCTCGGCGCAGGCAGGGCTGGCCACCCGCATTGCCCAGCGTCCGTTGTGGGCCACACGTTCCGTTGCCGCGCCTGCGACGTCGGCCGACGGCACGCCGCACAACGACGTCGCTGCGCTGAATTCCCGTCGCCTGTCGCTGCCCAGCAAGCTGAGCGACCGGATCATGGCGGGCATTGTGCCGAACACTTCGGGTGCGCAGGATGCCGCTGCCAGTGCGACCACGTTGAAGAATCGCATCGCCGTTTCCAATGCCGTCGACGCCGCCAAAAAAGCCGGCAGTCAGGGCAATGGCGACTGGACCATCGGCCCGGAATTCACTGCCCAGGCCGATGCCTACGTGCGCAGCCGGGTGCAGACCCCGTTGGCGCCGGGCAAGGCAGCGTTCGCCAGCGCCGACGAATTCGTCGCGACCATGCTGCCTCTGGCCAAGGACGCCGCCGCACGTATCGGCGTCGATCCGACCGTGCTCGTGGCGCAGGCGGCGCTCGAAACCGGCTGGGGCAAATCCATCATGCGTCAATCCGATGGCAGCAGCAGCCACAACCTGTTCGGCATCAAGGCCCAGGGCAACTGGCAAGGCCCTGAAGCCCGTGCGATCACCAGCGAGTTCCGTGACGGCAAGATGGTCAAGGAGACCGCGGACTTCCGCTCCTACGACTCTTACGCCAGCAGCTTCCATGACCTGGTGAGCTTCCTGCAGAACAACAATCGCTATCAAGCGACGCTGAAATCGGCCGATAACCCGGAACAGTTTGTGAAAGAGCTGCAGAAGGCCGGTTACGCCACGGATCCGGGTTATGCCAGCAAGATTTCTCAGATAGCGAAACAGATGAAGAGTTACCAGAACTACGCAGCCGCAGCGGACTCTTCCACGACTTTATAAGGTTTGAACCATGTCACTGATTTCAATTGGGCTTTCGGGACTGAACGCCAGCAGTGCAGCGATGACCACCATCGGCAACAACACTGCCAACGTCGATACGCTGGGTTACTCGCGTCAGCAAGTGATGACCACCTCCGGTGCGCAGCAGAACATCGGCGTGGGTTTCATCGGCACCGGTACCACGCTGTCCGACGTGCGCCGTATTTACAACGGCTTCCTGAATACCCAAGTGCAAACCAGTACATCGCTCAATGCCGACGCACAGGCGTATCTGGGGCAGGCGAGCAAGCTGGATTCGATCCTGTCTGACAGCTCGACCGGCATCAGCACCGTTCTGAGCAACTTCTTCACCAACCTGCAGACGCTGTCGGGCAAGCCGACGGACTCCTCGGCGCGCACCAATTTTTTGACCAGCGCCAAGGCGCTGTCCGCGCAGTTCAACACGATTTCTGCGCAGATGAAGGACCAGAATGCCGGCGTCAACACACAGCTGACATCGCTCTCGGGCCAGGTCAATTCGCTGGCGGCCTCGATCGCCACCCTGAACTCACAGATCACCCAGGCCAAGGCCACCGGCGGCGAGCCTAACTCGTTGCTCGACTCCCGAGACGAAGCGGTGCGTCAACTCAACGATCTGGTGGGTGCCAAGGTCGTCGACAATAACGGCAGTTACGACGTCTACATCGGTACCGGGCAGCCGCTGGTCACGGGCAACAAGGCCAACACGTTGAGTGCCGGCCCAAGCGACAGCGACCCGAGTGTCTACTCGCTCAAACTGAACTACCAGAACAGCAGTGTCGACGTGTCCTCGGTTGTGACCGGCGGGACGCTCGGTGGCCTGTTGCGCTACCGCAGCGACGTGTTGCAGCCTGCGCAGAATGAACTGGGTCGTCTGGCGATGGTGGCCTCCGACCAGATCAACCAGCAGTTGAATCAGGGCGTCGACGCCAATGGCAATTTCGGCACGAGCCTGTTCAACAGCATCAACGATCCGAGCCTGATCAGTCAGCGCAGCACTGCCAATAAAGGCAACAGCGCAGGTTCCGGCAATCTGGACGTGACGATTTCCAATACCGGGGCGTTGACCACCAACGACTATCAGGTGACCTTCACCAGCGCCACCGGCTACAGCGTCACTCGCCTGCCGGACGGCCAGGGCATGGGCGCCTATGACCTGGGTACCACGCCACCGCCGGTGATTGACGGCTTCTCGCTGAAACTGAACGGTGGCGCACTGGCTGCCGGTGACAGCTTCAAGGTCAGCCCGACCGGCAATGGCGCCAGTGGCATCAAGACCGTGATAACCGATCCCAAGACCCTCGCTGTCGCTGCTCCGCTGACCGGCACCAAGGGCGCGGGGAACACCGCCGGCGGGTCCTACACCCAGCCGACGCTGAATACCCAGGCCAATATTTACGATGCCACTGGCACGGCCGACCTGCGCAATGCGATTCAGGGCGCGACGCCGATGCGTCTGGTCATGGGCGCTCCCGCCAACGGGTCCCAGTCGTATTCCCTGGTCGATGCCAACGGTGTCGCGGTGAAGGACAAAAACGGTAACGCCATCACGGGCAACATCGTTCCGGGCCAGAACAACGATATTTCGCTGGAAGTGGGGTATACCGACTCTTCAGGTGCGGCCCAAGCCTTCAAGATCGGCATGTCCATCTCAGGCTCACCGGCTTCGGGCGACACCTACAGCATCGACATGACCGGTGCCGGCTCCTCGGACAACCGCAACTCAGAGCTCGCGCTGGCGCTGCAAACCCGACAGACCATCGACACCGCCTCCGGAAACGGCACGGGCATGAGCTTCAGCGATGCCAACAGCAAGATGATCACCAGCGTTGGCTCCAAGGCCGCGCAAGCCAAGGACGATGCCACGGCCACCACGGCGGTCCTGGCCCAGGCGAAAAGCTCGCGGGACAGCGTCTCGGGTGTCTCGCTGGATGAAGAAGCGGCCAACCTGGTGAAATATCAGCAGTACTACACCGCATCGTCGCAGATCATCAAAGCGGCCCAAGCCATCTTCAGCACGCTGATCAACAGTCTTTAAGGGGTCGTAATCCATGCGTATTTCCACTTCCCAGTTTTACGAAACCAGCGCGTCGAACTATTCGCGTACTTACTCCAATGTGGTCAAGACCGGTGATGAAGTCGCCAGTCAGATCAAGCTCAACACGGCTGCCGACGACCCGGTCGGTGCGGCCCGTGTGCTGCAATTGCAGCAGATGGGTTCGATGCTCAATCAGTACAAATCGAACATCGATACCGTCAACACCAGCGTGGTCCAGACCGAGACGGCGTTGACCGCCATCACGTCGGCGATTCAACGCGCCCAGGAACTGGTGCTGTCCGCAGGCAGCGCGACCTTCACCGACAAGGATCGCCAGGCTAACGCCTCGGAACTCAAAGAACTGCAAACCCAGATTCTCGGACTGATGAACAGCAAGGATGCCGATGGCAGCTACCTGTTCTCCGGTTCAAAATCGAGCACGCCACCTTACACGGTGAATCCGGACGGCACCTACAGCTATCAGGGCGACCAGACGCGCAATCTGCTGAACATCGGCAACAACATTTCCATGGCCAGCAACACCACCGGCTGGGACGCGTTCGAGCAGGCGGTCAACACCACCCGTACCTCGGCCACGTTGACGACGCCGGCGACCGACGATGGCATGATCTCGTTGTCCGGAGGCAGCGTCAGCAATACCGCCACCTACAACAAGCAGTTCACCGCCGGCCAGCCTTACAGCATCTCGTTCGCCAATAGCACGCAATACACGATCCTTGACAAGGACGGTAACGATGTCACGGGCGACGCAACGTCGGCCGGCAAGTTCAGCGCGACCAGTGCGGCCAACCAGACCATCGGCTTCCGCGGCCTGGAACTGAACCTGAACATCAACCTGACCGATGCTCAGTACGGCAACCCTGCGGCCGCCGAAACGGCGATGAGCGCCACGCCGCACACGTTCGAGCTGGCGGTGTCGCCCAGCTCGGTCAGCACGGCGCGTCTGCCGGGCAATACCTCCACAACCGTGATCACCGGCACGTCGGTGACCGATCAGACCGCGTTCAACGAGTCGTTCCCCTCGGGTGGCGCGATCCTGCGTTTCACCAGCGCCACCGCCTACGAGTTGTACGCGGCGCCTTACGACGCGGCCACCAGCAGCCCGGTCTCTACCGGCACGCTGAGCGGCACCCCGGTCGCCAACCAGGCCGTCGCCGCGGGCGTCACCTTCACCCTGAGCGGCAATCCGCCCGCACCGGCAGTTGGTGATCAGTTCACCGCGCAATCGTCGACGCAGCAGACCCAGAACGTCCTCAACACCTTGTCGAACGTGATTACCGCGCTCAATGGCAAGGTCGATGGCGACCCCGTCGCCGTGCAAAAGCTGCAGGCGACACTGACCTCGACCATCGGCAACCTGCAAAGCGCCGCGAACCAGATCACCGACGCGGTCAGCGATGGTGGTGCGCGGGCTAAAACCGCGACGGATCAGGGGGTGACCAACCAGAACCTGATGGACAACGGCACCACGGAGTCGAACACGATTACCGCCTCGGACCCGGTCGATGCCATCGCGCGCCTGACGCTGCAGAAAACCATGCTGCAAGCATCGCAGTTGGTGTTTACTCAGCTGTCTGCGCTGAACCTGTTCAGCAAGTTGTAATCGCCTGACCTGACGGCGACGCTTCTGACACCGGTCAAGCGTCGCCACCGTTGAGCGTCAACCGTTATTGTCAGCGGTTAAGCCGTCCCTTCCGCGAAGGACGGCAGGCCGCTCGTGAGTCCGCCCGTGAATTCAGTTCCGCTCGTCAGCATCGTCATCCCCGCCTACAACCCCCGCTTCTTTCAAGGGGCGCTGCACAGTGCTCTGAGTCAGAACTACGCCCATTTCGAAGTGGTCGTGTGTGACGATTCCCGAGGGGGCGAGATCAAGAACATCGTCGACCTGTTCGATGGCGTGGCGACCATGCCGTTGCGTTATGTGCGCAACCCGCAGCGCCTGGGTTTCGTGGGCAACGTACTGCAGTGCCTGGCGCATGCCAGTGGCGATTTCGTCAAGTTTCTCTGCGATGACGACCACCTGTTTCCAGCCTGCATCAGTTATCAGGCTCAGGCACTGATTGATCATGAAGACGTGAATCTGGTCGTGGCTCAGCGCAATCTCTGGGACGCCGACGGTATCGTCCTGCCGACGCGGCTGGAAAACAGTCCGTTGGCGCGTTCCAGCTGCGTGTTCAAGGGCTCGGACTTGCTGGAGATCTTCGAAGGTTTTCCGCTGAATTTTCTCGGCGGTTTCAGCGCGTCACTGTTCCGCCGTTCGGACCTTGAACAGTTTCTGCCAGCCTTGACCACGCCGGGTCAATGCTTCGCCGCTCAGCTGGACCTGGCGCTGTATATCTGTCTGTTGCGTCGCGGCAACATGGCCGTGCTCAATCAGATACTCAGTGCCGAGCGCCTTTACCCTGAGCGCTTGAGCCGGCAGCAGCCCATGCGTGAATCACTGGGCACTGAAATGCAGTGGCTGGTGAGCATGCTCAAGGCTAGAGGCAGCGAGTCGGCACCTGCCAAGGGCTGGGTGCGCATTGTCGACATGGGGCGCGCTGCCGAGTCGCCGCGTCCCTGGGAAGAGTTGGCCCTGAGCCGGGCGCTGGGCAACATTCAGACGACTCAGAGCTGGAAGGTCGGCTGTGACACTGAAAGTTTCGGGGAGTTTTATGCCCAGTGGCTGGCATGCCGAAACTTCTCGCCGCTGCACGAAAACCTCTTGCCTGACCGGCTGGCAGGTTGGCCTTATCAGCCGCGGATCCTGCCGGTCATCGTGGATCGCGATGAGGGCGTTGCCAGCCTCAGGGACACGCTCGACAGCCTTCAGGCCCAGTTGTATCCGCCGGAACTGGTGCTGGTGCTGTCCCAGAGTTGTGAACAAACCCGGCTGGACGAGCGCGTATTGTATGTTCCCTTGCAGAGCGACTGGCTCTCGCAGCTGAATCAGACACTGCCACAGCTGGACACCGTCCAGTGGTTCTATCTCTTGCGTTCGGGCGACAGGCTGGTCAGGTCTGCCTTGCTGATGCTGGCCGAGCGCATCGCGACGGACGGGCAATTGCGCTGCGTTTACAGCGATGAAGGTGCCTTGCGGGCGGGGGAATCGGCCGAGCCGGTGTTCAAGCCCGATTTCAACCTCGATCTACTGCGCAGTTACCCCTATGTGGGGCGCGCACTGGCCTTCGAACGCGACAGCTTTTTGGCTCTGGGCGGTTTCAATGCGGATTTCGCCGAGCTGGCGCCGCACGATCTGCTGTGGCGTCTGGTCGAGGAACAGGGCGTAAATACCGTCGGGCACATCGCTGAAATCGTTCTGGAGTCGCGCCTCACCTTTCCGCAATGGCTGGAGTCCTCTGCGGTGCGTCAGCACGATGCGCGCGTGCTGATCGCGCATCTGGAGCGGCTGGCTGTGCCTTTCGAGTTGCGCAGCGACAGCGCCACGGTCGGCAATCGCGTCGACTATGTGCATGGCGAGCAACCACTGGTGTCGATCATCGTTGTGGTCAAGGATCAACTGGCAGCGCTGCAACGTTGCGTGGAAACCCTGCTGGAAAAGACCGTTTACTCCCGATATGAACTGTTGATCGTGGACGGCGGCAGTCAGAGCGCTGACATGCGCAGTTGGCTGGCGGGCATTTCACGCTGGGGCGGGGACAAAGTTCGTGCGGTGGACGCCCGTCAGTACTCGACGCTTCCCGCGCAGCAGGACTGTGCGGCAGCCGCCGCGCGCGGTGAATATTTGCTGATGCTCAACCCGTTCTCGGTGGTCACCGACGGCCACTGGCTGCAGGAGCTGTTGCAGCACGCGCAACGCCCCGAGGTCGGCGTGGTGGGGGCCAGGATTTTCAATGCTCAAGGCTTGATCGTCCGCGGGCCGCTGGTACTGGGTCTGCGCGGGGCGGCAGGGGTCCCGTTTGCAGGCGAGCCGATGCACACCTCCGGCTACATGCAACGTCTGCAAGTGGTTCAGAATCTGAGCGCGGTCAGCGCTGAATGCCTGATGATCCGCAGGCAGGTGTTCGACGACATCGGTGCGATGGACACCCGCATCGAGAACAAGGAATACAGCGAGGTCGATCTTTGCCTGCGCGCGCGCGAGGCGGGGTATCTGGTGGTCTGGACGCCTTATGCTCAAGTGGCCCTGGGCGATCACCCGGTGATTCGGGAAGAGCCGCCGGAAGCCGAACGACTGGCGCAAGAGCAGCTGTTTTTCCAGCGCTGGTTGCCTGTCATCGCCAGAGACCCGGCGTACAACCCGAACCTGACACTCAGCGGCTTGAACTTTGGTCTCGAGCCGGGGCTGCGCAATGGCTGGAATCCGTTTTCCAGCCGGCAGTTGCCCAGTGTTCTGGCGGTGCCTCTCAATGCCTCTGCCATCGGTCATTACCGGATGACTCAACCATTTATGGAGCTGCAGACGGCGGGCCGGATTGTGGGGCGTATCAGCTACGAGGTGCCGACGATCATCGAGCTTGAGCGGCAGTCGCCCGATGTCATCATCCTTCAGGGGCGTTACAGCGAAGCGATGATCAATGAAATCGAGAACATCAAGACGTATTCCCGCGCGCGGCGCATTTACGAGCTGGACGACTATGTGGTCAGCGTTCCGAAAAAGAACGGCCACATGCGCAACATGCCTGACTCACAGCAGATGGAGAGTCTGGTGCGCAGAGGTACCTCGCTTTGTGACCGCGTCGTGGTTTCCACGGAACCGTTGGCCGATGCCTTGTCCTCGATGCATCACGATATCCGCGTGGTGCCTAACATGCTCGCCACGGAAATGTGGCAGGGCCTGACAGGCCTCAGTCAGCGCCGCACCTCGAAAAAACCGCGTGTCGGATGGGGTGGGGGAACCAGCCACGCGGGGGATCTGGAAGTCATCGCCGAGGTCGTGCGCGAACTGGCTGATGTGGTCGACTGGGTCTTCTTCGGCATGTGCCCGGAAGCGTTGCGACCCTATCTGCATGAGTTTCATCCTTCGATCAGTCTGGCGGAGTACCCGGCGAAACTCGCCAGCCTGAATCTGGACCTGGCCCTGGCGCCGCTGGAGTTCCACATCTTCAACGACTGCAAGAGCAATCTGCGCCTGCTGGAGTATGGCGTCTGCGGCTATCCGGTGATTTGCAGCGACACCAAGGCGTACCACGGGTATCTGCCGTGTACCCGGGTGACGACTAACAGTACGGATGAATGGCTGCAGGCCATTCGCATGCACCTCGCCGATCCCGATGCGAGTTACCGCATGGGCGATGAACTGCGCGAAACGGTCCTTCGCGACTATATGCTGCGCGGCGACAATCTGCTGAGCTGGGTCAACGGCTGGCTGGCCGACTGACACCGTCTACCGCCGCCGGCTCCGCTGCCCGGAGCTGGCGCGTTTCCTGCAAGTTCCCCTCAAAGCGCCATAAATCATGCGTCACGTGATTGGCGCGGACAGATGAACAGATCCGGTATCCGACCTGCGATGGCTTGTGCGTGGGGGCGGAAACCGCAGTCGCAGACAGGAACAGGGCAACGATGAAGGCAGTCATTCTGGCGGGTGGTCTGGGTACTCGCATCAGTGAGGAGTCGCACCTCAAGCCCAAGCCGATGATCGAGATCGGCGGCAAGCCAATTCTCTGGCACATCATGAAGCAGTACTCAGCCCACGGTATCCACGATTTCGTGATCTGCCTGGGCTACAAGGGCTACGCGATCAAGGATTTTTTCGCCAACTACTTCCTGCACACCTCCGATGTGACGTTCGACATGCGCAACAACCGCATGGATGTTCATCAGAATTACAGCGAACCGTGGCGCGTGACCCTGATCGACACCGGCGAAGAAAGCATGACAGGCGGGCGTTTACGCCGCGCCGGCCAGTATGTGCGCGACGACGAGGCTTTCTGCTTCACCTACGGCGACGGGGTTTCGGACCTGAACATTGGCGCACTGGTGGATTTTCATCGCGCCCACGGCAAGCTCGCGACGGTCACTGCCGTGCAACCGCCCGGACGCTACGGTGCGCTGGATCGCGATGGCAATCGGGTGCTGGGTTTCACCGAGAAGCCCCGAGGGGATGGCGGCTGGATCAATGGCGGTTTCTTTGTGCTGTCGCCGGACGTGTTGCCATTGATCTCCGGCGACAGCACCTCGTGGGAAAACGAACCTTTGGTTGAGTTGGCCAGCCGCGATCAGTTGATGGCGTTCCAGCACGAAGGTTTCTGGCACCCGATGGACACGCTGCGTGACAAGAACTACCTCGAAGAGCTTTGGCAGAGTGGGGGCGCTCCATGGAAGCAATGGGCGTGACGAGCCGTTTCTGGCAAGGCAAGCGAGTGCTCGTGACTGGGCACACCGGCTTCAAGGGCAGCTGGCTGGTATTGTGGCTTCAGCGCCTTGGCGCGCAGGTGACCGGCTTTGCCCTCGATCCCGGTACTGACCCCAGTCTGTTCGAACTGGCGTGTGTCACCGAGGGTATCGATGATCGTCGAGGCGACCTGCGCGATCTGCTCGCGCTGTCCTCGTTGCTCGAGCAAGTGCGTCCTGAAATCGTCCTGCACCTGGCTGCCCAGCCATTGGTGCGTGAGGGCTATCGCGATCCGGTCGCGACCTATTCCAGCAACGTGATGGGGACGCTGAATCTGCTCGAAGCCATTCGCCAGGCAGGGGGCGTGCGCGCCTGCGTGCTGGTGACCACGGACAAGGTCTACGCCAATCAGGAATGGCAATGGCCTTATCGTGAAAACGAACCCTTGGGTGGACATGACCCTTACAGCAGCAGCAAAGCGTGCTGCGAGTTGCTGGCGCAGTCGTATGCCGCCTCATTCTTTCCTGCGCAGCGCTACGGCGAACACCGCTTGGCGCTGGCAACTGCACGCGCGGGCAATGTCCTGGGCGGCGGTGATTTTGCTGCCGACCGGTTGATTCCCGATGTCCTCAAGGCATGGTCGGCGAACAAACCCGTGACGTTGCGCTATCCGCAGGCGGTCCGGCCCTGGCAGCACGCCCTGGAGCCGCTGACCGGATACCTGCTATTGGCTGAACGTCTCTACGTCCATGGTCCGCAATACGCTGGTGCGTGGAATTTCGGTCCGGGTGAAGACGACATGTGCACCGTTGGCGACGTGGTGGCGAATCTCGCACGTCAGTGGCCGTCGGCGCCGGGTCTGGTCGTCGAAAGCAGCGATCTGCACGAAGCCGGGCTGTTGCGCCTGGACAGCAGCCGCGCACGCCAGCAACTGGGCTGGCGTGCACGGTGGTCATTGGCTCAGTGCCTGGAGCACACGCTGGCCTGGCATCTGGCCTGGAAAGCAGGACAAGACATGCGGGCCTTCACTCAACACCAGTTGACCACTTACACGGAGGCCGCATGAGCGAAATGCTGATCCATGCGCTGCCATTATCCGGCCTCTTCAGCCTGCAGCACCGCCGACATGCTGATCAGCGAGGGCAGTTCAGCCGGCTGTTCTGTGAGGGCGGCATGACCGCCTTCGGCCAGGCTTTTCATGTGCGTCAGATCAACCACTCATGCACCGCCGAACGCGGCAGCGTGCGGGGCATGCATTACCAGACCGCGGCTCAGCCCGAAGCCAAGCTCATTACGTGCCTGCGTGGCGCGGTGTGGGATGTCGCCGTGGACCTGAACCCGGATTCGGCGACATTCCTGCAGTGGCACGCCGAGCATCTTGAGGCAGGCGACGGCCGCAGTTTGCTGATCCCGGCCGGATTTGCTCACGGTTTCCAGACGCTGACCGACGATGCCGAACTGCTGTACCTGCACAGCGCGGATTACGCGCCTGAGCACGAGGCCGGTCTGTCACCCCATGACCCGCGACTGAGCATCGCCTGGCCATTGCCTGTCAAGAATCTGTCGGTGAGGGATGCGGGTCATCCCATGCTGACCCCGTCTTTCGCTGGAGTGCGTTTATGAACTGCCGTGGCTGTGGCACCGAGTTGAAGTTGCCTCTGATCGATCTGGGGACCGCACCGGCTTCGAATGCCTATCTGCGTGCTGATCAGCTGAGTCAGGCAGAGCAGTGGGTGCCGTTGAAAGTGGAAGTGTGCGAACACTGCTGGCTGGTTCAGACCAACGATTACACGCAGGCCGACAGTTTGTTCGATGCCGACTATGCCTACTTCAGTTCGTATTCCAGTTCCTGGCTGGCACATGCCGAGCGATACGTCGCTGACATGGTCGAACGCTTCGGACTCAACCAGGACAGTCGCGTGGTGGAAATCGCGGCCAACGACGGTTACCTGCTGCAATATGTGGCGGCTCGGGGCATTCGTTGCCTGGGCGTCGAACCGACCCGAAGCACCGCGGACGCCGCCCGCGCCAAGGGGCTGGAGATCCGCGAGGTCTTCTTTGGCAGGGACAGCGCGACCGCGTTACGTGAGGAGGGCTGGTCTGCCGACTTGATGGCCGCCAACAACGTATTGGCGCACGTGCCTGACATCAATGATTTCCTGGCCGGGTTTGCCACGCTGCTCAAGCCTGATGGCGTGGCGACGTTCGAATTCCCGCAACTACTTGCCCTGATGTCCGGCCACCAGTTCGATACCCTGTACCACGAGCATTACTCCTATCTTTCGCTCACCGCCGTGAACACGCTCTGTGAGCGCAATGGCCTGCACGTATTCGATGTCGGCGAGCTGCCGACCCACGGCGGATCGCTGCGGGTTTTCGTGCAACGCCAGGGGGGCAGGCAGGATGTACAACCCGCCGTCGCAAGGAAGCTTGAGGAGGAAGCCGTCGCTGGCGTTAAAACCCGCGCGTTCTATGCCACGCTCGCGCCTGCTGCCGAACGCATCAAACATGAACTCTTGAGTTTTCTGCTCAAGGCCCGCGCCGATGGCAAGCGGGTCGTTGGCTATGGTGCGGCCGCCAAAGGCAATACCTTGCTTAACTACGCCGGGGTCAAGTCAGATCTGCTGGCCTGGGTGGCCGACGCCAGCCCCCATAAACAGGGCAAGTTCCTGCCAGGCAGTCGCATCCCGGTGGTTGAACCGAGCCGCATCGCCGATGAAAAGCCCGATTACGTCCTGGTCCTGCCCTGGAATCTGCTGCAAGAGGTCAGTCAGCAACAGGCCGTGGTCCGTGAGTGGGGCGCTCGTTTCGTGATCGCTGTTCCCGAGTTGACGTTCCTGTGAGGGCGCAGCGCGTGCTGGTGACGGGCGCTACCGGGTTCGTGGGGCGTCACCTGGTGAAGCACCTGCTCGCCCGAGGCTCTTCGGTGCGTGCCGTGGCACGCAATCCGGAAACGGCCCGGGCGATGCCCTGGTTCAACGAGGTCGAGTTCGTCAGTGCGGACATTCATGCCCTGGACGCGGACGTCCAGGCGCTGGCGACGGGAATGGACGCGCTGGTCCACCTGGCATGGCCGGGCTTGCCTAACTACCGCGACTTGTTCCACTTCGAGCACAACCTGTTCGCCGATTACCGCTTTATCAAGCACGTCATTCAGTCGGGTGTCCCTCAGGTGCTGGTCACCGGGACCTGTTTCGAATACGGCATGCAGAGCGGGCCCATGAGCGAGGAGACGCTGCCACAGCCGACCAATCCTTACGGGTTGGCCAAGCATACGCTGCGACTTTTTCTGGAGGCGTTGCAGGCACACCACCCGTTTGTATTGCAATGGGTGCGCTTGTTCTATCTGCACGGGGCCGGTCAGAACCCCAATAGCCTGCTCGCCAGCCTGGACAGGGCGATAGACAGTGGCGCCGAGCGATTCGATATGTCAGCGGGCGATCAATTGCGTGACTACCTGGACATCGACATCGCTGCCGGGTATCTGGCAGACGTACTCGAGCGAGCGCATTTTTCCGGAATCGTGAACTGCTGCAGCGGTGTACCGATTTCCGTCCGCGCCTTGGTGGAGGCACGACTGCGCGAACGCAACGCTTCCATCGAATTGAATCTGGGCCATTACGGTTATGCCAGCCATGAGCCGATGGCGTTCTGGGGAGATGCCATGCGCTTGCGCGCGCTGCGTCAGCAAGACCCTGCGCCTCTCGGAGGCAGCCATACATGATCGTTCTCAAGGTGCCAGGCCCGATCTCCACTTTTCATCCATCATTTCCAGATTCGGCCATGGGCCGGATGGCGGGACAACGCTAATGCACAGTCATCCAATCGCGAGAATCCACATGTCGCTTGACGAGCAGCTCACCCTGGTGGTCTTGACCCATAACCGACCGGCCTTTCTGCGTCGCACCCTGCAGTTCTATAGCACCTTGCCTGCCCGCGTGTTGGTGCTGGACTCGTCGCCTGAATCGGCTGGTGCTATCGCTGAGTTGTTTCCGCAGGTCGATTACCGGCATTTGCCGCAGTTTTCCTATTCCGGTCTGCAGGAGAAGGTCGCCTACGGCGTCGGTCAGGTCACAACGCCGTTCATGACCTTCGTGCCCGATGATGATTTTCTGCTGCATGACGCGTTGGTCCAGTCGGTTGATTTTCTCGCTGCCCATCCAGATTACGGTCTGTGTCACGGCTACTGCCTGATGTACCTGGCATACGGCAACAAGGTCGAGTACTTCCGCCGAGACAAGAAAGTTTGCGAGGACTATGCAAGCGAAGATGCGGCCGAGCGCGTGTTGAGCTACCTGGGCCAGTACATTCCGCCGTTCTATGCGGTGACGCGTACCGAGCTGTTGCTGCGCTGGTATGCGGCACTGCCCAAGGGGACAGGGTTTGAATTGCAGGAGTTTGGCCACGCCTACTTCTTGCTGTCCTGCGCCAAGGCAAGAATCCTTCCGATTCCCTATGTGGTGCGTGAGGTCAATTACCTGCGCTCCGAGCATCAGACCGACATTCTGGCCAAACTCTGCGATCCCGATCCGCGCTCTGAAGCGGAGCGTCAGCAGTTCGTCAGCTTTCTGGGGGCGCTCGATACGGGGCTGAACGACAAAGCGCTGCAGGAACGCACTCAGGTCGCGCTGGCGTCGATCTCGGCCCTCAAAACCTGTTTGCAGGAAGCGCGTTCACTGACATTGACCAGCATTATCTTTTCTCGCTGGAATGACGTTTTTGCGCCGGTTGATAGAGAGTTCGGGCCACGGCAGTTCGTGGAGATGCCGTTCTACAACCAGGCGTTCTTCGACGTGCTGAGCGATGTCGAGTTTCTGATCCATGCGATGCCTGCCGGTAAGCTGCAAATGGAGCAGCTCGAGGGGGTCTGGACCCAACAGGAACTGCTGTTGCGCACCCACGAAAACGACACTTCGGAAACCATTGCCAACCGGCTGTGGGAGGCCATGACGCTCAATATCTTCAACCCTCATATCGTCGAGCCCTTGCTTGAGCTGATGGCGGAGCAGGACGACCAGGAAGAGGTCGAGCAGCTGTCGCGCTGGCTGGAACGCCTCAAGTCGGTTCAGCGCGAGGATCATCGGGTGCGTTTCAACGACATGCCGTCCGGTCGTGTGCTGCAATGGCTCGACGCGCGTAAGCCGGGGGCCGAAGACGTACAGGCCATCACCACGCGTATTGCCGAGTTGGGTGGCTGTCCGCAGTTCGGCATTCTGCTGCTGGACCTGGAAGACGACATGAGCAAACTGCAGCTCACCCTCGACAGTCTTGTCGAAGGACACTGCAAAAACTTCAAAGTGGTGGTCTTCACCACCGGGGAGCCGCCAGCGGCGACCACTGTGCAGAACACCCTTCACTTCGTCAAAGTCAGCAAGAACAACTGGGTTGAAAAGGTTAACCAGACCGCCCGGCAGTCTTCCTGCGACTGGCTGATGCTCGCTGAGGTCGGCGACGAGTTCACGCCGGGCGGTTTGTTGCGTGCGGCGTTGGAGCTGCAGGCGGCACCGGAATGCCGAGCGGTGTTCGCTGACGAAATTCAGCGTTTGCCCGGCGGCGCGCTGACCCACGTCATGCGGCCTGGCTTTAACCTGGACCTGTTGCAGAGCCATCCGTCCCTGATGTCCCGTCATTGGCTGATGCGTCGCGACGTCTTGCTGGAAGCGGGTGGCTATTCGGCTGATTTTGAGCAGGCGCCAGAGTTTGAGTTGCTGCTGCGCGTGATCGAGAAGGGCGGGCTGGCATGGCTGGCCCATCTGGACGAGCCGCTGTTGATCTGTGACGCGTTGCCCACGGACGAAAACCCCCATCAGCGTCTTGCACTGACCCGCCACCTGAACCAGCGTGGCTACAAGGCCCAGGTCAGCGCCGCTGCCGATGGCGCCTGGCGTATCGACTACCGCCACAGCCAGCGCCCGCTGGTGTCCATCCTCCTTCGCAGCGAAGACAACCTGGAGGATCTGCAGCGGTGTCTGTCCAGCATCTTGCTGCGCACCCGCTATTCGAATTACGAAGTGCTGATCGCCGACAACCACAGTGAGTCGCCTGAGCTGGTCGACTGGCTGGCGCGACAGGAAAAGGCGCGCGTGTCGGTCATGCGGATGCCTCGGCGCTTGAGTCACGCAGCCCTTGCGAACGCTGCCCGGCAGAAGGCGAAGGGTGAGTATCTGGTGCTGTTATCTGCCCAGGCTGAAGTGGTCAGCCCGAACTGGATCGATTCATTGTTGAACCATGCCTTGCGTCCTGAAATCGGGGTCGTCGGCGCGAAGCTGCTTGATCGAAGTGACCGTGTGAGCCAGGCGGGGCTGATCCTGGGCATGAACGGTGGCGTGGGCTCGGCCTTTATCGGCGAAGCCAAAGATGCGCAAGGCTACATGCAACGTCTGGTGCTGGATCAGAACTATGGTGCGGTGTCCGACGCCTGTCTGATGGTGCGTGCAGAGGTATTCGATGCGGCAGGCGGTCTGGACGAGGAGACGTTTGCTGAGGCCTTTAGTGATGTCGACTTGTGTCTGAAGCTTGCCCAGGCCGGGTACATGACGGTTTGGACGCCGCAGGTGCATGTGGTGCATCCGGGCACCTTGCCGCAGGCACCTGAGGCGTTGGCTGCCCTTCAACACAAATGGGCCGATGCGTTTGCTCATGACCTGGCATACAACAAGAACCTGGCGCTCACCGGCAAGGGCTTCACCCTTGGCGAAAGTTCCGGGTCCACATGGGCCCAGTTGCTCGCCTAAGACCGACAGGTAAAGGTATTCGCCATGTTTAACGGCAAATCGGTATTCATCTCTGGCGCAACCGGTTCGTTCGGCCGCCAGTTCATCCGCACGCTGCTGGAGCGTTATCAGCCTCGGCGCGTGGTGGTTTTCTCCCGCGACGAGCTGAAGCAGTACGAAATGCAGCAGGAATTCAATGCGCCCTGCATGCGTTATTTTCTCGGCGATGTGCGGGATGCCGATCGTTTGCAGCAGGGCATGCGCGGGATCGACTACGTCGTGCACGCGGCCGCCCTGAAACACGTTCCCGCGGCTGAATACAACCCGACCGAGTTCATCCGTACCAACGTCAATGGCGCGGAAAACATCATTGCCGCCGCCATCGCCAATGGCGTGCAGAAAGTCATCGCGCTGTCGACCGACAAGGCCGCCAGCCCGATCAACCTGTACGGCGCGACCAAGCTGCTGTCGGACAAACTGTTCGTGGCCGCGAACAATATCGGCGGGGAAGAGCAGACCCGTTTTGCCGTGGTGCGTTATGGCAACGTGGCAGGCTCGCGCGGCTCGATCGTGCCGTTCTTCAATAAGCTGATCGCGAGCGGTGCCAAGGAACTGCCGATCACCGACCCCCGAATGACCCGCTTCTGGATCACCCTGGACCACGGTGTCGATTTCGTCATGCAGAGTTTCGAGCGCATGCACGGGGGTGAAGTCTTCGTGCCGAAGATCCCTTCGGTGCGCATCGTCGATCTGGCCCATGCCATGGCGGCCGAACTGCCGCACAAGGTGGTCGGGATTCGCCCGGGCGAAAAGCTTCACGAGCTGATGGTCCCGCAGGATGACGCGCGCATGACCCTGGAGTTCAAGGATCATTACACCATCGTGCCGTCGATCCGGTTCAACAACGTCGACACCGATTTCGCAGTCGACGCGACGGGCGAAAAAGGTCAGCCGGTGTCAGACGACTTCGAGTACCGCTCCGACACCAACCCGGACTTCATGTCGGTCCGCCAGATCGGCGATCTGCACGCCGCCATCAAGCCATGATTCCGTACGGTCGCCAGAGCCTCGATCAGGCCGACATCGATGCGGTGGTCGAGGTGCTCAAGTCCGACTGGCTGACGCAGGGCCCGACCATCGAGCGCTTCGAAGCGGCCATGGCCGAGCGTTGCGAGGCGGCATTTGGCGTTGCGGTGTGCAATGCCACGGCGGCGCTGCACATCGCCTGTCTGGCGGCCGGGCTGGGCGAGGGCGACATATTGTGGACCAGCCCCAACACGTTTCTGGCGTCGGCCAACTGCGGCCGATACTGTGGCGCCGACGTCGATTTCGTCGACATCGACCCGCTGACCTGGAACCTCGATGCTCAGGCCCTTGAGCGCAAGCTGGTAGCCGCCGAGCGAACCGGAACACTCCCCAAAGTGCTGGTGGCCGTGGCGTTTTCGGGGCAGAGCTGTGACATGCGCACGGTGGCTGAACTGGCCCGCCGCTATGGTTTTACGGTCATCGAGGACGCTTCCCACGCGGTGGGCGCGCGGTACGCAGGACGTCCGGTCGGCTGCGGTGAGTTCGCCGACATGACCGTGTTCAGCTTCCACCCGGTGAAAATCATCACCACAGGCGAGGGCGGCCTGGTGTTGACCAATCGTCCCGATCTGGCGCAACGGCTGTGTCGTCTGCGCAGCCACGGCATGACCCGTGATCCCGCGCAGATGGACGAACCCAGCCATGGGCCGTGGTACTACCAACAAATCGAGCTGGGCTTCAATTACCGCATCACCGACATGCAGGCCGCGCTGGGTTTGTCGCAGTTGACCAAGCTCGATGGGTTTCTGGCCCGTCGTCGTGAACTCGCCGCGCGCTATCTGCGCCTGCTTGCCTATCTGCCGCTGACGTTGCCGACGTTGCAGGCCGAGGCCGAGTCCGCGTGGCACCTGTTCGTCGTGCGCTTGCAGACCGAGCGCCTGACCCTCGGCCATCGGCAGGTATTCGAAGGCTTGCGTGCGGCAGGCATCGGCGTCAACGTGCATTACATTCCGCTGCATTTGCAGGCGTACTACCGGGACCTGGGTTTTGTGGCGGGGGACTTCCCCGAAGCAGAAGCCTATTACGCCCAAGCCATCAGTCTGCCGCTGTTCCCGGCGATGACCGATGCCGAACAAGACTATGTGATCGATCAGCTCAAACAGCTGTTGATCATTTGAAGTGAACGTTTCTGGTTTACGGACCTATGACATGCGTGATCTGACTGAGCAAGAGCGGTTCTGGCAAGGCGATTTCGGCGATCAGTACGTGGAGCGCAACCAGGGACGAGGACTGGTCTCAGCCAGTGTCGCCCTCTTTGCCAAAGCGTTGGGTCGTACGCAGGGGCTCCAGAGCGTGCTCGAACTGGGGACCAACACCGGCAACAATTTGCTGGCGCTCAGTCAGTTGCTGCCGGCCTGCGAATTTTACGGAGTCGAGATCAACGCGAAAGCGCACGCCCAGGCGCAAGCGTTGGACATCGGGAACATCTGGCGAGGCTCGTTGTTCGACTTCCCGCGTGAGCGCCGCTATGACCTGACCCTGAGCAAGGGCGTGCTGATTCACTTGGCACCTGAGCTGCTGAGCAAGGCGTACGATCAGCTGTATCATCTCAGTTCTCGCTATGTGTTGATCGCTGAGTACTACAACCCGGTCCCGGTGGAAGTCTCCTATCGCGGTAACAGCGACAAACTGTTCAAGCGGGATTTTGCAGGTGAGATGCTTGATCGTTTTACCGATCTGCACCTGTTGGATTATGGCTTCGGTTATCACCGTGATCCGCAGTTTCCGGTCGACGACATCACCTGGTTTCTTCTGGAAAAACGTCCATGAGCGCGGTGGCGATCATTCCGGCGCGCGGCGGCAGCCAGCGCATTGCGCGCAAGAATCTGAAGCTGTTCAACGGCGAGCCGATGATCGTCGGCTCGATTCGCAAAGCCTTGGCCAGCGGGCTGTTCGAGCGCGTCGTGGTCAGTACCGACGACGATGAAATTGCCGACGTGGCGCGTGCCTATGGGGCAGAAGTGCCGTTCATGCGGCCTGCCGACCTGGCCGATGCCTACACCGGCACGGCGGCGGTGATTCAACACGCCATTCGCGCCCTCGACCAACGTTACGATTTCACCTGCTGCCTCTACGCGACCGCGCCGCTGTTGCAGACCCGGTTCCTGCGTCAGGGTCTGCAAGCGTTGCAGGCAGCGCCCGAGAAGTCCTATGCGTTCTCGGTGTGTGGGTTTGGCTTCCCGATTCAACGGGCGTTGCTGATCAACGATGACGGCAGCCTGGACTCCATGCACCCCGAATATCGCACTGTGCGCTCCCAGGACTTGCCCGCAGCCTATCAGGACGCCGGGCAGTTCTACTGGGGCCGCAGCGAAGCGTGGCTGCGTGGCGACGTGATTTTTTCGTCGCAGAGTCTGCCGGTGGTCCTGCCACGCCACCTGGTTCAGGACATCGACAACGAGGAGGACTGGGTGCGTGCCGAATACCTTTATGCCGCACTCAAGGCGGGCGGAGCGCTGGAGCCGTGAGGGTACTGATTCGTGCCGACGCCTCGGCCGCCATCGGCAGCGGCCATATCGCGCGTTGCCTGACGCTGGCGACCGCCTTGCGCAAAGACGGCGCCGAGGTGGTATTCGCCTGCCGGCAATTGCCCGGGCACCTGCTTCAGCGTCTGGGCGAGCACGGTTATCTCGCACTGGGGTTGCCGGAGCATTATCCGCAGGAGGCGTCTGGCGCCGGCATCGAAGTGTTGTTGCCTTGGCAGGCCGATATCGTTGCCCTGGCGAGTGCGCTGGGTAACGAGCAACGCTTCGACTGGCTGATTGTCGATCACTACGGGCTGGATGCCCGGTGGGAGAGGGCCGCTCGGCGGTTCGCCGATCGCCTGATGGCCATCGACGACCTCGCCAATCGCCCCCACGCGGTGGACCTGCTGCTGGATCAGAACTACTCCGCGCAGGCGCAGGATTGTCCTTACGCGCCATGGATCGAGGGCGACTGCAAGACCTTCCTGGGCCCACGTTTTGCGTTGCTGCGGGATGAGTTTCAGTGTCGGCCGATTGTCATCAAGCCGCGTGTAGAGCGAGTGATGGTTAACTTTGGTGGCTTCGATGCGGCATGTCAGGTGTACGCGACGATGCTTGCGCTACAGGGCTTCGACGATCTGCAGGTGGATTTTGTCGCGGGCCTTCACCACCCCGAATGGGCCGCCATGAGCGAACTGATCAAGGCTCGCCCGAACTGGCGGTTGCACACGTTGGTCAACGATTTTTCTGGCTTTATGCAGCAGGCTGATCTGTTCATTGGCGCGGGCGGCGGCACCACCTGGGAACGCGCGGCGCTGGGGTTGCCGACGATCTGTATCGCCGTTGCCCACAATCAGCAACTCAACGCGCAATTATTGGCGCAAGCCGGTGGCCATCTTTACCTGGGCGCGCATGACACCCTCGACCTGCAGCGGCTGGTCGACGCTGTCGCGGTGCTGCGGGACAACCGCGAATTGCGCCAGAGTCTGGCCGAGCGTTCACGGGCACTGGTGGACGGCAAGGGTGCGCAGCGGCTGGCGGTCGCGCTGGCAGCGCCTTTACTTGAACTGCGTCTGGCCACCTCCCGGGACGCCACGTTGCTGTTTCAGGGGCGCAATGCGGCGCATGTCCGGCGATGGGCGTTCAACAGCGACCCGATCGACTGGGACAGCCATATTGACTGGTTCGAACGCAGTCTGAGTCATCCACGGCGGCGGATTCTGATAGCAGAAACTGCACGGGGACCGGTCGGCATGGTGCGTTACGACCGGGAAGGCGACAGTGTCGAGGTGTCGATCTATCTGTTCGATGGCCACGCCGGAGTCGGTTGGGGTCAGGTTTTGCTGTCCAGTGGCGAGCGCTTTTTGCGGCGCCATTGGCCGGATATCCGCATCATTCGGGCGCAGGTGCTGGCTGACAACGCCGTGTCCGTTTCTCTTTTTCAAAAGGCCGGGTACGCCCAGGCCGAGCGTCATTTTCAACGGGTGATCAACGATGAATAGTTTCAAGATCGGTTCCAGAACCATCGGCCCGGACGCTGCGCCGTTCGTCATCGCGGAAATGAGCGGCAACCATAACCAGTCGCTGGAGCAGGCCCTGCGCATCGTTGACGCCGCTGCCGAGGCCGGCGCCCATGCGCTCAAACTGCAAACCTACACGGCCGATACCATGACCCTGGACATCGCCGAGGGCGAGTTCTTTATCAAAGACCCGAACAGCCTGTGGGCCGGCTCATCGCTGTATTCGCTTTATGAGCAGGCGCACACGCCGTGGGAGTGGCATGCGCCGATCTTTGCCCGCGCCAGGGAGCGGGGGTTGCTGGCGTTTTCCACCCCCTTTGATGAAAGCGCCGTGGATTTTCTCGAAAGCCTCGACGTGCCGGCCTACAAAATCGCCAGTTTCGAGAACACCGACATTCCGCTGATCCGCAAGGTGGCGGCCACCGGCAAACCGCTCATCATTTCCACCGGCATGGCCAGCATCGCCGAGCTTGACGAAAGTGTCCGTGCCGCGCGCGAGGCCGGGTGCAAGGATCTGGTGTTGCTCAAATGCACCAGCACCTACCCGGCATCGCCAGAAAACAGCCACATCCGGACGATTCCGCACCTGGCAGGGTTGTTCGGTTGTCAGGTCGGGCTTTCGGATCACACGATGGGCGTCGGCGTGTCGGTTGCGGCGGTTGCGATGGGGGCGACGGTCATCGAAAAGCATTTCACCCTGGACCGTGCCGATGGCGGCGTGGATGCGAGCTTTTCGCTGGAACCCGCGGAAATGAACAGCCTGGTCATCGAGACCGAACGCGCCTGGCAAGGGCTGGGCCGCGTGCACTACGGCGCCACCCAGGCGGAGCAGAAATCGCTGGTGTTCCGTCGCTCACTCTACGTGGTGCGGGACATGGCAGAGGGGGAAGCCTTCAGCAAAGACAACGTCCGCGCAATCCGGCCAGGCCTGGGCCTGGCGCCCAAACACATCGACCGCGTCCTCGGCCGCACCGCCCGCCAAGCCCTCGCGCGAGGTACGGCGTTGAGTTGGGAGGTGATTGGCTAGGAATGTGGTGTGTCAGCCACTGATGATGTCAACGACCTGTCGCATTCGTCGCAATGCCGCCCGGACCAAGCTCCCACAGGGTTTATGCATGCCGCACACCAGGCACGACGCGATACCTGTAGGCGCCGTCCGAGGTTACGAGGGCCGGGAATGCGGTGGCTGGAACGCCGATGATGTTGACTGACCCCGCGCATTCGTCACGCTCCCACAAATGACCGGCGTTCAGCCAATTGCCTGGCGCAGCTCGCCACAACCCCATGACATCTTCATGTCTATTCCCTGTCTGAAAGGCAATCGGCCCTTGCGCAGTACCCATCGGTCAGCTAAAAGCTTGTAAAACTTTTGGTGACCTGTGAGTCATAACGGGCATCTTCACTGTATCGTGCTTGCAGGCGATGAAGGCATCAGGCTGATTTCAGAGACTTTCTGATCGCGCCAGAGCCTTCCGGTTGCGTTTTTTTCGGCCTCAAGCCCCGGATTTCAATGCCCCGCCTTTGGGCGACGGGCGATGTTCAGCAGTTTTTGATTGGGAAGCCATGATGATTGGCATTAAAAGCATAGCGAGTTACGTGCCTGCAGCCGGCGTTGACAATTACGCGCAGGGTGCCAAATTCGGGAAGGATGAAGAGTTCATCCTTGGCAAGATCGGTTCTGCTTTTCTGCCACGCAAGGACGACGCTCAGGAAACCTCCGACCTGTGCGTCGAAGCGGCTAACCAACTGTTCGCCAACAACCCTGAGCTTTCGCGCGACGCCATCGACGCGGTGATCGTAGTCACCCAGAACGGTGACGAAGAAGGCCTGCCCCACACCGCAGCCATCGTTCAGCACAAACTCGGCCTGCCGACCCATGTGGCGGCGTTCGACCTTTCGCTGGGCTGCTCGGGTTACGTCTACGGTATCTACGCGCTGAAAGGCTTCATGGAAGCCACCGGGCTGAAAAATGGCCTGCTGATCACCGCCGATCCTTATTCCAAGATCGTCGACCCCGAAGACCGAAACACCACCATGCTGTTCGGTGACGCCGCAACCGCCACCTGGATGTGCGACGACGCGCCCTGGCAACTGGGCAAGGCGAAGTTCGGTACCGATGGCGGTGGCGCCGAGTTCCTCAAGACCACCAACGGCGCTTTCTTCATGAACGGCCGTCAGGTCTTCAACTTCGCCCTGGTCAAGGTCCCGGCACACCTGAACGAGTTGCTCTCGGATTCGGGCCTGCAATCAACAGACATCGACGCGTTCTGTATCCACCAGGGCAGCGCCGCGATCGTCGATGCGGTCGCCCGCCGCTTCGAAGACGGCAGTTCGCCGGAGAAGTTCGTCAAGGACATGCTGGAAACCGGCAATACCGTGTCGTCGAGCATCCCGCTGCTGCTGGAAAAACACGTGCTCAACGCGAGCTGGAAGCGCGTGGCACTCAGTGGTTTCGGTGTGGGCTTGTCGTGGGGGTCGGCGATCCTTTATCGTCCTTGACCCTGACCTGCCTCTGATCGAGCCACCCAACGGCGACACTGGATTTCAGGTCGCCGTTTTCATTTCTCTCGTTTTTGATAAGGACCGTCGCCGTGAACGAGATTTATCAGCGCAACAGCGCCGTTCTGGCCGAGCGATGGCCTGCTGTCATGCAGCGTCTGTCCGTGGAGGATCCCTCCTCTGTCCCGGCTCAATTGCTCGAAGGGCAAGGCTCGACCCTGAGCGTTGCAGGCATTCAGCTCACCAGCCGCCACGACCGCCTCGCCGAAGCGCAGATGCAGGCAGACAGCCTGCCTGCAAAGAGTCCGGTGATCCATCTCTACGGCGCAGGGCTGGGAGATTTACAGCGCGTGCTCCTGGCCTCCGACAGTCTGCAACAGTTGCATGTACACATCCTCAATGGCGCGCTGTTCGTCCTGGTGATGCAGTTGCTGGAGCACATTGACTGGCTTGGCGATCCCCGCGTAGTGCTGTCCTACGCCGATGCGCATCCGGAAATCCAGCTGCCGTTCTTCGCGCTGCCCGCCGAACTGGTGCTGGCCGACGATGCCAATGCGCGAATCCGTGATCGTCTGGTCAGCGAAGTGCATGTCGATTTCAATAACCAGGCGTTTTCGCCCGACGACCCCGACAACGTCCAGCGACTGGAACAGGGCAGGGCGCTGCTGAACAGCGACACCGACGTCGCGGCGCTGTTTGGTACTCAGGTGGGGCGAGACGTGTTTGTCATCGCCACTGGCCCGAGCCTGCAACAGCACCTGCCGCGCCTGTTGAGCACCTTTGAGCATGCTGATAGGCCCCTGTTCCTCTGTGTCGACACCGCTTATGTGCCGCTGCGCAAGCAAGGGATCAAGCCGGACCTGGTGGTCAGTATCGACCACCGCATCACCTCCCGTCATTTGCCGCCTGACGATACTCAAGGCATCGCACTGGTCTACCTGCCCCGTCAGGACGCGGCGATGCTTGAGGCCTGGCAAGGGTCACGCTATGTCGGCTATTCCGCCAGCCCGGTTTACTCGCGCATTCGTGAACAGATTCCCAGAGCCACGCTGCACGTGGGGGGCAGCGTGATTCACCCCGCTATAGATCTGGCGGTGAAAATGGGGGCGGCCCGTATCACGTTGTTCGGTGCGGACTTCGCCTTTCCGGGCGGCAAGACGCACACGGGCTGGCAGGACGGAGACCTCGGGCCGGAGATGAGTATTGCTCGACATTGGGTTCGGGACGGACGTGGTGACAAGGTCAAGACCCAGCTCAACTTCCGCAGCTACCTCATTGAACTGGAACGCTATATCGCCCGGCACCCCGAGGTACGATTCTTCAACACCAGCCGGGATGGAGCGCTCATCGCTGGCACTGAATTCGACCCGGACTGGACGGCGCCATGAAGTCTTCTACCGCTCTTGTCGATGAGGCGCGTCGCTGTGCGCAATTGTTCCGCCTGGGGCGTGACATCGAAGCGGCGCTGGTCATGGTCGATCTGGTGGACGCCGCGGCGCCACTTTTTTCCAGCAGCGAGCCTCAACAGCAGGCCTGGACTCAGGTGCTCGGTGCGGTGCTTCACTGTCAGGGGCGGCAGGACTGGATTGGCGTAGCGGACTGGCTGGAATATGAGATGGTCGACCTGCTTCAACAGCACTGATCTCGCCACAGCGTCCATCAAGTAAGCGATCACTTCAGGACATCGACATGAACAAGCCACTCAATATCCTGACCCTGGGACGAAACGGGTTACTGACTTATACGACCAGGCAACTGCAGAACCTGCTGCCGGATGGACGGGAACATCAGGCATCGCTGTTGATCGGCGACCACATCGATCAATCCCTCGCCCGCTTGCAGGTCTGTATCAATTCGGTAAAAACCTGGGCGCTGGATGAATTCAATTATTTGCACTCGTCGCAGTACTGCACGTTTCTTTACTACCTGTCCAATACGATATGGCGCGAAACCGGCAATACCGAAGTGCCGACCAAACTCTTCCTGTTGAACAAGATGCTGAATGGCATTGATCTCTTCTACGAAATCAACATGCCAGCGATGTTCTTTATCGGGCACTCCACCGGTATTGTGTTCGCCAAGGCCACTTATTCCAACTATCTGGTGGTCTATCAGAACACCACAGTGGGAAAAAACCACGGTATCGCCCCGGTCCTCGACGAGGGCGTTATCCTTTATCCTAATAGCGCTGTGATCGGTGGCTGCCATATCGGCAAAGAAGCGCTTATTGCCCAAGGTGTCAGTGTCATCAGCACTGACGTGGCGCCTGGGTGCTTCGCTTTTTCAGGCGAAGGCGGGTTGATACAGAAACCAACGAAGCGGCGCATTATCGAGGATTTCTTTCGTATGCCCTGATAGACGGCGTTCCTGTAAAAGAGGCTAACACCCGAGTGGGTTATTTCCAGCAGTGCAACAGTCAGGGAAACGGCCTACTCAGTGCATCGCTTGTCGAATAAAAAAACGGTCGTTGTGGCCGTTTTTTTTGGTTTTATTTTTATTCAGTCCCGTCGCGAAGTTAGCTGGATATTTATCCTTCATTTGTCGTGATGGCACCCTCCGTATTGCAGGAAAGTTGTTCAAGCCGATGAACTGTTCGTCGATAAGAACACTGTAGGTTTTCCGGGAGAAATGGACTTCCCCGCTTATTGAAAGCCTGCCGTTTCTATCAACGAGGGAATTCAAAATGGCTTTAGCCGTTAATACCAATATTGCGTCGCTGTCCGTTCAGCGGAACCTGAACAAGTCTTCTGATTCGTTAGGGACTGCGATGACCCGACTGTCTTCCGGGCTTCGAATCAACAGTGCCAAAGACGATGCGGCCGGGATGCAGATCGCCAGCCGGTTGACCACTCAAGCCAGAGGCTTGTCGGTGGCGACCCGAAATGCAAACGATGCAATTTCGGTTATTCAGACAACTGAAGGTGCATTGTCACAAACGTTGAACACACTTCAACGGATGAGAGACCTCGCCGTTCAGGCCAAGAACGGTACTAACACGGCGTCTGATCGCTTAGCGTCACACAAGGAGTTCGAACAGGCGACGGAGGAGTTGACCCGGCTAAGCAAGAGTACCAAGTTCGGGAAAGATCTGAACTTGCTGGACGGCAGTGCAGGAAACCTGACGTTTCATGTCGGGGCCAATACGGGAGAGCACGAAGAAATCCAGATTGTACTGGATCAGGATTACTCGACTAAGTCCATGTTCGCTGCACCTGCGGACCGTGCAACAGTCGCTGCTGCGCTCGCAACAGCGACCACGCCGATGAAGGTGGGTAACAAAGACATCAAGGCCGGTGATGACCTGACGCCTAAAATCGACGGCACCGGGATATACGAAGGCGTGACTCGGGCGGATCCCCTCAACCCTACAAAGGCGGAACTCGCCCTGGAAGCTGCGGTGGCGAACAAAAACATCGACGAAGCGATCATCCAGATCGACAACGCCATTGCCAGAGTCACTGCCGGGATGGCTGACCTGGGTGCCAAACAAAATCGTCTGACCACTACGGTGGCCAACATCAGCAACATCATCGAAAACGTCACAGCCTCCCGAGGCCGTATTGAAGACGTCGACTTCGCCGCCGAAACCGCTGAGCTCACCAAGCAGCAAACGCTTCAGCAAGCCTCAACCGCCGTCCTGGCCCAGGCCAATCAGTTACCTGCGGCCGTCCTGAAACTGCTTCAGTGATCCTTCGCCTTTGACAGGCTAGTGACAATCCGGGCACGCCGTCAGGCGTGTCCGGATAAAGTCCCTTCGAATCCTCGCGCGGGTGTCCTGGTTAAAGATTGCGCAGGTCACGCCGAAACGTTGTGTAACCCCCGTCAAAAGCAGGGGTGGCGCTCTGGTGGCAAAAAATTTTGAAAAAGCCCTCAAGCTCCTTCCAGATACGACGATAAACATTACGAAGGTTCTCTAGGCCACACCCGGCGCTTGCCAGGGCCGGAAAGCCGCAGTACCCAACCAACGAGGAATTCATCATGGCTTTAGGCGTAAACACCAACGTAGCTTCCCTGGCTGTTCAGAAGAACCTGAGCCGCGCTTCGGACGCACTGTCGACTTCGATGACCCGTCTGTCTTCCGGTCTGAAAATCAACAGCGCCAAAGACGACGCCGCCGGCCTGCAGATCGCTACCCGCGAAACTGCGCAAATCCGTGGTCAGACCGTAGCAATCAAGAACGCCAACGACGGTATCTCGATGGCTCAGACCGCTGAAGGCGCTCTGCAAGAGTCGACCAACATTCTGCAGCGTATGCGTGAACTGGCCGTTCAGGCACGAAACGATACAAACAGCACCGCTGACCGTACCGCTCTGAACGCCGAATTCGGCCAAATGTCGGACGAACTGACCCGTATCTCCGCTTCGACCAACCTCAACGGCAAAAACCTGCTGGACGGTTCGGCTGGCACCATGACCCTGCAAGTCGGTTCGAGCACTGGCTCGGCCAACCGTATCGATCTGGTCCTGAGCTCGAAGTTCGACGCCACTTCCCTGTCCGTAGCAAGCGGCTCGGTAGCGATCACAGGTACTGCAGGTAGCGCCGGTACTGCTTCTGCCAACATCGACAACGCGATCACTGCGATCGACGCCGCTCTGGCATCGATCAACGCCACTCGTGCAAACCTCGGTGCTGCGCAAAACCGTCTGACCAGCACGATCTCCAACCTGCAAAACGTCAACGAAAACGCCACCGCTGCACTGGGTCGTATTCAAGACACCGACTTCGCCGCTGAAACCGCTAACCTGACCAAGCAGCAGACTCTGCAACAGGCTTCCACTTCTGTTCTGGCCCAGGCTAACCAACTGCCATCCGCTGTACTGAAACTGCTTCAGTAATATCGGTCAGTGAGTTTTGGCGGGGGAGTGTGCTTGCGTACTCCTCCGCCTTTTTACTTTGAGAGGTGAGTGGGCATGGATATCAGCAATCGGTTGAACCTGTCTTATTCAGCGGTACAGCCAGTGCAATCGGTGCCAGTGGTAGCTGATAAGCAGGCCGTGGCACCTCAAGTCGTTGCTGCACCTGCCGCTGAGGGCAAGTCGGAAACGGCGACGAGTAAAGACTCCAATCCCGATAAGGGGTCCAAGGATTTGAAAGCTGCCGTTCAGGAAATGGAAAGGTTCTTCCAGTCGGTTCGACGTAATCTTGAGTTCTCCATCGACGAAGGGTCGGGGCAGGTTGTCGTGAAGGTGATTGCCACTGAGACAGGCGAAGTGGTGCGACAATTGCCGTCTGCCGAAGCGCTGAAGATTGCCGACAGTCTGAAAAATGCAAACAGTCTGTTGTTCGACGCAAAAGTTTAACTGGCATGAAACGTGAACGCGGTTCTCTCGACCGTCAAAATGGTCAAAAGACCGACTAACCCTGGAAGGAGACTCAAATGGCTAGTCCAATTACCCCGTCAACAGGTCTGGGATCTGGCTTGGCTATCGGGGATATCGTGACCGCACTGGTCAACGCCGATAAGTTGGCAAAGCAGACACAGATCACGACGCAGACCAAACTGGTCACCACCAAACTGTCCGGTATCGGTACGCTGCAATCGGCGCTATCGTCTTTCCAGGCGCTTATCAAACCCGCGGCTGGCGCCACCAGCAAACTTGACTTCGCCGGTTATGCCGCCAAGTCCTCTGACGAAACCAAGGTCACCGTTACGTCCGACAACAGTGCGGTTCCGGGTAACTACACCGTCAAGGTCAACAAGCTGGCCACCAGCTCCAGTGTGGCGACCGCTGCATTTTCTGGCGGCTCTGACAGTGCTATTCCGAGTGGCAATCTGACCGTCACTCAAAATGGCATTTCCAAGAGCTACACCATCCCGACCGGCGCAACACTGGCCTCCGTCGCCAAGCAGATCAACGCCGACACCAAGACCACCAACATCAGCGCCAACATCATCACCGACGCCAACGGTTCACGTCTGGTGCTGGGCTCGACCACGACCGGTGAAGGGTCGGATATCACCACCAGCAGCGATATCACCGGCTTCACCATCAACTCGGGTGTGAAGATCGACACGACGTCAGCGACCTCTGCCGGTTATATCGGTAACCCGCCGGGCAACGCGAGCGTCGATATCAACGGCTTCAACGTGAGCAGCAAGAGCAATACGCTCGACAAGACACTCGGCGGCGTCTCGCTGCAGTTGGTGGCTGAGGGTACGCAAACCACGACTGTCAGCGTCTCGACCAACACTGACGGGCTGAAGGCGTCCTTGCAGGCGTTTATCGACTCTTACAACGCCGTGGTCAAGGCTATTTCCGCGGTGAGCAAGGCCACCGTCAGCGATACTCCGGACCCTAAGACCGGAGCGACCGTCACCCCGGCGGCCCTGACGGGCGATTCGATGCCTCGTTCGATTCTGTCGGCGATGCGAAACGAGCTCGTGACAACCGGCGCCGAGGGTAATCTTTCAGTGCTGTCGCAGTTGGGCATTACCACGACTCAGGGAGACGGGATCCTGTCGCTTGATGCCACCAAGTTCAGCGCGGCCATGGACAAGGGCCTGGCTGGCGATGTGCAGCAGTTGTTCAGCGGCACCGGCGACGGTTCCAACGGACTGATTGCCCGTATGAACGCCGCCATCACGCCCTATACGCAGACAGGTGGCATTTTTGACACGCGTACCAAGAGCCTGAACCAGCAGCAGAGCGATCTGCAGGACCAGCAGACCGCGCTGGACTTGCGGGTCACCAGCCTGACCGCCACCCTGACCGCCAAGTACAACGCCATGGACTTGTTGGTAGGGCAGCTCAAGGCCTCTGCGACCAACATTACGTCGTTCTTCGATTCGCTCAACGCTCAGAAGAGCGGCTGATGATTCAAGAGACAAACCAGGACCCGGCCATGCGCCGGGTTTTTGGCATCTGGCCTTAAAGTTTCTCAAGGCGATGTCGATACCCTGAATATAGAAACGTCAAGTTTTGCGAGGTAAGAGCACATGAACCGGATGGCAGCCCTTCGGCAGTATCAGAAGGTCAATTCACACGCACAGACCGCTGTGGCCACGCCACACCGTCTGGTGCAGATGCTGATGGAAGCGGGACTGGACCGTATCGCCCAAGCCAAAGGTGCGATCGAGCGCAAGGACGTGGCCGCCAAAGGCACATTGATTGGCAAGGCCATCGAGATCGTGGGCGGCCTGCGAGAAGGTCTGGACATGGAGAAACAGGCAGAAGCGCTGGCTCACGTGGACAACCTGTATGTGTACATGATGAAACGTCTGGCCGAAGCCAACATCAAGACCGATCCGAAAATTCTCGACGAAGTCAGCGGCCTGTTGACGACCGTCAAGGAAGGTTGGGACGCGATCGGCGATCAGCAACAAGCGCTCTGAAGGAGAAAACCATGGGTGCTGCACTCAAGCGAATCGAAGAAACCCGCGAAGCCCTGGTCGATGCCCTCGCCGAACGAGATTGGGAGGCGATCGGCAAGCTCGATCTGGCCTGCCGTGCCTGCGTCGACGAAGTCATTCGCGAAACGACTGACGATGAGCCTGAGCTGCGCAGCAATCTGGAAGAGTTATTGGGGGTCTATCGACAGCTGATAGAGACCGCTGTAGGAGAGCGTCAGGCGATTGTCGATGAAATGTCGCAGATCCAGCGAGCGAAAAGCGCTGCAAAGGTTTACCATCTGTTTGGTTGACGCTTGGTTGATCGAAAAAATTTGTGCGCCATAAAATTGACTGTGTACGGTTTTTTGACTTAACTAGTGATGTTCACTAATTTCTGGTTGATGTAGCGTCCTGCGGACAGTACAAATGCCAAGCTTGCCCCTGAATGGGCACGAGTTGACTAGGGAAGTTGCTATTGCATGTGGCGTGAAATCAAGATTCTGCTGATCGATGACGATAGCCAGCGCCGCCGTGACATGGCGGTGATTCTGAATTTTCTCGGCGATGAGAACCTGTCCTGCTCCAGCACTGACTGGCAGCAAGTCGTGGGGTCTCTGACCTCCACTCGAGAAGTCCTCTGCGTGCTGGTCGGCTCCGTGAACTCGCCGGGCAGTCTTCAAGGGCTGCTTAAGACCGTCGCTGCCTGGGATGAGTTCCTTCCCGTCCTGCTGATGGGCGAAAATTCTTCTGCCGAACTGGCCGAAGACCTGCGTCGACGCGTGCTGTCAACCGTCGAGATGCCGCCTAGCTACAGCAAATTGCTGGATTCCCTGCATCGCGCCCAGGTCTATCGTGAAATGTACGATCAGGCCCGTGAGCGGGGTCGCCAGCGCGAGCCTAACCTGTTCCGCAGTCTGGTCGGCACCAGCCGTGCAATTCAGCATGTGCGTCAGATGATGCAGCAAGTGGCCGACACGGACGCCAGCGTCTTGATTCTGGGTGAGTCGGGCACTGGCAAGGAAGTGGTTGCGCGTAACCTTCATTACCATTCCAAACGTCGCGACGCGCCATTCGTGCCCGTTAACTGCGGCGCGATTCCGGCCGAGCTGCTGGAAAGCGAACTGTTCGGCCATGAGAAAGGCGCTTTTACCGGAGCCATTACCAGTCGGGCAGGGCGTTTCGAGCTGGCCAACGGTGGCACGCTGTTCCTCGATGAAATCGGTGACATGCCGCTGCCGATGCAGGTCAAGTTGCTGCGGGTGTTGCAGGAACGCACCTTTGAGCGCGTGGGCAGCAACAAGACCCAAAGCGTCGACGTGCGCATTATTGCGGCGACCCACAAGAACCTCGAAGACATGATCGAGACCGGTGGATTTCGGGAAGACCTGTACTACCGCCTGAACGTGTTCCCGATCGAAATGGCGCCATTGCGTGAGCGCGTGGAAGACATTCCGCTGCTGATGAATGAGCTGATTTCGCGCATGGAGCACGAAAAACGCGGCTCTATCCGTTTCAACTCCGCAGCCATCATGTCTCTTTGTCGTCATGGCTGGCCGGGCAATGTGCGTGAGTTGGCCAACCTGGTGGAGCGCATGGCGATCATGCACCCCTACGGTGTGATCGGCGTGGCCGAACTGCCGAAGAAATTTCGCTACGTCGACGATGAAGACGAACAGTTGGTGGACAGCCTTCGCAGCGATCTGGAAGAGCGCGTGGCCATCAACGGGCATACCCCCAACTTCGCCAACGGTGCGCTGCTGCCGCCAGAAGGCCTTGACCTGAAGGACTACCTCGGCGGGCTGGAACAGGGCTTGATCCAGCAGGCGCTCGACGATGCCAACGGTATCGTGGCCCGCGCCGCCGAGCGCTTGCGCATCCGCCGTACCACGCTGGTGGAGAAGATGCGCAAATATGGCATGAGCCGTCGCGAGGGTGACGAGCAGGCTGACGACTGACACTCGTTTGACGCGTCAAAAACAAGCCGCTGATTTTTCAGCGGTTTTTTTTCGGCACGAGGATTGCTATGTCTCTTGCAACATACCGTTTACTGACGGTTCGCCACGCGAGAGATCAACACTATGCCCCAGGCCGCTCAGATGTCTTCCGAACCTGATTTACCGGGTTCGCACGTGCAGCCGTCCCCGGAAGCGGAAAGTCGTCAGGGACTGGAACAGGCATTTGCCCTGTTCAGCCAGATGTCGACACAACTGACTGACTCCTACAGCTTGCTGGAGGCGCGGGTCACCGAACTCAAGGGAGAACTGGCGGTTGTCAGTGCTCAGCGGATGCAGGAGCTGGCCGAGAAAGAGCGACTGGCCAACCGTCTGCAGAACCTGCTCGATCTGTTGCCGGGCGGTGTGATCGTCATCGACGCCCACGGCATGGTCCGCGAAGCCAACCCTGCCGCTCTGGACCTGCTCGGCGAGCCGCTGGTGGGCATGCTCTGGCGCCATGTGATTGCCCGGTGTTTTGCACCGCGCGAGGACGACGGACACGAAATCTCGCTGAAAGACGGTCGTCGCCTGTCGATTGCGACCCGATCTCTCGATGCGGAACCCGGTCAACTGGTCCTGCTCAACGACCTGACTGAAACCCGTCACTTGCAAAGTCAGCTGGCGCGCCATGAGCGTCTGTCGTCACTGGGCCGGATGGTGGCTTCGCTGGCGCATCAGATTCGTACACCCCTGTCGGCGGCGATGATCTATGCCAGCCATTTGACCGAGCAGGCGTTGAATGTGGAGACACAGCAGCGCTTCGCCGGCCGTTTGAAGGAGCGGCTGCACGAACTCGAACATCAGGTGCGCGACATGCTGGTGTTCGCGCGGGGCGAGTTGCCGCTGACCGACCGTCTCACGCCCAGTCAATTGGTCGGCGCCCTTGAATCCGCCGCGCAGACGCATGTCCGCGACGCGTCGGTGCGTTGGCAGTGCGATGACCTCAGCGGCGAGCTGCTGTGCAACCGGGATACGCTGGTCGGTGCGTTGCTCAATCTGATTGAGAATGCGGTGCAGGCGAGCGCCGGTCGGTCCCGTATCAAAATTCATGCATACGGTCGCGGCAGTACGCTGCGTCTGTGTATCAGTGACAACGGCAGTGGCATTGATGCGACCGCGCTGGCCCGTATCGGTGAGCCGTTTTTCACCACCAAGGCGACAGGCACCGGGCTGGGGCTGGCCGTGGTCACAGCGGTGGCGCGTGCTCATCAGGGGCAGGTGCAATTTCGTTCGCGTCCAGGGCGCGGCACCTGTGCCATCGTTTCCTTGCCGCTGATTCCGGGCATCGGCGCAGCGGTCACCACGGGGGGGGAGGACTCATGACGATCAAGGTATTGCTGGTCGAAGACGACCCCTCACTGCGCGAGGCGCTGGGCGAAACCCTGGCGCTCGCCGGGCATGACTATCGCGCCGTCGGTTCGGCCGAAGAGGCGCTTCTGGCCGCCGCCGAGGCGTCGTTCAGTCTGGTGGTCAGCGACGTCAACATGCCGGGTATGGACGGTCATCAATTACTCAGTCAGCTGCGCACGCGTTACCCGCAGCTACCTGTGCTGTTAATGACGGCACACGGTGCGGTGGATCGGGCGGTGGAAGCGATGCGTCAAGGCGCCGCCGATTATCTGGTCAAGCCGTTCGAGCCCAAGGCATTGCTGGCACTGGTCGCACGCCATGCCCTCGGGCGGCTTGGGCCAGCGGACGGTGAAGGGCCGATTGCGGTCGAGCCTGCCAGCGTACAACTGCTGAGTCTGGCGAGCCGTGTGGCCAAAAGCGATTCCACGGTGTTGATTTCGGGCGAGTCGGGAACCGGTAAAGAAGTGCTGGCGCGTTTTATCCACCAGCAATCGCCGCGTGCCGGAAAGCCGTTCATTGCCATCAACTGCGCGGCGATTCCGGACAACATGCTTGAAGCGACGTTGTTTGGTCACGAGAAAGGCTCGTTCACCGGCGCGATTGCTGCACAGCCCGGGAAGTTTGAACAAGCCGATGGCGGCACCCTTCTGCTCGACGAGATCTCGGAAATGCCGATGGCTTTACAAGCCAAGCTGCTGCGTGTCCTGCAAGAGCGGGAAGTGGAGCGGGTTGGTGCGCGCAAACCCATTGCGCTGGACATTCGTGTCCTGGCGACCACCAACCGCGACCTGGCGGGCGAAGTGGCGGCGGGCCGTTTCCGTGAGGACCTGTTCTATCGTCTGTCGGTATTCCCGTTGGCGTGGCAGTCGCTGCGTCAGCGTCCCGCCGACATCTTGCCGCTGGCCGAGCGCCTTTTGGCCAAACACGTCAATAAAATGAAGCATGCGCCGGTGCGTCTCTCGGCTGAGGCGCAGAAGTGCCTGGTCGGATACAGCTGGCCGGGGAACGTACGCGAGCTGGACAACGCGGTGCAGCGCGCGCTCATCCTGCAGCAGGGCGGGGTGATTCAGGCGGAAGATTTCTGCCTGACCGGCCCTGTCACCTCCGCATCCATCTCGACGCCAGCGCCAGTCCTTCAGGTTCCGTCGACGGTGCCGACAACCTCCAGCGCCATGGATTCGTCGCTCGAGGCAGTGGGTGGCGATCCGGGAAGTGCGCTGGGTGAAGACCTACGGCGTCGTGAGTTCCAGATGATCATCGACACGCTGCGGGCCGAGCGCGGCCGGCGTAAGGAAGCGGCCGAGCGTCTGGGGATCAGCCCTCGTACGTTGCGCTACAAGCTGGCGCAGATGCGGGATGCCGGGATGGATGTCGAAGGTTATCTGTTCGCTTCCTGAATGAATACAGACCGAAACCCTGACCTGTGGGAGCCGGCTTGCTGGCGAATGCTGGGTGTCAGACACCTCAAGTGTTGATTGATACACCGCATTCGCCAGCAAGCCGGCTCCCACATCGATTTTCGTACCGTTCTATTTCTGACCCCCTAATACTTTCATGATAGCTGGCGCTATGCCGCTATTGGTCTGGCACCGTTGTTGCTACTACATGGGTAATCGCTAAATCCGTGTCAAAAATTTGCGGGCCCTTTGAGAGAGAAGTCCATGAGCCAAGGTGTTGAATTTAATCGCTTGATGCTGGACATGCGCTCCATGCAAATGGACGCCATGGCCAAGCCCAAGGCTATCGAGGCGCCGCAGCAGACGGGCGCAACCAGTTTTTCCGACATGCTCGGCATGGCGGTGAACAAGGTCAACGATACACAGCAGGCGTCCAACCAATTGGCGACTGCCTTTGAGATGGGCAAGAGTGGCGTGGATCTCACCGACGTGATGATTTCCTCGCAGAAAGCCAGCGTGTCCTTTCAGGCGCTGACCCAGGTACGCAACAAGCTGGTCCAGGCGTACCAAGACATTATGCAAATGCCGGTTTGAGGACGATCTAAGTCATGGCTGAAGCCGTCGCCGATAACGTACCCGCCAAAACGGGTGCGACAGGAAGCAAACCACCGATGTTCGGTTTGGCGTTCCTGCAAAATCTGTCCGAGATGACCATGCTGCGGCAGGTCGGCCTCATGGTCGGTCTGGCTGCAAGCGTGGCGATTGGTTTTGCCGTCGTGCTTTGGTCGCAACAACCGGACTACAAGCCGCTTTATGGCAGTCTTTCCGGCATGGACACCAAGCAGGTGATGGACACGTTGGCACAAGCCGACATTCCGTACACCGTTGAGCCGAACTCCGGTGCCTTGCTGGTCAAGTCCGAGGACCTGGCCCGTGCGCGTATCAAGCTGGCCGGTGCCGGCATCGCGCAGACCGACGGCAACGTCGGCTTCGAGATTCTCGACAAGGACCAGGGGCTGGGCACCAGCCAGTTCATGGAAGCCACGCGCTATCGCCGTGGCCTGGAAGGCGAACTGGCACGCACCATTTCGAGCCTGAACAACATCAAGGCTGCTCGTGTACACCTGGCGATTCCGAAAAGCTCGGTGTTCGTTCGTGATGATCGCAAACCCACCGCTTCGGTGCTGGTGGAGATGTATGCCGGTCGCACCCTTGAGCCGGGCCAGGTGATGGCCATCGTCAACCTGGTGGCGACCAGTGTGCCGGAACTGACCAAATCCCAGGTCACCGTCGTCGACCAGAAAGGCAACCTGCTGTCCGATCAGGTGGAAAACTCCGAGCTGACCATGGCCGGCAAGCAGTTCGACTACACCCGTCGCATGGAAACCATGCTCACGCAACGCGTGCAGAACATTCTGCAGCCGGTGCTGGGCAATGACCGTTACAAGGCTGAGGTTTCGGCGGACCTTGACTTCAGTGCGGTGGAATCCACCGCCGAAAGCTTCAACCCCGACCAGCCGGCGCTGCGCAGTGAGCAGACCACCACGGAACAACGCTCCAGCGGCAGCGGTCCGCAAGGCGTTCCGGGGGCACTGAGCAACCAGCCACCCGGCCCGGCGACTGCACCGCAGAACGCCACCGCCGCTGCAGGCGGTGCCGCAGGCCCGATCGCCCCTGGCCAGCCGCTGCTGGACGCCAACGGTCAGCAGATCATGGACCCGGCCACTGGTCAGCCAATGCTGGCGCCATACCCGGCGGACAAGCGTAACCAGTCGACCAAGAACTTTGAGCTGGACCGTTCCATCAGTCACACCAAGCAACAGCAAGGCAAGATCAATCGCCTTTCCGTTGCCGTCGTCGTGGACGATCAGGTAAAGGTGAACCCGGCCAATGGTGAAACCACCACGGTGCCGTGGACCGCTGACCAGTTGGCGCGCTTCACCCGGCTGGTGCAGGACGCCGTGGGCTTCGACGCCAGCCGTGGCGACAGCGTCAGTGTGATCAACGTGCCGTTCTCGACCGATCGTGGCGAAGTGATTCCGGACATTCCGTTCTACTCTCAACCGTGGTTCTGGGACATCGTCAAACAGGCCATGGGTGTGTTGTTCATCCTGGTGCTGGTGTTCGGTGTGCTGCGTCCGGTGCTGAACAACATCACCAATCCGAAGAGCAAGCACGCTGACGGTGACGTCGAACTGGGCGGCATGGTCGGTCTGGACGGTGAACTGGCGAACGACCGCGTGAGTCTGGGCGGTCCGCAAAGCATTCTGCTGCCTAGCCCGAGCGAGGGTTATGACGCGCAGCTCAACGCAATCAAGAGCCTGGTGGCTGAAGACCCGGCTCGTGTGGCTCAGGTCGTAAAAGAGTGGATCAACACAGATGAGTGATAGTCGTGCTGCTGCGGTCAAACTGACCCGAGTTGATAAGGCTGCGATCCTGCTGCTCACCCTGGGTGAGACGGATGCTGCGCAAGTGTTGCGTCACATGGGCCCTAAAGAGGTTCAGCGTGTCGGCGTGGCCATGGCGCAAATGCGCAATGTGCACCGCGAGCAGGTCGAGCAGGTGATGAGCGAGTTCGTCGACGTCGTCGGGGACCAGACTGGCGTCGGCATCGGCTCGGACGGCTACATTCGCAAGATGCTCACGCAGGCATTGGGCGAAGACAAGGCCAACGGCCTCATCGACCGGATCCTGCTAGGTGGCAATACCAGCGGCCTGGACAGCCTGAAGTGGATGGAGCCGCGCGCTGTCGCGGACGTCATCCGCTACGAGCACCCGCAGATTCAGGCCATCGTCGTCGCCTATCTGGACGCCGACCAGGCCGGTGAGGTGCTGAGCCATTTCGACCACAAGGTGCGGCTGGACATCATCCTGCGCGTCTCCTCGTTGAACACCGTGCAGCCAGCGGCATTGAAAGAATTGAACCAGATCCTCGAGAAGCAGTTCTCGGGCAACGCCAACACGTCGCGTACCACCCTTGGCGGTATCAAGCGTGCCGCGGACATCATGAACTTCCTCGACAGCTCGATCGAAGGCCAGCTCATGGATTCGATCCGCGAAGTGGACGAAGACCTGTCGACGCAGATCGAAGACCTCATGTTCGTCTTCAACAACCTGTCCGATGTCGACGATCGTGGCATTCAGGCCTTGCTGCGCGAAGTGTCCTCCGATGTGCTGGTCCTGGCACTCAAGGGATCGGACGACGCCATCAAGGAAAAGATTTTCAAGAACATGTCCAAACGTGCCGCCGAGCTGCTGCGCGACGATCTGGAGGCCAAAGGCCCGGTTCGCGTCAGCGACGTGGAAGCTGCCCAGAAAGAGATCCTCACCATTGCCCGTCGTATGGCGGAGGCCGGGGAGATCGTGCTCGGCGGCAAAGGTGGCGAGGAAATGATTTAACAGTAGGTGCAGTCGATGTTCAGCTCCGATAAAGAAGCACCCAGCGAGCTCATCCGCGCCAAGGATCTGCGCGGGTTGGATGTCTGGGCCTTGCCCAGCTTCGACCCTGAGGTGCAGGCGCCAGAGCCTGAACCGGTGGCCGAAGAGCCGGAGCCTGCCGAAAGCGAAGAAGTGCCGCTGGAAGAAGTCCAGCCACTGACCCTGGAAGAGTTGGAAAGCATCCGCCAGGACGCCTACAACGAAGGTTTCGCCATTGGTGAAAAGGAAGGTTTTCACAGCACGCAGCTCAAGGTGCGTCAGGAGGCGGAAGTCGCCCTGACCGCCAAGCTGGAGAGCCTGGAAACCTTGATGACGCACCTGTTCGAGCCCATCGCCGATCAGGACGCGCAGATCGAAAAATCGCTGATTCAACTGGTCGAGCACCTCGCTCGCGAAGTGATCCAGCGTGAATTGAAAACCGATTCCAGCCAGATCGGCAAAGTCCTGCAGGACGCGTTGCGCCTGCTGCCGATGGGCGCCAACAACGTGCGCATTCTGGTCAACTCGCAGGATTTCGCTCAAGTCAAAGCGCTGCGTGAACGCCATGAAGAAAGCTGGCGCATTCTTGAGGATGACACCTTGCAGCCGGGCGGTTGCCGGGTCGAAACCGAACACAGCCGCATCGATGCCACCGTCGAGACACGCTTGAGCGTGGCGATTGCCAAGATGTTCGATCAGTTGCACGAACAGGCCCTGCACCCGGCTGCGCCGGACGTCAGTGTCGACCTCGAAGCGGCGATCAAAAGTGCCGAAGACGTGATGCAGAAGCACGCGGACGCCTCCGATGCGTCTTGATCGCACCAGCTTCGGCAAGCGCCTGAGCACCTACGCCGATGCGATCAAGCTGCCGATTCAGCCGGTGGTCGAAGGGCGCCTGTTGCGGATGGTCGGCCTGACGCTTGAAGCCGAAGGGCTGCGCGCCGCCATGGGCAGCCGCTGTGTCGTGATCAACGACGACAGCCATCACCCGGTGGAAGTCGAAGCCGAAGTCATGGGGTTTGCCGGCGGCAAGGTCTTTCTGATGCCGGTGGGCAGTGTGGCCGGGATCGCCCCGGGCGCACGCGTGGTGCCGTTACCAGACACCGGGCGCTTGCCGATGGGCATGACCATGCTCGGCCGCGTGCTCGATGGCGCCGGTCGTCCACTGGATGGCAAGGGCGGTATGAAAGCCGAGGACTGGGTGCCGCTGGACGGGCCGACCATCAACCCGCTCAAACGCGACCCGATCAGCGTGCCGCTGGACGTGGGTATTCGGTGCATCAACGGGTTGTTGACGGTCGGGCGCGGCCAGCGTCTGGGGCTGTTCGCCGGTACCGGCGTGGGCAAGAGTGTGCTGCTCGGCATGATGACCCGCTTCACCGAGGCCGACATCATCGTCGTCGGGTTGATCGGTGAACGGGGCCGTGAGGTGAAGGAGTTCATCGAACACATCCTTGGCGAGGAGGGCCTCAAACGGTCGGTGGTCGTGGCGTCACCCGCGGACGACGCGCCGTTGATGCGTTTGCGCGCGGCCATGTACTGCACGCGCATTGCCGAATATTTCCGCGACAAGGGCAAGAACGTCCTGCTGCTGATGGACTCTCTGACCCGTTTCGCCCAGGCCCAGCGGGAAATTGCCCTCGCCATCGGCGAACCCCCGGCGACCAAGGGCTATCCGCCTTCGGTGTTCGCCAAGCTGCCAAAACTGGTGGAGCGGGCGGGTAACGCCGAGAAGGGCGGAGGTTCGATCACGGCGTTCTATACCGTTCTGTCCGAAGGCGACGACCAACAGGACCCGATCGCCGACTCGGCGCGGGGCGTGCTGGACGGGCACATCGTGCTGTCCCGGCGCCTGGCCGAGGAGGGGCATTACCCGGCCATCGACATCGAAGCGTCCATCAGCCGGGTCATGCCGTCGGTGGTCGATCCGCAGCACATGGTGCAGGCGCAGTATTTCAAGCAGCTGTGGTCGCGCTATCAGCAAAGCCGCGACTTGATCAGCGTCGGCGCTTATGTGGCCGGCGGTGATCGCGAAACCGACCTCGCCATCAACTTGCAACCGCAGCTGGTGCAGTACCTGCGTCAGGGGCTGCACGACAACGAAAGCATGCAAAGCAGCGAGGCTCAGTTGGCGAAGATCTTCAATCCTCAGGGCGGGAGCTGATAGGTCATGGCCCAGAGCCGCGCGGCACGTCTGGCTCCCGTCGTGGACATGGCGGAAAAGGCCGAGAAAACCGCCGTCCAGCGCCTGGGGCATTTTCAGGGGCAGGTCCGGCTGGCCGAGGCCAAGCTGGGCGATCTGGAAAGGTTTCGTTCCGACTACCAGCAGCAGTGGATCGATAAAGGCGCGCATGGCGTGTCGGGTCAGTGGCTGATGAACTATCAGCGCTTTCTCAATCAACTGGAAACGGCGGTCAGTCAGCAACGTCAGAGTCTGGCCTGGCACCAGAACAACGTGAACAAGGCGCGTGACGAATGGCAGAAGGCCTATGCGCGGGTCGAGGGTTTGCGCAAGCTGGTGCAGCGGTATATCGATGAGGCGCGTGCGCTGGAGGACAAGCGCGAGCAAAAGCTGCTGGATGAGCTGTCGCAGCGGTTGCCTCGGCATGAGGCGTTTTGAGGTTTTGGATCGTGTGTGGTCAGTTCTTTCGGTGGTGATTTTTGGGTTCTGGCTAACGCCAGAGCTGTTCCGCCTTCGGCGGATTACTTGAAAACCGGAATGCCGGACCATCCCCAATTGACCCGGGGTCCTGGCTCTCGCGGCATCCATGCCGCTAGGCCCACTGCGCATCGCCTGCGTTCAGCCTGCACCCAAGTCGCGTTTGGTGGTGTCTGGACTGTCGCGGACACGAACAACGCGGGCTGGAGCTAACGCTCTTCGCATTATTGGTTCGTGCATCTATCTCCCGCTCGCCACCCCCTAACCGTAGGAGCGTGGCTTGTCCCGCGATCTGCCGGGAACCGGCAGCAAGACCTGTGTATGCGGAGTGTCAGGCATGATTGAGTCGCCTGATTTTGCTACCGCTGCGCGGCAGATCGCGGGACAAGCCACGCTCCTACAGGCTCGGCGTCAGCCTGATATTTTCGCTCCTGCTCCTGCTCCTGCTCCTGCTCTGCTTTTGCTTTTCCTGCCTCGTCAGTCCAGACACCACAAAGCGCGACTTGGGTGCAGGCTGAACGCAGGCGGCGTGGAGTGGGTCGAGCGGCATGGATGCCGCGAGAGCGCCGTCAGGGCATGGATGCCCGTTCGGCGCGGGCCCACGGAGCGTCGCCGGAGCGAAGGAACCCGACGAAGTCGGGCCAAACCGGGAGTTCGGACCCTTGGTTACTTGGGGTCTTTTCAAGTAACCCGCCGAAGGCGGAACAGGTCTGGCGTTAGCCAGAATCAGGGCAAGCGCCTGTTTACCAGGGTGGTGCGACAACCCGACTTTTCAAGTAACTCGCCGAAGGCGAAACAATCTGGCCGTTACGGCGAATGTAAGCGCTGCAATCTTCCATTTGCCCCTCCGCACAAGCAATGCTAAAACTTCAACCGTCTGACGTCGTTTCATATAAAGGATTTGTTCATGTCAGTAACTTCCGATCGTTCACCAGACGAGCAGCAACTGACCATCAAGATCAAGGGACGCTTCGATTTCTCGACGCATCAGGACTTCCGCGGTGCTTACGAAAAAGAAACCAAGGCCAAGCGTTACGTGGTCGATTTGAAAGAAACCAATTACCTCGACAGTTCTGCGTTAGGCATGCTTTTGCTGTTGCGCGATCACGCCGGGGGCGAGCGGGCTGATGTGCGGTTGGAAAACTGCAGCGCAGACGTCGTCAAAATCCTCGCCATCTCCAACTTCTCCAAACTCTTCCGCATCGGCTGATGACGGGATCTGCGCCACCTGAGCGCCTGAAGATTCTCATCGCCGATGACAACGCCAGTGACCGCATGCTGCTCTCGGCGATTATCAGCCGTCAGGGGCATGAGGTGCTGAGCGCGAGCGATGGCGCCGAAGCGGTGGCGCTGTTCGAGCGTAATCGTCCGCAATTGGTGTTGATGGACGCGTTGATGCCGGTCATGGACGGTTTCGAGGCGGCCCGGCGGATCAAGGAGCTGGCGGGCGAAGCGCTGGTGCCGATCATCTTCCTGACCTCGTTGACCGAAGGCGAAGGACTGGCCCGCTGCCTGGACGCCGGAGGGGACGATTTCGTTGCCAAGCCTTATAACCAAAGCGTGTTGGCGGCCAAGATCAACGCGATGAACCGCCTGCGACTGCTTCAGGAAACCGTCCTGCAGCAGCGTGATCTCATTGCCCGGCATCATAAGTACCTGCTCAACGAGCAGCGCGTGGCCAAGGCCGTGTTTGACCAGATCGCCCATTCCGGTTGCCTGAGCGCCCCGAATATCCGCTACCTGCAATCGCCTTACGCGTTGTTCAATGGCGATCTGCTGCTCGCCGCGTGGGCGCCCTCCGGCAACATGCATGTGTTGCTGGGTGACTTTACCGGCCACGGCTTGCCGGCGGCGGTCGGGGCGATGCCGCTGGCCGAAGTGTTTTATGGCATGACGGCCAAAGGTTACGGCTTGCCGGAGACCCTCCGCGAAATGAACGCCAAGCTCAAGCGCATCCTGCCGGTGGACATGTTCTGCTGTGCGGCGCTGATCAGCGTGAATTTCAAACAGCACCTGGTGGAGGTCTGGAACGGGGGGCTGCCGGACGGGTATCTGCTGCATGCCGATGGTCGGCCGCATACCCCGCTGGTGTCAGCGCATCTGCCGTTGGGCGTGTTGAGCGCCAACAGTTTTGACGACAACACTCAGGTGTATCCCTTTGGTGCCGGCGATCGAGTGTTTCTGTTGTCCGACGGGGTGGTCGACAGCACCGACGAAAGCGGTGAGATGTTTGGCACCCGCCGGCTGCAGAACGTATTCGTTTCCAACCGTAATCCCGCGATGTTGATCGAGGAAGTGCAATGGGCATTGGCGCGTTTTCGCGGGCAAGTGCGTGATGACGTCAGCATGGTCGAAGTGGGCTTTACGCAGCCTGAATTGCTGGGGCCGCCCTCGGTTATTTACACCGACAGTGGCGATTCGAGCCCGCTGGACTGGTCGGCGACGTTCGAATTCCGCGCGTCAACGCTCAAACGCTTCAATCCGCTGCCGTATCTCTTGCAACTGCTGCAGGAAGTTCACGGCCTGCGCCTGCAGAGCAGCGAGTTGTACATTGTGCTCTCCGAGCTCTACAGCAATGCGTTGGAGCATGGGGTGCTGGGGCTGGATTCGGCGCTTAAACGCGATGCCGAGGGTTTTGCGCTTTACTACCAGCAACGCGGCGAGCGTCTGGATGCACTGGACCGAGGATTCATCCGTTTTAATTTCCAGATAATCCCGGTCGGGCAGGGTGGTCGTCTCATCGTCGAAGTGCACGACAGCGGCAGTGGCTTCGACGCTCAGCAGGTCTTGTCGTTGCCGCCGGCGGTGGAACAGTTGTCCGGCCGTGGCCTGAGCCTGGTCCGGCAACTCAGCGACCGCTGCCAGTGGTCGCCGGATGGCCGTACAGCCTGTGTGGAGTTTGCCTGGAAGGGTCTGGCATAATCCGGCGATTCTTGATCAAGGAGCGAGCAAGTGTCGGACGAACATGTGGATGTGAGCGTTCTCGGAACGTTGCGCGACGTGATGGAGGGCGAATACCCGGCCTTGCTCGACGTTTTCATCAAGGATTCGGAGAAGCGCGTCGGGGAGCTGAATCAGCTGATCAGCGCACCTGGCTTCTCGGCCGAGTCTGCAGCGCACCTGAAGCCGTTGGGCATGATGGCCCATAGTTTCAAAGGCAGCAGCGGGAACATGGGGGCTACTCGTCTGACTGAACTGTGCCGCTTGCTTGAAGAGCATGCGCGCAGTCAGGCTTCTGCCAGCAGTACGGTGATCAACCAACTGGTGCAGGCCATCACCGACGAATTCAGCGTGGTCCGGGATCTGTTCGATGTCGAATTGCAGGCCTGCGCGCATCGTCGTTAATCCCGCTTATCGCCGCGCCGCCGAACTGGCCCGCCATTTGCTAGATCTCTGTGCAATCGTGCTCTTGCGGAGATCATCATGGCCCTTGCCAACAATCCTTTACTTGCGGCTCTGACGGCTGCCAAAGCCCAGAAGGCCAGTGCCAGCACTTCGGTAAAGGCGCCTGACCCCGTCAAGGACAAGACTTCCAGCTTCTCAACCGTCTTCGCCAAACAGGCGGCGCCCAAGCCCTCCAGCGTCGACGACTCGCCGGCCAGGCCGGTGAGCGCCAAGAGTTCGGCAGTCGACAAGAAGGACAGTGTCAGTCATCCGTCTGCCGCTCCCGACAAAACCGTTGCCGATAGCGGCAATGGCTTGCCTGCCAAAACGGTCAACGGGAAATCCGACAGCAGCGCCGGCAACGGTGCCAGCGACGATGACGACGATGACATCAAAGACGACACCACGAGCACGGCGGACGCTTCCACTGACGCGACACTGGCTGACACGCCGGTTACCGACCCGACACTGGTCGTGACCCCGCCTGTTCAGGAGCCGGCCCCACAGGTTGTGGACCCCCAAATCGTGGATCCCGCGACGCTGCTGTCCAACAGTGGCGCACCGGTTGTGCCGCCGCCCGTGGTCCAGGCGCCGACTGACGCCACCGACGACACCTTCGACCCGTCGGCTGACCCGTTGGAAGGGTTGACGGCTGTGCAGGTCGCGCTGGAAAACAAGGCGCAACAGAACACTCAGGCGACGGGTCACTCCGCCGAGGCGGGCAAGACGTCCGGCAAGCAGGACCCGAACGCCGATCCGGCGCAGTTGCTGGCCGGGAGCCTCGCGGCAGCAGGTGACCAAGCGGTTGACAAGGACGCCACCGAGGGCGGCGGCGACAAGGCATTCAGCGGGTTGCTCGCTGACGGCTTGAAAGACGTGAAGGGGGCGAGCAGCGACACGCGCGTGGATAATTTTGCTGAACGTCTGGCAGCGCTCTCCCAGGCCGCTCAGACCAAGACCAATGCCGCCCCCCCTGCGCCGTTGATGAACCAGCCCTTGGCAATGAATCAGGGCGGCTGGACGGAGGGCGTGGTCAACCGCGTGATGTACCTCTCCAGTCAGAACCTCAAGCAGGCGGATATTCAACTGGAACCGGCGGAGTTGGGGCGCCTCGACATTCGCGTCAATATGGCGGCGGACCAGCAAACCCAAGTGACGTTCATGAGCGCCCACGTCGGTGTGCGTGAGGCGCTGGAAAGCCAGATGTCACGTTTGCGTGACTCCTTTGCCCAGCAGGGCATGGGTCAGGTCGATGTCAATGTGTCGGATCAGTCCCGCAACATGCAGCAGCAGGCGCAGCAACAGTCCGGTGGCGACGCCCAACGCGGCAACGGCACCGGTCGGTCCAATGGCGGCAGCGATCTGATCGCGGACGGCGCACCGGTCGATGCGGCCACTGCGGCAGCCAGTGCGCCGTTGACGGTGGTGGGTTCCAGCGCGGTCGATTATTACGCCTGATCCTGCGTGTCATAACTGTGGGAGCGCGCTTGCTCGCGAAGGCTAAAGGTCCGGCACTGGAGAATTGTCCGCCGGGCCCCCGTTTTCGCGAGCAAGCTCGCTCCCTCAGGTCGTTTCATGGCCTATGACGGGCGCCGTCGGTCCATCGACTTCGAATCGAAAGCTTCAAACTCCGCTTGCGCCAACTCTGGCACAACCCTTGCTCTTCCTCTGTCACGCAACCCTGAACCCCTTGGATAGTGACGGATTATTGGCATGGCGAAGAGCGACGACGCAGTTAAAGACCCCGCGAAAAAAGGCAAGCTAAAGGTCATCATTCTCATCGTGGTGGGCTTGTTGCTGGCGATCGGTCTGTCGGTCGGCGCCACATGGTTCATCATGCACAAAGCCGAGAGCAAGCCTGACCCTGCCGCCGCCGCCGAGGCCGCGAACGTCAAGAAGGAAGCGATCTTCGAACCGCTGACGCCGCCCTTTGTCGTTAACTACAACGTCAATGGCCGTCAGCGTTACATGCAGGTCAGCATTACTTTGCTGGCTCGTGATCATGCGGATCTCGAAGCGTTGAAAGTTCACATGCCGGTCATTCGCAACAACCTGGTCATGATGTTCTCCGGTCAGCCGTTCGACACCCTCACGACCCCGGTCGGTATGGAGATGCTGCGCCAGAAAGCCGCTGCCGTCGTGCAGGAAGTCGGCCAGAAGGAGCTGAACAAAAGCGTCATCGAACAGGTACTTTTCACTAACTACGTATTGCAGTAGGACCACGACATGGCCGTGCAAGACCTGCTGTCCCAGGATGAAATCGACGCGCTGTTGCATGGCGTGGACGATGGTCTGGTGCAGACCGAAAGCGTCATCGAACCTGGCAGCGTCAAGAGTTACGACCTGACCAGCCAGGACCGCATCGTCCGCGGACGCATGCCGACCCTGGAAATGATCAACGAGCGTTTCGCGCGCTACACGCGCATCAGCATGTTCAACCTGCTGCGTCGCTCCGCCGACGTTGCAGTGGGCGGTGTGCAGGTAATGAAGTTCGGGGAATACGTGCACTCGCTGTACGTGCCGACCAGCCTGAACCTGGTGAAGATCAAACCGTTGCGCGGCACCGCACTGTTCATCCTGGACGCCAAGCTGGTGTTCAAGCTGGTGGATAACTTTTTCGGAGGCGACGGCCGCCACGCCAAGATCGAAGGCCGTGAGTTCACGCCGACCGAGTTGCGGGTGGTGCGCATCGTCCTCGATCAGGCGTTCATCGACCTGAAAGAAGCCTGGCAGGCGATCATGGAGGTCAATTTCGAGTACATCAACTCCGAAGTGAACCCGGCCATGGCCAACATCGTCGGCCCGAGTGAAGCGATCGTGGTATCGACCTTCCACATCGAACTCGACGGCGGTGGCGGCGATCTGCACGTGACCATGCCGTATTCGATGATCGAGCCGGTGCGCGAAATGCTCGACGCCGGTTTCCAGTCGGATCTGGACGATCAGGACGAGCGCTGGGTCAACGCATTGAAACAGGACGTGCTCGACGTATCGGTGCCGATGAGTGCCACGGTCGCCCGTCGTCAGCTGAAATTGCGCGATGTACTGCACATGCAGCCCGGCGATGTGATTCCGGTGGAGCTCCCGGAACATCTGGTGATGCGTGCCAATGGGGTGCCAACGTTCAAGGTCAAACTGGGTTCGCACAAGGGTAATCTCGCCCTGCAAGTGATCGAACCGGTAGAACGCCGCTGACGATTTGTCGTCAAGGTCAGAACGAACGGTTAAACGATTTGCTGTTTCAACGAATATTGCTCGCCGAGGACAACCATGGCTGATGAAAACGAAATGAACTCCACAGACGACCAGGCACTGGCCGACGAGTGGGCTGCTGCCTTGGGTGAAGCGGGAGAGGGTGGTCAGGCGGATATCGACGCGCTCCTGGCCGCCGACGCTGGCCATTCGTCCTCCAACCGACTGGCGATGGAAGAGTTCGGCAGCATGCCGAAGAACAACGCCCCGGTGACCCTGGACGGCCCGAATCTGGACGTGATCCTCGACATTCCGGTGTCGATTTCCATGGAAGTGGGCAGCACCGACATCAACATCCGCAACTTGCTGCAACTCAACCAGGGTTCGGTGATCGAGCTGGACCGTCTGGCCGGTGAGCCGCTCGACGTGCTGGTCAACGGTACGTTGATCGCCCACGGTGAAGTGGTGGTGGTGAACGAAAAGTTCGGTATTCGCCTGACCGATGTGATCAGCCCAAGCGAACGCATCAAGAAGCTGCGCTAAGTGGGCGGTTTTCTTGTGAAGGGGCTAAGGGCGCTAACAGGCGTGTCGTTGCTGGCGGTTTCATGGGCCGTCATGGCAGCTGATTCCGCAGCCCCCGCTGCAAGCGCGCCTGCCGCTGCGCCAGTGGCTGTGCCGCCCGCGTCGAGTGCGCTGAGCAGCGGGGTGGGCAGTCAGTTGTTGCAGCTGGTGCTCGGCCTGTTGTTGGTGGTCGGTCTGATTTTCGTCCTGGCCTGGCTGATGCGGCGGGTGCAGCGCGCAGGCCCGGCAGGCAATCAGGTGATTGAACTGGTGGGGTCACGCGCACTCGGTCCGCGCGACCGGCTGGTGCTGGTTCAGGTGGGCAACGAGCAGGTATTGCTGGGTGTTTCGCCGGGCAGTATCACGGCGCTGCACGTGATGAACGAGCCGGTCATCGTGCCCGAGACGCAGAACACGACGCCCGAATTCGCCCGGCGTCTCATGGAGGCGCTGGGGAACAAGGGTATGGCAGCGCCACGGGTCGACAAGACGCGTGCAGACACAGACGGTTCCGGCCACTCCGGTGAGAAGGATAAGAACTGATGCGCATTGTATTGACGCTGCTGTTGCTGCTGGCAGCGCCACTGGCGTTCGGTGCAGACCCGTTGTCGATCCCGGCGATCACGCTGGGCACGGGCGCCAATGGTCAGCAGGAGTATTCGGTCAGCCTGCAAATCCTGCTGATCATGACCGCGCTGAGCTTCATCCCGGCGTTCGTGATGCTGATGACCAGCTTCACCCGGATCATTATCGTGTTCTCGATCCTGCGTCAGGCCCTGGGCTTGCAGCAGACGCCCTCGAACCAGATTCTCACCGGCATGGCGCTCTTTCTGACGCTGTTCATCATGGCGCCGGTGTTCGACCGGGTGAATAACGACGCATTGCAGCCCTATCTGGCTGAAAAACTCAGCGCGCAGGACGCGGTGGCCAAGGCCGAAGTGCCGATCAAGGACTTCATGCTGGCGCAGACACGCTCCAGTGACCTGGACCTGTTCATGCGACTGTCCAAGCGCACTGACATTCCAACGCCCGATGCCGCGCCGCTGACGATCATCGTTCCGGCCTTCGTGACCTCGGAATTGAAGACCGCGTTTCAGATCGGTTTCATGATTTTCATCCCGTTTCTGATCATCGACCTGGTGGTCGCCAGCGTGCTCATGGCCATGGGGATGATGATGCTGTCACCGCTGATCATTTCGCTGCCGTTCAAAATCATGCTGTTCGTGCTGGTGGATGGCTGGGCGTTGATCATTGGTACGCTGGCCGGCAGCTTTGGTGGCGTATGAGCCCGTTTGAAGAGGAGTGCGCCGCATGACCCCTGAAGTGGCTGTGGACCTGTTTCGCGAAGCGCTATGGCTGACCACCACCATGGTGGCAATTCTTGTGGTACCCAGTCTCATCGTCGGCCTGATCGTGTCGATGTTTCAGGCGGCGACCCAGATCAACGAACAGACGTTGAGCTTCCTGCCACGGCTGCTGGTGATGCTGGTCACCTTGATCGTTGTGGGTCCATGGCTGGTGCGGACCTTCATGGAATACATCATTTCGCTGTACACCAGCATTCCCCAAGTGATCGGCTGACCCTCGATGGAACCTGTGCTGGCGCTGACCGACACGCAGATCAGCACCTGGGTCGCGGCCTTCATGTTGCCGCTGTTTCGCATCGCGGCGGTGCTGATGACCATGCCGATCTTTGGCACGACGCTGGTCCCGACGCGCGTGCGCCTCTACCTTTCCCTGGCGATTACCGTGGTGGTCGCACCCAGCCTGCCGCCCATGCCGTCGGTTCATGCGCTGGACCTCAGCGCGCTCTTGTTGATCGCCGAGCAGATCATCATCGGTGCCGCGTTGGGGTTATCGCTGCAGTTGTTCTTCCAGGCGTTCGTGATCGCCGGCCAGATCATCGCGCTCCAGATGGGCATGGGTTTCGCGTCCATGGTTGATCCGGTCAACGGCGTGTCCGTGGCGGTCATCGGGCAGTTCTTCACCATGCTGGTGACGCTGCTGTTTCTGGCGATGAATGGCCATCTGGTGGTGTTCGAGGTGTTGATCGAGAGCTTTACGACATTGCCGGTTGGAGACGGGTTGGTAGTGGCCAATTTCTGGGAACTGGTTCTGCGGCTGGGCTGGGTACTCGGCGCTGCCTTGGTCCTGGTGTTGCCGGCCATTACGGCGCTGCTGGTGGTCAACATCGCCATGGGCGTGATGACACGGGCGGCGCCGCAGTTGAACATCTTCTCCATCGGTTTCCCGCTGACGCTGGTGCTGGGCATGGGTATTCTGTGGATCACGCTCGGCGACATTCTCAATCAGTATCAACCGCTGGCGGTCGACGCTTTGCAGTTGCTCAAGGAAATGGTCAAGGCGCGCTAACATGGCTGAAAGCGAGAGCGGTCAAGACAAAACAGAAGACCCCACGGACAAGCGAAAGAAAGAGTCCCGGGAAAAGGGCGAGATCGCCCGCTCCAAAGAACTCAATACCGTCATCGTCATGATCGTCGGCGCTGCGGGTCTGCTGGCCTTTGGCGGCTCGATGGCTGAGATGATGATGCAGTTGATGCGCGACAACTTCACCATTTCTCGCGCGGCGTTGATGGATGAACGCAGCATGGGACTGATGCTGCTGATCTCCGGCAAGGCAGCTTTGCTGTCGGTCCAGCCGTTGCTGGTGGCGCTGACCATTGCCGCGCTCGTCGGCCCGATTTCCCTGGGCGGATGGCTCTTCGCGGCCGGGTCGATGGCGCCCAAGTTCAGCCGTTTGAACCCCGCAGCCGGCCTCAAGCGCATGGTGTCGCCCAAGGCATTGATCGAGCTGCTCAAGTCGCTGGCCAAGTTTTTCATCGTGCTGGTGGTGGCACTCGTGGTGCTGTCCAAAGACAAGGCCGATTTGCTGGCCATTGCCCACGAGCCCCTGGAAATGGCGATGATCCACAGCCTGCAACTGGTGGGCTGGAGCACATTGTGGATGGCGTTCGGCTTGCTGATCATCGCGGCAGTGGACGTGCCGGTGCAGTTGTGGGAGGCGCACAAGAAGCTGCTGATGACCAAGCAGGAAGTGCGCGACGAGCACAAGGACAGTGAAGGGCGGCCGGAGGTCAAGCAGCGGATTCGTCAGTTGCAGCGCGAGATGTCGCAGCGGCGGATGATGTCGGCGATTCCCGAAGCCGATGTCGTCATCACCAACCCGACTCACTATGCCGTGGCGCTCAAGTACGACCAGGACAAGGGCGGGGCGCCGGTGCTGCTGGCCAAGGGCAGTGATTTCATGGCGCTGAAGATTCGCGAGATTGCAGCGCAGCATCAGATCCTGTTGCTGGAATCGCCTGCGTTGGCGCGTTCGATCTATTACAGCACGGAGCTTGAGCAGGAGATCCCGGCGGGGTTGTACCTGGCGGTGGCTCAGGTGTTGGCGTATGTGTACCAGATCCGGCAGTTTCGGCAGGGACGTGGCAAGCGGCCTGATCCTTTGCGGGATGATTTGCCGATTCCGCCGGATTTGAGGCGGGATTCGTAACGGGCGCTTGAGGCTTGTGGTTTGTGGCTTGAGATCAAGATCAACGGCGGTTCGTCCTGACGGCCGAACTGTTTCGCCTTCGGCGAGTTACTTGAAAAGACACCAAGTAATCAAGTGTCTGAACTCATGGTTGGGCTTCTCCTTCGTCGAAGTACCCTCACTCCGGCGACGCTTCGTGGTCCCGCGCCGAACGGGCATCCATGCCCTGACGGCGCTCTCGCGGCATCCATGCCGCTCGACCCACTCCGCATCGCCTGCGTTCGGCCTGCACCCAAGTCGCGTTTGGTGGCGTATGGACTAACGCGCACACGAGCAACCGGGCTGGAGCTAACGCTCATCGCTTTTTGATTCATGCATTCAACGTCCGCACGTCACCCTAACTGTAGGAGCGTGGCTTGTCCCGCGATCTGCCGGGAACCGGCAGCAAAGCCGGTGCACGCGGAGTGTCAGGCATAACCGAGTTGCCTGATTTTGCTGCCGCTGCGCGCCAGATCGCGGGCAAGCGCGCTCCTACAAGGAATGCGTCAGCCTGACGTTTCGACCGGCAGCAAGACCTGCGCATGCGGTGTGCCAGGCAGGACCGAGTCGCCTGATTTTGCTACCGCTGCGCGGCAGATCGCGGGACAAGCCACGCTCCTACGGGATTCCCGTCATCTGATGCTTTTTGATTTTGCTTTGATCGTTCCCACGCTCCGCGTGGTAACGCAGCGATCGACGCTCTGCGTCAACGTAGATGCGGAGCGTCTTGGGGGGGGCACATTCCCATGCAGAGCGTGGTGACAATCTGGACCATTAAGCGTCCGCACGCCACCCTCAACTGTAGGAGCGTGGCTTGTCCCGCGATCTGCCGGGAACCGGCAGCAAAGCCGGTGCATGCGGAGTGTCAGGCATAACCGGGTCGTCTGATTTTGCTGCCGCTGCGCGGCAGATCGCGGGACAAGCCACGCTCCTACAGGGACTGCGTCAGCCTGATATTTCTGCTGGTGCTCATGCGTTTGCCTTTGATCTTTATACCGAGAACGTTCAGACGCCGCAAAACGCGACTTGGGTGCAGGCTGAACGTAGGCGATGCGGAGTGGGTCGAGCGGCATGGATGCCGCGAGAGCGCCGTCAGGACATGGATGTCCGTTCGGCGCGGGCCCACGGAGCGTCGCCGGAGCGAAGGAACCCGACGAAGTCGGGCCTAACCGGGAGCTTGACCCTTGGTTACATGGGGTCTTTTCAAGTAACTCGCCGAAGGCGAAACATCGGCCGTTAGGCCGAGCCCTTTAGGCATACACAAAGTGCCAACCACCCCACAAATCCCATACTGGCACCTTGCTATTTTCAACCCGTTCCAAGAGTTGGACAGGTTTTTGCAATACCTGCATTACAACGCCTCTGGCGTCAAAAGTTTGATTTAACGCGCAGGTACAGAATCGGTGGATCGCTCTCAGTTAATCTCTAACGCTCGCATTGGACTGATCGGTCTGGGCCGTGGTCAGTTGGGTGTGCCGTTGCTGTTGCTGGTCATGCTGGCAATGATGATGTTGCCGATGCCGCCGTTCCTGCTGGACGTGTTCTTTACGTTCAACATCGCGCTGTCGATCGTTGTACTGCTCGTCTGCGTGTACGCCCTGCGTCCACTGGACTTCTCGGTCTTCCCGACCATCCTGCTGATCGCCACCCTGTTGCGGCTGGCGCTTAACGTCGCGTCCACCCGCGTCGTCATGCTCCACGGTCAGGACGGTCACGCCGCTGCCGGTAAGGTGATCCAGGCCTTCGGCGAGGTCGTGATCGGCGGTAATTACGTGGTCGGTATCGTGGTCTTCGCGATCCTGATGATCATCAACTTCGTCGTGGTGACCAAGGGTGCCGGTCGTATCTCCGAGGTGAGCGCGCGTTTCACCCTCGATGCGATGCCCGGTAAACAGATGGCGATCGACGCGGACCTCAACGCCGGCCTGATCGATCAACCCGAAGCCAAGCGCCGCCGTCTGGAAGTCGCTCAGGAAGCCGAGTTCTACGGTTCCATGGACGGTGCCAGCAAGTTCGTGCGCGGTGATGCCATTGCCGGCCTGCTGATTCTGTTCATCAACCTCATCGGCGGCATGCTGGTGGGTATCCTTCAACACAACATGACCTTCGCCGACGCAGGCAAGGTGTATGCCTTGCTGACCATCGGTGACGGTTTGGTGGCGCAATTGCCATCGCTGCTGCTGTCCACCGCCGCCGCGATCATGGTCACCCGGGCGTCCGGCTCGGAAGAAATGGGCAAGCTGGTCGGTCGCCAGATGTTCACCTCGCACAAGGCGCTGGCCGTTTCTGCCGGCATCATGATCGTGATGGGCCTGGTGCCGGGCATGCCGCATTTCTCGTTCATCAGCCTGGGGCTGGTGGCGGCGGGCGCTGCTTACCTGCTGTGGAAAAAGCAGAACATGGTCAAGCTGGCGGCCATTCAGGAGATCAAGCGTCAGCAGGAGTTGCTACCCGCGCCGAGCCGTGCGCAGGAATCCAAAGAGCTGGGCTGGGATGACGTGACCCCGATCGACATGATCGGCCTGGAAGTGGGCTATCGCCTGATTCCGCTGGTGGACCGTAACCAGGGTGGTCAGTTGCTGGCGCGGATCAAGGGCGTGCGCAAGAAGCTGTCGCAGGAGCTGGGCTTCCTGATGCCGACCGTTCACATTCGCGACAACCTCGATCTGGCACCGAGTGCCTATCGCTTGACGCTGATGGGCGTGACCCTGGCCGAGGCCGAGATTTATCCGGATCGAGAGCTTGCGATCAACCCGGGCCAGGTGTTTGGCAGCCTCAACGGCATCAATGCCAAAGACCCGGCGTTCGGTCTGGAAGCGGTGTGGATCGAGATCAGCCAGCGCGCTCAGGCGCAGTCGCTAGGCTATACCGTGGTGGATGCCAGCACAGTAGTGGCAACACACTTGAACCAGATTCTTTATAAACACTCTCATGAGTTGATCGGTCATGAGGAAGTCCAGCAATTGATGACGCTGCTGGCCAAAAGCTCGCCGAAGCTGGCAGAGGAGCTGGTCCCTGGCGTGCTGTCGTTGTCCGCGTTGCTCAAGGTGTTGCAGGCGCTGCTGGCCGAGCAGGTGCCAGTGCGCGATATTCGCAGTATTGCCGAGGCCATCGCCAACAATGCCGCGCGGAGTCAAGATACCGCCGCATTGGTGGCGGCTGTGCGGGTCGGTTTGTCCCGTGCAATCGTCCAAAGCATTGTCGGCATTGAGCCAGAGCTGCCTGTTATCACGCTTGAGCCAAGGTTGGAACAGATATTGCTCAATAGTCTGCAGAAGGCGGGTCAGGGTCAGGAAGAAGGCGTTTTGCTTGAGCCGAGCATGGCTGAGAAACTCCAGCGCTCGTTGATCGAAGCGGCGCAGCGTCAGGAGATGCAGGGTCAGCCGGTTATTTTGTTGGTCGCAGGTCCGGTTCGCGCCATGTTGTCCCGCTTTGGACGTCTGGCAGTACCGAATATGCATGTTTTGGCTTACCAGGAAATTCCTGACAATAAGCAAGTCACCATCGTAGCGACTGTCGGGCCGAACGGCTGAGGTAGTGAGTCATGCAAGTTAAGCGTTTTTTCGCCGCCGATATGCGACAAGCCATGAAACTGGTTCGCGATGAGCTGGGCGCTGAAGCCGCCATCATCGGCAACCGGCGCATCGCCGGTGGCGTGGAACTGACAGCTGCGCTGGACTACAAATTGTCTGCGCTGGCACCGCGCGTGCCTAACATCGAGCTGGAAGACGAGTTGCGCAAGACCCAGTCGCGCATCGTCACCGCGCAGGCTGAGCTGACCCATCGCAGCGAGCTGGACACTGTCGCCAATCGTCAGCTGTTCGCCGGTGTTGCGATGGACGACAGCAAGCAGATCGAGCCAACGCTGGACGAGCCGTTTCGCCCGTCGATTCATGCGGCCATCGCGGCTGATCGCGCCGAGCGTCAAACGGCCGCCGAGCCCGCTGTCAGCCAGCGCGCCTATGAGTCGATGCGCTCCGAGCTGAACGGCCTTCGCGAACTGCTGGAAGTGCAACTGGGGTCGCTGGCCTGGAATCAACTGCAAGGCAGCCGCCCGCAGCAGGCGAACCTGTGGCGTCGTCTGCAGCGCGTCGGCCTGTCCGGTCCGCTGTCGCGCGACCTGCTGGCAATGGTGCCGGACGGCAATGACCAGGCGCATACCTGGCGTATGTTGCTGGCGCATCTGGCCCGCATGATCGTGACGCCGGATGTCGAGCCGTTGGAAGAGGGCGGTGTCATCGCCATGGTCGGTCCCGCCGGTATGGGCAAGACCACGACGCTGGCAAAACTGGCCGCGCGATATGTGTTGAAATACGGCGCGCAAAACATCGCGCTGGTGAGCATGGACAGCTTCAGGATCGGTGCTCAGGAACAGCTCAAGACGCTGGGACGTATTCTCAACGTACCGGTGACGCACGTCGACCCCGGGCAATCTCTGGCTCAGGCGCTCGAACCGCTGCTGCGCAAGCGCGTAGTGTTGATCGACACGGCCGGTCTGCAAGCAAGCGATCCGGCACTGCGTCTGCAACTGGAAAGCCTGGCGGGTCGTGGCATCAAGGCACGGAACTACCTGGTGCTGGCGACGACCAGTCAGAAGCAAGTGCTGACAGCGGCTTATCACAGTTACAAACGTTGCGGCCTGGCCGGGTGCATCCTGACCAAACTGGACGAAACCGCAAGCCTGGGCGAAGTCCTGAGCCTGGCGGTGACTCACGAGTTGCCCGTGGCCTACCTGACGGATGGCCCACGGATTCCGGATGATCTGCATCTCCCACGTCGGCACCAGCTGGTGAGCAGGGCTGTCAGCGTGCAGATGCAGGAGGAGCCTAGCGAGGAAGCGATGGCGGATATGTTTGCGGATCTTTATCACAGCACCGGCAAGCGCGCGGGCTAGGTAGGGAAAATGACATTGGAAAATACCTGCATCGATGGTCTGCCACGCATTGTTCACGCAGTGAACGTGCAGCCCGAAATGTGGCTTAGGTCTAAGCAAGACAAGGTAAAAAATTAACATGGGCAGCATGCATCCCGTTCAGGTTATCGCGGTGACCGGTGGCAAAGGTGGCGTAGGCAAGACCAACGTGTCAGTGAACCTCTCGCTGGCCCTGGCCGAGCTGGGACGTCGCGTCATGTTGCTGGACGCCGATCTGGGTCTGGCCAATGTCGACGTATTGTTGGGGCTGACCCCGAAACGCACCCTTGCCGATGTCATCGAGGGTCGGTGCGAGCTGCGCGATGTCCTGTTGCAGGGCCCCGGCGGCGTGCGCATCGTGCCAGCGGCATCGGGCACCCAGAGCATGGTTCACCTGACGCCTGCGCAACACGCCGGCCTGATTCAGGCGTTCAGCGATATCGGTGACAACCTGGATGTGCTGGTGATCGACACCGCTGCCGGGATCGGCGAATCGGTGGTCAGCTTTGTGCGCGCCGCGCAGGAAGTCTTGCTGGTGGTCTGCGACGAGCCCACCTCGATCACTGACGCCTACGCGCTGATCAAACTGCTCAACCGTGATTACGGCATGAACCGCTTCCGCGTGCTGGCCAACATGGCGCAGAGCCCGCAGGAAGGGCGCAACCTGTTTGCCAAGCTGACCAAGGTCACCGACCGGTTCCTCGACGTGGCACTGCAGTATGTGGGCGCGGTGCCTTACGACGAGTGCGTGCGCAAGGCCGTGCAGAAGCAGCGGGCGGTGTACGAAGCATTTCCACGTTCCAAATGTGCGCTGGCGTTCAAGGCCATCGCGCAGAAGGTCGATACCTGGCCGCTGCCGGCGAACCCGCGTGGCCACCTTGAATTTTTCGTTGAACGTCTGGTTCATCAGACCAGCGCAGGGCCAGTGTCATGACACCGAGCGGCTATCGCATGTACAGCAAATCTTCCAAAGATTCCCAGTATGAGCTGATCGAGCGTTATGCCCCTCTGGTCAAGCGCATCGCTTACCACTTGCTGGCGCGTCTGCCAGCCAGTGTGCAAGTCGAAGACCTGATCCAGGCGGGCATGATCGGTCTGCTCGAAGTATCGACCAAGTACGACTCCACCAAGGGTGCGAGTTTCGAGACGTACGCGGGTATTCGTATCCGTGGTGCGATGCTCGACGAAGTGCGCAAGGGCGACTGGGCACCCCGCTCGGTTCACCGCAATACGCGCATGGTGAGCGACGCGATTCGTGCAATTGAAGCAAAAACAGGTCGCGACGCTAAAGATCATGAGGTTGCTGCCGAACTTCAATTGAGCCTCGACGATTACTACGGGATTTTGAACGACACCTTGGGCAGTCGCCTGTTCAGCTTCGACGACCTGTTGCAGGACGGCGAGCATGAAGGGCTGCACGAGGACGGCGCGAGCCAGTCGCTCGAACCGTCGCGCGATCTGGAAGACGAGCGTTTCCAGAGCGCGCTGGCGGAGGCCATTGCCAACCTGCCCGAACGTGAACGCCTGGTGCTGGCGCTGTACTACGACGAAGAGCTGAACCTCAAGGAAATCGGTGAGGTCCTGGGGGTCAGCGAGTCGCGCGTCAGTCAGTTGCACAGTCAATGCGCGGCACGGTTGCGGGGTCGGTTGGGCGAGTGGCGCGCGCGTTGACTCATCGAGCGCAGACCGTGGTGTCTGCGTGATGCATGTAAGGCCGGCTGTGCAATAGACGTTGAGTGGGCGAAAAGGAAGACAAGGCAGGAGCCGGTCGGATCAGGTCTTTTACAGTCCGGTTCCGCTGCGCTTGTCAGTTGTCGATTCCTTGACCCCCTTCATTGTTTTCGCAAAACGGGCCATTGGGTTGTGCCGGTATTGATTGAACGCGCGTCCAGGTGCTGGACGCGTTAAAGACTGCTTGGAGGTCGAATTGGACAAGAACATGAAAATCCTCATCGTTGATGATTTCTCAACGATGCGGCGGATCATAAAAAACCTGTTGCGTGACCTTGGGTTCACCAACACGGCCGAAGCAGATGACGGTACCACTGCATTGCCTATGCTGCAGAGCGGGGCTTTTGACTTTCTGGTGACTGACTGGAACATGCCTGGCATGTCCGGCATCGACCTGCTGCGCCAGGTGCGTGCCGATGAACGTCTGCGTCATCTACCGGTGTTGATGGTGACGGCCGAGGCCAAACGCGAGCAGATCATCGAGGCCGCTCAGGCCGGCGTGAACGGCTATGTAGTGAAGCCATTCACTGCACAAGTGCTCAAAGAAAAAATCGAAAAAATATTCGAGCGCGTCAATAGCTGATGTCCGCTGCGAGGGCGCTATGGATCCTAAAGATTCTACAATGGGTGACTTTGAGTCGACCCTGAAGAAACACGCACAGGAACTCGTTGCCAGCCTTGAAAAAGGCAAGTTCGGTGACGCCGTGCAACTTATCCATCAGCTTAATCAGACCCGGGATCGCGGCCTGTATCAGGAAGTCGGCAAGCTCACGCGTGAACTGCACAGTGCGATCGTCAACTTCCATATTGACCCGCACATGCCGCAAGCCGAAGAAGTGTCCCAGATCACCGATGCCACCGAGCGCCTGTCGTATGTGGTCAGGCTCACGGAAGGGGCGGCTAACCGCACCATGGATCTGGTGGAGCAGAGCACGCCTTTGATGAACGGCCTCAGTGCCGACGCCAAAGCGCTGAGTGTCGAGTGGGGACGCTTCATGCGTCGCGAAATCAGTGCCGACGAGTTTCGTGATCTGGCCCGTCGCGTCGATGGATTTCTGACGCGCAGCGAGAAAGACACCCACGAGGTCGCCACTCACCTGAACGACATTCTGCTGGCTCAGGATTACCAGGACCTGACCGGTCAGGTGATCAAGCGCGTCACGCAACTGGTGACAGAAGTGGAGAGCAATCTGCTCAAGCTCGTGCTGATGGCCAGTCAGGTTGATCGCTTTGCCGGGATTGAGCACGACCAGGAAGTGTTCCGTCAGCAAAAAGAACAAGAAAAACTTCATTCCAAGGGTGAAGGTCCGCAGATTCATGCCGATAAACGTGAAGACGTCGTATCCGGTCAGGATGATGTAGACGATCTGCTATCCAGCCTTGGCTTCTAACTTCTAGATCCCAGGTTCTATGTGAAAGTGGCTGCGGTGCTGCGCGTGAATGCTTCGACGAAGGTAATGCGCGCAGAGCCTCGATGCAGCCTCTGGATCGGTTTGACGGTTAATTTTAGGAGCACCCCCAATGAGCTTCGGCGCCGATGAAGAAATCCTTCAGGATTTTCTGGTAGAGGCCGGCGAGATTCTGGAGCAGTTGTCCGAGCAACTGGTCGAGCTGGAAAGCCGGCCTGACGATGCGGACCTGCTCAATGCAATTTTTCGCGGTTTTCACACTGTAAAAGGGGGCGCCGGCTTCCTCCAGCTCAACGAGCTGGTTGAATGCTGTCACATCGCCGAAAACGTGTTCGACATCCTGCGCAAGGGAGAGCGCCGGGTCGATGCGGAGCTCATGGACGTGGTGCTCGAAGCACTGGACACCGTCAACAGCATGTTCGGTCAGGTTCGCGAACGGTCTGACATCACGCCGGCCACGCCAGAGCTGTTGGCGGCGCTGTCGCGTCTGGCAGAGCCGGCGTCGGCTGACGAAGTGGCGGCTGCTCCTGCTCCAGAGGTCGAAGCGGTTGCCGAAGCGCCGTCCGAAGACATTACCGATCAGGAATTCGAGCAACTGCTGGACTCGCTGAACGCGGTCAAGGCTGAAGCGGCCGGCGTTGCTGCGTCGGCGGCGGCGCCTGCCGCTTCTGTGTCGCCACCTGCCACAGCGACTGACGCGGCCAGCGACGAAATCACCGACGCCGAATTTGAGTCGCTCCTCGACCAGTTGCACGGTAAGGGCCAGTTTGCGGCCGATGCCGTGGCACCTGCGGCGGCTGCCGCACCCGCTGCGCCACCTGCCAGCGACGAAATCACCGATGACGAATTCGAAGCGCTGCTGGACCAGTTGCACGGCAAGGGTTCATTTTCGCCCGATGCCGGCGCGGCTGCTCCCGCGACTCCACCTGCTCCTGCTACCGCGAGCGATTCCAAGGCCGCTGCGTCGGATGAAATCACCGATAACGAATTTGAAGACCTGCTGGATCAGTTGCACGGCAAGGGCAAGTTCGAGCCTGCGGTAGCGGCGTCTGCGGCCGCGGCGACGACGCCAGCGAAAAAAGCCGAGCCTGCGAAAACGGAGCCCGCGAAGGCCGAGCCGGTCAAGCCAGCTTCGGGTTCTGCCGCACCCGCCAAGCCCGCTCCGGCTCCTGCTGCTGCGCCTGCAGCCGCACGCGCACCGGCGCCGGTCGCCGACAAGGCACCGACCGAAGCGGAAACCACCGTGCGCGTCGACACCGCCCGGCTGGATGAAATCATGAACATGGTCGGTGAACTGGTGCTGGTGCGTAACCGTCTGGTGCGCCTGGGCGCCAACAGTTCGGACGAAGCCATGTCCAAGGCCGTGTCCAACCTGGACGTGGTCACCGCTGACCTGCAGACCGCGGTGATGAAAACCCGCATGCAGCCGATCAAGAAAGTGTTCGGTCGCTTCCCGCGACTGGTTCGCGATCTGGCGCGTCAGCTGAAGAAAGAAATCAACCTTGAACTGGTGGGTGAAGAAACCGACCTGGACAAGAACCTGGTCGAGGCGCTGGCCGACCCGTTGGTGCACTTGGTGCGCAACGCGGTGGACCATGGCATCGAATCGCCGGAAGAACGCGAAGCGTCGGGCAAGTCCCGGGGCGGTCGCGTGGTGCTCTCGGCGGAACAGGAAGGCGACCACATCCTGCTGTCGATCTCCGATGACGGCAAAGGCATGGACCCGGCGGTGCTGCGTGCGATTGCGGTCAAGCGTGGGGTCATGGACAAGGATGCGGCGGACCGTCTGAGCGACACCGATTGCTACAACCTGATCTTCGCGCCGGGCTTCTCGACCAAGACCGAGATTTCCGACGTGTCGGGCCGTGGCGTGGGCATGGACGTGGTGAAAACGAAGATTGCCCAGCTCAACGGCTCGATCAACATCTACTCGACCAAGGGGCAAGGCTCGAAGATCGTCATCAAGGTGCCGTTGACCCTGGCGATCATGCCGACCCTGATGGTGATGCTGGGCGATCAGGCCTTCGCTTTCCCGCTGGTCAACGTCAACGAGATTTTCCACCTCGACCTGTCGACCACCAACGTGGTGGACGGCCAGGAAGTGGTGATCGTGCGCGACAAGGCACTGCCGCTGTTCTACCTCAAGCGCTGGCTGGTCAGTTCGGCCGCGCACGAAGAACAACGCGAAGGCCATGTGGTGATTCTCTCGGTCGGCACTCAGCGCATCGGCTTCGTCGTCGATCAGCTCGTGGGTCAGGAAGAGGTGGTCATCAAACCGCTGGGCAAAATGTTGCAAGGTACGCCAGGCATGTCGGGCGCCACCATTACCGGTGACGGCCGCATCGCCCTGATCCTCGACGTACCGAGCATGCTCAAGCGTTACGCCGCACGGCGTATTTGAAGTCCGCAATGCATTGAACGCTGTGGGATCGATTCATTCGCGAGGGGCCGGTACAGGCAACAGACAGGTATCGCCTGAATCATTTTCGCGAATGAATTCGCTCCCGCAGGTTCTTTGTCCACCTTTGTCATCCTGGTGGATCAGAGGTTGATGAAACGGGCCGCACCAGTCACTGGGCAGGCTCTATGGAGTTTTTATGGCAGTCAAGGTTCTGGTGGTAGACGATTCCGGCTTTTTTCGCCGGCGCGTCTCGGAAATTCTTTCCTCTGACACAACGATTCAAGTGGTCGGCACCGCCACCAACGGCAAGGAAGCGATCGAGCAGGCTCTGGCCCTCAAGCCCGATGTGATCACCATGGACTACGAGATGCCGATGATGGATGGCATTACCGCCGTTCGCCATATCATGCAGCGCTGTCCGACACCGGTTCTGATGTTTTCCTCGCTGACGCACGAAGGCGCCCGGGTCACCCTGGATGCGCTGGATGCCGGCGCGGTGGACTTCCTGCCGAAGAATTTCGAAGACATCTCGCGTAACCCCGACAAGGTCAAGCAGATGCTGTGCGAGAAGGTGCACAGCATTTCTCGCAGCAACCGTCGCTCCACCGGTTTTGCTGCTGCCCCGGTTGCTACGCTCGCTGCGCCCGCCTCAGGGGCGTTGCGCACGCCGGCGCCTTCCGCCGGGGCTGCTCGTCCTGCACCCGCCCGCCCTCCGGCCGGGGCATTCACTCATCAAGCGCCGGCGCCTGCCGCGCACAGCTCGCCTGCGCCCAAGCGCAAGGCCTACAAGCTGGTCGCCATCGGCACCTCCACAGGCGGCCCGGTGGCGTTGCAGCGCGTGCTGACGCAGTTGCCGGCCAATTTTCCGGCTCCGATCGTGCTGATTCAACACATGCCTGCCGCCTTCACCAAGGCCTTCGCCGAACGCCTCGACAAGCTGTGCCGCATCAGTGTCAAGGAAGCCGAAGACGGCGACATCCTTCGCCCCGGCTTAGCGCTACTGGCGCCGGGCGGCAAACAGATGATGGTCGACGGCCGGGGAGCGGTAAAAATCCTGCCGGGTGACGAGCGCCTTAACTACAAACCGTGTGTCGACATCACGTTCGGCTCGGCCGCCAAGTCCTACGGCGACAAAGTCTTGGCCGTGGTGCTGACGGGCATGGGCGCGGACGGTCGCGAAGGGGCGCGTCTGCTCAAGCAGGGCGGCAGCCATATCTGGGCGCAAGACGAAGCCAGCTGCGTGATCTACGGCATGCCGATGGCCATCGTCAAAGCCAATCTGGCCGACGCCGTCTACAGCCTGGACGATATCGGGCGTCACCTGGTCGAGGCGTGTCTGTAATGGATGTTTTGACGCTTATCGGGATCATTCTGGCGTTTGTCGCCATCATCGGCGGTAACTTTCTGGAAGGCGGCCACCTGGGCGCCTTGCTCAACGGGCCTGCAGCGCTGATCGTCCTCGGCGGCACCCTGGCGGCCTGCCTGTTGCAGACGCCAATGAGCGCGTTCAAGCGCGCGATCCAGATTTTCGTGTGGATCCTGTTTCCACCGCGCATCGACCTGGCAGGCGGCATAGACCGTGTGGTGTCGTGGAGCCTGACCGCGCGCAAGGAAGGCCTGTTGGGGCTTGAATCCGTGGCCGATGGCGAACCCGACGCGTATTCGCGCAAAGGCCTGCAATTGCTGGTCGACGGTGCCGAGCCGGAAGCCATTCGCGGCATCCTGGAAGTGGATTTCCTGACTCAGGAAAACCGTGACATTCAGGCGGCCAAAGTCTTTGAAAGCATGGGTGGCTACGCGCCGACCGTGGGCATCATCGGCGCGGTCATGGGCCTGATTCACGTCATGGGCAACCTCGCCGACCCGAACCAGTTGGGCAGTGGTATCGCAGTGGCCTTCGTGGCGACCATTTACGGCGTCGCGTCCGCCAACCTCATCCTGTTGCCGGTGGCCAACAAGCTCAAAGCCGTAGCCATTCGCCAGTCGCGTTACCGTGAAATGCTCCTTGAAGGTCTGCTCTCCATTGCCGAAGGCGAAAACCCGCGTTCGATCGAATTGAAGCTGCAAGGTTTCATGGAGTGATGGACTGATGGCCCGTCGACGTCGCCACGAAGAACACGAAAACCATGAGCGCTGGCTGGTGTCCTACGCGGACTTCATCACCCTGTTGTTCGCATTTTTCGTGGTCATGTACTCCATCTCGTCGCTCAACGAAGGCAAGTACAAGGTGCTGTCCGAAGCGCTGGTCGGCGTATTCAACGAAGCCGAGCGTAGCGTGAAGCCGATCCCGATCGGTGAGCAGAAACCGCAGACCGTTCGCCCCGCCGACCCCTTGGTTCAAGACAGCGAGCAAACCGATGCGGCCCTGGGGCAGGGCGCGCAGGACCCGCTGAAATCCATTGCCGACGATGTTAACGCCGCGTTCGGCGACCTGATCGCCTCGAAGCAGATGACCGTGCGCGGCAACGAGCTATGGATCGAGATCGAACTCAACTCCAGCCTGTTGTTTGGCAGCGGGGACGCCATGCCCAGCAACCTGGCGTTCGATCTGATCGACAAGGTGGCGAAAATCATCAAGCCGTTCGACAACCCGATCCACGTCGAAGGCTTCACCGATGACCAGCCGATCAATACCGCGCAGTTCCCGAGCAACTGGGAGCTGTCTTCAGCACGTTCTTCGAGCATCGTGCGCATGCTGGCGATGGACGGGATCAATCCGGCACGCCTGGCGTCCGTCGGCTACGGCGAGTTCCAGCCGCTGACGTCCAATGCCACCGCTGATGGCCGTGCGCGCAACCGTCGTGTGGTGCTGGTGATTTCACGTAATCTGGACGTGCGCCGCAGCCTGACTGGCTCCGGCACCGCAGCCAATGCAAAACCGGATGCGGCACTGCGTCGTGCTGGCACACAAACTGCACCTGTCCCAGCCAAGCCGGCGCAAGGCGTCAAATCTTCGTCATCTGCCCCTTAATGCTCGGTCACCGATGAGGGCCGGGGGGAAAACGAACACATGAGAGTCTGGGCAGTAGCCAATCAGAAAGGCGGGGTCGGCAAGACCACCACCTCAATCGCTTTAGCCGGATTGCTGGCCGAGGCGGGCAAACGCGTGGTCGTGGTCGACCTGGACCCTCACGGCTCGATGACCAGTTATTTCGGACACAATCCTGACGCGCTGGAACACAGCTGCTTCGACCTGTTCCTGAACAAAGGCGCCGTGCCCGATGGGTTGCCGGGTCAATTGTTATTGCCCACCAGTGACGGGCGTATTTCCCTGCTGCCTTCCAGTACTGCGCTGGCAACCCTCGAGCGTCAATCGCCGGGGCAGAGCGGTCTGGGGCTGGTGGTTGCCAAGAGCCTGGCGCAACTGTGGCAGGATTTTGATTATGCGATCATCGACAGCCCGCCGCTGCTGGGAGTGTTGATGGTCAATGCGCTGGCGGCCAGTCAGCAACTGGCGATTCCGGTGCAAACCGAGTTTCTGGCGGTCAAGGGCCTGGAGCGCATGGTCAACACCCTGGCGATGATCAACCGGTCGCGCAAGGTCCCGTTGCCGTACACCATCGTGCCGACGCTGTTCGACCGCCGCACGCAGGCGTCGATGGGCACCTTGAAGTTGCTGCGCGACAGCTTCCCCGAACACGTGTGGAACGCTTATATCCCGGTGGATACGCGCTTGCGTGATGCCAGCCGTGCGGGCGTCACGCCGTCGCAGTTCGACAACAAGAGCCGAGGCGTGCTGGCGTATCGCGCACTGCTCAAGCATTTGTTGACCGAACAGCTTGTGGGACAGGTGGCCTGACATGTCCGCTGATCGTTTATTCCCGGTCCATGCGCCTGCGCGCTCAAGTCGGCCCGCTGTTCAGCCGATATCAGGTATAGGCGGTAATCGCATCACTTATTTTCGGGCTCCCGTATGAACCGCCCTCTGGACATCGCATCACGACCGCAACTGGCGCTGCAGAACTACCTCGACGCGTTGCTTCAGGACGCTACCGAAGAGCTGGAAGTCGTCGAAAGCATTGATGAGTTTCAAGCGGCCGTGCTCGAAGAGCAGGCCCACGATGCACGCATGCGCACGGCCGTTGCCGACGCCGTTGCGGCTGCCGTGCCGGTTAGCCGACCTGCGCCCGTCTCGCTGGCGTTCACGCCGCAGGCCAAGCCTGAGCCGGTTCGCGAGACAGCACCGTTGGCCCGACCGCATGCTGAACCCGTGACGACCAGACTTTTGGAAGTGCCGGTCATTCTGCCGCCGGTGATCGCGCCTCCTGTTAGCGTTCCAGCCGTCGTTGAACCGGTGCTAGCGGAACCGACAGTGGCACGGGTCGAGCCAGTGGCCGATGTGCACCTGCCCGCGCAGCGCACACCGACTCCGCCGCCAACCTCCGATGAACGTCCAGCCTGGGCAGACGAACCGTTCGAATGCCTGCTGTTCGACGTCGCCGGGCTGACCCTGGCAGTGCCACTGGTGTGTCTCGGTTCGATCTATCCACTGGCCGGGCATGACCTGACGCCGCTGTTCGGCCAGCCAGACTGGTTCCTCGGCATTCTGCCGAGCCAGGCCGGCAATCTGAAAGTGCTGGATACCGCGCGCTGGATCATGCCGGACCGCTACCGCGATGACTTCCGTCAGGGTTTGCAGTACGTCATTTCGGTTCAGGGTTACGAGTGGGGGTTGGCGGTGCACCAGGTCAGCCGTTCGCTGCGCCTGGACCCGAAGGAAATCAAATGGCGCACCCATCGTGGCCAACGTCCGTGGCTGGCCGGGACCGTGATCGAACACATGTGTGCATTGCTGGACGTTTCCGAACTGGCCGAGCTGATTGCCAGCGGCGCGGTCAAGCAGATGCAGGCACGCAAATGAATACCATCAAATAACTGTCATCAAACAAGCACGAGCCGGAGCTGAAAGCGCCGGTCGAACAGCACAACAGCAAGGGGTTAGGGGTATGAAGAAGTCGTCAGCACAGGGTTCCGAAGATCCGATTCTGCAGTGGGTCACCTTCCGCCTGGACAACGAAACGTATGGCATCAACGTGATGCAGGTTCAGGAAGTGCTGCGCTACACCGAGATCGCGCCGGTGCCGGGTGCGCCAAGCTATGTGCTGGGCATCATCAACCTGCGTGGCAATGTCGTCACTGTGATCGACACCCGCCAGCGCTTTGGTCTGCCGCCGGTTGAAGTCAGCGACAACACGCGTATCGTGATCATCGAGGCCGATAAGCAAGTGGTCGGAATCCTGGTCGATAGCGTTGCTGAAGTGGTTTACCTGCGTCAGTCGGAAGTCGAAACCGCGCCGAACGTGGGTAACGACGAGTCCGCGAAATTCATCCAGGGCGTCTGCAACAAGAACGGCGAGCTGCTGATCCTTGTGGAACTGGACAAGATGATGTCCGAGGAAGAGTGGTCCGAGCTGGAGAACATCTGATTGATTTTTGAGGTTGCGGTCATTTTTCTGGCGGTGTTGTGGGTCGCGACGGTTGCGATGTTCATGGCCCACACCAAACGCCTGCGTACCCTGGCCACGCAGCAGGTCGAAGCTGACTCGCTGCGTGATCAGCGCATCCGCGAGCTCGCCCGACGCCTGGAGAATTACCAGGGCGGTACGGTGAAGATGGGCGAGGATCTGCACGAACTGCGCTCCATCGTCGCACCGCTTCCGGACAAGATCACCGCGCTCGAACAGCGCGACCCCTCCACACTGTCCTTCGCCCAGGCGGCACGCCTGGTCAGCATGGGCGCCAGCGTAGACGAGCTTACCCAGTCCTGCGGCCTGACCCAGGCTGAGGCGCAGTTGATGACCAAGTTGCACGGGAATAATTGATAGCAGGATTTTGGTTCTTCCGTTGTTGGGTACGGTGTGTATATCCGTTTCTTCGGTAACGGTTGCTTATGGTTCCGCTCTTACAGCGGGTCACTTTTGTCAAGAGAGCCACAAAAGTAACCAAAAAGGCCCTGCTCCTGGTTTGGCTTCGACTTCGTCGAAGTTCCCTCACTCCGGCGACGCTCCGTGGGCCCGCGCCGAACGGACATCCATGTCCTGACGGCGCTCTCGCGGCATCCCTGCCGCTCGGCCCACTGCGCATCGCCTGCGTTCAGCCTGCACCCAAGTCGCGCTCTGCGGCGCCTGACATTTCTCGCAACAAGATCAAAAGCGAACGCCTATCTAGGCTTCGCCCCGATCTCTTGTAGGAGCAGTCGGAGGTTACGACGGCCGCGAAAGCGGTGGGTCAGATACACCGGCTTCGCATAGGGATAGCACCCATCAGCGCGGGGTAATATCCCGCTCAACCGGCTCCGGATCTGGGTCAAACCCCACCGGGAACTTGCCTTTGAGGTGCCAGGCAAACGCGATGATTTCGGCGATGGTCAGGTACAGTTCTTTCGGAATGCTGTCGCCCAGTTCCAGGCGTGCGAGCATTTTGACCAGTTCGGCGTTTTCGTAGATCGGGACCTTGTATTCGCGGGCGATGGCCAGGATCGCTTCGGCCAAGGCGTCGTCGCCCTTGGCGGTGAGGGTAGGGGCTTGCTGGCCGTCGTAGCTCAGGGCAATTGCCTGACGCGGGTTCTGTTCGGTGTTCATCAGGCGTTCTCGTCGATCCAGCGTTGTTCCAGCACCGTGCGCGGTCCGTGGGTCGGTGTGCCACGGTTGCACTCCAGTTCTTTGACGTTCAGGCCGACCGCCACCAGGCGTGCGCGCAGGTTGTCCAGTTCGCCGGAGATCAACTCGGCGCTGCCCTCACGTTCCGCCCACAGCTGGCTGGACAGGTTGCCCGCGATGAGTTGCGCCTGCACCTGCAACGGGCCCAGGGGCTCAAGATCGAAGGCCAGCTCGACGCGCCAGAGTTTTTCTTTTTCCTTGATGTCCTGTGCCGCCGTTTCCGGGGCTTCTTCACGCTCGGGTGTGTCTTCGCGCTGAATCCTTACCTGCAACGGCACGATGTCGTGGGCGTTGCGCATGGGGATTTCCAGTTGCCAGGTCGTGACCTGAGTACCGTCGGCGTTGGTGCGGGTCTGTTCCAGCCCACCCAGTTGATGGCTCTGCAGGCGCGAAATAGCGCCGGCAGCCAGTTTGAGCAGGGTTTCCAGGTCGTCATTGCCGTCCGGGCTGCCTAGCGTGCGGGCCGGTAAGGGGAAGTTGATCGGCGCATTCGGCGCCGCGACCAGTCCCAGCGTTCCCAGGGCGTTGCGAATCACGCTGGGCATCGCTCGGGCGAGGGTATTGGCCGCGGCTGCGCCGTCATAACTGACGTTGCCCGGCAAACCCGGAAGGATCTGTGCGATGACCCGCAGTAGATTCGCTTTCAGGTCAGGTACCAGCGTCGGGTTTTCGCCCGCCAACAAGCGTGATTCCATGAACAGCCCGCTGGCGTTCAGCGCCTGAGCCACACCTTTGGCGGTGGTCAGTTGTTGCAGATCCGGCAGGTCTGCCAGCAACTGATCGATGCTGGCGCGCAACGAGGGTGACACGTTGTCCGGGTCGTTCATTGCGGGCAGCGGCAGGTTTTGCAGCGCGGTCAGCAAACTCTGCAGCGAGCCCTGACGGCTTTGTTGGGTCGACAGCTGCTGTGCCAGTGCCAGTTCGTCCAGTCTATTGGGCATGGCGATGAAGTTCAGCGCCTGACTGTTCTGTACCTGCGCGCTGAGCAAACTGCCCACGCGCAAGGGTTGCGGGCTATCAACGGTCAGGCTGCTGCCCGCCAGCGCGGTATTGAGCAGCAGGACGATGGAGCGGTAATTCGCGGCCAGTGTGCCGCCACCACTCGGAGGTTGCCCCGCCAGTTGCGCGACGTTCTGGGCCATGACTTGCGTCGTCAGGACCTTACCCTGCAACAGCGTGCCCGCAGGCAATTGGCGGGTATCGATGCTGGTCAGGCTGTTGGCGACTGCTTTCTGCAGGTCCTGCACGCTGATCGTCAGGGTATCGGCCGAACCCTGGGCAACGTTGACCTGGGTGCCGGGCGTCAGCGGCAGGGAGCTGCTGACGGGCAGGGTGGTTTGCTGGCCGTTGGTCATGGTCAGCTTGAGCAGCAACTGGAAATCCTGGCCAAGCTGCTTGAGGCTGACCACTTCGGCGTTGGCCAGTTGACCCGAATTCAGCAGGCCCGCGCGCGGCTCCATGAGCTTGAGCACTTCGCCTGGGGCGACGCCTGCGCGTAACAGGGCGGTGGCCGCCGCGACTGGAGAAAGATTGGGTATGTCGCCTGTCATCAGATCCCGACTCGGTAAAGGTGCGCTCTGGGTCGCCCGTCCTGGAAGCTATCGCCGTTTCAGCCTGCACACGGCAACAGCGCCTATCTATGTATAATCCTGCGCCGACGTCATCGGCGGGCTACCGTTAAGCTGCACCAGTATAACGGCCGTCACAACGTTGACTTGAACCGCCGTGCACACCTGCTATCCGAAAAGAAGGTCCCCATGTCGATCCCTGTTCTTGAAGCCGTGTCGCTGGCCTGCGAGCGTGACTGGCGTCTGCTGTTCGAGAAGCTCGACCTGCGGCTGGCGGCGGGCGATATGGTGCAGATCAGCGGGCCGAACGGCAGCGGCAAGACCAGTTTGTTGCGCCTGTTGAGCGGCTTGATGCAGCCCACGGCCGGCGATGTGTTGCTCGACGGCAAGCCTCTGTCGCAGCATCGCAGCGAACTTGCCCACCACCTGTTGTGGATCGGCCATGCGGCCGGGATCAAGGAGCTGTTAACGCCGGTGGAAAACCTGACCTGGCTCTGCGCCTTGCACCATAGCGTCGAGTCCGACGCGCTCTGGCAAGCCCTCGACTCGGTGGGACTGCGCGGTTTCGAAGATGTGCCGTGTCATACGTTGTCCGCCGGACAGAAGCGCCGTGTTGCGCTGGCCCGTCTTTATTTGCCGGGCCCGGCACTGTGGATGCTCGATGAGCCGTTCACCGCGCTGGACAAACAAGGCGTGGCACAACTGGAGGCGCATCTGGCCGATCACTGCGAAAACGGCGGTGCCGTGGTGCTGACCACTCACCACACGCTAAGCCGTACACCGGCCGGTTATCGAGATCTGGACCTGGGGCAGTGGGCCGTATGAGTCATGTGTTTACCCTGCTGATCGCCCGCGAAGCCCGTCTGCTGTTTCGCCGTCCTGCCGAATTGCTCAACCCGCTGGTGTTCTTCGCGATCGTCATCGCCCTGTTTCCCCTGGCCGTGGGGCCTGAAGCGCAATTGTTGCAGACCCTGTCACCGGGGCTGGTCTGGGTGGCCGCTTTGTTGTCGGTGCTGTTATCGCTGGACGGGCTGTTTCGCAGCGACTTTGAAGATGGTTCACTTGAACAGTGGGTGCTTTCGTCGCACCCTCTGTCTCTGCTGGTGCTGGCCAAGGTTTTGGCGCACTGGATGTTCTCCGGTCTGGCACTCGTGCTGTTGGCGCCGTTGCTGGCACTGATGCTCGGGCTGCCGATCGCGTGCCTGCCGGTGTTGCTGTTATCGCTGTTGCTGGGCACGCCGGTTCTGAGCCTGTTGGGGGCGGTGGGTGCCGCGTTGACGGTCGGGCTCAAACGCGGGGGCTTGCTGCTGGCATTGTTGATTCTGCCGCTGTACATCCCGGTGCTGATTCTGGGCAGCGGCGCGTTGCAGGCGGCCCTTCAGGGCATGCCCGCGACCGGCTATCTGCTTTGGCTTGGCAGCCTGACTGCACTGGCGATAACCCTGACACCTTTTGCAATTGCTGCTGGCCTGAAAATCAGCGTTGGCGAATAATCGGTTCTTGACCGACTGGACAGATTTTTATCTTCAGAACCCGGACGCTTCAATCAATAGAAGCGCCAGAACAGAACCAGACCATGAAAAGCACCGTGATGAAAAGGCAGCGTGATGAACACAAGCGCCAAGGCTAAAGGCGGTATCAGTTGGGCCTGGTTCCATAAACTGGGCTCGCCGAAATGGTTCTATGGCATCAGCGGTCGTCTGCTGCCCTGGCTGAGCATCGCCGCCGCGTTGCTGATCGGCATCGGCGTGGTCTGGGGCCTGGCGTTCGCACCGCCGGATTACCAGCAGGGCAACAGCTTTCGCATCATCTATATCCACGTTCCCTCCGCGATGCTCGCGCAATCCTGCTACGTGATGCTGGCCGTGTGCGGTGTGGTCGGTCTGGTCTGGAAAATGAAGATGGCCGACGTCGCACTGCAATGCGCCGCGCCCATCGGCGCCTGGATGACGGCCATGGCGCTGGTCACCGGCGCCATCTGGGGCAAACCGACCTGGGGCTCGTGGTGGGTCTGGGATGCACGACTGACGTCGATGCTGATTCTGCTTTTTCTGTACTTCGGTCTTATTGCGCTGGGCAACGCCGTCAGTAATCGTGACAGCGCCGCCAAGGCTTGCGCGGTGCTGGCGATTGTGGGCGTGATCAATATTCCGATCATCAAGTACTCCGTGGAGTGGTGGAACACGCTGCATCAGGGCGCAACCTTCAGCCTCACCGAAAAACCGGCGATGCCGGCTGAAATGTGGCTACCGCTGCTGTTTACCGCGCTGGGGTTTTATTGCTTCTTTGGCGCCGTGCTGCTGGTGCGGATGCGTCTGGAAGTGCTCAAGCGCGAGTCCCGTGCCACCTGGGTCAAGGAAGAAGTGTTGAAGCGCCTCGGGCAAGCGCCGCGCAAGGGGGCCGCGCAATGAGTTTTGAATCGTTCGGCGATTTTCTCGCCATGGGCAAGCACGCGCTGTTCGTCTGGACCGCCTATGGCATCTGCTTCACCGTACTGGCGATCAACGTCGCGTCACCGCTGTTGGCGCGTCGGCGTTACCTGCAACAAGAGGCGCGCCGTCTGCGCCGGGAGAGCAACACGTGAATCCGCTGAGAAAAAAGCGACTGTTGATCATCGTGGCGATTCTCGCCGGGGTCGGCATTGCCGTGACGCTGGCGCTCAGCGCTCTGAAAGAAAACATCAACCTGTTCTACACCCCGACCCAGATTGCCAGTGGCGAAGCACCCCGCGACACACGTATTCGCGCCGGGGGCATGGTCGAAAAGGGCTCGCTGCAGCGTTCCGCCGATTCACTGGACGTGAGCTTCGTCGTGACCGATTTCAACAAGTCGGTGACCATTACCTACCGTGGCATCCTCCCGGACCTGTTCCGCGAAGGGCAGGGCATCGTTGCCTTGGGCAAGCTGAACGCCGATGGCGTGGTCGTTGCCGATGAGGTGTTGGCCAAACACGATGAGAAATACATGCCGCCTGAGGTCACCAAAGCCTTGAAGGACAGCGGCCAGTCAGCGCCCGGCGCATCGGCCCAGCCAGGCGCTCTCCCGGAAAAACAGGGGTAAATCATGATTCCCGAACTCGGCCACCTGGCCATGATCCTGGCGCTGTGCTTTGCCGTCGTGCAGGCCGTCGTTCCCTTGTTCGGCGCCTGGCGCGGTGATCGTCTGTGGATGGGCCTCGCCCAGCCGGCGGCCTGGGGACAGTTCGCGTTTCTGCTGTTTTCGTTCGGCTGCCTCACTTATTCGTTCATGGTCGACGACTTTTCGGTGACCTACATCGCCGAGAACTCCAACAGCGCCTTGCCGTGGTACTACAAGTTCAGTGCTGTCTGGGGCGCACACGAAGGCTCGTTGTTACTCTGGGCGTTGATCCTCGGCGGCTGGACCTTCGCCGTGTCGGTGTTTTCGCGTCAATTGCCTCAAGTCATGCTGGCGCGCGTGCTGGCGGTCATGGGCATGATCAGCGTCGGCTTCCTGCTGTTCCTGATCCTCACCTCCAACCCGTTCAGCCGTCTTCTGCCACAGATTCCGCAGGACGGTCGCGACCTTAATCCGTTGCTGCAGGACATCGGCCTGATTGTTCATCCACCGATGCTGTACATGGGGTATGTCGGCTTCTCGGTCGCCTTTGCCTTTGCTATCGCAGCCTTGCTCGGTGGACGTCTCGATGCGGCGTGGGCACGCTGGTCGCGTCCCTGGACCATCGTCGCCTGGGCGTTCCTCGGCGTCGGCATCACGCTGGGCTCGTGGTGGGCGTATTACGAACTGGGCTGGGGCGGCTGGTGGTTCTGGGACCCGGTGGAAAATGCCTCGTTCATGCCGTGGCTGGTCGGCACTGCACTGATCCACTCGCTGGCCGTGACGGAGAAACGCGGCGTGTTCAAAAGCTGGACGGTGCTGCTGGCCATCGCCGCCTTTTCGTTGAGCCTGCTGGGGACATTCCTTGTGCGTTCCGGCGTGCTGACCTCGGTTCACGCCTTTGCGTCGGACCCTGCGCGCGGCGTGTTCATCCTGATCTTCCTGTTGATGGTCGTCGGCGGTTCGTTGACGTTGTTCGCCATCCGTGCGCCGGTGGTGAAAAGTCACGTCGGTTTCGGCCTCTGGTCGCGGGAAACCTTACTGCTGGGCAACAACCTGGTGCTGGTGGTCGCGGCGTCGATGATCCTGCTGGGCACCCTCTATCCGTTGATACTGGATGCCTTGAGCGGGGCGAAGATGTCCGTCGGCCCGCCGTACTTCAATGCGTTGTTCGTGCCGCTGATGGGGTTGCTCATGGCGGTGATGGCCGTGGGCGTGCTGGTGCGCTGGAAAGACACCCCGATCAAGTGGCTGCTGAGCATGCTCGCGCCAGTGCTGATCGGCAGTGCGGTATTGGCGGTGATCGCCGGTTTCGCCATGGCCGATTTCCACTGGGCGGTGCTTGCGACCTGTCTGCTGGCGGCGTGGGTGCTGCTGGCCGGGGTGCGCGATCTGCTCGACAAAACCCGTCACAAAGGTTTGCTCAAGGGCATGCGCTCCCTGACCCGCAGTTATTGGGGCATGCAATTGGCACACATCGGCATCGCGGTCGTTGCGCTGGGCGTGGTGTTGTCCAGCCAGAACAGCGCCGAACGCGACCTGCGTCTGGCCCCCGGCGAGTCGGTCGAACTGGGCGGCTACATGTTCGTCTTCGATGGCGCAAAACACGTTCAAGGCCCCAACTTTACCTCTGACAAAGGCACTATCCGTGTGCTGGAAAACGGCAAGGAAGTCACTGTGCTTCACCCGGAAAAACGCCTGTACACCGTTCAGCGTTCAATGATGACCGAGGCCGGCATCGACGCCGGTTTCACCCGCGATCTGTACGTCGCGCTGGGCGAACCGCTGGACAACGGCGCATGGGCGGTGCGCGTTCACGTCAAACCTTTCGTGCGCTGGATCTGGTTCGGTGGCTTGATCACCGCGCTGGGGGGATTGCTGGCGGCGCTGGACAAGCGGTATCGGGTCAAGGTCAGAGCGAAAGTGCGTGATGCACTCGGGTTGTCGGGAGCGGCGGTATGAAGCGTTGGGTGTTGTTGATTCCGCTGGTGCTGTTTCTGGGCATGGCGGTGATTCTCTACAGAGGCCTTTACCTTGACCCTTCGGAGCTGCCTTCTGCACTGATCGACAAGCCATTTCCGGCGTTTTCCCTGCCGGCCGTGCAGGATGGCAAGCCGCTGACGCGGGATAACCTGCTGGGCAAACCGGCGCTGGTCAACGTCTGGGGCACATGGTGCATTGCCTGTCGCGTCGAACACCCGGTGCTGACCAAACTGGCCCGGCAAGGTGTGGTGATCTACGGCGTCAACTACAAGGACGTCAACGCCGATGCCTTGAAGTGGCTGAAGGAGTTTCACGACCCGTATCAACTGAACATCAACGATGAAGCCGGCAGCCTGGGTCTGAACCTGGGGGTGTACGGCGCGCCGGAAACCTTCCTGATCGACCGCAAGGGCATCATTCGCTACAAACATGTCGGCGTGATCGATGAGACCGTCTGGCGCGAGAAGCTTGCCGGTCTGTATCAGGGGCTGGTCGACGAGGACAAGCAATGAGGCCTCTGGAAGATGCAGTGACTGGCCCGGCCCCTTCGCGAGCAAGCTCGCTCCCACAGATTGGGCAGCGGGCACAGGGTTGGATGGCACACGTCGGGCGGCGCTTGTTTGCGGTGGGTGTGCTGGTGCTGGCGAGTGCGAGCATTGCCCACGCGGCCATCGACGCCTACACCTTCAAAGATGAAGCCGAGCGTGCCCGTTACACCGAGTTGACCCGCGAACTGCGTTGTCCGAAATGCCAGAACCAGGACATCGCCGACTCCAACGCGCCGATTGCCGCTGACCTGCGTAAAGAAATCTATCGCATGCTCGGCGAAGGCCAGAGCAACCAGCAGATCATCGACTTCATGGTCGACCGCTACGGCGAATTCGTGCGCTACAAACCTGAGCTGAACGCGCACACCTGGCTGCTGTGGTTCGGTCCTGCCGGCCTGTTGCTGGGTGGTGTGCTGCTGATTGGCGTGATCGTGGTGCGTCGTCGCGGCCAGCGCAGTGAAGACGCCGATGTGCTTTCCGACGAGGAGCGTCAGCGCCTCGCCCACCTGTTGGATAAAAAACACGAATGATCGATTTCTGGCTAGCGGCCGGCCTGCTGTTGCTGGTGGCCCTGAGTTTTCTGCTGATTCCCTTGTTGCGCGGTCGTCGCGCCCAAAGCGAAGAGGATCGCACCGCCCTTAACGTTGCCTTGTATCAGGAACGTCTGGCCGAGCTGCAAGCGCAGCAGGCTGAAGGTGTCTTGTCGTCGGCGCAACTGGACAGCGGTCGCGCTGAAGCTGCCCGTGAGTTGCTGGCCGACACCGAAGGCACAGGGCCCGAGCGGGTCTCGCGTTTGGGCAAGCCGCTGCCGTTGCTGGTCGCGGTGCTGGTGCCCGTGCTGGGGCTTGGGCTGTACCTGCACTTCGGTGCGAGCGACAAGGTCGAGCTGTCACGTGAGTTCGCGCAGCCGCCGGGCTCGCTGGCACAGATGACCGATCGTCTCGAACGTGCGGTCAAGGCCCAGCCGGATTCCGCCGAGAGCATTTACTTCCTTGCCCGCACGTACATGGCACAAGACCGCCCGGCCGACGCGGCGAGCATGTTCGAGCGTGCGGTCGGACTGGCGGGGCGGCAGCCCGAGTTGCTCGGGCAGTGGGCGCAGGCGCTGTACTTCGCTGACAACAAAACCTGGACCCCGCAGATTCAGGCGCTGTCCGACGAGGCGTTGACGCTTGATCCCAAGGAAGTCACCAGCCTGGGCCTGAAGGGCATCAATGCGTTCGAAGGGCAACGGTATCAGGAGGCGGTGGATTACTGGAAGCGCCTGCTGGCCGTGCTGCCGCCCAACGATCCGTCGCGTTCGGCGCTGGAAGGCGGCATTGCGCGCGCCAGTGACAAGCTGGTGCAAAGTGGTGGCACCGTGCAGGACACGCAACCGGCTGCCACCCAAGGTGCCCGCCTCAAGGTTCGCGTCACGCTGTCCGATGCGCTTAAAGGCAAGGTACAGCCCGGCGACACGGTATTTATCTTCGCCCGCGCCGTGTCCGGTCCGCCTGCGCCGTTGGCGGTCAAACGCGTGACGGTCGCCGATCTGCCGGTGGACGTTGAGCTGACGGACGCCGACGCGATGATGCCGCAGCTGAAACTGTCGAACTTCCCGGAAGTCCAACTCGTTGCCCGGGTATCCCGTGCAGGCCAGCCCACCGCCGGTGAGTGGATCGGTCGCAGTCAACCGTTGCCCAGCAACGTGACTGCCCGACAGGCCTTGACCATCGACAGCCCCGATCAGTAGCCCTGATCCGTAGAGAGCCTTCGCTTATGTATCGCGTTGCACGATTTGCCTTGTTGAGTGTGGTGGTGGCGCTGAGCGCCGCCTGTGCAGTCCAGCGCCCTGGCCCACAGAGTTCAGAGCCGATTCCGACCATCCCGGGGCCATCACCGACGCCTCAGCCGGGAACGCCGCGCACGACGCCACAGACGCCACCGTCAACGCCTGTTCCTTCGGGTCCGAAAACCTCCGCTCACTTCGCACCACCGCCAGGCGGCAACAGTCACTGGGACGCGCGACTGGGTGTACATGTGCTGGATAACGTGCCGAACACCTTCTACCGCCAGCGCACCTATTACCGCTGGAACAATGGCTGGACATGGTCCACTTCCCCAAGCGGTCCGTGGCAGGAAACCGATGCCAGCGGCGTGCCGCCGGGCCTGAGCAAGCAGTTCGGGAATTAAAGAGCGCCTGCCTCATGGCAGACGCATCTTGAGAGGCTGGAGATGGGAAATGTCGGAAGTTACGACCGCAGCGAACGCGTGGGTCAGCGAAATCAGTGGGACTGACATACCGCATTCGCGGCCGTCGTAACCTCCGACTGCTCCTACAGGTTATTTGTCGTTTCTGGTTTCGGTGCAACTTGATCGTTCCCACGCTCCGCGTGGTCACGCATTGATTGACGCTTTGCGTCAAAGAAAGACGGACGCAGGCCGGCCAGAGCGGTGTTACCACGCGGAGCGTGGGAACAATCAACAAAGCAAACAAAAACGGCGACCTATCGAGGTCGCCGTTTTTTGCGTCTGACTCAGGCTTACTTGGCCGGGTAAATTTCGTCGAACACGCCGCCATCGTTGAAGTGGGTCTTCTGGACGGTGCGCCAGTCACCGAAGGTTTTCTCGACGTTGAGGAAGTCGACCTTCGGGAAGCGGTCGGTGTATTTCGCCAGGACTGCCGGGTCACGTGGACGCAGGTAGTTGTTGGCGGCGATCTCCTGACCCTCGGGGGACCACAGGTACTTCAGGTAGTCTTCGGCCAGGGCGCGTGTGCCTTTCTTGTCGACCACCTTGTCCACCAGGCTCACGGGCGGCTCGGCCTCGGCGGAGACGCTTGGGTACACCACCTCGAACTGATCGCGACCGAATTCGCGGGCGATCATTTCCGCCTCGTTCTCGAAGGTCACCAGTACGTCGCCGATGTGGTTGGTCATGAAGGTGGTGGTGGCGCCACGGCCGCCGGTGTCCAGCACGGGCACATGGCTGAACAACTGGCCGACGAATTTCTTCGCGGCCGCTTCATCTCCGCCGTTTTTCAGGGTGTAACCCCAGGCCGAGAGGTAGGTGTAGCGGCCGTTGCCTGAGGTTTTCGGGTTCGGCACGACTACTTCGACGCCATCCTTGATCAGGTCCGGCCAGTCTTTCAGGGCTTTCGGGTTGCCTTTGCGGACGATGAACACGGTGGCTGAGGTGAACGGCGCGCTGTTGTTGGGCAGGCGAGTGACCCAGTTGTCCGGTATCAGGTTGCCATTGTCCGCCAGGGCGTTGATGTCGGTGGCCATGTTCATGGTAATGACGTCGGCAGGCAGGCCATCGATGACCGAGCGCGCCTGCTTGCTCGAGCCGCCGAAGGACATCTTCAGCGTCACGTCTTCCTTGTGTTCGGCTTGCCAGTGCTTCTGGAAGGCGGCGTTATAGTCCTTGTAGAAGTCGCGCATCACGTCATAGGAGACGTTGAGCAATTCGGGCGCGGCGTGGGCGGCACTGCCAAACGCCAGTCCGGCGGCCAGCAGGGAGGCGGAAAAGAGTTTGTTCACTGCGAATTCCTTTGTCGTGTCAGAAAACTGTTCTTATATAAAAAACGATGGCGAATGGCCGCGACTATAACGAAAACCGCCAGTCCACCTTAGATTAAAAACGTCTGTGCTTATGCCTTGTCCATCGGTTCCTTGGCCGAGATGGCATCCACTTTCGGAAACAGCGCGTTCCCACAACGCGAGCAAAACGCAGCAGCAGGTTCATGGCTGTGTTTCTTGCACACCGGACAATCGTGCTCGATCTGATCGCCGCGCATGGCATTGGCCAGCTCAGCGGTGAAAATGCCGGTGGGCACGGCGATGATCGAATAACCGGTGATCATCACCAGCGAGGACAATATTTGCCCGACCGGCGTTTTGGGCACGATGTCGCCAAAGCCGACGGTGGTGAGCGTGACGATCGCCCAGTAGATGCCTTTTGGAATGCTGGTGAAGCCATGCTCCGGGCCCTCGATGACGTACATCAAAGTGCCAAAGACGGTGACCAGCGTCGACACGGTGACCAGGAAGACGATGATCTTCTGTTTGCTGCCGCGCAGCGCCGCCAGCAGGTAGTTGGCCTGCTTCAGATAAGGGCTGAGCTTGAGCACGCGGAAGATTCGCAGCATCCGCACCACACGCACGATCAGCAGGTACTGCGCGTCGCTGTAGTAGATCGCGAGGATGCCGGGCACGATGGCGAGCAGATCGATCAGGCCGTAGAAGCTGAAGGCGTACTTGAGTGGCTTGGGTGAGCAATACAGGCGAAGGATGTACTCGACCAGAAACACGAAGGTGAAGCCCCACTCGATGTACGCCAGCAGGTCGGCGTAATTGCGGTGCACGGCTTCGATGCTGTCGAGCATGACGATCAACAGACTGCTGAGGATGATCAGCAGCAGGATTTTGTCGAAGCGTCGACCGGCCTTGGTGTCCGTTTGAAAAACGATGATGCGTAGCTGTTCGCGCCAGCCGGTGTTGCTGTCCATGGGGCATTTCCGAGTGCAAGGTCGGGAGAGCCTGTGACAAACCGCTCAGGAGCGCAACCGCAGATCGTTGGCTGATTGCTTCAACAGCCTGCCCCCGGCCTGAACCAGCCAGCACGCCAGGATGAACGGCGCGGTCAGCGTCGCCAGGCCCAGACCCGAGAAACCCGGCTGAAGGAGAATTGCCAGCAGGATCGCAAGGCCGGGCAGCCAGGGTTTATACCGCGCATGACTGAACGCCAGCGCCGCCAACGCCGGGTTGTAACCGGACAGCCCGAGCAGCGCGAGATTGCTTTCCTGTTGCCACATCGCGAACGCGACACCGCTGATGCAGCCCACCGCCGCCCACAGCGCGGCGGTGCGATTGGCGATGAGCAAACCGATCCCGATCAGCACGCCAGCGAGTGGGTGATCCAGCAGAAATACCTGACCCAGACCGGCGGGTAACGCCTGAATCAGTGTGGCGTCGGCGGACGTCGGGCCCGGCAGCGGCGCGGCGAACATCAACAGCAACCAACTGAACAGCACGAAGGGGGCCGTGTACGCCTTGAGGCAGGAAGCACGTGGTGTGCATTGAAGCCAGGCGTGCATCAGCATCGCGCTGAGCCCGCCACAGGCAATGATCAGCAACGGCGACAATGGAGACCATTCAAATCGGTAACCGATCAGCAGGCCCAGCAGCACACCGTTGTAGCTGTAGACGCCGGACTGGCGCTCGGGCTTGGCGTAGCCACGACGTTGTGCCGTCAGCAGACCGGCCACCGCGCCGAGCAATGCGCCGCCGAGGGAGGAGGGTGCGCTGATCAGAATCGCCAGCAGGCAAAACAGGCCGCACACCGGGTTGCGTTGGAGCAGCACCTGACTGAAGCCGTTAAGCAGGGCTTCGGCCCAGTCGGGGCAATGGGAGGAAGGAGCAGCTTTTAGGATTTCCATGCATGTATTCAATATTTGTTTTTATTGTATACATAGTGGCTGAGTCTGCTGTTGTGAGCAAGGCCGTGCGCGGAGCGAGGGAACAATCAGCTTGCTCACGATGGGAGTGGGCCAGTTTCATCAGTGCTGAATGCCCCATCTCATTCGTCAGCAAGCTGAATCCCACAGGTCTGCGGCCTGGACACCAGTTTGTGAGCCAATCCAGACCCTGTAGGACACTTGGTTACTTGGTGTCTTTTCAAGTAACCCGCCGAAGGCGGAACAGTTTGGCCGTTAGGACAAACCAAACCCTCAGCGTCACCCCGAATAGTAGAAATGCACACCATAAAAGCCGGATCCTCCGGTTGATAAGGTGTTTCCAGTTATGGCCCTATCGCTTCTACCGATTAAACCCTGAACTGCCTCAACAACCCGTTCAACTGTTCACTCAGGCCTTTGAGCTGCGCGCTCGCCGCGCTTGATTCCTCGGCCGCGACCGCTGTGCTTTGCGACAGCTGCGCCGCCTGCGTAACGTTCTGGTTGATGTCCTCCACCACGTGGGATTGCTGCAGGGTCGCGCTCGCGATCGAGGCGTTCAGGCCATTGAGATTGCGCAGCGCCTGGCTGATCGAGGTCAGGCTCTGGCCAGCCAGATTGGCCTGCTCGATGGTCAGTTGCGACGCGCGGCTGCTGTCGCCGATCACTTTCACGGCGGCGTCGGAGTGACTTTGCAGGCGCTCGATCATGGCCTGAATCTCGGCAGTGGATTTTTGCGTCCGTTGCGCCAGAAGACGCACTTCATCGGCCACCACGGCGAACCCTCGGCCCTGATCGCCTGCCCGTGCCGCTTCGATCGCGGCGTTCAGGGCCAGCAAGTTGGTCTGCTCGGCGATGGAACTGATGACCTCCAGTACGCCGCCGATCTGCGTGCTTTCGCTGGACAACGTACGGATCACCTCCACGGCCTTGTCGATGGTGCCGGACAGGTGATCGATCTGCTTCAGGCTGCTGTCGATATTGGCCTGACCTTGTTGCGCCTGGGACTCGGCATTGCGCATCTCGCTGGCGGCGTGCTCGGCGTTTTTCGCCACATCCTGCACGCCATAGGTCACTTCGTTGACCGCCGTGGCGACCTGTTCCATCTGCAGGGACTGCTGCTGGCTCCTTTCCTGGGCCTGCACGGCATTGTTGCCCAGCTCGCTGGACGCCTGCCCCAGCCCGGCGGCCGACAGTTGCAGCTCGCCGACCACCCGACGCAGTTTGGCGGTGAAGGCATTGAAATGGGTGGCCAGTTGCGTGATCTCGTCGTTGCCTTGGGTTTCCAGGCTGCGGGTCAGGTCACTTTCACCGCTGGCGATATTGGCCATCGCGTCCACGGTGGTTTTCAGCGGGCCCGCAATGCTGCGGCCAATGAGCATCAGCAGCACGGCCATGACCAGAATGATGCCGAGGCTGATCGACAGTGCCTTGATCACTTGTTGCTGGAACTCGGCCTGCACATCGTCGACGTACACGCCGGATCCGATGATCCAGCCCCATGGCGTGAATAACGAGATGTAGGAGGTTTTCTGCACGGCATCACTGGCCCCCGGTTTTGGCCAGCGGTAGTGGACCAGGCCAGCACCCTTGGCCTTGGCCAGCGTCACCATCTCGTTGAAGACCTGAAAGCCATCGGGGTCTTTGATGCCCGACAAGTCTTGACCCACCAGCTTGGGGTTAGCCGGATGCATGATCATCACCGGGCGCAGATCGTTGATCCAGAAATAGTCGGTCTGGTTGTAGCGCAACCCGCGAATGGCATCCATCGCCTGCTGCTGAGCCTGTTCTCGGGTCAGCGATCCGGCGCGTTCCAGCCCGTGGTAATAGTCGAGCAGGCCACTGGCGGTCTGCACCACGTGCATGGTCTTCTGGGCCTTGGCGTCATAGAGGTCATCGTGGATTTGTTTGAGCATGGCCACCGCCAGCATGAACAGCATCATCACAGCGACGATAAGGATCAGCCATAGACGCCGGCTGATCGAAAAATTGCGCATATTCATAACCGTCACTCCGTTCGTTGTTCTTGTATTTGCGCAAGCCGTTTCTGAGCCCGGTGTGCGTGACAGCAAATCTTCCACGTCCGTGGCTGGCAAAGCATGCCCGTCATAAGCGTCTCGGCTACTTAAGGCCAAACCTGAGAGCGTTGTAATGCATTTCCTCAACAAGTCGTTGAATAATTCTTAAACGTCGTAGGAGTTGACCAAGAGGTGACGTCATATTGTTAGAGGTATGGCGAAAGGCTTACACCAAGTCGAGCGTTTCGCTATGGATTGGATCCCATTATCGACGTACATTAGGCCCATCAACTGCAGCGACGGAACGCTGCAGGATCAAGGACGATCGACCGTTGCCAGGCATTGGCGGCCGACAGGAAGTTGGACGGTCTTGCACAAACCCGCTTCGGCGGGTTTTTTCATGCCCGCCAAATGGCCGTTGCGTCTCTACGCCTGCCCTCTGTTACAACCGTTTCGACCAAATGTCGTCGCTTAATGGAATTTCCAGCGCTTGCGCCGTTCACAGTACGGACAACAACCCGAGTCCAGGACAGGGCCGGCCGGGCAGGCAATGGGAAGAATTATGGTGGACGCAGCGCAAATGGCAGCAAACGGGCAGCAAAAAGGACTCATTCTGGTGGTGGAGGATGAGTCGATCATTCGCGATTTTGTCTGCGAGATTCTGGGTGACGAGGGGTTTTCAACCCATGCCCTGGAAAGCGCGGACGAGGCCGCGAAATTTCTCGACGACCACGCCGACCGAGTGTCGCTGCTGTTGACCGACATCCTGATGCCGGGCACGTTGAACGGTGCCGATCTGGCCAACCTGTCGGGCAACAAATGGCCGCAGATTCCGATACTCATCATGTCGGGACACGAGACGCCGGAAAGCTCTGGCGTCCAGCACGCGGTTACCTTTATTCGCAAACCCTGGAGCTTTGGTCAACTGCTCGACGGTGTCGACAAGGCGCTGCAAAGCGGCAAGGCGGTCTAGGAATCAGCGGTCGGGCTCACACCCTTTCAGCACAAGACGAATGATGGTCTGGGCGGCGGCTTCGTAGTCAGCGTCGTCCAGCTTCGGCTTGCCGGTGACCGTCGATATCTGCCAGTCGAAATCCGCATACGTCTGCGTCGCGGCCCAGATGCTGAACATCAGATGGTGGGGATCGATCGGCGCTATCAGGCCGTTGTCGATCCAGCCCTGGATACAGTCGATATTGTGTTTGGCCTGACCATTGAGTTGCTCGACCTGCTCGGGCGTCAGGTGCGGTGCGCCGTGCATGATTTCGCTCGCGAAGACCTTGGACGCGAAGGGCAGCTCTTGTGAAATACGAATCTTGGAGCGGATGTAGCCGCTCAGCACCTCGGCCGGCACGCCGTCGCGATTGAAGGGCGTCGAGGCCTGAAGGATCGGCTCGATGATACTTTCCAGTACCTCGCGGTAGAGGTTTTCCTTCGACTTGAAATAGTAGTAAACGTTGGGCTTGGGCACACCGGCCTTGGCGGCGATGTCGCTGGTTTTGGTGGCGGCGAAACCCTTGTCGGCGAATTCTTCACTGGCTGCGCGCAGGATCAGTTCTTTGTTGCGCTCGCGGATGCTGCTCATAAAGCTGAATATCCTTGCCTGCTCGGCGGTGGCGAATGGTAGCACCGGCCTCGCGGCAGGCTCAAGACGGGTGCTGGAGGGGCCAGCGACGGCCCGACAGGTTATGCTTTGCAATCAACCCTCATGACTTCGCACGAACCCGGAAACAGGACATCGCACATGGCAGGAAGCAGTTTGCTGGTATTGATCGACGACATCGCGACCGTCCTCGATGACGTTGCGCTGATGACCAAGATGGCGGCGAAGAAAACCGCCGGCGTGCTGGGTGACGATCTCGCCCTCAATGCGCAGCAGGTATCGGGCGTACGTGCCGAGCGCGAGTTGCCGGTGGTATGGGCCGTCGCCAAAGGCTCGTTCGTCAACAAGCTCATTCTGGTGCCAGCAGCGCTGGCGATCAGTGCATTCATTCCCTGGGCCGTCACGCCCCTGTTGATGCTCGGCGGCGCCTATCTGTGTTTCGAAGGTTTCGAAAAGCTGGCGCACAGGTTCCTGCACAGCCCACAGGACGATCAGGCAGAGCATGCGCAACTGACCGAGGCGGTGGCGAACCCGGCGACCGATCTGGTGGCGTTCGAGAAAGACAAGATCAAGGGGGCGGTGCGTACTGATTTCATTCTCTCGGCGGAAATCATCGCAATCACACTGGGCACGGTCGCCGAGGCGTCGCTGACGCAGCAGATCATCGTGCTGTCGGGCATTGCCATTGTCATGACCATCGGTGTCTATGGCCTGGTGGGTGCCATCGTCAAGCTGGATGACGGCGGCCTGTACCTCAGCGAACTGAAAGGCGAGGGCGCACTGCGGCGCATGCAACGGGCGCTCGGGCGAGGCGTACTGAGCGCGGCTCCGTACATGATGAAAAGCCTGTCGGTCATTGGTACGGCGGCGATGTTTCTGGTGGGGGGAGGCATCCTGACCCACGGTCTGCCTGTGCTGCACCATGGCATTGAGCGGCTGGCATCGGCCGCCGGTGGTCTATCGTTTATCGTGCCAACGCTGCTCAATGCGGTGGCGGGAATAATTGCCGGTGGTATTGTGTTGGCGGTGGTCATGGGAGCGGGAAAAATCTGGCGCCTTTTCAAGGCCTGAACGCGTACTCGGTGGCGAGGTGTCGGCACAATGAACAGCCCTTTGTTTTCCAGTGTGGTTGCCTATGCCCAACACTGTGAGCGGCAGTTGGTAGAGATCCTTCATCGTCGACCGTCGCTTGATCGGCAGCAGGTCATGACGTGGGTCGATGAACAAAGCCATGCGATGAAGGACCGGGACCCTCTGGATCTTTTGCGTTCGCTCAACGCCAAGGTACGTGCCGGCAAGCCGTTGCCCTGGGAGGGCCATCCCTGAGGCGTGCTCTGCCGCCGCGAACCTGTCGATCAGAATCAGCGAGCTCATCCACGGGTTGAAATCCAGCGTTATTGAAGGTAATCGCCGACCGTTTTTACCCGGTGTCGTGGCAGGCATTTTTTCGGGACGTAGCGTGCCGGGTGAGGGGTTATCGCTGAGTGAGCGAGATGTAAACTGTCGAGCGGCCAGTGGACAGACGAAGGCGCTTGATCACTGCCGCCTGATAGGGAAGGAGAGGCTTTATGCACGGATACGGAATGTCCGGTGATTTGTTGTACCTGTTTGCTTATCTGTTGACCATCGTCGCTTGGCTGTACTTGTGGCTGACGTGTGTGTTCAGCGCCAAAGTACCCTTCAAACGAAAATTGGGAACCCACGCCTTACTGATCCTCTCGCTGGGCGTGCCCAGCCTGGCGACGCTCATGGTGGGTGGTGCGTTTCTGCTGTTTGGGCTGGAGTACATCCTCTGGAGCCTGATGGTGGTCGGGGTCGGTTTCCCCATCGCCAGCGCCCAGATGGTTCGCGCCCGCCAGAGCTGACGACCGTGCGTCGCCCTTGAGCGCTCAAGGCCGTGTTCGTGTCTAGCCTTAATCCATGGCACAGACACGGATGTCGGCACAATGAACCTTCACGCCCATACGCCTTCGCTCATGGTCATCGATGCCCGTGGGTTGTCAGTGCGCCAGGTGCGTTTCTGCCGCACCGATGATCTGTCGACTGCCGAGCCCCGGCTTGTCAGGCAGGTTTTCGACCTTCCCGGTCGGCTGGTGTCCAGCTTCGATTCCCGTCTTGATCTTCCCAATACCTCGACGATCCAAGCCCTCGGTGGCGCAGCGTTGCTCAGCAGCAGCGTCGATGCGGGCTGGCGGGTAAGGCTGTCGGGCGCATCGGGACAGGTGCTGGAGACGTGGGACAGCCGTGGTGGCCGAACGTCCATCAGCCATGACGCGCTGTTACGGCCTGTGGTGGTCGTCGAACAATTGGAGGGGCAGGCTGCCAGAGCGGTTGAGCGCTTTACGTACGGTGACGCTTCCACCGAATCCGCCGCTCATAACCAGTGCGGGCAACTGCTGCGCAGGGATGATCCTGCGGGCAGTACCGCTTTTCTGGCATTCGGTTTGACGGGGGCGTGTTTACGTCAACAGCGGCGCTTTCTATTGGAACTCGATCAGCCGGACTGGCCCGTTGCAATGTCGGAGCGTGATGCATGGCTTGAGGTTGAAGGTCATGTGTCGTCGAGTGTGGTCGGTCCATTGGGCGAAGTGCTTGAAAGCTGCGACGCTCAAGGGCATCGGCAACTAAGGCATTACGGACGCAACGGGCAGCTCAAACAAATGAGCGTGAAACTGGCCAACGCTGAATCGACGCTGGCACTGGTCAGTGATATTCGCTACAACGCATTGGGCGCTGTGGAGCAGGAAACAGCGGGCAACGGCGTCATCAGCACCGCGGTCTATGACGCGGCAGACGGTCGTTTGCTCAGGCTGCGGGCGCAGTCTCCCGAGCGGACATTCCAGGACCTGAATTACGCCTACGACCCGGTTGGCAACGTGGTGAGCATCGAAGACGCCGCACAATCGACCGGGCATTTCAGCCAGCAGCGCACCGACCCGGTCAATCGCTATCGTTATGACAGCTTGTATCAACTGATCGAAGCCACGGGACGAGAAGTCGCAGTGTTCAATCATGGACCGCACCTGCCTTCGTTTCAGACCCTGCCCCTGGATGTCGGTTGCCTGATCAATTACACCCAGCGCTTCGAATACGACGCTGGCGGAAACTTGCTGGCGCGGCATCACTCGGGCGCTGAAACCTGGCGCATGGCGGTGTCCTCAACGAGCAATCGCAGCCTGCCCCTGCAGGCAGACGGAACACTGCCGGACGAGGGACAGATCATTGAAGCCTTCGACGGCAACGGTAATTTAAAAGCGCTGCAACCGGGTCAGGCAATGATGTGGGATGCGCGAAATCAACTCAGTGAAGTCACTGCGGTGAAGCGCGAGGATGGGCCTGATGACAGCGAACTTTATCGCTACGACGGCGAGGGTCAGCGGGTGCGAAAGGTGCGGGTGAGCCTGACGCGCAGTCGCACGTTGACAGCCCGGGTGCGTTACTTGCCAGGGCTCGAAATTCATCGCAATGAGGCAACCGGTGAAGTGCGGCATGTGCTGACGGTAGAGGCGGGGCGCAACAGCGTGAGGCTATTGCATTGGGAGTCCGGCAAACCCGACGGCGTCGAGAATGATCAACTGCGCTACAGCCTCAGTGATCACCTGGGCTCTAGCGCCCTCGAACTTGATCAAGACGCCAAGTTGATCAGCCACGAAGGTTATTACCCGTTTGGCGGCACAGCATGGTGGACGGCGCGAAGTGCTGTTGAGGCCAGCTACAAGACCGTGCGTTATTCCGGGAAAGAACGCGATGCGACAGGGCTTTATTACTATGGGTCCAGGTATTACGCGCCTTGGTTGCAGCGCTGGATTAATCCGGATCCTGCGGGGGATATTGATGGAAAGAATCTTTATCTGTTCGTGAGCCAAAGTCCCGTCAGCAAACGTGATCCCGACGGCAATCGAGGTGAACACATAAGCTATTTCTCGAGCGACTTACGGGATCGTCTACAAGACGCGAGTAATAAAGCGATTCACCGCTACGACTCAGTCAAAAAATTCAAGCACAAAGACCAGGGCCTTGGCATCTTTGGCTCCAGTATGAGGGAAGGTACTACCCAGAGCGTATTCACCAGCAAGATGAAACCGCATAAATGGACAATCATTCATGCTTATAAGAGGACCTTGAATGATCAAGCGTATTACGCGAATGAGGTGTTTCAGGAACAGTATGTGCAGGTAGCAACCAAACGGGGATTTTTTGGCCACTTGCCCTCTGTCGTGAAGCTTGAAACGATTGACAACAGTCAGACACTTGCGATCGCCAAACGATTTAACGAGGGACAAGATTTCAAAGAGCAATTCCTCACGGCACCGCTTGGCAAAATGAGTCATCGTCTGATGACTGATTTTGGATTGGAAATAATGAGCGTAAACAAAAAAACGTCGGGCGGGACGATAGACATATACCTGAGCGTCCGTCCGACCAATCACGTAGACAGGGGCGGCCATTCAACCGCCGACGTTACGCCTTCGGTTTTCGATACCAGCGCTCTTCCTGCATCCGTAAACGCCAATTCTGTGTCGAGCGACAGTGAAGCGCCACCCCTACCAGCGACTTCGCCACCTCACCGTTCTGCGGTGTACTTTCCACGTTTTGAACGGGTGCCAACCAGGGAAATAAGCGTGTCGCGGACAGTGATCACCAGAAGATCAGCCAATCATTGAAGTGCTTCAGACAGTGTTCGTTAACCGTTTCATGCATGGAGTGCAGGAAATGAACGTTCATACTCATACACGTTGATAGAGATTTTTTCGATCAAGGGGTATGACGGTAACGTACAGAACAGCGTGCGAGCGGATTGCCCGTACCAATGGGCAGAGATGAGGACCGTGCGTCGGCCCTGAGCGCTCAAGGCCGTGTTCGTGTCTAGCCTTAATCCATGGCACAGACACGGATGTCGGCACAATGAACCTTCACTCCCATACGCCTTCACTCATGGTCATCGATGCCCGTGGGTTGTCAGTGCGCCAGGTGCGTTTCTGCCGCACCGATGATCTGTCGGCTGCCGAATCTCGGCTTGTCAGGCAGGTTTTTGACATTCCCGGACGCCTGGTGTCCAGCTTCGATTCACGACTTGATAATCCCCATACGTCGACGATTCATGCGCTCTCCGGCCCAGCGTTGCTTACCGTCAGCGTCGATGCAGGCTGGCGGGTGAACCTGTCGGGCGAATCGGGACGGGTGCTGGAGACGTGGGACAGCCGTGGCAACCGAACGTCCATCAGCCACGACGCGCTGTTACGGCCTGTGGTGGTGGTCGAACAATTGGAGGGGCAGGCTGCCAGAGCGGTTGAGCGCTTTACGTACGGTGACACTTCCACCGAATCCGCCGCGCATAACCAGTGCGGGCAACTGCTGCGCAGGGATGATCCTGCGGGCAGTTCCGCTTTTCTGGCATTTGGTTTGACGGGTGCGTGTTTACGTCAACAGCGGCGCTTTCTATTGGAACTCGATCAGCCGGACTGGCCCGTTGCAATGTCGGAGCGTGATGCATGGCTTGAGACTGACAACTATGTGTCGTCGAGTGTGGTCGGTCCATTGGACGATGTGATTGAAAGCAGCGACGCTCAAGGGCACCGGCAACTAAGGCATTACGGGCGCGACGGGCAGCTCAAACAAATGAGCGTGAAACTGGCCAACGCTGAATCGACGCTGACGCTGGTCAGTGATATCCGCTACAACGCATTGGGCGCTGTGGAGCAGGAAACGGCGGGCAACGGCGTCATCAGCACCGCGGTCTATGACGCGGCAGACGGTCGTTTGCTCAGGCTGCGGGCTCAGTCTCCCGAGCGGACATTCCAGGACCTGAATTACGCCTACGACCCGGTTGGCAACGTGGTGAGCATCGAAGACGCCGCACAATCGACCGGGCATTTCAGCCAGCAGCGCACCGACCCGGTCAATCGCTATCGTTATGACAGCTTGTATCAACTGATCGAAGCCACGGGACGAGAAGTCGCAGTGTTCAATCATGGACCGCACCTGCCTTCGTTTCAGACCCTGCCGCTGGATCCTGGTCGCCTGATCAATTACACACAGCGCTTTGATTACGACATGGGTGGCAATCTAATCGCCCGTCATCACAGCGGGACCGACACTTGGCGCATGGCGACATCAACAACCAGCAATCGCAGCCTGCCTCAGCGTGCTGACGGTTCGCTTCCCGATGATGAGCAGATGACTGCCAGCTTTGATGGGCACGGCAATCTCATCGAGCTGCAACCCGGTCAAGCCATGGGTTGGGATGCGCGAAACCAGCTCTGCGATATCACCTCAGTCATTCGCGACGACGGCCCGAACGATGGTGAGCTTTATCGTTACGACGGTGACAGCCAGCGTGTGCGCAAAGTGCGCTATACACAGACGCGCAGTCGGATCCTGACCGGTGAAGTTCGTTACTTGCCGGGTCTGGAAATCCATCGCGACGACGCCACTGCAGAGGTTCGGCATGTGCTGACAGTCGAGGCGGGACGTTGCACCGTGCGGGTGTTGCATTGGGACTCGGGCAAGCCCAATGACCTGGCGAACGACCAATCGCGTTACAGCCTCAGTGATCATCTCGGCTCGAGCACGCTGGAACTCGATGACGCCGCGAACCTGATCAGCCATGAAGGCTATTACCCGTATGGCGGTACGGCGTGGTGGGTAGGGCGCAGTGCCGTAGAGGCAAAATACAAGGTCGTGCGTTATTCGGGTAAAGAGCGGGATGCGGCCGGACTTTATTATTACGGATTCCGGTATTACGCACCGTGGTTGCAGCGGTGGATCAGTCCGGATCCGGCGGGGAATGTGGATGGGTTGAACAGGTATGAGATGGTCGAAAACAACCCGGTCTGCTTTACGGATCCCAACGGATTGATGAAAGACACCGCAGGGTGCTCTCCAATTGGCGGAAGCCGACGCACCAAACAACAGTTCATCAGCGCCAGTATGAGTCACTTTGATAACTATATAGTTCCCAAAGTCATGGAAAGAAAAGAACGAGATAAAGCGTTGGCTGTGACTGCGCTGATCAAAAGAACTCAATCGGGTCATGCCAATTCTATAGGCGAATTGCTGGAGGAAAGCGTTCGATTATTGGCTAGCGCAAAAATGACCTTTAATATTCGGCCTGAGCGAATAAAAAAACTTGAAGGTGAGTCGATTGCCAATATTTGGTCCGTGTCGCCCAGGGCCAATACGTATACAGAATGGCGAGACAAACTGGAAAATCAAATGTTTGAGTATGCCCATTCAGAATTTTCGTTGACGCGCAAGGCTGCCGATGGAGGCCTAAATAAAGGCAAGCGCTATTCGCGACCTGTATATGGGGCATTGGAGCTTATTAATGATCCTGTGACGGTCGGCGGAGCGCCTAACTATGGACGAGCAGCGTTCTATATTCCGGAAGTTTCACGACAGTACATGACGATGACGGCCGTAGACAGCCTGGAACGCGATTTGACGATAGGCGATTTGGCCATTCGGGATAATGTATATCCCCTGATTACTGGCATGCGGCCTGGGAGTTGGGAAATATTGCATGGTGTGGTTTCTGGTAAGCCTGGCGTCAGGGTGACGGAAACGTCAACGTACATAGAGTGGCAATCTCATGCCCCCCTTTATTGGGGGAAAATGGAGGAGTTGAAGTTTCAAGATGTGGCAGCTATTAGCCACGTTACGGAAGCGCCTGCGGCAATCAGGTTTTTAAAACGCCACGCACTGGCCGCAACCGTAAAAAGTTATGGATAATCCCTGAAAATACCGTCGTTTGTGGTCCGAAGGGTTTCGGTGTCGGTTTCGATGTCAAATGTATCTTCACTCGGCAGTGGCCCTGATAAGGGCCACTGCTCGCGCGCTTAGAAAAACACTTTCACCAACAAACTCGCGGTGTTCTGGTCCGTATCGAAATAACGGGTGTCATTGATCCCGTACTTATTGGTCCAGTAGTCATACTCGATACCTACGTACAACTGCCTTTCCGGCAGGTTCATCGCCTTGCCCAGGTCGTATTTGATCTGCGGGTTGAAGTGTAGGTTGGAGTGGTAGTCGCCTTTGCTGTTGGACTGCTTGTTGTCCACCACCCAGTCCATGAAGCCGTCGATCAGGATGTCGGACTTGCCCACCGGAATGGTGTAGGACCAGACCGGGGTGATCTGCCAGGCGCCATAGCCTGCACGATGCCCGTCGTTGTAACGCTTGTAGAAGTTAAGCTGGAAGTAGTCGAAACCCGGGATGTTCAGGTCAAAGCCGGGGCCGATCAGATACGACTCGACATCGCCCTCACCGAACTCATACGTGCCCGCCAGCAACACGTCCTTGATCGGACCCAGTTCGAATTTCTGATCGAAAATCTTGCCCATCGACAGGCGAGGGGAGAACTCGCCGTAGAGCGTGTTATGGCCGACGCCCGCATCTTTTTTGCCGTTGTAGAAGATGTTGTCGACGAACAGGAAGTTGTCGCCGTATTTCCAGCCATCAGCATGTTCAAAGGTCAAGGTTTGCTGAATTTCCGGGTTCACGGCGAAGTCTTTGCCGTAAAGATACGTCAGGCTGTTGCTCTGCCACTGCAACAGATCGCCGGACATGGCCGGGGCGGCAGCAAGCAGGCTGCCTGCGGCCATCAGGCTGGAAAGTGTGCGGTTCATGCGGTTACTCCCTAAGGTGAAAGTCGTCGTTGCTCATGGTTGACGCTCTGGTTCGGCGCCTTGTTTTTTGCTGATTAAGTTGTCTGTTTGGTCAGCTTCTTGTTGATAGCAAGAGCTGAGCCAACACCCTGAAAAAAGACAAAAAAGTCTTGTCGGCTGTTTGGAAAACAGTCGATTTACGGGTTTCTTCGTGCCTTTGCGAGTGTGCGGAGACGGGTCGGGAATCTGTCTGACCAGTCAAGTTAGCGTCAGCGGTCGTTCCGGGCTGATTTCGAGCGGCGGCGGAGGATACTGACTCGCACAGCTGTCCTCAAGTGCTCTGCGACAGAGCACCCGAGTCGAAAACAGGGCAGTGAATCTAGTGAGAGTGCGCCGGCCCGGCCATGGCCGCGCGTTCGGCACCGCCCAGCACGTTGAACAGCAGGTTCAACAGCACGGCGCTCAATGTGGCCATGGCGATGCCACTGTGAGTGATCGGTCCCATCCAGTGGGGCAACTGGCTGAAAAACTCGGGCCGCACCACCGGAATCAGGCCCATGCCGATACTCACCGCGACCAGCAACTGATTGCGTCGATCCGAAATATCGGCTTCCTGAAGAATCTTGATGCCCGTCGCTGCCACCATGCCGAACATGGCGATGGCCGCGCCGCCCAGGACCGCCGGCGGAATCGACGCCACCAGATAGGCCGCCTTGGGCAGCAGGCTGAGGAGAATCAGAAACCCGCCGGCGACGATGGTCACCGAACGGCACCGCACGCCGGTCATCTGCACCAGACCGATGTTCTGGGCAAAGGAGGAGTGGGTAAAGGTATTGAGAAAACCGGCGAGGAACGAGGCTGCTGCATCGCAGAGCAAACCGCGACGCAGCATGCCGGGCGTGACTTCACGGTCGGTAATCTTGCCCAGCGCCAGAAACATGCCGGTGGACTCGACGAAAATGATCACTACCACCAGGCACATCGAGAGGATCGGTGCGAGACTGAACTGCGGCATGCCGAAATGCAGCGGCGTGACCACTTTGACCCAGTCGGCCTGGGCCAGACCGCTGAGGTCGACCATGCCGATGAAGCCAGAAATGACGTAGCCCAGGCCCATTCCGATCAGCACCGAAATGTTGACCCAGAAACCGCGCATGAAGCGGTTGATCAGCAGGATGGTCAGCAGCACCAGCGCAGCGACGGCGAGGTACAGCGGGTCGCCGAAGCTGACCGCCTTGTTGCCGCCGCCTGCCCAGTTCACCGCCACCGGAAACAGCGACAGCCCGATCGAGGTGATGACGGTGCCGGTGACCAGCGGTGGAAAGAAGCGGACGATTTTCGACATGAACGGCGCGATCAGCATGCCGAAGAACCCGGCGGCGATGGTCGCGCCGAAAATGCCCGGCAAGCCCACGCCCGGCATCCCCGCCATGGCGACCATGCTGCCGACCGCGGCAAAGCTGGCGCCCATCATGATCGGCATGCGAATGCCCAAGGGGCCGATGCCCAGCGACTGCACCACAGTGGCGATGCCGGCGACGAGCAAGTCGGCGTTGATCAAAAAGGCGATTTCTTCACGGGAGAGACCAGCGGCCTGACCGATGATCAGCGGCACCGCAACGGCACCCCCGTACATCAACAGGACGTGTTGCAGGCCCACCAGAATCAGTTGCATCAGTGGCAGGGGCTGTCGTGGTGGCGCAGCAGGGATGCGCGCGTGAGTTGACTCGGACATGCAACACCTCATTTGTTCTTATTTTTTGAGTACGCCCGTTGCGGCTGGGCGGTGGAACGTGTGAATCAGAAGCGGTCGTGACGCGGTCTACTGTGGGAGCCGGCTTGCTGGCGAATGCTGTCTATCAGGCACATGTGCGTCGACTGACACACCGCTTTCGCCAGCAAGCCGGCTCCCACAGGCATTGAGTCCATCAGGGGCATCGGCGACACCCCTTCGAATCAGTTCGTCTGCGCCCCCTTATCGATCCATTGCCCCAGCAGATCACGTTCCTGTTGGGTCATCTGGGTGATGTTGCCCAGCGGCATGATCTGCGCGGTCACGGCCTGGGCCTGAATGCGCGGCGCCAGTTGCTGGATCTGTTGCGGGGTGTCGAACATGATCCCGGCCGGTGCGCTGCTGAACAGCGGGCTGGTCGGTTTGGCCGAATGGCAAACCGCGCAGCGTTCCTGAATCACGCTGTGCACTTTCTCGAAGTCAACGGCGCCGCTGTTGCTGGCCTGAGCAGGCGCAGCCGCCGGGGTGGCAGGTGCAGGCGCCACTTCCGGTTTGGGCTCATCGGCACGGTGACCGCCAATCGCCGTGCCGGGCAGCGGCTGGTACTCGATTTTGGCGACTTCCGGACCCCGCGGCATTGGCGCAGGACCGGTCACATAGGCCAGGCAGATCATGCCCAGCGCGCCAACCGGCAAGGCCCAGGCGAACTTATGGCTGTTGTGACGGGTGTTGAAGTAATGACGCACCAGCACCGCACACACCGCGATCCCCGCCAGGATCAGCCAGTTGTACTGACTGCCGTAAGTGCTCGGGAAGTGGTTGCTGATCATGATGAACAGCACCGGCAGGGTGAAGTAGTTGTTGTGACGCGAACGCAGCAGGCCTTTGGCGGGCAGCGTCGGATCCGGCGTGCGGTTTTCGGCAATCGCCGCGACCAGCGCGCGCTGCGCCGGCATGATGATGCGGAACACGTTGCCGACCATGATCGTGCCGATGATCGCACCGGTGTGCAGGTAAGCACCACGGCCGCTGAACACCTGACTGAAGCCGTAGCAGGCGCCGATGACCAGCACGAACAGCACCAGACCCAGCAGGCCGGGTCGCTTGCCCAGGGGCGAGTCGCACAACAGGTCATAGATGAACCAACTGGCGATCAAGGCGCCGACGCCGATGGCGATGCCTTCGCCGCCGCTCAGCGTGCTGCCGGGGGCCAGCAGGTAAAGGGTGGGGTTGGAGTAAAACACGATGCACAGCAGCACAATGCCCGACATCCAGGTCCAGTAGGCTTCCCATTTGAACCAGTGCAGGTTGTCCGGCATGGTCGGCGGAGCCAGCTTGTATTTTTCCAGGTGGTAGATACCGCCACCGTGGATCGCCCACAGATCGCCCGAGAGCCCTTCGCGCGGGTTGGCGCGGTTGAGGTTGTTCTCCAGCCAGACGAAGTAAAAGGACGCGCCGATCCAGGCGATCCCGACGATCATGTGAATCCAGCGCACGCCCAGATTCAGCCATTCCATCAGATGTGCAGCCACAGTCTTTACCGTTAGTCTTCCGCCACTTAACGAGCGGTCAGACCCTCATTATTTTTGGGGATCGAGAATCATCTTCTGACTCTCTTCGAAGAAATGCTCATCGCAGTTATTGCCACTGCCACTGCGATCAACCACCAGGAAGTCATCCCGCTTTTCGATCGTCAGCACCGGGTGGTGCCAGACGCCGCGATGGTAATTAACACCCTGCCTGCCATTGGTGATGAAGGCGCGGGTCAACTCTGGTTCAGGTACATCGCCAAATGGCGCGACCACGACCAGAAAAGGGTTGCCGAGCAGCGGAATGAAAGCCTGGCTGCCCAGCGGATGGCGCTCCAGCATGCTGACGGTCAACGGCATGTCCAGCGCGTCGGCGCGGAATATGCTGATGATCGCTTTGTCGTCCGGCGTGGCCGTGTCCACGGTCGCCAGACGATGAAAGCGCATGGTCGAGCCGTTGTTGATCATGAAATGATCGCTGCCATCGGTTTCGATGACGTCACCGAAAGGGGCGAAGGCTTCTTTGGTCAACGGCTCGATAATCAGTGTGCGCATGCGGGTTCTTCTTTCTCGAAATTCGTAAATGAAAACACAGCAATTTTTGTCTTTACACGATCTTCTGTAGGAGCGCGGCTTGTCCCGCGATCGGCGACGCAGTCGTCGTAAATCCGAGAAATGCGGTTGTCTGATACACCGAATTTGCCGGTATCACTGCCGCTTCGCGACAGATCGCGGGACAAGCCACGCTCCTACAGACTCAGCATTACTTCGCGACCTTGCCCAACACCCGCAACCGGCTCACGCCACCGTCCGGGAACACGTTCAGGCGGATGTGAGTGATCGGGCCCAGGTTTTTGATCTGCTCGACGAAGGTGTGCTCGGCGTGCATTTCCAGCTTCTGGCTCGGCAACAGTTCGCGCCAGAACAGGCTCTGGGTTTCGATCTGGCTGTCGGTGCCGCCTTTGACGTACGCGCCCTGAATCGAGCAACTGTCCGGGTAGTTGCCTTTGAAGTGCAAGGTGTCGACAACGATCTGCTCGACTTCACCGGCGTGACCCAGGGCCACGATCACCCAGTCGTTGCCAGGGGTACGACGACGGGCGGTTTCCCAGCCGTCGCCCATGTTCACGCCACGGCCCGGGTTGAGGATGTTGCTCATGCGGCCGAAGTGCTCGTCGGAGCAGGCCAGTGCGCGACCGCCATTGAGCGCGGCGGCCAGATCGACCTGTTCGTTGTCGCCCACCGCGGACCAGTCGCGGTGCGGCACGCCGTAGACGCGCAGACGCGCCACGCCGCCGTCCGGGTAGATGTTGAAACGCAGGTGGCTGTACGCCTGGGTGTCGCTGATTTCGTGGTAGTGATGGCTGTCGCCTTTGAGCTCCACGGCTGCCAGCACTTCCGTCCACTCGGTGCTTTCGTCTGGCTCGCCCGAGGCCAGGAAGCAGGCTTCCAGCGAGGCCGAGGGCGGGTAGTTTCCGGTGAAGTAGGAGGTGTCGATGTCCACGCCCTTGATCGAACCGGCCACGCCCAAGCGAATCACGGCGCTGTCATAGCCTTCGAAGCGTTTGCGGCGCGATTCCCATCCATCCATCCACTTGCCGTTGTCATCGAACACGCCTTCTTTCCAGACCGCTGGCGTCGGCTGGAACAGGCGGTTGGCATCGGCGAACCAGTCGTCAGTGACGGAAATGATTTTGGTGCCCAGACGGGCGTCGGCCAGATTGACGTATTTCTCGAAGGGTACGGCGTAAGCTTTCATTCTTGTCTGCCTTTGGTAAGGGACGTGGAGAGGGGCATGGCTCAAAGGGTTTGCAAGCGGAACATCGCGATCTTGTTGATCTCGGCCAGCGCGCAGGCGAACTCGACATCGGTCGAGTTATGAATGCGTGTCTCGAATGCTGCGAGGATCTGGTGCCGGTTGCTGCCTTTTACCGCCATGATGAAGGGGAACGCGAACTTGGTCTTGTAGGCGTCGTTCAGTTCGGTGAAGCGTGCAAACTCTTCAGCCGTGCACTGGTGGATACCGGCGCCAGCCTGTTCATTCGTGCTGGCTTCGGTCAACTGGCCTTGCACGTCGGCTTTGCCGGCCAGATCCGGGTGAGCGTTGATCAGCGCCAGTTGCGTGGCGTGGTCGGCGCTCAACAGGATATCGCTCATACGGGCGTGTAGCGTCTCGATGTCGTCCAGATCGCTGCCTTGTCCCAGGTCGTAGGCCTTTTCGGCGACCCAGGGCGAGTGCTCGTAGATGCCGGCGAAGGCGTTGACGAAGTCTTCGCGACTCAGGGAAGAGGGCGTCAACGTCTGGAAACGGCTCATTGTGCGTCTCCTTTGAACGGGTGGACGTCATGCCAATGGCGAGCGATGTCGACGCGACGGGCGAACCACACTTGCTCATGGCCTTTGACGTATTCAAGGAAACGTTGCAGCGAAGCGAGGCGGGCAGGGCGACCGATCAGGCGGCAGTGCAGGCCGATCGAAAGCATCTTCGGCGCTTCGGCGCCCTCGGCGTACAGCACGTCGAACGCGTCCTTCAGGTACTCGAAAAAGTCATCGCCCTTGTTGAAACCTTGCACCTGGGTGAAGCGCATGTCGTTGGTGTCCAGCGTGTAGGGAATCACCAGGTGCGGCTTGCCGGTGGGATTGTTCGGTTCCCAGTAGGGGAGGTCATCGTCGTAGGTGTCGCAGTCGTAAAGAAAACCGCCTTCTTCCATCACCAGACGACGGGTGTTGGGACCAGTGCGACCGGTGTACCAGCCCAGCGGCCGCTCGCCGGTGAGTTCAGTGAGGATGCGGATCGCTTCGAGCATGTGCTCGCGTTCCTGCTCCTCGTCCATGTTCTGATAATCGATCCAGCGGTAACCGTGGCTGCAGATCTCGTGACCTGCCTCAACCATCGCGCGGATGACGTCCGGGTGACGCTGCGCGGCCATGGCCACGGCAAAGATCGTCAGGGGGATGTCGAATTGCCTGAACAGCTTGAGAATACGCCATACACCCGCACGGCTGCCGTATTCGTACAGCGATTCCATGCTCATGTTGCGCTGGCCTTGCAGCGGTTGCGCCGCGACCATTTCGGACAGGAACGCTTCGGATTCCGGGTCGCCGTGCAGGATGTTGCGCTCGCCGCCCTCCTCGTAGTTGAGTACGAATGACAGCGCGATCCGGGCATTGCTTGGCCACTGTGGGTGGGGCGGGTTACGGCCGTAACCGATCAGGTCGCGTGGATAGTCGGCGCTCACTGCAATCTTCCTTATCTACGTGTTGTCTGTGGCAGGGCCTTCGCTGAATCACCGGGCCGCCGCTGCGATGGATAGATTGTATACAACTTTATTTCTGATTTGTAAGCCTGTTTTTTTGCTTTTTAGCCGCCATACGTCCGTGCAAGAAACTTGCCTGAGTGGTCAGGATCTGTGGAAAAACACTAATACTTTCCGCGATCCCCGCGAATTCGGGGTTGCCACGCACTGAGCAGCCACGGCAACAGAAAAGCTGATTTTTATTGTGTACAACTTTTTGGAAAAGTGTCTTAATCCGTCATCGCTTGTATCCGAACCTCGCGATGACGGCACCAAGTGGGTGCAACTCATCGACTTCCAACCCTCACTGAGGCACTGACACGCCATGGGAAGACTGACCACACACGTGCTGGACGCCGCGCACGGCTGCCCCGGCAGCGCCATCCGGATTGCCCTGTATCGGGTCGACGGCGAGCGCCTGGAGAAAATCGCCGAGGCGCTGACCAACAGCGACGGTCGCTGTGACGCGCCGTTGCTGCAGGGCGACGATTACCGCTCCGGCGTCTACCAACTGCACTTCAGCGCGGGCGACTACTACCGCGCCAAGGGCGTCAAACTGGGGGAGCAGGCGTTTCTGGATGAGGTGGTGCTGCGCTTCGGCATCGACGCCAATCAGGACCACTACCATGTGCCTCTGTTGATTTCGCCTTACAGCTACTCGACCTATCGCGGCAGCTAGCCCACGCATTCCACGCGCTTCATCTGCTTTGCCCCTGTTCCTCTTGCCCGCCCACACTGCGGGCTTTTTTCATTTTGAAACAGGTGGCGCAACGCTCAATACATATGTGTGGCAACGCCTCGCCCGGTCTATGGACACTCCAGCGCTCCGATTACGTGCTGGAGAATATGCGCATGAACACCCCACAACCGAGTCCCGACGAGCTGCTGGCGGACGGACCTCTGGACCTCGCCCTTCTGGAATTCACGGCGCCATTGCCGGAATGGCTGCGCACCGCCAATGCGCAGAAGCAGGAGGCGTACAGCGAAATGCTGACCGCTTATCACGCGGCGGCATCGCGCCTTGAGCAGCATCTGCAGGCGGTCCTGCCCTCGTTCGACGACTTCACGAGCGACCAATTGAACAGGCGAATCAAGACGGACCTGGGCATCGACGTCGATCCGCAACAGTTCGTTCTCGACGTGCCCGTCAGCGTGTCGCAAGCCTACGAAATCGATCCGCAGTTCGGCCGCGTCAAAAGCTACGCCGCCCCTTGGGTGCCAAGCGAGGCACGCGAGCAGTTCAGCCTCGGTGAGCTGGCGCGGCGCAACTTCCCGGTGGGTGATGAGCAAATGGCCCATCGGCTGTCGTTCGCCGAATCGGACCTCACCGAAACGCGCTACGTCGAGGCCGGTCTCACCGCCTCCTACTTGCATCGCGTCATCCCGCAACTGGACGTTGCCCAAGGTTATCGAAACCTGCTTCGTACGGTCTTTCACGTACCGACTCAGGCCTCGGAAGCGTTCACCGGGCTATCGGCGCACGCGCTACAGCGTCGCGCCGACTTGTTGCTGGAGCCCCACGAACTCAAGCTATTGCTGGAAGGTTTCTGCGCCGCGACCCGCCGACGTCTGACCGACGACGGTTATCGAATGCTGAGGCTGGCGGCCGTCGCCCGATCCCGGCGTGAAACCGACGCTGCCCGACTGGAAATGAACTGGGTCGTGTTCAAACCCGGTCATGCGGTCAGCGGCGAAGGCGGCGGTCACACCCTCGACGGCCTGTGTGCCGTTCGCGACCTGTCGAGCGGGCGCACGTTGATCTATCTGCCCGACGCACCGGGAGACCTCGTGTTCGTCGAAGGCGCCACGTCCGACGAGGCCAGGTCGCGCCTGATCCAGCAACTGATCAGCCATGACGAATGGGTCGCTTACCTGAGCGAGCGCACGCTGGACGCTGCCAACCGCGCCCGTCACGCCAGCTACATCAAGCAGGCGCTGATGCGTGGCTTCGAAGGTTTCATCCGTTTTGAGCCGGCACTCGACCTGCAAATGGCTGCACAGCAACTGAGCGTGCGCGCCGGCGCTGTTTATCGTATGACTGAAATCCTCGCGCGCAGTCAGTTCGACCTTGATCGGGAGGCCAGCAGAGCGCAGAACGCAGACTACCTGGGCTACTTTCGGGCTTTGCTGGGGTTGTTGCCCGGCATCGGTACCCTGATCAGCCTTCAGGGTGCCTGGGACGAAGGGCACGAGGCAGCCAAGGCTTTTCGTGCGGGGCGCCTGGACGACGGTCTGTTGGCGGCGGGCGGTGTCGCATTGGGGGTGGTGGACGTGGCGATGTCAATCATCCCGGGCGCCGCATCGATTCGCGTGCTCACCCGCTACGGTGCTCGCGCAGGTCGGCTCAAGCCGGTCGTATCGGGGGTGCGACGCTATGAGGTCCGGCCGTTCGAAGGGTACGAAGCGCACAGGACCCTTAGCGATGCGATTCCTCAGACCGGCCGTGACGCCGGGACCTTTCTGCAAGACGGACAGCTGTGGATTCAGCGCGAGGGCCAGACGTATGCGGTGTATCGCAGGGCTTCGGAAGAGACGCTGCGCTTGAAACGTTCATCCACGCACGGCTATGAGCCGCCGGTGCGGTTTGAAAATGGCGACTGGGTGTATCACACCGACGTGGGCCTCAAAGGCGGGGTCAAATCGTCCATCGCCGAGATCCTCATCGCCAAAGCGCATGCGGACCCAGCGTTTACTCATCGTCAGGCGCGCCAACTGCTCGACGGTTTTGAGTTTCCGCCCGACCGCCAGCGCCGTCTCGAACTGGACGTTGCCATCCACTATGAAACGCATCGGGAAGTGCCGACATGGGCTGAAACCTACCGTCGACCTGCGCCAGCCCCCGATACAGCGCCTGCGGCACCCGGCGGCGTCAAGCGCAAGGGCGGCCCGGTGACGGAGAGTGAGGCTAAACGCGTCGCGGGTATCCGTCCGGGAACCTCTGGCGCGGCCTTCGCGAGCCCCGACGCCTGGAAGCAGTGGGGACAACCCTTGGGGGTTGCCACAGGGATTGAGCGAACGGACGCGATCCCGCCGATATTCCGCCGCACCGGCCTGGCGGGTGACTTCATTCAGATGGACGGTCTGCGGTATGACGTTCTGCCAGGCGGTGGCTCACCGTCTACCTCGACGGTATTCCTCAAGGCACCCACCACGGTGGACCAAAGCCTGACAGGCCTTGACAAGGCGGTGAGAATAACCGGGGATCAACCGGTCATGGCCTCGTTTTTCAACGGCGCGTGGACCGTACACGGCCCGTTGTTCAAGCGCGCAATCCATGAGCTGATCGAGCAGGGCCGCCCCGGCCTGACCCCGGCCAGCTATAGGGTACTGGCAGAGAAGTTGTTCGAACTTGCTGATCAGGGCCAGACCGGTTGGACTGGCACCCGCTTGATCAACATGAAGGCGGCGCTGAATGCCTGGCAGAAGGGTGGTCAGGCACGGCTGCCCGCGCTGAATGACCCATTGTTGATGCTCGAAGGCGCGCGGATGGAATGGGTCAGAACCCCTAATCCCAGTCTGAACGTCGGCACCGGCCCTTCATTGCGGACCTTCAATCGCCTCGATTTTGTCGTCAACGAGGCGTCATTTGTCGAAAAGCTGATCGTCGCGGTGACCGAGGACGTGACAGGGCATGCCGGGAAGACGAGTTTGAGAGAACTGATGTCCGCCTTGGTCGCTAAAGCCGGGTACGTATTGATCGCGCCTGATGATGCGCTGCTGCAGCGCATGGGGCTTTTAATGTTTCAGCGTGAGGGGCTGGAGCCGGCGTACCTGATGAAATTGCGGCGCTTCCACGGTGCCAAGGTGACCCTCAAGGTTGCCTCCGCGGACAGTCCGGCCCCGATGTCTAACCGCTGGATGGATGAGTGGATGGCAGCCCATCCTGATGCACCCGTGGTCCTTCAGTTGAGGACGACGCGTGAACAAGGGCGTCTGGTGAAGTTGATGGGCGGGTTGAAAGTGACCAGCCAGACCGATGCAGGCACGCAGGTGTTCATGCAGCGACTGGCGGACGACTTCTGAGCTGACAGCGTCCTCCCTCGAGGCCGTCGCGCGTGAGCAGCAATGGCCTTGTTGATCGGGTGTCAGTGGCTGAGCAAGGCAGCGGTGCCCGCACCACCGAAAAGCCCGGCGCTGATACGGTTGAACCAACTCTGACCTTTGCCGGTGCGCAGATAGCGCGCCGCACCCCGGGCGCTCATGCCGTAAAACAACTTGCAGGCCAGGTCCAGCACGGTCCAGGTCGCGATCATGGTGATCAACTGACCAAGGAACGGCTGGTCCGCCTTGAGAAACTGCGGCAGGAACGCGGCAAAGAACAGGATGTCCTTGGGATTGCTGGCGCCCAGGACGAACGCACGCCAGAACAGCGAGGCGAAGCCAGGGTTGCTCACCGCGTCAGGCACTTGCGCTGCGGTGGCAGGCTGGCGCGATTGTTTCCAGCTCTGCCAGGCCAGATAAAACAGGTACAGGCCGCCGACGATTTTCAGTGCGCTGAACACCTGTTCGGACGCCATCAACAACGCACCAAGTCCAAGGGCCGAGGCGCTGAGCAGGCAGATCGAGGCGCAGACCCCGCCGAGAAACGCCGGGTACGACCGCAGCAGGCCGTAATTGAGGCTGTTGCCGATCATCAACAGCGACAGCGGGCCCGGGATCAGAATGACGACGAGCGCCGCGCCGCTGAACAGCAGCCAGGTTTCCAGGGTCATGCGGGTTTCTCCTCGTTGAACATCAGAAAAGCAAAAACGCCCTCCGGCGTTGATGTAGAACCCTTGCAGGAGCGCGCTTGCCCGCGATTGCGTTCTTTCAGTCACCAGATCCGTGGCTGAGATGACGCATCGCGGGCAAGCGCGCTCCTACAGTCGGGTATTCATACGGGCTTACAAAAACACAAACTTGGCGATGAAAATAGCGCACAGCGCCCAGAGGCTCACAGAGATTTCCCTGTGCCGACCGGTGCCGGCTTTCAGCACCACGTAGGTGATGAAGCCCAAGGCAATCCCGTCCGCGACCGAGAACGTCAGCGGCATCATGATCGCCGTCACGATGGCCGGGATCGTGTCGGTCGCTTCGTCCCACTCGATGTGCGCCATGCCGCCCATCATCAGCATCGCCACGTAAATCAGTGCGCCAGCGGTAGCGTAAGCAGGGATCATGCCGGCCAGCGGCGCGAAGAACATCGCGGCGACGAACAAGACGCCGACGGTGACGGCGGTCAATCCCGTACGACCACCGGCAGCCACACCCGAAGCACTTTCCACATAGCTGGTCACCGGTGGCACGCCGACCATGGCGCCGAAGACGCTCGACGCGCTGTCGGCCTTCAGGGCGCGCGACAGGTTCTCGATGCGGCCGTCGTCATTGACCAGGCCTGCGCGCTGGGCCACGCCCATCAATGTGCCTGCGGTGTCGAACATGTGGACGAAGAGGAAGGCCAGGACCACGCTGATCATGCTGACGTTGAACACGCCTGCGACATCCATCGCCATCCAGGTCGGTGCCAGGCTTGGCGGAGCCGAGAAGATGCCGTTGTAATGCACCAGTCCCAAACCCCAGCCCGCCAGGGTCACGGTGATGATGCTGATCAGGATCGCGCCGAATACGCGGTGATAGCTGAGCACGGCGATCATCAGAAAACAGATGGCGGCCAAGAGCGGACCGGGCTCGCGCAACGAACCGAGCTTGATCAGCGTCGCAGGGCTGTCGACCACGATGCCAGCGGTTTTCAGGCCGATCAGTCCGAGAAACAGCCCCACACCGGCGCCCATGGCGAAACGCAGGCTCACCGGGATGCTGTTGAGCAGCCATTCCCGAATGCGTGAGAGGGTCAGGATCATGAAGAGCACGCCGGAGATGAACACTGCGCCCAGCGCCGTTTGCCAGCTGTAGCCCATGGTGCCAACCACGGTGTAGGTGAAGAACGCGTTAAGGCCCATGCCGGGCGCCAGGCCGACCGGCCAGTTGGCATAGAGGCCCATCAACAGGCAACCCAGCGCGGCGGCAATACAGGTGGCCACGAAGGCGGCACCGTGATCGATACCGGCGTCGGCCATGATGTTCGGGTTCACGAAGATGATGTAAGCCATGGTGATGAAGGTCGTCAGGCCCGCCAGCAGCTCGGTTCTCACGGTCGTGCCATGCAGGCTCAGCTTGAAGAGGCGTTCAAGTAAACCTGTGCGTTTTGGTCTGAGGTCGAGTTGAGTGGCATCCAGCGGCGCGGCTTCGGGTTTGCGACTTTCCACAGTGAATTCCTCGGAACGTTTTTGTTGTTTTTTTCAGAGCCGGTAACTGCTCCCTGAGGCGAGTTGACCTTTCAGTGTGATTTGTTGACTGAAAGGTCAGAAACATGCACGGGCGAATTATGCTTTTGTATACAAAAATTGCAAATAATGTTTTTGATTTTGTTGTGAGAAATTTTCGGATTGTGTGCATAACGGTCGCGAAATCAGGAGCGTGTCCAGACGGTGCGCACTGTGTACAATGCGCCATTACTTTTACTGTGACGTTTGGGCGATATCTGCTATTGATTCGTCATTGCCGATCACGGTCACGGCCCCGCGCCGGATTCAGTTCTTACGAGTGCCCATGAACGATCAGTTGCAACCTCTCAAGAAACAACCGCATGCCGCCAAGGCTGGCCGCAGCGGTACTCAGGACGACATTGTCTACGCGCACATTTTCGAGGCCATCCTCGAACAGCGGCTGGCGCCTGGTACCAAGCTGAGTGAAGAAGCGCTGGGCGAAATCTTCGGCGTCAGCCGCACCATCATTCGTCGAGCCTTGTCGCGTCTGGCGCATGAAGGCGTGGTGTTGCTGCGTCCGAACCGTGGCGCAGTGGTCGCCAGCCCGAGCGTTGAAGAAGCGCGGCAGGTGTTCTTCGCTCGCCGCATGGTCGAGAAAGCGATCACTGAACTCGCCGTTGAGCACGCAACGGCCGAGCAGCTCACTGAGCTGCGCAAGATGGTCTGCGACGAGCGCGACAGTTTTTCCCGAGGCGACCGCGGTGCGGGGATTCGGTTGTCTGGCGAGTTTCACCTGAAACTGGCCGAGGCGGCCAGAAATGCACCGCTGATCAGCTTCCAGCGCAGTCTGGTGTCGCAGACATCGCTGATCATCGCCCAGTACGAAAGCGGCAACCGCTCGCACTGTTCCTACGATGAGCACACCCAGTTGATCGACGCCATCGAAGCCCGCGACGCGGCGCTGGCGGTGAACCTGATGATGCACCACATGGATCACATCGACAGCAAGCTCAATCTGGACGAGGAAAGCGCGTCGGACGACCTGCACGCGGTGTTCTCGCACCTGATGCTGCCGAAGAAAAAGCCGGGGCGCAGTACGGCGGTTTAAGCCGCGCTACTACAGTGGATCAGCTCGCACTAAGTTCAGTTTGATCGTTCCCACGCTCCGCGTGGGAACGATCATCAGCGATCATCAATACGCCGCACCGTACATCAGCGCTGATGCACCAGAACCCCCGCCGAATAGGTCTCGCTGACTGTCCTGTCATCCCCCAGCGTCATCAGCACGAACAACTTCTCCTCGATACTGGTCGCCTGTTTCATGCGGTAGGACAGCAGCGGCGTGGCGTTGAAGTCCAGCACCACGAAGTCCGCCTCGGTGCCTGCGTTCAGGTTACCGATCCTGTCGTCCAGACGCAGTGCCCGCGCGCCGCCCAGGGTCGCCAGGTACAGCGATTTGAACGGGCTGAGCTTCGCGCCTTGCAGCTGCATCACCTTGTACGCCTCGTTCAGCGTCTGCAGGATCGAGAAGCTGGTGCCGCCCCCGACGTCGGTGCCCAGGCCGACATTGACCTTGTGCCGCTCGGCCATCGGCAGGTTGAACAGCCCGCTGCCCAGGAAGAAGTTGGACGTGGGGCAGAAGGCGATGGCCGAGCCGGTTTCCGCCAGGCGCTCGCATTCCTGATCGCACAGATGCACCCCGTGCGCGAACACTGAACGTTCGCCCAGCAGCTTGAAGTGGTCGTAGACGTCCAGGTAATTCTTGCGCTCAGGAAACAAGGCTTTGACCCACTCGACTTCCTTCAGGTTTTCACTGATGTGGGTCTGCATGTAGAGGTCCGGGTACTCGGTCAGCAGTTGGCCCGCAAGGGTGAGTTGCTCCGGGGTACTGGTGGGCGCAAAGCGCGGCGTGACCGCGTAGTGCAAGCGACCCTTGCCGTGCCAGCGCTCGATCAGCGCCTTGCTGTCGACATAGCTGGACTCGGCGGTGTCCACCAGATAATCCGGTGCGTTGCGGTCCATCATGACCTTGCCGGCGATCATGCGCAGATTCAGCTTCTCGGCAGCGGTGAAGAACGCGTCCACCGACTCCTTGTGACGGCTGCCAAACACCAGGGCGGTGGTGGTGCCGTTGCGCAGCAGTTCCTTGATGAAAATATCGGACACTTCAGCGGCGTGGACAGGATCTGCAAACTGCCGCTCCACCGGGAAGACATAGGTGTTGAGCCAGTCCAGCAACTGTTCGCCGTACGAGCCGACCATGCCGGTCTGCGGCAAATGGATGTGCGTGTCGATGAAGCCAGCGGTGATCAGTGCGTCCGTGTAGATCACCACGTCGACGTCGCTGGCGAGTGTGCCAAGCAGGTCTTTGGCGTGGCCAACGGCCTTGATCTTGCCGTCCTCGACCAGCATCAGGCCGTCTTCGAAATACTCGTAGGAGGCTTCGAGCGCCACCTCGGCCGGGTCGGCGATGCTGTGGACGATGGCGGCGCGGTAGGCTTTCTTTTCAATAGTCATCTGAGCATTCACTTTTATTCATTGAGCCTGGCGGCGTGAGACGGGCGTCAGCCTGGCAACGGGTTCAGCAGCCGGAGAGCCACTTTGCTTGCTGCTTTCCAGACCAAAGCAGGCGTTGTAGGTCGCGATCACTTCAGCGGCGACCGAGACCGCAATCTCCATCGGCAGCTTGCCTTTGACCTCGGCCAGGCCCATGGGGCAGCGCATGCGCTGTACCAGGGAGGGCGCGAAGCCGCGATCACGCAAGCGGTGTTCGAATTTTGCACGTTTGGTTTTCGAGCCGATCAGGCCAAACCAGGCGAAGTCGCCGCGCTTGAGGATCGCTGCGGTGAGCTCCAGGTCCAGTTGATGGTTGTGGGTCATGACGATGCAGTAACTGCCCGCGGGCAGGTTATCCACCTCGTCCACCACTTCGTCGTTGACGATCCGGGTGACGCCATGCGGCAGGTGCGCGGGGAATTCAGCTTCGCGCGAGTCAATCCAGCGCACCCGACAGGGCAGGCTGGCAAGCAGCGGCACCAGCGCGCGGCCGACATGGCCTGCGCCGAAGACGGCGATCTGCGCCTGTGGCTGCCCCATCGGCTCGAACAGCAAAACGTTCACGCCGCCGCAGCACTGGCCCAGGCTGGCGCCGAGGCTGAACCGCTCCAGACGCGTCTGCTGGCTGCCGCTGTCGAGCATTTCGCGGGCAATCGCCATCGCCTTGTATTCCAGATGCCCGCCGCCAATGGTGTCGTAGATCCGTTCGGCGCTGACCACCATTTTCGAGCCTGCATTGCGCGGCGTCGAGCCACGCTCCTCGATGATGGTCACCAGCACGCAGGGTTCTCCCTGAGCTTGCAGTTCGGCAAGGGCGCTGATCCAGTTGTTCATGTGTTTCTCCTGATCGCGTCAGGCGATCGAATTGATCGTACCCACGTCGAACCGTCTGCGTGGGCACGCTTCCTGTGACGCTCTGCGTCATGCCGTTAATCGACGCGGAGCGTCTCGGGCTGCATTCCCACGCGAAGCGTGGGGACGAGCTCCTGATCACGCTTCAACTGACGCATCTGCTCACATCCCCACAAAACACGCTCAGGCGTCGCCGGCGCGTCGATCTTCGGCTGATGCCTGTAATCACCCAGGCTTGCCACCGCGTCCTTGATTGCACACCACGCGGCGATGCCCAGCATGAACGGCGGCTCACCCACGGCTTTGGAATGGAACACTGTGTCTTCGGGGTTCTTGCGGTTTTCTACCAGTTTCACGCGCAAGTCTGCCGGCATGTCTGCCACCGCCGGGATCTTGTACCCGGCCGGGCCATTGGTCATCAGCTTGCCTTTGGCGTTCCACACCAGCTCTTCGGTGGTCAGCCAGCCCATGCCTTGAATGTAGCCGCCCTCGACCTGACCGATGTCGATCGCGGGATTCAGCGAGGCGCCGACATCATGCAGGATGTCGGTGCGCAGCATTTTGTACTCGCCGGTCAGCGTGTCGACGATCACCTCGGTACACGCCGCACCAAAGGCGAAGTAGTAAAACGGCCGACCGCGTGCCTGACTGCGGTCGTAGTAGATTTTGGGTGTCTTGTAATAGCCGGTGCTCGACAGCGACACCTGACCCATCCATGCCTGCTGCGCCAGCGTGTCGAAGCTGATCACCTGCTCGCCGACGCGCACATGGCCGTTGCGGAACTCAACCTGGGACGCCTCGCACTGATAGTGTTTTGCCGCGAACTCGATCAGCCGTTGCTTGAGGGTTTCCGCCGCATTCTGTGCCGCCTTGCCGTTCAGGTCCGCGCCGCTGGAGGCCGCGGTGGGCGAGGTGTTCGGCACTTTGTCGGTGTTGGTCGCGGTGATCTGCACGCGGTCGATGCTGACCTGGAACACTTCGGCCACGACTTGCGCGACCTTGGTGTTCAAGCCTTGGCCCATCTCGGTGCCGCCATGGTTCAAATGGATGCTGCCGTCGGTGTAGATGTGGATCAGCGCACCCGCCTGGTTGAGGAAGCTGGCGGTGAAGGAAATGCCGAATTTGACCGGGGTCAACGCCAGGCCTTTCTTCAGGATCGGGCTGTTGGCGTTGTAGGCCATGATCGCCTTGCGACGCTCGGCGTACTGGCTGCTTTCTTCCAGTTCGGCGGTCATCTCCTCGAGCAGGTTGTGCTCGACGGTCTGGTAGTAGTGGGTGACGTTGCGCTCGGTCTTGCCGTAATAGTTGGCCTTGCGCACGGCGAGCGGATCCTTGCCCAGATGCCGGGCAATCGCATCCATCACTTCCTCGATCGCGACCATACCTTGCGGACCGCCGAAGCCGCGATAGGCCGTGTTGGACGCGGTGTTGGTCTTGCAGCGATGGCCGTTGATGGTGGCGTCGCCCAGGTAGTACGAGTTGTCGGCGTGGAACATCGCCCGGTCGACGATCGAGGCCGACAGGTCAGGTGAATAGCCGCAGTTTCCCGCCAGATCGAGCTGAATCCCGTGCAGGCGACCGTCATTGTCGAAACCCACGTCGTACTCGACGTAGAACGGGTGGCGCTTGCCGGTCATCATCATGTCTTCGACGCGCGGCAGCCGCATCTTGGTCGGCTGACCGGTGAGGCGCGCGACCACTGCGCACAAACACGCAGGGCTCGCGGCCTGGGTTTCCTTGCCGCCAAAACCGCCACCCATGCGGCGCATGTCCACGACCACCTTGTTCATCGACACATCCAGCACTTCGGCGACGAGCTTCTGCACTTCGGTCGGGTTCTGCGTCGAGCAGTAGACGATCATGCCGCCGTCTTCGGTCGGCATCACCGAGGAGATTTGCGTCTCCAGGTAGAAGTGTTCCTGACCGCCGATGTGCAACGTGCCTTGAATGCGGTTCGGTGCAGTCTCCAGAGCGGTGGCTGAATCACCGCGCTGATGGGTATGGCTGTCGAGCACGAAATGCTTCTTGCGGTAGGCCTCGACCACGTCGAGCACCGGCTCCAGGTCCTCATATTCAATGATCGCGGCCATCGCCGCTTTACGTGCGGTTTCGTGGTCGCGAGCGGCAACGGCGATCACTGGCTGGCCGACGAACTCGACCGTGTCGATGGCGAGCAGCGGGTCGCCAGGCAGCAACGGGCCGATGTCTTTCAGGCCAGGGATGTCTTCGTGGGTAATTGCAATGCGTACACCCTCGAAGTCGTAGCAGGGCGAGACGTCAACGCTCACAATCCGCGCGTGCGCCCGATCGGACATTCGCGCATAGACGTGCAACTGATTAGGAAACTCCAGCCGGTCATCGATGTAGATCGCTTCGCCTGACACGTGCTTGTCGGCGCTGTCGTGCTTGACGCTGCGGCCGACGCCGGTGGTGAGGTCCTGCTGGAACAGGGCGACGAGTTCTTCCTGGGTTTTAGCGGGATGATGATTAGACATATGCAGTCACCCGAGTCTCGATGTGTGGCGTTTGCAGCTCGATGAAGTATTTGCGCAGCAGGTTCTGCGCGGTCAGCAGGCGGTATTCCTTGGTGGCGCGGAAATCCGAGAGGGGCGTGAAGTCCTTTTCCAGCGCCGCACAGGCACGCTCGACGGTGGCCGAGGTCCAGGGCTGACCGATCAACGCCTGTTCGCAGTTAGCGGCGCGTTTGGGAATCGCCGCCATGCCGCCGAATGCAGCGCGGGCGTCAACAATGGCGCCGTTCTCCACCTGCAGGCGAAAGGCTGCGCAGACGGCCGAGATGTCGTCATCCAGGCGTTTGGACACTTTATAAGCGCGGAATGCCTGTCTGGCGTTGGCTTTGGGCACGATGATCTTCTCGATGAACTCGCTTTCCTGACGCGCGGTCACGCGGTAATCGATGAAGTAATCTTCCAGTGCCAGGGTGCGAGACTTCTCGCCCTTACGCAGGACGATTTTCGCGCCTAATGCGATCAGCAGGGGAGGCGAGTCACCAATGGGCGAGGCATTGCCGATATTGCCGCCCAACGTGCCCTGATTGCGGATCTGCAGCGATGCAAAACGGTGCAGCAATTCGCCGAAATCCGGGTATTCACCGCTCAATGCTTCGTAGCAGTCGGTCAGCGCCGTGGCAGCACCGATCTCGATACGGTCGTCGAAGTGCTCGATCTTCTTCATGTCGGTGACATTGCCGACATAGATCATCACCGGTAATGGACGATGGAATTGCGTGACTTCCAGCGCCAGGTCGGTGCCGCCAGCCAGTAGGCGTGCCTGAGGGTACGAATCGTAGAGGTCAGCGAGGTCGGCGACGGTGAGCGGCACCAGGCAGCGTTTGTCGCCGCTGTTCAGTTCGGCGGTTTCCTTGGGCTTGATGGCTTTCAGGCGCGCCATGGTCTGTGCCTGCCGGGCGTCGAACTGGTCGGGCTGGCGCTGGCTGCAACTCTGTTCGGCAGCCGCGAGAATCGGACGATAACCGGTGCAGCGACAGAGATTGCCGGCCAGGGCCTCATGGGCCTGAGCGTGCTTGATTTGTGTCGAGTCCGTCGCATTGCTGTTCTTCTGCAAGGCAAACAACGACATCACGAAACCGGGTGTGCAGAAGCCGCATTGCGAACCGTGGCACTCGACCATGGCCTTCTGCACGCTATGCAGTTCGCCCTGGTGCTTGAGGTCTTCGACGCTGATCAGCTGTTTGCCATGCAGCGATGCAACGAAAGTCAGGCAGGAATTGAGGCTGCGGTAGCTCAGGTGATCCTGACCGTCTTCATCGGTGGTCAGCTCGCCCACCACCACGGTGCAGGCGCCGCAGTCACCGCTGGCGCAGCCTTCCTTGGTGCCGGACTTGTGTAAATGCTCACGCAGATAATTGAGCACCGTCATGTTGGGGTCCAGAGCATGCTCGGTTTTCAGCTCTTGGTTCAGCAAAAACTGGATCACGGGTCGCGCCTCGTCTTCTTGTAAGGGATGGCAATCTTGGAAAGGTGTAACGGAAGCTGTCATTGAACCTGTCGATGAATTTATCAGTTCTGACTATCGGGTCAATTTATTTCTGACCTTTAAGTCAAGAAAACGGCTTTTCCGGCGACGGGCCGATTAACGGCAACACGACCTTGCAATAAAACAATGTGGCGAGGCTCAAAGTTTTGCTTATTTCGTGCCAGTTTCCATGCACATGGCCCTGCGCCACAGGTATCCAGTGCGATACACTGCGCCGCTTGTGTGCAGCTATCGGGTTTGAAGGAAAGACATGACGTTCAAGGCACCGGACAGCCTCGCTGAGCAGATCGCTCATCACCTCGCCGAGCGGATCATTCGCGGCGAGCTCAAGCCAGGGGAGCGGATTCAGGAGCAGAAGGTCACTGCTGCACTCAACGTCAGCCGCGGCTCGGTGCGCGAAGCGCTGCTGATCCTCGAACGCCGTCACCTCATCGTGATCCTGCCGCGCCGGGGCGCGCAGGTGTCGGTGCTCACCCCGCACAACGTCACCAGCCTCTGCGCATTGATGAGCGAGCTGTACATTCTGCTCGGCCTCGCGGTGGCGAAAAGCTGGAAGGAAGAACTCGATCTGGCGCCTTTCCTGCAAATTCAGCAACGGTTGATCGCCAGTTGTGAGCGCGAGGACATAAAAAGCTTCGTCGAGGACAGCTTCAATGTGATGCGCGCGGCGTATCCGTTCGCGAACAATCCGTACCTGGAGGAGACCGTCGAGAACCTGCAGCCGTCCATGAGCCGCTTCTACTACCTCGCACTGGAACAGCGTCAGGCGGAAATGAGCGAATACCTGACCCTGTTCGGGCAGTTGCTCGAAGCGGTGGTCGCGCGCGATCTGGGGCGCATTCGAACCGTGCTGACCCGTTACGCCGAGCGCAGCTGCCAGTCCATCCTGTCTGCTTTGGCGGCCAACTGATCCATGCGCCTTAAATGCATCAGGCTGGCGGGGTTCAAATCGTTTGTCGACCCGACGACGGTGAACTTCCCCAGCAACATGGCGGCCGTGGTCGGCCCCAATGGATGCGGCAAATCCAACATCATCGACGCGGTGCGCTGGGTCATGGGCGAAAGCTCGGCCAAGAACTTGCGCGGCGAGTCGATGACCGATGTCATCTTCAATGGCTCCACCAGCCGTAAACCGGTCAGTCAGGCCAGCATCGAGCTGGTGTTCGACAACTCGGACAGCACCCTGGTCGGTGAGTACGCCAGCTATGCGGAGATTTCCATCCGCCGCAAAGTGACCCGCGACAGCCAGAACAGCTATTACCTGAACGGCACCAAGTGCCGTCGTCGCGACATCACCGACATCTTCCTCGGTACCGGCCTCGGCCCGCGTAGCTATTCGATCATCGAGCAGGGCATGATCTCCAAGCTGATCGAGGCCAAGCCTGAGGACCTGCGCAACTTCATCGAAGAAGCGGCCGGCATTTCCAAATACAAGGAACGCCGTCGCGACACCGAAAACCGTATTCGTCGCACCCACGAGAACCTTGCACGCCTGACCGACCTGCGCGACGAGCTGGGTCGTCAACTGGAGCGGCTGCAGCGTCAGGCGCAGGCCGCCGAAAAGTACCAGGAATACAAAGCCGAAGAGCGTCAGCTCAAGGCACAGCTGTCGGCGTTGCGTTGGCAGGCCCTGAACGAACAGGTCGCTCAACGCGAATCGATCATCGGCACTCAGGAAATCGGTTTCGAATCCCTGGTGGCCGATCAGCGCAGTGCCGATGCGTTGATCGAGCGTCTGCGTGACGGTCATCATGACCTGTCCGAGCGGTTCAACCTGGTGCAAGGCCGCTTCTATTCGGTGGGCGGTGATATCGCTCGCGTCGAGCAGAGCATTCAGCATGGCCAGCAGCGCTTGCGTCAGTTGCAGGACGACCTGCGCGAAGCCGAGCGGGCGCGACAGGAAACCGAATCGCACCTGGGCCATGACCGCACCTTGCTGGCGACCCTTGGCGAAGAGCTGGAAATGCTCGAGCCGGAACAGGAAATGACCCTGGCTGCCGCCGAGGAATCCGCCGCATCGCTGGAAGAGGCAGAAGCCTCGATGCACAGCTGGCAGGAAAAGTGGGACGCTTTCAACCTGACCTCCGCCGAGCCTCGGCGTCAGGCCGAAGTTCAACAATCGCGCATCCAGCAACTGGAAACCAGCATGGAGCGGCTGGCCGAGCGTCAGCGCCGTCTGGGCGAAGAACGCCAGTTGCTGGCCGCTGATCCTGAAGACGCCGCCATTCTTGAACTCAGCGAAGACCTCGCAGCACGCGAGATGACCTTCGAAGAACTGACGGCTGAAGAAGAACAACTGATCGAACGTCTTGAGCAACTGCGCCTCGAACTGCAACAGGCCACTCAATCGCAGCAGCAGGCGCAAGGTGATCTGCAACGCCTGAACGGGCGCATTGCCTCGCTGGAAGCTCTGCAACAGGCGGCGCTCGATCCCGGCACCGGCACCGCTGAGTGGCTGCGCGATCAGCAGCTCAACGAGCGCCCGCGTCTGGCCGAGGGCCTGCGCGTCGAAGCGGGTTGGGAACTGGCAGTGGAAACCGTGCTCGGTGCCGATTTGCACGCGGTCTTGGTGGACGACTTCTCAGGGCTCGATCTCGCCGGTTTCAATCAGGGCGATTTACGCCTGGTGAGTCCGGCAACTGACAGCACGCGCGTTCCCGGTAGCCTGCTGGAGAAAGTGGAAACCCATGTCGACCTGACCCATTGGCTGGGGCAGGTCAGGCCGGTCGAAACCCTGGACGATGCACTGTCACTGCGTGCGCAACTGGGTGCCGGACAGAGCCTGATCAGCCGTGACGGCTATTGGGTCGGCCGGGATTTTCTGCGGGTTCGTCGTGCCAGCGAAGCCGAGAGCGGCGTACTGGCGCGGGGGCAGGAGCTGCAGCGCCTGGAGCTTGAGCGTGAAGAGCGCGAAGCGACCCTGGCGGCGCTGGAAGAACACCTGCTGGCGCAGCGCGAGCAGCAACGTGTGCAGGAAGGCAATCGCGAACAGTTGCGTCGTCGCCTGCAGGACGAAACCCGTCAGCAAAGCGAACTCAAGGCGCAACTGTCGGCAGCCAAAGCCAAGGTTGAGCAATTGACCTTGCGCCGCACGCGGCTGGATGAAGAACTCACCGAACTGGGCGAGCAGCGCGCCATTGAGCAGGAGAGTCTCGGTGAGTCACGCCTGCACTTGCAGGAAGCCCTCGACAGCATGGCGCTGGACACCGAGCAGCGTGAGTTGCTGCTGGCCCAGCGCGACAGCCTGCGTGAACGGCTCGACCGGGTGCGTCAGGAGGCACGTCAGCACAAGGACCACGCCAACCAGTTGGCCGTGCGGCTCAGCTCGCTGCGTGCACAGCACGACTCCACGCGTCAGGCGCTGGAGCGCCTTGAAATGCAGTCCGAGCGCCTGACCGAAAAGCGCGAGCAGTTGAACCTCAACCTGGAGGAGGGCGAGGCGCCTCTCGAGGAACTGCGCCTGAAACTCGAAGAGTTACTGGAAAAGCGTATGGTCGTCGACGATGAAATGCGCACCGCGAAAAACGCGCTCGAAGACGCCGACCGTGAGCTGCGCGATGCCGAGAAACGTCGGACCCAGGCCGAGCAGCAGTCACAATTGTTGCGCGGACAACTGGAACAGCAGCGTCTTGAATGGCAGTCACTGACGGTGCGCCGCAAGGCGTTGCAGGAGCAACTGCATGAAGACGGCTACGATCTGAATGGCGTCCTGGCAACGCTGACACCCGAGGCCAGCGAGAAAGAAGCCGAGGAAGAACTGGGGCGTATCGACGCCCGTATCCAGCGTCTGGGGGCCATCAACCTGGCGGCCATCGACGAGTACCAGCAGCAATCCGAGCGCAAGCGCTACCTGGACGCTCAGGACGCCGACCTGGTGGAAGCGCTGGAAACGCTGGAAAACGTCATCCGCAAGATCGACAAAGAAACGCGTAATCGCTTCAAAGAGACCTTTGATCAGATAAACAGCGGAATTCAGGCACTTTTTCCAAAAGTTTTCGGTGGCGGCAGCGCTTACTTGGAACTGACGGGCGAAGATTTACTCGATACAGGGGTGACGATCATGGCGCGCCCCCCGGGCAAGAAGAACAGCACGATCCATTTGCTGTCCGGTGGCGAAAAAGCCCTGACCGCATTGGCGCTGGTTTTTGCCATTTTCAAACTCAACCCGGCACCGTTCTGCATGCTCGACGAAGTCGATGCGCCGCTGGACGACGCCAACGTGGGCCGCTATGCCCGACTGGTCAAGGAGATGTCGCAAACCGTGCAGTTCATCTACATCACCCACAACAAGATCGCCATGGAAATGGCCGATCAACTGATGGGCGTCACCATGCATGAGCCAGGGTGTTCGCGCCTTGTGGCCGTTGACGTAGAGGAGGCGATGGCGCTGGTGGATGCGTAGCGGACTGCGATGTGGTCGAACAGATTGAAGACGGAAAAGTGACGCTCTGAGCGCTCGGCACAGGAAGAACGGTCGCAGCGGTACAGATGCTTGCCGCATGCAGATGTAACAGACGGTGTAAAGTTACCTTTGGTCGTGCTAGCTTAATGTCCACTTTTTCATTTGGCGTGGGTAAAAGGCCATTCAGAACATAGAGTTGGCTCCACGTTTTAAAGGGGTTTACGCCCTTAATTTTCAGAATTTTCATTAGAGGCACGGGATTACATGGAAATCGGTCTGCGAGAGTGGCTGATCGTCATCGGCATCATTGTCATTGCCGGTATTCTTTTTGACGGCTGGCGCCGGATGCGCGGCGGTAAAGGCAAGTTGAAATTCAGGCTGGACCGCAGCTTCTCGAACCTGCCGGACGACGAAGAAGGCTCGTCCGCCGAGGTGTTGGGCCCTGCACGAGTCCTTGAAACCCATAAAGAACCGCAGCTCGACGAGCACGACCTGCCCGCCATGAGCGCGGCCCGTGAGCGGCCCGAACGTCCCGAGCGCGAAAGCAAACGCAACAAGCGTAAGGATGAGCCGCAGCAGGGTGACCTGAATCTGGAAGCCGATGGGCCGAGCCTGTTCAGCGCCCGGGATGACGACTTTCCGGACGACAAGCCGCCTCAGCGCATCACCGAAGACAAGGATCTGCCCCCGGTCGAAGAGGTGCTGGTCATCAGCGTCATTTCCCGCGACGAAAGCGGCTTCAAAGGCCCTGCGTTGCTGCAGAACATTCTGGAAAGCGGCCTGCGCTTTGGCGAAATGGACATTTTTCACCGCCACGAGAGCATGGCCGGCAACGGTGAAGTGCTGTTCTCGATGGCCAACGCGGTCAAACCTGGCGTGTTCGATCTGGACGACATCGATCATTTCAGCACCCGTGCGGTGAGCTTCTTCCTGGGGCTGCCAGGTCCGCGCCATCCGAAGCAGGCCTTCGATGTGATGGTGGCCGCTGCTCGCAAGCTGGCCCACGAGTTGAACGGTGAATTGAAGGACGATCAGCGCAGTGTCATGACCGCGCAGACCATCGAGCATTATCGCCAGCGCATCGTCGAATTCGAGCGTCGCGCGTTGACTCAGCGTCGTTGATTGCGAACGACGCAGCTTCTAATTGTAGGAGCGCGCTTGCCCGCGATGACTTTCTGTCAGTTGGCCTTTAGGGTTCTGACACACCTGATCGCCGGCAAGCGCTCCTACAGGTTGATGCAACATCAGATGAGCAGCTCCGGCTGCTCTTTTGCATTCTGAGAGAACACCGTATGAAAGCCGCCGAAACCCGGATCCTGGAACTGCGCGCAGAGCTGGACCTTCACAACTACCGCTACCACGTACTCGACGAGCCGAGCATTCCGGACGTTGAATACGACCGCCTGTTTCATGAGCTCAAGGCGCTGGAAGCCGACAATCCGCATCTGGTGACGCCGGATTCGCCCACTCAGCGGGTTGGCAGCGCGGCGCTGTCGGCGTTCACCCAGGTCCGTCACGAGATTCCCATGCTCAGCCTGGGCAACGCGTTCGAAGAGGCCGATATGCGGGAGTTCGATCGGCGTGTCACCGAGGGCCTCGATCTGCCGGTGGGGGATCTGTTCGGCGCTGGGGCGAAGGTCGAATACAGCTGCGAACCAAAGCTCGACGGCCTGGCGGTCAGCCTGCTGTACCAGAACGGCGCGTTGGTGCGTGGCGCTACGCGCGGCGACGGCACGACCGGCGAAGACATCAGCGTCAACGTGCGCACCGTGCGCAATATTCCGCTCAAGCTGCACGGCGAAGGCTGGCCGGAAACCCTCGAAGTGCGTGGCGAGGTGTTCATGTCCAAAGCGGGCTTCGAGCGCCTCAACGAAAGCCAGCTGGAAGTCGGCGGCAAGACCTTCGCCAACCCACGTAACGCTGCTGCTGGCAGTCTGCGCCAACTGGACTCGAAGATCACCGCCAACCGGCCGCTGGAGTTCTGCTGCTATGGCATCGGTCAGGTGTCGCACGACATTTCCGACACCCACATTGGAAACCTGAAACAGTTGAAGGCGTGGGGCATGCCGATCAGTCGCGAATTGAAAGTGGCTGTCGGCATCGAGGATTGCCTGAAGTACTACCACGACATCGGCGAGCGTCGGTTGTCGCTGCCGTATGAAATCGACGGCGTGGTGTTCAAGGTCAACAGCATCGCCGCACAGCGCGAGCTGGGTTTCCGCGCGCGCGAGCCACGCTGGGCCATCGCGCACAAATTCCCGGCCATGGAAGAGCTCACCGAGCTGCTCGACGTGGAATTTCAGGTCGGTCGTACCGGCGCAGTCACCCCGGTCGCGCGCCTGAAGCCGGTCAAGGTCGCTGGCGTCACGGTCGCCAATGCCACGCTGCATAACATGGATGAAGTGGCGCGTTTGGGCCTGATGATCGGTGACACCGTGATCATCCGCCGTGCCGGTGACGTGATTCCACAAGTCGTGCAGGTGGTGATGGAACGTCGCCCTGACCACGCGCGCAAGGTCGAGATCCCGCAGACCTGCCCGGTGTGCGGCTCGCAGGTCGAGCGCACGCAACTGATCAAGCGCAGTAAAGGCAAGGAAACCGTCAGCGAGGGCGCGGTGTATCGCTGCGTCGGGCGTCTGGCGTGTGGCGCGCAGCTCAAGCAGGCGATCATCCATTACGTATCGCGTCGTGCCATGGACATCGAAGGCCTGGGCGACAAGACCATCGAGCAACTGGTGGATGAAAAACTCATTGGTTCGCCTGCAGACCTCTACAAGCTCGAATATGAGCAGATCATCGATCTGGAAGGCTTCGCCGATGTTTCCACCAAGAAGCTGTTAAAGGCCATTAACGACAGCAAGACGCCGACGCTGGCGCGTTTTATCTACGCGTTGGGCATTCCCGATGTGGGCGAGGAGACCGCCAAGGTGCTGGCGCGTTCGTTGGGGTCGCTGGACAGGGTCAAAGTCGCGTTGCCTGAAGTGCTGACGTACCTGCCGGACATCGGCCTTGAAGTGGCGCACGAGATTCACAGCTTCTTTGAAGACGACCACAACCAGAACGTCATCGGCGCGCTGTTGGGCGAGTGTGGAATGGAACTGCAGGACACCGGCGATCTAGGCGCCGAGTTCGCTGCCAGCGCGACCCTTGGCGGCATGCTCGACAAGCTCAACATTCCGTCGATAGGGCCGGGGGGCGCACAGAAACTGGCAGACAAGTTCGGCACCCTGGAAGGCGTGGTCAAGGCCGACTGGCTGGACATGCGCCAGACGTTGCCGGAAAAGCAGGCGCAGTCCGTCAGGGCGTTCTTCGATGTGCCGGAAAACGCCGAGCGAGCGTTGAAGATCGAACAGCAGCTCAAAGACTTCGGCATGCACTGGCAGAGTGAGAAGAAGGTGGTCGAAGGCTTGCCGCTGACCGGGCAGACCTGGGTGCTGACGGGCTCGCTGGAACTCATGAGTCGCGATGTTGCCAAGGAAAAGCTCGAAAGCCTCGGCGCCAAGGTGTCAGGCTCCGTCTCAGCAAAGACCTACACGGTAGTCGCAGGGCCGGGGGCGGGCTCCAAATTGACCAAGGCCAACGAGCTGGGGTTGAAGGTGCTGGATGAAGAAGCGTTTGTGGCGTTCTTGAAGGGGCATAATGTCACTGTCGATTGACACTGCCGGGTGAGACGGTGGGTCAGTCACTGTTGAGGGTGCTGACCCACCGCATTCGCCAGCAAGCCGGCTCCCACGGT
>NZ_FOEO01000006.1:156848-216482 GCF_900110765.1 Pseudomonas sp. NFACC02
CCTGTAGGAGCCGTCCGAGGTTACGAGGGCCGCGATGCGGTGGGTCAGTCACTGTTGAAGGTGATGATCCACTGCATACGCCAGCAAGCCGGCACGGTTTCAGCGTCGTCCCCACGTCTTCGGAACGACGCGGACCCTGTAGGAGCCGTCCGAGGTTACGAGGGCCGCGATGCGGTGGGTCAGTCACTGTTGAGGATGCTGATCCACCGCATTCGCCAGCAACCCGGCTTCAACCGATCCAGTAAGTGTGGACGCTGTGCAAATCCACGGAACCGCTGAGATACCCAATGATCTAGTGCTAGCAGCCCCATCAGGATATCGCCATGTTCCAGTTCTTCGAACAACTCAGCACACGGATCGCGGCGCCCTTCGCCGGTGAAAGCAAGCGCAACAGCAAGGTTTGGCAATGCCATTGCGGACAGTCAGTGTTTTTCCGCAACAGCCAGTGCCTGGCGTGTTCCGCCGCGCTGGGCTATCTGCCTGAGCAGAGCAAAATTGCCGCGCTGGAACCGGGGCCTGACAACAATACCTGGCGTCTGACCGACGAGCCGCAGGCTGGCCTCTACCGTCGCTGCGCCAATCTCGACACACCGGCGGCCTGCAACTGGCTGTTTCCCGCCCACGACGCCGGGGAGTTTTGCGTCGCGTGTAGTCTGAACAGGACCATTCCGGACCTTTCCGTTCCGGAAAACGCTGATCGCTGGCGCAAGATAGAGATCGCCAAACGTCGTCTGGTCGCGCAACTCATCACACTCGGCCTGCCCGTCATTCCCAAAAGCATCGACGAAGAGCACGGCCTTGCCTTTGAGTTTCTAGGCGTCGACATGGAAGGCAACTTGCCCACCACCGGGCACGCCAATGGTCTGATCACGCTTAACGTTGAAGAAGCCGATGACGCGATTCGCGAGAAAGTGCGCGTGCAGATGCACGAACCCTACCGCACGTTGCTCGGGCACCTGCGTCATGAAGTGGGGCATTACTACTGGGACAGGCTGATCGCCAACACCTACTGGCAGGACGGTTTCCGCCATCTGTTCGGAGACGACCGCGCCAGCTATGCCGACGCGCTTGATCACCACTATCAACATGGCGCCCCGGCGGACTGGCAGCAGCACTACGTCAGCGCCTACGCGACCATGCATCCCTGGGAGGACTGGGCTGAAACCTGGGCGCATTATCTGCATATGATGGATGCCGTCGACACGGCATTGAGTCTGGGAATGAGCGCGCGAGACATGGACCTCGACTACAAGCCCTTCGAGCTCGAAACCCTCTACGATCCGCAGCATCCGGGAGGGCCTGCATTTCTCGCCTTCGTCAATGCGTGGATCGAACTCGCGGGCATGCTCAATGAACTCTCTCGGGCCATGGGGCAGCCGGATTTCTACCCCTTCGTCCTGCCGCGCGCAGTGATCACCAAGCTGCATTTCATCCATCTGGTGATTCAGGGTGCCGGCGGCAAGGCGGATGAAGTGCTGCAGGTTCAGTAAACCCCTCATCTGGAGGCAGAGCGCGTTAGGGGGGTAACGCGCTGCAACGGGGCGGCACTACTCGGTCAATGCCGCCGGTCTGCGAGTGCCTGCAGGTCGGCGCATCTAGTGCTAATTTGCCTACCAATATCGTTTTGATACCACTGGCAAGCCGCTGTGCAGAGATTTTCGCTTATGCCCGATAGCGCTCCAATTCCCCTGAATGAGGCCTCGCGGTTATCCCGCATCACGCACATGGGGCTTCTCGATTCAGCTGCTGACGAAGTACTGGATCATATCGTCGACATGGTGGCTCATTACTATGAGTTGCCCATCGCGCTGGTGTCCATTGTCAGTGAACACCGGCAATGGTTTCGCGCGGGCACCGGGCTCGATGAGCGTGAAACACCTCGGGAAATCTCCTTCTGCGCTTACTCCATCCTTGGCCACGAAGTGTTTCAGGTGCCGGACGCGAAGCTCGACACGCGCTTCAAAGACAATCCGCTGGTCCTGGGCGAACCGCACATTCGATTCTATGCCGGGGTGCCGCTGATCACCGCCGATGGGCTGGCCTTGGGCACGCTTTGCATCATCGACACCAAACCTCGACCGCCGTTGGACTCACGCGACCTCACCATGCTGGAAATGTACGGCGAGTTGGTGATGAAGCGGCTCAACAACATGCGCAAGGCCAGTTATGTCGATCAACCGACAGGGTTGTTCAATCGCCTGCGCCTGGAGGAAGACATCCTGGCGCTGGCCGATCGCGACGACCATGCACTGGTCGCGCTGGACATGGTCAATCCGGTGTTCCTCGACAGCATCATCAAAGCACTCGGCTACAGCTTCGCCCAAGACCTGGTGCGGTGCATGATCGATAGCTGTCGCGAGCAACTACCGGCCGATACGGCTTTGTACAAGGTGAGTCCGACGCGCATCGCGCTGCTGACCCGGCACACTGGCCCGGAACAGGCAGAGCAGCTGTTTCGCAGGTTGATCAAACATTTTCAACGGCCACTGGTCTGCCGCAACATCCCGATCCAGATGGACGTTGGCATCGGGGTGCTGCCGCTGGGATTGGGGCGTTGTGATGAAAAAGACTGGATTCGTCTGGTGGTCAGTGCCGCCGATGAAGCCCGGGGGAAGGCGACCGGCTGGCGATGGTACGAGCCGCATCTGGACTTTGCACAGCAACGCGCCTTCTTGTTGTTGGCGTCGCTGGCCGACGCCGTCCGCAGCCCGGATCAGCTGTCGCTGGTGTTCCAGCCCAGGCTCGAAGTCGCGACCGGTCGCATCGTCACCGTCGAAGCGCTCCTGCGTTGGCAGCATCCGGTGCTGGGGCCTATCAGCCCGGCCGAGTTCATTCCATTGGCGGAAAAGACCGCGCTGATTCGCTCGCTGAGCCTGTGGGTGTTGCGCAACGCCGTGGAACAGGCACGGAACTGGCAGCGCCAGGGATATGCGTTCAAGGTGGCCATGAACGTCTCCGCCATCGACCTCGCCAACTCACAGTTCAGCGACGCGCTGTTCGAGCAATTGGCGATCAGTGGGCTCGATCCGGGACGCTTCGAGCTCGAATTTACCGAAAGCGCGCTCTGTGATAACCCCGACGTGACCCGGATGCAACTTGAGCGCCTGCGTGCGCTGAACATCGACATCGCCATCGATGATTTCGGGACCGGCTACAGCAACTGGACCTACCTGCGCCAATTGCCAGCCACCACCGTCAAGCTCGACAAGTCGCTGGTGGAAAATCTGGACGCCAACGAAAAGGATCGGCGGCTGGTCGAAGCCATCGTCGACCTGGCAAGGCGGCTGGGCTATCGCGTCGTCGCGGAAGGGGCGGAGACCGAGGATGTCTACGAGATCCTCTGTCAGTTGGGCTGTCACGAGGTGCAGGGCTACCTTATCGCCCGGCCGATGAACGTCAGCGCCCTGGAGCACTGGATGAATGGCGAACGCAGCAACAAGGTCAAGCAGCTGCGAGCCTTGGGGCGCTGAGGGCTTGGCGTCATCATCTTAGAACAGCTTAAACACCATGCGGCGCTCGAACCCCGACAACACCCGGTCGGCGTCGCCGTCGTCCTGCCAGCCGAGGCTTCGGTACAGCGCATGGGCTGTCGTGTTCCCGAGATCGACCGCCAGCATGAGTTGCCGGGTGTCAGGCCAGAGTTCGCGGACCAGATCCGGTAAGCGCTCCAGACAGGTTTTTCCCAGCCCCAGCCCTTGATAACGCCGATCGATCATCAAGCCGTGCAGACTGACGGTCTGACCGTTTGCCCAACGCGGCAGCAGCGATCTGCGCTTGAGCAGAAAAAAGCCACGGGCAACGTCATCGATCAGCAGGGCATAGCCCTGAATGTCAGACGCCGGTCGCGCCGTTAGCGCATGCACGGCCCCATACGCATCGCCGACCAGGGTTTTCTGTTCATCCAGCAATTCGATCTCCAGCACCTGCTGGCGCTGTACTGCCGACAGCGTTTCGTATTTTTCCAGAATACTGTTCATGAGCGCCACCATGCCGCGTCCCTGGCGGTCCTTGCAAGTGGTTGAGCCTTATCAAATTTTTTATCTGCAACCAGAGGTTGTAACTTCGCGCCAGACCGGTACAATGGCGCGGCTCGCCGACTGGCGAGTGTCGTTATGGTGACCCCATCGGTCCCCCCGCAACGATTACCCGTCAACCTGGTCAGGCCCGGAAGGGAGCAGCCACAGCGGGAACATTGTGTGCCGGGGTGTGGCTGGTGGGGTTGCCTCCTATCTCCAAGGTCCTTGATCTTACAAGGATATCTCGCTCAAAAATCTCGAAGTGTGGCAGCGTTTAGGGATACCTAAATAGTGCGCTTTGCCGACGATCAAAGCTTTCCACGCTCTTGCGTTCCAAGTGCTTCGACCGGTGTGCCCTCACCATTCCTTACCCCCCTGAAATGCTTTCCCTGACGCAAGCTGGAAGCATGTGACGTCTACGCTTGGGTGGAGTTATCGTTGAGCCCTCATTGGTCTGGCAGGGGAGCTGGCATAAAAGAGTACGTATTTGGTCGGCGGTGGTATTGACACTTTCAAGGACTTTTTTGCTTGCGAAAGCAGGCCGTTGGACAGCTCTAGTCTCGTAGAACGCTTGACAGGAAAACACCACCCGAACATTGAATTAACAGAATCAAAGATTGCTCCGTTACTTTGCTGCCAAGAGCCTGGATGCGCTGTTCAAAATGATCTCCATCTCGAAATCGAGTTGCTCTACGCTGTAGGTATTTACGCCTAACTCTATGATTCTATGGAGGTTTTCATATTGAGTTGCGGCAAGCTTGTCGAGAGCACCCCTTAACGCAATCGGGCGCGACTGGGACTTGTTATTCCTGTACGTCAAGATGTCACGAGCATGGCCCAGGCAAACTGTGGAAAGCATGGTGACGAGCCGTACTGAATCCTCATCGGAGAAACCCGCCTCTTTTAGTTTGGCAAATAACGCTTCCACAGGGTCAAGTGAGATCATTGTGAGCGGATCGCCGAACCAAATATGCTCAGCAAACGCGCCGAGACTGATAATGCCACTCACAAATGTTTCTGCATATGCCTTCAATGCCGACTGCCAATCAACAGCCTCTGCAACACCGAGCCCTGAAAAGTGGCCGTTGAACGCTTCAATAGCCAATAACTGAAAGAGGGACTTTCGATCCTTTACATAATAGCTTAAGGCTTTTCTGTCGACCTTCAACTTAAGCGCGAGTGCGCTTAGGGACAGATCTTCCGGCCTAAAACTTCTGGCCGCTTCAAGAATTTGTTCCAGGTCCAAGCCTGCGCGCTGCCCCTGGGCTCTAGGCGAGGTGATTAGCTCATCTTTTGACTTCAACTGTTTCTCCTGACCGTGCCGATGCGATGATTAAGGCTTCGGTGACGGGATAAAACATAGGGTTATAGCACAGACCCCACTGCGTCGATCCAAGGTTTGAGGGTATATTTTTTTCATACTTCTCGAAAAAAATCTAGCGCACCTACGGCGTGGCCTTGAAGCCTCACTTAGAGCGATCCCAAGCAATTTTTTTTGCTGTCTCGTGCAAAATCCGACGAGCGTGATCTTGACACGGCTGTTTTTCCAGGAGTAGCGTTCGCTCATATTCCCACGTGGGAATAAGAACAAAAAAGGAGATCGTGATGTCATCCGATAACACAGCCGAAGCGAGTACACGCCAGCCTAACAGGGTAGTGAGCCGAGAACGCCTGCTTGGACAAGAGTCCCGCTGGAGGCGCCACGGTGAGCCGACGCCTGCAGGCACCGGCGAGGTGATTGACCATGGCGTGTTTGGTCCAGGTTCTGTCGCTTGGGAAGTCCTGCTGCATCCCGCGACGATCGTGTTCCAATCTGCCGCCCAATTCGTACTACAGCTCACCTACAAACCGATTTTTGCAGGTGTACGGGATTGGGATCCCATCTCGAAAAAAGCGGGGAAAGGGACACTGACCCTTTTTGACATGTTCGATCGTGCCCAAAGGAATTCCGGCATCCACGCCCCCATGTGGTTGGGTGACAAGGCAACCGCGCAACGCGTTGCGAAGCACCTGATGAACATCCATGCGAAGGTAGCCGGAGACGTTGTCGATCCGGGTAATCCTGAGCTTGGGGGCTACGCAGCAAACTCGCCGCGAGAATCGATGTGGGCAGTGCTTACAGAAATGCACTCCATGCTCTGGCTCTACGAGTCGCTGGCGTTCCGTGGCGCAAGGCTTCCGAGAAAGCTGAGCGCGGCAACGCGTGATCAGTTCATCGCAGAAGTGGCAGAATATGCGCGATTGTTCCCGGCTGCGGAGGAAAATCTGCCGAGTAATATGGCCGAATTGCGTAAGCTCTATGAGCGTGACGCAGCGCTGTTCGGTGGATCCGACACGATCATGACTATTCCCGAAACCGGGAAGAACTGGCACCACATCGTGCAGGCGTCCATCGAAAACAACTATCACCCTTCGCAGTTCAAAGTTAAAGTTCAAATGTTTTTCCAGAACAAGTTATTCCGAATGCCAGTGTTGGCGTCTGTGTCTGGAAAAACCCGCGAGTCGATGGGTATCAGCAAAAAGGCAAGCAGAAAGATTTTCTTGTACCGCGCGCTTATGCTTCCTGTTATCTGGTTCTTGCAACAACCATGCTGTGAGCGTTACTTCATGAGAATGATGTGGGGGCCAGACGCCGTCAAGTTGATCAAGTCTGCGCGCGAACTTCATGCCCAGGCTATGAAAGGGCGTGTCATACGGTAGTAAAGAAGCGTTCGCTCACTTCAATAACAATACTGAACGGCACCGTCAGGCACGTTCTGAGAGAAACTGGATATGTCATTTCGACTACTGATCAATGGAGATCTCATTGAGACCTCCACGTCCATTAACGTCTTCAATCCGGCAACCGGCCAGGTATTGGAGACGTGTGCGAAGGCAACTATCGAACATGCTGACCATGCAGTTGATGCGGCTGATAAAGCATTTCCCGGCTGGTCCTCGGCAGGATACGAGTACCGTTCAAAATGCCTTCATGCCGCCGCAGATGCAGTTGAGAGTCGTCGTTCCGATTTCTCCAGGCTGCTTACGCAGGAGCAGGGGAAGCCGTTGCATCAGGCATTGCAAGAAGTGGACGGTGCGGTGGCGAGCCTCCGCTACTATGCGGGCATGTCTCTTCCACTGAAGAAGATGCACGACAGCGACACTGCGCTGATTTATGAACAGCGTTCTCCACTTGGGGTGGTAGTGGCTATCACGCCTTGGAATTTTCCTCTGTTGTTGCTGATGATGAAGCTGGCGCCTGCTCTGATTGCCGGCAACACGGTGATCGCCAAACCCTCTCCGCAAACTCCGCTAACCACGGCGTTGCTCGGAGAGGTTATCGGCCAGATGTTTCCAAAAGGTGTGGTGAACGTATTATTGGATGAGAACGATCTGGGCCCGTATCTTACGTCCCATCCGAAGGTTGCGAAGATCAGCTTTACCGGCTCAACCCAGACCGGAAGAAGGGTCATGATCAGCGCTGCGGGTACTTTGAAGCGTTTGACACTGGAGCTCGGCGGTAACGACGCAGCGATTGTTCTAGACGACGCCGATATCAATCAGATTGCACCCAGCTTGTTCTGGGCATCGATGTTCAATTCTGGCCAGGTCTGCCTCGCAACGAAGCGGATTTATGTCCATGAATCGCTATACGACAAAGCGTGCGAGCTTTTGGCGAATTTATGTGATGAGGCGGTAGTGGGCAACGGTCTGGATGCGGGTGTTCAAATTGGGCCCGTCCAGAACAAAGCGCAATTCGAAAAGCTGCGAGACCTCATCGAAGACTGTCGCCAGCATGGGCACGTCATCGCTGGCGGACAGGCGGTAGGGAATGAAGGCTACTTCATCAAGCCAACCCTTGTGACCGGATTGGGCAGCCAGTCCCGACTCGTTTGCGAGGAGCAATTTGGTCCCATCATTCCAATCATCAGCTTTCGAGACATCGATGACGCGATCCGACAAGTCAATAACAGTGACTACGGGCTCGGCGGTTGTGTCTGGACGTCCTCGATAGAGCGCGGACTGGAAGTCGCTACCAGGATCGAGACAGGTACTGTTTGGGTCAATAAATACCTGGACATGCCTTTGGATATTTCCTTTGGCGGAACTAAACAGTCTGGAATAGGAAAAGAACAGGGGCTGGATGGACTATTGGAGTATACGAAAAGCAAAAACATCAACATTTCGAAAGTCTGAGTTTGAATGCCCCTCCCTGGTGAGGAAAACAAAAATAATAAAATCTCATCGATTGAATTAGGCCGCATAGACTGATCAGTCGACGAGCTTAGCTTGCATTGCCGGAGAAGCAAAATGGCTAACTTGTTATATTTAGTTGGGAACCGTCGCGTGCGTAACGTCCTGGAAGGGTGCACTTTCGTCAGCGCTGCAACGGCGATGCTGATTGCATCCACAGTGGCACAGGCTGATTATAAAGACCTGGTGGCAGTAAAAACTGAAGGTCCAAACGATACATTACCTCTGGCGGCACCCGCGCCGGCACCTACATCCTTAGATAAGCTGAAGGCACTCAATCATTATCAAGAGCAAGGCACTCTCATCAAGGTACCGGGGGTACAGGACACAGTCCTTGGAGATTACAACGGCTTCCGGTCGAGCCTGGCGGAGCATGGATTTGGCTTGGTGATCACAAGTCTTAACAATTTCGCATACGACCTTGGAAGCCCTCCGAGTGCCCATCCTCAAAGGTACAACGGGCAGGACCTGACGGCGACTGGCCTGGAGCAAGTCATGCTGACCTATGATCTGGGTTCTTCCGGCAAAGATCAAAAGCAGCTGATTGGTGCTGTCGTCTCGTCGCTAGCCAGTTGGGAACCCTTGGGACCTCGTACGCATGCGTCGATCAGTCGCCTGGCTTACTATCAATCGTTCAACGACAAACAAGTCGAGATGAAAGTAGGTTATTTGAGTAATGCGCTCGAATTCATTGGTATCTACACAGGTGGATCTTTAGCAGGCGGTACGCAAGGCCCCAGTGCAATCATTCCTTTCCAGTTAGGGTTGAGCCGCCTTCCTATGGCGTCGCCAGGCTTGAACCTCACCTTTAATGGTGATAGCGGACTGTACGATAAGGTGGGCGTTCAGCGCAGTATCAGCCCGTACGGCGCTCAAGAAGAGGTGGAAACCGACTCCCACGGCTTGCGCTGGCGCACGAAAGGCGGGGACCCGCTCGTCATCAATGAGTTGGGCTACAAGCGCGAGGCCAAGCCAGGATCCAAGTACATTTGGGTGCGCGGTGGGTTTATTTACAACACCTCCGACTATCAGAAGTACACGGGAAATGAAGAAAGCGATGATAACCATGCACTGTTTCTGGCAGGGGACGTGCAGGTATCAACTCCGGAAGGAGGGTTGCCGTTTCAAGGCTGGTATGTCGGGGGTACGACGTATCAGGCGCCGGGAGATCGAAATTTGTACGATAAATATTTCGAAGCCAGGACCTATAAGATCGGAACATTCAAGTCGCGACCTTTTGACATGCTGTCGCTCACGGTCAACTACAACGATTTCAGCGACGATGCCCGACGCCATTATGGGAATTTAGGCGTGGAAACCGAAGGGCTCACCAGTTCCATTACCGCGTCCTACATGGCGCGGCTCTACCCTGGTGTTTACCTGAGCACTGGCCTGAGTCGAACACGCAACCCCGCATTTACTCCGAAAATGGACGATGCTTACAATCTCCTGGTTGGGCTTAACCTCTTCTTTTGAAGGTGTAAATCTATGCGACTCAAGATCGATCAATCACTTTGCGTCGGCGGCAGCGCTTGCGTTAATAAAAATCCGACTCGGTTCTCGTTGGATGACGATAACGTGGCAGTTGTTTCAGAGCAGCCCATTCTCGAGAGTGAGATCCCGCTGCTGAAAGAGATTGTTGATGATTGTCCGATGCAGGCTATCTCGCTGATATAAAGCACAAGTTTTGCTGGAATGTGCAGTGCCTGCAGCTCTGGTTCACACCTGTGTGAGGTGAACAGTGAATAGGGTTTCAATGATTATCAAATTAACGGGAGGGCTGATTGGCTGTCTAGCTTTAGGATGGGTGATGATCGTGCTTGCGACGGTCATCGCCCTGGATCTCAGCGGAGTTAATGCCGCCGGCGGTGGGCTCGAAAAGGCTAAAGCGGCACCACCCGAAAGCAGTGAAAAAGGCTGATAAGTCTGTCGTTTTAATGCCCAGCGGCATAGCGATAAAAAACCATAAAAATAAAAAGGTGATTTAAATGTCAAACGCTCCTACTGGAAATTCTCGTATATTTCGCGATTCAGCGATCATTGTTGCCTGGATTATTTTTGTCGCAATGGTAGGCCTGAAACTTGGATTCAGGGAGCTCTGGGCTCCCTTCTTCTGCGCGATCATGTTCAGCGTTGAAAATAAGGACAAGGCAAAAATTCCGGGGATTATCTTAGGTGCGGTGTCTGGCGTCTGGTTGGCATGGGGGATAGTCGTTAGCATTGGATTAAGTACGCCGTTTTTCGGCGCTTTTTGGGCCACGGCCGTAGTGTTGTTTTTTGGGGTCTATTTGATTTTTTGCGGTGGAGTCTTCATGCCACTGCTGATTAATAAGTCTACTTTTGTGTATCTGACCGTTGCGCTTGCCACTCATGTTTCAGCGCCTCCATTAGAGGCGACAAGCCTGATACTTGTTGGGGGAACACTGTTGCTGATTGGCGAGGTTGCGATTCTAGCGGTTCTACACGGGTCGAACGCATCCCTTTCTAATCATAGATTGGAGTAAATCCGATCATACGGGGGACACGTGAACGCATCGTCATTCCGCAGAATTGCTGGGGAAAGGAACTCTGCGATGGCGAAGCGTTACGAACTTGCGATCGAGGTCTGGAGAGCGGCCTCGCCTGAACGAACGGCTGGCATGCTTTTTTCAATCAGTTGGGCGGGCTTATCAGCAGTGACAGGTGCTGTCTCGCGGTCGCGCCAGCCGTAAACCTTTCGAACGTCTTTGCCTGAATCTCTGCCAGTACTGTTTCGTCAAGTACGCAGTTGCATTGGCCCCAGGCTGCTCCCGGAACGCGATCACCAGCACTGCGGCCAGGCGAGAGTTGAAAACTTCCCTTTATTCCGGGGGCAGCATGGCCTTGGCCAACGCTTTGATTTTTGTATATTCGCTTGCGCTCTCGGACACCCCGCTCAGGTTACGGTAATGGCAACCGATGTTTCCGTTGCCTGAAATCCAGACAATGAACTTGGAAAATCTTGAAACCACCGTTCTGGGCGCGGATTTTAAATCTATTGCAGATTTTAGAGAGAGAAGGGCGTCGTCAATTTTTTCCTTGTTTCGACTTTTTAATATAACGTGCAGCACTGAAAGTATTAGCCCGTCAAGATCCGTTGTGGGGATTCTCATGAACTTTTTATTGATGATGCTGATCAGCAGGGTGGCGGCGGGGCACACCCTTAGTCGATTGAACTGCGCCTGGGGCGCTTGTTAGACCGGGTAACGGGTCGATGCGGATCGGTTCGAGCTTAGTCAGCCCTTGGGTGAACGACGTAAGATGGGAATGGGTGGCAAGCTGCTGCCGCAGTCACGATCTACAAATCATCACTGCGGCGTATCCACGCGTCTGCCTCCCTACATCATCGGAAGACAGCGTGCTCTATCGCTCGCGAACTGTTTCCCTCGCGCGGTGCGCTCTGCGACCACGCATCCATCCCTGATAGACACAGATGCGTAGCCCATATCCCTGAGATAAAGCAAGGCAGTGAAATCCAGCGGGTTGATCCTGGAAGGCGCTCCATCCGTGAGCGTTTGAAGAAGTCGAATGGCCAAGGATTCCAGCCGCATAGGGCATGCCTCAGGAGGTGATTGGGATAGTGGCTATTTGTCACCTAGGGGCATGGGGAGTTCCATTTATTTGTGCCTTCGATTAAGGCCGCCTTGTGCATGTCGGCGGATCGGCCCATCATGCCGCCCAATATAGGTAGGGGGGGTATGGTATGGCGCATTTGCATGCCGAGAAGGACGATTTGCTCAAGCGCGTGAGGCGTATTGCGGGGCAGGTGCAGGCCATCGAACGCGGGTTGGAGACCGACACCGATTGCGCCAAGACCCTGCATCTCGTGGCCGCTACCCGTGGTGCGATCAATGGCTTGCTTGATCAGATCATCGAAGCCCACGCGCGCGAGCATGTGGCTCATCCTGATTTGAGTGATGAGGACCGGGCACAAGGCCTTGAAGATTTGCTCGAAGCGATTCGTCGCTATTCAAAATAAGTCGTCTGGCGATACACGGAGGCCCTATGGCCCTTGCGCAGAAACACACCCATGAACATGTCTTTCTCGGTCAGTCCCACGACGAGAACGCCCGCCGTACGTTATGGGTGGTCGTGCTGACTTTCGTGATGATGGTCGGGGAGATTGCCGCGGGTTACGTCACGGGCTCGATGGCGCTGCTGGCGGACGGTTTTCACATGGCAACCCATGCCGGGGCGTTAGGCATCGCGGCGGCGGCCTATTCGTTTGCCCGACGCAACGCCAATAACGCTCGCTTCAGTTTCGGCACGGGCAAGGTGGGCGATCTGGCGGGGTTCGCGTCGGCGCTGATTCTGATGATGGTTGCGCTGGGTATCGGTATCGAGTCGCTGATGCGCCTGTTTCAACCGACGCAGGTGGCGTTTGGGGAAGCCACCTTGATTGCGGTGGCAGGGCTACTGGTCAATATCGTGAGCGCATTCATGCTGTCCGGCGGACACGGGCACGGACATCACGATCACCACGGGCACCCTCATCATGGGCATCACCCGCACACAGAAAACGACCATCACGCTCACGGAAAACATCATGCTCACGACGGTGACAACAACCTGCGCTCGGCTTATGTACATGTACTGGCCGACGCACTGACTTCGGTGCTGGCGATCGGCGCGCTGCTGGCAGGACGTTACCTGGGCTGGGTCTGGCTCGACCCTGTGATGGGGATCGTCGGTGCGGTGGTGATCGCCAAGTGGTCGGTGGGTTTGATCAGGCAGAGTGCCAACGTGTTGCTGGACGTCACCGATGAACACGTCGCGCAAGAGATTCGCGATGTGCTCGAAGCGGATGACAAGGTGCAGATCACCGATCTGCATGTGTGGAAGGTCGGCCCGGATGCCCGTGCGGCGATTGTCAGTGTGCTGGCAAAAGTCGACGTAACGGCGCAAGAGGTTCGCGACCGTCTCAGTGCCGTGCACAAGGTGTCGCACCTGACCATCGAGTGTCGAACAGCCTGAGCGGCTGCTTCCTGCTGAATCGTACCCAGCGCTTTCCCACGCGCGGATTCGGCGCCGAATTCGCCAATATTGCGTGTCAAATCAAAGAAATCTGCCCCGTTTTTGGGGCAATACGATAGTCTTCGCACCATTGTCGACACGGACACCTGGATTGGAAGGCTATAGATGGCGCCTGATGACTATCTCGTAATGACCAGCAAGGAATGGGCGGGGCTGCGCGCCAGTACGCCACTGACCTTGTCCGAAGAAGATCTGTCGGCGTTGCGAGGCGTAAACGAAGATATTTCCCTGGAAGATGTCGTCAACATCTACCTTCCGCTGTCGCGCCTGATCAATCTGCACGTCAGTGCCGCGCGCAATCTGGCGAGCATCAAGGACACCTTCCTGGGGCGTCCGGCGAAAAAACAGACCTATGTCGTGGCGGTTGCGGGCAGTGTGGCGGTCGGCAAAAGCACCTTTGCTCGTGTTCTGCAGGCGCTGATGGCGCGCTGGCCTGATCATCCGCGGGTCGATCTGGTGACCACCGACGGTTTCCTGCATCCGAACGCCAGGCTGGATGCGGACGGCATCATGCACCGCAAGGGCTTTCCGGAAAGCTACGATCGCAAGCGCATGGTCAAGTTTCTCTCGGACCTCAAGGCAGGCATTCCCGTGATCAGTGCGCCGGTCTATTCGCACATCAGCTACGACATCGTGCCGGACACATTCATCGAGATCAGCCAGCCGGACATCCTGATTTTCGAAGGCCTGAACGTGCTGCAGACCGAGGGCAATGACGGCCAGAAACCGGGCAGCATCGTGTCGGATTTCTTCGACTTCTCGATCTACCTGGATGCGGCAGAAGGCGACATCGAGCGCTGGTACGTTGAGCGCTTCCTCATGCTGCAACGCACTGCATTTCGTGCTCGCGGTGCTTATTTTCGTGAACTGGCCGACCTGCCGCCTGAAAAATCCCCGGACGCCGCGCGCAAGATCTGGCGCGACATCAACCGTCCCAACCTGCTGGAAAACATCTTGCCCACCCGTGAGCGCGCGAGCCTGGTGGTGCGCAAGGCATCGGATCATTCGGTGAAAGAGCTGTGGCTGCGCTGAAGATCGTATCCGCCGTGGTGTGTTCAGCACTGCTCGCCCTGTGTCTCAGCGTTGCCGCAATGGCAGACGGCAACAAGTTGCTGCTCGAATGCCAGGACGGTATCAACAGCATGAGCGGCGGGGTGGCCAGCAACCCGGTGGGGATCGGTCACTGCGTCGGGGTATTGCAGGCGACCATGGACACTCTCGACATCTTTCACGAAGCCGGCGGCCTGCCCAAGCTGGTCTGTGTGCCGGAAGGCGGGATTCCGATGGTGCAGTCGATGCGCGTCGTGGTTCAGTCGCTTGAAGAACATCCGCAGAGTCTGCACCTGAACGAGTCGGTGCTGGTCGTCGCCGCGCTGAAAAACGCGTTCCCCTGCCGCTGATCAGTCTCCAGTCCTGAGGGCCGTTCGTCGCGGCCTGGAATCAGTGCTGGTTTTTTTGACTTTGATCGCTATCCTTACCGGTCAGTACAGTTCATTTGCGAGGGCGACCCATGCCGAGTAGCCGAGACGCCAGCGTCAATCATCAACGCCTGATCGATGCCGCTTCCGCATTGTTTTTCCGTGACGGCATCAATGCGACGGGGATCGCCGCCGTGGCTGAATTTGCCGGCGTCTCGAAGATGACCCTGTATGCCCACTTCGCGTCGAAGGACGAACTGATCGTGGCCTTTCTCGACAAGCGCAATGAGCGTTGGGAGGCGGCAGTGGAACAGACGTTGGCGGCCAGCGAAGCGCCCGCCGAGAAACTTCTGGGGCTGTTCGACCTGCATCGGCAATGGCTGCTGGACGGTGGTTTGCGCGGCTGCCCTTATGTGAATTCAGCTGCCGAGTTCCCGGACCGCAATCACCCGGTTCGCCTGGCGGTGGATCGGCATAAGCAAGGGGTGAAGCAGCACCTGCTGGACCTTGCCGAACGTGCGGGACTGACTGACCCGCAGACGCTGGTCAGGCGATTGTTTCTGTTGTTGGAGGGGGCGTTTCTGACCGGCGCTCTGGAAAACGACGACAGCGTATTTCTTGTGGCGCGAGCGCTTGCCGCCGAGCTGATTGAGGCAGCGCAACCTGCCTGACCCTGTTCTCTTGATCTCACTCAAGAAGGAAGCTGACCATGCGTATCAATGCACTGATTGTGGTGCTGCTCACCGGGCTGGTGGCGGCGACGTTTGGCTTCGGTATTTACCTGTTCGCGCAACTGGTGCCGGACATGCGCGCCAGCCTCGGCTTTGATATTTCCTACGTGGGCACGATCACCGCCTCCGGGCAGTTCGGTTTTCTGGTCTGTGCGTTGTTGGCGGCCTGGATAACCCCACGGGTGGGCGGTGGTTGGGTGATTTTCGGTTCCGGGGTGGTGTGCGCGGTCGCGCTGCTGCTGATCCCGCTGACGCACAACATCCTGCTGATTGGCGCCTTGCTGACGGTGTTGGCCGGCACGGCAGCGACGGTGTTCGTGCCCATGGTCGACGTGATTGCCCGCACGGTGGCTTACAAGTCCCGCGGTATGGCGATGGGGCTGGTCTCCAGCGGCACCAGTTATGGCGTGTTCATCAACAGTTTGCTGGTGCCGCTGTATGCACCGCAGGGTGAATGGCGGATGGTGTGGTGGATCGTCGGACTGATCACCGTGGCGATGGCGGTGGGCGTGTTAGTGGTGTTCAAGCGGGCGCGGTTGTTCGTTCATGACAGGGGGGCGGCATCCGGCACTGACCGGACCTCACAGGCTGGCCGGACAGCGCTGAAGCAGCCATGGGTGCTGACGGTGTGGACGATGAACTTCCTTCTCGGTTTCTCGACCTTTCCCTTTCAGAATTACCTGTCGTCCTACCTGCGCAGCGAATTGAATTTTGACGTGACCTACACCGCACACATCTGGGCGAGTATCGGTTTCGTGGGCATGTTTGCCGGGCTCGCCGTCGGCTGGTTGTCGGACCGCATCGGTCTGCGCGCCGCGATGTTACTGGTGTATGCCTGCGTAGGCGCGGCGGCGTTGATCTTCGTGGTCCATCCCGTTGGTTACTGGCCGTTGGCGGCGGGTGTCCTGTTCGCGGTGGCGTTCTACCCGATCTTCGGGCTGATTCCCGCGTATGTCTCGAAGATGGCAGGCAGTGCCACCCTGGCCGTGACGATCTTTGGGGTGGCCAATATCCTGCAAGGTGTCGGCGGCATGATTGGAAACTTCTGCGGTGGGTTGTTGGCCAGTTTCAATGGTTCGTTCGTGGGTGTTTACGTGGCCATCGGGCTGGTGGCCGTGCTGCTGGCGATGTTGACGTGGCGGCTGCCGAAGGAGGGGGACGATCGGCAAGACGTCGACGCGGTGCTCTCCACTGGCACGTGAGTCAATGCCCGGCGACCGTGTGTCCCGACGCGCCGGTTCGGCGGACAACGAGGTGATCCGACCGTCCGGCGGCGCGACACTCAGGCTGTTCAGGTGTTTTACAGTGTGACAATCCCGGCAATGCACGTCTGAACGTCGCCACCGACCCAGATCTGATCGCCCACTTGTTCGATGGAAACACAGCCGCGATGGCCCAGTACCGTGCCTTGGCGTGTGGTGTATTGGCATGGGGCGAGACCGGCCGGGATCAGCCATTGTGCGAGGCTGGCGTTGAGACTGCCGGTCACCGGGTCTTCCGCATTGAGGTCGCCGGTCAGCGCCCGCACTTCGAAGTCTGCTTCGGCGTCCAGCCCGGTCCAGGGCGCGACGATGCCGACATTCAGGCCTTTCAATGCGGCGTAATCGGGACGGATGGCGAGCACTTCTTCACGGCTCGACAGCATCACCGCGACCCAGCCTGGACCGTTGTCCGCCCACTGGCTGCCAATGATCTGTTCGCGCCGCACGCCCAGCCCCGCCACCAGACGGGCCAACACCTCGTCCTCCACCGGACCGCTGCGCAACAGCGGCGGGGCGCAGAACGCCAGGCGTGAGCCGTCCCGGCGAATGCGAACCAGACCTGCACCGCACTCCTGCACCACCTCCTCGGCCTTGGCGGCGCGGCCGTTGTCCAGCCAGACGAAACAGCTGCCCAACGTCGGGTGGCCGGCAAATGGCAGTTCGCGCGTGGTGGTGAAGATGCGCACGCGGTAGTCCGCTTCGGGGTGGGTCGGGCGCAGCAGGAAGGTCGTTTCACTGAGGTTGGTCCAGCGTGCGAACGCGGCCATTTGCGCGTCGGTCAGGTCATCGGCAGCACTGACCACGGCCAGCGGGTTGCCTTGCGTGGCGGCGCTGGAAAACACGTCAACCTGCTGGAACTTGAGCGAATGTGCCATGGTGTTTTCTCCTTGGACGATGGCGTGGTCGGCCACTCTAGGGAGACGGTACCGGGCTGTACAGAGACAGATGGTCGTGATTTTTTCAGGCGTCTGAATGGTTCGGGAATCAAAAGCACAGGTCACTGAGGTTACGCTTCACCACCCGCCAGCACGAAGCCCGTCGGCATCTCCTGCGCGTACTCGTTCACCACCTCGCGCGTCAGGCTGACGATGTCCTCGACCAGTTCCATGCCGGCGCCGGTTCGCCAACTGGCGACAATGTCCATGACCGGCGGCAAAGGCACGTTGTCGATACGCGTCAGCACGCCTTGAGCGAGTTCTCCGTGCACCAATGTGGCGGGCAATGCGCCGATGCCGAAGCCATCGCGCACCAATCGGGTGATCGCCGAGGCCGAGTTCACGCAGTTGATGCGCGGGGTGACGATGTTGGCGGTGTGCAGCATGTTGAGGATGTCCTGATGCGGCCGTGAATGACGGGAAAAGGTCACGATTCGCGCCATGGCGATCTCTTCCAGCGTCACGTCCGTGCGGTCGAATGCCGAGCCGGTCGGCACCACCCAATGCAGTGGGTAGCGGGCGAGCGTGGCATTGCGAACCGTATCGAAGCGCAGGACGTCGGTCTGGAAAATGATGTCCTGGTAGCCTTTTTCCAGCTGCGAGCACAGATTGCTCGCGGTCTCGGCGGTCAGTTCGATCTCAAGGTTGGGGTAACACTTCATCAGTCGTGTTACCAACGCACTGAGCCAGGTGTGTATGACCGTATCCATGGCGCCGATGCGAATCCGCCCACGCACTTTGCTCGGGTCCTTGATTGCCGCCTTCATGCTCTGCAGGGTGTCCATGATGTGCTCGGCGTAGTCGAGGACCCGCAAACCGTCAGGTGTCAGCGATACGCCCTTGGAGTCCCGCACGAACAGTCGCACGCCCATTTCGTCTTCCAGCGCGGCGATCCGGCTGGAGATAGACGCTTGCGTGCTGAACAGTTTTTCCGCCGTGAGCCGAAAGCTTTTCAGCCGTGCGACCCAGACGAAGGTTTCCAGAAACTTGAGGTTCACCGAATGGATTCCTTGAACGGGTGCGACGATGCGCGCTCGACAGGATCGACCGTCGTGCGCCATCGCCCGCGTTGGCATACAGGTAAGGATAAACAGCAGGTTGCATGCCAGCCGATCTATGGAAATTCTTATCGGGAATCGTGATTTTTCTTGTTGGACGTCGCGCTCACGTTCTGCCATTCCCCAATGACACGTCTAGTCTACGAGGTACAGCACCGGTCGACGGGGCCGCGACGGCGGCGCTGTATCTGGCCGGTCTCTGGTCATGGCCTGCAGCTGCACGTCCAGCTTCTCGGTGGCGATGAGGAGTTTTCTCAGGGCATCAAGGAGAAACTTTTGACCGTGAATGTTCAGGTCGCACCGTTTCTCGGCCATTTCCTGCAGCAGTGCTGTCAGGTTCATGCTCAATTCGTTGATAGGTTCCATGACTAATCCTGGCTCAATCCTTCATGCAGCGGTTGCGTGCAGCGAGGCGGGTTCACCCGAAGGTAAATCCGTCCAGACGCTGCTTGAGTGCTACGGCGATCTGCGCCAGCTCTTCGCTCGCCGCCCGGGTCTGATCGGAGCGCACCGACGATTGCACCGCCAGGTCGCGTATGCGAATGATGCTGCGGTCCACATCCTTGGCGACCAGCGCTTGCTCTTCACACGCCGTGGCGATGAGGGTGTTGCGTTCGTCAATGCTGCTGACCGTGGTCGTGATGCCTTGCAAGGCCCTGTTGGCAGAAGCCGCCTGCTCGCGGGTCTGCGCCGCCTGAATGGCGCTTTCGTTCAAGGCGCCCACGGTGTCCTGTGTACCGTTCTGGATATGGCCGATCATGCGTTCGATATCCATGGTCGAGGTGCTGGTGCGATGCGCCAGTGACCGGACTTCGTCGGCGACGACGGCGAACCCCCGGCCAGCTTCCCCTGCACGTGCGGCTTCGATCGCGGCGTTGAGTGCCAGCAGGTTGGTCTGGTCGGCGACTGAACGAATGACTTCGAGCACCTTGCTGATCTCTACCGTGTTGGCCGCCAGAATGCCTGCGCGTTCGGACGCGCCGTTGACGCTGGTGTCCAGCCGTGTGATCGCATTGAGCGTCGACGTCAGTTCCTGCTGGCCGTCGCGAGCGAGGGTCAGAGACGCTCGCGACTCATCGCACGTGCTGCTTGCGTTGCGTGCGACCTCGTCGACGGCCTGGCTCATTTCGGTAATGGCGGTCGCCGCCTGTTCCAGCTCACTGTTCTGCACCTGCAGGTCTTCGTTGCTGGTGCTGACGAGCATGCTCAGTTCCTCGGCAGCGCTCGACAGCTGGCCTGCGGCCTGGTGCACACCTGTCAGCGTCTGACTGAGGCTTTCTCGCATGGTCACCACCGCTCGCAGCAACTGCGCGGCTTCGTCGTTGCCGCTGACGTCCAGTGCGGTTTCACGCAGGTCACCCCGCGCGATGGTGTCGGCCGCGTGCAGCGCCTGAGCGACAGGACGTGCGATGCTTTCGGTCAAGCGATAGGCGATGAAGATCGCGCCCAACGTCGACAGAATGATCACGGCCAAGGTGACACGAATGGAGGTCTGGTATGCGTGCTGCCCGTCCGCGCTCGCCGTTTGCTGCGCATGGTCATTGAGTTGCTCCAGCTCCCCCAGTGTCTTGGTCATGGCCTGGGCAGTGGCCGTCATCTCGCCGTTCACCAGTGCATTCGCCTCGTCGGAAGCGCCTCGTTTGAGCAGGTCATGAACCTGAACGGCAGCGGTTCGGTACTTTTCGAACAGCGTGCCAATGGTGTTGAACAGGGTCCGTTCCTGATCCCCGCTGATGATCGGCCGATAGGTGTCCTGAGCCTTCGTGAACGCCTGCGTGTCAGCGACAAACGCCGCATAGTTGCTGTCCAGCGTGGTGTCGCTGGTGGAGGTCAGCAAGCGAACCACGCCGAAGCGGGTTTTGGTGAAGGCCAGCGTGATGTCGTCACCCAGAGCGATGCCGGGCAGGGCATCCCGCTCGATCACCAGACTCGCCTCACGTATCTCCCTGGCCTGATAGATGGCGAAGGCACCCACGCCCATCAGCGCCACGATCACCAGGGCAAAACACAGTCGGATTCGCACTGCGAAGTTAAAGCGTCTTAGCTGCATCGTTTGATTCATCCATGTGAAGGTGAGGTCTTGCTGACTTCTACCGTGTTAGTGGCGTCATGAGTAAGGCAGTCCAGCGGCGGATAAATGAAACCCGGTTGCGGACAACAATAACGGACCGTTGTTAGTGCGCATTTACGCGTAAGCGTTAGCCGGCTATCGAATAACGTCAGGCTTTTCTGTTCCGGCGATATGTTCCCGGCGTCACGCCGAACCATCGTTCGCACGCTTTGTTAAAGGCGCTGGGGTTTTTGAAACCCACGCTGTATGAAATCTGTTTAAGGCTGAGCGAAGTGTTCATCAACAGATGATGACTGTGTTGCTGTTTGACAATGTCGACCAGCTTCTGAAAACGCTGCCCGTCCTTGTCCAGCGACCTGATCAATTGGTGGGTGGACAGCCCCAGGGTCTTTGCGATGTCTTCCATGCCCAGCGGCCGGGCCTGGTTGAGGTGTTGCAGTATTGCGCCGGTGGTCCTTGCGGTCACGCTGTTGCTGTTCTGCTCAGCCTGACACCGCTTCAGGTATTGGTCGTGGATCTGTCGCAGGGACGGATCGAACGTGGCGACGGCCCGATCTGCGTCAGCACGCCGGAACGTCAACGCGTTGACCGGGCAGGAAAACCGAAGGTCGGTGCCGAACAGTTGTTCGAGTCGCCGCGTGTCCCGGGGTCGTTCATAGGTAAATTCGCCTCGGACTGGCGTCATTCGCACCGACGGCGCCAGCCAGTGGAGCAGGCCCAGCGTAATCGACGCCACCGCATCGACGAATGCCCGGGGCAGGGGATTCTGCGGGCTGACAGGCAGTCCCGCCATTCTGAGTGTGCTCGCCGTGCAGTCCAGAAACATGCAGAAGCCGGTGCCGATCATGGTCTGGTGTTCCACCATGCGCGCCATGGCTTCACCCAGTGTGGCGCTGGACATGGTTGCGTAACCCAGTGCGCCCAAGTGTCCGGGATGGGCCTTTTCATAGGCCCGCAAACCCAGGTCATCATCCCCAGTGCGCTTTTGAGTGTCTTCAATGAGTCGTGAAAGTTCATGCAGGGGTATCCGCGCAGGCGTAAACGATGCAGCTATTTTTGTCAGCGTTACCGCAAGCGGTTCAATCGTTTTATCGGCACCGCTTACTGCCTCGATAAGTGCGAGGGCGAATGCAGGAGAAATACTTTGCATATCGACTCCATGGGGAGAGTGAGTGAACTCCTGTTGTTCTTGTTATAGGGATCATTATTGTTGACGGGTTGATCAGGAAAATAAGCTGGATGCTTTTTCATTGTTGCGTCATGGGAAGCGTTCGACCGAATGCAGGACACGTTTAATACGCCGGGAAGTTGCTGACTCATCCGGCGCGGGCGTTATTCCAGTCAAACCCGTGAGCCCGCGGCTGAACAGAAAATCTTATGGGGCATAGCGGTTTTTTCCCGTTGGACGCAACGACCCGGCCTGCCGAAAGATGGCCGTCGACACGAGAAAGGTACGACGCAGGGCGGAGGTCTTCCACGCCCCGCCGCGCGTCCAGCCTTCAGGGTCGACGTCTTCCGACGCTCGACCTCATTCATTAGCTGCGCTCTGCCAGCAGTCGGTCGACACCGCTGCGCGCTCACGGGAAGAGGCTTCAATGACACATAACAATCAAAAATACGTCTGCGCGTTGCTGTTTGGCAGCGCCACGCTCACTTGCACCATCACCGCTCAGGCGGATTTTATGGCGGACAGTAAGGGCGAACTGGAAGCGCGGAATTTCTATTTCAACCGCGACTTTCGTCAGCAGGGCGCTCGCGACAAGGCCGAGGAGTGGGCGCAGGGCGTTCTCCTGCGGCTGCAATCGGGCTACACCCCAGGCACAGTCGGTTTCGGGCTGGACGCGCTGGGGATGGTCGGCGTGAAACTGGACTCAGGCGATGGCACGGCGGGCACGGGGCTGCTGCCTGCCGATCGGTCTTCTGGCGGCTCTCAGGATGACTACGCCAAGCTCGGGCTGACCGCCAAGGCCAAGGTCTCGCACACCGAACTGAAAGTGGGCTCGCTGTTTTTTCGCGACCCTGTCATCAACTCGAACGACACGCGGCTATTGCCGCAGACCTTTCGCGGCGGCCTGCTGACCTCGCAGGAGTTAGACAATTTCAAGTTCACCGGTGGGCATATCGACCGGATCAAGGCCAACAGTTCGTCCGACTTCACCGAGATGAGCGCTAACCGGATTGGCGGCACCAGCAACAGTTTCAACTTCGGCGGCGGCGATTATCAGGTCACGCCGAACTTGGCGTTGAGCGCACATTACGGTCAGCTGGAAAACGTCTATCAGCAGTATTACGGCGGGTTGGTACACGTGTTGCCGATCGCGACAGGCCAGAGCCTGAAGACCGACCTGCGCTATGCGAGCAGTCGCGAAGACGGCCATTTTCGGGATCTCGACAACCAGGCATTTGGCTCAATGTTCACCTACCGGTTCAAGGCCCATGCCTTCGGTGTCGGCTATCAACGCATGACTGGCGACGACCCGTTCCCCTACATCGCGGGCAGCGACCCGTACCTGGTCAACTTCATTCAGATTGGTGATTTCGCCAACGCCAGGGAGCGCTCCTGGCAGTTGCGTTACGACTACGACTTCGCCGCAGTGGGCGTGCCGGGTCTGACGTTCATGAGCCGTTACGTGTCAGGCGATAACGTCGAGCGTACAGCGGGCGGCGAGGGCAAGGAGTGGGAGCGCAACACGGACATCGGTTATGTGGTTCAGGGCGGAACGTTGAAAAACCTTGGGGTGAAATGGCGCAACGCGACCGTGCGCTCCAACTTCGGCAACGATCTGGACGAGAACCGGCTGATTGTCAGCTACACCATGCCGCTGTGGTAAGCGCCCTGGCGCCTGCGCCGAATCGGCCGGTCCCACGCGACGTGTCCATTCACTGAATCCGAGCACCCCACTCACGAGATCCCGATCATGCAAACCGCTATCAACCTCTGGCCGCTGCTGGGCGTGCTGGTCATCGTTCTGGGTTTTGTCCTGCGCTTCAACCCGATGCTGGTCGTCGCGCTGGCGGCATTGGCCACGGGCCTGGCCGCGAGCATGCCGCTGGACACCCTCCTTGCCACCCTGGGTACCGGGTTTATCAAAACCCGCACCTTGCCGCTGATCATCCTCCTGCCGCTGGCCGTCATTGGTCTGCTCGAACGGCATGGCCTGCGTCTGCACGCCCAGAACTGGATTGCACGGTTCACCGGCGCCACCGCCGGACGCCTGTTGATCGCTTACCTGTTCGTGCGTGAAACCACGGCGGCGTTGGGGCTGACCAGCCTGGGCGGGCATCCACAAATGGTTCGCCCGTTGCTGGCTCCGATGGCGGAAGGCGCGGCCGAATCGCGTTTCGGCAGGTTGCCCGAGGCGCTGCGCATCAAGCTGTTGTCGTTGTGCGCCGCAACCGACAATGTCGGGTTGTTCTTCGGTGAGGACATCTTTGTGGCGTTTGGCGCCATTGCATTGATGCACACCTTTCTGCTGGGCTCGGGCATCGATGTCGACCCGATGCACATAGCGTTCTGGGGCATCCCGACGGCGATCTGTGCGTTTGTGATTCATGCGATCCGTCTGTATCGATTCGACCGGCGACTTGATCGTGAGCTGAACGCCTTGCCAAAACCTTCGACCGTCGCACCGGAGATTGCCCCATGATCATTTCCATCCAATACCTGTACTGGCTGGCAGGTGTGACGCTGGCCATCACGGCGTTCATGACGCTGGCCGACCGCAGCAATCCCAGGCGCTGGAGCACCGGAGCATTCTGGGGGCTATTTGCCATTGCTTTTCTGGTGGGTGATCGCCTGCCGCCGGTGTGGGTGGGCATCGGCGTCATCGCCATGGCATTGATCGCCGGGTTCGGCGGTGTCGGTTTCGGGCGACACGATACGCTGCCGGAACAAGCGCGTCGCGAGAGTGCCGCGCGCCTGAAGAACACGTTGTTCATTCCGGCGCTGGCGATTCCGCTGGTCACGGTCATCGGTGCGGTGCTGCTGAAGAACATCAAGTTTGGCGACGTGTTTCTGCTGGACCCGGCCAACAGCACCTTCGTTTCGCTGGGGATCGGCAGCCTGGTGGCGCTGGCCTTGGCCTGCTGGCTGACCCGCGACACGCCGGTACAGGCAATGCGCGAATCCCGACGTCTGACCGACGCCTTGGGCTGGGCGCTGGTATTGCCGCAAATGCTGGCGATGCTGGGCCTGGTGTTCAACGATGCAGGCGTGGGCAAAGCGGTTGCGCACCTGGCAACGGCCTACATCAACCTGGATTTTCGCCTGGTTGCAGTGACGGTATATGTGTTGGGGATGGCGTTGTTCACCGTCGTGATGGGCAACGGTTTTGCGGCTTTCCCGGTCATGACAGGCGGTATCGGTGTGCCGGTGTTGGTGGGCATGTACGGCGCCAACCCGGCGGTGATGGCGGCCATCGGCATGTTCTCCGGTTACTGCGGCACGCTGATGACGCCCATGGCGGCAAACTACAACATTGTCCCGGCAGCCTTACTGGAATTGCCGGACAAGTACGCCGTGATCAAGGCGCAAATCCCCACGGCGCTGGCGATGCTGGTGGCCAATATCCTGCTGCTGTATTTCCTGATGTAGGACGCAGGGCTTTTGGTGCGCAAGATGGCAAAAAAGGCAATCGCAAACGATTGCGACTGGCGGTGGTCTGTATAGACCAATGGCGCCAACCCCTCTAAATCCAGGGTTTTCACGGGTCAGGCAGCGATGTCTGGCCCGTTTTCGTTTGTGCAGCACGACCGCCTATAAAAAATAGGTTGAATAGTCACAATAAATGTTATTTAAATAACAAAAATAATAACGCGCCGTGGTTCGGTACTCAGAGCCTCGTCGCGTGCACAAGGTAATCAAACACATGAACAAGATCGCGGTCATCGGCAGCAACATGGTGGATTTGATCACCTACATCGACCGGATGCCGGCACAGGGTGAAACCCTTGAAGCGCCGAATTTCGCCATGGGTTGCGGTGGCAAAGGGGCCAACCAGGCCGTCGCGGCTGCCAAGCTGGGTGCCGACGTGCTGATGCTAAGCAAGGTCGGCGACGACATGTTTGCCGATAACACCCTGGCCAACTTCAAGCGCTTTGGGATCGACACGCAATTTGTGCACCGCGTGCCTGGCGTGTCCAGCGGAGTCGCACCGATCTTCGTACAGAGCGATTCGCATAACAGCATCCTCATCGTCAAAGGCGCCAACGCGCACCTCAAACCGGCGGACATCGATGCGGCGCAAGCCGCTCTGCGTGACTGCACGCTGATGGTGCTGCAGCTGGAAATCGAGCTGGAAACGGTTTACCACGCCATCGAATTCGCCAAGGCCAATGGCATTCCCGTGTTGCTCAACCCTGCGCCCGCCGTCAAAGGCCTGAGCCGCGAGCACCTGTCGCAACTGGACTTTTTCATTCCCAACGAGACCGAGCTGGCGCTGATCACGGGGCACGTCGTCGACTCCCTGGAGGCTGCCCGGGCCGCCGCGTTGCAACTGGTACAGGACGGCATCCGTCACGTCATCGTGACCCTGGGTGAGAAGGGCGCGCTGTACGTGGGCGAGGAGGGCGAGTTTCGTGTCGAGGGCATCAAGGTCAACGCCCGCGACACCACGGGCGCAGGTGATGCGTTCATTGGCTGTTTCGCCCGTCACTGGAGCGAGGACGGCGACATGCGCAATGCCATGACCCGCGCGGTGGCTTACTCCGCCTGTTCGGTCACGGGCCTTGGCACCCAGAGTTCCTATCCGGACGCTGCCACGTTCGGGCAATTCCTCGAAACGCTGTAAGTCATCCACGCGCCGCCGCGCCATGACCGGTAATGCCACCCGCGTGACACGGCAGCCCCTGCACTTCACGGAGAACAACAATGACAAAACCCGCGCTCCAACAATCACCGGACGGGTTCTACCTGAACCGCACGCCCTGGTTCGCTTTTCTGCTGTTGTGCTGCTGTTTCGCGTTGTGGGCGGCCGCAGCGAGCATGAACGACGTGCTGATCGCACATTTCAAGAAGGCCTTCCTGCTGAGCGATTTTCAGACCGCTTTCGTGCAATCGGCGTTCTACCTGGGTTATTTCTTCGTGGCGATTCCGGCGGCCATGGTCGTCCGGCGTTTCAGCTACAAGACCACCATCCTGATCGGCCTGCTGCTGTACATGGTGGGTTGCTCGCTGTTCTTCCCGGCGGCTTCCATGGCCAAGTACGGCATGTTCCTGATGGCACTGTTCGTCATTGCCGCGGGCCTGTCGTTCCTGGAAACCGCCTGCAACACCTATTCGACGCTCATGGGGCCGCGTGAAACCGGTACTCGCCGCCTGAACATCTCGCAAACCTTCCACCCCTTCGGCGCCATGGCGGGCGTGTACGTCGGCAGTTTCGTGATGTTCAAGGACACCGACGCCACCCGCGAACAACTGACGCAGATGAGCGCCTCGGATGCCGCGATCCAGCAACTGGAAATGATCCAGTCGACCCTGCTGCCGTACAAATGGATGATTGCGGTACTGATCCTGATGTTCGTGCTGATCGCCTTCACCCGATTCCCGGCCTGCAAAGGCATCGTCAAGGCCAGCGTCAAATCCAGCAGCATCGGTCAGAGCCTGTCGCGCTTGTGGCGCAACCCGCGTTTTACCTTCGGTGTGCTGGCGCAGTTCCTGTACGTGGGCGCGCAGGTCGGCGTATGGAGCTTTACCATTCGCCTGGCGATGCAGATGGGCGGTATGAACGAGCGCAGCGCGTCGTGGTTTCTGCTGACCACGTTTGCCGCTTACTTCGTCGGCAAGATGATTGCCAACCTGCTGATGCGCAAGATGCACCCGGCCAAGGTCCTGGCGATCTATGGCGTGCTGACCATTGTGCTGCTGGCGTACACGATCCTGGTGCCGAACATCAGCGCTGTTTACGCCGCCGTGGGCGTGAGTATCTTCCTGGGTCCGTGCTGGCCGACGATTTATGGCCTGACCATCGACGGTCTGGGCGAAGACACGGGCGTGGGCGGCTCGCTGCTGGTCATGAGCATTGTCGGTGGTGGCGTGATGCCGATCTTTCAGGGCCTGCTGTCCGATGCCACCCACGGCAACATGCAACTTGCCTACACCGTGCCGCTGCTGTGCTTTGTCGTCATCGTGGCCTACGCCATCAAATGCCTGCGTGATCCGCGCACTGAAACGGCGCCTGTGGGCGCGGTGACCGCATCATGACCCCATCCGAAAAACGCACCACGATCCCCCTTTACCCTGAGCTGTTCGGCGTCGAGAAGACCCTGCTGGAGTCCGCGGACTTTCGTGTGCGGGCGTGGACCTACCCGAGCGGTGTGAAGGCGCTGGCGCTGGAAAATAATCGCGGTCGTCTAGTGGTTTTGCCGTATCAGGGCCAGATGATCTGGTCGGCCGTGTTCGACGGTTGCGACCTGACCATGCGCAATATGTTCGAGCAGCCGCGCCCGAGTGCGACCGTGATCGGCACCTATGGCTGCTTCATGTTCCACAGCGGCCTTCTGCGCAATGGCTGCCCGACCCCACAGGACGATCATCCACTGCACGGCGAAATGCCCTGCGCGCCGATGGACAGTGCCTGGCTTGAGCTGGGAGAGGATGCGGCCGGCGCGTTTCTGCGCGTCGGCGGCGAATATGAATACGTGATGGGGTTTGGCGATCATTACTGCGCCCGGCCCAGCGTCACGTTGCGGGCCGGCTCGGCGCTGTTCGATATCGGCATGGACGTGCGCAATCTGGCTGGCAAGCCGATGGAACTGATGTACATGGCGCACATGAACTACGCCTACGTCGAGGGCGGGCAGTTCGTCGAGCCGCTGGGTGTCGAGCGCACGCGGGTTCGCAGCAGCGTCCCGGCGCACGTAAAGCCGACCCCGGCGTGGTCGGCGTACATGGCCGAGCTGACGGAAGATCCATCGCGCTTGCAGGCCTTGAACACGCCTGAGTTGTACGACCCGGAGATCGTCTGTTTCTTCGATGGCGTTCAGGCGGATGCCAGCGGCAACGCGCATTTTCTGCTCAAGCATCCCGACGGACCTGCGTTCTATACCCGGTACAAACCTCGGCAGTTTGACCATGCGGCACGCTGGATTCTGCACAACGCCGATCAGCAGGTGGCGGCGTTCGTGTTGCCAGCCACCTGTGAGCCTGAGGGTTACCTGGCCGAGAAAGCCAAAGGCAATGTGCGAACGCTGGCGGCGGGGGAGCGTGCGTCGTTCAGTGTGACGACGGGGTATCTGTCGGCTGCGGAAGTGCGGCAACTGGAAGGTGATTTGAAACGCTGAAAGGTGTTGCTGCTCGGGAATGCGATCAGTTGTAGGAGCGTGGCTTGTCCCGCGATCGGCGACGAAGTCGTCGTAAAGGCGGTTAGGCCCGGTTCGGCAGATAGACATAGTCGTCTGGTTCTGCGGCCTTCGGCCGATCGCGGGACAAGCCACGCTCCTACACCTACTGCGGCGGTATTCGGGTGCTGTGTTGTCGAGAAAATCACATCACCAACCGCGCCCCATACCCCTGAATCAGGTCGCGGTACGGCTTGGGCAGTTTCTTGTCGGTGACCACCACATGAAAGCTTTCCAGCGCGGCGAAGTGCGCAGTACGCACGGCGTCGAACTTGGTGTGGTCGGCCAGCAGCATGCAGTGACGCGCCTGTCGCAGGACCTTCTGCTTGACCTCGACCTCGTTGAAGTTGAAGCAGGTCACCCCGAATTCGTCGCTGACACCCGCGGCGGAGACAAAAGCCCAGGTCAGGCGAATGCCGTCCAGGATGCTGGCTTCGCTGTGGTGTTCGAAGACCTGGTTCTTGCGATGAAACGTGCCGCCGCACAGCACGATGGTGCAGTTGGGCTTTTGCTGCAGCTTGAGCAACACGTTCAGCGAGTTGCACACGGCGGTGAACTCCAGTTCGTCGGGAATGAAGTCGATGACGAAAGGGATCGTCGTGCCACAGTCGAAGAACACCGTGTCACCCGGTTTGATGAAAGGGGCTGCCAGCTTGCCGATGCGGCGCTTCTCTTCGACATGGCGGGTGCCTTGCTCGGTGACTTTGTAGTCGCTGGCATCGGAGGGATCGAAGGCCAGCGTGATGTGGCCGCCGAGCAGGTGAAATTTGTCGGGATGACGGCCCAGGTCGCGGCGCAGGGTCATTTCCGAGACGTCCAGCAGGTCGGCCATTTCACGCAGGTGAATGGCTTTCTGATCCTGCAGGGCTTGTTGAATCAGTTTGATGCGTTCGGATTTTTTACTGTCCACAGGCATTCCGGCTGTCGTTTGGATATGGTAAAAAAATAACATTTACTGTTATATATACAACATAAAATAAAGCGTACAAGCTTGCAGCTTAAAGCGTGTCGCTGGTAACTGCTTCTCTTACCCGCTCCCGAACAGGAAGAAGGACCGACATGAAGATCGAACCCGCAGCACTCGCGCAGTATATCGACCACACCTTGCTGGCTGCCGATGCGACCCGCGAGCAGATCGCCACATTGTGCCGTGAAGCGCAGGAGCATGGATTCTATTCGGTGTGCGTGAACTCCGGCCAGGTGCCTTACGCCGCATCGCTTCTCAAGGACGCGCAGGTCAAGGTTTGCGCCGTGGTCGGCTTTCCGCTCGGCGCAGGGCTCAGCGACACCAAGGCCTTCGAAGCAAAGCAGGCGATTGCGGCAGGGGCGGGCGAAATCGACATGGTGCTGAACATCGGCGCCCTGAAGGACGGTCTTCTGGAGCAGGTGCGTGACGACATCGCCGCCGTGAAGCACGCGTGTGGTGTGGTGCCGCTGAAGGTGATTCTGGAAACCTGCCTGCTCGACGACGCACAGAAAACCAGCGCCTGCGAACTCTGCCGTGAGCTGAACGTGGCGTTCGTCAAAACCTCCACCGGTTTCAGCCGCAGCGGCGCAACCGTCGACGATGTGGCCCTGATGCGTAAGGTCGTCGGCGACGCGGTGGGGGTCAAAGCGTCCGGTGGCGTGCGCGACTACAAGACCGCGATTGCCATGATCGAAGCCGGCGCCACCCGTCTGGGCACCAGCTCCGGGATTGCCATCATCAGCGGTGCTGAGGCGTCGGGTTCGGGTTACTGACTGTCCGAATTCACTCAAACCTGTGGGAGCCGGCAAGCCCCACAATGGTTACGGTGTTCTGGCAGACAGTGCGCGGTGCCGAGGCCAACCGGCAAACGGCAGTGACCTTGCGCCGCAATGAATGGCAAACTGCCGGAGCGCCCATCTGATCTCCGGAACCCATCGTTTATGCCGCAACTCTCCCTGGCCCACTTCAAGGCTCGCTGGTTTTTCTGGCTGTGCATGCTGTTGATCGTCGTCGGCCTGCCGGTCGGCTGCGCGGCATTGCAGCATAAGGAGCGTGAGCTGGTGTTCATGATTGAGCCGGGCGTCGCCAGTTGGTATCACGGAATTCCGGCGGACGTGAAGGTGCTGGAGCTCAAGGCGCCGTCATTCGGCGTCTCGCAGAACATCCACGCCTGGTGGTGGCCGGCGGAGAAAAAAGACGCACCCGCCGTGCTTTATCTTCACGGCGCGCGCTGGAACCTGACCGGCCAGTTCTTCCGCATCGAACAATTGCACGCAATGGGCTTCTCCGTGCTCGCCATCGACTACCGCGGTTTTGGCGAGAGCAAGGGGCAATTGCCGTCTGAAGCCTCGGTTTATGAGGATGCGCGTATCGCGTGGGAGCGGCTGAAACAATTGCAGCCCGACCCCCGGAAACGCCTGATCTACGGACATTCGCTCGGTGGCGCAGTGGCGGTGGACCTCGCCGCCGAGCTCGGGCGGGATGCGCAGAAGGGCGAGGAGCCGGTACAGGCGCGCGGCTTGATCATCGAATCGACGTTCACCAACCTCGCCGACGTGGCGGCGTCCGTGGCAAGCAAGCGGACATCGCTGCCGGTGCGCTGGCTGGTGTCGCAGAAATTCGACTCCATCGACAAAATCGCCGAGGTGTACATGCCGGTTTTGATCGTTCACGGCACTGCTGATCAGTTCGTGTCACCGAGCTTCAGCCAGGCCTTGTTTCAAGCGGCGCAGGAACCCAAGAACTTGCTGATGGTGCCCGGCGGCAATCACAACAACAGCATGAATCTGGGGCGGCAGGCCTACAGCCAGGCGATTCAGGCGCTGCTCAATGCCAGGATGCCAGCCGTACACGCTACCAACGACGCACCGCCCAGCGCGAAGCAGTCGGGCTAGTCACTGCGCTGCGTGGTAATCCACCGCAAACGGATGGTTGCGCACCACCACCTTGCCCGGATGACTGTCCGGCACGACAACGCCTTTCAGCGTTTCGAGCAGCGCCGCAGGGTCCTCGATGGGCAGTTCGGCAAGTTGGCGCGGGGTCAGGTTCCACCATTGGCTGGCCAGTAACCCGTCGATGATGTCCTGATTGAAGCGGTAGCGCTGCACCTTGCCCGGCGACCCCGTCACGATGGCGTAAGGGGGGACATCTTTGGTGATCAGCGACTGAGCGCCGATCACGGCCCCGGTGCCGATGGTGATGCCTTCGAGAATCAACACGTCCATGCCGATCCAGACGTCATGCCCGATCATGGTCTGCCTGATCTCCTCGTGCACACACGTGGCGGGGCTTTGGTGTTGCCGCAGCCCGACCAGGCCACTGTGGGAACTGAGCCAGTCCAGAGGGTGCGATTTGCGGTGCTGACCAATGGTCACGTTTCGCGCGATCGAGCAGTAGCGGCCAATGCCGGCGACATTATGCAGTTCTGAACCGCTGACGATATCGGTATAGGCGCCGATGCTCAGTTGGCGGGCGTCGATCTTGATCTGGTGCAGCTTCACGCCGTATTCCAGCGTCAGCTCCATGTCCTTGCGCAGACCCCGGATGCCACTGTCCAGTCGGCATTCATTCCGGGACAGGGCGCGTTTGAGTTGTCGATCAAGCAAGCGACGTCGCAGAAAATTCATGGTAGGGCAGTCCGCATAAATGAAGGAGGCTCTGGCTGCGTGTGCCGGATCGATGCCACGCGCCTGTTTTTATTTGAGAACGATTCTCGATGGTGTCACATTAATGGCAAGGTCAGTACACGAGAACCGGTGGGTCACGCGTCAGTCGTCTGAAAGCTCCCGGATCAACCCAAGCAGCCCTTCGGACCGCCCATGCATCTGAACATTCCCAATAACGTTGCTAAATGGTATCTGTGTCGCGTTGCATCCTTTCAGCCATGAGCCGTCACGATGGATAACTATTCAAACGGAGAGGCCCATCTCGCCCACTGCGCGCGGGACTGGGTGGTGCGTGCCCAGCCGTTGCCACAGATGGAGCGGATCGAGGCGTATTTCCATGGTCATGGTTTCGAGATGCACCGACACGACACCTACGCCATCGGGCACACCCTGTCTGGCGTGCAGAGTTTTCACTACGAAAAGGAGAAGGTGAACAACCTTCCGGGCCAGACCATGGTGTTGCACCCCGATGAGCCGCACGACGGTCATGCGGGTACCGAAGACGGCTTTCGCTACCGGATGTTCTACCTGGAACCGGCGATGATTCAGCAGGTACTGGGCGGTAAACCGCTGCCGTTCATCAAGGGCGGTGTCTCCAGCGATCCGAGGTTACTCAAGGCGACCCAGGCGTTGCTCCAGGATCTGCAGACCCCACTCGATCCACTGGAACTGGATGACGCGGTGTTCGACATTGCCATGGCGCTGCAGGACGCGGCGGGCGTACGCAAGGGCCGGCAAAGCGTCGACTACAGCTCAGCCGAGCGCGCCCGGGAGTTGCTGATGGCGAGCCTGGAGCAGGGCGTCAGCCTCGACCAGCTGGAACAGGCCAGCGACACCGACCGCTGGCGCCTGTCGCGGGATTTCCGCGCGCTGTTTGGCACCAGCCCTCATCGCTACCTGACCCTGCGAAGGCTGGATCTGGTGCGGCATTCGATTGCACAGGGCGTGTCCCTGAGCGATGCGTCGGTGATGGCGGGGTTTTCCGATCAAAGTCACATGACGCGGCATTTCGTGAAGACCTTTGGCTACCCGCCAGGCCGGTGGCTGAAGATGCTTGGCACCCGAACCTAATCTGATACCCGTGCAATAACGTACAAGACGCTGCCATCGGGTGCGGATTAGATTGCCGGCTCCCACCCGCTGTATGGAGTCGCTCAAATGTCCATCGCCAAGCCTGCGCATCCCCTGTCAACCGTCCGCAACCCTGTGAACTTCGCCCAGAAATACAGCCTGTTTAGAGAGCAATGGCAACCCAAGGTCATTGCGCAGATGAACGACTACCAGTTCAAAATCGCGCGTCTGGAAGGGGATTTTCTGTGGCACAGTCACGCCGACACCGACGAAGCCTTCATCGTGATCGAGGGCTGTCTGCGCATCGATTTTCGTGACGGTTTCGTCGAACTCAACACAGGGGAACTGTACGTCGTGCCAAAGGGCGTGGAGCATAAACCCTATGCCGAACAAGAAGTGAAGCTGATGCTGATTGAACCGGTGGGTGTGATCAATACCGGCGACGACACCAACGAAAGGACGGCGCAGAACGATGTATGGATCTGAGCGCTGAAGCGTCTGCCCGCCGCATCCGGACGAAGACTGAGTTCCAGGCGCCACTGAGAAGGCAGTTGTACGAGGCGTTCGATGTCTGCGGTGTGTTCGCTAACCCGGCATCAACACCGCAATCAACGCCCTGACCACCCCCGGCAGGGCGTCCAGTTCCCGGACCAGAATGCTGCGCTCGCGCACTGCCCAGGGCTCATCCAGCTCGATCGTCACCAGTTTCATGGTCTTGCTGTGCCGCAGCGCCGCGGATTCGGGAATGATGCCGATCCCCACACCCGCTTCGACCATCCGGCAAATCGCTTCAAAGCTCGACACCTGGATGCGTAAGGAGAGGTTCTGCCCCAGTCGCTCCACGTGATCGCGCAGAAAGCTCAGCAGCGTACTGCCTTCGTGCAAACCGATGTGCTGAAACGCCAGGGTCTGTTTGAGCGTCACACGCTGCTGTTTGGCCAGCTCATGACCTTCCGGCACGGTCAGCACCAGGCGATCGGTGCTGAAGTGGATGACCTGCAAGCCAGCCGCTTCAACGGGCCCGGCGATGATGCCCATGTCGGTGCTGCCGTCGAGTACGCCGCGCACGATGTCCCGCGAGAGGCGCTCCTGAAGATCCACCGTCACACCCGGACGTTTGGCAAGAAACCCTGCCAGCACTTCAGGCAGAAATTCGGTGACGGCGGTGGTGTTGGCAAAAATACGGATGTGTCCGGCCGAGTCTGTCCCGTAATGGGTGAACTCACTCTTGAGGTAATCCACCTGACTCATGATCAGCCGCGCATGCTTGAGCAGACGCTGCCCGGCCGGGGTCAGTTCGACACCCCGGCTGTCGCGATAGAGCAGCCGCGTATCCAGCTGACCCTCGAGCGCCTTGATGCGCGCGCTGGCGGCAGCGGGCGAGAGAAAGGCGCGGCGCGCGCCTTGGGTCAGGCTCGGGGATTCACCGATGTGAATGAAGAGGCGCAAGTCAGCCAGGTCGAAGTGCATGGTGGTGTCCGGACATTGCAGAAGGCGTTCAGCATACATGAACGCCGGTATATGGAAATGCAAATTCACAGAATGCCGGACAGCTCCCATGATCTGTCCATAACAACAAACGCGGAGGGTTGCTTGCCATGAGTGCTTCAGATTCGCCTGTGGATTTCAGTGCCTGGATTGGACGGACCGAGGAAGCTCAGGACCACTTGAGCCACAACCTGATCAAACGCATTGCGGCCACCTTTGGCGAACCTACGCCAGCCCATGGCGACGCACTACCGCCGCTGTGGCAGTGGTGTTTTTTTCAGGAGCCGGTATTCGAGGCGCAACTGGGCGGTGACGGGCACCCGGCGCGCGGAGGCTTTCTGCCTCCGGCTGACAACCGCAATCGCATGTGGGCCGGAGGCCGCGTGGAGTTCATCCAGCCGCTGAAAGTCGGTGCTGACGCCCATCGTTTGTCCACCATTCTGCACATCGAAGAAAAGCACGGCCGCACGGGGTCACTGCTGTTCGTGACGGTGCGTCACGACTATTCGCAGCACGGTGAACTGTGCGTGCGCGAAGAACAGGACATCGTGTACCGCGAACCGAATCCGCCCAAGCTTTCCAGCGGCGAAGCGCCAGAACAGGGTGAGTGGAGCGAGACTATCGACCCGACCCCTACGCTGCTGTTCCGTTACTCGGCCGTGACTTTCAACGGTCATCGCATTCACTACGACTACCCCTACGTGACCGAGACCGAAGGCTATCCGGGCCTGGTGGTTCATGGCCCGATGATCGCCACGTTCAACCTGCGCGCCTTCATCCGTGGCAACCCGGGCAAGCGCGTGCGTCACTTCGCCTATCGCGGCGTCAGGCCACTGAACGTCCCTGATGTGTTTCGCGTCGGCGGTCGCATCGTCGAGCCGGGCAAGGCGCAACTGTGGGCGGGCAATGAAGCCGGTGTCGCGCAAAGCGCCGAAGTCAGCTTCGACTGAACCCTTCTTCTTATAGATCGCCACGCCCGTTCATTCACGGGCGGCTGGCAGACGCGAGCGAGCACGATGAACCCATACGAAAACGAAGACCTGAATGCCATCCGCGACGGCGTTCGCGCCCTGTGTGCCGAGTTCCCGGCCGAATACTGGCGCAAGATCGACGAAGAAAAAGGCTTCCCCGAAGCCTTCGTCAAGGCACTCACCGACGCGGGCTGGCTGTCGGCGATGATCCCGGAGGAATACGGCGGCTCAGGGCTGGGCCTAGCCGAAGCGTCGGTCATTCTCGAAGAGGTGAACGCCTGCGGTGGCAACTCCGGCACCGTACACGGCCAGATGTACAACATGTTCACCCTGTTGCGGCATGGCAGCGAGGAGCAGAAGCGCTTTTACTTGCCCAAGCTCGCCAGCGGTGAACTGCGTCTGCAATCGATGGGCGTCACCGAGCCCACCACCGGGACCGACACCACCAAGATCAAGACCACCGCCGTGAAGCAGGGCGACAAATACGTGATCAACGGCCAGAAGGTCTGGATCTCGCGCATTCAGCATTCCGACCTGATGATCCTCCTGGCACGCACCACGCCGCTGGCTGAGGTGAAAAAGAAATCCGAAGGCATGTCGATCTTTCTGGTCGACCTGCGTGAGGCCATTGGCAAAGGCCTCACCGTTCAGCCCATCGCCAACATGGTCAACCACGAAACCAACGAGCTGTTCTTCGACAACCTCGAACTGCCGGCCGACAGCCTGATTGGCGAAGAGGGCAAGGGCTTCAAGTACATCCTCGACGGCCTGAACGCCGAGCGCACGCTGATCGCCGCCGAGTGCATCGGCGACGGTCGCTGGTTCATCGAAAAATCCGCAGCCTACGCCCGCGACCGCGTGGTGTTTGGTCGCCCGATCGGGCAGAACCAGGGCGTGCAGTTCCCGATCGCCGAGGCTCACATCGAGATCGAAGCCGCCGACCTGATGCGCTGGCGTGCCTGCGAGGAATACGACGGCGGCAAGAACGCTGGCGCCAGCGCCAACATGGCCAAGTACCTCGCGGCCAAGGCGTCGTGGGAAGCGGCCAACGCCTGCCTGCAGACCCACGGCGGTTTCGGTTTTGCCTGCGAATACGACGTGGAGCGCAAATTCCGCGAGACCCGTCTGTACCAGGTCGCACCGATCTCCACCAACCTGATTCTTTCCTACGTCGCCGAGCATTTGCTCGAACTGCCCCGCAGCTTCTGAGGACACCGAGATGAGTCATACCCAGGCATTGGCGGGCTTTCTCGCCGAGCTGACCTACGAACAGGTTCCCGGCCACGTGCTGGACCGCACCGAGGACCTGTTTCTGGACTGGATCGGCTCCGGCCTCGCCAGTCAGGGCGCGCGACCGATTCCGATCTTCGAGCGGTACGCCGAGCGCATGGGGCCGGCCAGCGGTAAGTCGAAGATGCTGGTCAATGGACGCGGCACCTCGGCGTACTTCGCGGCGCTGGTCAACGGGGCGTCCTCGCATCTGGTCGAGCAGGATGACCTGCACAACAGTTCCGTGCTGCACCCGGCAACCGTGGTGTTCTCGGCGGTGCTGGCCGCCGCGCAAGACCTGGATAAATCCGGGAAAGACCTGCTGCTGGCTTCGGTGGCCGGCTACGAGGCCGGGATTCGCATCGGCGAGTTCATGGGCCGTTCGCACTACCGCATCTTCCACACCACGGCCACGGTCGGGACGCTTGCCGCCGCGGTGGCGGTGGGCAAGCTGCTTGATTTCGATAAAGAGCAGTTCATCAACCTGCTGGGCAGCGCCGGGACCCAGGCGGCAGGTTTGTGGGAATTCCTGCGCGACGCGGCCGACTCGAAACAGCTGCACACCGCCAAAGCGGCGGCGGACGGCTTGCTCGCCGCGTACATGACTCAGGATGGACTGACCGGCGCGCGCAACATCCTCGAAGGGGATCAAGGCATGGCGGCCGGCATGTCGACCGACAGCGATCCGGGCAAATTGTCCGACCGCCTGGGGTCGCGTTGGGCGCTGGTGGAAACCTCGTTCAAGTTTCACGCGTCATGCCGTCACACGCATCCGGCAGCCGATGCGTTGTTGCATTTGATGCAGCGCGAAAATCTGCGCCATGACCAGATCGCCAAGGTCGTCACGCGTGTTCATCAAGGAGCGATCGATGTGCTGGGGCGAGTCGATGTGCCGCAGACCGTGCACCAGGCCAAGTTTTCCATGGGCGCGGTGCTGGGCTTGATCGCGGTACATGGCAGTGCGCAGTTGATCGAATTCCGCGATCTGGCGCTGACCGACGCGGACGTAGCGGCCTTTCGTGAAAAAGTGACGATGGAGCTCGACCCTGAAGTCGATGGCGCTTACCCGGCGCGCTGGCTGGGACGGGTGATTGTGACCACCACGTCAGGGCAGACCTTCAGCGCAGCAATTGATGATCCGAAAGGCGATCCGGGCAACACGCTTTCGCGGCCTGAGCTGGAGGACAAGGTTCAGCGCCTGTTGGCGTTCTCCGGCGCGCGCACGCCGGAGCAGGGCAGAGCCTTGATCGAGCGCGTCTGGCACCTGCGCGATGCGCAGGATCTGGCTGATCTGGTTTAACAGCACACTGATCGTGCCCACGCTCTACGTGGGACCGCTTCCCTCGGACGCTCCGCGTCCTGGGCAGTGACGCAGAGCGTCACGGGATGCATGCCCACGCAGAGCGTGGGCACGATCAGACGGTGGAATGTGAAGAGGTTTACCAACATGACTCAACAAAACCCCCGTCCTCTGGACGGCATCACCGTCGTCAGTCTGGAGCACGCCATCGCGGCGCCGTTCTGCACACGGCAACTGGCGGATCTTGGCGCGCGCGTGATCAAGGTCGAGCGCCCCGGTGTCGGCGACTTCGCCCGGGGTTATGACCAGCGTGTCGATGGCCTGGCCTCGCATTTCGTCTGGACCAACCGCTCCAAGGAAAGCCTGACCCTGGACCTCAAGCAGGACGAAGCGGGCGACATTCTGGAGTCCTTGCTCGGTACCGCCGACGTGCTGGTGCAGAACCTCGCGCCGGGTGCCGCAGCGCGCATGGGCCTGTCGTTCGAGGCGCTGCATGCGCGCTTTCCACGGCTGATCGTCTGCGATATTTCCGGCTACGGCGAAGGCGGCCCTTATGAAAAGAAGAAAGCCTACGACCTGCTGATTCAAAGCGAAGGCGGCTTTCTGTCGGTCACTGGTGGCCCCGGCGAAAACGAAATGGCCAAGGCCGGATGCTCCATCGCCGACATCGCCGCGGGCATGTACGCCTACACTGGAATCCTGTCGGCCTTGCTGCTGCGTGACAAAACCGGCGAAGGCAGCCGCATCGACGTGAGCATGCTGGAAAGCCTGGTGGAGTGGATGGGGTATCCGATGTATTACGCGTACAACGGCGCGCCGCAACCGCCACGCGCCGGCGCCTCGCACTCGACCATCTACCCTTACGGCCCGTTCCCGACGGGCGGTGGCGGCACGATCATGCTGGGCTTGCAGAACGAGCGCGAATGGGCGCTGTTCTGCGAAAAGGTACTGCTGGACAAGGCATTGGCCACCGACGAGCGTTTCTCGGCCAACTTCAAGCGCTCGGAGAACCGTGAGGTGCTGCGTCAGATCATCGTTGATGGCTTTGCCTCATTGAGTGTCGACGAGGTGGTCGCACGGCTTGAAGACGCACAGATCGCCAACGCACGCGTGAATGACATGCAAGGCGTCTGGGATCATCCGCAGCTCAAGGCGCGCGACAGCTGGCGCGAAGTGGAAAGCCCTTCGGGTCCGTTGCCTGCTCTGTTGCCACCGGGACGCAACGCAGCATTCACCCCGCGCATGGATGGCGTGCCGGGATTGGGGCAGCACACCGGCAGCATTCTGGGTGAGTTGGGTTTCAGCGCCGAGGATCAGGCGCGGATGCTGCAGGCCGGAGTGGTCTAGCGCCCCACATATTCTTCTGTAGGAGCTGCCGGGGTGGCGCGCGACCTTGTCCCGCGATCTGCCGGAAACCGGCAGTAAAACCAGTCACCTTGGTTGTGTCAGACACTGCGCAGACTCAGGTTTTGCTGCCGCTACGCGACAGATCGCGGGACAAGGTGGACCGCCACCCCGGCAGCTCCTACAGGTCAGGCAGCGCTTGCTCATTGACTGCTTATTGATAAGGAGTTTCGCCCATGCCCCCATCCACCGTCCGCTCTGCACTGTTCGTGCCCGGCAGTCGACCCGAACGCTTCGCCAAAGCCCTGGCCGCTGGCGCCGATGCGGTGATCGTCGACTTCGAGGACGCCGTTGAAGAACCGCTCAAACGTCAGGCCCGAGATCACCTGGCGGCGTTTCTGTTCGCCAATTCGCGGGCGTCGGTCTGGGTGCGGGTCAATGCCCCGGACCACGCCGAGCACGCTGCGGATCTGGCGTTCTGTAAGCAGCACACCGGGGTCGCCGGCGTGTTGCTCCCCAAAGTCGAAAGCGCTGCGCACTTGGCGGCGGTCTGGCAAACCGGCAAACCGGTCTGGCCGATCATCGAAAGCGCTAAAGGCTTGCTGGCGCTGGAAGCCATCGCCCATGCACCCGGCGTGGAGCGATTGTCGTTCGGCGGGCTGGACCTGGCGCTGGACCTGAACCTCAACAGCGGCACGCCGGCTGCGTACATGTTCCTCGATCAGGCGCGGATGTCGGTGCAATTACATTCACGAGGTGCCGGGTTGTTGCCACCGCTGGACGGCGTGTACCCGGCCATCGGCGACCCCAACGGCTTGCATCGGGCGATTCGACATGCCTACGACATGGGCTATGGCGGCGCACTGTGCATCCACCCGAACCAGGTCCCGATCATCCATGCCGCGCTTGCGCCCAGCGCAGACGATCTGGCCTGGGCACAACGGGTGGTGGACGCGAGTCGGGCGGCGAAGGGGGCGGGGGCCTTTCAGCTCGACGGACAAATGGTCGATGCGCCGGTCTTGCTGCGGGCTCAGCGGTTGCTAGCCTTGGCCGACGGTTGAAGCCGATTTGACTGAGGTTGACCTTCCCTGTAGTAGCAGGAATGAACCGCTTCAGAAGCGCCCAATAGTGGCACTTCCTAATTAGCGTGCTAACTTCTCGATACACGGCGTCTAGATCGCGGGTTGGAGAAATCGACGAAGAAGTACAGGCGTTCAGCTCTACCGAACGCTGGATTACATAAAAGCTGATTCTCTAAACACATCGTGTTCGGCATCGTTAGATGGCACAACGCTCAAGCACCACCGACTGCTCATACAAAAATAAGCTCCTACAACAATAAGAAGGTGATATCGATGTTGAAGCTGACCAAGGCGCTTTTCTGCGCCGCTGCAGTGTCCATGGCCGGCATGGCCTGCGCAGACCCAATCGTCATCAAGTTCGCTCACGTGGTGGCGGAAAACACGCCGAAAGGCCAGGGCGCCTTGATGTTCCAGAAGATGGTTGCCGCCGATCCGGCCTTGAAAGACAAGGTCAAGGTCGAGGTCTATCCGAACTCCTCGCTGTTCGGTGACGGCAAGGAAATGGAAGCGCTGTTGCTGGGGGATGTGCAGATGCTTGCGCCGTCGCTGGCCAAGTTCGAGCAGTACACCAAGAAAGTGCAGATCTTCGACCTCCCGTTCCTGTTCAATGACCTCGCCGCTGTCGACCGCTTCCAGCAAGGCCCTCAGGGCAAGGCGCTGCTGACCTCCATGGACGACAAGGGCATTCACGGCCTGGCCTACTGGCACAACGGCCTGAAGCAGCTCTCGGCGAACAAGAAACTGATCGAGCCTAAAGACGCTCGCGGTCTGAAATTCCGCGTACAGGCCTCCAGTGTGCTGGAAGCCCAGTTCGTTGCCCTTCACGCCAACCCGCGCAAGATGAGCTTCGCCGAGGTGTACCAGGGGCTGCAGACCGGCACGGTCAACGGCACCGAGAACACCTGGTCGAACTACGAAAGCCAGAAGGTCAACGAAGTACAGCCGTTCTTCACCGAAACCAACCATGGCCTGATCGATTACATGGTCATCACCAACTCCAAGTTCTGGAACGGTCTGCCGGCTGACGTGCGTGACGAGCTGCAGAAGATCATGGATCAGGTGACGGTCGAAGTGAACAAACAGGCTGAAGCGCTGAACCAGACCGCCAAGCAGAAAATCATCGATTCCAAAACCAGCGAAATTGACACGCTCACGCCTGAGCAGCGTGCCAAATGGCGTGAAGTCATGAAGCCGGTCTGGGACAAGTTCTCCGACGAAATCGGCGCGGACCTGATCAAGGCCGCCGACGACTCGAACAAGGCACCTTGATCCTCAAGGCCGCTTGATCGACACAGGCAGTGATGTCTGCGTGACCACCCGGAGCACGGGTGGTCACCCTCTACGTTCGAATACGTTCGGAGAATTCTTATGCAATCGCTGACGCGACTCTGGGAGTATCTGGAGGAAGGCATCATCGCCTTTCTGCTGGCTGCCATGACGCTGGTGACATTCGTCTACGTGGCGCTGAACAACATCTACACGCTGTTTTACACCCTCAGTGATCAGTGGGCGGTCAGCAGTGACTTTTTCGCAGGGATTGGCGATCACTTGATGGGTTACGCCCAGAGCATGACCTGGAGCGTCGCACTGACCAAAGCCCTCTTCGGCTGGCTGATCTTTTTCGGGATTTCCTACGGTGTGCGCACCGCCGGACACCTCGGTGTTGATGTGCTGGTCAAGAAAACCAGCAAACCGGTGCAACGTGTCCTGGCCCTGCTGGCCTGTGCCTGTTGCCTCGCCTACGCAGGTCTGTTTCTGGCGGCGAGTTACAAGTGGGTGTCGGCTTTGTGGGTGGCGGGGATCGGTGCCGAGGATCTGGACCGGTTTGGCATCAAAGTCTCCTATATCACGCTCATCGTACCGATAGGCTTCACGCTGGTGATTGCCCGTTACCTGGAAATCCTTTATCGCATCTGGACCCACCGGCAGACCGGGCTGGGTCTGGCCGACGAAGCGGCCGAAGCGAGCAAGCTGGCCAACCCTGGTGAGGAGCAACACTGATGACGGTTATCTGTTTGTTCCTTTTACTTTTCGTATTCATGTTCCTGGGTGTGCCCATTGCGATCTCGCTCGGGCTGGCCGGGGCTACCTCAATCCTGCTGTTCAGTCCGGACTCTTTGAGCTCGCTGGCGATCAAGTTGTTCGAGACGTCAGACAGTTACACGTTTCTTGCGATTCCGTTCTTTCTGTTGTCTGGCGCGTTCATGACCACGGGTGGCGTGGCGCAGCGCTTGATCGATTTCGCCAACGCCTGCGTCGGCCATATCCGCGGCGGCCTTGCGATTGCGGCGGTGCTGGCGTGCATGCTGTTCGCCGCGCTGTCCGGCTCGTCCCCGGCGACGGTTGCGGCGGTGGGTTCTATTGCCGTGGCGGGCATGGTGCGCTCCGGTTATCCGAAAGAGTTCGGTGCCGGGATCATCTGCAACGCCGGTACGCTGGGCATCCTGATCCCACCCTCCATCGTCATGGTGGTCTATGCGGCAGCAACGGAGACCTCGGTCGGCAAGTTGTTCATTGCCGGTGTGGTGCCGGGAATCTTGCTCGGCGTGGCGTTGATGGTGGTGATCTACATCGTCGCCCGGGTCAAAAAATTGCCCGCCCAGCCTCGGGTATCGTTCCGCCAATGGTTGCACACCGCGCAACGGGCGTTCTGGGGCTTGCTATTGCTGGTGATCATCCTCGGGGGTATCTACAGCGGCATGTTCACCCCGACCGAGGCGGCGGCAGTGGCGGCGGTGTACTCGGCCTTTATCGCGCTGTTCGTGTACAAGGACATGAGTTTGCGCGATTGCCCTAAAGTCCTGCTGGAGTCTGGCCGGTTGACCATCATGCTGATGTTCATCATTGCCAACGCCATGCTCTTCGCTCATGTGCTGACCACCGAACAGATTCCACAGCAGATCACAGCTTGGGTCATCTCCGAAGGCCTTACGCCAATCGGCTTTTTGATCATGGTCAACATCGTATTGCTGGTGGCGGGCAGTTTCATGGAACCCTCCGCGATTATCCTGATTCTTGCGCCGATCTTCTTCCCGATCGCCATGAAGCTGGGTATTGATCCGATTCACTTGGGTATCGTGATGGTGGTGAACATGGAGATCGGACTGGTGCATCCGCCGGTGGGTTTGAACCTGTTCGTGACCTCCGCAGTGACCGGATTGACCCTTGGGCAGACCATTCGTGCGGCGTTGCCATGGCTGTCGATCCTGCTTGTTTTCCTGTTGCTGGTCACTTACGTACCGTTCATATCCCTTGCTCTGCCGAACTGGCTGGGGATGCCTTGAGGGCTGTTCACGCCCAGAAATAGAACTGTGAGCGCAGTGCCTTGGCCCTCGTTGACGTTGAGTCTTCGGGGGCTTTTTTATGCATCCGATTTCATGCGTCCAGCGCCTTTGCGCGCTCGTCGAACGCGCATTGCAACGTGGTGAGCGAGCATGCGCCAAACGAGACGGAGTAATGGTCGGGTGGAGCATGCTCAACCTCCAGAAATAGACGCCAGGGTATGCACAGGCGCGGGTTGGCTCACACCGGTCGCCGATTCGCTGTTTTGAGGCTTCCGTGCGGCGGTAATCAGCTAAGCTCGTGGGGCTGCTTGACCTTTCGGGAGCTTCGATGGATCACCTGTGGTTCGCTTATCCGTTGCTCAGTGCGTCGCTGTTGCTGGTCGTTGATCTGGTGCTTTGGCAATGGATCCCTTCCAGACTGCTACGGCGCAAACTGGTATGCCGTCTGGTGCTGTTCGTGCTCTTCAGCATGGCCTTGCTCGACGGTGGCCTGAGCCCGCTGTATCCGGTGCCGGTGGACTGGTCAGTGCCCCGGCATGTATTGGCCACCCTGTTGACCATTGCCTGGTGGTTGTTCGGGGCACGTGCCCTGACGGTGTTGGCGGTTGTGGTCATGGAGCCGCGCATCGGCGGCAAGGGCCATCTGCTGCAGGATGTCATGGGCGCGATCATTTTTCTGGTTGCGGCCGTGGCCGCTGCCGGCTATGTGCTGGACTTGCCGGTCAAGGGTTTGCTGGCGACGTCGGGTGCCGTGGCGATCATTCTCGGCCTCGCGGTGCAAAGCACACTGGGCGATGTGTTTTCAGGCATCGTCCTCAATGCGACCAAACCGTTTCGCGTCGATGACTGGATTCGAGTCGACGACATCGAAGGCAAGGTCATCGAGATCGACTGGCGCTCCACGCATTTGCTGACCTCCGAAGGCAGCATGGCGGTCATTCCGAACGCCATGGCGGCGAAAACGCGCATCGTCAATTTCAGTCGCCCCGACCATTTTCATGCCGTGACCCTGTCCATCGAATTGCCGACCCGTCTGCGCCCGAGCGTGGTGCTGGATTCGCTGGACAAAGCGCTGCTGGGCTGTCGTGAGTTATTGGCGCAGCCCAAGCCATCGGCCGTGGTGCTGAAGTCGGGCCTGCGCAGCGTCGAATACGAAGTCACCGGGTACGTGAAATCCCGGGATCGCTGTTCCGCAGTGCGCAACCAGCTCTTTGACCTGATTCACCGGCAATTGGCTTCGACCGAAACACGGATGGATCAGTCCCGGCCTGCCACGCGCCAGTCGGCGGTGCTCAATACAGTGGGGGCGTTACGCATGCTTGGCGACGACGATCGCGCCCAGCTCGAACAGCACATGCGACTCAGCGCTTATTCGGCCAAGGACGTGGTGTTGGCGGAAGGCGTGGTGCCCGATGCGCTGTACATCATCGAATCCGGTGTGGTCTCGGTCTCGATCCCGCGTCCGGACGGCTGGCTGGAAGTCGGGCGCATGGGCCCCGGCGAGTTGATCGGTGAAACCGGGTTCGTTGACAGCACGCCGACGGTGGGGCGTTTTTGCGCGTACACCGATTGCATGGTCTACCGCATCGAGAAAGCTGATCTGGAGCCCTGGCTGGGAGAGCATCCCGAGTTGCTCGGTGCGCTGGCCGGTCTGGCGAAATTCCGCGCCAACGCGCGTGCGGCAATGCTTGATAGCAAGCCGGTGGTCGTCGATCCAAGCGGCTTCCTCGGCTGGCTGCGCAAAAGCGTCACGCGTTTTCAGGTCACTCGCGGTCAGGGCCCGACCGACAGACCGAGTTAAGCCTGAGGCTGGATTCAAGAAGGGGAGTGCTCTACATTGCCGGTTCATTCGAACGTCAGCCGAGTCTTTGAAATGCCTGTATCCCGCACGATCCTCAACCCCGACGTCTTGCGCGCGGGTGATGCCGTGGCTTTGGTGTCGCCTGCCGGCCCCGTCGCCGAGGCGAGGGTTCAGGCGGCGGTGCGCGAGTTGACGTCCTGGGGCTTGCGACCCCGGGTTTATCCCCATGCGCTGGACGCCGAGCACTTCCTGGCGGGCAGCGACGCCCATCGGGCCGCGGACCTGAACGACGCCTTGGCCGATCCCGAGATCCGTGCCGTGCTGTGCAACCGTGGCGGTTATGGCGTACAGCGAATCCTCGAGCATCTGGACTACGATGCCGTGCGCCGAGATCCCAAGCTGGTTGTCGGCTTTTCTGACATCACCGCGCTGCACGCCGCGCTGTGGAACCGCACGGGTCTGGTGTCCATTCACGGCCCGGTGGCCGCGCAACTGGAGCGAGGCGGCGAGTTCGCCAGCACCGTTCGGCGTGCCTTGATGAGCACCGAACCGATGGTGGTGCAGGCCGACCCCGCCGAGCCCACCTTTGGCGTGCGGACGTCGGGCATTGTCGAGGGCACGCTGTTGGGCGGCAACCTGAGCATGCTCAGCACCTGTGTCGGCACGCCCTTCATGCCGGACCTGGAGGGGGCGATCCTGCTCATCGAAGATGTCGGTGAGCTGGCCTACCGCGTGGATCGTCTGCTGACCCATCTACGCAATTGCGGGATTCTGCAACGGGTGGGCGGTATTGCCATCGGCCAGTTCAGCGAGCCGGGACATGGCAACAACCCCGTTCGCCCGCCCGATGTCCTGATGGAGCGCCTCGTTGATCTGGAGGTTCCTTTGCTGGGAGGGCTGCCGATCGGTCACGGAGATCGCAACCTGGCGGTCGCACTGGGCAGCCGGGCCACGCTCGACGCCGACACGGGCATCCTGACGGTTGCACCTGCCGCGCGGTAAGGGGCGATGAGCGTGCGCGTTAACTGCGCACGCGGTATCACTCACCCTCGATTTGCGCGCTGTCATTGCGCGTGACCTTCCGTCGCGTGGTCTCGCTAAATGAGGCGTGAAGAGCGTCTCCCCCTGTTGATAATGCTGGATACGCCGATAACCATTCTGGAAGCGACGTTGGCGTAGCTATTTGCCATTATTCCGACGCCAAAGACTTGTTTTGCGCCTGACCTGTTGCGAATCTGCACGAAAATTGAATGGCTGTGATCACATGGCCTCGTTGTGTGTGCCTTTTAGCGGTGATTGGGGACTGATCGTATGATTTCGGCCGTGCAAACGCGTTTTGCCAATCTCGGAATGGCGAAGAAACTCGCAATCGGATTCGTGCTGGTGCTCTTGTTGACTGCGTTGGTCGCCGCCATCGGGGTCTGGTCGCTGCGATCGATCAGCGTGCATTTCGACAGCCTCAAGGAAATGACCGCGCTCAATACCGGCCTCAACCGGGTGCGATTGCTGGAGCAGGAATTCGCGCTGCACAGCGATCCGAAGGTGGTCGACGAGTTGCACGCGGGGCTTGACGGGTTGAACGCCCAGGCGGAGGCGCTAAAGTCCCGCTCGGCGGTGAATCAGCAAGTCATGACCGAAGTTCAGCAGGCGCTCGCCGCCTACCGCAAATCGTTCGACGAATTCGTCAGCATCAGTCAGAGCAAGGATCTGGCACTGGAGATGGCCAGTTGGTCAGTGTCCAGCGTTGCCAACAACCTCGACGTGTTGCAGGCGGGCCTTGCCGACGACGGCGCCTATACCCTCAAGGATTCCCAGGGCCAGCAAGGTTCGGAGTTCATCGAGCAATCGGCGCAGGTCAGTCAGATCTCCAAGTTGATGATGCAGGCCATGGACGAGGCCCGCGTGCGCCTGGACAAGAGCCGCAAGACCGGTTCAGGCGAAGAAGCCAATACCGGCACCATCGAACAGGCGGTGCAGGCGAAGGAGTCTGCCGAGCAACTCAAGGGTGTGATCAAGGACCCGGGCTACCTGACCGTATTGACTGAGGTCAGTGGGCACATCACCAACTTTGGCGACAAGCTCAACGAGTACACCGGCTTGCTTGCCGATGAGGCCAAGGTATCGCAGCAACTGGCCGCCAACGCCAAGACCGTCGTCCAGCAAGTGAATCAGGCGTATGCCGCCGAAGATCAGTCAATGATGAACGAGCTGCAAGCCAACTCGATGAAGATCATTGGTTCCTCGGTTCTGGCATTGATCGTTGGCCTGATTGCGTCGTTTGTCATCACCCGGATCATTGTCGCGCCATTGCGCAGCGTCATTGCCATCGCCCAGCGCATCGCGGCCGGCGACCTGAGCGGCACTGTGCAGGTGACGCGCAAGGATGAGATCGGTCAGTTGATGCAGGCCATGCAGCAAATGGGCGCAGGTTTGAGCGGGATCGTCAGCGGTCTGCAAGCGGGTATCGAACAACTGGCGAACTCGGCGCATTCCTTGTCCGCCGTCACCGAGCAGACCAATCTGGAAGTCAGCACCCAGAAAGAAGAAACCGAACAAGTGGCGACGGCCATGAACCAGATGACGGCCACCGTGCATGACGTGGCGCGCAACGCCGAGGAAGCGGCCATGGCCGCGCAGACGGCCGATGCCAAGGTCGACAGTGGACAGGCCGTGGTGCGTCAGAGCATGCAGCGTATCGAGCAACTCGCCACATCAGCCAGTTCGGCCAGTCACAGCATCGAAAACCTCAGCGCCGAAATCCAGAACATCGGCGCGGTGCTGGGGGTGATCAAAAGCGTTGCCGAGCAAACCAACCTGCTGGCCCTCAACGCCGCCATCGAAGCCGCGCGGGCTGGCGAGCAGGGCAGGGGCTTTGCGGTGGTGGCGGACGAAGTGCGGGCCCTGGCCAAGCGTACCCAACAATCGACTGAAGAAATCGAGCGGCTGGTGACGAGTCTGCAAAGTGGCGCGCAGGCGTCGGTGGCACAGATTCAAAGCAGCGGTGAGTTGGTGAAGCTGGCGGTCAGCGATGCCCTGCAAACGGAAAGCGCGCTGGGCAGCATCGCGGCGGCGGTGTCGTTGATTCAGCAAATGAACCAGCAGATTGCTGCGGCGGCCGAAGAACAGAGCTCTGTGGCCGAGGAGATCAACCGCAGCGTCACCAGCATCCGCGCCAGCGCCGATCAGTCTGCCCTGGCGATGCAGGGCAACGCTGCGTCCAGCATAGAACTGGCGTCACTGGGCATGGAATTGAAAGGGATGGTGGGGCATTTCAGGTTGTGAGTCTGGGTGCATCACTGGCCAGCCGTACGCGGATGACCACTGTGGGGGCGAATTCATTTGCGATGCGTTTTACGTGCGACGAATTTCGGTTGTCTGTGCCGACGTCTCGCGAATGAATTCGCTCCCACGGGTTGCCTGTTCAGCCTGGCGTTAGTGTTTGCGATAGTTAAGAATCAATAGCGTCAACACCCCCGCGACAATCCCCCAGAATGCCGATCCGATGGAAAACAGCGTCAACCCCGACGCCGTGACCATGAAGGTGATCAACGCAGCCTCACGCTCTTTGGGTTCATTCATCGCCACGGTCAGCCCGTTGATGATCGAGCCGAACAACGCCAACGCTGCAATCGACAGCACCAGCTCTTTGGGGAACGCCGCGAACAACGCGGCCAGCGTCGCGCCGAACACACCGGCGATGGCGTAGAACACCCCGCACCAGATCGCCGCGGTGTAGCGTTTGTTGCGGTCCTCATGGGCGTGCGGGCCGGTGCAGATCGCTGCGCTTATCGCGGCGAGGGTGATGCCATGGCCACCAAACGGTGCAGTCAACAACGAAATCACGCCGGTGGCGGTGATCAGCGGAGAGGCGGAGACGTGATAGTCGTCGGCGCGCAACACGGCAATGCCCGGCATGTTTTGCGAGGTCATGGCCACGACGAACAGCGGAATCCCGATGCTGATGGTGGCGCCCAACGAAAATGTGGGCGTGGTCCACACCGGTACGGCGACTTCCAGGGCAAACCCGCTGAAATTCAACAAGCCGAGCATCGCTGACAGCGCCACGCCCACCAGTAATGTGGCGAGCACCGCGTAACGCGGTGAGAAGCGTTTGACGACCAGGTACGTGAAGAACATGCCCAGTACCAAGCCGGTGCGGTGTTGCGCGGCGACGAAGATTTCGCTACCGATCTTGAACAGAATGCCTGCCAGCAGGGCGGCCGCCAGTGAGGTGGGCAGGCGTTTGACCAGTTTCTCGAAGCTGCCGGTGATGCCGCAGAGGAAAACCAGTATCGCGCTGGTGATGAAGGCGCCGATGGCTTCGGGGTAGCCGACATGCCCCAGGCTGGTGATCAACAGTGCCGCCCCCGGTGTCGACCAGGCGACGGTGATCGGTGAGCGGTAACGCAGTGACAGGCCGATGCTGCAGATGGCCATGCCCATGAACAGCGCCCAGATCCAGGAGGATATCTGCGCGGAGGTCAAGCCGGCGGCCTGGCCTGCCTGGAATATCAGCACAAGCGAGCTGGTGACGCCGGTCATCATGGCGATGAAGCCTGCGACGATAGCGGACGGCGAGCTGTCGGCGAGGGGGCGCAGTGGGGTGGTGGGCGCGTCGGTCATGCGGTCTTTCCTGGGGCGGCAGGTTGAACAGGTGTGCAAGCGTATACGCAGTTGTGGCGGTTCGTTGCGATACAGCGGTGTGCGCGATAATCGGCACAGTTGGGAGCTCTGGAGATTGAAGGTCACGTCCGTTTAGGAGAAGAGCTTTCTTGAGTGATGGCAATCGGGTTTTGGCAGACATCGGGCGGTGGTGGTGGCGCTGATATCCTTGGTTCTGGCTGACGGCAGAAGCGTTTCGCCTCCGGCGAGTTACTTGAAAAGACACCAAGTAACCAAGTGTCTGGCTCCTGGCTTGGCTCCTCCTTCTTCGGAGTACCCTCTCTCCGGCGACGCTCCGTGGGCCCGCCGCCATCGGCCATCCATGGCCGGGGGCGGCTCTCGCGGCATCCATGCCGCTCGGCCCACTGCGCGCCACCTGCGTTCAGCCTGCGCCCACGTCGCGTTTTGCGGTGCCTGGACTGGCGCGGTGAAAGATCAAGATCAAAAGCGGTGGGTGGTGGGTGGTTTGATCGTACCCACGCTCCGCGTGGGGATGCCGGGCAGGACGCTCTGCGTCCGAGGGTGGCGCGGAGCGCCGATAAAAGCGTTACCGCGCGGAGCGTGGATATGGTCTGGTGAGCAAAATCCGCATGCTGCTTTGCTTTGACGCTTAGCTGCGATTGAGGGTATTGCCCAGTGCCTGGTTCACGGCCAGCCAGCCATCCACGGCTTCGCGTCCGGCGTCGGCGAATACCCGTTGCAGCAGTTTTACCTGTTCGCGGCGCAGTGATTCTTCGAACTTCGCGCCTTCGACGGTGAGCTCCAGCAGGCGTTTTCGTTTGTCGTCTTCGGGCGCGACGCTCAGGACCAGTTCCATCTCGATCAACTGCCGCAACGGGGTGTTCAGCGCTTGCTTGCTCACGCCGAGTACGGTGAGCAGTTCCTTCACGCTTAGCCCCGGATAGCGGGCGATGAAGAACACGATGCGTTGGTGAACCCGGCTCAGGCCACGACGATCGAGCATTTCGTCGGCTTTGGCGGTGAACGCCTGATAGCCGAAGAAAAACGCTTCCATGGCGATTTGTTGGGTCGATGCCTTTTTAAGGTCAAGCATATTGACGTATCCGGGTCTGTCGTCGTAGTTTGAGTCAAGCAGTTTGACCTATTTTCATTTATTTCCGCCAGCGGTGATCTCATGGCATTTTCCGAACGCGTCACCCGTTTGAAGAGTTCTCTGATTCGCGAAATCCTGGCCGCGGCTCAGCGTCCGGACATGATGTCGTTCGCCGGTGGTCTGCCGGCCGAATCAATGTTGCCGCAAAGCCAATGGGCCGACATGCCGCGCAGTATGGGGCAGTACGGCATGAGTGAGGGCGAGCCGCAGTTGCGCGAAGCGCTCGCGGCCCAGGCGCGGTCACTGGGCATTGCGTGCGAGGCCAGTCAGGTGATGATTGTCAGCGGGTCGCAGCAAACGCTGGACCTGGCCGCGAAGTTGTACATCGACAAAGGTACCGAGATCCTGCTGGAAGCCCCGACCTACCTCGCGGCACTGCAGATTTTCCAGCTGTTCGGTGCCGACTGCCTGACGGTTCCACTGCTGGCCGAAGGACCGGATCTGGACGTGCTGCGTCAGCGTCTGCAACACCACGCGCCGTCGTTCGCCTATTTGATTCCGACCTTCCAGAACCCTTCGGCGGTGCGTTACAGCGAAGAGGCAAGGGACGCCGTGGCGGCGCTGCTGGACGAATATGGCGTGACCCTCATCGAAGACGAGCCTTATCGCGACTTGACGTTTGATGGTGGCAGCGCCCGGCCGATCGTCAGCCGCCTGAAGAGCGCCAGCTGGATTTACACCGGCACGGTGTCGAAAACCCTGATGCCGGGGTTGCGTGTCGGTTATTTGATCGCGACGCCTGATCTGTTTCCGCACCTGCTGAAACTCAAGCAGTCCGCTGACCTGCACACCAACCGTGTGGGCCAGTGGCAAGCCCTGCAGTGGATCGGCAGCGATCACTATCAGCAGCACCTGCTGGCGCTGCGTGGTTTTTACCGTACCCGTCGAGACCAGTTCGAAGCGGCGCTGCAACGGCATTTCAGCGATCTGGCGCAATGGAACAGTCCGCAAGGCGGCTTGTTTTTCTGGCTGACGCTCAAGGAAAAAATCGATACCCGCACGCTGCTGGATGCGGCGTTGGCGCAGAACGTGGCGTTCATGCCGGGTGAGCCGTTTTTCACCGAGCCGGATGCCAATCCCGGTTACTTGCGCCTGAACTTCAGCCACATCGATCCCGCACGCCTGGACGAAGGGTTGAAGCGACTCGCGGCTGTCATCAGACACGCACAGGCTGCCCTTGCAGCCTGATACATTACGCACACGCACCACGAGGCAGGATTGAGGGGAGAGCAGCAGATGTACAAGGTTTACGGCGATTACAACTCGGGCAACTGCTACAAGATCAAACTGATGCTCAGCCTCCTTGGCGCTGAGTACGAATGGGTGCCGGTGGACATCCTCAATGGAGAGACGCAAACCGAGGCCTTTCTGCAGAAGAACCCTAACGGCAAGATTCCCGTGCTGGAGCTTGAGGACGGTACCTGCCTGTGGGAGTCCAACGCGATTCTCAACTTCCTTGCCGAAGGCACGCCGTATTTACTGACCGAGCCTCGCCTGCGCACGCAAATGCTGCAATGGCAGTTTTTTGAACAGTACAGCCATGAACCGACCATCGCCGTGGCGCGCTTCATTCAGTTCTACCTGGGAATGCCCGAAGAGCGGATGGAAGAATACCGCTCGCTGCACAAGCGCGGCTACCGGGCGTTGAAGGTCATGGAGCAGCAACTGCAGCGCACGCCGTTCCTGGTGGGCGAGCATTTTTCCATCGCGGACATCGCGCTGTATGCCTACACCCATGTCGCCCATCAAGGCGGGTTCGACCTGGCTCAGTTCCCGGCCATCGAAAACTGGCTCGAGCGGATCAAGCAACAGCCGGGTTACGTCGGCATGCTGGATTGACACCGAGCGCTGATCCGTCAGAGATAAAAAAACCGGTCCTGGCAACAGCGACCGGTTTTTTTATGTCTGAATGTTGTGTGCAACACACATGCGCTCGTGGTGATTTACGCTGCGCCCCCGTCTGGCTCAGGCCAGGCGATCAACTGGAGAAGGGAATATTTGATGCGATTCATGATGATAGCGGTGGGTATGTTCATGGCGCTGGGCATTGGCTGTTCGGCCCAAGCCGAGGATTGCGACGCGACGCAGGCGTCTATGAACCAGTGCGCGAGCAAGGAATACGCGGCGCTGGATGCCGATCTCAACAAGCAGTACAAGGCGCAGATGGCCTATCTGACCAACCCGGCGCACAAGAAAGCGCTGCAGGATGCGCAGAAGAAATGGATCGCCTTTCGTGATGCCGATTGCCAGTATCAGGTCGGTAAACGAGAGGAGGGCGGCAGCCTTTGGCCATTGGCGCAGGCGCAATGCCTGTCAGCGCAGACCAAGGTGCGGGTCGAGCAATTGAAGGCTTACGTGGCGTGTCGGCAGGAAGGCTGCCCGAAGTGATGGCTCTGCACAGCTTGATCGGGTAAATCAGCGAATGCCTCGGCGGTACAGGACTTGTGGAAGTGAGCTTGCTCGCGAATGCCGAGTTTCGGTCACTGAAGATTAGGCGGATGGACCGACTTCTTCATGAGCCAGTTCACTCCCACAGGTACAGCGTCGAGTCAAGAAAGCCATTAACGCCTGGAGGAGTCAAACCGCTGAAAAACGCTGGTTCAGGTAATCGATGATCACCTTGGATTCATACATCCACACCGTCTTGTCGCCTTCTTCGATGCGCAGGCAAGGCACTTTGATCTTGCCTCCCTCGGTCAGCAGCGTCTGACGGTCGAGCTCGTTGTTCTTCGCATCGCGCAATGCCACGGGCACGTTCAGACGACGCAACGTACGGCGGGTCTTTACGCAGAACGGGCAGGCCTGGAACTGGTACAGCGTCAGGCCTTTGGCCGCCGCTTCGACCGCCGCTTGAGCGTGCGGCGAGCGTTGCTTCCTGGCGGGTCGGGTCAGGAAATCGATCAGAATAACGAGCTGGCCCAGGCCCACCCTCAATGCCTTCATCAACATGCTTGAAACCTCACGGCCGCGGACCCGTGGTCGCGGCCTTTCAGGACGCCCGGATCACTTGATCAGGCTAAGGAACTCGGTGCGGGTGGCAGCGTTTTCGCGGAACTCACCCAGCATCACCGAGGTGATCATCGAGGAGTTCTGCTTCTCGACACCACGCATCATCATGCACATGTGCTGGGCTTCAATGACCACGGCTACGCCAAGCGCGCCGGTGACCTGCTGAATGGATTCGGCGATCTGGCGGCTGAGGTTTTCCTGGATTTGCAGGCGACGGGCGAACATGTCGACGATGCGTGCCACCTTAGACAGACCGAGGACTTTGCCGCTCGGGATGTAGGCCACGTGAGCCTTGCCGATAAAGGGCAGCAGGTGGTGCTCGCACAACGAATACAGCTCGATGTTCTTGACCACGACCATTTCGCTGTTGTCGGAACTGAACAGTGCACCGTTGGTGACTTCTTCCAGGGTTTGCTCATAGCCACGGCAAAGGTACTTCATGGCTTTGGCGGCACGTTTCGGAGTGTCGAGCAGGCCTTCGCGGGAGACGTCCTCGCCAAGTTGACCAAGGATCTGGGTGTAGTTCTGTTCCAGTGTCACAGGGTTGTGTTCCGTGTGGGTTCAAAAAAACGCAGGGTTGTCGGCCTGCAAAGGCGCACATAGTAGCGTAGCTGGGCGGGGAGGTGTTATGGCGGGCGATCGACAAACCTGCGGCACGTCGACGCCATGGGGGTGTAAAGACGCCTTTACCTAACCTTTACCAACGGCATATGTCGAAATGTGTCCGCTCGGTGTCTGAGTTAACGGGTGATAGATGCCCGGATGAAGAGAGTCAACATATGATTAGCCGAATCGCGAAAATCGCTCTGGTGATCGCTCTGACGTCGTCGGTTTCGGGATGTTTTTTTGGCCCGGGATGGGGACGTCACGGTGGTTGGGACCATCGCTATTATGACGGCGGCCACTATTATGGCCCGGGACCTGGGTATTATCGCCGCTGACCGACATTGACCTGATCGGGAGCCTGATCGCACGTGTTGACTGGTTTCAGCAATGCTTACTCGTCGCGTCCTTCCATCATCGTGCGCTTGAGCATGACGTACACCGCTCCGGCGCCACCGTGTCTGGCGATGCACGAGGTAAAGCCCAGTACCTGCTGATGCTGCCGCAGCCAGGTGTTGACGTGGCTCTTGATCATCGGTCGCTTACCATCCAGTCGTACCGCTTTGCCGTGCGTGACGCGCACGCAGCGGACTTCCAGCTTTGTCGCTTCGGCAAGGAACGCCCACAGGGTTTCACGCGCCAGCTCCACGCTCATGCCGTGCAGGTCAAGGCTGCCTTCGAAGCTGATCTGCCCGAGCTTGAGTTTGCGCATCTGGCCTTCCTGAACGCCATCGCGTGCCCAGTAAAGCGTGTCTTCGGGCCCGACGTCGATCACGAACTGATCGGACAGGCCGTCGACGGTAATGGTGGCGTCAGAGCGCACCGTCGCAGCCTGCCTCAGCCTGGCCAGGTTCTTACGGTCGGGTTTGGGTTTGCCTACGTCGGCGTGTTCAGTCTTGATCGGCTTGACGCCACGAAGCTCACTTCTGAACAGGGAAAAGTCGTCGTCTTGCATGTTGGTCTCCGCGAAGGACGCCAGTTTAACCAAGTCACGCCGTTCTCGGCTGGACTAAAAACGTTCAAACGGCTGCGGATGACGCGGGAAGGGGTCAGTCGTGTTTTTTCATCAGGTGCGGCGACATATTGAGTTCCCCGGCACGGCGGCGGCGCAGACGGCTGCGACGCCAGAGCCAGACCCCGATGTAAAGCAGGATCAGGCCGACGATGCTGGTGACCACCGCGCCTGCCGGACTTGCGTTGAGTTCACCCAGTGCTGCCGGATGACCGATCAGACTGGCGACGCCGGCCATGGCGAGCAGGACCCCGGCGGTTGCAAACAGCGCGGACAGGGCAGCGCCAAAGCGCATCCGCCAGTTGCTCTGGCCTTTGGGCCGCAGGCGACGGGCATCGAAACCATCGGATATCTTCATTCCGACTTCCTCTATAGGTATCGGCGCTCTGACCAGCTTATGCCGGGGTGGTTCCCGTTTGGTCAGCGCTCAAAGGCAAACACGAGTGATTAACAGATAGGCGGTTATGTGAGGCACGTCACACACCGGATGACTGCATTTGTACGCTTTTTCTTCAGGAACTGCCGGAAAAATGATGTCCGAGGGGGCAACCCTGACGGATAACGGGTCAGCTCCTGATGAAGGGTGTGGCGTCAGATCAGGTCTTTGGTCAGCGCCAGTTTGGCGAAGTTGTCGTTCATGATTGCCATCTCCGCTTGCTGAACGAGTTCAGCCTTGATCACGCCAGTGGGTGTTGGCAGATCGCGGGTGGCGCAGGCGTCCTCCACCAGCGTGCAGCGGAAACCGTAGTCCTTGGCCGCACGTACGGTGGTGCTGACACTGGAGTGGCTCATGAACCCACAGACCACCAGGTCCAGGCGGCCCAGATCCTCAAGCAGCTTGTGCAGGGTCTTGCGGTCGTCGGTGGTCACGGTGCCGTTCAGGGCGTTGGGCAAGCGTTTTTCGATGATGATTTCATCGCCCTGGGGCATCAACTCCGGGACGAATTTTCCACGTTCACCTTGCGGATCGAACATGCCGCCCACGGTCCCCAGGTGACGGACATGGATGATCGGTGATTTGGCGGCGCGCGCTGCGTGGACCAGTTTGACGATGTTGTCGATGGCCTCTTGAACGCCGGTCAGGGCCAGCGGGCCGCTGAGGTATTCTTTCTGGGCATCGATAATGATCAGCGTGGCATTGCTCAAGGTGGCCGCCGCGTATTCGCGGCCACTGAGTTGAAACATGGTCTTTGGACCGGTCTTTGAAACAGACATCTGGGGCTCCTTCGAGTGGGGCTTTTGCCACATTGTCCACTGGCTGAGCGATTCTGTGAATCTCAATGCTCACAGGTGTCGCTTTTTGCCGGGCTTCAAGCCGTCGAGCAGGTCGCGGTTGCTGTCATATTGCCTGCAAATCGAGACAAAGGCTGTGGAAAGTTTTGCGGGGCAAGCCCCTGTCGAGCTCAGGCATCGTTTGTTGAGTGGATGGCTGCTAGAATCGCCCGTCGTTTTTTCAAGGAGTCTGCCGTGATCACTTCCCGCCTGCGCACCCTGCGCGACCATATCCGTTGGGCCGTCAGCCGCTTTCACGGGGAAGATCTGTTTTACGGTCATGGCACCGACAATGCCTGGGACGAAGCCCGTCAACTGGTGCTGGGCGCGTTGCACCTGCCTTGGGAAATCTCCGACGCCTACCTGGATTGCAACCTGGAAGATGACGAACTGGTCAATCTGCAGCGGTTGATCAAGCGCCGTATCGAGGACCGTGTGCCGACGGCGTATTTGCTGGGCGAGGCCTGGTTCTGCGGCATGTCGTTCATTGTCGACGAGCGCGTGCTGATTCCGCGTTCGCCGATTGGCGAACTGATCGAGAACCGCTTCGAGCCCTGGCTGGGCCAGGAGCCTGCACGTATCCTCGACCTGTGCACCGGTTCTGGCTGCATCGGCATTGCGTGCGCCGATGTGTTCCCTGACGCTGAAGTGGCGCTGGCGGACCTGTCATTCGAAGCACTGGAAGTCGCCAACCAGAACATTGAGCGCCACGGTCTGGATGAGCGGGTGTACACCGTGCAAGGTGATGGCTTCGACGGCCTGCCGGGTCAACGCTTCGACCTGATCGTCTCCAATCCGCCGTATGTCGATGCCGAAGACTTCGCAGACATGCCCGACGAATATCAGCATGAGCCCGAGCTGGCGCTGGCGTGCGGTGATGACGGCCTGAATCTGGTTCGGCGCATGCTGGCGCAAGCGGCGGATCACCTGACCGAGAAGGGGTTGTTGATCGTTGAAGTGGGCAACAGCCAGGTACATGTCGAGGCGCTGTACCCGGAAGTGGACTTCGCCTGGCTGGAGTTCCAGCGTGGCGGTCATGGCGTGTTCATGCTGACGGCCGAACAGTGCCGGGCGCATCAGGCGGTGTTTGCGGCGCGGGTGTAAGCCACATCGCCGATTCATTGTAGGAGCCGCGTCATCCTCAAGTCTTGGGAACGATGCAGATCCTGTGGGAGAAGTCCGAGGTTACGAGGGTATGGGCCGCAATTCGGACGAATGCGGTATGTCAGTCACTGTTGATATTGCTGACCCACCGCATTCGCCAGCAAGCCGGCTTGTATGTTTAGACTTGATGGGGTGGGAGGGACGGAAAGCCGAATCTGACTCTAGCCAGTACAGACCGTTGGGAGACTTCCAGCCCCGCCCTGTCACCTATAAGCGCCGATATGGAATGCATCGGCCTGGACCGACGATAGAAGCAAGCCAGCGCTTACGGTGAACCCCCAGCAAGCTCTTAAACCCTAGCTCGGAGGGTGTGACATGGCAATCCTTGATGCAGCGGCGATTGTGGGTGTCGATGTGGCGATGGCGGAACTTGTCACCGCTCAGCGTGGTGTTGATAAGACTCACTGTTTGGTCAATGAGCGAACTTCGATTCACCACTGGC
>NZ_FOEO01000034.1 GCF_900110765.1 Pseudomonas sp. NFACC02
GGTGTGTAAGCGCTGTGAGGCGTTGAGCTAACCAATACTAATTGCCCGTGAGGCTTGACCATATAACACCCAAGCAATCTGCGACTCGGACGAGCACAGATTGCGGTGACTGTGAAGATGACCTTCACCGAAAGTTTGCAGCACGCAGGCAAGACCTGATCACATACCCGATTTGCTGAAGCGCGGCCAACGCCACGGTTCGGTACCCGAATTTCTTGACGACCATAGAGCATTGGAACCACCTGATCCCATCCCGAACTCAGAAGTGAAACGATGCATCGCCGATGGTAGTGTGGGGTTTCCCCATGTGAGAGTAGGTCATCGTCAAGATTGAATTCCAAAACCCCATTTGCGAAAGCAGATGGGGTTTTGTTTTTGCGCGCGGAAAAGCCGAACTGCAACAGCCCGACGCCCTCTGTTAGTCTTCCCCCTCTCCAAACGCCAAGGAAGCAGCTATGCCGGTGACATCCAACCTCAATCCCGGGTTCATGGTGGTTCATGGCAATCGCCTGGATGAGCTGCGCAGCCTTGTGGTGTCGTGGATGCGGCGCTATCCGCTGACGCCACTGGAGAACGAGGTCGCTCTGGTACAGAGCAACGGCATCGCTCAGTGGTTAAAGCTTGCCTTGGCTGAGAACGCGCAGGAAGACGACCTGGGCGGCTGCGGCATCGCCGCGGCGATTGATGTACAGCTTCCCGGTAGCTTCATGTGGCAGCTTTATCGTGCGGTTTTGGGCAAGGATGAAATTCCGGAAACCTCGCTGCTCGACAAAGCCCCGCTGACCTGGCGCTTGATGCGGCTACTGCCCGCGCTTATCGACCAACCCCATTTCGAACCTCTTCGGCGTTTTCTCACTGCCGACACGGATCTGCGCAAACGCTATCAACTGTCCGAGCGTTTGGCCGATCTGTTCGACCAATACCAGGTCTATCGCGCTGACTGGCTGGAAGATTGGGCAGCTGGCAGGCATCAACTGAAGAACGTTCGAGGGGAGATCAAGCCCCTTAAGGCCGAGAACTGCTGGCAGGCCGAATTGTGGCGTGCGCTGCTGCACGACGTCGGTGCTGAAGGGATGGCCCAGAGTCGGGCCGGCGTTCATCAGCGCTATATCGAGCGGATCAACAGCCTGACGGAGGCGCCTGTCGGACTGCCGGCGCGGGTTATCGTGTTTGGCATCTCTTCGCTCCCAGCGCAGGCATTGGAAGCCCTCGCAGGACTGGCTCGTTTCAGCCAGGTGCTGTTGTGCGTGCACAACCCGTGTCGTCATCACTGGGCCGACATCGTCGCGGATAAAGATTTACTGCGCCACGAGTACAAACGGCAGTCCCGCAAGGCCGGCATGCCCGTCGTGTTGAGTCCGGACGCCTTGCATCAGCATGCACACCCGCTGCTTGCAGCGTGGGGCAAGCAGGGACGCGATTACATTAATTTGCTCGACAGCCACGACGACCCCAACAGTTATCGCTCGATTTTTCGCGATGGCCGGATCGATCTGTTCAGTGAAAGCGACCCGCACACAATCCTTAATCAGTTGCAGGACGACATTCTCGAGTTGCGTCCGTTAGGGGAAACCCGCGAACGATGGCCGGCGGTGGATATCAAGACGGATCGGTCGATCCGCTTCCATGTCGCCCACAGCGCGCAACGCGAAGTGGAAGTGCTGCACGACCAATTGCTCGCCCGCTTTAGCAACGACCCCAATCTGCGTCCTCGTGATGTCATCGTCATGGTTCCGGACATCGACAGCTATGCGCCTCATATTCGCGCCGTGTTCGGTCAACTGGATCGTGATGATCGTCGCTTCATCCCGTTCACGCTGGCGGACCAAGGTCAGCGTGGCCGCGATCCGTTACTGATCGCGGTCGAGCACCTGCTGAAGATTCCGGACAGCCGTTTCCCTGTCAGCGAAATTCTCGACCTCCTGGACGTCCCGGCGTTGCGTGCCCGGTTTGGTATTGACGAGCGTGACTTGCCCACCCTGCATCGCTGGATCGAAGGAGCAGGGGTGCGCTGGGGGCTGGATGCCCGTCAGCGTGAGGGGCTGGGATTGCCGGAGGCGCTGGAGCAGAACAGCTGGCATTTCGGTTTACGCCGCATGCTGCTCGGATACGCGGTGGGTGCAGGCGTCGCCTACGACGGCATTGAACCCTACGACGAGATTGGCGGGCTGGACGCTGCGCTGATCGGTCCATTGGTTGCGTTGATCGATGCGCTGCAGGTCGCGTACACCGAACTCTCGCAGCCGGTCACGCCGCCGGTGTGGGGGACGCGTCTGCAGGCGCTGATGCAGCTGTTTTTCGCAGCAGACAGCGAGCACGATGATTACCTTTTGGGTCAGTTGGAAACGCTGCGTGAAACCTGGCTGGAAACCTGCGAGGACGTGGGCCTTCTTGAGGAGCTGCCACTGACGGTTGTCCGCGAAGCCTGGCTCGCGGGGCTTGATCAAGGCCGTCTTTCGCAGCGGTTTCTGGCGGGTTCAGTGAACTTCTGCACCCTGATGCCGATGCGTGCGATTCCCTTCAAGATCGTCTGCCTGCTGGGCATGAATGACGGCGATTATCCGCGCGCGCAGCCACCGCTGGATTTCGACTTGATGGGCAGCGATTACCGTCCCGGTGATCGCTCTCGTCGCGAAGACGATCGCTACCTGTTGCTTGAAGCGCTGTTGTCCGCGCGTGATCAGCTGTACATCAGTTGGGTCGGGCGCAGCATTCGCGACAACTCCGAGCGTCCCGCGTCGGTGCTGATCGGTCAATTACGCGATCACCTGGCCAGCGGTTGGCGGCTCGCGAATGCTGCCGAGCCAGAAGACGACAAGAGGCGCGACCCTGGCCAACAATTGCTGCATAAGCTCACGCTCGAACACCCGTTGCAGCCCTTCAGCGCGAAGTATTTTCAGGAGAGTCCGGAGTTCTTCAGCTTTGCCCGTGAGTGGCAAGTGCTGCACGAAACCGTCGAACAAGCCACAGAAACCCTCGCACTGGAAAGGCATGAACAGGAGGAGCCGCTAAGCCTGATGCAGCTCCAGGATTTTTTGCGTAATCCGGTCAAACACTTCTTCAGTCAGCGCTTGAAGATTTTCTTCGAGGTCGCCGAAGCGCCCCTCGCGGATGAAGAGCCCTTCGTTCTCGATGCCCTTGAGCGTTATGGCTTGAGCGACAGCCTGCTGCAAGCCGCGCTGACCGATCCCGACAACGCCGATGAGTCACTCAAGGCTCAGGCCATACGGTTGCAAGCCAGCGGCCTGCTGCCAATGGCCGGGTTCGGCGAGCTGCTGCAAGACGAACTGATCAAGCCTCTGCCTGATCTGGTGCAGCGTTATCACGCGCTGTTGTTCAAGTGGCCTGAGCGTGTGCACAGTGCTTTGCCGGTGACCTACCGACATCAGGGTGTCGAGCTCGATGGATGGCTCGACGGGCTTTATCAGGATGCCCGCGGTCAGTTGCTGGCCGTCACCGCGATTCCAAACACCATCGGGGGCAAGAAGTCTCGCAAGTGGCATCGCTTGACCAGACCATGGGTGATTCACCTGGTCGCTTGTGCATGCGATTTGCCGCTGACGACTGCATTGGTTGCAAGCGATGACACCTTGCTGCTGCCGCCGCTGGATAAAGACACGGCCACGCGCACGCTCGATGATGTGCTCCTCGCATGGCAACACGGCATGCAACGCCCCCTGCCGGTCGCTGTGCAAACTGCGTTTGCATGGCTGGGACAGGGCGACGAGGTAAAGGCTGAGGCCGCTGCGCGCAAAGCCTACGAAGGCGACGGCCAGACCAGTAACGGTGAGCGGGCACAGAGCACCGCACTGGCACGGCAGTTCCCGGATTTCGACGCGCTCCTCGACACCGAAGAGTTCGTCGGCTGGTGCGAATCGCTGTACAAACCCATTTTTGAAGCGCCCTGGCAATCCCTGTCCAGCGAGGAGGCCGGAGCATGAGTGACGCCCAGCAGTCTTTGGTCCAGAAACCCTTGCCCCTGCGCTTCCCCCTCAACGGCAGCCAACTGATCGAGGCCAGCGCCGGGACGGGCAAAACCTTCACGATCTCGGCGCTCTACCTGCGTCTGGTGCTCGGGCATGGCGGCGAGCTTTGCGGCTTTGGCCAGGAGTTGCTGCCTCCCCAGATTCTCGTCGTCACCTTCACCGATGCGGCCACCAAAGAGTTGCGTGATCGCATTCGCACCCGACTGGCTGAGGCCGCGCGTTTCTTCCGTCAAGAGATCGAAGCCCCGGATGCGCTGATCGCCGATCTGCGTGAAGACTTCGCCGTCGAACAATGGGCAGGCTGCGCGAGCCGCCTGGACATCGCTGCGCAGTGGATGGACGAGGCTGCCGTTTCGACCATTCACAGTTGGTGTCAGCGCATGCTGCGCGAGCATGCGTTCGACAGCGGCAGTCTGTTCACCCAAAGCCTGGAAACCGATCACAGTGACTTGCTTGGCGAAGTGCTTCGCGATTACTGGCGCAAGTTCTGTTATCCCATGAGGGGAGACGCGCTCAAATGGGTCAGAGAAAACTGGGGCGGTCCGGCGGCCTTGTTGCCTCGGGTCCGTGCCTTGTTCGGCAGCGAGGGTGGAGCCGTTACGCAAACCCCGGCGCAACTGATCGAACAGTCGATCAACGAGCGTCGCGAGGTGCTCAGAACCCTGAAATCGCCTTGGGCAAACTGGGCTGCCGAACTGCACGCTATCTGCATCGACGGTGTGAAGTGCAAGGTTGTCGATGGCCGCAAAATGCAGGAGCGTTACTTCAAGCCCTGGTTCGACAAGCTCATCGCATGGGCCAACGATGAAGAACAGGAACAGCTGGATCTGGGCACAGGTTTCACCCGGCTGACGCCCGATGGCATTGCCGAAGCGTGGAAAAACAATCCGCCTTCACACCCTGCGTTCGAAGCCATGGTCGAGCTGAAGGTCGCCCTCGACACCTTGCCGACGCCTGACGCTGCTGTGCTTGAACACGCTGCACAATGGGTCGGCGCGCGCTTTGAAGAAGAGAAGCGCCGCCGCGCGGAAATGGGCTTCGACGACATGTTATTGCGTCTGGATGCCGCGCTGCGCGGCTCGGGGGGCGAACGTCTGGCCACGCTGATTCGCGAACAGTTTCCGGTCGCCTTGATCGACGAGTTCCAGGACACGGACCCGGTGCAGTACCGGATTTTCGACAGCATCTATCGCCTCGAAGCCAACGACGAAAGCACCGGCCTGTTTCTGATCGGCGACCCTAAGCAGGCGATCTACGCCTTCCGCGGCGCCGACATTTATACCTACTTGCACGCCCGCGTTGCGACGGCCGGACGCCTGCACACGCTGGGTACCAACTTCCGTTCCAGTCACGCGATGGTCGAGGCGGTCAACCACGTGTTCATGCGTGCCGAAACCCGCCCGACCGGGCGAGGCGCGTTTCTGTTCCGAAGCGTCGATGACAACCCGGTGCCTTTCCTTGCCGTGGGTTCACAAGGTCGCAAGGAAAGCTTTCAGGTCGACGGCGAGCTCGTTGCCGCGCTGAACGTCTGGCAGCTGGAGAGCGAGCAACCGGTTTCGGGCGCCACGTATCGTCAGCAGTTGGCCGCGAGTTGCGCGAGTGAGATCGTGCGCTTGCTCAATGCGGGACAACAAGGCCGGGCTGGCTTTGTGAAAACCGGCGAGCCCCTCAAGGGGCTGATGCCTGCCGACATCGCGATTCTGGTGCGCGACGGCAAGGAAGCGCAGGCCGTGCGCGCCGAGCTGTCGGCCCGGGGCGTGCGCAGTGTCTACCTTTCGGACAAGGACTCGGTGTTCGCCGCACAGGAAGCCCACGACTTGCTGGCCTGGCTCAAGGCCTGCGCCGAGCCGGACGCCGAGCGCACCTTGCGTGCCGCGCTGGCGTGCATCACCCTCGACTTGCCGCTGGCGGAGCTTGAGCGGCTCAATCAGGACGAACTGGCGTGGGAAAATCGCGTCATGCAGTTCCGTGACTATCGACGCATCTGGCGTACACAGGGCGTGTTGCCGATGCTGCGCCGCCTGCTGCATGACTTCAAACTGCCGCAGACATTGATTCAGCGCAGCGATGGTGAACGGGTGCTGACCAACCTGCTGCACCTGTCGGAGCTGATGCAGCAGGCCGCCGCCGAACTGGACGGCGAGCAGGCGTTGATTCGTCATCTGGGCGAGCATCTGGCGTTGTCCGGTCAAGCGGGCGAGGAGCAGATTCTGCGGCTGGAGAGCGACGAGCAACTGGTCAAGGTCGTGACCATTCACAAGTCCAAAGGCCTGGAATATCCGTTGGTGTTCCTGCCATTCATTTGCTCGACGAAACCCGTGGACGGCAGTCGTCTGCCGCTGCACTTTCACGATGCTCAAGGCCATGCGCAGATCAGCTTGAAGCCCACTGCCGCTTTGATCGAACAGGCCGACGACGAACGTCTGGCCGAGGATCTGCGTCTGCTGTACGTCGCTCTCACCCGTGCGCAACATGCGTGTTGGCTGGGCGTGGCGGACCTCAAGCGCGGCAACACCAGCGGTTCGATCCTGCACCGCTCGGCGATGGGCTATCTGCTCGGTGGCGGTGAGGCGTTGGCGGATTCGAACGTGCTCACCCAGTGGCTGCACTCGTTGGTCGAAAACCAACCAGCGCTGAGCGCAGAAACAGTGCCGGCGCCGACCGCCGAGACGTTCATGGCGCCCCGCAGTGAAGCCGCGTTGAGCAAGCCGCGCATGCCACGACGCAGTGCCCGGGAAAACTGGTGGATCGCCTCCTACAGTGCGCTGCGCATCGGTGACACGATCACTGACAGCGGCGACCAGTCGCCTGACAGCCCACAAGCTCAGAAGCTGTTTGACGATGAACGCCTCGACCCCGAAGCGCCCCGTGAGGTCATGGCCAGCGGCGGTGACATCCACCGGTTCCCTCGTGGACCGAATCCCGGCACCTTCCTTCACGGTCTGCTCGAATGGGCGGGAGAGAAGGGGTTCGCGTGGGCGTCCAGCGAACCGGCGGCGCTGGAAAAAGTCGTTGCCCAGCGCTGCAACCGACGTGACTGGAAAGGCTGGATCAACACCCTGACCGACTGGCTTGAGCATCTGCTGGTCATGCCGTTACGCCTGGGCGTCGACGTTCCGCCGGTCGCCTTGAGTGCGCTGGATCAACCGAACCAGTACCGCGTCGAGATGGAGTTCTGGTTCGCCTGCTCCAAAGTCGACGTGGCGCAAATGGACGCGCTGGTGCGTCGCTACACGCACAACGGCGCACCGCGAGCAGCCGCCGAAACCGTTTCGCTCAACGGCATGTTCAAGGGCTTTATCGACCTGACGTTCGAGCACGAGGGGCGCTATTACGTCGCCGATTACAAATCCAACTGGCTGGGCGTCGACGATGATGCCTACACCGAGCAAGCGATGGAAAACGCGATTCTGGACAACCGCTACGACCTGCAATACGTGCTGTACCTGCTGGCATTGCATCGCCAGCTCAAGGCACGGCTGGTCGATTACGACTATGACCGGCACATGGGCGGCGCGGTGTATCTGTTCGTGCGTGGCAGTCGCGCCGCGAGCCAGGGCGCGTGGTTCACGCGTCCACCTCGCGCGTTGATCGAAAGCCTTGATCTGCTGTTTCAGGGCCGCCCGTTGATCACGGAAGAAGCGTCGTCAGGAGAGCTCGTATGAATCGCACCTTCGCTCATTTGCTGCCTACGCCGCTGGACGCCGAAAGCCTGGCCGAGCTCAAGCCCCTGAAGCGCGTGGGCGATCTGCTGTTGTTGCTCGAACGTTGGGTCGAGCGCGGCTGGTTGCGCGCACTGGACAAGGCCTTCGTAGGGTTTCTGGCCGATCTTGATCCCACTGCTGACTCACTGGTGTTGCTCGCGGCTGCGCTGACCAGCCATCAACTGGGTCACGGCCATGTGTGCCTCGATCTCTACGAGACGCTGAAAGAACCGGACTTCGCCTTGTCGCTGCCGCCGGAGGGCGACGTGTTGTCGACACCGATGTTGCTGCCCTCGACGTTGCTCAAGGCACTGGATGGCGCGACCTGGTGCCAGGCGCTGGCGGACAGTACGCTGGTCGCCAACGCGGGCGACAAAAGCGGTGAGGCGGCCGAGAAGCCTCTGGTGTTGTCCGACCGACGCCTGTACTTGCGGCGTTACTGGACCTACGAGCGCCGAATCGATGCCGCTTTGCACCGCCGACTGGCGCAGGTCGAAGCAGCCCCAAGCGATCTGGCAGAACGTCTGGACGCGCTGTTCGGTCCAGCCGGCACAAGCCCGGATGCATTGATCGACTGGCAAAAGCTCGCCTGCGCGCTGGCGACACGGGGTGGGTTCAGCATCATCACCGGCGGGCCGGGCACGGGGAAAACCACCACGGTGGTGCGCCTGCTGGCGCTGCTGCAATCGCCTGCCGTCGAGCGCGGCAAACCGCTGCGTATTCGGCTGGCGGCACCGACGGGCAAGGCCGCGGCGAGGCTGACCGAGTCCATCAGCCATCAGGTGCAGTCGCTGCAAGTGTCGGAAGAGGTTCGCCAGAAAATCCCCAGTGAGGTGACCACTGTGCACCGTCTGCTGGGCAGCCGACCGGGCACGCGCCATTTTCGTCATCACGCGGGGAATCCGCTGCCGCTCGATGTGTTGGTGGTGGACGAAGCCTCGATGATTGACCTGGAAATGATGGCCAATCTGCTCGATGCCTTGCCGCCCCATGCGCGGATGGTTCTGCTCGGCGACAAGGACCAGTTGGCGTCCGTGGAAGCCGGTGCCGTGCTGGGTGATCTGTGTCGTGACGCAGAGGCCGGAATGTACAGCCCGCAAACCCGGGCGTGGCTGCAGTCGGTCAGCGGCGAGGATTTGAGCAAGAGCGGCTTGCAGGCAGGCGATAACGTTAAGCATGCGCTGGCGCAGCAGGTGGTGATGCTGCGTCACTCCCGGCGTTTTGTGGCCGGTAGCGGCATCGGTCAGCTCGCGAAGCTGGTCAACCAGCAGCAGGATCGGGAGGCGCGTGAGTTGCTGGCGGCGCGCACGTATCCAGACCTTTTTTCGTTGTCGCTCAAGGGCGAGCAGGACCGAGCCTTGTCTCGCCTCGTGCTGGACGGCCACGGCAACGGGCCTCAAGGCTACCGGCATTACCTCGGCGTCATGCGGGCGCAGCGGCCACAGGGGGTGGCGTCCATCGACGACCCACGGTGCATCGATTGGGCACGCAAGGTGTTGAACGCGTTCGATGAGTTCCAGTTGCTGTGTGCCGTGCGTAAAGGTCCGTGGGGTGTCGAGGGGCTGAACCAGCGGATGACTCAGACGCTGTTCGCGGCGCAACTGATCGAGAGTGATCAGCAGTGGTACGAAGGCCGTCCGGTACTGATGACTCGCAACGATTACGGCCTGGGGTTGATGAACGGCGACATCGGCATTGCGCTGCGATTGCCGGAGGGTGCGCCTGAGGAAAACCGTCAGGCCCTGCGTGTTGCGTTTCCGCGCAATGACGGCAGCGGCGGCGTGCGTTTCGTGTTGCCGAGCCGACTCAATGATGTGGAGACGGTGTACGCCATGACTGTGCATAAATCACAGGGATCGGAGTTCGCGCACACGGCGTTGATTCTGCCCGAAGCGCTGAACCCGGTGCTGACCAAGGAGTTGATCTACACCGGTATCACCCGGGCCAAGCACTGGTTCAGCCTGATCGAACCGCGTCAGGGCGTGTTCGAAGAGGCGCTGCGGCGCAAGGTCAAACGCCTGAGCGGGTTGATGCTGGAGTTGTGAGGGGATGCTGTGAGCATGCTTCTGCCGAAGGGCGTAGGCGTCTGGCTTGCCGACGATCTGGCGCGAAGCAGCAGCGAAGTCAGGCGATTCGGGAGTGTCAGGCATACCGCGTTGCCATTGTTTGCTGCCGGTGCCCGGCAGATCGCGAGCAAGCTTGCTCCCACGGCCTGCGGCCAGAATCAAGAGCAGTCTGCAGTTGATGCCGATGCTGTGTAGATATGGATCCCACGGCCTTCGGCCATGATCGCTTCACGATAGCCGCTCAGGCTTCTTTGCGCACCGGCTCCTGCTGAGTGACTCCATGATCCAGCCCCATGAACTGGCGCACGCGATCCCCGCACTGGTTGGCGAGGATCGTCTGTGGCGACGCATCGACCTGCACCACGCCGTTTTCCATGAAGATCACCCGGTCGGAAATCGACAGCGCAAAGTCCATTTCGTGGGTGACGATCAGCATGGTCATGCCTTCTTTGGCCAGGTCGCCGATCACCTTGAGCACGTCGCCGACCAGCTCCGGGTCCAGCGCCGAGGTCGGTTCGTCGAACAGCATGATCTGCGGGTCCATCGCCAACGCGCGTGCGATGGCCACGCGCTGCTGCTGGCCGCCGGACAATTGATGCGGGTATTTATGTGCGTGCGCCAGTAACCCGACCTTGTCGAGCAGGGCATAGGCGCGCTGTTCGCTGATGGCCTTGTCGCGGCCGTGGTAGCGCGGCGCGAGCGTCACATTGTCGAGGATGGTTCGATGCGGGAACAGGTTGAAGTTCTGGAACACCATGCCGATGCGCTGCACGCCTCGACGAATCTGGGGCGCGTTAGGGTTGTCGCCGGCGTGAATAAAGCCTTCGCCGAAGAGGATGATCTCGCCCTTGTCGATGCTTTCCAGGCTGTTGACGGTGCGGATCAGTGAGGTCTTACCCGAGCCGGACGGACCGATGATGGAAATCACCTGACCCACATTGACGTCCAGGTTGATGCCCTTGAGCACTTCATGCTGGCCATAACTTTTGTGGATGTTGAGCAGTTGCAGGGCGGGTGCCGAGCCGGGGCCCGAGTCGGCACGCTGAGCGGTAGAGGGCTGCGCCACAAGCGTTGAGCGCAAGCGGATCAGCGCGCCGTCATCGAGGGTTTGCGGCTTGCGATTGTTCAGTTCCAGGTGCTGTTCGAGCCAGTGAAACAGCCACCCGAACACGGTGACGATCATCACGTAGTACACCGCCACGGCAGACAGCGTTTCCATGACCAGAAAGTTTTGCGCGTACAGGCGCTGGCCGACCGTGAGCAGTTCGGTCAGCGAAATCACCGACACCAGCGAGGTGAGTTTGACGACGGTGATGTATTCGTTGATCAGGGTCGGGAGCGAGATACGAAACGCCTGAGGAATCACGATCAGGCGTTGCATGCCGATCAGCCCGATGCCCAGCGCACGGCCCGCTTCCTTCTGGCCTTTGGCGACCGAAATCAGGCCGCCACGGTGGATCTCGGCCATGTACGCCGCTTCGGTGACGACCAGTGCCAGGAGGCCGGAGTAGAAGGGGTTGGACAGCACCTCGCGGGTGATCGGGAACATCTGCGGCAGGTTGTAGGTGAACACCACCAGCACCAGCAGCGGGACGCTACGGAAGAACCAGATATAAATCGACGCCGGTACGCTGATCCAGCGCGTGGTCGAGAGTTTGGCCGAGGCCAGCAGGAAACCCAGCAACATGCCGATGAACCAGCCCAGCGCGCTGAGCTCGATGACGGTGATGCACGATTCCCAGAAGTCCGAGACCGAAAACAGAGAAAAAAAGTAGGACCATTCGAATTGCATACACATACCTCAGCGGGGCGAAACCCTGCGGCAAACCTCTATCAACGCGGTCTCCTGTAGGAGCGTGGCTTGTCCCGCGATCGGCGACACAGTCGTCGTAAATCCGGTGAACGCGGTGTGTCAGCCATGTGGCGGTGGCTGATCTTACGACTGCTTCGGTCGGACGCGACCCCGGAGCGATCGCGGGACAAGCCACGCTCCTACAGGAATGGGCGTCGAGTCAGAGCGCCCATCATTCATGAAGTCAGTTACCCGGCTCTTCCAGGTTGTACTTTTTCAGCAGCGCGGCGTACTCACCGGATTTCTTGGTTTCGTCGAAGGCCTTGAGCAACGCCTGATACAGCTCGTCATTGCCCTTTTTCACGTAGATGCCCAAGGTCTGCTGGTAGATCGAATGCTCGGTACTGACCACCACGCGGCCCTTGGTGCGCTCGGCGATCATGCCCGCAGCGCCGTCGATCTCCACTTGTGCCTGAACGTTGCCGGACAGCAGCGCCTGGGTCACTTCAGGGGCTGACGGGAATTCGCTGACCGAGATCGCGCCTTTGTTGTTCGGCACGCAGTAGTCCGTGGACAGCTTGTTGAACTGGGCGACCCACGTGGTGCCTTTTTCCAGACCGACTTTCAGGCCGCAGAGGTCTTCCGGCACCTTGGGTTTGATCGTGCTGTCTTTGAGCACCATGATCGCCGCGCCTGTCTTGGCGTAAGCGATGGTCTGGGCCTGGGTCTGGCGTTCAGGGGTGATGTACATGCCCGAGATGATGGCGTCGTAGTGACCAGCGTTGAGGCTCAGAATCAGGCTGGAAAACTTGGTGTCGACGAACTCCGCCTTCAGGTTCATGTGCTTGGCCAGCAGGCGCGACAGATCCGGGTCGGAACCGACGACGTTTTTCTTCTCGTCATAGGATTCGAACGGCGGATAGGTGATCTCCATGCCGACCTTGAACTGGCCGGGCGTGACGGTGGCGGCGGCGTGGGCAAAAGTGGCGCCGAGAACGGCGGCGGCAAGAACGGTCAGGCGGACAGCAGTGTTCACAGTGTTGCGCATCGTCGGTGACTCCACGTCAGGAAGGTAAGGCACGGTGTGTTTGGATAGCTTCTTGCGCATCAGGACGCGTCCTGTGCCTGGTTCTTCAAGTGGCCGAAGCTCGATGGCTTGCGCGCCCTTTCGTACAGCTTGAGCTCGCCGCTCTCGACCTTGCGCCGCAGGTACTGGTACGTCTGCAGTGCCTGGCCGAACATGTGTTCGCCGATGGTGATCGCTTCGTATTCCTTGCTGCCATTGTCAAACTGCGGAAGCGGCTTGATCTGGGTGTGGAAATCGCAGGCGAAGAACAAGGGGAATGAGTAACGCTCCTCGCTGACGGTGCGCACACGGTGAGCCGTAGCAACGAACGTACCAGCGGTCATGACTTCCAGCATGTCGCCGATGTTCACCACGAACGCGCCTTCAATCGGAGGCGCATCGATCCACTGGCCCAGATCGTTCATCACCTCAAGGCCGGGTTTGTCGGCCAGCAGCATGGTGAAGCACTCGTAATCGGTATGTGCACCAATACCGGGCGCGTCCTGGGCGGCGTCATCGAACGGGTAGTGAATCAAGCGCAGCTTGGACGGCGGACGGGTGACCATCGCCTCGAAATAACCCTCTTCCAGGCCCAAGGCCAGTGCGAAGCCGTCGAACAGGCGACGACCCAAGGCAAACACCGCGGCGTAGTACGCTTCCACGGCCGGACGAAAGCCCGGCAGGTCGGGCCATTCGTTGGCGCCGATCAACGGTGTTTTGGCGATCACCAGTGGGTCGTCGTCACCCACTTCGAAGCCGATGTCAAAGGCTTCCTTGTGGTCCGGCTTGCCTTTGGCATAGACCTCCTCGCCCTCGGGCACGAAGCCTTTGTGGCTGCGCGAGGTGCCGATGTAGTGCTGCATCTTGTACTCGAGGGACTGAGCGAACAGGTCCTTGGCAGCCTGGCGCAGACCGTCGATCAACGATTGCTCGATGCCGTGGTTCTTGACGTACAGAAAGCCCACTTCACGCGCGGCTTTGCCCAGCTCATCGGCCACGGCCTGACGGTGTGCGATGTCGGTACTGAACAAACCGGCGATGTCGACCACCGGAATGCTGTTGAAGTTGGCGGCCTTCGGTGACGCCGCTTGAGACTGATCAGGCATGGCGAAACGCTCCTTATCGGCTTGTTGTGTGGGTGAAGCGCTGAAAATGTTCACGCTCGGTCTTGCCCATCCACACGTTCAGCGACCACAGATCGGCCACGGGCACGTTGGTGAAGGGGAGGTGATGCAGGTAGCCGTCGGCACCGAATTCCGGGGTCAGGGTGGTGACCTGGTAACCTCGTGCCTGCTGCGATTGCCAGATGGCTTCCCAGTGCTGTTGATGGAAGGCCAGCTCCCTGGCGCGCTCTGGGCCGGCGGGGTGCGGGACCTGCGGACCCTGGTCGTAACCGACACGGGCCTGGATGTGGTGAACGCGCTCGACGAACGCACCGAGGTCGTCTTCGGGGTCATCGAGCAAGCGTTCGCAGGTGACGATCCAGTGGCTGATGTCGCTGGTGAAACGCAGGTCCGGCAGTTGGCGAATCAGTTCCAGCGTGACCCACGGGTTGAACAGCGAACGGGCTCGGTGGGTTTCGAAGGTGACCATTTGCCCGTGCTTGCGCGCCAGTTCCAAGGCCTGGCCGAAGAAATCGACCTGTTGCGGCAGCAGCCAACGGTCATTGCCGGCCAGCACATTGACGAAGCGCGGGTTCAGTTCGGTGGACCAGGCGAGTTTCTTTTCCAGATCGGTGAGGTGCTCGGCGGTGGTCGCCGATTGTTCGGGCAGGACGTCGTAGGCGGTGAACACCGTCGCGATATAGGGCAGGCGGTTGGCGCGCAGGAAGGCGCCGAACTCGGCACGCTCGACGGGCGTCAACGGCAGACGCGCTTCCATGCCGTCAAACCCGGCTTCGAGCAGCTCATCCAGCGCCTGAGCCTTGCTGGCCGTATAGCCCCACATCGTGCGGAAGATTTCCAGTTTCATCGGGCGTCCTCAAAGATTGCGTCGTGCGGCTGACACATGACATAGCTTCGCCACGGCGCGAGCCGAAACGGGTTACAGCGGCAGTCACATCAGAAAAAGGCAATCTTCGGGCCGGGTCTCTTCTGGACGGGCTCCTTTATTGAGGCCGATCTTAGGTTCGGCCGATGAACGGAAAGAATAGGAAACCTCAAATGCATAGTTCAGAGATTTCTAAACTATGGTGGCGGGGTGCGATCTAGAGGTGCCGTGATCGTGTAGGAGCGTGGCTTGTCCCGCGATCTGCTGCGCAGCGGCAGCAAATCGTATGAATGCGGTCTGCCCGATACAGCCAAGGTGACTGATTTTACTGCCGCTGCGCAGCAGATCGTCCGGGATGCGGCCCAGAGACAAGCCACGCTCCTACAGGATGATCAGTCGACAAAAGTCATCGCTTTGGTTTCACCCAACAAAAACGCCTGGTTGGCCTCCGTCGTCTGGCGGATGTAGTCCCATAGCAGGGTAATCCGCTTGAGCTTGCGCAGGTCCTCCCGGCAGTACATCCAGAACTGGCGCGTGATGTTCACCTCGTTTTCCAGCACCGGCAGCAGCCGTGAATCCTGTGCGGCCAGAAAACACGGCAGGATCGCCAGTGCCCGGCCCTGAAGGGCGGCGACGTATTGGGCGATGACGCTGGTGCTGCGCAGGTGTGCGTGGGCGCCGGGGAGCAGGTTGCTCAAGTACAGCAGCTCCGAGCTGAACGCCAGGTCGTCGACGTAGCTGATGAAGGGATGATCGACCAGATCGTCGACCTGTTCGATGGGGGCGCGGTGGTCGAGGTATTCCTGGGTTGCATACAGGCGCAGGTTGTAGTCGCACAGCTTGCAGCACACATACGGCCCATGTTCCGGCCGCTCCAGGGCGATGACGATATCGGCTTCGCGCTTGGACAGGCTGATGAAGTGTGGCAACGGCAGGATGTCCACCGAGATGGCCGGGTAGGTGTCGGTGAAATGGCTCAGTTGCGGGGTGATGAAGAAGCTGCCGAAACCTTCGGTGCAACCCATCCGCACGTGGCCGGACAATGCGACACCCGAGCCGGACACCTGCTCGCACGCGATGTGCAAGGTGCTTTCAATGGACTCGGCCGAGCCCAGCAAGCGCTGGCCTTCAGCGGTCAGCACAAAGCCGTTATTGCGTGATTTTTCGAACAGCAGGGTGCCCAGTGATGCCTCCAGCGAACTGATTCGCCGCGACACGGTGGTGTAATCCACCGCCAGTCGCTTGGCCGCCAGACTGGCCTTGCGCGTGCGCGCCACTTCGAGAAAAAACTTCAGGTCATCCCAGTTCAAAGCGCTCAGGGAGGTGATGTTTTTTTGCATGTTGAACCTGCTTTTATGTGCGTTCTTATTAGAAGTTTGCACATCTATACTCCGAAGCACGGCGCAATCCAACGTGTTGTACGGCAAGAATTTCGAGCCGGATGGATGACGAGTGGGAGCCGGCTCGCTGGCGAATGCGGTGGCCCGTCAACATTGATGTATCTGGCCTGACGCATTCGCCAGCAAGCCGGCTCCCACCGGAACAGTGAACACATTCAAGAGAGGCTGACGCGATTTAGAACCGCACCACCCCACATTGCATAACACCCTGCACAACAATAAATAAGCGGAGGAGTTTATGAAGAACGCTATAACGGCGCACGCCGGTGCACCCGACGCCAGTACGGCAAAACCCGCCAGATCCTACCGGCTTGCCGGTGCGGCGAGCATGGCGGGCACGACCATCGAGTGGTACGACTTTTTCCTCTACGGCACCGCTGCCGCCTTGATCTTCAACAAAATCTTCTTTCCCGCGCTGGACCCGATCATCGGTGTGCTGGCGGCGTTCGCGACCTATGCCGTGGGCTTTCTCGGGCGTCCATTGGGCGGGATCGTGTTCGGGCACTTTGGCGACAGGATCGGTCGCAAATCCATGCTGTTGTTCACCCTCATGCTGATGGGGATTCCGACCATCATCATCGGCCTGATCCCCACGTATCAGCAGATTGGTTACTGGGCCGCAGTGATTCTGGTGGCGATGCGCTTCCTTCAGGGCATGGCGGTCGGCGGCGAGTGGGGCGGAGCGGTGTTGATGGCGGTCGAACATGCACCCGAGGGCAAGAAAGGCTTCTACGGCAGTCTGCCGCAAACCGGGGTCGGCGCAGGGTTGGTGCTGGCGTCGCTGGCGATGGCCATGGTCGCCAAGTTGCCCGAAGAAGACATGCTCAGTTGGGGCTGGCGCATTCCGTTTCTGGCCAGCGTCGTGCTGCTCGGCGTGGGTTGGCTGATTCGCCTGAAAGTCCCGGAATCACCTGACTTCGAGAGGCTGAAGAAAGACAACATCGCGGTCAAGGTGCCGCTGTTCAAAGTGTTCCGTGATCACCCCAGAGAGACCCTGACGATCATCGGCGCCCGCACGGCCGAGAACGCCTGGTTCTACATGTCGGTGACCTTCGCTCTGGCTTACGCCGCCAACCAGTTGCAGATCCCGCGTGCCGATGTGCTGGGCGCCATTACGGCCGGTGCGGCGCTGTCGCTGGTGACCATGCCGCTGTGCGGGCACATCTCGGATCGGGTCGGACAGAAGCGCCTGTATTTCGTGGGCCTGTTGCTGCTGTGCGCGTTCGTCTATCCCTTCTTTGCCATGCTGGGCACTCGCGATCCGGTCCTGGTCTGGTGGGCAATGGTGCTCGCCGTGGGGGTGATTTTCCCGATTCTTTATGCGCCCGAGTCGCTGCTGTTCGCCCGGCAATTCCCGGCGGAAATCCGCTACAGCGGTATCTCGGTGTCGGTGCAGCTGGCTGGCGTGCTGGGCGGTGGGTTCGCGCCGATGATCGCCACGCAACTGCTGGCCATGGGCGGCGGCAACCCGCATTACGTGATCGTTTACCTGATCGGCATGGCGCTGATTGCGTTGGTCTGCACGGCGTTGATGAAGCGAGATCCGGCGAGACACCACGCGGGCTGAACATTGAATCTTTGGCGCGCCCTCGCAGCCGCGCCGCTTCGAATGGAGAACATTGCAATGAACGTCTCACTGAACAAGAACACCACCACAGTGGCCCACGTGAAGCTGCTGATCGATGGTGAGTGGGTCGAATCGCAGACCCACGAATGGCTCGATGTGGTCAACCCTGCGACTCAGGAAGTGCTGGCCAAGGTGCCGTTCGCGACCACTGCCGAAGTCGACGCCGCCGTTGCGGCTGCGCAACGGGCCTTCAAGACCTGGCGGCATACGCCGATCGGTGCACGCATGCGCATCATGCTCAAGCTGCAGGCACTGATTCGCGAGCACTCCAAACGTATCGCCGTGGTGCTCAGCGCCGAGCAGGGCAAGACCATTGCCGATGCCGAAGGCGACATTTTCCGCGGCCTGGAGGTGGTCGAGCACGCCTGTTCGATTGGCACGTTGCAGATGGGTGAGTTCGCCGAGAACGTGGCGGGCGGTGTCGATACCTACACCTTGCGTCAGCCCATCGGTGTCTGCGCAGGCATTACGCCCTTCAACTTCCCGGCGATGATTCCGCTGTGGATGTTCCCGATGGCCATCGCGTGCGGCAACACCTTCGTCCTCAAACCGTCCGAGCAGGACCCGATGTCCACGATGTTGCTGGTGGAACTGGCTGTCGAGGCGGGTGTACCTGCCGGCGTGCTGAACGTGGTACACGGCGGCAAGGATGTGGTCGATGCCCTTTGCACCCACAAGGACATCAAGGCCGTGTCCTTCGTCGGCTCAACGGCCGTCGGCACTCACGTCTATGACCTGGCCGGCAAGCACGGCAAGCGTGTGCAATCGATGATGGGTGCGAAGAACCACGCGGTGGTCCTGCCCGATGCCAATCGTGAGCAGACGCTGAACGCCTTGGTTGGCGCCGGGTTTGGCGCTGCCGGTCAACGTTGCATGGCGACTTCGGTCGTCGTCATGGTCGGCGCATCGAAGCAGTGGATTCCAGAGCTCAAGGCCTTGGCGCAGAAGCTCAAGGTCAACGCCGGCAACGAGCCGGGCACCGATGTCGGGCCGGTCATTTCCAGGCGCGCCAGACAGCGGATTCTCGACCTGATCGAAAGCGGCGTGAAAGAAGGGGCAACGCTCGAACTGGACGGGCGTGGGATCAAGGTGGCGGGTTATGAGGACGGCAATTTCGTCGGCCCGACCCTGTTTACCGGCGTGACGACGCAGATGCAGATCTACACTCAGGAAATCTTCGGGCCCGTGCTCGTGGTGCTGGAGGTGGACACGCTGGATCAGGCGATCGAACTGGTCAACGCCAACCCGTTTGGCAATGGCGTCGGGCTGTTTACCCAGAGTGGGGCGGCGGCGCGCAAATTCCAGAGCGAAATCGACGTCGGCCAGGTCGGCATCAATATCCCGATTCCGGTGCCGGTTCCGTTCTTCAGCTTCACCGGTTCGCGCGGCTCCAAGCTCGGCGACCTGGGCCCGTACGGCAAACAGGTGGTGCAGTTCTACACTCAGACCAAGACCGTCACCAGCCGTTGGTTCGATGACGACAGCGTGAATGATGGCGTGAACACGACGATCAATTTGCGCTGATGAGATAGGTCGGGAATGACGCATAACCTGTAGAGAGTGAGCTTGCTCGCGAGCCCACTTTGAAGCCACCGCCTCTGAGTCTGGATAGACGTATCGCGAGCAAGCTCACTCCTACAAAGGTCCGTCGTTGTCCTTTGCTGGCGCAGCCGAATCTAAAAAGGAAAAACACCATGAAAATCGCATTCATCGGTCTGGGCAATATGGGCGCGCCCATGGCGCGGAATCTGATCCGGGCCGGTCATCAGTTGCAGTTGTTCGACCTCAACACACAGGTGCTCGCCGAGCTGGCCGAGATGGGCAGCCGGATCAGCGAATCGCCCAAACACGCCGCGCAAGGCGCGGAACTGGTGATCACCATGTTGCCCGCCGCCGCCCACGTGCGTGCTGTTTACCTGAATGAAGACGGCGTGCTGGCGGGTATTGCCCCCGGCGTGCCGGCAGTGGATTGCAGCACCATCGACCCGCAAACCATTCGCGACGTGGCCGCTGCGGCGGCTCAAAAAGGTGTGGTGGTCGGCGATGCACCGGTATCTGGCGGAACAGGGGGTGCGCAGGCGGGCACGTTGACGTTCATGGTCGGCGCAAGCCTTGAGCACTTCACGGTGCTCAGGCCGATCCTCGCGCAGATGGGCCGCAACATCGTCCATTGCGGTGATGTCGGGACCGGTCAGATCGCCAAGATCTGCAACAACATGCTGTTGGGCATTTCCATGATCGGTGTCGCCGAAGCCATGGCGCTGGGCGACCGCCTGGGGATCGACACGGCGGTTCTGGCCAACATCATCAACAGCTCGACCGGGCGTTGCTGGAGTTCGGAAATGTACAACCCGTGGCCGGGCATCGTCGAAACCGCCCCGGCGTCGCGCGGTTATACCGGAGGGTTCGGCGCGGAGCTGATGCTCAAGGACCTGGGCCTGGCGACCGAGGCCGCCAGGGTGGCGCATCAGCCGGTGATCATGGGCGCCGTCGCGCAACAGCTGTATCAGGCAATGAGTCTGCGCGGTGACGGCGGCAAGGATTTTTCGGCAGTGGTTGAGGGGTATCGGAAGAAGGAATAGGCGCGCCCCAAATGTAGGAGCGCGCTTGCCCGCGATTGCGGTGTGTCAGTTGACATTTAGGCGGCTGGGCAAACGCAATCGCGGGCAAGCGCGCTCCTACAAAGGTCACATTGAATTGCGCTCATTCACCCCGAGGGCCGCTGTAGTCCTTGGCCCACGTCTCTTGCGCCGCCATCTGCAGCTTGAACCGCTCGATTTGCTCGGCCACGCGAGCAGGCGAGGTCCCGCCCCAACCACTTCGGGCGGCCAGTGCGGCGTCCAGCGTCAGGCTTTCCAACACCTCGGCCGTCAGGCGTGTGTCGGTCTGCGCCAGCATGGCCGGCGTCAGTTGTTCCAGCCCGATGTCCTGCGCTTCACAGAGTTGCACCAGTTGCCCGGTGATCTCATGAGCCTCCTTGAACGGCACGCCGCGCACGGCCAGCCAGTCGGCGATTTCGGTGGCGAGGGTGAAGCCCAGCGGCGCCTGACGCAGCAGTTCTTCGGTGCGTACGGTCATGGTTCGGACCATGCCGGCAAAGGCGGGCAGCACCAGATTCAGCGTGTCCATCGCATCGAAAACAGCGTGCTTGTCTTCGCTCAGGTCGCGGTTATACGACAGCGGTTGAGCCTTGAGCACCGACAGAATGGCCGTCAGAGAACCGATCAAGCGACCGGATTTGCCCCGCGCCAGCTCGGCGATGTCCGGGTTCTTCTTCTGCGGCATGATCGAGCTGCCGGTGGCGTAGGCATCGTCGAGTTCGACCCAGCGAAACTGGCGCGAGGTCCACAGGCAGAATTCTTCGGCCATGCGCGAGATGTTGATGCCCAACATGCTGGCGCAGAACAGGAATTCGGCCACGTGATCGCGGCTGGCCACGGCGTCGATGGAGTTTTCGCATGGACCGGCGTAACCCAGCTCAGCGGCCGAGCGTTGCAGGTCGCGTGCGATGGCGGAGCCGGCCATGGCTGCCGCGCCCAGGGGGGACAGGTTGAAACGGTTGTCCCAATCCTGGAGACGCTGGATGTCGCGATGAATCGCCTGCGCGTGCGCCATCAGGTGATGGGCGAAGACGATCGGCTGGGCCTGTTGCAGGTGCGTGAAGCCTGGCGCGACGGTGTCGATGTGCTGCTCGGCCTGGCCCACCAGGGCGTTCTGCAGATCGAGAATCGACAGCGTCAGCATGCGGATTTGATCGCGCAGAAACAGGCGCATGTCGTTGGCGGTCTGGTCGTTGCGTGAGCGCCCAGCGCGCAGTTTGCCGCCCAACGCGCCCAGACGTTCGGTCAGCAGGCGCTCGATAAAGGTGTGAACGTCTTCGTCCGCCGGAATGGGTTGAACCTTGCCAGCGGCAAAATCTTCGTCGATCGATTGCAGCGCTGCGATGATGCGTTGAGTCTCGTCGGCATCCAGCAGGCCGGCCCGCTCAAGTTCATGGGCGTGCGCTTTGCATCCCGCCACGTCATACGGCGTCATGCGGAAATAGAGGGCGGGCGAGCGTGACAAGTTGGCCATCGCCGGCGCAGGACCGGATTTGAAACGCGCCCCCCACAGACGCTCAGTTGCATCAGACATGTGCACTTCCCCTCGAATACGTGGATTGCTGGCGAGCCAGGCGTCGACGACGTCAAGGGATCCTAGGAAAAACCGACCGCAGGGGAAATGTTTCAAATGGCAAGTGGACTTGGCAGAAATGGAAACCTGCGTGATGTCGCGGCTCTGACGATGCTTCACCCGCCAGCAACGCTCCGTATTTTCGGCGCAGGGAGGCGGGTGGAGTGTCGTCTCAGTCCGCGGATCAGAACAGGCTCTGTCGCATCATCGGTTCGCTGTGCTGCCGGCGCGAAATAAGCTGCTCGCAGCTGGCGTTGATGCACGCTTTGATCGTTGCGGACACCTGAGACAGGGTGTGTTTCGGGATTCGCTCGTAGTTCGCCACGGTGCTCATTTCAATGCGCGGCAGTTCCGGCAGCAGCGTGCTCTCGATCACCGGTGTTTTTTTGGGAATCAACGAGCGTTCGCTGACGCCGATGCCCACGCCGGCATTGATCGCATTGAACACGGAAAAATTGGAGTCCGAGGTAAAGCTCACGCGCGCCTCGATGCCCGCCATCCTCAACGCGTTGACCGAGATCTCGCGACAAATGCAGCCGTCCGGGAAGTGCACCAGCGGCAGGGGCTGGCCCGGCTGCATCAACGCCTGCTCGCCGATCCAGCTCAATGCCTCGTAGCGAATGTGTTCGGAGTTGGCTACCAGTTGGCCTTCCGGCGTGGCGATGATTGCCATGTCGAGGTTGCCGTGCTCGATGTCGGTCATCAGCAGCAGCGACGTCTTGCAGGTCACGTTGAGGTGAATGGTCGGTTCCATCGTGTTCAGCGCGCGAATGATGTCGTGCAGGAAGAACAGTGAGTAATCGTCGGGCAGGCCCAGACGCAGTTCGTAGGCGTTGACCTTGTCCTTGAGCCTGAACAGGTTGTCGTTCATGGTCAGGATCTTTTCGGCGGTCATCAGCACCTCTTCGCCAATCGGCGTCAGCCTGAAACCGTGATCGCCGCGCACGAAAAGCTGCAGATCGAGCAGCTCTTCCAGCTTTTTGATTTGCATGCTGATGGCCGGTGGCGTCTTGCACAGGGCGGCGGATGACCGAGTGATGCTACGGGTTTCGCTCACCGATTTGAACGTGCGCCAGAGGTTGGTATCAACATCGAAAATTCGAGACATGCTGTTTTTCCTGTAATGGCTGATTCCGGGCGGTTGAAATCAGTCCATTACCCGCGTTTTCTTGTGGTGGTCTGGATGATCGCAGCGGTCTGCGCCGTGCGTTTGGCCGTGTGTATGAACGCGCTCATGGTGAGCCGTTTAGCCAGCGGTGTGCAAGTGCTACCAAGGTGGGGCAGCATGGCATTCGTCGCGTGGACGCCTTCAGGCGCAGCGCGCCGGTATGCACCAGAGGGCCGGCTAAACCGGCCCGCTCGGCGCAGATGAACTGCAGTGAAACCGGGTCAGCCTTGCTCGCGCAAGGCGATGCCCAATGTCTGCAGCAGGGGCGTGTTCTCACACGCAATGTACGTCGCTTCCGCCGTTTCGCTGGTGTTGACGTGTTTGTGCCATTGCCAGACCGGAATGTAGATCGCATCACCCGCCGTCCAGGCGACGTGGGTTTCGCCGATCAGCGAAAACCCGGATCCCGTGGTGATGTACATCAGCGTCTCGTAGTTGTGCCGCTGCAAGTCGGAACCCTGCAAGGGGCGCAAGATGCCCACGCTCATGTTCATCGTCCTCGCCGGCAAGCTGACGGGGTGCACTTCGGGCTTGCGCGAGTTGACCCGTGAGGCGGACAGCTTGAGCCGTCCTGATTCGCGGACCGACTCGTGCAACAGACGTTCATGCCGGTCCAGTGATTCGAGACTGGACGGGATGAGGGGCGACAGAAATCTGTGCTGGGTCATGATCGTTTCTCACATGTCGTCGAGGAATTCGAGGCGGGCCTGAATCACCAGGAACGCGGCGTGCCTGACCACTTCGAACAACGTCGGCTTTTCGATGATCAAGCGCGAAAGAATGGCCAGCATGGTGTCGGCATGGCCGTCGTCGCATTCGATGTGCAGGGTGAAGAACTTCAAGTCTTCGAGGGCAACACCCTGTTCGACCAGGCCGGTGACGATGTCGCTGTACAGCGTCGGCACGATGGCCTCCGCGCCCAGGCACAACGCGGACAACCCGTAGATGCCCTCGGGCTGCTTGCAGAAATTCATCATCGTGTTGATCAGGCGCTGCGTCGAAGGCCGCGTCGGACAGGTGTCCAGTTGCAGATCGAAGTTGAGCAGCATGTCGCGGTAAATCTGTGAATGAGGCGGTTCGCTGACGTCGCCAAATCCCAGTTCCTCGAACAGGTTGTCGAACAGATCCAGAATGTCCTCGTTGGATTCCAGATTGGCCATCAACTGACAGATGTAGCGCGTGAAGTGCCGGCTGTATTTGCCCTGCTGCACCATGAAGGCTTTCAGCCGGTCGAGGGACGCCAGCCCGTTGCGGCATTCGATCAGAAACGGATGCCGGGAGATCTGGTCGATCATTTCCTCTTTTAGTTGCGCAAGGTCCTGAAGAATGAAGTCGTTGTCGTTCTGATAGGCGTACTGCTGGTCGAAACGTTGGGTCATGGGGTTCATCAAGCGATCCCTCGCAGGGCGGTGACAGGTGGGGTATGGATGCAGAGGACCCTCAGGAAGGCGTGCTGCAGCTTCTCCAGGCCAAGGGTCAGGGTATGGGTTTCGATGGTCAGGGGCGGCATCAGCTTTAGCACTTCGTTTTGCGGACCGCAGGTTTCCAACAGCAGGCCTTGTTCGAGACAGGCGTTGACGAGTCGGCTGGCGACGTCGGGATCAAGGAATTTCAGGCCCATGAACAGGCCGCGTCCCACCACCTGTGCAGTGCCGGAAGGGGTCAGTGCAACCAACGATTCCAGCGCCGAGCGGATCAGCCGCGAGTGCGCGCCAACGGTGTCTTCCAGTTGCGTGTCCTGCCAGTAATCCAGTGCCGCGCAGGCGGTGACGAACGCCGGGTTGCTGCCACGAAAGGTGCCGTTGTGTTCACCGGGCGCCCAGCAATCGTGCTCGGGTTTGATCAGCACCAGCGACATGGGCAGGCCATAACCGCTGATGGATTTCGACAGGCAGACGATGTCCGGCGAAATGCCCGCTGGCTCGAAGCTGAAAAAGCTGCCGGTGCGTCCGCAGCCTGCCTGGATATCGTCGACGATCAACAGCGCGCCGAGGTCTTTGCACAGTTGCTCGATTCGTTTCAGCCACTGCGTCGAGGCGCAGTTCAACCCGCCTTCGCCCTGAACGGTTTCGAGGATGATCGCCGCCGGTTTTTCATAGCCGCTGCCCGCCGTGCTGTAGAGCGTGGCGATGATCTCGGCGCTGTCGATGTCCGGGCCGAAGAAGCCGTCGTACGGCAAGCGCACGATATTGGACAATTCCACGCCGCCGGCACTGCGTTTGTCGGCGTTGGCGGTCGCGGCCAGTGCGCCCAGCGAGACGCCGTGAAAGGCGTGGGTAAAGGCTGCGACAGTGGCGCGGCCAGTGACTTTGCGAGCCAGTTTTAACGCGGCTTCGACGGCGTTGGTGCCGGTCGGACCGGTGAACTGCAGCTTGTAGTAAAGGCCTCTGGGCTTGAGGATCACTTCGTCAAAGCGCTCGATGAAACGCGACTTGGCGTCGCTGTGAAAGTCCAGGGTGTTGGTCACACCGTCCTGCTGGATGTAGTCCAGCAGCGGTTGTTTGAGGTGCGGGTTGTTATGCCCATAGTTCAGCGAACCGGCGCCGGCAAAGAAGTCGATATAGGGCAGGCCGTGGACGTCTGTGAGGGTTGCGCCCGTGCCGGTCGCGAATACCACGTCGCAGTCCCGGCAATAGGTGCGGACGTTGGATTCAAGCCGGTAGATGGAAGTCGAGTTGTTCATAGGTTCCCTCCTGTGCGGCGTCTCAGCCTGCATTGCGCATCATGATGTAGTTGCCCAGCCCGTTTTCCTGGCCGTAAAAGATCGACAGCATGTCTTTGATGTCCAGGTGCAGAACCGTGCATTCCGAGGCTTCCTTGAGCTCGTCGCGGAAGCGGATATTCAGGTCCTTGAAGCCCATCTGCACCAGCGCCTTGATGGGCGTCGTCCGGGTGTCGAGGAAGCAGTTGGCGAGCACGTTGTAGTTCTTCTCCTTGAGGCAGTGATGCAGCGCGGCTTTTACCAGTGCTGCAAAAACGCCGTGGGGATAGGCCGTGAACTTCTGATCGCGGTAGCGCGCAGGGACCATCAACCTTGCGCACTCGACCAGAGAGCCCTGAGCCGCTTCGCGCAGTGGCGTGATGTCGATGAAGTTCTCCACCGGCAGCCCCTGCGCACTGTCGATCACCATGCGCATGACGCCGACCGGTTCGCCTTCGCTGCCGGTGGCCAGCAGGTACACGGACGAGGCGTGAAAGCGATCGTTGCGTGGGTCGGTGTTGGTTTCATCCAGCCAGCCCAGTTCTTCCTTGTAGACTTCTTCCCAGATCGTCTGGACCTTGGCCAGGTCCGGTTCGGTGCTGGCGATATAGACCTGATTGGTGCGCCGGGTCGGCACCGGGAAATCAAGTGGCAGAGTTGATGTGGTCATAGTGCGAACCCCAGAGTTTGTAGGTGTACGAGATGACGGCGATGGCCAGGAACATGACCGCCGCGGTGAAGACGCCCACCGAAGTGGCTTCCCAGTATTCGAGCAGCGTGCCCAGCAAGAACGACCCGACCGGGTTGCCGCCCATGAAGAACAGCATCAGCAACGCCAGCACTTGCGCCTTGTTGCGCGCGGGGGCGTTTTCCTGAATCAGGGTCTGGCCCATGCTCAGCGCGATGCCGCCCAAAAAACCCCAGCCAGTCAGCAGCGCGAGCAGCAGCCAGCGGTTGAGCACATACGGCATGACGGCCAGGACAAGTGAGGCCAGAAGGCAGCTCACGATCAGCGTGCGTTGTTTGTTCTGCACGCCTCCCGAGAGCACCAGCGTGGCGATGGACGCGATCAGCCCGACCATGAACACGATGTTCGCGGTCGCCAGTAAAGAGGCGTCGTAGCCCGGCAGTTGAGACAGGTGCAGCGGCATGACGACGAAGTACGAGCCCAGGAAAAACACCCCGATCAGCCCGTTGAGCAGCAGCACGGGAAAGATCACCGGGTGATTCACCGAGAAGCGAAAGGCCTCGCGGGTTTCGGTCAGCAGATCCGACTGCGGCTTGGCCGATGTGGTCGTGGAGATCCGTGCCACTGACGCGCAGGCGGTCAGAAACAGCACTGCGAGCAGCAGGAACATCACGCTGACGCCGAGCCACGACACCAGGCCGCCAAGGGCATACCCCACCACCTGGATACCGAACTCGATGCCAATATTGATCGTGACGATTCTTTGCAACTGCCGTTGGCCGAGGACGTTGAGCCATGCTTCCCGGGCCGGTGCGCAGAAGGCGGAAAGCACGCCGAACAGCAGCGAGTACATCAACACCATCGGATAGCTCAGCGAGCCTTGAAAGGACCAGGCGGCGAACAGCAACGCGACCATCGCGGCGATCAGGTAGAGGCGCGTCAGCAGGCGACGCAACGGCCGACGGTCCGCCAGGTAGCCGCCGTAAATCACCAGCGCCAGCACCGGGAGCATCAGGCACATCTGCGCCACGCCGAATTGAAAGGGCGAGGCATGAAGGACGCTGATCAGCACCCAAGGCAGGAAAATGCTCTGAATGCCCACGCAGATGAACCACAACCCCGAGCCTGCCAGGAACAGACAGATGTCGCGGGTTTCGTGAGGACGGGGTGTCGCGTTCAAGGCACATACCTCGGTGTGGCCCCCGCGTACGAGGGCCGTTGAGCTTCAGGCTATTTTGAAATGCTTCTGGTGTTCGTCCGGGTTGGCCCACTCACCGTTGAACTCATAGATCCCGTTGTCGAAGGTCGAGCCGTCGAACCAGTAGTACTTGGGCATGGCGGGCAACGGCGTGCTGTAAGGCGCACCTTCCAGATCGCAGAGCATCAGGGTCGAGCGGCAGAGGATCAGGTAGTGGGAGGCGGTGGGCGCGATGGACAGGATCGGCACATTGCCGGTGTCCTGCATCCAGCCGTAGATGTCCGGAATGCTCGGGAAACGGGGCTGATAGGACGCCTGCAGCTTCACCAGTTTGTCGACGAGCTCGGGCGTCATCTGCACGTCTTCGGGAATCCCGTAGAAATCCTCCAGCGTCAGGCCGTCCTTTTCGAACTTGTAGATGTTCGCGCCCCAGCCGACCACCGATGACGCGAGCATGCCTTTGCACTTCTCCGATGTGCGGTAAGCGCGGTGCAGGGCATAGCGTTCGCCGATGCTGTAGAAGTCCATCTGGTCGAGCACCAGGTCGCAGTTCTCCACGAAGGCGTCGGCGGTGTGTTTCTGGATGCCCTCGGGAAAGACCTCGATGGTCACGTCACCGGCCAGCTTGTGGACTTCCTCGGCCACCACCAGCGCCTTGTTACGGCCAACGGTGTTCACCGAGGCGCCAAACTGGCGGTTGATGTTGCTGATTTCGAACGAGTCCGGGTCGGCAATCTTGATATGACGCACGCCCAGTCGGGCCAGCCCCAGCGCAACGGCGCCGCCAATGCCGCCTGCGCCTGCCACGCCGACCACCGCGTTGGACAGCTTGGCCTGATTGGCGACCTGTTCGAGCACGGTGTTACCCAGGAAACAACCGCTGCGGGAGACCCGTTCGTCGTAGATTTTTTCATTGAGGACGCCTTCCAGCGTCACGATGCGTGCTTTCTTCAGCATGGTTTTGCTCCTTGATTAATTGCGGCCGCCGCAGAAATTGCAGGTCAGCGCCAGCGGGGTGTAGGGTCCATCGAGGAATACTTGAACTTCGCGATACAGTTCAAAACGCTTCTTTTCAAACAACATGGCATGCGTGCCTTTATCAATTAATACCGAGCGCTTACTGGGGGCGTTAGTCAGGTGGCTGTATAACCAGTCGGTATCTTCACGTGGGGTTAAAACATGGTCGTAATCACCGCGTGTAATTAAGACGGGCACTGTAATTTTCGCCGGGTCCCAATAAGTACCGTGCCAGGCGTCGTAGATATCCTGAGCAAATCCGCCGGGTACTTTGATCGTGCCTTGGCGGGTGCCGCGTTCTGACAGTGAGTCGCTCGGCCAATGCGTGATGAAGTCGTCTTCCAGCTGCACGTCGGTGCCTGGCGGGCGATCGTCGGTGAGCATGGCGAGGCGCTTGTCCATCGGGATTTCGTAGTAATTCAGCCTCGGCCGGTCAGCACTGCCGAACAGGCTTTTGATGACCGCCGGGTCAACGGCGTCGCGGCGTACGATGGGAGAGTTGAACACCACCTTGTCCAGCTTTTCCGGGTGTGCCGTGGCGTAATAGCCCACGGGAATCGCGCCTCGGGAGGTGGCGATGATCGTGAGCTTTTGGGCCCCGCTCTGCTTGAGGATGTAGTCGACGGCCGCGTCCAGCACGGGCACCAGGCTTTTCGCATTGCCCACGGGATCGGAGGTGGTGCCGGCGTCCGGCGCACGCATTTCAGGGTAATCGTCGGAGCGGCCATAACCGGGCAGATCCACCACCCAGGCATCGCGCCCGGAGTTGGCCACATCACCAGACCAGGAATAACCGTTAATGGGATAACCGGCAGACAACTTGCCGGAAATGGTCGCGCCGTGAACAAACAAAACCACTTGGGATTCTTTGATCAGTGCGCGGTTCGGGCCGCGAGCCTGGTCTTTCCATAACGCGATGTTCATCGTCGAGTCCGGAAGTTTGAATGTATGAAGTTTCGAACTTTCAGTGGAGGCCGAAGTGAGTGTTTTGACCTGTTCGACGGGGGTGGCAAACGTCAATGTACAGGCGAGTGAAAGTAATAAAGCGGTTGCAGTCCGTTTCATGGAAAGGCGTCCAGGGCGTTAGGTGGGGCAAGACTTTCACGATCCCCGTCCCCTGTCTGTTCACGTTTTTTTAAACGGATTCATTTTTTCTGAATGGGTAATAACCGGCCAGGCCATTAATCTTGCATCCAGGGGGAATTCATCCATGAATGCGAGCAAGCGATTCAACGCGTTACACCGACCTGACAGTCCTCTCTTCGTGATGCCCAATGCGTGGTGCGAGGGGAGTGCGCGTCTGATCGAGCAGTTGGGCTATCCGAGTGTAGGAACCACCAGCGCGGGCATTGCGTTTACGCGCGGGTACCGCGATTCGTCGCCAGCCATGGACGACGAAATGAAGTTCGAGGCAGTGGATCGCATCGTGCGTGCGGTTCAGATTCCTGTGAGCGCGGACCTCGAAAACGGTCTGGCGAGGACCCCGGAAGGGGTGGAAAGCAATTTTCGACGCGTTTCGGACATGGGCTGCGGTGGTGCCTCCATCGAGGACATCGCCGATTACAGCAACCCGACAGCGCCGGTGTTCTTTGGCGTCGAGCAAGCCTGCGAACGCGTAGGCGCTGCGTGTGAGGCGGTGCGCAGCCGCAACCCGAATTTCGTCGTGACGGCACGCACCGACTACCTGCTGGGGCAGCACGACTATTCGTTGAGTGAAGTGATCAAGCGACTGGTGGCGTTTGAAGCGGCGGGCGCCGATTGCCTGTTCGCACCAGGGCTGCGCAGCATGGAGGATCTGAAGACCGTGCAGAGCGAGCTGTTCAAACCGATCAACGTCCTGCCAGCACCGCGCATGACCATCGACCGTTTGCGAGCCCTCGGTATTCAACGGGTCAGCCTGGGCAGCACGTTGTTCCGCGCGGCCTATAAGCAGATTTCGATGGTATTGGCCGAGCTGGATCAGTTGACCGGACTGGATTACATGCAGCGCGCGCTGCCGTTGGAGTATCTGGACAAGGTCATGCGTTGAACGGTGATGGGTCAGTCACCCTCAAGGGTGCTGACCCATCACCTAATGGTGTGATCAGCCGATCAGGCAAACACGAAATACTTGCGTACGGTTTCAACCACTTCCCACGTGCCTTTCATGCCGGGCTCGATGATGAACTTGTCGCCGGCCTTCAGGTGAATCGGCTCTTTACCTTCCGGGGTGATGATGCAATAGCCTTCCTGAAAGTCGCAGTATTCCCACTTCACGTATTCCACATACCATTTGCCCGGCGTGCAGATCCAGGTGCCCATGATCTTTTCGCCGTCGGCGCTGGTGTAGGCATTGAGGTTGACGGTGTGCGGGTCGCCGCCGATGCGTTCCCATTTGCAGGCGTCAACGACGGGCAGGGGCGTGGTGTCGCGAAGAACGATGATCGGGTTGCTCATGACAGCTCCAGAAAAGGTGGCGAAAGTTACGCTCGCACACCTTAGGGGCGCCGTTGCCGCGTCAGTTGTCTGAGCTCGACATCGGTGTGCCCAGAAACGCAGTTTCCGGTCCCAGATGACGCAACAGCGCGTTGATGTATTCGGGCATTCGGGCGAAGTCTGACGCACACAGCAACAGCGTACGGTCGGCCCAGCGGTCGCTCAGACGCACGCTTTTCAATTGGTCGGCTTGCTGAAACCGTTCGACGGCCGCCTGAGGCACGACACCCAGGCCGGCGCCACGCACGACCATACGCATCACGCCGTCGAAACTTTCCGCGCGCACGCGGGTTTTCAGACGACGGCCCAGGTGCAGGGCCTGTTCTTCAAGGTAAATCGCCATGGCGCTGTTGACCCCAAGCCCGACGAATTCGTGGTCCAGTGCCTGGCTGAAACGCAGGCTGTCGTGATCAGCCAGGGGATGGTTCGACGGCATGATCAGCGTCAGCGGGTCGGGGCAGAAGGGGACGGTTTGCAGGTCACTGGTGTCGACGGCGTCGGAAATGATGCCGATGTCAGCGGTACCGTGACGCACCGCATGCAGAATGCGCAGGCTGGGGTGTTCTTCCAGATGGATGTCGATGTTGGGGTGGCTGGCGAGAAACGCGGCCAGGCGTTCGGGCAGGTGCTCACTCAGCGCAGACGTGTTGCACAGCAGGCGGATCTGACCCTTGAAGCCTTGCGCGTAGTCGATGAGGTCGGCTTGCAGCCGCTCGACCTGCTGCAGGATCAGACGTGCGTGTTGAGTCAGCGCTTTGCCCGCCGCGGTCAGCGCCACCCCGCGCCTGCCGCGTTCGAGCAGGGTGATGCCCAGTGAAGATTCCAGCCCTCGTATCCGCGCGCTGGCCGAGGCCAGAGACAGATGACTGTGCGCGGCGCCGGCCGTGATGTTGCCGGCTTCGGCCACATTGAGGAAAAGCTTCAGGTCGATCAGGTCGAAATGCATGGGGCTTACTCTTTCAAGGCCGGGCTAAAAAACACGATGGACCGCGGAGATTGACGGCCGACCACTGAACCCTGTGGGAGCGAGCTTGCTCGCGAATGAGGTAGGCCAGACACCTGCACATCGACTGACACCCTGCATTCCTCGGAATGCCGTCCAGACCCAGCTCGCTCCCACAGGTTGAACGTCATCCGAAGGTGCAGCGCAAACACCAGGTTCTGTTAAAAACGAAGGCTGACTCAATATATCGCAGATTTTCAAACGCGGAAGACCGGCTCAGGATGAGCCCATGAATACCTTTTTTTCGCTTTATCAAACGATCGGTTGGAGCCTGACAGCTCTGGTATTGGTCGCTTTTCTACTGGCGGGCACGGTGAAGGGCGTCATCGGTATGGGCTTGCCGACCGTCGCCATGGGACTGCTGGGCATGGCTATGTTGCCGACACAGGCTGCCGCGCTGCTGTTAATACCAGCAACCTTCACCAATGTCTGGCAACTGGCAGCAGGCGGACATTTGCACAGCTCGGTCAGGCGCTTGTGGCCGTTGCTGGTCATGACCGCCGTGGGGACGGGACTGGGCTCATACGGACTGGGCGTGGGCGGCGCGCACTCCATGGGCCGGGCGCTTGGTGGGGCGTTGTTCGTTTACGCGTTGTGCGGGTTGTTTTTGCCAACGCTCAAGGTGCCGCCGCGTGCAGAGCCGTGGCTGGGGCCGCTGTGCGGGTTGATCACTGGTCTCATCACCTCGGTCACCGGTGTGTTCGTGATTCCCGCAGTGCCTTACATTCAGGGACTGGGTCTGGACCGTAATCAACTGGTGCAGGCGCTGGGTCTGTCCTTCACGGTGTCCAGCCTGGCACTGGGCGCCGGGCTGTTCTGGAACGGCGCACTGGGCGGCGCTGAAATGAGTGTCTCGTTACTGGCGGTGATCCCTGCGCTGCTCGGCATGATGCTCGGTCAATGGCTGCGACAATGCATCAGCGCCGCGCTGTTCAAGCGCGTTTTCTTTATTGGAATGGCCTTGTTGGGGCTGCACCTGTTGATCAGCGGTTGAATGCCTGAAAAGTATTCAAGGTCAACAATACCGCTTTGATTCGTGCGTCCGTGGCAAATGTTTTTTGCCTAGTCCCTGCTTATTCCAGCCCCGTCGAATCGATACCCTGCTGTCATTCCACTTCCTCCTTTCTTATTACTGACGCTCGAACCCGTCCTTTTCCGTGAAGGCTGACGGTCGGGCCACGACGAGGCTTTCCATGAAAAAAATCCTGTTCATCAACGGCGGCAAGCAATTCGCTCACTCTGAAGGTCGTTATAACGCCACGTTACACAACTCTGCATTGGTTTTCACCGATCGCGCGGGTTTCGATGTGAAACAGACTTTCATCGACGGTGGTTACGACGTTGCTGAAGAAGTGCAGAAATTTCTCTGGGCCGACGTCATCGTCTGGCAGATGCCAGGCTGGTGGATGGGTGCGCCGTGGACGGTGAAAAAGTACATCGATGAGGTGTTCACCGAGGGCCATGGCAGTCTTTACGCGAACGATGGTCGTACCCGCTCCGACAGCTCGCAAAAGTACGGCAGTGGTGGGTTGCTGCAGGGCAGGCAGTACATGATTTCGGCGACCTGGAACGCACCGCAGCAGGCGTTCGATGACCCGACCGACTTCTTCGAAGCCAAGGGCGTGGACGCTGTCTACTTCCCTTTTCACAAGGCGAATCAATTCCTGGGCATGACCGGGCTGCCGACCTTCCTTGCCGTGGACGTGATGAAAGTGCCGAACATCGAAGCCGACGTGAAACGCTACGAAGCGCACCTGGCGTCGGTGTTTGGGGTTTGACCTGAGCCGCTGCACCGGTGTTTCAGGCGGGATGACATCGGCGTGTTTGATGCCACGGTTGAGGCATATCGGTGCGCGGCTGTGACCTCGATCGTAGCGGTTTGATCGGTGCGTGGATGCAGCGTGCGGGGGGAGGGACATACGCGGCGTGGCTTTTGCGGGAATCGAGGCTAATCTGCACTCTGTTTTGAGTGGGGGACAACAGTGAAAGCCAGATCCGATGAGTTGCAGGTGTTCGTTTCGGTCATTGAAAGCGGATCGATTTCCGCCGCCGCCGAGCAAATTGGCCAGACGCCGTCGGCCATCAGTCGCACCCTGTCGCGACTGGAAGCCAAGCTCGACACCACGTTGATCAACCGCACGACACGCCGCATGGACCTGACCGAGGAGGGCAAGTTTTTCCTGGAGCGGGCCAAGCACATCCTGGGGCAGATGGAAGAACTGGAAGAGCGCATGTCGCTCCGGCAGCAGACGCCATCCGGACGTTTGCGGATCAATGCGGCGTCGCCGTTCATGCTGCATTCCATCGTGCCGTACGTGGCTGAATTCCGGTCGCTGTACCCGGACATTCAGCTGGAGCTGAACAGCAACGACCTGATCATCGACCTGCTCGAGCAAAGCACGGACGTGGCGATTCGCATCGGCACGCTGGCGGACTCGACGCTGCATGCGCGGTCGCTGGGGAGCAGTCCGTTGAACATCCTGGCCAGTCCGGATTACCTCAAAGCACACGGCACGCCCAAAACCGTTGAAGCGTTGAGGGGACATTCCCTGCTGGGGTTCACGCAGACGGAAACGCTCAACCACTGGCCGTTGCGCCATGCGGACGGCGACCGCCTGTTCATTCGCCCGACCGTGTCCGCCTCCAGCGGCGAGACGTTGCGGCAACTGGCGCTGGCGGGCGAGGGCATCGTGTGCCTGTCGCACTTCATGACTCACGAGGACATCCGCTCGGGACGCCTGAAGGTCATCCTGCCGCACGCCAACAGCGGCTATCGCCAGCCCATTCACGCTGTGTACTACCGCAACTCGCAACTGGCGCTGAGGATTCAGTGTTTTCTGGATTTCATTCAGCAGAAGCTGGCGAATTACGCCGCTTGAATGTGCCGTATCAGTCACTGTTGATGTCGCTGACCCACGGCATTCGTCGGAATGCCGCCCAGACCAAGCTCATTCCCACAGTATCAGCGTCGTGCCCAGGTATTCGGCACGACGCCGACCTTGTAGGAGCCGTCCGAGGTTACGAGGGTCGCGATGCGGTGGGTCAGTCACTGTTGATGTTGCTGACCCATGGCATTCGCGAGCAAGCCGGTCCCCCAGCCTTCGGCGAGAATCAAAGCCGTTCAGCTCAACGTATTTCCCCTGAACTCCGCCCTCAACATCTCCACAAACGCCTCCCGTGCCGGGTGATGCTCGGCGTTTTCGTGCCAGTAGAACAGGTTGTCGATGGAGGTCAGCTCCGGGAATTCATAACCGATCCAGCCCGAGCCTTTGTGGTACTGCTCGAACACGCCTTTGGGCACCAGCGCGACACCCGCGCCGGCACTGACGCAACCGACGATGGTGCCATAGCTGGCGATGCTGATGATTGGCTGAGTCTGCCCGTTGTTCAGCAACCAGCGCTCGAGCGCCGCGCGGTAGGGGCACCCTTCCGGCCACATGAAAATCGACTTGCCCTGCAGGTCGGCGGCGCTGCGAATCGGTCCGAGGGATTCGGCCGCGATCAACACCAGGTCCTCCCGATACATCGACGTTCGCTTTAACCGGGGGCGTTTGACGTCGATGGCGACAATCGCGCCGTCGAGTTTGTGATTCAGCGTGGCCTCCAGCAATTGCGGGCCTGTGCCGGTGGTCAATTCAAGTGACACGTCTGGATACCGTGCATGAAAGCGCGCGAGCAGTCGCGGCAGGCGTGAAGTGGCGGACGATTCGATGGCGCCGATGCGCAGGGGGCCTGACGGGGCGGCATCCGGGTGTACCGCACGCTTGGCTTCTTCGGCGAGGCTGAGCATGCGGCCCGCGTAGGTCAGGAAGATTTCTCCCGCCGGGCTGATACGCAGCCCACGGCCATGACGGAAGAACAACTCGGTCCCCAGCTCGCCTTCCAGCGCCTTGATGCGCGCGGTGATGTTCGACGGCACGCAATGCAGCGCCTCGGCGGCGCGCGCGATGCTGCCGGTGTCGGCGACGGTCTTGAACATCCGAATCTGAGCCAGTTCCATGCATCACCTAAAGTGAACGATCGAGTCATTATTGTTCGGTTGTGGTGAGCATAGGTTGTTTCGATACTCGCAGCCAAGCGCGGGCAAACGTCTCGCGGACGGGGGCATCGAAATGAGCGTGGCTAGTGAGTCGGTAGCAGGCATAAGCGGTTCTGACGGTTCGGGTGTGCGTTGGCAGGGGCTCAAAGTGGGCTTGGCGACGGTTTTCGTGGTGGCGTGCTGGGGCTTTTCGCCGACCGGGATTCGTCTGGGTTTGCAGGGGTACGACCCCGGTCATCTGGCCCTGCTGCGCTTTATCATCGCCTCGGTCTTCATGGCGATCATCGCCTCTGCACTGCGTATTTCGCTGCCGCGTCCGAGAGACCTTCCATTGCTGGGTGTGCTTGGCTTTTTTGCGGTCAGCCTGCACCACATCGCGCTGAACTTCGGCCAGGCCGGTGTCACGGCGGGTGCATCCAGCGTGCTGATTCAATCGATGCCACTGTTCAGCGCACTGCTTGCGCACTTTGTGTTCAAGGAGCGTGTGAGCGCATGGCGCTGGACCTGCGTGGCGTGGGGCCTGGTCGGCGTTGCAATTGTCATCACCGGGGATCGCGGGTTTGGTCAGGTTGACGCGCGCGGGCTGCTGGTCTTGCTCGCGGCATTCTCCTGGAGCGTGTACTTCTCGCTGCAGAAGCATTACAGCCACCGTTATGACGGCTTGACCATGGTCTGTTACACGGTTTGGGCGGGGACGGTTTTTCTGCTGGTTTACCTCCCCGGGTTGATGGGCGAAATCGTCAACGCGCCGCTGCGGGTGAACGTTGCCGTGGGTATCCTGGGTCTTTTTCCCAGTGCGTTGGCCTACCTGGCGTGGGCTTACGTGCTTAAACACATGGACGTCAGCCGCGCATCCATGAGCCTGTACCTGACCCCGCCCATGGCAATCGCCATCGCCTCGGGGTTGCTGGGGGAAGTGCCGTCGGCGATGGTGGTCGTGGGCTCCGTGGTGGTGCTGAGCAGCGTGCTGGCGCTGAATCTGCGGCGGGAGCGGGTGAACCTGCCCCAATCCTCCAGAAGAATCGATGAGCACTCCGGCAGCTCCCACAGGTGAGTGGTGCTTCAGAGATCTGAGCTTGATTCGTGATCTGCAGGCAATAGTCATTTGGCCTGAGCTGTCTTTTTAGTCATGAATCACGCGCCGATACTGATGCCATTACTCATTGCAGGAGGAATCATTTCATGAACGTCTTCATTACCGGCGCCGCAGGGTTTATCGGTGGCTCCATCGCCACCGGCCTGGTCAAGAAAGGCCATCACGTCACAGGGCTGGTGCGTAGCGCCGAGCAGGCGCAGGAGCTGAAAGCACTTGGCATCGTTCCGGTGATCGGCACCCTGGACGACACCGCTCTGTTGATCGAGCAAGCCCGTAAAGCCGATGGCGTGATCAACGCGGCCAGCAGCGATCACCGTGGCGCGGTCGAGGCGTTGATTGACGGGTTGAAGGGTTCGAACAAGCCGTTTCTGCACACCAGCGGTTCGAGCATCGTCGGCGACGCCTCCGGCGGCAAAGGCACCGACAAGATCTACTACGAAGGTCAGCTGCCCGCCGCAACACCTGACAAGGCCGCGCGGGTCGCCATCGACGATCTGGTCATTGCCGCCGCGAAAGACGGCGTGCGTTCGGCGGTGCTTTGCAACACCTTGATCTACGGCCACAGCCTGGGCGTGAACCGTGACAGCGTGCAGTTGCCGCGGCTGATCAAACAGGCGCGCAAAAGCGGTGTGGTTCGCCATGTCGGCACCGGCGGCAACATCTGGTCCAACGTGCACATCAATGACGTGGTCGATCTGTATGCGCTGGCGCTGGAAAAGACTCCAGCGGGCACCTTCTACTTCGTCGAAAGCGGCGAAGCCTCGTTCCTCGACATGAGCAACGCCATTGCAGAGGCGATGCACCTGGGCAAGGCGCAGGACTGGCCGCTGAAAGACGCCGAAGCGGAGTGGGGTTATGAAATGGCCAATTACGGCCTGGGCTCCAACAGCCGGGTGCGCGGCAAGAACGCCCGGGAGTTGCTGGGCTGGACACCAAAAACCACCTCGGTGCTCGACTGGATCAGGCACGACATGCTCAAAGCCTGAATCGCAGATCTGTAGGAGCGCGCTTGCCCGCGATCTGGCGCGCAGCGGCAGTAAACCGGTTGATGCGGTCAGTGCAACCGGGTAAGAGGTTGATACGACTGCTGCGCAGCCGATCGCGGGCAAGCGCGCTCCTACAGTTACGCGCAACGGCGGCCATCTTCGGGTGGCCGTTTGCGTTTCAGTGAAGTTTCATCATTAATGAGCCACTGGACCTTTAGTCTCGTCAGCGTTCAGACAGCTTCCATACAGCACGCGCGTACGAAGCTGTCCCCCTGCGCTCATTAAGGAAGCCCTATGCGAGTCGTGACATTTAAAACCCTCGCCTTATCGGTCGTTTTCGCCGTCAGTTCGCCCGTGTACGCCATTGCGCTGGAAGGCGGAGCCGTGGCCGCGCCTGACCAGTACGGCGCCGACGTGGCCGCGCAGATCCTGAAAAAAGGCGGCAATGCGGTCGACGCCGCCGTCGCTACGGCGTTCACCCTGGCCGTGACCTACCCCGAAGCTGGCAACATTGGCGGTGGCGGGTTCATGACCCTGTTCATGAAGGGCAAACCTTACTTTCTCGACTACCGCGAAACCGCCCCCAAAGCCGCCAGCCGCAACATGTACCTGGATGAGAAGGGCGACGTGATCCCGGGCATGAGCCTGGTGGGCGCTCGCGCATCCGGCGTGCCCGGTACGGTGATGGGGTTGTGGGAAGCGCATCAGAAGTTCGGCAAGCTGCCGTGGGCCGAGTTGCTGACCCCCGCCATCGGCTATGCGAAAAACGGTTTCAAAGTGGCCGACAAGCAATACATGTACGGCGAAGCTGCGATCAAACAGCTCAATGGCAAGACCAACTTCGGCGACTATTTTGGCGGGATGAAGGCGGGGGAGACGTTTCGTCAGCCGGAACTGGCCAAGACGCTCGAGCGGATCGCGGACAAGGGCGCGAACGAGTTTTACCAGGGCGAGACCGCTAATCTGCTGGTCGCGCAAATGCAGCACGACAACGGCTTGATCACCAAACAGGATCTGGCCGATTACAAAGCCGTGTGGCGTAAGCCGTTGCGCGTCAACTTCGATGGGAACACCCTCTATACCGCGCCCCTCCCAAGTTCCGGCGGTGTGGCGTTGGCGCAGTTGATCGGCATCAAGCAGCAATTGAGTGACGATTTCAAAGGCGTGCCACTCAACTCGGCGCGCTAAATTCACCTGTTGGCGGAAATCGAAAAGCGCGTATTCGCCGACCGCGCCAACTACTTGGGCGACCCTGATTTTTCACAGGCGCCGGTGAGCCAACTGACCGACCATGTGTATCTGGTTCAGCGCGCCCATGAGGTGAACCCGAACGCGATTTCTCCCACCGAGCACATCAAGGCCGGGCTCGAATCGCACCAGACCACCCACTTCTCCATCGTCGATTCCAAGGGCAACGCGGTCAGCAACACCTACACCTTGAACTGGGATTACGGCAGTGGCGTGGTGGTCAAGGGTGCGGGCTTTTTGATGAACGACGAGATGGACGACTTCAGCGCCAAACCGGGTGTGGCCAATGCCTTCGGTGTGGTGGGCGGCGATGCCAACGCCATCGAGCCGGGCAAGCGCATGTTGTCGTCGATGAGCCCAAGCCTTGTGACACGCGACGGCGCAGTGACCCTGGTGCTGGGCACCCCGGGCGGGTCGCGGATTTTCACCACGGTCTTTCAGGTGCTGAACAACCTCTACGATTTCCACATGCCGTTGAAGGATGCCGTGGCCGCGGCGCGAGTGCATCACCAACTGTTGCCAAAGGACACAATCTTTACCGAGAAATTCGCGCCTTTGCCGACCCCGGTAGTCGAAGAGCTTGAAACCATGGGCTACACGCTCAAGGATCAGGGTTGGTCGATGGGCAATGTGCAGGCAATCAAAATCGACGGCACGAAAGTCGAAACCGCGTCCGACCCGCGTGGGCGGGGAGTGGGGAAAGTGGTGAAGTGACCGGCTGATGGTTCCCACGCTCTGCGTGGGAAAGCATTCTGGACGCTCCGCGTCCGTATAGAGTGACGCGGAGCGTCACGGTCGGCATTCCCCACGCGGAGCGTGGGAACGATCACAGTATCAGCGTCGTGCTCAGGTATTCGGCACGACGCGGACCCTGTAGGAGCCGTCCGAGGTTACGAGGGCAGCGAATGCGGTGTATCAGTCACCGTTGATGGCGCTGACCCAATGCTTTCGCCAGCAAGCCGGCTCCCACACGTCTGCGGTCTGGACATAAGTTCGTGAGTCAGCCCGGACGCTGTAGGAGCCGTCCGAGGTTACGAGGCGGTGGGTCAGTCACTGTAGATGACGCTGACCTGACGCATTCGTCGGGATGCCGCCCAGACCAGGCTCACTCCCACAGGTTTTATGTTCTCCGCGATTCTGCGGCGAACCCGTCACGACGACCTGTTAATGATGCTCACGCGTCGCACGGAATTTGATGTCCGGCCAGCGCTCTTCCATCAAGGCCAGATTGACCCGGGTGGGCGCCAGGTAGGTCAGGTGACCGCCGCCGTCCAGTGCCAGGTTTTCCACCGCCTTGTTCTCGAATTCCTCGAGCTTCTTCTTGTCGCTGCAGTCGATCCAACGGGCTGACCACACGGTGATCGGCTCGTAGGCGCATTCGACCTTGTACTCTTCCTTCAAGCGACTGGCGACCACATCGAACTGCAGCACCCCGACGGCGCCGAGGATGATGTCGTTGCTGCGTGTCGGGAAGAACACCTGCGTGGCGCCTTCTTCGGCCAACTGTTGCAGACCCTGACGCAATTGCTTGGATTTCAGCGGGTCCTTCAGACGGACACGACGGAACAGTTCCGGCGCGAAGTGCGGAATGCCGGTGAAGCCCAGCGCTTCGCCTTCGGTGAAGGTGTCGCCGATCTGGATCGTGCCGTGGTTGTGCAGGCCGATGATGTCGCCAGCGTAGGCTTCTTCCAACTGTTCACGCTCGCTGGAGAAGAAGGTGAGCGCGTCACCGATGCGGACATCCTTGCCGGTGCGGACGTGGCGCATTTTCATGCCCTTGTCGTACTTGCCCGAACAGATGCGCATGAAGGCGATACGGTCCCGGTGTTTGGGGTCCATGTTCGCCTGAATCTTGAACACGAAGCCGGAGAATTTCTCTTCGACCGGCTCGACGGTGCGCTCGTTGGCGACCCGTGGCAGCGGCAGCGGCGCCCAGTCGACGACCGCGTCCAGCACGTGATCGACACCGAAGTTGCCGAGTGCCGTACCGAAGAACACCGGCGTCAACTGACCGTCCAGGAACTCCTGCTGATCGAAGGTGTGGCAGGCGCCCTGAACCAGCTCAAGCTGCTCGACGAAACGGTCGTATTCGTCGCCCAGGTGGGCGCGGGCCTCGTCGGAATCCAGCTTCTGGATGATCCTGGTTTCGGTGCGTTCGTGACCGTGGCCAGCGGTGTAGACGATGATGTAGTCGTCGGCCAGGTGATACACGCCCTTGAAATCACGGTAGCAGCCAATCGGCCAGGTGATCGGCGCGGCCTTGATCTTCAGGACCGCTTCGATCTCGTCGAGCAGCTCGATCGGGTCGCGGATGTCGCGGTCCAGCTTGTTGATGAAGCTGACGATCGGCGTGTCGCGCAGACGGCAGACGTCCATCAGCGCGATGGTACGCGGCTCTACGCCCTTACCGCCGTCGAGCACCATCAGCGCCGAGTCCACCGCGGTCAGGGTGCGGTAGGTGTCTTCGGAGAAGTCTTCGTGGCCCGGGGTGTCGAGCAGGTTGATCATGTGTTCGCGATACGGGAACTGCATGACCGACGTGGTAATGGAAATACCACGCTGCTTTTCCATCTCCATCCAGTCGGAGGTGGCATGGCGATCGGATTTACGGGATTTGACCGTACCGGCGACGGCAATGGCCTTGCCCATCAGCAGCAGCTTTTCGGTGATGGTGGTCTTACCGGCGTCCGGGTGAGAAATAATGGCGAAAGTGCGGCGTTTCGCGACTTCGGCGGCCTGTCTGGTCATGGGAAATCGCCCGAGAGGTGATTCAAAAAAGGGCCGGGATTATAGCCTAAATGAAGGCGATAACCGAACCGTTCAGTCGATAAAGGGTGGCCAAATAGCATCTCACGTGGGAACCTTTGCGGCTGTGGAGGCGTCCACTCCCTCGTAACGACACGTTGCCGGGGCTGCAAAATCAGCAAGTTAGCTTGACGAAGCTGCGCTCATGGCTTGTGTTTTCGCCGAGGTTCAACCCTTCCCGGCGACCCACCCGCTGCTCTTCGCGAACGTTCGCAGACTGCCTGACAAGGCCAGCTCCACGCGAGGCGTTCGCCGACTGAAATAAGGAGTCCGCCCGTGGCTAATCGCTATGGCAAGGGGCTAATGGGAGGTGTGATTGTCATCGCACTCCTGGCCCTGCTGGTCCAATGGATCGGCATCAATACCATCAGGCAGTATCAGGACGATCTGCTGTTTTACCTGCAAGCTCATGTGATGCTGGTGCTGGCATCGATGCTGGCGGCACTGGTGGTCGGAATCCCGACCGGCATTGTCTTGAGCCGACCGAACATGGTTGGCCGCGCCGAACGCTTCATGCAGATCTTCAACATTGGTAACACCGTTCCTCCTCTCGCCGTTCTCGCCATTGCCCTGGGTGTTCTGGGTATTGGCAGCGGGCCTGCGATCTTCGCTTTATTCCTCGCTTCGTTGTTGCCCATCGTGCGCAACACCTACGAAGGCCTGAAAAACGTTCAGGGTTCTCTCAAGGAAGCTGCCATCGGCATCGGCATGACACCGCGTCAGGTGTTGTGGCGCGTCGAGCTGCCCAATGCCGTGCCGATCATCATCGGTGGCGTGCGGGTTGCGCTGGCGATCAACGTCGGCACCGCGCCGCTCGCCTTCCTGATCGGTGCCAACAGCCTTGGCAGCCTGATCTTCCCCGGCATTGCCCTGAACAATCAGCCGCAACTGATACTGGGCGCCGCATGTACTGCGTTGCTGGCCCTGCTCCTCGATGGCGCCGTGACCCTGGCAAGCCGTCTGTGGCTGGAACGTGGCCTCGCTCGTTGAGCGCAGAGAAAGGAATTCGCATGAAGAAGTTATGCACATTAATACTGGGCGCCGGCCTGTTGTTGTCCGGATTTGCCCAAGCGGCCGAGCAACCGTTGCTACGCATTGGCGCACGTGTTTTCACCGAGCAGACCATCCTCGCCGAGCTGACCGCGCAATACCTGCGCGACAAGGGCTATCAGGTCCAGATCACTGGCGGCCTGGGCAGTAACCTGGCGCGCAGTGCGCAGGAATCCGGCCAGCTCGACATGCTCTGGGAGTACACCGGGGTCTCGTTGGTGTCCTACAACCATGTCAACGAAAAACTCGACAGCGAGCAGACCTATCAGCGGGTGAAAGAACTCGACGCGAAGAAAGGTCTGGTCTGGCTCTCGCCGTCAAAATTCAACAACACCTATGCGCTGGCGCTGCCGGACAAGGTCGCCCGTCAGTACCCGCAGATCAACACCATCTCCGAACTGACCACCGTGCTCAAGGATGAGGCCGACAAGCATCATATCGTCGCCCTCGATACTGAGTTCGCCAACCGCTTCGACGGACTGGTGGGCATGGTCAAGCACTACGACATGAACCTGAGCCGCGAAAACACGCGCCAGATGGACGCCGGTCTCGTCTATACCGCGCTGCGCAATGGTCAGGTCTTCGCGGGGCTGGTCTACACCACAGACGGTCGCCTGAACGCGTTCAAACTCAAGGTGCTGAAAGACGACAAGCACTACTTCCCGGACTACACCGCAGCGCCGGTGATTCGCAAGGAATACCTGGACAAGCATCCGCAACTGGCCGAGCAGCTCAAACCGCTGGCAGCGTTGTTGGATGACCAGACAATGATCGGCCTGAACGCGCGCATCGACGTCGATCACGAAAGTCCTGCCGTCGTGGCCGCCGATTTCCTGCGCACGCATCCGATCAATCCCTCCGCTGACAGCGTGCCGATCAAACCCACGCCAGTAGAGCAGCAGGAGAAGAAACTATGAGCTTGCTCAGCGCTTTCTCCCATCTGGACTGGAATCAGGTCATGCACCTGACCCTGCAACACATCACGCTGGTGGGCATCGCGGTGTCGCTGGCCATCCTGGTCGGCGTGCCGCTGGGCGTTTTCATGACGCGCTTTCCGGCACTTGCCGGTCCCCTGCAAGCCAGCGCGACGGTGTTGCTGACCATCCCGTCGATTGCCTTGTTCGGGCTGCTGCTGCCGTTCTACTCGAAGTTCGGCCAGGGCCTGGGCCCGATGCCGGCGATCACGGCGGTATTTCTTTATTCGCTACTGCCGATCATGCGTAACACCTACCTGGCACTTACGGGTGTCGAGCCGGGTATTCGCGAAGCCGCGAGAGGCATCGGCATGACCTTCGGCCAGCGCCTGCGCATGGTCGAACTGCCGATTGCCGTGCCGGTGATTCTCGCCGGTGTGCGCACCGCCGTGGTCATGAACATCGGCGTCATGACCATCGCCGCCACCATCGGCGCCGGTGGCCTTGGCGTGCTCATCCTCGCTTCCATCAGCCGCAGCGACATGTCGATGCTCATCGTCGGCGCCGTACTGGTCAGCATTCTGGCCATCTTCGCTGACCTGCTTCTGCAATGGCTGCAACGCTCGCTGACTCCAAAAGGATTGCTCAAATGACTGTCAAAACCATGATCGAACTTCAAAATCTGACTAAGACCTTTCAGAGCAACGGCAAGGAAGTGAAGGCGGTCGATTCCGTGAGCCTGACCGTCAACGAAGGCGAGATCTGCGTGTTCCTCGGCCCGTCGGGCTGCGGCAAGAGCACGACGCTGAAAATGATCAACCGCCTCATCATGCCAACCTCCGGCAAGGTGCTGATCAACGGCGAAGACACCACTCAACTCGATGAAGTGACCCTGCGGCGCAACATCGGCTACGTGATTCAGCAGATCGGTCTGTTTCCTAACATGACCATCGAGGAAAACATCGTGGTTGTGCCCAAGCTGCTGGGCTGGGACAAACAGAAGTGCCACGACCGCGCGCGTGAGCTGATGAGCATGATCAAGCTTGAGCCCAAGCAGTACCTGCACCGTTATCCCCGTGAACTGTCAGGTGGACAGCAGCAACGGATCGGTGTGATTCGCGCGCTGGCGGCCGACGCACCCCTGCTGCTGATGGACGAACCGTTCGGCGCGGTCGACCCGATCAACCGCGAGATGATCCAGAACGAGTTTTTCGAGATGCAGCGGGCTCTCAACAAGACCGTGATCATGGTCAGCCACGACATCGACGAAGCCATCAAGCTCGGCGACAAGATCGCAATTTTCCGCGCCGGCAAGCTGCTGCAAATCGACCACCCGGACACCTTGCTGGCGCATCCAGCCGACGACTTCGTCAGCAGCTTCGTCGGTCAGGACAGCACCCTCAAGCGCCTGCTGCTGGTGAAAGCCGAAGACGCGGCAGACAACGCACCGTCTGTCAGCCCTGAAACCCCGGTCGCCGATGCGTTGGAGATCATGGACGAACAGGACCGCCGTTACGTGGTGGTCACCGACGGCGACAACAAGGCCATGGGTTACGTGCGCCGCCGCGACCTGCATCGCCAGAGCGGCACCTGCCAGCAATACCTGCGCCCCTTCAACGCCACGGCGGCCTACGACGAACACCTGCGCATCCTGCTGTCGCGCATGTACGAGTTCAACCGTTCATGGCTGCCGGTGCTCGATGCCGAGAACGTGTTCCTGGGTGAAGTGACGCAAGAGTCGATCGCGGCCTACCTGAGTTCAGGTCAGTCCCGGGGCAAGAAGACCAGCATCGTTTCGCCAGCGGAAGTGGCGGAGCAGGCTGCGGGTTAACTCCGAGGACCGGCCAGCCCGGCATTCGCGATCAGGGGAACATCGTCCTGTCACATCGGTCGGTTACTACAGGGTGATTGACAGACGCGAATGCCCGTCTGGCAAAAACGGGCAGAAACGCGACATTTTTTGTTGATCTTGAACCCCTCAGGTCCTAAAGTTCGCGCCGAACGTCCATGCTGGAAACGATCCATCCGGCTCAAGTACTGACGACGAGACAGCAAGGCCAAGGGAACCCGCGTCCCATGGCCTTTTTGCTTTCGGCGAACAGCCTTGGGAAGTAGGCGAACCAAAGTGGGGATACGGAGGACGTTCAAGAGGGCAAGGCCCTCACACCCATTGTTTTTTACCGTTTGCCAACAGGAGTCCCCCGCATGTCGATTCAGGTCGAAGATTATTTCGAGAAAAGCACCTTCGATAAAATGAAGGCGTTCGCCGACAAGCAAGAAACCCCGTTCGTGCTCATCGACACATCGATGATCAGCAAGGCCTACGATGACCTGCGTGCAGGTTTCGAATTCGCCAAGGTTTACTACGCAGTCAAGGCCAACCCGGCCGTCGAAATCATCGACTTGCTCAAAGAGAAAGGTTCGAGCTTCGACATCGCGTCGATCTACGAGCTGGACAAAGTGATGGGGCGCGGCGTGGGCCCTGAGCGCATCAGCTACGGCAACACCATCAAGAAATCCAGGGACATTCGTTACTTCTACGAGAAGGGCGTGCGCCTGTACGCAACCGACTCCGAAGCCGATCTGCGCAACATCGCCAAGGCCGCACCGGGCTCGAAAGTCTACGTGCGTATCCTCACCGAAGGCTCGACCACGGCCGACTGGCCTTTGTCGCGCAAATTCGGTTGCCAGACCGACATGGCCATGGACCTGCTGATCCTGGCTCGCGACCTGGGCCTGGTGCCTTACGGCATTTCCTTCCACGTCGGTTCGCAGCAGCGCGACATCAGCGTCTGGGACGCCGCGATTGCCAAAGTGAAGGTGATCTTCGAGCGTCTGAAAGAAGAAGACGGCATCGAACTCAAGCTGATCAACATGGGTGGCGGCTTCCCGGCCAACTACATCACCCGTACGAACAGCCTGGAAACCTACGCTGAAGAAATCATCCGTTTCCTCAAGGAAGACTTCGGTGACGACCTGCCGGAAATCATTCTCGAGCCGGGCCGTTCGTTGATCGCCAACGCCGGTATCCTGGTCAGCGAAGTCGTGCTGGTTGCACGTAAATCCCGTACCGCGGTCGAGCGTTGGGTGTACACCGACGTGGGCAAGTTCTCCGGCCTGATCGAAACCATGGACGAAGCCATCAAGTTCCCGATCTGGACCGAGAAGAAAGGCGAAGTCGAAGAAGTCGTGATCGCCGGCCCCACCTGCGACAGCGCCGACATCATGTACGAGAACTACAAGTATGGCTTGCCGCTGAACCTGGCCATCGGTGATCGCCTGTACTGGCTGTCCACCGGCGCGTACACCACCAGCTACAGCGCGATAGAGTTCAACGGCTTCCCGCCGCTGAAGTCCTTCTACATCTGAGTGGTGGTGAAATAAAAGACGGCATCCCGAGGGATGCCGTTTTTTTTCTAGAAGCGAAAGCGCAGGATGTTATCGAACGTGTGATTGATCAAACGCAGCGCCTCCCGCGCAGGAATGACTGCCAACTGCGCGCGCGTGTTGATGCTTCGTGGGGATTGTTTCGCGTCCAGCGCGGCAAGGCCGCAACGCGTCGCCTCCAGTAAATCGGACAGGCGCCCGCAGTAGATGCCCATGTTCGCCGCCGATAACATCGTCGAACACAGGCTTCGGTCGTTCCACTCCACTTTGCTTATCGCGGACGTCATGTTCTCGTCGGGCGTCAAGATGCGGTTGAGCGTGTCCGGCTCTTCTGCCTTGCTTTCCCCCTTGATCAGGTTGTTCACCCGGGCGTAGGTGCAGATGCTGGTGTTCATGAAGTCCATGAGCCGGGGGATGACCGCAATGGCCACCTCAGCGATTTTCAGGCATTCCTGTTGACGGTTCTTGAACTCTGCACACTGTGCTTGAAGCGTTGCCAGTTCCACGCTCAGCGAATCCGGACGGGCCTTCACGTGTTCAAGCAAGGTATTGAGCGTGCTGCGAGTGGTGTGGTGCAGTGCGCGGAGCTCTGCCGAAGTGAAGCCCCACAATGTGCTTCCTGCCAACGCCTTTGCCAGCACCTCATCTAATGCGGGTTCCCGGGATTTCCCGTATTCGTCCGTGGGTACCAAGTCCAGTCCTACCTTGAACGCCTCGATACGGCTTGGGAGATTTTTCAGGTAGGTCATATGAAAGCCGAGGTCCTCGGCGTCTCTGTACTCTATGTAATGTATCGCCACACAACGGTCCTCGCGCCGGACGACGGAGCACAAAATGACGTGCCCCGCGCCTGGCTTTACGTCGAATCAGGTGATGGTCCGAATGTAATCAGACAGCTTTTGCAGCGTCTGTACCACGTCTGACAGTTGGTCTTCCTGGCCAGTATCCGTTTGGGAGATGTAAGCCGTTACCGCTTCGATCGTGTCAATGACCTGGTTGGCCTCGATGACAACCTGACCGCGCAAGTCATCGAACGCGTAAGCCTGCAGGATCAATTTGATGGAGTCGTTGTTTTTCGCCAACTGGTCCTCGAACGCTTTCAGTTGCCCGGTCAGCTTATCCAGCCGCTCGTTCATGCTGTCGCGTAAATCGATCAGGTCCAACAGCTTGAGTCCCTTCTGCACATCCCCAATGAATTCGCTCCCGATCTTAAGTCCGGCCTCGACGATTTCAACTTGCGGGGGCTGCATGCCGGCATCGGCCAACGTCTTCGCCGTCAGAATGGTGTCGTTCAGAAGGGTGGCAAAGTCTTTGGTTTCAATCAAAGCGATGGCACTGGTCACCGCTGAGCGCTGGGTACTTAGCTGTGCGGTCGCAGACTCTGTGGTCTCCAATTCCTGACTCACCAGCTGATTGTTCTGCTTGAAGACTTCAATTTCCGTGTCTGTCGTAAAACGGTCAAGTTCTTCAGAGATATCAGCGAGTGCTTTGCGAACATTATTCGCCTGTTGGGTTATTTTTCCGCTCACTTCGACGACAGCACCGTTAATGTCTTCGGCGATTTCTTTCAGATCACTTTCCGTTGCCGTCTTGCGTTCCAGCTGCAAATTTTTTAAAGCAGCCATCCCACTGTTCAGGATCACAGGAATGGCCGAGGCGGTGTCTCTGAGCGCCGTTTCAACTGAAGTCAGGTAGCGATACGAAAAACTGATTTTTGCTGCAAGAGAAGGCAGATAATCCGTGCTCAACGACAGTGACTGCACGTGTGAGTTGGCCAGTCCGGCCACGCGAATGTTATTTCTCAAGGCCTTGATGTCTACAGGTTTGAAAACATCGTTGTTGTTAAGGTAAGTAATATTGCTCATGTTATAGATGTCCGTATTCTTTTCGAAAGGCGTCGTCTGCTTCTGAAAAAACAGTCAGTAATTTGTCAGCGTCTCGTTTGATGTTGGCCCACGGGACAGCCACCAGTTCGAACGCGTTCATGAGTCGGCGTAATGAAAGTGCGTTGGTCACTTTGTTCGCCTGATTGACGGATTCGGTCATGTAGGTATCGAGAGCGGTCCATACAACGGTCAGGTTTTTGGTCGCAATGTCTGCATCAAATACGAGTTCTTGCAAATCGCTGATGTCGAAACGCACCCGTTGCAGCGCACCGTTTATTTTGTTCTGCCGCTCAAGTTCAATGATGGACCGGTTCTGCGCTGCTCGCAGCGCATTGAGATCTTTCCGGATCTTCTCAGCCTGTACGCTGAAGTAGATACCTGCGACGAGCACGACGACCCCGGTGCCCACGGCGATGCCTACCGCTTTCTTGTATTCCTGTTGTTTTTCATCGATGCGCCTGGCTCGCTCCTCAATCTCGGCATTTAGCCGCGAAATTTCAAGGGGCTGCTTTCGATTGTCAATGCTGCGCAGCTTGATCTGGACCGTAGGCATTACTTTGGTGGACAGTTCTTCGGCGAAGTCGTTGAGCCTGGCGTTTAATACGTTAGTCGCTGTCTGGCGCTCACGCACCAGATTCCCGACTTCCTGAATATAATTCACAAAGTCGGCGCGATCGGCAGGGTTGATGTTGTCCGTCACCTGCGTGCGCAAGTCCTGATATATTTCCTGGATACCGTGTTGATACGTTTTTATCTGGTCGGCAAATACGCTTAATTCGCTACCAATGTTCATCATGTCTGCACGGATCGGAGCCCATTGCAGCGCATGGTTACGGATAATAGTGAAACTCTCCTGAAAGTTTTTCGCTTCAAGATTGGCACCCGCACCACTTTCATAACCCAGATAACCAATCACATCCTTGAGTATCACCGGGAGACTCAATCCGCGAACTTCATAGCGTTTCAGATTGACCAGTTGACTCCGGGTGAGGATAAGACCAGGCTCACGGAAAACGTCAGGTGTGTTGCTGGCGGCGGCGGAAACTAAAGTATCTGGCAGCGCCTGAGCCTGTTCAAGGGCTTCACTGGCTACCGGTTGATCGTCCACCGCTGTGGAATTGTCAGTAATCATCATTCATTAGTCCATTAATGAAAAGAGATAAAAGTAATAAGAAGCGTCCTGATTAATGTCGGCTTCTGAACTTAATATGAGTGAAAACGGTATGAGCGTCAAAGACCAACCTGAGAATGTTGAATTCAGGATGTTTCTTTCAGTCAGGCGCTAAACAGGCGAGGAAGAAGGGAAAAAAGCTAGTGAGTGTTTCGTAAGAAGTGGGTCAGTGCGGTGCGATCATTAGCGTTACCGTGTTCTGCTGCCCGTTGATGATAGGCCAGGGCCAACGCGCGAATCTCTGGATGGGGTGAGGACAACAGCGTCTGACGGCTGACCCGCAGAAAGTTGAGGTTGCCTGTGCGCAAAGCGATTTTTAGCCAGTCGATGGCTTCTTCGACAAGACCTTGATCGGCCAGAACGGCGGCGTGGCTGAATTGCCCTCGAAAGTCCCCGCCTTCTGCCGAGCGGCGATACCAGTGATGCGCGGCAGCGAGGTCCTGTTCGCAGCAGATACCGTCTTCCAGGTAACGCCCCAACAGATTCATCGATTTCGCATGGCCCATGTTCGCGGCCTTGCGGTAACAGGCCAGCGCCCGCGCCTGGTCCTTGTTCACCCCGCGACCGGTCGCCAGCAGGTTCCCGTAGTTGTAAAAGCCCCAGTCCAGTTCCGCTTCGGCGGCTTGTCGGTAGTACTCGGCGGCCTTGGCGGCGTCGGGTTCGCAGCCCCATCCGTGCTCGTGGCAACGCCCGGCCATGTTGATCGCCATGGCGTGACCGCTGCGGGCGGCGATCTGGAACCAGGTCAGCGCCAGCGCCGCATCCTGCTCGATGCCGGTGCCATCGAGCAGGATCTGCCCGAGCAGGGCTTGTGCGTCCGGTAGGTTCTCCTGAGCGGCGACGAGGATCGCACGCGCCGCACTGGCAGGATTGTCCTGCAGCATCGCGCGCAGTTGTTCGCCATCGAGGACTTCCTGACGTCGCAGATTCCAGCTCATCGATCAGACCTCGACCCACTGGCGCAGCAGGTTGTGATAGGTGCCGGTGAGTTGAATAAGCGACGGATGATCGGGCACATCGCGGCTCAGTTGCTGAATCGCGGTGTCCATTTCGAACAACAACGTGCGATGGCCGTCATCGCGCACCAGGCTCTGGGTCCAGAAAAACGAGGCGTAACGCGCGCCGCGTGTCACGGCATTGACCTTGTGCAGGCTGGTGGCGGGATAGAGCAGCAGATCGCCCGCAGGCAATTTCACCTCACGGGTGCCGAACGTGTCCTGAATCACCAGTTCGCCGCCGTCGTAATCGTCCGGGTCACTGAAGAACAGTGTCGAGGACAGGTCAGTGCGCACGCGTTCGATACTGCCCTTAGCCTGGCGCACCGAGTTGTCGATGTGAAAGTCGAAACTGCCGCCGCCGGTGTAACAGTTCACCAAAGGTGGAAACACTTTGTGCGGCAGGGCGGCCGACATGAACAAGGGGTTGTGCCACAGCCTTTCAAGCAGCGCCGCACCGATCTCTTTGGCCAGCGGGTGGCCTTCGGGCAATTGCAGGTTGTGCTTGGCTTTTGCCGACTGGTGACCGGCGGTGATCTTGCCGTCCGCCCACTCGGTCTGCTCCAGGGCTTCACGGATGCGCTGCACTTCCTCAAGGGTAAACAGGCCAGGAATGTGTAGGAGCATGGCGTCGCCACTCGGAATCGAAAAGGTAGCGAATGGTAGTGATTCTTATTGGCTGTGTAAAACCCTGCAGGCGCGCGTAGACGCACGCGTGTGAAAAAAGCGTAAAGGGAAAATGTAAAGAATGTAAGTTTTGTGCGAATACAAATGATTCCCAACTATATTTCGCGACCTCAACATTCCTTGGGGAAGGAAATTCACTATGTCGCGCCTCTCGTCACAACCCGCTGTCAGTTCACCACGGCTTCTCGCATCCGCGATTGGCATGGCCGTCACTGCGATGTCTGCCTCGCAGATGACCCACGCCGCCGAAGAATCGGAAAAGGCCAACGGTGGCGCAATTTCGCTGGGCGCGACCAGCATCAATGGCGAGGCTGTCGAGTCCACGGACTACAAGACCGAGAGAGGATCATCGCCCAAGTACACAGCGCCTTTGGTCGACACGGCGAGATCGGTCACCGTGGTGCCTCAGCAAGTCTTGAAGGACACCGCCGCCGTTTCGCTGCAGGACGCCCTGCGCACCGTGCCGGGAATCACCTTCGGTGCGGGGGAGGGCGGTAACCCGCAGGGCGATCGTCCCTTCATTCGTGGCTTCGATGCGCAAGGCGACACCTATATCGATGGCGTTCGCGACACAGGCGCCCAGACGCGGGAGATTTTCGATATTGAATCGATCGAGGTCAGCAAAGGCCCGAACTCAGCCATGGGTGGGCGTGGCTCCGCGGGCGGTAGTCTGAACCTTGTCAGCAAAATGCCAAAAGCCACCGACTTCACCGACGGCAGCTTTACCTACGGCACCGATCAGACGCGTCGCTACACTCTGGACGTCAATCGCAAGTTTCTGGATGACGCCGCTTTTCGCCTGAACCTGATGAGCCATGAGCAGAACGTCGCCGGTCGCGATGCCGTGAATTATGATCGCTGGGGCGTTGCTCCCTCGGTCACCTTCGGCCTTGGCACTGAAAACCGCCTGAATCTCAGCTACTACCACATGCAGAGTGACGACCTGCCCGATTCGGGAATTCCGTACGGCTTCGCCTCGCCGACCGCAACCGCTCACGTGCATGACAAACCGGACGATGGCGGCAACAGCAACAACTTCTACGGTCTGAAGGACCGGGACTTTCGCAAGACTCGAACCGACATCGCCACGATCAGTTTCGAGCATGACTTCAACGAAGACATGACGCTGAAAAACACTTTCCGCCACGGTAATTCAGGCCAGGACTACATCCTGACTCAACCGGATGACAGCAAGCTCAACGTCAACCGCTATGGCACCGTGTGGCGTCGTGCTAACTCGCGCGTTTCGAGCACCGACACTACCACCAACCAGACGGATCTCTTCGGGTCGTTCCAGGTGCTGGGTTTCAAAAACAATTACTCCACCGGTATCGAGCTTACCCGCGAGAAGACCCGCGTCAGCGGTTACAGCAACAGCACCAGTGCGCTGACCAACTGTTCCCCGACCGGCACCGGCAACAGCGTTTCGGGCAACTGCACCTCGCTGGCCAATCCCAATCCGGATGATGCCTACGGCGGGACCATCACCCGCAACTACGCAACTACAGAGACTGCTGCAAACACGCGCTCGATCTATGCATTCGACACACTGGAGTTGACCCCTCAGTGGTTAATCAACGGCGGGGTTCGTTACGACAGCTTTGATGTCACGGCCAATTCGCCGACCGTTCACGCTGGCAGCGACACTAACTTCTGGAACTGGCAAGCGGGCATCACCTACAAGCCTGCTGACAACGGCAGCATCTATGTGTCTTTCGCGACCTCGGCGACCCCTCCGGGTGGGCTGGTCGGTGAAGGCCAGGACGGTAACCCGCTGACCGCCGGCACTGCGACGAGCGATCTGGAACCTGAAACCACCAAAAACTACGAAGTTGGCACCAAGTGGGACTTGTTCGACGAGCGTCTGTCGCTGACGGCTGCAGTGTTCCGCACCGAGAAGGACAATACGCGCGTTCTGGTCAGCAGCGGCACCTACCAGAATGCGGGTAAGTCTCGCGTGGACGGTGTGGAGCTGTCGGCCAGCGGCAAGATCACCGACAAATGGCAGGTATTCGCCGGCTACAGCTACCTGGACAGCGAGCTGGTCAGTTCCGGTCTGGCGGGGCGTAATGGCGTCGTAACTGCCGGGGCCGCGTCAGATAATGGCAACCAGATGCCCAATACGCCCAAGCACAGCGCCAGTCTGTGGACGACTTATCAGGTTCTGCCGAAGTTGACGGTTGGCGGTGGTGCTTTCTATGTCGACGATATCTGGGGCAATACCGCCAATACCGTGTATGTGCCGTCCTACGTCCGGTACGACGCGATGGCAGCTTACAAGCTGACCAAGAACATTGATTTGCAGTTGAACGTCCAGAACCTGACGGACAAGACTTATTACGACAAGGCCTTCGCTAATCACTTTGCGAATCAGGCAGCTGGCCGTACCGCCCTGCTGACCACCAGCTTCCACTTCTAACGGTACTGGCAACGACTGAGCCCCGCTTGCGTTGGTAAGTGGGGCTCTTTGCGTAATGGGCCGTCAGATGGAACGCGTCTACAGGTGTGCCCAGAGCGGGTGGCTGATTTAACACCGAAACAGAATCATATACGGATGAGAATAAGTGCTGTTTGTGGGCATAATGTACATCGCGACGGGTTATCGAGGTGATCGAGGGTGTTGAAGAAAGTCCTGTTTCAAGTGCACTGGTTCTTCGGAATCACAGCCGGTCTGGTATTGGCCCTGATGGGTATCACCGGCGCGTTGTATTCGTTCGCGGACGAAATTGTCGATGCACTCAACCCCGAAACGCTGTTCGTGCAGCCGCAGGGTGCCCATTTGTCGCTGGCGGAAATGGTCAACAGGGTCGAGGCTCAGGCCCACGATAAAGTGTCCATGTTCCGGATCGAAACGGACAGTAACCGCGTCGCTCAAGTCTGGCTCCAGCCCCCGCCGGGGCAGCGTCGTGGCGAGATGCACAACTTCAATCCCTACACGGGCGAATTCACTGCCGATGCCATCGGGCAGGACTTCTTCAGCTTCATCCTGAACTTGCACCGCTTCCTTGCGGCAGGTGAGTACGGCAAGCAAGTGACGGCGGCCTGCACGCTGATTCTGGTGTTCTTCTGCCTGTCCGGCCTGTACCTGCGCTGGCCGCGTCAGGCGCTGAGCTGGCGTGCCTGGCTGACACTGGACTGGGCGAAGAAGGGACGAAGTTTCAATTGGGATCTGCATTCGGTGTTTGGGACCTGGTGCCTGATCGTCTACCTGCTGCTGGCCGTCACTGGCCTGATGTGGTCCTACAACTGGTTCAACAGCGGCGTAACCAAACTGATCGGCGATCCACCCGTTGCTGGCGAACAGCGCCGTGGTGGTGGGGCGCGTCCTGTCCCTGACTCGCGAGACGCTAAGCCGGTGCAGGCCGCCGCGGCGGATTACGCTGCTATCGCGGACACGATCCAGAAAACCGCGGGCCCCGATCTCAAGGCCTACAACCTGCGCATGCCGCAGGCGCCGGGGCAAATGGCAACCGTTTTTTACGTGCTCAAGAGTGCACCGCATCCACGCGCGCTGAACCAGATCACCCTCGATCCGGCCAATGGGGAGCTCAAGGCGGTTTCCCGCTACGCGGACAAAAGCTACGGCGCGCAACTGTTGGTCAGCAACTACTCACTGCACACCGGCAGTTATTGGGGCCTTCCCGGCCGCATCGTGATCACGGTCGCTGCGCTGCTGATGCCGCTGTTCTTCGTGACTGGCTGGCTGCTGTACCTGGATCGCCGTCGCAAAAAACGCGAGATTCGCACTGCGCGTGGTGAGGTTGCGGCTAGCCCTAACGTTTATGGCAGCCAGGGGCCGGCCTGGTTGATCGGTTTTGCCAGCCAGAGCGGGTTTGCCGAGCAACTGGCCTGGCAGACGGCCGGGCAGCTGCAATCGGCCGGATTGCCGGTGCGCGTGCAGCGCCTGTCTGAGATGACCGAGACTGACTTGAGTCAGAGCCGTCATGCGCTGTTTGTCGTCAGTACCTTCGGCGACGGCGAAGCCCCGGACAGCGCCCGTGGTTTCGAGCGCAAGCTGCTCGGGCGGCCATTGTCGCTGGAAAACCTAAATTACGCCGTGTTGGGACTGGGAGACCGGCAGTATCAGCATTTCTGCGGCTTTGCCCAACGTTTGCATGGCTGGCTCGCCGAGCGCGGTGGCAGCACTTTGTTCGCGCCGGTTGAGGTGGACAGCGGCGACAGCACGGCACTGCAACACTGGCAGCAACAGCTCGGCGAACTCACGGGCTCCACGCCTGCGACAGCGTGGAAAGCACCGGATTACGAAAACTGGACGCTGAGCCGACGCGACCTGTTGAATGCCGGCAGCGCGGGGTCGAAAGTGTTTTTGCTGGGGCTGACGTCGGGCGCCGGAACGGGCTGGGAAGCCGGGGATCTGGTCGAGGTCCTGCCCCGCAATCCGCAATCCGTCGTCGAGCACTTCCTCGCTGGATTGGGCATCGCAGCCGACGCGCGAGTCAAGGTCGACGGCCTGAGCGAAACCCTGGGCCAGGCCCTGAGCACTCGCCAGTTGCCTGCCAATCGCAGCCACCTGGTCGGCCTGCATGCGCAAGCGCTGGTCGATGCGTTGGTGCCGCTGGCGATGCGGGAGTATTCGATTGCGTCGATTCCCGAAGACGGTTCTTTGCAGTTGATTGTGCGTCAGGAACTGCATCCGGATGGCAGCCTGGGATTGGGGTCCGGCTGGTTGACCAAGCACGCGGCAGAGGGTACTTCGATCAGTCTTCGGGTCCGCCGCAACAGCAGTTTCCATCAGCCGAGAGACCCGGTGCCGATGATCCTCATCGGTAACGGCACGGGGTTGGCGGGTTTACGCAGTTTGCTCAAAGCACGCATCGCTCAGGGTGAACAGCGTAACTGGCTGCTGTTCGGCGAGCGCAACGCTGCACACGATTTCCATTGTGGCGATGAGTTGCACGGCTGGCTGGCGCGGGGTGATCTGGCGCGGATGGATCTGGCCTTCTCCCGCGATCAAGCCGAGAAGATTTACGTGCAGGATCGACTGCGTGAGGCGGCTGATGAGTTGCGACGCTGGCTGGCGGACGGTGCGGTCATTTATATCTGTGGGAGCCTGGAAGGGATGGCGGCGGGTGTCGATGAAACATTGAAAGCTTTGATCGGTGAAGAAGGCGTACACTCGCTGATCGAGCAGGGGCGGTATCGGCGGGATGTTTACTGATTCGGGCCCGGGCGGTATCGCTTTTACGGTTGGAGCAGTCGGAGGTTACGACGGCCGCGAATGCAGTGGGTCAGTGCCCTCACTGGTGCATGGCACAACGCATTCGCTGCCGTCGTAACCTCCGACGTCTCCCACAGGTCCGTCATCAGCCTGCAGCCGTTCGGCAGCCCAATGACTGTTTTCGCTCTTCTTACCGGCTGAGGGGAGAACTGTTTCGGCTGCGTTCAGTCTGCACCCAGGTCGCGTTTTGTGATGTCTGGACTTTCTCTGTGAGAAGGTCAAAAGCAGAACCCAGCGCAGCTTGCCGCTCTGCTTTTGACTCTGCCGAAGGCGTAGGAGCTGCCGGGGTGGCGCTCAACCTTGTCCCGTGATCTGCCGGGAACCGGCAGCAAGACCTGTGTATGCGGTGTGTCAGGCAAAACCGGATCGCCTGATTTTGCTACCGCTGCGCGCCAGATCGCGGGACAAGCCACGCTACAGTTTCGGCGTGAACCAGCAGCAGGCGGCATACCGTCAGATCGCATCCGGCCTCTAGCACAACTCCGCTTCTGCCCGCAGGGCTTAGCAACTGTCCTCCATCACATGTGCAGCTCTAAGGGTTCTGCCTGCAAGGCGTAGGAGCGTGGCTTGTCCCGCGATCTGCCGGGAACCGGCAGTAAGACCTGTGCATGCGGTGTGTCAGGCACAACCGAGCCGCCTGATTTTGCTGCCGCTGCGCGCCAGATCGCGGGACAAGCCACGCTCCTACAGTTTCGGCGTGAACCAGCAGCAGGCGGCATACCGTCAGATCGAGATCCTGGGTTTATCGAGACAGCTTCTGCCCGCAGGGCGTAGCAACTGTCTTCCTTACATGTGCAGCTCTAAGGGGGCTGCCTGCATGGTGTAGGAGCGTGGCTTGTCCCGCGATCTGCCGGGAACCGGCAGCAAGACCTGTGCATGCGGAGTGTCAGGCAAAACCGAGTCGCCTGATTTTGCTACCGCTGCGCGGTAGATCGCGGGACAAGCCACGCTCCTACAGAGACCGAGTCAATCTGACAGTTCTGCTTTTGCTCCTGCTCCTGCTCCTGCTTCTGCTGTTGATTTTGCTCTTCTACATCAATGGCTCAAACACCACAGAACGCGACTTGGGTGCAGGCCAAACGCAGGCGACGCGCAGTGGGTCGAGCGGCATGGATGCCGCGAGAGCGCCGTCAGGGCATGGATGCCCGTTCGGCGCGGGC
>NZ_FOEO01000007.1 GCF_900110765.1 Pseudomonas sp. NFACC02
CGTTTTCGCCTCATACCCGGTGGCTTCGATCAATTGATACAACGTGTCGTAGGCAAATGTGCGCAGCGGTTCAACTTGCTGGTTGGCGAAGTAGCGAATGGGTTGGGCCAGGTCCTCGATGCTCAGGACATTCCCGACCGGGTCGTAGACGTAATTCAGGTCCTGAACAAGACCGTTGTCAGCGCGCAACCTGATCAGGCGGCCATCGACAGGATCGTAATCAAGGGCCGTCATGATACCGTTACCGGCCGTTTCAGACTGGATACGGCCCTGAGCGTCATAGTCGATATCGCTGACCAGCGTTTGCGCAGGCTGCCCTGGCAATTGCAAAACTGTGGACTTGAGTTGTCCCGCCACGGTGTGCGCAAATGTCTGAACGTTGCCCATCGCATCGATCTGTTCAAGTGCGTCGCCCGACGGTCCAAAACGCCAGGACGATTTGGCTCCCTCTCCCGGCTCCAGCAAATCGTCTCGTTCAGCCACCACATCAGGCCAGTCCGGCACACCGAGGTCTTTCGAGAACCTGCGCGTTTGCTCGGTCACCTCGCCCGTCAGACTGAACACTCGATTAGTCAGCGAACCGGCTGGATCATTATGCCGAATCAACTGACCGCATTGATTGGCGAACGCATCATTGGCGCTGCCGTAGGTCAGACGCTCGGTGCAGCGCTCAGTGAGGCCATCGGTTTCGAAAACTGCCTCGGGACGCAACAGCGCATCGTATTCGAACCGCTGCAGTTGAGCCCTTGCGTCCCAACGACAACGTCGCTCTCCACCACTGCCAAACAGCGCAACCTCCCAACCGGCATCGACACTTTCACTCAACAGCGCTTGGGAGGTCAGCGAAAAGAGAGAACGCAAATTGCTCGGCGTATCGGCCTCGCTCCCGCCACTGGCCCATAATCGCGGATCCCAGCGCCGGATCAGTCGACGTGCAGGATCAACGCTGGAGCGATCAACCCGCTCAGTCACCGGGTCGTCGGCACGCGTGCGATGAAAGGAAACCGACCGAACCGCTAACCCGCGTGGATCGACCACCGTCAATGTGGGGGTATGGGCGTGTAGCGCGCAGACGTCGGACATGGCACATGCATTCCATTGCAAGGATCCATCAAAGACTAGCCTTCAGGCCGCCCACCTGACTGACCTTTAGTCTGGAAGACCGACCACTCTGTCAAAAACGCCAATTGGTCTTCCCACCCCCTTTCGGTAGGATGCCCTCACCTGTATTCGCGAGTCCGAAAACATGATTATCGGCGCCGTATTGATCTTCACTTGGCTGATCCTGCTGCTGCGTTACCCCGCCAAAGCCCTGCCGGTTTCACTGGCAGCAGCCGTTGGGCTGGGCATTGTGGCCGGCGTGGTCGTCTGGCAGGACAAACGCGATGCCAAGCGACTCGAACGCCTGCAACTGCGTCTGGACTACGCACCACAACAATGCCCGACCGGCAGGCCGTTGCTGGTGTTGATCGACAACGGCAATGATGTGCCGCTGCAGGAGCTGCGCTGGAAAGTCGCCGCCTACGCGCCGGGCGACACCGTCAACCTTGCCGACGACACGTACACCGCGCCGCGTTATCGCGGGCCTGGCGAGTTGCTGCCGGGCAGCCAGTGGCAGGATTGCCTGCCACTGCCGCCGCTGCGCAATGGTTACCGACCGCAAACGCTGGAGTTTCGCGCCGAACGCCTGCAAGGTACGTTTTCCGACTGACACCCACCCACACTTCAAGGAATGAATCATGGCTGTCGTTTTAATCACCGGTTGCTCCAGCGGTATGGGTCGCGCCATGGCGGACGCCTTCAAGGCATCGGGCCACGAGGTCTGGGCCACGGCGCGCAAGAAAGCGGATGTAGACGGACTGATCGGCGCGGGGTTTCGGGCGGTTGAGCTGGACGTCAATGACGGCGCGGCCGTAGTCAGGCTGGCGGCTGAACTCGAACGGCACGGCAAGGGCCTGGATGTGTTGATCAACAATGCCGGCTACGGCGGCATTGGCCCGCTGCTCGACGGAGGGGTCGAGGCCATGCGCAGGCAGTTCGAGACCAACGTGTTTTCCATCGTCGGCATGACCCAGGCACTGTTCCCGGCGCTGCGGCGCAATAAAGGGTTGGTGGTGAATATCGGTAGCGTGTCCGGCGTACTGGTAACCCCGTTCGGCGGCGCGTACTGCGCCTCAAAGGCGGCCGTTCACGCAATGAGTGACGCGCTGCGCATGGAACTCGCCCCTTTCGGCATACGGGTGATGGAAGTGCAGCCAGGCGCCATCGACACCCACTTCGCCCAGAACGCCAGCCATGAGGCCGAGCAAGTGATTCATGAAGGATCGCCCTGGTGGCCGTTGCGCGAAGGCATTCGTGCGCGAGCTAACGCTTCGCAGGGCAACCCAACCCCAGCCAGCGATTTTGCGCTCGATGTGCTCAACGCCGTGCAACAACCCAAACCGCCGCGCCTGCTGCGCTCAGGCAATGGCAGCCGGGCGCTGCCACTGATGGAACGTCTGCTGCCCAAGGCGTTACTGGAAAGGATTCTGATCAGGCGGTTTGGTTTGAACGTGAAACTGTAAGACGATCGTCCGGCGCGGCCGTCCCCGGAATGGGCAAACGCTTGCTGGTTTGATGAATCGCCCTACCCGCAACGAGCGTAAATCCTCCAAACCTCAGATCGAGAACTACCTGTATCGGCGGCCTCCCTCTGACAGACATCCCATAGCGGTTCGTACCACCATTCCTGGCGCTTCAACGAATGAAGCAACAGCACCCCGTGCTGTAGAAACGTCAAGGAATGACTCACATGGAAAATCTGCCGCTGTACGAAGAAAACCTCATCGCCCACGACGCTGAAACGGGGCTCGCCCTGCCGCGCTGGCTGGATCCCGCCACACAGGCACAAGATGAGGACGCCCACCTTCTGGCCGAGCTGATCGAAGCGTACGCCAAACCGGATCTTCTGGATCCACTCAGATTCATTGAAGTGCAGATTGAGCGTTTGTTAACGCAATCAGACGCTTTGTCGGGGATCAAAAGAACGATTGATAGCCGAACGCTCATACGCGTCGACTTCACCACGCGACCGTCGAATACGGGTTTTATCGGCACCTCAACGCCCAAGCGCAGCACTCGGCATTTTGAGTTGCGGGACATTGTTACTGACCAGCATCTCGTCGAACTGGAGGACAAAGCGCTGGTTAAGGTGATCTGGCCGAGGGATTTTCCGCCCGCGCTGATCGACAGCCTGGAAAACGCCGACCTACAAACGCTTTATCGTGAGCAGGTGCTTGCGCATTTCACGCATCCGGACAACGAATACGTTTACAAACTGCTCGCGAAACAAACCCTGGCGGCCCGGTTGCAATCCTACGCCGCCAAGGCGAATACGTCCGACAGCTACAGAAAACTGGTCAAAGGCTATCTGGACAACAAGGTTCATCCCAAAACGGTAAGGTTCCAGAATCGCTACACCGTCACGCAGGCCGTGTACCTGGAAGCAAACGTCGCCCTGACAGGCACTATTCCCGGCGCTGCTTTGCTGGTGTTCCTAGGCGCGTCGGATACAGATGCGGTCATCGAGCTACCCGCCCCTGCCGCCGGGCGAAAGGCGGTGGTCGAATCGTCGACCCTGCTGGCGGAACTTATCTACGCACGCCTGAAGCTGTATGACCGATTGGCCATTGGCTCCTTCAGCATGAAGTACACCGGGATCATGGAGCGCAGCAACGATTTCCTGCGCAAGCCGTCACTGACGTTTCACAAAACCGACGACATCATTTCGTACCTCTACCTCACCCATCTCGAACACACGCTTTCAGACATGGACACCCTGGTCTCCACCCGACACGAACGCATGATGGATAAACTCCTGGAACTCGGCGGCGTGGTAATGACGGTGATGTCGATGGCCGTCATGATGCCTACCATCGGAGCGGGGCTGACGGCACGGCCTCTGCTGGCATTCCTGTTCGGCATGGGAACGGTGGGCGTGGAAGTCGCCCGCGGCTCTCTGGCCGATCATCCAGATGAAGCGGGCGAGCACTACCGGGCTGCGATTATTGCAGCACTTGCCGAAATGGTGGGGCTCATCGCACCTGCGATCTTACGGTCCGGTCTCGCCAAGCCAGACAAGAGGGCGTTGACGAACACCGTGCTCAAAAGGATGCGATTCGATGGCGTTGCGCCTCCCTTGTATCACGACATTCCAGTGATGAAACGCAACATTATCCCGTCAGAGCTGGGCGCCATGCACTTGAAGCGCAGACTGATAGAGCGCCTGCGCAAAGGCCCGAACGCGGCGCAGGACATGGTGTATGAATACGCCCGTGCGACCCGGCAAACGGTTGAAGGGCATGAGCTGATCATCTATCGCGGCCAAGTCTTTCGCGGCGACATGCGCCCACCGAAAACCATCTTCAAAGAAGGCTTCGAACTGCGCACACCCGCCGATGAAATCCGTCGGGATATCCACCAGGTCACAGGTGTGCGAGGCGGCTTCGGTGGAGGGCGCAACGCGCTGGATCCTGACGGCAAGGGCATTTCCACCTCCGCGTTTTATTACAAGGAACACACCGGCGCTTACGTTTACGGCGGACAGCGCGGCGGCTACACCTACGTTATCGACACCGTGGACATGGACGGCTATCACCTGTATGCCAATCACCACATGGCCAAATACCCCAATACCCGGCACATCAACCTACGGCCAACAGAAATCAACTACGGAGAAAACATCCCTCCTGACATCATTCTCGGCGCGTATGACAAATCGGGAAACTTCATTCCCAACGACATCGCTCTGGACTATTTCGCCAGGCGTCGTGCCAGTGAAATCGAGGTTCAACTGGCAGAAGCGGCTGCTCAAGCAGCCAAAAAAGCCGCGATACAGGAGGCGGCAGACCGCGTGAAGAATAACAGTGTATAGCGCACGTCATGAGGGTAATGAGCTATACGATCAAAGCGAACTCACGATCACGGTTCAGGCAACTCTACCGCAAGCTGAACACTGTGCAGTGTGGGAACGCGAGCCGGTGAGTTCTGCAAGCCTGGACGTCGGGCATTTTCAGGAGGTCTCTGCCGCATGGCGGAACGACTCACCCAGCCTGTGCCCGACCTTGACCAATAAACCACCAACAACTCAGAAGTTACTGCGCTGCCTTGGGTGGAATTTCTACGGTGAGATCTTCTGAAACTATTCGAAGCCATTTCACGTCAGTTTCGACGTGCCAGATTCCATCTCCATCGCTTTCCACTGACAACGTGGGCTCGTTAACGTGATACATTTTATTGCCCGCAAGCCGTCGCACCCATACAGTATATTCAGAGGCTTCGGGTATTGGATCCCACGTAAATATCAACGGGTAAGAGTCTGGAGAACTCACACGAAAGTTTTTGAATACCGGTGGGGGTTCGCCAGATCCTGTATGTGTCATCAGTGTCTTCGATCTTACCAGGTTCGTGCCCCACCAGGTTTCAACATGCCAAAGTCCACTCGTAAAGTTGTCCACCACAAGTCGGGACTCTACGACCTGCTGAGAGGAGGGTTGTCCATCCGCCAGCGCTATAAACCGATAACTAGATGCGTCGGGTACCGGATCCCATTCAAATATCAAGGGTGATGAGGTTCCAGGGGAAGTAATACGGAAGTTATTGACTTGAGTAATGTCCTCGAGCGAAAACGCCACATCGGCAGACTTCAAAGTGGTCCCCTCTGAATCGACTTGGGTACTGACCGAAAATACTGCACTTTGACCACTACTTATAACCAGCGAAGGTTCGGACACGAATGCTTCATAGTGTTCATTGTAGCCACGCCCAATGACCTTGTAATCCGTGATTCTATAAGGCACATCATCCCATGACAACGTAATGGGGTAGCGCCCATTGCTCGAGTTTATTTTCAAATTGGTAATTCTCGCAACTATTTCCGCTGATTTTAATGGCGCTCCTTGAAAGTCAGCCTCAACGTGCCAAACGCCGCCGGCGATACTATCAACTACCAATCTCGGTTCGTGGACAACATATTTTTCAACCCTCTCTCCATTTATCTCAAACACTGTATATTCAGAAACCAAAGGCAAAGGATCCCACACAAACTCAACGGGAAACGCAGGGTACGGAGAAGTGACGCGAAAGTTACTGATCTCGGTAGGCATAGTAGGCGAGTGATCAAGCCTCCAAAGACCCACACTCTTATCGTAGGTCAGAGATATCTCGACGTTAGCTTTGATCTCTATACTGTCAGCGTAATGGTCAGAACCCGCCATGTGAAGAATGGAAGATATTCCCGACATATTGTAGATCCGCAGCAGTTGGCCTTTCAACAGTGTGAACCACTCATAGACAGGCAAATATACATTCGGCACCTCGGCACGAATAATCACGTAAATAAGCGGAGTTTGCAAGGGTGGTATTTTGAAACTGCCAGGATTGTCCACAAAGACGTTCTGACCGCAGCATAGGACTTGGCTCTAATCCATGTGGCATGAATGCAATAATCGATATACGCCCCCCTCGTCGACCAGTCTGTATTGATGATATGAAATTTTTGAATGTAAGCATTGAACCCGACATCATCGTTGGAGTAGAACCATCGCCCAATTTGGTCTTGAAAGTCATCAGGCTGTCCGACTTTCGTTATTTTATGGCATTGAATACTTTGCAATTCAGAATCAGGCTTTGACGTCCTCGCCACCTCATCCATAAATCCCTTTAAGCGTTCTGTGGATATATAACCAGAGCCTTCATATTTCTGTTCGAGGTCCCAAAAAAATTCGTCATCGCGTATCACGTCGTGGTAGGCCACCACAACACGCCCCGTCCCCCCCCAAAGCTCCCGGACGTAAAGGTTGCGCTGCTCAGGACGAATGATCAGGTCACCAAAATAATCTTTTATAAGCTTCATTAGTTCATAATGGGCTTCATCGGTAAAGTTCTTGAATTGGTGAAAGTCCAGTATGATTATTTCATTTTTGGGATCGCCCTTTGGAAAAGTACCATTTCTCCAATTAGTAACTGCTTGCAATATGTCGCCCCTCACGGTGCGTCCCGACGATAAGTCGTGAAAAATTTGAAATCGCCTTGGGTCATTTACAGCATATCCAAAAAAAAACTCTATCCGTAGATCCAGTGCCCTGATGCCGGACATTATCTGATACCAAGGAGATTTGTCCTGAGTCGTTTCGTAAGAGTTAGTATAGGGGGCGTCTTTATCCATTCCCGCATCATGTGAACCCGGAAGTATCAAATCCACAACTCTCAAGTCTCCGGCACCGGCATAAGCCGTCATCCACGTGCCGCGGTGCTCGTTGATGGCGGTTATCTCAGTTCCAGAACGCTGATTCGGATCGCTCGGGTCGGGAGGAGTAGTGAGAGTCATTGCGGGCGAGTCACCGCCGCGAGGTACGAGTACGTCGTCCATGGTTTTTCTCCTTGAAATTAGGCATAGCGCCTTAAATCAAGGTAGATCAACCAGGCATTGACCCCAATAGCAACAACTACCAGCCGGACTTAACAGGAATCCGAAAAAATACTATTTTCAATACGTTATGCGAAATACGTATCGAGGCCTGACTTAGACTTCTTTGCGATAACATAAATTGCGATTCGCTATATCTTTTAAATCTGATATCCAACAGGTGTAACCATCTTCCAACTTAGCTGCATGATAAGGAACGGATGCGTGACCAGACAGGCGAGTACTGAACTTGTAGGCCGCAGCAGTTCAGAGCGCGTGCCCGTTACCGACAGCCCGGGTCAAGTGTGGACTGAAAGGTTGCCAATCCAACGACCCACCGCCCGCCCATTCCGCTAACGGTAAATCCCGGCTCTCACCGCGGATTAACAATCACCGTGCACGTAATCCCCGCCGCCAGCACCACGCTGTCCGGTACGCTGTCCAGGTGTATCCGTACCGGCACGCGTTGGGCCAGGCGCACCCAGTTGAAGGTCGGGTTGACGTCGGCGATCAATTCGCGGCTTTCGGGGTTGTCGCGGTCGTAGATGGCGCGGGCGATGCTTTCGACGTGGCCTTTCATCACTTCGCCGCTCATGAGCTGCATGTCGGCGGGGTCGCCGACTTTGACGTGGGGCAGTTTGGTTTCTTCAAAGAAGCCGTAGACCCAGAACGAGTTCTTGTCGACCACCGCCATCTTCGCTTCGCCGATCCGGGCGTAGTCGCCACGGTGGACGTTGAGGTTGGTGACGTAGCCGTCCACGGCGGCCAGCACTTTGGTGCGCTGCAGGTTGAGTTGCGCGGCTTCCAGTTGCGCCACGGCCAACTGGTAATCGGCCTGGGCGGCGTTGGCGACGTTGGAGGCGTCTTCACGGTTCTCGGCGGAGATCACCAGTGCGTCCAGGTCCTTGCGGCGATTGGCGTTGACCTTGCGCATTTCCCAGGTGGCTCTGCGTGAAGCCACCATGGCCTCGGCCTGTTTGACGGCCAACTGATAATGCTCGGGGTCGATCTGCATCAACAGGTCGCCCTTTTTCACTGGCTGGTTGTCCTTGACCGGCACGTCGATCACCACGCCGGTGACGTCCGCGGCGACGTTGATCACGTCCGCGCGCACCCGCCCGTCACGGGTCCATGGGGTGTCCATGTAGTGAATCCAGAGCAGGCGACCAATCCAGATGGCCAGTGCCAGAATCAATAAAGTCGCGATCAGACTGAAGAGCTTTTTCATCTCGAATTCACATGTGCCTTAACGGTAAACGGTCAGCGCCATCGCGCCAAAAATGCAGCTGAACAGGCTCAGGCGCAGTAGCGCCGGGTGCCAGAAAAAGCGGTACAGATCGAGCCCGGACATCAAGCGATCCAGTGCCCAGGCGAGCACCATGGCGACCAGGAACATCACTGTGACGGTGGGCATGTAAACGCCGTGGAAAGCGATTTCACGTGGCATGGGAAAGTCCTTGCGGCGGCAGCGCGGATGCCTGTGCCGGCGTGCAGGCCGCGAGCGGCGATTGCGGGTCCAACAGGCACGTGCGGATGAAATGCAGGTAGCTCTTCACCCGGCGCAACGCCGAGGTGTCGAAATGCGGGGCGAACGGCTCATCGGTGTTCTGCACGCAGAAGATCGCATGATCCACCGCATACAGACTCCGTGCCAGATTGTGCCGGTCGGGCTGAATGAACAGACGCACCAGTGAACGCCCCATCGCGCGAATCGCCTGACGCCAGGGCTGGGACTCGGCATAGCTGGGATGCACCGGCAGAATGGATTGCTCACGACGCAGCTCGATGATGGCGTGGCCGATCTCCTGTACGACGAACATCCAGCGCAGCAAGTTGCGCTGCACCACCGGTTGCCCGGCGGCCAGACCGTAGGCTTGATGCACGAGGTCGCGGGTACGGCTTTCGAAGTTCGAGCGCAGCCCGCGTAACGGCGCGCTGATCGCAAAGCTCACCTGTTGACGCAAGTCGTCTTCCAGACGGCGCCACAGCCAGCTGCTGTTCGGCGGCAAAATGATTGCGCCCGCCGCTGCGCACAGCAGCATGCCGATGACCATGGCGATGTAGTCGTTGATGAAGGTGTACGGGTTGAAGACGGTGAGATTGTCCGGCACCGACCCGATGCTGAAAAAGATCAGCAGGCCGATACCGACACCGGCCCATTGCGGCCGGGTAGTGAGAAACGCGCCAAAGGCGAATACCGGGGCCAACACCATGCACAGCAGCGGAAACCCGTCGATCAATGGCAACACGAAGAACGTCTGGAAGAACCCCAGCACCGCGCCGAGCGCGGTACCGCAGGCCATCTGGAACGACATCCGTCGCGGGTTGGCCGTGGTCGCCGACAGGGCCACGGTGGCGGCCGACACCAGGGTCATCGTCGCCCCGCTCGGCCAGGCCGTCGCCACCCAGTACGTCGACATCACCGCCATCACCGCCAGGGCGCGCACGCCGGACGCCAGCGACAGGGTCCAGTTGGTGGTGTTGACGAACGACTCGACCCATTTTTCACGCACGTGATTGTGATCGGCCAACGAGGCATGCGTCTGCGCGTAGTCGTGCATGTCGTCGACGAAACGGTAGAGCAATTCGTAGGCGGTATGGAAGTCCAGCAGTTCGTCATCACTCGGCGCGCTGTCAACGAATTCGGCACGCAGGCGTCGTACCTGCACGGGCAGAGCTGCCTTGAATTCACTCAGACGACTGGCCAGTTGTGCAGCGTCGCTGGCGATCAGCGCACGCCCGGCGAAAGGCTCCAACAGCCCTGCCAGCTCGTTCAGACCGGGCTCGATCGCCTGAACCGTCAATGTCACACCATGACGGCGAAGGCGTTCAAGCAACTGGTGCAGGGCGTTGAAACGCGTGGTGAGGGTCATGAACTCGCTGTTCAGGCGGTTCAGCCGTCCATTGCGCCGACGCATGTGCGGGTCTTCGAAAACGGTGACGGCACGCAACCCTTCCAGGCCCACGGCGTCGGCGAGGAAACGGACGTTGCTGGCCTCGAAACGCTGCGGGTCGCTGTGGCCGCGCAAACCGTCGATGGCGAACCCGGCGAACGTACCGAAGCGCTGGTAGAGCGCGTTGCGCATGGCCGCGCCGGTGCTCTGGGGCAGGATGGCGGCTGTCACTAGCGTCGAGCAGAGAATCCCCAGTGAAATTTCCAGCAAGCGCCAGACGGCTGCCATGAACGAGGTGTCGGGATGCGCCAGCGCCGGCAGACCGGTGAACGCCGCCGTGTAACCCGCCAGCACGAACCCGTACGCACGGAAGTTGCGGTAGCGCGCGGCGCCGGCGCAACAGAACGCGACCCAAAGCGACAGGAGGAGAAGAAACGGCGCGCTGTCCTGAGGAAACAGCGCCATCATCACCACCATCATCACCGACCCGGCGAGCGTGCCCAGCAGACGGTAGAAGCTCTTGGCGAACACATGGCCGCTTTGCGGCTGCATGACAATGAAAACGGTGATGACGGCCGTGCGCGGCTGCGGCAACTCAAGCCGCATCGCCACCCAATAGGTCAGGAAGGCCGCGATCAACACCTTGAAGATGTAGATCCAGGTCACCCCGTCACTGCGCGCCCAACCATTGAGCGCCCGGCGCCATTCCAGGGATTTGAACCAGGTCAAGGCAGTGTTCATTTCAGTTCAAGACCCGCTGCGGCTGATACATCGCTATCGCGGGCAAGCGCGCTCCTACAGACGACCGCGTTCCCAGCGGAAATCCCATTCCATTGTAGGAGCGCGCTTGCCCGCGATAGGGCCTGTCCAGGCGACGCATATCTATCTGGCTCACCGATCAAACACCGCCAACGCAGCCGGGGTCTTTGGCGCGGCGGTCTTGTCGGCGGCGGGCGAATCGTTGCCCGCCATCAAGCCACCGCCCAGCGCCACCACCAGTTCGGCATGCACCGTCAGACGCGCGGCCTGAACCTGCTGCTGGATCTGCTGCTGATGGAACAGCAAGGTTTGCGCGTTGAGCACGTTCAGGTAATCGGTCAGGCCGCGCTGGTAGGCGATCATGGCAATGTCATAGGTTTTCTGCGCGGCGGCCACCGATTGATCGGCGAACACTTGCTGTTTGTTCATCGACTCACGGCGAATCAACTGATCGGAAATGCTTTTGAGCGCGTTGATCAGCGTCTGGTTGTACTGCGCCACGGCGGCGTCGTAACCGGCAGAGGCGACGCCCAGTTCGGAACGCAGACGCCCGCCATCAAAGATCGGGAGGGTAATTGCCGGGCCGACGCTGTAGTTGAATTTCTTGCCGGTCAGAAACTCCAGCACGCCGCCGCCCGTGGCCATGTAACCCAGGCTGCCCATCAAATCAACGTTGGGGTAGAAACCGGCGTGAGCGACATCGATACCGCGGGCCTGCGCGGCCACGCGCCAACGGCTGGCCACCACATCGGGACGCTGACCCAGCAACTGAGCCGGCAACGCCGACGGCAATTTCAGAACGGCGTTAAGCGACAAGGTCGGACGCTGCAGGCGGGCGCCCTCCCCCGGGCCTTTGCCGGCCAATGCCGCAATCTGGTTACGACTCAGGGCGATGGCTTCGTCCAGCGCGTCGATCTGGCGATGGGTTTCGGGCAGCGGCGTTTCGGCCTGACTGACTTCGAAATGCGTGCCGATACCGCCCTTCAAGCGACGCTGCGCCAGGTCGAGAATCTGCTGTTGCTGCGCCAGCGTGGCCTCGGCGATGTCGCGCTGGGCATAGTTCAGCGACAACTGGATGTAGGCACGGACGATGTTGTCCTGCAATTCCAGCTGAGCCTGGCGCTCTTCGGCCGCGCTCATGTGCGCCATGTCCAGCGCCTGCTCGGTGTGGTTGCTTTCTCGTCCCCACAGATCGAGGGAATAGCTCAGCCCGATAGACGCGCTGTTGTCCCAGGTACTGGTGTTCGACAGCTCGCCCGGCCCGTAGAACTGATCGGTTGGCCAGTTATGACGTTTGAGGGTGCTGTCGCCATTGATGTGCAGAGACTCGGCGGATTCCGCGATCCCGGCCATGGCTTTGGCCTGCCGCACACGCGCCGCCGCAATCGCCAGCCCCGGACTGCCGAGAGCGGCCAGTTCGATCCAGTGATTGAGTTGATCATCGCCATAAGCGCGCCACCATTGACCGTCGGGCCAGTGGGCATCTTTCGCGGCTTCTTTGATCGCGTCATCGGTGGCCAGGTTGTCGGGCGACAACGAGGTCCCTTGAGGGGCAATACCGCCGGTTCCGATGCAGCCGCTGACAAGTAACGTTAAAGCCCAGACACTGAGGGGTTTGAGCCCTCTGATGATGCGACGCGGCACAGCTGCGATTACCTGAATGAAAGGAAAATGGAACGAGCCGCGATTCTAGGATGCGTCCAGGGCGGCGATAAGCCAGGACTTGTGCGAATCTTTGTTACCGAACCGAAGATAATCCTTTGGTATGGCTGACATGGATCAGTAACTTCATGTCACAATTTGGCTATCTCACCAGAGAACGGCCAATGGACACTCTGCAAAACATGCGCGCCTTCAGTTGCGTGGCGCAAGCAGGCAGCTTCACCGCTGCCGCAGCTCAACTGGACACGACCACCGCCAACGTTTCGCGCGCTGTCTCCAATCTCGAAGCACACCTGCAGACCCGACTCCTCAACCGCACCACGCGACGCATTGCCCTGACGGAAGCGGGCAAGCGTTATTTGCTGCGGTGCGAGCAGATTCTGGGTTACGTCGAAGAAGCCGAAGCAGAAGCCAGCGACGCCCATGCGCGCCCGGCCGGCCAGTTGAAGGTGCATTCGATGACAGGCGTCGGACAGCATTACGTGATCGACGCGATTGCGCGCTATCGCCGCAATCACCCGGACGTGTCGTTCGACCTGACCATGACCAACCGCGTGCCCGACCTGCTCGAAGAGGGGTACGACGTGTCGATCGTGCTGGCCAGCGAACTGCCGGACTCGGGATTCGTTTCACAGCGCCTGGGGATTACCTACAGCATCGTCTGCGCCTCGCCTGCCTACATCAAAGCGTTCGGCATGGCTTACAAGCCGGCAGACCTGCTCAACCATGCCTGTCTGCGTCTGGTCAGCCCGGTGTTCCCCCTGGAAAAGTGGGCCTTTGACGGCCCCGAAGGCCAGGAAACCGTGACCATCGCCAGCTCACCGTTCCTGGTGAACTCGGCCGACGCCATGAAAGCGGCGATCAGCAGCGGCATGGGCATTGGCATTCTGCCGATCTATTCGGCCATCGAAGGCCTGCGCAACGGCTCGCTGGTTCGCGTGCTGCCGCAATACCGATCCCATGAGCTGAACCTGTATGCGATCTACCCGTCGCGCCAGTACCTGGATGCGAAGATCAAAACGTGGGTCGAATACCTGCGCGGCTCGCTCCCGGAAATCATGGCGGCGCACGAGGCGGATTTGCAGACGCACGTGTTGCCGGAGATGGTGTAGAAAAAACACCGCTCACCTATAGGAGCGCGCTTGCCCGCGATGAGGCCGGTACACCCGACACATCTCCATCGCCCGACCCCACGCCATCGCGGGCAAGCGCGCTCCTACAATATGGACTGCCCCTTTCCCCCCTCGCCAACCAAACGACAAGAATGTTAGCGTGCTACGCACTTCCCGTCTGACCTGCCCGAGAGAAGCTATCCGATGAAAAAGACCGTCCTTGCCTTCAGCCGCGTGTCCCCGGAAATGGCCGAGCGCCTGCGGCAAGACTTCAACGTGATCATTCCGGACCCGAAAAAGGGTGATCTGAACGAGCAGTTCAATGAAGCCCTGCCGCACTGCCATGGCATGATCGGCGCCGGGCGCAAGCTGGGCCGCGAGCAACTGGAAGGCGCAAAACAGCTGGAGGTGGTGTCGAGTATCTCGGTCGGCTACGACAACTACGACGTCGGTTACCTCACCGAACGCGGCATCATGCTGACCAACACCCCGGATGTGCTCACCGAGAGCACCGCCGATCTGGGCTTCTCGCTGATCATGAGCAGCGCACGTCGCGTCGCCGAGCTGGACGCCTACACCAAGGCCGGCAACTGGAAGCGCAGTATCGAAGCGCCGCATTTCGGCACGGACGTCTACGGCAAGAAGCTGGGCATCGTCGGCATGGGCAACATCGGTGCGGCAGTGGCGCGCCGCGGCCGTCTGGGCTTCAACATGCCGATCCTGTACAGCGGCAACAGCCGCAAAACGGCCCTGGAACAGGAGCTGGGCGCGCAATTCCGCACGCTGGATCAACTGCTGGCCGAGTCCGACTTCGTGTGTCTGGTCGTGCCGCTCAGCGAGAAAACCAGGCACCTGATCAGCACCCGCGAACTGTCGCTGATGAAGAAAAGCGCCATCCTGGTGAATATCGCGCGCGGTCCGATCGTCGACGAACCTGCCCTGATCGAGGCGCTGCAAAACGGCACCATTCGTGGCGCAGGTCTGGACGTTTACGAGAAAGAACCGCTGTCTGAATCGCCACTGTTCCATCTGAGCAATGCTGTGACATTGCCGCACATCGGCTCCGCGACCCACGAAACCCGCCAGGCCATGGCTGATCGCGCCTACGACAATCTGCGTGCCGCGCTGTTGGGCGATAAGCCGCAGGACCTAGTGAACGCGCAGGTGTGGAAGGGCTGATATCCCGACTTCCGCACCGCCCCTGTAGGCCGGCTTGCTGGCGAATGCGGTGAGTCAGTCGACATCAATCTGACTGACCCAACGCCTTCGCCAGCAAGCCGGCTCCCACAAAAAACCAGTCAAGCGACCTCCCGTTACGCCAGCTTCCCCGCCACCGGCGCCACCGCCTTGGGCTTCCTGAACACCAGCACATTCCCCACCATCACCAACACCAGCCCCATCAACGCGGGCACGGTCCATTGGTAACCTTCGGCGTACGCCGACACGTTCAGCGCCACCACGGGAAACAGCACCGTGCAGTACGCCGCCCGCTCCGGGCCCATGCGCCCGACCAGCGTCAGGTAGGCCGTGAAGCCGATCACCGAGCCCGGAATCACCAGGTACAACAGCGAGCCGATGTAGCGCGCGTTCCATTCAAAGCCAAACGGCGTGCCACTCACCAGGCAGTAAACGCTCAGCATCGCCGCGCCGTACAACATGCCGTAGGCGTTGGTGGTCAGCGGACGCAGGCCCGCTTTTTGTTGCAGGCTGGAAAGCATGTTGCCCGCCGAGAAACACAGTGTGCCGAGCAACGCCAGCCCAAGGCCGATCAGCGTTTCATGGCTGGCGCTGTGCCCGGACAGCTCAGGCCAGAACAGGCACGCAAGGCCGACGAGGCCCAAGGCACCACCGGCCAGCACATTGCGCGCGATCCTCTGTTTGAAGAACACCCGAGCGTTGAGTGCGTTCCACAGCGTCGAGGTGGAAAACACCACGGCGACCAGACCGCTGGGGATCCACTGGCTGGCGTGCAGGAAGCACATGAAGTTCACGCAGAACAGGCACAGGCCCTGCGCCAGGCAGATCAGTTGCCCGCGGCGATTGACCTTCTGCAGCTTGCCGCTGACCAGCAGAATCGCGAACAGGATCAACGCCGCAAGGGCGAAGCGGTAAACGATCGACGCCGGAATCGCCACATCGCCCAGTTGCAGTTTCAGGGCAATCCAGGTCGTGCCCCAGATCAACACGGTCAGCAGATACAGCGAGATGTTCATGACAGGCTCCTCATTGAGGCTCCAGTCTGCGCATCAGCCGCTGTGGCCACTTGCAAAAACTTGCGCATTTGATCGATGGGAGGCTGGCAGCGCCCGCTGGCGGAGTAGGATTCGGCACATAGACGATGTTCCTGACACAACGCCGGGTTACTGATGACGACGTTCCCTGGGGGAGCGAGCAAGCTCACTCCCACACGTCTGTTTATCTGCCGACCCGACACTGCCCACCTGTATTTCACGAGATGCCCATGTCGTCACTGGACACCCTCCAGGTCTTTCAATCCCTGAACAGCTCGCCTCATGCGCAGCTGGAGCAGAGTGCGTCGCTGGGCGACGGCGTGGTCGCGGCGTTGTGGAACAACCGGCACGATGCGCAGGACTATCACGGCCCTAGCCATCACACCCTGTCCTGCTACATCTCGGGCGGCACGCAGACGTTTCGTCGCGATCAGCCCAACAATAAAGGCGCGCCAGGCAAGCTCTGCGTTCTGCCCGCCGGGCATCAGTCGTCCTGGGTGGTCAACGGCGACCTGCGGCTCGCGCATCTTTATATCCGTCCGGAGCAGTTCGCGCTCAACTGCGTCACCCTGCTTGACCGTGAGCCCCGGGAAATGATGCTGCGGGAAAACACCTTCATCGATGATCCCCTGCAAGCCGAACGCTTCCGTCGTCTGATCCGCATGAACTGGAGCGAGCCAGGCGAGCGTCTGTTGACCAGCAGCCTGGCCCACGAACTGCTCGACCACATGATCCTGAGACAGGTCGGGATGCGTGAGGGGCTGCGTTTGAAGGGCGGACTCGCGCCACATCTGCGTCGACAACTGGTGGACTTCATCGAGCTGAATCTGGCAGAGCCGCTGAGCCTGGGGCAATTGGCCGGGATGTGTGCGCTGTCGGAATATCACTTTGCGCGCATGTTCCGCGAGAGCTTCGGCCTGCCACCCCATCAGTACCTGCTCGCCCGCCGCCTGAACCGCGCCCGAGAGCTGCTTCGCAGCACGCGTCTACCCTTTGGAGAAATTGCCCTTGATTGCGGGTTCGCCAGCGCCAGTCATTTCAGCAATCGCTTCAAGCAAGCCATGGGCGCGACGGCCGGGGAATACCGGTTGGCGTTTCAATCATGAATGTAATGGACTGACACGGTTTACCCTGTGCGAGCTTGGTCTGGGCGGCATTCCGAGTGTCCAGACCGCAGTCCTGTGGGAGTGAGCTTGCTCGCGACGTCAGATCAGTCCCACTCATGTTGACCTGCCACAACACTTTCGCGAGCAAGCTCGCACAAGGAGTGCGCCCATTCGGCCACCGTCGGCTGATCGTGCAACACGCTCAATCCGATCAGAGCGGTGTCGTGATGTTCGAGCGTGACGACCAAAGTCGAATTCGAAGACACCGTCATCGACGCGCGCCCCCGGACTTCACCCGGAGCGATATGGCCCGAACGGGTTACTGTTGCAGACTCGTCTTGCAGGCCTGCAAGGCACGCATCATGTGTTTTTCCACGGCACTCTGCGACAGCCCAATGACCGCGGCGATCTCACCGTATTTGCGTCCGTGAATGCGATTGAGCAGGAAGATCTGCCGCGTCTTGTCCGGCAGTCCGCACAGCGCCGCTTCGATGTGTCGCAAATCGTGACTGACTTCCAGCGCGGCCTGCGGTTCGTCGCTGCCGGGTTCCTGCTCGTCAGGCATCAGCTCTTCATGAAGACGGGCGCGGGTGCCCTCGTTACGCAGATGGTCGATGGCAATGTTGCCCGCGCAACGCAACAGGTAGCTGTTCAGCTCTTCGACCTGCACCAGCGGCCGTCGCCAGAACCGGACGAACAGGTCCTGCACCAGATCGGCGGCCGTCGCACGGCAACCGACACGCCGACTCACCAGCGCTTCCATGTGTGGACGCTGGGAAAGAAACACCTTGAGGAAGTGCGCGCGCGCAGCCTGTGAATCGATCTCGGACGAGACCGGATCGAGGGCGGGTGGAGGGAGATCAATCATGGCGCGATATTAATGATAAATATTCTCATGCGCAAAAGAATATGAAGGGAATCCCCCGTCGTTACGGGGCGATCGTGCGCTTTGCGATCCCGGGCAATGCATGTCTGCCACGCTCCTCGCCGCCGGGGAATCTGACCTGGAAATATTTTCTCGCATCTGGGGGTTGAATTGTTTCTTCATCGGCGCCAACACTGTGAATGAGGGCAGACGAAAACATCAGTGTCGTCGAGACTCTCCCGAGCAAGCCAAAGTAAGGGAAGAACTATGCAAATCCAGGTCAATAGCGATAACCACATCGAAAGCAGCATCCGACTGGAGGAGTGGGTACGAACCACCGTTGAAAGCACGCTCGAACGCTACGATGAAGATCTCACCCGCGTTGAAGTCCATATCCGCGATGAGAACGGCGACAAGCCCGGCCCGCATGACATCCGCTGCCAGATGGAAGCCCGGCCAAAAGGACACCAACCTATTTCCGTCACCCACAAGGCCGACTCGCTGGATCAGGCCGTGGACGGCGCGGCCGTGAAACTCGATCACGCGCTGGAGCACTTGTTTGGCAAACTGCGCAGCAAACGCGGTGGTGCCACCACCCTGAGCAGTGTTCGGGGCAATGACGCGGATAATCCCGATGCTCTGCTGCAGGAAGAATTTCTGGAAAAAGACGAAGCCCTGCATGGTTAATCCAGCGGCTTGAAACATTCGATCCTTCGGTAAAAAAGGGCGGGCCTGTGGAGACAGGCCCGCCCTTTTGTTTATCTACCGTGCGCACACAAACAATGCAGGCAGCGCCGTAATGGTGCTGCCGCACAATTAAAGCGGCAGTTTGCTACTACTTATTTCTTAATCTGAAAGAGTCAACCGCGTCACAGTTTCGGCGCTGAAAACATTCCTGCTCGATTTAAATCCTCTGTCAGTTGCGCATGGCCCGAACCCTGCAAGTGTCAGAGCATCGGGCCTCCAACCTCTGCAAGCCTTGCCCTTTCCGGCCCGATGGGTAGTTGACCTCCAACACAGACGCAGTTTTTTAATACCGTTGATCCTGCGTCGAGAACTAAAAGGACAAACGTTCAGTCAATTCATGCAGATCGATAATCAGGTAACAGGCCATGGACAATCCTTTTCAACAAATCACTGATGCTTTTCACCCAGACTACCGGGTCAATCTGAGTATCCAGGGCCTCGACGGAACCATCATGCTGACACTTTCCAACGAGTCAGGTGTGGTCGCTAAACGCTTGATCAGCCCCGAACAACGTAATTCACCCAAGCGCCTGCGTCGTTTGATCGAGAGCGTGCAATTCGGCATCGCCATCGAACAGGGCCACAGCGCAATCAAGATCCTCGCCGCCATGACCGATGGTGACGTAAAACAACTGGCACCGCAGGCCGCCAATGCGGCAATGCTCAACCGTTCAAATCAGGCAATAGGCCTCTGATCAATGATGCGAACCTGACGGAGGCGAACATTTCCTGTCGCCTCCCCCTTCGCTCTTGTTGCCCTGCCGCACTGCCGGCGATCGCGTTCTCGCTCTAACTTCCCGCCGATTCAGCCCTCAGACAGAAACGAACTGTTACAACAAATCTGTATCGAGCCCACACGCCCTGAGCAACGCAAAGGGTAGTGGCCGGATGTGGACAAGTTCGAGGTGGCGAAATGTATTTACGGTATTTAGTGATGGCTGGCGTTCTGGTGATGGCCACCGGCTGCGTGGAAGAAAGGGTCGTGCATGAGCGGCGTGGCCCGCCGTCGCGCACCGAGTATGTCGAAGTCATCGCCCCGCAGGCACCGCCGGAGCGCATTATTGAAGAAGAGCCGGCACCCCGCCCCGGCTACATTTGGTCCCGCGCATACTGGCGGTGGAACGGCAACCGCTATGTCCCGGTTCATGGCCATTGGGAAGCCGTGCGGCCTGGGTATCGCTACCAGCATCCGTACTGGGAAAGCCGGGGCGACGGCTGGCATTACCATGTCGGGGTCTGGGTGAATTGACGACCTGATCATCATGCAGAAAGAAAAATGCTCCGCATCGACGGAGCATTTTCATTCAGGCCAGCAGCACGTCAGTTACAACTCGCCCTTCTCCTCCATCACAGCGCCTTTGGTCTTACCGTGCGGGTCCGACACTTTAACCGACGGGAACTGCGACGAGGCATACCGCACGACCAGAATCGCAAACGCCAGCAACAGAATCGCACCACTGAGGTACACGACGCCCAGATCCGGCGGCGCATGATGCGAAACGTCGGAGATGAGCAAGCGCGTCAACGCGGTGATTGCCACGTAGATCAGGAAGCGCACGGGCATGTGATTGGTCTTGAAATAGATCCCGACCATCGCCCCCAACTCCAGGTAGATGAACAAGAGCAGGATGTCATCGACCGTGATGTGCCCTTTTTCCAGCATCCCGAGAAATGCCATGACCGCCGCCCACGCGGTGACCGCGCCGATGGCGAACAGCGCCAGATAATGGAAGGTCTCGACAAACAGATTGCCCAGCGACTCGGCACAGCTGTGCACGTGTTGACGAAGGGATTCGGCCCAGTTGATTTTCACGATGAACATCCTTGAGTGATTCAGAGCAATGATGCCGTGCGCGCATGAAGCTTTTGCTCGCGCCATTGGCCAAGCATTAAAGGGGCCATTGACTACCCTTGAGAACGCGACCGGATGTCGCAAGTGCGTTTTTGGCGCTAAAAATGCCTATGAATTGCCACTACCCAAGCGGCGTCGATTCCCTTATGCTTTGCACTGTATAAATAAACAGTACTCGCTTGAAGACTGACTCTCGTGAAGGCAGATGAGGTGGTAAATGGCCGTCGAAGGGGTACCAGAGCAGTGCTTCGCAAGCTTCAACGTCCAGCCTTCTCGCTGGACGCATGCGCCCTCATACACATCGAACAGACGACGAGGCCAAAATGGCAGTTGAAACCCTTTATCGCAGTACCCGGGATCTGGAGACGACTTTTGTGGACCGCAAACTCGCCGATGCGCACGACCAAATGCTTGAGCTGGCAGAGCTCCTGACGGACACACTGATGAAGCACGTACCGGGGCTTTCCGAGAAGCATGCAGAGGATGTGAGCATCTATATGGCGAAAAATCGCTCAGTGTTCGCAGCAGCGTTCAAAAACAACGCGAGCGCGTTGAGTGAGCTTTCCGAGCCGGCTGGAAGTGAAGGGTAAACTCCAGGTTTGAACAAAAAAGCCGCCCGGTCGGGCGGCTCTTGCTGTAAGCGTCGGCGATCACCGAGCAAGCCAGGACTCGACTTCATCACTTCCGTATTCAGCTTTCCAGGCTTTCAAGGTCTTGTGGTTGCCGCCTTTGGTTTCAACGATCTCGCCGTTGTGCGGGTTCTTGTACACCTTGACGCTACGCGCGCGACGAGCCGGTTTCTCAGTGACCACTGGAGCCCCCTTGCGGGTCGCGGCTTGTGGATCGAGAATGTTGATCACATCTTTCAGGCTGCAGCCATATTCGCCAAGCAAATCGCGGAGCTTGGTTTCAAACTCGATTTCCTTTTTCAGGCCATCGTCATTTTTAAGCGTTTCCAACTCAGCCAGTTGGGCCGCCAGCTGTTGCTCGAGTTTGCGAAATTCAGCGAGACGCGACATGTAAATCTCCAAGTGTTCAGATGATGCAGGCGATGTTAGTTGATCCTGCGTGGCGAGTCATTCGATTTAAGTCAGCACATGCCTGGCGACCCGACATCTTCTGTTTAGCCAATTGGCCAACCACGTGAAAGAACTCGTACGCCCTGATGTTTTCGGTCTTCATATATTCAGCAGCGCATGTCCTCAGTCGACCCGCGACACATCCAGGCTTGCGACGAACAAAAAAAGCCCGCATTGGATGCGGGCAAGTGAAGGAGTCTTTATTAGAAAGTCAGCACTTTTGACGACTGACTCACTCGTCTCGTTTTCGAAGTGTCACGAAAAAAAGATGGACAGCATTACTGCAAGCGATGGCTTTTGCGACCGGCGTTTGGCAGCAAACCCGCTCTGAACTGTTCAATGAACAGTGCTGTCTTGAATCCTCGTTCGAACGCCGTCGCCTCAGCCTCAAAACGTCTCAGGTAGGCATCATAGGAGGGACGCTCTACCGGATCGGCGCCGCCCATAATGGTGGTCTTTGTCGATTCACTCATGGCTTTAGCCCTCTTGATTTAGCTGTTATGGATTGCCGGGAACAACGGTGTCAGAACCTCCCCGGCCATTCACTCTTTGGCCCCCTGCGCCAACCCTGAGCCCAGATCTGCGCCCGTGACGGGATCATTCTCGGTGTCGGACTTGGTTCGCTCCTTCATCATGGTGAGCGTGACGGAATCGTCTTCGCTCAGTGTCACCGACGCTGTTCCGTCGCCGCCGTCTACCGCAGGATGGGGATTCTCGACATAGTCGAATTCCGCATCGCTATTCCAGGGGCCCCGAACGTTCGGCTCGCCATTGGACATGCTGAAGTAAGTGCGGGAAAACTCCGGCATGCCCGGAAGCTTCCCTTGAGGGAAGTTCGGCTGGATGGAGTGAAGTGCTTTCTCGAACGACAACTGATGGGCGATCTCGCGCGTCATCAGAAAGCCAAGTGCGTCCTTGATGCCGGGATCGGTGGTGACGTTCATAAGCCGTTCATAAACGATCTTTGCGCGAGCTTCAGCCGCGATGTTCGAGCGAAAGTCAGCCGTCGGCTCGCCGATGGTATCGATGTAGGCCGCCGTCCAGGGAACACCCGCCGAGTTGACCAGGGGTGCGCCGCCACCGTAGAGCAGGCTGGTGATGTGTGAATCGTTGCCCGCGCCGTTGATATCCCTGTACAACTCGCCCTCCTCCTGAACGCCTTCTGCCACCTTGCCTTTTGCTCCCTTGTTCAGCATCACGATGATCGAGCCGATGATTTCAAGGTGGCTCAATTCTTCAGTCGCGACGTCGAGCAGCAGGTCTTTACGGCCAGGATCTTCCTCGGCCAGTGCCTGGGTGAAATAGCGGGTAGCGGCTGCAAGCTCGCCTTGGGCTCCGCCAAATTGTTCAAGCAGCAAGTTGGCCAACCCCGGATTGGGCTCAGCGACTCGCACGGTGTATTGAAGTCTTTTGTTGTGAAGAAACATGGTAATTCTCCCATCAGCACTTTTCTTGAGACGAGCAGATCCTGGCCGCTTAAATACACGCAACTGGCTGCACGCGAATTTTTCGTTAGCTGTCTATGGCAACAGTTATCAACTGAATGTAAATAACTGCCTGTTGCGCCGGCTCGTCCAGTCCAGGAAGACCTCAAACGGCAAGCACGGAGTTATTTCCTGAGTGACTCATTGGTCATGGTTGGTTTCTCTTGCAATGATTCAATCCTCATCCAGTGAAAGGGTCAGTCAAGGGAACACTGAGCGTCTGCACGCCAGTACTTACTCGACTCCTCTCAAACGAAAGATGTTCGAGCGCCTGTCACGCAGGCCGACGAAATGCACATTTTTGACGGCGTCGATGCACTTTTTGACCGTTGATGAAAATTCTCGGAACCGTAAAAAAATTAGCCAGTCGAGATTCAAGTGCCTGGGGCACCCATCTTTTTTATCAACAAAGGAATGATCAAATGACCCACTTAGTACGTACCTCACTGCTGGCGATCCTTATCGGAATGGCGAGCCAAGGCGTTTACGCAGCTCAAGATAACGAAGACTTTGTAGAAGATGCTTCGGCCAAAGGTGTTGCCGAGGTGGAAGCAGGGAAACTGGCGCAGGAAAAAGGCACCGCTGCCGACGTGAAGAGCTTTGCTGAAATGATGGTCAAGGACCACACCGCGGCCAACGACAAGCTAAAAGCGCTGGCGACCTCCAAAAACCTGAAGGTGTCCGACGATGCTCAGTTGATGGACAAGGCCAAAGCCATGATTCTGGAATTGCGAAGCGCGAAATCGTTCGACCAGGCCTACGCGAACAATCAGGTCAAGGCTCATGAGGCGACAATCAAATTGTTCGAGGAAGAAGCGGCAAACGGCAAAGATGCAGATCTCAAAGCCTTTGCGGCTGAGACGCTGCCTAAGCTGAAAGCGCATCTGTCCCAGGCTCAGGCGCTGTCGAAAGCGCATGGCAGCGACGCTGCAAAATAATATCGACGAGTCGACGTCCATATAGCACTGCCAGACACGACAAAGAGACAAAGGGCCGGCCTTTTCGGGTCGGCCTGCAGTGGCAGATCCCAACGGCGAATAGCCCTATGTAAGTCGACGTGGAGGGCAGGTAAAAACGGCCGGTCAGTGACAGATAATCGAGATTTTGCCATTGCGTTCAATGATCGCGAACTTGATCTGATCAACGCTCTCAACGCCCTGCCCCAGCCGCGCTGCCTGCATGATGTCGTCTTCTTGAACCCTCGCCTCGTGCATGCGGTGGCGCAGGAAAGTGCCGTTTTCCACCACAATGGTCGGCCCACCGTCGATCAACTTCCCAATGCGCTTCGAGCGCCTCTTCAGCAGGGAAAAACCAATGTCTATGCTGAGCAACGTCACGATAACCAAAATGGCATTGGTGACTGAAAAATCATCGCCCAACAGCGCTTGTTGAGTCGCCTCGCCGATGACCAACAGCAGCACGAAATCGAACGACGTCATCTCGCCCAACGCGCGTCGCCCCGAAATTCGAAACAGCACCATCAGGGCGATATAGATGGCACCCGCCCGCAAGACCGCATCCATGTTTTCGTACCTACGGATAGATGAACTGATTGACAGGCACCTCGCCACCACCCTCGACAGCGATGCTGCTTTTGAACAACCCCAACCCGTCACTGCGCCATGCCAGGTACAGCGTGCTCTCACCACGATCATCGCCGTTCAATGTCAGCCTCAGGCCCTGCCGAGTGCCTGCAGAGCCCACTGGCTGAGGCTGGATGGAGTCAATGCTGAAGCCTTCCATCATGGCTTTACCCAGCACGATGACGTGAGGCTTGTTCGGCTCTCCCCGGCTATGGATAACCATTGCATCGACCCCTCCGCTGCGATGGAACCTCTCGTACTCAACGGTCAGATCCTTCTGCGCCGATGTCGTTGTCGTCGCACTGAGCCAACCGTGTGAGAAAAGGCCACACAGCGTCAGCAGCACAAGCGTCACCAGTACATACCAACCCGCCCGCTCAAAGCGCCAGATTCGGCGCTGCAGAGCAATGTCTTCATCTACGGGGTGACGCCTGTCCTGCATTTCCCGGTCATGAGCCTTCATGGAGTAACCGCCTAGAGGATGGGCTTGCCACCCGTAACAGCGTAGCGCGAGCCAGAGATATAACTCGCCTCATCCGACGCCAGCAGCACGTAGATGGGCGCGACCTCGACCGGCTGACCGGGTCTTCCCAAGGGCGTTTCCTCACCGAACGATTTCACTTGATCTTCAGGCATCGTTGAGACGATCAACGGTGTCCAGATCGGACCTGGAGCAACGCTGTTCACGCGGATTCCTTTAGGGCCCAACAGTTGGGCAAGGCCGGCGGTAAAGTTGGCAATGGCGCCCTTGGTCGTTGCATAAGGCAGCAAGGTAGGCTTGGGTGAGTCAGAGTTCACTGAGCTGGTATTGATGATGGAACTGCCCGCCGGCATCGACGGCAGCGCAGCCTTGCAGATGCGAAACATGGCGGTGATGTTGATATCGAAGGTCTTGACCCATTCCTCGTCAGATATCTCTTCCAGCGTTTCATGGCTCATCTGAAAAGCGGCGTTGTTAACCAGCACATCGATGCGACCGAATTTCTCGACGGTTTCATTCACAATGGCTGAGCAATGCGCCTTGTTCGCCAGATCGCCCGGCAACAAAAGGCACTGCCTGCCGGCCTCCTCAACCCACCTTGCCGTTTCTTTGGCGTCTTCATGTTCATCGAGATAGGAGATCGCAACGTCGGCGCCTTCGCGCGCAAAAGCGATGGCGACCGCTCGGCCTATTCCGCTGTCAGCGCCTGTGATGAGGGCGATTTTGTTAGCCAGACGGCCGGAACCCTTATAGCTGGCTTCGCCGCAATCCGGGTATGGCTCCATCCTGCTCTGATCGCCAGGCACAGGCTGCTGCTGGGCTTTGAAAGGGGGGGTCGGATAATCACTCATCGCTGTTCTCCTCGATTGTTTACAAAGTCTCACGCTAAAAAGTGGACTGCGCCCATTGCATCCGAGTTCGCTCTATTTGATCTCACTGCGCTCGGAACGAAGCCCTTGGGCGAGTGGTGCTATCTGGACGGATCGACCATTTGCTTGATCGTGCCGGTAGGGATGCTGATCAGCGCGAACTTGTCCTGAATCTTGACCCACTGCTCGTCTTTGCCAGGGGCGCTCAGGTGATGTTTCTTCCAGTCTTTCACGGCCATGCTCGGACGCTGGAATTGATCGGGCACGTTGTCTCCTTCTTTGATCTCCCTGACGCCCGCACCCGGCCGGTCCATCGTCACGCTCGGCTCTTGCGCGGCATGGCTGAGACTGCTCAAACCGCACAAAGCAGCGAAGGTCAGATGACACAGAATTTTGTTGCTCATCATCACGATTCTCCGTGTTGGCACTTTCGATTTAGCGGCTGTAATCCAGCGACAGCACGCCCCATTCCATTTCTATCGACCGAGTCAGCGGCAGATGTTTCCATCGTTTTTTCGGTCAACTCATCCTTGAAACCGGGAGCTCAAGATCGCGAAATAGAGCCGAACAGAAGGGGGTAACAGGTTCATCGATAGCCCACACAAAAAGACTGTCAGGTGTGTTCGGTTTGAACCTGCGCGGCTTTGAGCACACGCCTTGTCGTGTCGATATCGGACACGGATATGGCGCAATCAGGCTACTGAGACGCCGGACGGGCCGGGTAAGGTGGCGCGTCTTCACACCAACAGCCTCCATCACGATGACCGGGTTGTAAGCGCTTCTTGGGTTGAAGCGGGCGTCTTTCGAAGCGCTCACCACGCAATGACAGGTATCGATTGCCCCCGGTCAACTTGCTCAAATGTCGATCTGCAGAGAATAAAAAGACCAATGATCAGCCCGAACTCCATGGATTCGAGTAGCCAGTTGGCGCAGGGCTTCAAGCCTCGTCATGTCACCATGCTGTCCATCGCCGGGATTATCGGCGCCGGTTTATTCGTCGGTTCAGGGCATGCGATTGCCGCAGCGGGACCCGCGGTCCTTCTGGCTTATTTGTTCTCGGGTTTGCTGGTCGTTCTGGTCATGCGCATGCTCGGTGAAATGGCCGTGGCCAATCCGGACACCGGGTCATTCTCGACCTATGCCGACCAGGCCATCGGGCGCTGGGCCGGTTTCACCATCGGTTGGCTCTACTGGTGGTTCTGGGTGTTGGTGATTCCTATCGAAGCGCTGGCGGCCGGCCATGTATTGAACCAGTGGTTTCCGCAAGTCGATGCCTGGCTGTTCGCATTGGGTTCGATCATTGCGCTGGTGGTGACCAACCTCTTCAGCGTCTCCAAGTACGGTGAGTTCGAATTCTGGTTCGCCATGGCCAAAGTCGTGGCGATCATCGGGTTCATTGGCGTCGGGTTTGCCGTGCTGATGGGATGGATTCCCGATCGCGACGCCAGCGGATTAAGCCGTCTGATGGCCGAACACGGCGGATTCGCGCCCAACGGTCTGTCGGCCGTCGTCGGTGCGTTCATCACCATCATGTTCAGCTTTATCGGGACTGAAGCGGTGACGATCGCAGCCGCCGAATCGAGTAATCCGGCGCAGAACATTGCCAAAGCCACGCGCTCGGTGATCTGGCGCATCAGCGTGTTCTACCTGTTGTCGATCTTCGTGGTGATTTCCGTGGTGCCCTGGAACGATCCGCTGCTGGCCTCGGTGGGCTCTTATCAACGCGCTCTGGAAATCATGAACATTCCCCATGCCAAGTTCATGGTGGATGTCGTTGTATTGATCGCCGTGGCCAGTTGCATGAACTCCTCGATCTACATTGCCTCGCGCATGTTGTACTCGCTGGGCAAACGCGGCGACGCTCCGAAGGCGCTGAAGGCCACGTCTTCGCAAGGCGTACCACGCGCAGCCGTCATTGCCAGCACGGTGCTCGGTGCATCGATCACCGTGTGGAGCTACTTCATGCCCGCCGGCTTGTTTGAATTCCTGCTGGCCAGCTCTGGCGCAATTGCCTTGCTGGTGTACCTGGCGATCGCGGTGTCACAGTTGCGCATGCGCGGAATATTACGTCGACGCAATGTCGAGCTGACCTTCCGCATGTGGCTGTTTCCATGGCTGACGTGGCTGGTAATCGTGTTCATCTGCGCCGCGCTGGCCGTGATGATGATTACCCCGCAACACCGCACTGAAGTCACCACAACCATTGGCCTGGCCCTGATGATTTCCTTTATCGGCCTGATGACGTCGCGTCACCCTGCGCCGGCGGCCGCGAAGGCCACGTCGGCGGGGTAAGCGTTGACCCCGTAACGGATACGCCCTTCGTTAACGCCGAGGGGCGCATGACCCATACCCGTGTCGCAGACTCATCTTGCAAGGACTTCTCGATGTCATCGCCCCTCGCCGTGGCCGACGGTACGCCCCAATCCATCGGGTTTCTGCTGCTGGACAAATTCACGCTCATGTCGCTCGCTTCCGCCGTCGAGCCATTGCGCATGGCGAATCAACTGTCAGGGCGCACGCTGTATCGCTGGCATACGTTCAGCCCAAGCGGCGCGGCCGTCTGGGCCAGCGACGGCGTGCCGATCACGCCGGATACTGCCTGGTGCAACCCTTCCGTAGCAGACACCGTCATCGTCTGCGGCGGTGTGGGCATCCAGAGCGTGATCACCCGCGAACATACCACCTGGCTGCAAGCCTTGGCGCGTCAGTCCAAACGTCTGGGCGGGGTGTGCACCGGCAGTTGGGCGCTCGCCAAGGCCGGGCTGCTCGACGGCTACGAATGCAGCGTGCATTGGGAGTTTCTGGCCGCCATGCAGGAAGCCTTCCCGCGCGTCAGCGTCAGCAGCAATCTGTTCACCCTTGATCGCAACCGCTTCACCAGTTCTGGCGGGACCGCGCCGCTGGACATGATGCTGCACCTGATTGGCCGCGATCATGGTCGTGAGCTGTCCACCGCCATCTCCGAGATGTTTGTCTACGAACGCATCCGTGGCGAGCAGGATCGTCAGCGCGTGCCGCTCAAACATGTGGTCGGCACTCACCAGCCCAAGCTGCAAGAAGTGGTCGCCTTGATGGAGGCCAATCTTGAAGAGCCGATTGACCTGGACACGCTGGCTGAGTACGTCGATCTGTCACGCCGACAGCTGGAGCGGTCGTTTCAGAAATACCTGCACTGCACGCCCTCACGTTACTACCTGAGGTTACGGCTGATTCGCGCACGCCAACTGCTCAAGCAAACCTCCCTGACGATCGTCGAGCTGGCATATGTCTGCGGCTTCGTTTCCACACCTCATTTTTCCAAATGCTATCGCGAGCAATTTGGCGTCCCCCCGAGCAGCGAACGCTCAGGTTCTGAGACGAGTCGTCAGCAGGCGTTATCGCCCTCAATGATTAAACCGCTGACAGCGCTCGATCAGGCACGAAACGAATCGACGTTCGCCAGCGTTCAACGGCTGGACCGGACCGACCTGGCATCGACGGGCTGATTGGCGAGCGGTTGCTTCGACCCATTGCCCTCGTGAGACCTTTTCACGCATCGACTCGACTTGTGTATCAGGTCGGACGGGAAGCCGGTTCAATCGAGCAATGGAAGGTCCGTCAAGGTCGATGCTTCGATTACCGAAGCGGGTGTTTGAAGATGAGGAACAGAATCAATCGGCGTTACGCTCGCCCGATACGCACGCCCCCCCCCGCCCCCATTGCTGAAAAAAACGGGCAATGATGGCAATATGATCACTCACGGAGAAAATTGCATTCGGCGCGAAGCGAAGCCGAATGCCATACGGATAGGGACAGCGATATGGCTTCGATTCAGGTGGATGGCGAGGACAAGACCGCCCAGATCAGCGACTGGGTGATTAGCTGGAGCGATAAGTACGAAGCCCTGACACTGACCTGTCACTTCCCCTCCAGGAAAAAATACATCCGTCCTCTCAGCAACTGCCACGTTTCACCCAGCCGCGAATTGATCAATGTACTGCTGCACAAGCACGGCAGTAAGGTCGCCAAGCCCATTGTCAAAGCGACGATTTACGACGAGCGATATGCCGTTGTGCATTATCCCGGCGTCGAAAAGCCCTACGTCTACAAGATGGACGGCATCGGATTGACCGCCCCGACCTCGATGAAGGACACGCCGGTCTTCCGCTATTTCACGACCGTGGCGAATGCTCGACAGGATCATGCTGCGTCGAAGACTGATCGTGAAATAGCCAGTAATGTGGTGCGCCAGCTCGAAAAACTTCCGGCCATCGCTGGCACTGCCTTGCAGGCCTACTGCACGGGGCTTAACGGTACGCTGGCGCAGAACCAAGGGCTCATTTATCCGTTCGGGCTTAACGAGAGTCAGCTTCAGGCGGTCGAGCGGGCGTTCAGCGCACAAATCAGCGTGATAGAAGGCCCGCCAGGGACCGGCAAGACCCAGACAATCCTCAACATCCTCGCCAATATTCTGTTACGAGGGCAGACGGTAGCGGTGCTGTCCAACAACAATGCTGCCGTGGAAAACGTTTACGAAAAGCTTGAGAAACACGGCCTGGGCTACTTGGTGGCCAAGCTTGGCAACCAGGACAAACGTGAGGCCTTCTTCGCCGACCTGCCTGCGTGGCCATCAAGCGCGCCAGAGCCGGCACCGTCCCTGGATGATATCCAGGCCTTGCTGACCCGCTTGAAGCAGCACCTGCGAGACCACAACAGGTCGGCACAACTGCAAATCGAGCTGGATGAGTTGGTCATCGAGCGGCAGTACCTGCAGCAGTGGCAGGCAGAAAGCGGTGTACAGGCCACGGGTTCGCTCGACAAGTACGGACTGACACCGCGCAAGACTGCGGACCTCATGGCCTACCTGGCGTACCTCGGCGAGCAGCGCATTCATCTCAAAGACCGCATTGAGCTGTTGTTCAAATTCAAAATCTTTCGCACCAAGCCATTCGCTGAGAACGAGGCGCGCATGGCCGTTTTCCATGCACTGCAAATGCATTACTACGACGCGTCAATAAGGGACAAGGAAACGGAGCTTCTGGCGTGCCGTGAATCATTGGCACAGGCGAATTTCACAGCCGTGCTGAACGAATTGACAACAGCATCGATGCTTCATCTGAAGCAGCATCTGCAACGTCAGGAACCGCCGTCGAGCAACTTTGATGTCAACACTTACTGCTGGAATTTTGATGCCTTCTTGCAACGCTTCCCTGTCTTGGGCAGCGGTACGCACTCCATCGTCAATTCGATCGCGCCGGGCGCGGTCCTCGACTACGTGATTATCGACGAAGCCTCGTTGCAGGACATTGTGCCCGGCATCCTGCCACTGGGCTGCGCAAAGAACCTGATCGTCGTTGGAGACAATCGCCAGTTACCGCATATCCCCGTCGCACTGGGCCTTCAGGCGCCTGCCGAAGCCTACGACTGCGAGCGCTACAGCCTTCTGGATTCGTGCATTGCCGTGTTCCAGGACGCTCTGCCCAGGACCCTGCTGAAAGAGCATTACCGCTGCCACCCCAGGATCATCCAGTTCTGCAATCAGCAGTTCTACGACAACGCGCTAGTGCCAATGACCGAGGACAACGGCCTTGCCCCTTTGCGCCTGGTGGTGACAGCCAAGGGCAACCACGCCAGGAAAAACACCAACCTTCGGGAACTGGACTCCCTGCTGAAGGTGCTTGAAGACGAGGGGCAGCCCGTCGGAATCGACGGTGAAGGCCGCGGTTACATTGCCCCGTTCCGTGCGCAAGTCAACCTCTCCGACACGCACTTGCCGACGGACTTCGTAAAGGACACCGTGCACAAGTTCCAAGGGCGCGAATGCGACGAGATCGTCTTTTCCACCGTTCTGGACAAGAAGCGCTATAACCAGGCGCGAACGCGCCTGGATTTCGTCGACGACCCGCGCATGATCAACGTGGCCGTTTCGCGCGCCAAACATCGCTTCACGCTGGTGACGGGCGACGAAGTGTTCACGGACAACAATGGCCACATCGCCGCGCTGATCCGCTACATCAGCTACTACGCGCAAGACGAGCAGATCGTACGCGCGCCGGTGGTGTCGGCGTTCGACTTGCTGTACCGCGAGTACGACCAGTCGTTGGACCGCTTGAACGCACGCCTTCGGTCCGAAGATTCACGCTACAAGTCCGAGCAGATCGTGGCTCAGTCGTTGCGCGAAACGCTGTCAGCCCCCGCGTGCCGGGCGTTGACGTACCACACCCAAATCCATCTGGATAAGCTCGTATCGCCGAGTAGCCTCAACTGGACGGAGCCCCAGCAGGCGTTCATGAGGCGTGCCAGTTGCGATTTCGTCATCTACTTCAAAGTGGGCAAAAAACCGATCGGGGTGATCGAGGTCGATGGCGGGTACCACGACCTCCCCGTGCAGGCAGCTCGGGACGCCATGAAAAATGAGATTCTGGCCAGAGGTGACATTCCTGTTCTGCGGCTGAGGACCGTTGAGAGTGGCATTGAGCGAAGGATTAAAGACTTCGTCGGGCAGTGGGCCAGTCCTGGGCAGGATGCATAAGCATAGGGGCCGAGGTCACCAGTCGCCGCGCCTCCGTCGGATATGCAGCCGCCAGGTGCACATGGAGCGCCATGGCAAATATCGGTCCAGCATCACTGCGGCCCTCCGACGCAAAAGCCATTGCTCGGGTCCATATCAGCAGTTGGCAAGCTGCGTATCGTGATTTGATGCCTGCAGAATACTTGCAGTCATTGGGTGCTTCGCTGCATCAGCGGGAATCCAATGTATTCGTCGCGGAGGTGAACAACGAGGTGGTCGGCTGGATGTCTGTAGGAGCAAACCAATTGAAAGGTATGCTCACAGAATGCTTACGTCACATCGCTTGATATGACCACCCTTCAAAGGCGGTGAATTTCGATCTGGAGTCCTTCATCCTTATCCGGCGCCCGGAAGTAACGAGTGATCAGGTCAAACTCTGCGTCGGTCGCAGCAAACTCATGTTCGGCGCGGCGGTTCCGAAGGTGCAGCCTGTTTCGACAGGTCTCGTCGTCCACTTCGATGTAGTGGACACGGTGGAGGACCTCGGCTGAGTCAGCCAGGCTGCGTAACCATTGTCGATCCTGAGGCGTGTTGGCAGGGAAATCCAGAACCACCGTAACACCGGCCTTCAGCAGGTCAATGACGAGCGGGCCCACCACCTCCCGAATCTGCCGTGCAAGGCGCACATAATCGGTTACTGACTTGATCTGATCAGGATAAAGCCGTGCCAGCCAATGATCCTCACTCAGCAGAATGGCATCCCCTTCGGCCGCCAAGCGTTTCGCAAGCGTCGATTTGCCGGATGCAATCTTGCCTGACATGAGGTGAAGCACTGGTTTGGGCATGGGGACGTCTCCTTGTCGAGCGCTGATGATGCTGACTGAAAAGCGTCGACGCAACCACGAGCCATTCACCTTCAGTTGTGGGTGGATAACTTATCTTCGACCCAGGTTCACCCGCCTCTTGTAACGAAAACGAGTTGCCCAACTGCCCGCAGCGAATACGTGAACGACTGATGCATTCTGACCTGGATGGCTCAACCATCGAGCAGAATCTGCGAACTTCGTCTGCGCTCTTAGCTCGTAACGTCTAGACACAAAAAACTAGGCGAGGTCGGTATGAGGTTGATCCACGGTACTTCACGTTTTCGGCCTTACACTTCGGCGTCGGGCGGTTGGGGATCGGCGCATTCGGTGTTGAACATCCTTTGGCGTGAACAGGCGTTCGTCAAAGGCAGCGCCGCGCTGATCAAACAGAACAAACCCAAGGGGTTTGCCTGTGTCAGTTGCGCCTGGGCCAAGCCTGGCGATCCGCACGCGCTGGAGTTCTGTGAAAACGGCGCCAAGGCGACGGCGTGGGAGCTGACATCCTTGCGCACCGCTCCCTCTTTCTTTCAGGCCCATACGGTGACCGAGCTGCGCGGCTGGCAGGACTACGACCTAGAGCAGCATGGCCGTCTCACTCATCCGATGCGTTATGACGCTCAGTCTGATCGTTACGTGACGACCACCTGGGAAGAAGCGGCCAGCGCGATTGGGGCGCAGCTACGCGCATTGAGCCCCGACGAGGTGGTGTTCTATGCGTCCGGGCGTGCATCGCTCGAAACCTCATTCATGTACCAGTTGTTTGCGCGCGCCTATGGCACGAACAATCTCCCTGACAGTTCCAACATGTGCCATGAAAGCACTTCAGTCGGTTTGCAGGAGAGCATTGGCGTGCCGGTGGGCACGGTCACGCTGGCAGATTTTGAACACACCGACTGCATCTTTTTCTTCGGGCAGAACGTCGGCAGCAATAGTCCGCGGATGCTCCATCCGCTTCAGGAGGCGCGCAAGCGCAAAGTGCCCATCATCACCTTCAACCCGATCCGTGAACGCGGACTGGAGCGTTTTGTAAATCCCCAATCGCCTGTCGAGATGCTGGGTCCGAAATCGACCGTTATCAGCACGCAGTATCACCAAGTGGCCATCGGCGGCGATACGGCTGCGGTCATGGGCGTCGCCAAGGCTCTCCTCGACCTGGAGGAACGGGCAAAACGCGACGGCGAACCGCCCGTTCTGGATCACGACTTCCTCGCGCAACACACCGACGGCCTCGCCCACTTCATGGACACGGTAAAGGGTTACTCATGGGACGAACTGGAGCGGCGGTCCGGCCTGACCCGCAGCGCACTGGAAGCCGCAGCGACGGTTTATGCGCGCAGCGAGAAAGTGATGATCGTTTACGGCATGGGCATGACCCAACACCGACACGGGGTTGCGAACGTACAGATGCTGGTCAACCTGCTGTTACTGCGCGGCAACATTGGCAAGCCAGGCGCCGGCATCTGCCCCGTGCGAGGTCATTCAAACGTACAGGGCCAGCGTACCGTCGGTATTACCGAAGACCCTGCGAAGGTCCCCAAGGACAAGCTGGAGGCCTTGTTTGGATTCTCCGTGCCTGAGCGCAAAGGGATGGCGACCATCGACGCCTGCGAAGGGATCGTCAACGGTAGCGTGAAAGGTTTTATCGGCCTTGGAGGCAACTTTTTACGCGCCGTTCCCGATACGAGTCGAATGGAACCTGCCTGGTCTGGACTTCGCCTGAACGTACAGATCGCGACCAAACTCAACCGCACACATCTGGTGCCGGGGGAACACACCTGGCTACTGCCGTGCCTGGGAAGAATCGAGATCGACCGGCAACAGGGTGTCGAACAGGTGTACACCACCGAGGACAGTACCGGCTGCATCCGCGCATGGCGTGGCAATGCGGAACCCGCAAGCGAGCAGTTGCGCTCGGAGTCAGCCATCATCGCGGCGTTGGCTCACGCCACGCTGGGCGAAAGCGTGGCCGTTCCGTGGCGGCAATGGCAGCACGACTATGCCTTGATTCGCAAAGCCATCAGTGAGGTTTACCCTGAAATCTTTCATGATTTCGAGACGCGCATGTGGAAACCCGGCGGGTTCCATCGCCCGCTGGGCGCAACACATCGTCAATGGGCAACGCCTTCGGGCAAAGCCCGGTTCATCACGCCCGAAACACTGGACGAAGATGACGATGTCCTGACGGGGGAAGCGGGTCGGGACGTGCTGCAATTGATGACGCTACGCAGCAATGACCAGTTCAACACGACGGTGTACGGCTACGACGACCGCTTCCGGGGAGTAAAGGGCACGCGAAAGGTCGTGTTCCTGAACCGCAACGACATCGTGCGATTGGGCTTTGCGCCAGGTGAGTGGGTTCGCCTGCGTACGGCCATCGAGCCAGCGGTCGGTCGCGAGGTGGGTCCATTCCAGATCATCGCTTACGACATTCCAGAAGGGTGCGCGGCCTCGTACTACCCTGAATCCAATGCGTTGATCCCTCTGTGGCATTACGCCAAACGCAGCAAGGTGCCTGCTGCGAAGTCCGTACCGATCATTCTGATTCGCGCCCAGCCGGATGCGTATGACCTTGATCGCGCCGTGCCTGAAACGGACCAGATCGTCTAGCGGCTGGTCGAGCGGAGGAGACGGTATGGACGGTGTCGAGTGGGGGCTGTTAGCGGCGCGAGGCCAGTTTGCCGTGACTATCAGCTTCCATATCGTGCTGGCGGCATTCAGCATCGGGATGGCCAGCTTTCTCCTGGTCCTCGAAGCACTCTGGTTGTGGCGCCGACAGCAGGTGTACCTGGATATTTACCGGTACTGGCTGAAAATCTTCGCGCTCAATGTAGCCATCGGTACAGCCTCAGGGCTGATGCTTGAATATCAATTCGGGCTGAACTGGGCGCGACTGTCCGCGCAGGCAGGGGAAGTTCTCGGGCCCCTGATGTTTTACGAAGTGATGGCTGCGTTTTTTCTGGAAGCGGGCTTCCTCGGGATCATGTTGTTCGGGATGAAAAAGGTGGGACCTGGCCTGCATTTTCTCGCGACCGCCGCAGTGGCTGTCGGCTCCATCATCAGTGCGTTCTGGATCCTGTCTGCCAATTCCTGGATGCACACCCCGCAGGGTTTCGGCGTCGGCGCTGATGGGCGGTTTGTTGCTCAGGATTGGTGGGCAATCATTTTCAATCCCTCTTTTCCCTATCGTTTCGTCCACATGATGCTGGCCACTTACCTGGCAACTGCCTTGCTGGTCGCCGGGGCCAGCGCCTGGCAATTACTGCGCGAGCCAACCCACCTTCATGCAAACGTGCAGTTTTCGATGGCGTTGTGGGCAGTCGTCGTTTTGGCTCCTGTGCAGATTGTGGTGGGTGATCTTCACGGCGAAAACACCTTGAAATTCCAGCCGCAAAAAGTGGCGGCGATCGAAGGAGCGTGGACCCGCCCTGCTCCCGGCGCCGGTGAACCACTGCGTTTATTTGCATTGCCCGACATGACCGAACGCCGTAACCATCTGGAGTTGGCCATTCCACGTGTCGCCTCGCTGTACCTGCGTCATGACCTGAGCAGCACGATCAAACCACTTACGGAGTTTGCGCCTCAGGACATCCCTCCTGTTGCGGTCGTGTTCTGGGCCTTTCGTGCGATGGTGGGATTGGGGCTGCTCATACTGGCCCTGGGGATTACCAGCCTCGTGTTGCTCTATCGAAAACGTTTATACACCACGCGCTGGCTGCAGCATGGGTGCTTGCTGATGGCGCCCGTCGGGTTCATGGCCATGATCAGCGGCTGGATCGTCACCGAAGTGGGCCGACAGCCCTTCACGGTTTACGGCCTGCTGCGAACGGCCGACAGCGCCTCACCCGTCTCCAGTGAACAGGTCATCAGCTCGACGTTTACGATTTTATTTTTTTACCTGGTGGTTTTCGGTATCGGCTTATGGGTGTTGCTCCGCATTCTGCGGCACCCGGCCAGTGAAGGAGAACAAGGACCCCAACCGACGCTTCCTGACGAAATCGGCAAGCCATGAGGTGCCCCCATGCTGGACGGTGACATGATCGTTTTGCTATCCGCTGCGGCCCTTGCATTTTCGGTGCTTAGCTATGTGTTGCTCGACGGTACTGATCTGGGAGTGGGTATCCTGCTGGGATTAACCCGCTGCCCCAAACGACGCCGCGCCATGGCGGTGTCCATCTTGCCGATCTGGGACGCAAACGAAACCTGGCTTGTCTTGGGTGGCGGGGGACTGCTGGCGCTGTTTCCCCTGGCGTACGCCATTTTGCTACCTGCGTTGTATGTCCCGTTTATCACCATGTTTCTCGCGCTGATCGTCCGCGCGATGGCACTGGAGTTTCGCGACTATGCGCCTGACCCCGGCATCAAGCGCGGCATCGACGTGCTGCACCTCTGCGGATCGTTAACAGCAGGAGGCTGTCAGGGTGCAGCCCTGGGCGCGTTAGTCCAGGGTATTCCCAGCCAGAACGGCAAATTCACCGGAACCGGCTGGGAATGGGTCAGCCCTTTCGCTTTGTACTGCGCGGGGGTGCTGATCGTCGGCTACGCATGGCTGGGAGCGTGTTGGCTCTACTGGAGAACCGACTCCGCCTTGCAACGAACATCTCGCCGGCAGGCACAATGCCTTTCTGTTGCGACGCTGGCGCTGATGGCCCTCCTGCTCGTCTGGACCTCCACACTGAACCCGGACTATGCACAGAGGCTTTCCAGCCCTGTCGTGGTGTACTCAACCGTCGGAGTGGGACTGGCAGCATTTATCGCTTTTTGGATCAGTTTCCAGAGCCGCCATGACGTGTTGCCGTTGATAGCCGCCATCAGTCTTTTCATCCTGGGATTCGCGTTGATGGTGACCACGATTTTTCCCTTGATCATCCCGCCTCACCTCAGTCTGTACGCTGCCGCCTCAAGCGCGAAGAGCCAGACTTTTATGCTGGTGGGTTTTGCCCTGCTGATGCCGGTGACCCTCTTTTACAACACGTTCGGTTTCCGGATTTTCAGCGGCAAAGTGCATCCATCACAGATCATCTCGAGCGATTGAAATAACCGGGACAGGTGGTGAGCATTACCCGCTAGCGATCCCGTCAGCCGAGGATTTTCGGAAACGCCTGACCCTGACCTGCGGCTACGGAACAGGATCAGATACCAGCCAACATCCGGGCGGGCGGCATGCGTCAGTGGCCGCCGCGACTCGAACGGCAAGTCACTCTCATGTCAGAACATTCACTTCAATGCCCGACGACCATTTGACCGGACCGTCTTTCACCTTCTGCGAAGCCATGTACTCGCGCTCGCAAGGCGATGATCAGACTGAGCAGTAGCAACGTCACCAATGCCCAGGGAAAAGCGCTCACCCCATAATGGCCAAGCAATACGCCCCCCAATAGACCGCCCCCTGCGATAGCACTGTTCCATACCACAACGTTCATGGACAGCGCGACGTCTGCGCCCTCTCCTGCTGAATCGGCGAGCGCGGTTTGCAAAAGCGTGGCGGCGCCACCAAACGTCAGGCCCCAGATAAATACCCCGATATAAATCGCCACGGCAACGCCTGAGAACAAACCGAAGAAACCGGCAACGGCTGCGAAGGTTGCGAGGCTGACCAATACGGTCTTTCGCAAATGACGATCAACGAGCCTTCCGGTGATCCAGATGCCCGCCAACGCGGCAACACCAAATGCCAGCAATACCAGATCAACGTCACTTGCCAGGCCCGCCTCGGAAACAAAGGGCGCGACATAGGTGTAAAGAATGTTGTGAGCCAGCATCCAGGTGAACACGACGCCGAGCACCGAGCGCACGCCGGGCGTGAAAAACACTTCATGCAACGACTTGCGTCGTGCGCCGGCCTGCCCCGAATAATCCGGCACTTCGCTCAGCACCCAGACGATCAACGCCAGGGTCAGCCCGGACATCAATCCAAACGCCATGCGCCAGCCCATGTACCCACCCAGCCAGGTTCCCAACGGAACCCCAAGCGACAACGCAATGGGCGTTCCCACCATCGCGATCGCCAGCGCGCGGCCCTGCAATTGCGGGACAACCATGCGTCGCGCATAACCCGCGATAAGGCTCCAGGCGAGCCCCGCAGAGACGCCAGCGAAAAATCTTGCGATGAGCGTCAGCCAGTAACTGGAAGACAAGGCGGTGACAGAATTGAACACCAGAAAGCCGACAATCGTCAGCAGCAGGACTGTTCTGCGGCGCCAGCTTTGCGTGGCAATGGTCAGCGGAATGGCTGCCAGCAGCGACCCCAGCGCGTAAACGGTCACCATCTGCCCCGCCATCGACGCGGAGATCGCCAGCCCACTGCCGATTTCAGGTAGCAAGCCCGCGGGTAACGTCTCGGTCACGATGCAGATGAAACCTGTCATCGCCAGTGCCAGTAACGCTCCAAGCGGAAGTTTTTCGCCCTGCTTCTCGTCTACGACCATCCCATCACCCCACTAATATACTGATCGGTACAAAAGATAGAGAAGACATGGCAGGTGGTCAATGACTTATGTATCGATTAGTATTTAAGTAATTCTGCTGGAGATTCGACATGGCGAAAATGGGCCGTCCCCGCACGTTTGACCGCGACATGGCAATCACTCAGGCATTGCATCTGTTTTGGGAGCATGGGTATGACGCGACTTCTCTCAGCCTGCTCAAAGCCAGCATCGGTGGCGGCATCACGGCCCCCAGCTTTTACGCTGCGTTTGGCTCTAAGCAGGCGCTGTTCAATGAGGTCATGGAGCGCTACCTCACCACGCATGGCCGGGTAACCGATAGCCTGTTCGATACGACCCTGCCGCCAAGAGAGGCGATCGAACGTACCCTGCGCCGGTCGGCGAAAATGCAATGCGAGGCCGACCATCCCAAGGGCTGCCTCGTGTCGTTGGGTCTCATGAGCGCATGCTCGGACGAGAGCAAAGCCATCTCCGAGCCGCTCGCGCAGGCGAGAAGCGCGAACCGTGCCGGGATCGTTGCTTGTATCGACCGCGCGATATCCGCAGGCGAGTTGCCTGCGACGGTGACGTCGGAAGTACTCGCTACCGTATTCGACAGTTTCATGCTGGGTCTGTCGACACTGGCACGAGATGGAGCTGCGCATGCCACCCTCGACGCCGCCGTCACTCAAGTGATGGGCCTATGGGACAGCCTGCGTATGGCCGCCGATAAATGAATGACCTGAGACGCAGACACCCCTCCTCGTAAGAGCTCGGCTCCCGCAGCGCAAACCTTGAAGCAAGCTTCCACAGAAGCTTGCAGATCACCGCCGTCCGTTCACACCTGGCTAATGCAATAACTGACTTCCGTCCCGCCTTCTGTTACATGCCGCCCGAACGCTTTTTATCCCCCGACACTCAAGAACTGCACCTCTGAACGGCCCCTCTGAACGGCCCTGCGCATCAGCTGCTCCGAATCCATCGTCGGCGCTTGACAGTGTTCTTCCACTGTCCCTACTATCGACACGAAAAGAGAAACACAGTTTTTCTGAGAGATACAAAATAATTCAATTTCAGACTCGTGATTGCGTGTGCAGCAAGGCGCAACCGAGCCCGTCATTGTCTCGAATGCCCCCGAATACAGGAGCGTCCATGAAAACCTGAACGACCGAAAATGCTTCTTCACTGGCATGACGCTGCACACCCATAACAACAATTACAGCGCTGACTGTTTCCTTCCAACAGGAAATGGCTGGACGCTTGCGTACGCCTGGAACATGACGCCCATGAACAAAAAACACGCTTTGACTGTTGCCCTCACTTGCACCCTTCCCCTGAGCGCCCTTGCCGATAACGGCGGGTTTGTCGAGGATTCCCACTTCTCGATAAAGGCGCGCAACTTCTACATGAACCGCAACTTTCTCGATGACCGCACTTCGCAGAATTATTCCGAAGAATGGGCACAGGGTTTCATCGGCATCTTCGAGTCCGGGTACACACCCGGAACGGTCGGGTTCGGTGTGGACGCCATCGGCCTGCTGGGGATCAAACTCGACACAGGCAACGGTCGCAAAGGGGGCGGCACGCTGCTGCTCGAAGAAGACAGCGACGGGGCCAAGGACGAGTACGCCAAAGGCGGTATGGCGCTCAAGGCAAAGATATCGAAAACCGTATTGAAGTTCGGCGAGCAACTGGTGAACCTTCCGGTGCTGGCGACCAGTGACAACCGGTTGCTCCCGGAAACCACCCAGGGCTGGCTGGTGACCAGCAAGGAAGTGCCCGGCCTGACCCTCAATGCCGGGCATTTCACTGCGCTGCGCGGGCGCGATCAGAGCGAGCACGACAGCGGGCGCCTGACCGATCTGGATTTGATCGGCGGCAGCTACCAGTTCACGCCCAATCTCAACGCTCGGGTCTATCATTCGGACGTCGACGATTACTGGCGCAAGACCTACGTGGGCGCCACTTCGGTCCTGCCGTTGGGCACCGGCTACAGCGCAACCTTCGACTTCAATGGCTACGACACCAAAAGTCAGGGCCAACAACGCGGCGGCGTCCTGGACAACCGTATATGGAGCCTGTCGGCGTCTCTGGCGGCCGGGCCTCACACGTTCCTGATCGCCCACCAGCGCGTCACCGGCACCGGTAATTACACCTACGGGGTGGACGGCAACAGCACGGTGTTCCTCGCCAACTCGGTGCAATATTCGGACTTCAACTATGAAAACGAGCGTTCGTGGCAGGCACGCTACGACTTCAACTTTGCCGCGCTCGGCGTACCGGGGCTGACGTTCATGACCCGGTACCTCAAAGGCACCGATTTCCACACGGCGCGGACCGACGATGGTCATGCCTGGGAACGCGACATCGAGATGAAATACGTGCTGCAATCGGGTCCGGCCAAAGACCTGTCTTTCAGAGTGCGTCAGGCCAGCTTCCGGAGTCCGGATCGCGGGCTGGACTTCAACGAAGTCCGGCTGATCACCGAGTACCCGATCAACGTTTTCTGATGGTCAGTGCCTGAACGATAAAAAAACCCCAGACCTGAATAAGGCTGGGGTTTTGTTTTGACCCGCCGAAGCGGGCCATCACAGACGCTGGTAAGTCCCTGCGTGCAGGCGCTCGCTGATTTCCGCCGCCGCCGATTGCAACTCACGCAACATGCCGGCTGGCGGGGGTGAAGGAATGGCCGCGCTCGGCCCGACGATGCCAATAGTGCCGACGATTACATCGTTCTCGCGAAAGATCGGGCAGCACAGGGCGTTGATGCCCATGGTCACTTCGCCGTCGGCGTCGTCGTACAGTCGCTGGCGAATCAGCTCCAGACGACGGGCCAGCAATTCAGGCTCATTCAGGGTGCGCTCAGTCAGTTGCGGCATCTTGCGACGCATCACCCGCTGCTGGCTGGCGGCATCGGCGAAAGCCAGCACCGTACGGCCCTGAGCCGAGCAGTAAGGCAACACACGGTTCCCCGGTTTGACCGAAATGCACACGTTGGCCTTGGACTCGACGCAGGAAACGACCAGCGCGGTGTCATGGGTGGCAACGGCCAGCAAGGCCGTCTGCCCCGTGGCATCGCGGATACGGGTCAGGTAGGGGTCGGCAATGGCGCGCAGGTCGAACTGCTCGCCTGCGGCCTCGCCATACGCCACCAGGCGCGCGCCCAGCAGGTACTTTTCGGTGACGGGGTCCTGCTCGAGGATCCCGAGCTGACGCATCGAAGCCAGATGCCGATAGGTTCTGGGCTTGGCGGTTTGCAGCTGATGCGCCAGTTCGGTCACGCCCAGTGGTCGGCGCGCGGCCGTCAACTCATCGAGCAGACGGAACACCATTTCGACCGACTCCAGCAATACCGGGCCGGTGGCGGGCTTTTCGTCATCCTGTTCCAAGAGGTCACCTCAGATCGAACGCTGGAAAAGCCCGATTGTATCGCCTGCCGAAACGCTTGTGTTGTTCTGCGATATCAAATCGTGGAAGGTTGCGGCATGGCCCCCACACTTTGCGCGCTGGGCGGCTTGACCGACGACATGACCCACGCGCCGATCAGCGTCATGATCGCCAACACATACAGCCCGTACTCCAGATGCCCGCTGCTCTGTTTGATCCAGCCCATCATGAACGGGCTGGCGTAGCCGCCCAGATTGCCGACAGTGGCGATCAGCGCAATGCCCGCAGCAGCAGCCGTGCCGGTCAGCAACACGCCCGGCAAGGCCCACAGTACACAGAAGCCCGCCAGACCACCGGACATCGCCAGACTGAGGCCGCCCAGCGACAGCACCGGTTGATCATGAAAGAAAGCAGCGATGGCCAGACCCAACGCTGAGGCAAGGTTGCAAAACGTGCCGTGCCAGCGGCGCTCACGGGTGCTGTCCGAATGCCGGCTGACCAGCACCATGACCACCGATGCCACGGCAAATGGAATCGCTGCAATCAAGCCGGTGTGAAACAGACTCTTGACCCCCAGGCTCTGCACGATCTGCGGCAGCCAGAACGAGACGCCGTAGGTGCCGCACAACAGCGCGAAGTTCACATAGATCAGGCACCACAGGCCCTTGTTGACGAATGCCGCGCGGAAATTATGCCCGGCCCCGGCCGCCTCATGCTCCTGTTGTTGCTCGGCCAGATGCTGCACGACACGCTCATTCTGCGCCGGGGTCAGCCAGTGAACCTTGCCGGGACGGTCATCCAGGTAGAAGAACACCACGATCCCCATCAGCACCGCTGGCGTGCCTTCGAGCAGGAACAGCCACTGCCAGCCAGCGAGCCCGTGGACACCTGCGAACGTCTGCATGATCCAGCCGGACAACGGGCTGCCCAGCACACCCGCCATGGCGATCCCCAGATTGAACCAGGCCATGCCTTGCGAGCGGGCGTAGGCCGGGAACCAGTACGTCATGTACAGAACGACGCCGGGATAGAACCCCGCCTCCGCCATGCCCAGCAGAAAACGCAGGATGTAGAACGACGTCGGGGTCTGGACGAACATCATCGACACCGACAGCAGCCCCCAGGTGATCATGATCCGGGTGATCCAGAACCGCGCCCCGACCCGCTGCAGCATCAGGTTGCTGGGGATTTCGCACAGGCAATAGCCGATGAAAAATACGCCGGCTCCAAACCCGTAAGCCATGTCACTGAGGCCAACGTCGGCCGCCATCTGCAGCTTGGCGAACCCCACGTTCACCCGATCCAGGAAGGCAATGATGTACAGCACGAAAAGGAACGGCAGCAGACGCCAGGCGATGCGGTTCCAGAGCACGCTGTCCTGCTCGTTATTGAAGGTGTTACGAGAGATTAGATTCATCGCTGTACTCTTGTAATTGTTGTGCATGCGAAGAGAAACCGGCTCCGAAAAACCGGCTTGTTTCAAAACATCCAAAGGTTCACAAAATCAGGCGGCACTCCCCAGGATGAAGTCGGCACAGCGTTCGCCGATCATGATACTGGGCGCGTTTGTATTGCCACTGACGATCGTCGGCATGATCGAGGCGTCAGCCACCCGCAGCCCCTGCACGCCGTGTACCTTCAGGTCCGGGCCGACCACGGCATCGGCGTCGGTGCCCATCCGGCAAGTCCCCGCGGGATGGAAAACCGTCTTGGCCACACTGCGCACATAGTCTTCCAGAACCTGATCGGGGATGTCGTCGTGATTGGGCAGCAGGAGCATGTTTTCCACGATACTGGCCAACGCGGGTGCGCGCAGAATACGACGGGCGAACCTGACACCCGCGACCATGGTGCGAAGGTCATGTTCATCGCTCAGGTAGTTAGCCTTCAGCGACACTTCCTGCATCGGGTCGGCGCTCTTGAGGCGCAACTGGCCTCGAGAGCGTGGCCGCAGCGCGCAAGGATTGATGGAGATGCCGTGGCCGCTCGGGGGCAAGCGATCGATGTCGCCAACCAACGCCGGCACCACATGGAACTGCACGTCTGGGCGACCACAGCCCGTGGCGTCGACGAATGCTCCGCTCTCCACGACATTGGAGCTCAACAGCCCCGAGCGATTGGCCAGGTACTTCAGCCCGTGCCCCACGGCGCGCAGGCCACGATCATGGCCCAGTAAGCTGACAGGCTCGCGGGTCTGGGCGTAGACCGAGGCACTGAGGTGGTCCTGGAAGTTTTCACCTACCCCCGGCGAATGCACCCGGGTAACGATGCCCATCGCTTGAAGGTGGGCCTGTGGACCGATGCCCGACAACATCAGCAACTTGGGCGAGGCCACCGCGCCAGCGCTGACGATGACTTCGGCCCGCGCAGCAAACTGTGTCGCAGCGCCGCCACGACCAAGCGCCTGGACACCGGTGACGCGATTGCCATCGAACAGCAAACCGGTGACATGGGTATCGGTCATGACGGTGAGGCGAGAATCGCGTCGCATCGGCTTCAGGTAAGTGACGGCGGAGCTGGCGCGTCGTCCTTGGGAGGTGGTGGTTTGAAAGAAACCTGCGCCTTCCTGCTTCGCTCCATTGAAATCATCGGTCTCGGGCACGCCGGCCTGCACCGCCGCCTGGACGAATGCACGACTCAGGGCATGCCGGTGATCCGGATCGCTGACCTTTAACGGGCCATCCTGGCCATGCAGCTCGCCACTGAGCCGGGCGTTGGACTCACAGCGGCGAAACACCGGCAGGACGTCCTGCCAGCCCCAGCCAGGACAGCCGCTGGCTTGCCACTCGTCATAGTCTTCGGCCTGACCGCGAATGTAGATCATCGCGTTCACGGAGCTTCCGCCGCCCAGGGTACGGCCTTGCGGAATAAAAACCCGACGCTGATTGACGAAGGGCTCAGGCTCGGTTCGGTACATCCAGGTCCGCTGCGAACCGTGAACACGAATGAAGGTGCCGGGAATATGGATGTAGGGATGATTGTCGGCAGGACCTGCTTCAAGCAGCAGCACCTGCTTGCCCGCCTGTGCCAGCCGTGCGCTCAACGCGCAGCCCGCCGAGCCAGCGCCGACTACGATGTAATCGAAGGTTTGCATTGTTATTGTTCTCTTTGTGTGACGTTTTTTCAGCCAATCTGGCTGACGAATTTGGTGGTGAAGTAGGCGTCCAGCCCTTCGCTGCCACCTTCGCTGCCATAGCCGCTGTCCTTCACACCACCGAACGGTGTTTCAGGTGCTGCGAGGCCAAAGTGGTTGATCGACACCATGCCGGATTCCAGCTCGTCGGCCAGCAAGGTGGCGCGCTGAATCGAGCGGGTGAAGGCAAAGGCAGCCAACCCGAACGACAGGCCGTTGGCTTTCTCGATCACCTCCTCGACGGTGTCGAAGCGGACGATCGAGGCAATAGGCCCGAACGGTTCTTCGCTCATTACCCGTGCGTTGTCTGGCACATCGGTCAGTACCGTGGCCGGGTAGAAAAAGCCTGCGCCTTGCGCCGGTTTGCCACCCAGCGCCAGCTGCGCACCAACGGCCATCGCGTCATCGACGTATTCCTGCACCGCACTGACCCGACGCGCATTGGCCAAAGGTCCCAGTTGGGTGGAGGCATCGTGACCGTCACCGACCTTGATCGCCGCACCGGCCTGGCAGAATGCGTCGATGAACTGCTCGTAGATCGACGACTGCACATAGAAGCGGGTCGGCGACGCGCAGATTTGCCCGCCATTGCGAAACTTCAGGCCCGCGCCCAAGGCCGCCACAGCCTTGACGTCCACGTCGTCACACACAATGAATGGCGCATGCCCGCCCAGCTCCAGGGTGCAGCGCTTCAGGTATTGCCCGGCCAGCGCGCCCAGTGCACGGCCAACCGGCACGGAACCGGTGAACGACACCTTGCGGATGACCTCGGAGCGAATAAGGTAATCGGAGACTTCGGCAGGCACGCCGAACACCAGGTTCAGCACGCCGTCCGGCACGCCAGCATCCTGAAACGCCCGGCACAGCTCGATGCACGACGACGGTGTTTCTTCCGGTCCTTTGGCGATGATCGAGCAACCCGCGGCCAGTGCCCCCGCGATTTTGCGGACTAGCTGACTGACTGGAAAATTCCACGGACTGAACGCTGCGACCGGACCGACCGGCTCACGCAGGACGGTCTGCCGCACACCACGGGCACGGGGCGGGATCACCCGTCCATAGGCACGTCGTCCTTCCTCGGCGTACCAGTCGATATGGTCACCCGCGCCAAACGCTTCAAGCCTGGCCTCAGCCAACGGCTTGCCCTGCTCCAGCGTAATCAGCGCGGCAATCTCGTCCGAACGCTGACGCACCAGGTCGGCAGCCCGGCGCAGGATCTTCGAACGGTCATAGGCGGACGTCTTGCGCCAGGTCTGAAAACCACGCTGAGCGGCGGCCAGCGCCCGGTCCAGGTCGGCCGTCGAAGCCAGGCTCAGCTTCGCGACGACCTCACCAGTGGCAGGGTTGAAGACATCCGCCTGGCGCTCGTGAGCACCGGTGGACCACTGGCCATCAATGAGCAGGGATTCAATCACTCGCATAGCATGGGACCTTTCAGGAATTAACCGCATTTGATTTCATTGAGAGAAATAGTATTTCTCTGTATGGCGTAATCCTAGGTTTCTCACAGAACCGGTGTCAAGCCGAAAAAAGTCACTTGACCACCTATTTGCACGAGCGTTAGCTTTGTCTTACAGCGAAACACAATTCCTACAATAGAAACAAAAGGAAGCCCTGATGAGCCTAGCAAACGCATTGCTTCACAACTGGAATGACCTGCCACGGGAGACTGTCCGCAAAGGTGTGGAGCGCGTCGCATTCCGTGGCGACGATACGCTCTGTGTCATGAACTGGCTGACGCCGGGAATGGACACATTTCCCCACAGTCACACCTTCGAGCAACTCGTCATCATCGTGCAGGGACGGGTGCGCTTTCATCTTGGAGACGACGTCGTCGAGGGGGGGCCGGGCAGCATGATTCGCATCCCGCCTCACGTGGTGCACTACGCAGAGCCCGTCGGCGATGAAGTGGTGATGAACCTGGACGTGTTCTCGCCGATTCGTGATGACTATCGCCACCTGATCGAATACCAGGCTGCCGAGTTTGCGGACGCCGGGCAGAAGACGTCATGAGCCGCACGGATTTCGCAGCCAGGCTACGCGGCGGCGAGTCGTTGATCAGCACCTTCATCAAGACGCCGAGCCATGCCGTGGTCGAGATCGCAGGTGACTGCGGCCTCGACGCGGTGGTGCTGGATGCCGAACACGCGCCGTTCGACCAGGGCAGTCTCGACCGTGGCCTGCTGGCGTGCCGCGCCAGCCAGGTCGCCGGCCTCGTTCGCGTCGCCAACGACCATTCTTCCACCCTTTTGCAGGCGCTGGATCTGGGGGCCGACGGTCTGGTGCTGCCGCATATCGTGCACGCCGCCCAAGCCCGTCAGGTGTTGCAGGCCACCCGCTACCGCGGTGGCAACCGAGGTTTCTCCAACTCGCCGAGAGCCGGGGGCTATGGCCGCGCGAATCTGACCGACCACATGGCCGCCGAAGACGGACGTCACGCAATCATCGCGCAAATCGAAGACCGGGAAGCGCTGGACAATCTCGCGGCCATCGCCAACGTCGAACAGATCGACTGTTTGTTGGTGGGACGGGCCGATCTGAGCGTCTCGCTGGGCGTCAGCGCGCTGGATGACCCGCGCGTGGAGTCTGCGGTCAGTCGGGTGATCGATGCCGCACAACACGCCGGCAAGGCGGCCGGCATTTTTGTTTCCAACAGCGACGACCTGGCGCGCTTCAGTGCCATGGGCGTGCGCTTTTTCATTCTGGGCGCGGACCAGGCGGTGCTGCGCGCGGGCTGGACGCAACAGGTCCGTCACTTTCACGGCCTGGTCCGCTGAAGCCTGATCAAAACAACAAGAGGTCACACCATGAATGCCATCGTCAAACCTGCTACCGAAGACCGCAAAGCCCACATCGACAGCCTGATGCGCGGCGCCATCGACCTGCACTGCCACAGCGGCCCTTCGGTGATGCCACGCTACTGCGACCACGTCGAGGCCATGCGCGAAGCCAGCGAAGCGGGGCTCAAAGCCGTGCTGCTCAAGGATCACTACTACAGTTGCACGCCGGTCACGACGTTGCTGAACAAGCATTTCAGTGAACTCGACGTGCATATGCTTTCCGGCGTACCGCTGAACAACGCGGTTGGCGGTCTGAACGTTCACGCGGTCGAACACGGCCTGAAACTGGGCGCGAACCTGGTCTGGATGCCAACCTTTTCGTCGGCCAACCACATCGCACACCATCATCAGGACGCCAAGTTCACCGAGAAATTTCCGCAGACCACCCAGCGCATGCTGCAGCCGATCCCGCTGACCGTGCTCGATGACGACGGCCATTTGAAAGAAGAAGTCAAAGCGATCCTGGACCTGATTGCCGCCGAAGATGTCGTGCTCTCTGCCGGCCACCTGAACATCCGGGAGATCTGGCCGCTGTTCGAAGAAGCCCGTAAACGCGGGGTCAAACGCCTGCTCGTCAACCACCCGACCTATGTGGTCGATGCCACGCTCGACGACATGCGCCAACTGGCCAGCGAAGGTGTGTTCATGGAGCACTCCATGTGCATGTGGGTCCCGGGGTCCAAGTTCAAATTCTACGATGACCAATTTCTGCAACAGGTCATCGAAGCCGGGACGGTGGATCTGACCATCCTCGGTTCTGACCTTGGCCAACAGGGCAACCCAAGCATTGCCGAAGGCTTTCGCAACGTAATCGGCCAACTGCTGGACCTGGGTTACAGCGATGAAGACATTCGCAAGATGACCTCCGGCAACGCCTCACGCCTGATGAACCTGTGAGTGGACCGACCATGACGCGACTCACCACACCTATCGGCCGGCTGACGCTGAAAAACCCGGTCATCTGCGGCGCCGGGGAACAAACCATGACCCGCGAGGCCATTCGTGCCGCCCTGGCCACCGGGGTCGGCGCGGTAGTGGCCAAATCCACCAATGAATCCCAGGCTGCCAAGCAGCAACTGGACAAGACCGATTATGTGCTGCTGGATTCGAACTGGAGGCGCTTGCCGTGGGACTTCTCGCCGCCAGCCGATGCCAGCCTGTTCGGTCGTTCCGGGCTGGTTCAGCGCGAGTTTGCCGAATGGCTCGATGAACTGGCGACACTGGATATCGAAGCCCGCCAGCGAGACGCCTATGTCATTCCAAGCCTGATCCTCAGTGACCTTGAGCAATGCGCCGATTACGCCCGGCAGATCGAACAGGCGGGTTTGCGCGTCCTGGAGCTGAACATCGGCGCCCCCCACGGCGAAGAAGCGGCCAAGGGCGCCATCGTGCTGGAGCGGGGAGCGGCGCGAATCGAGGCGATTGTGTCGCGCATTCGCAAAGCCACTACCCTCCCCTTGTGGATCAAACTGACCGGACAAAGCGAGGACGTGGTCGGGCTGGCTCAGGCGGCACGTCGAGGTGGCGCGGACAGCGTGGTAATGATGGGCCGCTTCATGGGATTTTTGCCGGATCTGGACACCGGCCTGCCCATGCTGGGAACCAGTGCAGCGATTGGTGGCGGCTGGGCGCTGCCGCTGACCGCCCGGTGGTTGATGATGACCCGCAAGGCAATGGGCGACAACTACCCGCTGATCGCCACAAACGGCGCCCGTACTGGCCTGGATGTAGCCCGCTTCCTCCTGGCGGGGGCCTGCGCGACTGAGATGACGTCGGCGGTATTCGCCGGCGGCTACCCGGTCCTTTCACGCGCCGTACAAGATCTGGACGAGTATGTCGCCCGTCGCGGCCTGAGCGTTGAACAACTGCTGGGGAGCGCGGCCGATCAAGTACAGACCTATCAGCAACAGGCCGACCGTCCCGACTGGTGGAAACGCTTTGCCCCGGAGTGCCCAGGGTCTCCAGACTGAAGCGGCTAGGTGGGGAGATCATTGAAAGCTGGCGATTGATGTTGCCGTAAAAGAGGCCCCCGTCCGGGGGCCTCTGATCACACAACAACTGACCTGGATGCTGACTTGAAAGCAGCGTTGCGGAATTGCCCATACCAGGACATCAAACCGCCCGCACTAGCAGCCATCAGGCCTAACGCCACCGTCCCCGGGCTCTTCAACGTGTTCGTGGAGCCCCGGCAAATGGGCTGTAGAGCCCTCAAATCTCAAGCCGGAAATTCGCATCCCTTTTGCAGCAATGCTTTCATGACCCATGAGCGGTCATTCTCACCCTGCGCAATCTGCTCGAGCTGTTTCTGCTCCGCCGCATGCTTGGCGTGTGCGCGGTCGTACACTTCGGCAACCTGATCGAAAGGCACGCAGAGCAGACCGTCGCTGTCACCGATCACCAGGTCCCCCGGCTCGATGACCATGCCGTCGAGAGCGATCGGGACGTTCACCTCACCCGGTCCATCCTTATACGGGCCGCGATGCGTCACCCCGGCGGCAAACACAGGAAAATCACCCGCACCAATGGCGTCGGCGTCACGAATGGCGCCATTGATGACGATGCCTGCAACGCCCTTTTTGATCGCGTAGGCCACCATCATCTCGCCAATCAGCGCATTGCTCAGATCGCCGCCTGCGTCCACAACGATGACGTCGCCTGGCTGGGCGATATCGAGGGCGTGATGGAGCATCAGGTTATCGCCAGGACGCGCCTTGACCGTCAGCGCAGGCCCTGCCAGCACGCCCTTGCGGTGCATGGCGTGAAGTCGCGCGCCGCCGGCGGTCATGCGATTCATCGAATCACTGACGTTAGCGACAGGCACGGCGCGATAGCGTTCGACCCACTCGGCAGCAACCTTGCGCTCTTGCTTGAGCACCCTGAAACCAATGGACATGCGGCATTCCTCTTGTGTTTTTTTGTGTGCCGTCAGACATCTGAAACGTATTTAATGAAACGGCATTTCGAAATTAACACTGGTTTTTGAACGCAGCAAGTCTGCAAATGGGTTTCCTCCGACCAAAGGAAAAGTGACGAACGGGACAAAGCCCAATGAAATCCAGTTATTCATTCTTTTTCAAACGTTTACTTAACGCTCCGAAGGGTGCTCAGCCTGAGAAACCAAAACGCATCGAAATCATTTTTATTGCAACGCCATTTCATTATGGTAATTTCATTCGAAATCGTTGCCGTCACACGACCGCTCGAACCGCACTCAGACAAAAAAACCAAGGTGTGCACATGACCAGAACCCTCCTTCTGACCGGCCCCGAACTGACCGCCGAGGCGATGGCATACGCTGCCTCTCAGGGCATCAGAGTCATCCCGACCACCCCCTACGCCCCTGCTGATGAGTTGACCTCGATCATCTCGGCAGAACAGCCTGACGCAATCATCGTTCGTCAAGGCAAGCTGTCCCGCGAGATGATCAATGCGTCCGCCAAACTGACGATCATTGCCAAGCATGGGGTCGGCTACGACACCATCGACATCGCCGCCGCCGCTGATCGCAGCATTCCAGTGACCATCGCCCTGGGCGCCAATGCCCAATCGGTGGCCGAACATGCGTTCGCCCTGATGTTCAGCGTCGCCCGTCAGACCGCCCTGCTGGACGCGCGGATGCGCGAAGGTCATTGGGATAAAGCGACCTCCGTGGGTATGGAGTTGTCGGGCAAGACACTGGGACTGGTGGGATTGGGCTCGATTGGCCGCATCCTGATGGAGCTGGTCGCCCCTTTGCGCATGACCGTCAAGGTTTACGATCCCTATCTGCAGGAACTCCCCTCGGCGCCGAACGTTCATCTTGAGCGGGATTTTGAAGCACTGGTGGCGCAGAGCGACATCATCAGCCTGCACTGTCCGCTGACCGAACAGAACCGCAACCTGTTCGGTGAAGCGCAGTTCAACCGCATGCGCCCGGGCAGTATTCTGATCAACACCGCCCGAGGCGAGCTGATCGACACCGACGCGCTGGTTGAAGCGCTGAGCAGTCGCAAGATCGCCGGAGCCGGGCTGGACACCTTCAACCCTGAGCCGCCGCCGGCGGACTCGCCACTGTGGGGGCTGCCGACGCTGGTCGCGACACCCCATGTTGGCGCCAACACGGTCGAGGCGCGGGATCGCGTGGGCTTGCTGGCCGTGCAGCAGATCGTCAACTTCTGGAGCGGCACCGCGCCGGACCCTCGCGCAGTCGTCAATCGCCACCTCTTTCAGAGCTGATCGAGCCAGCACTGTCCGGAACTTCTCAATGAGCCCGGACCTTTACATCGATTCTCCAAAAAAAACAAAACGGGAGAGAACGCAATGCCTGTCAGTTCTATCGAGATCAGCGCCATCGAGCGCTCGACCATGCGTAAAGTCGCCTGGCGACTGTTGCCGTTCCTGATCATCTGCTACCTGCTGGCGATCATTGATCGCGGCAACATCGGCATGGCGTCGTTGCAGATGAACCACGACCTTGGCCTGACTCCGGCCATCTTCGGGCTCGCCAGCAGCCTGTTTTTTGTCTCCTACTTCTTCGTGGAGGTACCGAGCAACCTGGCCCTGCAGAAGTTCGGCGCGCGCCGCTGGATCGCCCGAATCATGATCACCTGGGGCCTGATTTCAGCCGGGACGGCGTTCGTGCAAGGCGCCAATTCGCTTTATGTAATGCGCTTTCTGCTGGGCGCCGCCGAAGCCGGTTTCTTCCCTGGGGTTCTGCTTTACCTCACCTACTGGCTGCCTGCAGCCTATCGAGGCCGAATGGTCGCCATCTTCATGGTGGCGATCCCGGCGGCGAACTTCATCGGCTCTCCCATTTCCGGCCTCTTGTTGAGCATGGACGGATGGATGGGCATGCGCGGCTGGCACTGGCTGTTCATCCTTGAAGGTATTCCCGCGACCCTGCTGGGGATTGCCTGCCTGTTCATCCTCACGGATCGTCCCGAACAAGCCCGCTGGCTCAGCCCGGAGCAACGCACCTGGCTGACCACACGCCTGGATGAAGAGCGCAGTCGCAAGACCCCAATCGGCCACATCTCGCTGTGGAAACTGCTGCGCCACAAACATATCTGGGTGCTGGCGCTGATTTACTCCGGCGCGTCGGCGGCGGGCAGCACCATGAGTGTCTGGGCACCTCAATTGCTCAAGACATTCGGGCTGAGCAATCTTGAAATCGGTCTGGTCAACGCCATCCCTTACGGGCTTGCATCGGTGCTGATGATTGTCTGGGGCCGCAGCTCCGACAAAACCGGCGAACGTCGCTGGCACACCGCTACAACCTTGCTGCTGATCACCGCAGGCTTGCTGCTGGCGCTGGTCACGTCTTCGCTCGTGGCCACGGTATGCCTGCTCTCGATGGTGCTGATCGGCGCGTACTCCATGAAGGGCCCCTTCTGGGCACTGGTTTCCTCCTGGCTGTCTTCGTCGACTGCCGCGGCAGGACTGGCGGCGATTGGCGCGCTGGCCAACCTGATCGGCGGCGGCATGATGGTGAACGTCTACGGCGCGATCCACAATGCCACCGGCAGCTACGCGATCGCGCTATTGCCGCTTGCAGCCCTCTGCGCGGCAGGCGGTGCGATGGTGCTGCTGATGGGGCGCAAACAGCGAGACACTTCCGATAACGCTGGCTTCAAACAGGAAGCTAACGCCCACTGATCGATGCAAGCGTGTGCTTACGCCGCTTTCGGGCCAGCCCCGCAAGCGGCGTTTTTTTTGCGCGTCGACTCTCCAGACCGCCCCGCTCTCCTCCCGGCCACGCCGCAAAAGGCTTGCACCTCAAGCGCTTGCCGATTGCCCCATCACGGCATTGGCAGTATTTTGCAGCGTATTCACGCATCACCCGATGCCCACAATTAAAAGGAGCAACCCAATGGTAAAAATCCGCCCGCGCCCGGCCGTCACCGGGGTCGCTTCGGCCGATCGGGTGCTGACCGTCCTGACCGCATTCAAAGTGGGCGATACCGCACTGGAACTGGCCGAGCTGGCCGAGCGCACCGGCTTGATCAAAAGCACGATCATGCGCCTGATGGTTTCGCTGGAAAACTATGGCCTGATCACCCGTATGGCCGATGGGCGTTACCAGCTGGCGACTGAAATCATGAGGCTGAACACCGTGTACCAGGACGGCCTCGATCTGGAACGACACATCACCCCGCTGCTCCACCGACTGACCCAGGAGACCGGTGAAACGGCCTCGTTCTACGTACGTCATGGCGCCTACAGAATGTGCCTCTACCGCGTGAACTCGCCTCATCATCTGCGCCTGCACCTGCAACCCGGCGACACCCGCCCAATGGATGGCGCAGCCGGAGCAGAGGCGCTGCGTACGCCTTATTCGCTCGCCGCGAAAATGATCAAGCCGATTTATTCGGTCGGCGCCACTGACCCCCACGCGTCTTCGATGGCGTTGCCGATATTCGGTCCGGGTGAAAACCTGATTGGTGCTCTGGTGCTGTCAGGACCTGCCAGCCGACTGACCGCCGAGCAGGCCCAGACACTTCATCCGCTTTTCCAGCAGGCAGCGCTGGAACTGACCCGCAGCCTGGGCGGTGACGCGCTGGCCGTTGAAAACGGCACCCCTATGGCGCAGACAGCCCGCAGCAAAAAAACCTCGAAGGCATAAAAAATGCCGTTGCCCAGATTCGCCGGGCAACGGCATTCACGTCATGTCATGATGTCCCGCGGCGCTAAGGCTGTGCAGATGCCGCCTTCAAGGGCCGCGATGGCAAGGGTTGCGGCTCACGCCGAGCGGGATCCCCGAGCATGAGCATGGTCAGCGCGCCAAGGATCAGCACCCCGGCCACAGCAAACAGCGGGCCGGTAAAGTTCTGACTCAGATCCTTGATGAAGCCGATCATGGAGGGGCCGGCGAATCCGCCCAGGTTACCGATCGATACGATCAGCGCCAGCCCGCCTGCCGCGGCGCGCCCTGTCAGAAAGGTCGAAGGGATCGCCCAGAAGGTCGCCTGGAACGACAGGATGCTGGCCACCGCCACACTCAGGCAGGTCACCTTCAAAAACGGTCCGCTGACAAAGCCGCTGACCACCAGCGCCAGCGCCGCCAGGCACAACGCACTGATGACATAGGGCATACGCTGCTTGCTTCGATTGGCCAACTTTGCCCAGAGCGTCATCGCACACGCACCGACGAGGTACGGAATCGCGGTGACAAATCCCACCGTCGCATTTTCCATCCCCAGGCCTTTGACGATCTGCGGTAACCAGATGCCAATTCCGACAGAACCGACAATGCAGCAAAAGTTGATGAACGCCAGCACAAACACCCGCTTGTCAGTCAGTGCACCGCGCAAGGTACTGCCATGGCGGCTGGCGATGTCGCTCTGCTCATGCGCAAGGCGCGCACCCAGCCATTGCTTTTCGCGTGGCGTCAGCCATTTGGCTTTGTCGGGCGAGTCCACAAGAACGAAGAGGCAGGCAATCCCCAGGATCACCGCAGGCAGCGCCTCGGTAATCAGCAGCAGTTGCCAGCTCTGAAGTCCCGCGACCCCGTGAATACCCAGCAACCATCCGGAAAACGGCGAGCCCAGAATATTGGCAACGGGAATCCCCAACAGAAATGCGGCGGTGGCCCGGGCACGCCATTTCCCCGGAAACCACATTGTGAAATACAAGTACACGCCGGGCGTGAAACCCGCTTCAGCGACACCCAGCAGAAACCGTGCGATACCGAAGCTGACCGGGCCAGTGGCGAACGCGGTCGCCATCGAAATCAATCCCCAGGTGATCATGATCCTGGCGATCCATACCCTGGCGCCGAAGCGCTGCATCAGCAGATTGCTGGGAATTTCAAAGATGAAGTAACCGAAGAAAAACAGCCCCGCCGCCCAGCCGAACATGGTGGCGGTCAGCCCCAGCTCTTTGTTCATCGTGATGGCTGCGAAACCGACGTTGGTGCGGTCCAGGTAGCTGATCACGTAGCAAAGGAAGATGAACGGCACAATGCGGCGCAGCACGCGCTTGAGCAGCAGTTCGCCCTCGGCATCGGTCAATGCGGGGCTCGTGTCTTGATTGGATTGCAAAGTCATGGCGTCGCTCTTTTGTAGTTGTTCATGAGCACGAGACAGACAACGCGTCAGGTGTGGGAATACATCTGCATGCCGGGCACCGGTACCTGAATCCGCAGAATGCTGCCGGTCTCGGACTCAGTCACATAGAGAAACCGGTTCTCTTCGCCGCCGAATGCCAGGTTGGTGTTACTGATACCCGCGCCTGAAACGATCCTCAGCAAGGGTTCGGCGACAGGGGACAACCGCCACACCGAGCCAAACCCGGTATGGGCAATATAAAGATTGCTTTGCTCATCCAGCGCCAAGCCGTCAGGGCCACCCAGGCCGCCATGGAGCTGGGCGAAGACCCCGACCTTTCCAGTGATCGATCCGTTGCCCAGCGGAATGCGCCAGATCTGTTGTGCTCGCGTGACCGCGATCAGCAGGTGATTGTGCCGAGGGTCGAAGACGATACCGTTAGGACTGGGAACGGTGTTGAGCAGGCAACTCAGCTGGCCATCGGCGCTGAGCTTGTAGACCCGCCCGCTGGCGTCTTGCAAGCCGGTCTGCCCCTGATCGGTGAAATACATGTCCCCGTTGGGAGCGAAAACCAGATCGTTGACGCCCTTGAATCCTTCCGAGCCCGCGCTTTCCAGCAACGGCGTCACCTCGCCGGACTCGGGGTCCAGCACAACGATCCCGCGCTTGTAGTCGGTGATGAAGATACGTCCGTCGCGGTGGATTTTCAGGCCGTTCGGCCAGCCATCGTAATCGGCCACCTGCTCCCAGTCGCCGTCTGCGCTGATCCGGAAAATCCGCCCGTTTGGGATATCGGTCACGTAGAGACGCCCATCGCGATCGAATGACGGCCCCTCAAGAAAGGAGTCGATTTCCTTTCCCTGCCGATTGGCATTCGCCCAGGCCGTCTTTTTTTTCGACCGAAACCGGTCTGGCAGACGGGTAAAAACCTCAGCCGTGACGGAGGGAGGCGGCGCGAAAAAGCCCATACGAAAACCTCGGATTCTGTTGTTTTTGAAATACCGTTTCGTTAACGCTAACTTTTGCGCTCTTCCTCGTCAACGCCAAACCTTGCCGTTAATCGATAAAGCACAGATTTTTTGCCGACCACAGGCAGTCGAAGGCACTCAACCAATACTATTTATGGAATATCGTTTCATTAATTTCGAAAACGAAACCTGCGGGAGGCGGTTTGCTGGCGAAGGCGGTGGGTCAGCAACATCCACAGTGACTGACACACCGCAGACCTGTGGGAGTGAGCTTGCTCTGGGCGGCATTCCGACGAAGGCGTCAGGTCAGCACCGTCAACAATAAATGACCCACCGCTTTCGCGGCCCTCGTAACCTCGGACGGCTCCTACAGAGTTCGCATCGTTCCGAAGGCTTGAACACGATGCCAATAACGTAGGAGCCGGCTTGCTGGCGAATGCGGTGGGTCAGCAACATCCACAGTAATTGACACACCGCAGACCTGCGGGAGTGAGCTTGCTCTGGGCGGCATTCCGACGAAGGCGTCAGGTCAGCACCATCAACAATAAATGACCCACCGCATTCGCGGCCCTCGTAACCTCGGACGGCTCCTACAGGGTTCGCGTCGTTCCAAAGACATGAACACGACGCGAATACTGTAGGAGCCGGCTTGCTGGCGAATGCGGTGGGCCAGCAACATCCACAGTGACTGACACCACGGGTTTGGGACCCACAGAATCTCCCCCGCCTTCAGGCCAGAACAGAATTGTGCGTCGCCTTGTGGCTACTCCGGTTTTTCCAGCGCCTCCACCAATACCTTGAAAAACCGCGCGGCCTCTCCTCCGGTCACTGCGCGGTGATCAAAGGTGAGTGACAGCGGCAGGATCGGGTGAATCACCACATGCCCATCCACAGCCACTGGCTCTTCGCGAATGCCGCCCGCGCCGATGATCGCCACTTGCGGCGGCACGACGACGGGATTGGCGTAGCGGCCGAACAACGTGCCAAAGTTAGACAGGGTGATCGTGGCGCCCATCATTTCCCGTGGCGGAATCGAGCGCGCCTTGACGTCAGCCCGCAGGTGATTCATGCCCTCTTTCAGGTCCGCTGACTGACGATTGCCGACGTCGCGCAGCACCGGCACGAACAAGCCGTCTGGCGTGTCCACGGCAATCCCAAGGTCGAGGGTATCGTGATGCTTGATCGACAGCGACTTGCCGTCGAACCAGCTGTTCAGGACCGGCTCGACCTTGCACGCCACCGCCATCGCCTTGCCGATACGAATCAATGGATCGCGCGCTGAACCCCAGCGATGCAGATCGGCGTCACCGAAAATCGTCACTGGGACCACTTCAGCGTGGGACCTGGCCATGTTCAACGCCATGCTGCGCCGGACGCCGCGCAGCTTTTCCCCGCCAAACCTGTCTCGTTCCGCCTGGGAGGCATTTTCCACATCGGCGCGGGTAATCAGGCCATCACTGCCCGAACCGCTCAGCGCATTCAGGTCAACACCCAATTGCCGCGCCAGTTGACGGACCGCCGGTGTCGCGCGGGTCGACATGTGCTCTCGGGTCGACGGCGCAGCGCCGACGTAGAACTGATCGTCGTGGCTGTCTCCCCCGCCCTCCAGACGGCCAACGACCGTGCCCGCATCGCCCTCGCCCTCGAACGCCATCAGCGGCTCACCGACGTGCAAGATGTCGCCGTCGCCGCCATAGACCTTCGCCACTACACCGTCATACGGCGCGGGGATATCGACGATGGCCTTGGCCGTTTCGACCGACACCACAAGCTGATCGGCTTTGACCGTATCCCCTGCCTTGACGTGCCACTCGACGATTTCCGCTTCCTGCAAACCTTCGCCCAGATCGGGCAGTTTGAAATATTTCATCGCAAGCCTCCTCGGCCGTCAGGCGAAATTCAGGGCGCTGTCGCAGGCGTGAAGAATGTCTTCGACGCTCGGGATGTACAGTTGCTCCAACCGGTACAGCGGCGGCGGAATGTCCGGCGCGGTAACCCGTTGAATGGGCGCCTGCAAGTCCAACAGGACGCGCTCATAAAGGCTGGCGGCAATTTCCCCGCCTAGCCCACCCGAGCGAGGCGCTTCATGGACGATCACGCAGCGCCCGGTCTTGCGCACCGACGCTTCCAGCGTGTCGAGGTCTAGCGGCTTGACGCATGCGACGTCGATCACCTCCGCAGAAACACCCTGTTCGGCCAGGGCATTTGCAGCCTGGAGGGTTTCGTGGACGCTCGCACCCCAACTGACGAGGGTGATGTCGCTGCCTTCACGCAGCGTGAAACAGGTGTCCAGCGGCAGGCGCTTGCCATCGTTCACCAGCGTTTGTGGACTCATGCGGTAGAGCCTGGTGGGCTCCAGAAAAATCACCGGATCAGGATCGTCGATGGCCGAAAGCAGCAATCCATAGGCTCGGGCAGGCGAGGACGGGATCACAACACGCAAGCCCGGCACATGGGCGAATATCGCCTCGGTGCTTTCGCTGTGATGCTCCGGCGCGCGAATCCCTGCGCCCATCGGAGAGCGCAGAACCATGGGGCAACTCAACCGACCGCGGGTGCGATTGCGCATACGCGCCGCATGGGAAACCAGGTGCTCCATTGCGGCGTAGATGAAGCCCATGAACTGAATCTCGACCACTGGTTTCAAGCCCTGCGCGGCCATGCCGACGACCAGTCCGCCGAGCATGGTTTCAGCCAGCGGCGAATCGATCACGCGCTTGAAGCCGAAGGCGTCGCGCAGCCCTTGTGTCGCCCGGAACACGCCACCGTTGACGCCAACGTCTTCGCCCAGCACCACGACGTTTTCGTCTTCGCTCATGGCCCGGTGCATCGCCAGATTGACGGCTTCCAGCAAGCTCAGTTTTTTGTCTGTGAACAGATCATTCGCCATGACCGGCACCTCCATTGCGACGCGCCACGCGCTCAAGGAACCACTCACGCTGATCGGCCAACGGCGCGGGCCACTTCGCGTACACGTGGTCGATCACCGATTCCGGCGCCTGATTGCCTGCACGCTCGAAGTTATCCACAGACTGCTGAACCAAGCCCTGGCATTCGGCGATGAGTGCCTGTTCACGCCCCTCGTCCCAAACGCCCTGACTGGCCATGAACGATTGCAGCCGTTTGATCGGCTCTTCCTGCCACGCCTGTTTCACTTCCTCAGCCGCTCGATAGCGCGTGGCATCGTCGGCGGTGGTGTGGTCGCCCAAGCGATAACTCAGGCACTCCAGCAGCACCGGCCCCTTGCCCTTGCGTGCGCGCTCCAGCGCAACCTGCATCCGGTCGTAAACGGCGAGGATGTCGTTGCCGTCCACCTGCTCGCCATGGAACCCGGCACCGATGGCCTTTTGCGCGAGCGTCGGCGCGCCGCACTGGATACGTCGGGGCACGGAGATCGCCCACTGGTTGTTGTTGATCACGAACACCACCGGCAATTGCCAGGCACCGGCCACGTTCAAGGCTTCGAGAAAGTCGCCCTTACTGGTGGCGCCATCGCCGCAGGTGGTCACCGCCACCCGATGCTCGCCGCGAATCTTGAAGGCGCTGGCGACGCCACAGGCATGCAGCGACTGAGTCGCTATCGGGACGCAGAGAGGGAAGTCTTGTGCCACGGCAGGTTCAGCGTAATCACTGCCACGCTCGTCGCCGCCCCAATACAGCAGGATTTCTTCCATGCGCACGCCGCGCATCAACTGCACAGCCGTGTCACGGTAATACGGAATCAACACGTCTTCGGGGTGCATCAGACTGCCAATGGCAACGCCGATGGCTTCCTGACCCAACGTCGGGGCGTACGTACCGATGCGTCCGGTGCGCTGCAACGCGACGGCCTTCTGATCGAAGAGCCGGGTCAGCACCATGTGGCGATAGAGACGAGTAAGCAGGTTGAAGTCATCGGCCCAAGGGGGAAGTGCTCCGGTCAGACGACCGTCGGGGGACAGATAACGGGTGTACGCAAGATCGATCTTGTTATTGGACATTGCACACTCCTGAGCACGCGGCGACGCCTGAGCGACGCACGCGTGATGGTCACCACTCGCCACTTGTGGTCGCGAGTTTGGATCGACAGACGCCGGTGGGGCGCCTAGTCGATGTTCAACAGGCGTTCTGCCAATGCATCGGCAACCCGCGCGGGTGAGCGCTTCTCGGCCTGGGCATGGGCAAATACTTCAGTCAGCCGTGTTCCTATCTGAGACAGATGTGCGGTGATGGTGTTCTGGTTTTCCCCTTGATGCTGCAGCGCCATGTAAATCAATCCACCGGAGTTGATCACGTAATCAGGTGCGTAGAGGATGCCGCGAGACTCGAGCTGGTCAGCAATGGCCGGGCAGCTCAGTTGATTGTTGGCGCCCCCGGCCACGGCGGCGCACCGCAGTTTGGTCACACTGTGGCTGTTGAGCACCCCGCCCAGCCCACACGGAGCGAGTATGTCGCAAGGCGTACTGAGCAGCGCATCGCTGGAGACGGGCTTGGCGCCCATCTGCTCCATCGCCAACTGCACCTTGCCGCTGTCCAGATCCGCAACCAGCAACTCGGCCCCCGCCGCGTGCAACTGCTCTGCCAACGCATAACCGACGTGGCCCAGCCCTTGAATCGCCACCCGCAGCCCTTCCAGGTTGTCGCTGCCTAGCCGTGCCATCGCGGTCGTGCGGATACCGGCGTACAAACCCATGGCGGTATACGCCGACGGATCGCCCGATTCTGTGGTGCTGGTGACGTGCTGGGTGTATTGAGCGATGCAGTCCATGTCTTCGCTGGACGTGCCGCTGTCCATCGCCGTGATGTAGCGACCATCCAGCGTCTGGATGAACCGCCCGAAGGCTTCGAACAAGGCCGCGCGATCGGGTACATGGGCGGGCCGTAAAATGACGGCCGTCCCGCCGCCCAGCGACAAGCCAGCCATCACCGCCTTGTAACTCATGTTCCTTGCCAATTGAATCGCGTCTTCGATAGCACTCTCTTCGTTTGGATAGGAAAGGTAGCGACAGCCGCCCAGCGCCGGCCCCTTCCGACTGCTATGGATCGCGACCACGGCTTTCAGGCAAGTGTGCGGGTCAACGATCATGTGCAGCGATTGAACGCGTGAACTTTGCATGAGAGCGAACATCGGCAGTGCTCCCGTTTTTTTGTATTGCGAGTATAGGCGCTGATAAAAAAAACGGGGGCGGTCCTCCGTCATATCCAGACGGTCTGTCGGCAGTGACCGGTGAGAATGCCCGCGCCCACAATCGGCACTGGACGAAGCGCGTGGCCAGGGCTACAACGGAGCCTTCAGCACCGTTTTTTCAGACGCCTGATCCGATTGGAGAAGTCGATGAATCCACGCCAACACTGCCTTGATTGCCTGCAGCGCACGCCCCCGTCGACGTTCGACGCAGCGCTGTGGATAGCGGTCGAGCACGACCCGCAGGCCGACCCGCAACAGACCCATGAGCGGATGGGGCAACTGCAACGCCGTGTCAGCGCCGCTCTGCCTTTATTGCCAGCGGCGGAGCTGGCCCAGCCACTGCTGCGGAACATGGCGACGATCGGCTTTCAGCAAGACGATGTTGCCCAGCCCAGACCTCAGGTCGCTTTGCTGCCTAAGGTGGTGGAGCGTCGGCGGGGTCAGCCATTGGCTCTGGCGATGGTTGCACTGGAGTTGGCGAGGCGTCTGGAGATTCCGCTGGAAGGTGTGAATTTCCCCGGCCATTTTCTGCTGCGCGTGCCGGGCGCCGACCACACGCTGGACCCGTGCGACGGCCGAAGGCTTTACCCCAGGGATTGCCGGGAGCTGCTCTTGCGCCAGTTCGGTCCCAGCATGCCGCTGCTGGCCGAACACATGCGCACGGCCACGGCCCAAGCCATGCTTCAGCGGTTGTCCCGCAACCTGCGTCACTTGCACCAGATCAACGATGATCTGCTGTCGTCATTGAAAGATGCGACGCGGGTCATGGAACTGGGTCCAGGCAACACCAGTGACTACCTCGCCCGTGCCAGCCTCTACCAGGCGCTCGAATGCCCGCAGGCCGAACGTTTCGACCTGGAGCATGCGTTGATGTTGAGTGACGATCCTGTGCAGCGCATCCGGTTGACCCAACGGTTAGTGCAACTCCCGTCGGGTCAAGCCATTCATTAGGCAGGTAACCGGTAAGCGACACCCAGATCGTATTTTTTCCACGCCCAGCGACCGGCCTTGGTTGCAAGCTTGATGGTCAACCCATCCACTCCTTTAATCAGATCCTTGGCGCCTCCGCCGCCAAGAACGAGGCCTACCGCACCCTCAATAAACAGCGGAAGCGCAGCCGCGCGGTCACCCGATTCATAGGCGTCAACTGCCTCTACAATAGTAAGCGAGGCCATCATCAATCCCCACGGCACATTCAAGCCAGGGAAGGGGATAAACACAATGGTGCCCGTCCATCTGATAATCGTATACGCCAGCGCGAATCGTTTTTCCGCCACGCTTTCTGTCTGGCTGTCCACGTCTGCGATCATGCGCTCGAACATTTCACCGTAGAGCTGTTCAATGTTAGTTATCCGGTTTTCCGGCCGATTATGAATCCTGATGAAGTCTGGGTCGTACTTGCTGCCTCGGACGAACTCATCAAGGAAAATGCGCACTCGCTTCTCCCCGACATGTGATACACGGGATGCGAAATAGCGTTGCATCTTCTCAGAACTCAACAATTGGGCGTAATCGGACAGCGGTCGAAAATCAAGGCCGTCAGGTGCCCCAGGTGTATACAACAAGTTGTAATCCGGGTCCTGACGGTTGAAATCCCTGAATATATAAACGCCTTCAATCGTCTGATTAGCGATTTTGAACACCGACACCGCTGTATGCTCCACGGCGGCCACGACGGGTGCGTCCACCGACAGGCCGTCGATTGCCTGACGCAACCAGGTGTACTGAGCCAGACTCAGATGACGTTGTTGAAACGTTAATAACGCTCCTCGGCTCATCTCGCACTGGATACGTCTTGCGATCAATGCCTTGCGACGTTTATGAAGCGGGTGCTGCCGGCCCAGGAATTCATCCGTCAGGTATTTCATATAACGCGCGGCGAGATCCGCTTCGCGAACCTGCTTATCCAGGAAGCTGATGAGATTAACAGGCAAAGCCTTCACGTCCGTTCCAGCCGATGAATACAAATGAATCAGCGGGCTGTAGCTTTTAATGTCCTCACTGCCGTACATCATCAGTTCCGTCAGCGATCGCAATTCACTGTTTTTGCCGAAATCGGGCGTTTCGGTAAACGGAATACCAAGCGCCAGATACAGCGTGTCAGGGTCGATATGCCCCGGGTATCCCACGCTTTGCAGATACTCGTTAAGCAGCCTGCTCGTCTCCTTATGAATGTAATCGCGCAGCGTCATCATTTCCGGGCTGAGCTTGGCGAAGACGTTATTCAACGCGGTGATCTGGACATTCAGCATGGCGAGAACCGAGGCATTGGCAGACGACGGTAAGTCCGCGGCCGGTCGAGCTTCTCCGTTGAAGAAAGGAAAGCGGCCCAATGCTTTTTGGCGAACAAGACTGGAGAGGTTACCTTCGAAATTTTGCCCAGTGCAGCTCACCAGGCGACAACTGTCGGGTGTCCAGAGAGCAGCATTGAGTTGCGCCTCGTTCAGAAACGCAATCGCTCCAGCCTTGGAAGGGCCGAACAACTGGCCATGAAGATAGTTACGACCCGCCTCGTCAGCCAGCCACCCACCAATGTGAAAGCTCAACTGGCGCCATGAGCCAAATTCGAAAAAGTCACGTCCACCCGGAGCACCGGGGGCATACAGTACATAGTGCTCGTCAGTGTGCGTTCGCTCCTTGATGACTATCACATCCCTGAGCCGGGAATCAGTCGCCGTCAGGTGCAAGCTGCCCATCGTGTGCACGGTGCCTGCAGGAGCCTTGTCACCACGGATCAAGTGAACAAGATCATGACTGCGCTCCTGCAGTAAATGTCCCTGCATCTTCGCCGCGTGGGCGCCAAGCGCAATTGCACTGTCGCGATGATGCGTCATGGCACGCAGCACGCTTTCGTCATTCAAGCGTTGTTCCAGGGCCTTCTCATAGCGAACGTGAAGATTCAGCGTATCGAGCATTTGCTTGACGAACGCCCCGGAAAAATCGGCATGCAGCTGATCGGGTGACGGGGAGAACCTCATTCTTGAGGCAGCAATCGATACCCCCTTAACCGCGAACTCCAGCAGCGAGTATTCGTAAACAGTGTTCAGGGCGTCATCCAGCCTCAGCTCAATAGTGTCATGCACATGGATCCGGACACGACTCGGATCGATCACCCGACCTAAATGCTGGCGCATGTACTGAGTCATTTCTGAATAAGCGAATGTCTCAAGGGAGTGAAGATGACCTAAGAGTGCATCCACTGCCTTTTTACGATCATCGTGAGCCTGTTCCAGACGAAGCAGATGCGCTTTCTGTTCGGCGTCGCCGTACTTGCGCCAATCGGGTTCTGCCATCTCGCTCAGCCTGGCCATCCATGAGTTGAAACGTTGACCCATACCTTCGTCGAGATGGGCACACACCTGCACGCTCTGCAATTGCGTGTAGAACGCGTTACGGTCAGTGGGCTCACCGTCCCGCGCCAGCAGGAACTGGCAATCGTGCGTCTGTTTATGCCGCACCTGGTGCACATGGGTTTGAATGAGGGGATCGTTCAGGCGCTCGAACGTCCACGCGTCCGGGTCGACCGTGCCCTGCTCCCCAAGCTGCGTCAGATCGCGGATCAGGAGTGAATCCTTCAGTGAACCCGCGAGCTTGCTGCTGAGGCCTTCTCGCAACAACGCCACGGACTCAAAGCGCTCAATACCGCGAGCAGGCATGACCAGGAAAACCACGCCTGAAGGTTGCCCGTCATTCTCCACGGACTCGCTCACGACGTAGGCTGAAGGCACAGTCTTGCGCGAACCATCGGCGGCGGTCCATTCAAGACCAAATACACCGTCGGTCGAATGGCCCTCAATCACGCGTGAAAGCCGTTTTTGCTCTTGCGTGGACATTAGCTGCGCAAAACCACACAACGCCAACTCGGTGTCCAGCGCGGCACCCTGCTGCTGGATGAGCTCGTCAACCGTCGTAACAGCGGACTCCAGGTGGTCAGAGGTGACAACGGGCTTTTGCCACAATCCCTCGAGGTGCGCCTGATAGGTCTCGGACAATGTGCCTGAAAACCGCACCACAGCCTCTCTCAACTCCTGATTTTGCCCATCAGAAAGCGCGTGCTCCGCGTCAAGCGAATCGTGTCGAGTGAAGAACGCGGCGCCGGCCTCCTCCATCACTGAATCCCCGTGACGCATGACGTCTACGAGCAAATCGGGCATCGCAATCGAGACAATCTGCTGATCGCCATCGGGGCGGTTGAAGAAAAGGGCGTCTGGACTGCAAACCTTCAGATTGATCGCCCGGACAGTGGAGATGAGCAGGTTCGACGCGACTTCTCGCAACGTCAGGTTCTTAGCCATCAGCTCACTGGAGCGCGCACAGGCCTCGGTCAGGTCTGCGAAGTGCTGCGCAATGTTTTCAGGAAGCCCGGCGGATTGGGTGGATGTATCGTTCATCGGTGTAGCTCCAAGGTAGGTTGCTCGTCTCCCTCCCGGCATCCAGCCGAGCGGGAAGACAGACGAACAACGAAAATGAGCCCCTATGAAACGTCAGACACACCACGCTCGTTGAATAATTATTTATCGTGCGAAATTTTATGAACGACGTGACGTGTAGGAAAACGCCAAGGGGAATCTCCTTGTTCCGAGAGAGCGGTTACTTGCTCTATCAGAACGAGTAACGGCACCCTAAAATCTGCAAATTTGTTTTAGCATGACTTTAACGCCATCTCGGAAACTTCCTACAAGACAAATAGCTACAGCCCTACACATGCATCATTGGTTATATGTTTAAACGTTAGTCATCGAAGCAAAACGGGATCCGATGCCCGCGCAACGATGAATAACACCAATGACTAACGGAGTTTCACCATGAACAAGAATAAAATAGCAGCGATAATTTTGGCACTCGGACTGGGCCAACTGGCGGGTACGGTCATGGCAGAGCCGGCCGTGAACCTTAACTTCTGCACTAAACTTTCAGGGACAATTACAGTCGGGACAGTGGGAGCCCGACAAGAGAAGGTTATCTATGGACCCTATACAGTCAGGTGCGGGACGACCGCGCATCACTTTCAGGTCAGCGGTGCGTCAGGGCAATTGCCAGTAAAAGTGCAAAAACTGACAAACGGCAGCTGGGTTTCGGTCACGTCGCCCACTTATGATCCATCGGGACGCTATGGCGCGGGAACGTTTCGTCTCGTGCTGGATAATCTGGGAAACGGCCAATCAGTGAGCTACCGAGGAAGCTATAGCGTTCCAATGTAAGCCCCAAGCATGAAACGCTTGAGTCTGTACCTTGCGACAGACTCAAGTGATAGTGACTAACCGATCTAGACACGAATATTCACTAGAGAAGGAATTTTTGGCGCGTTCCCAAAGCGTTCAAGTGCCATCAAAACCGACGTTGCAGTATTTAAATCGACCAGCGCACTTTTCGCATAGTCATTACCCGAGGAGATGTGCTTCTTCAGAAAATCCAGATTTTTTTGTATAAATGCATAGGCATCGACCGTTTCGTTCGTCTCGATCTCATTACCTTGACTGTCGAACTCAACGTTAATACTCGACACTGCACCAATTAGATCATTGTCGATCAGGCCTAAATCCGCCAACATGACGCCCAGACTTCTCAGTTCCTTCACGGTCGTGTGCCTGGGGTCAAACCCCCTTAAATCAATATTCAACCCTTGTAGCTTTTTCACATCGGGAATGGACTCGTCCGCCCAGTACTGACGAACCCGCTGCTTCACCGCCTCTTCCTGTGGACTCAGCCCCGACTTCACTTCAAACCGCTTGTCTGGAACGCATACATACGCTTTCAGCCGCTGATCCACCTTGCTCAAATTCCCGATCATGTTACCTCCTGAAATGAATCGTGATGTTCAGGGCTGTCGGGTCTATTGCTGGCAAGTTGAGCGATGAAGGATGAAGACGGGATCATTGCCTTTTTTAGAGAGCAGTCCTACAACTGCCCGAATAATCCTCCTACAAAAAAGCCAATCCGATCGCTCGAACTGGCCACTATCAACAACTCGAAGACTTATCAGCCGCCAAACCGCTGCAGGTTCGCCATCATCTCTTTCAACGCTTCTACGTTGTCCGCCGGATGCGCTGCATCTGTAAAATCGCCGATCACGCTCCATTGCGCGGCAACGTCCTCCGGGGTGAAGCCGGCTCGCGGGTCGAAACCGGCGCCGAGGCTGCGCTCCCAGCGCACTTTACCGACCCAGCCGCCGCCGACTTCGTAGAGGCCGGCGCTGTCCTGACATTGTTCGCTGCCCAGATACACCACCAACGGGCTGACCAGCTCAGGTTTGAGCAATTCGAAGACGCTGGCCGGAATCAGGCCTTCGGTCATACGTGTACCACCGGTGGGTGCGATGGCGTTGACCAGGATGTTGTTCTTGCGGCCCTCAAGGGCCAGCGTACGGGTCAGGCCGTAAAGCCCCAACTTGGCCATGCCGTAATTGGACTGACCGAAGTTGCCATAGATGCCGGAGGTTGAAGACGTGAAAATCACGCGTCCATAGTTTTGTTCCCGAAGGTGCGGCCACGCGGCGCGGGTCACCTTATAGGCGCCCTCGACATGAACGCGGTAAACCAGGTCCCAATCGGCATCTTCCATCTTGGCAAAACTCTTGTCGCGCAGGATGCCGGCGTTGTTGACCACGACATCGATTCGCCCAAACGCATCCAGCGCGTTCTGCACAATCTTGTCGCCATCGGTGACTGAGTCATGGTTAGCAACGGCCTGACCGCCACTTTCACGGATTTCCGCCACCACACGATCAGCTGCCGACGCGTTGGCGCCCTCTCCATGCGCCGAGCCGCCCAGGTCATTGACGACGACGCGTGCGCCGTGACGGGCGAACAACAATGCATGGGCGCGTCCCAGACCTCCGCCCGCCCCCGTGACGATCACCACTTTGTCTTCAAAACGTACGGATTCACTCATGCCGCTCTCCCCCGAGGATGGTGTGCGTTCTTGCGCCTGGGCATCAGGCCCGTTCTGGTTTGGCAGAAAGATCAAAAGCGCGCGAAACAGTCATCGAGTGTCAACCAGTCATACGCGGGTCACAATCAATACGAGGCGCTCTGAATGGTGCTCGATAACACAAAGGGATGATCGGGGAGCTTGGCGTCATGAAGAAGAAAGGGGGCCGATTCGGCAGGCTGAAAGTCCGCGACAGCGGCCCGAAACGCTTCGTAAAGGCGCAGCACCAGCGCCGGCGTTTCGGTGTGCGGGTAACGGCCGATGTCCGGGATAAGGACGGTGTCCGGGTTGGGCACCAATTGGCGATACCGCTCGACCATGTGCTCGCCGGACACGGGATCGAATGCGCCGTTAATGAACCTGAGCGGCACCCGCCCCTGTTGCATCGCCCGGACCCAACGGTCGCGATGAACGACGCGCTCGGGAATGTAACTAACCAGTCGATTCAGGATGTGATGGCCACGGTTGGCGCAGATCAGACTCCAGAAGTCATCAAGCTCGCTCTCGCTGGGACGGGTGCTCGCCCCAAAAACACGACTGAAATCCCGATCCAGGCTGCCACGGTCGAAGGTCCGGCCGATGAGCCAGCCTACCGGGCTGAGCAATAATTTCTGGACCAGCAGCGCTCGGTGCGTTTCCGGGAACAGACCACCATTGAGAAACACACAACTGCCCATTTCAAACCGCCCTTCGTTGTGCCGGGCGAGCAGTTCTTGCGCCACGCTGTCGCCGTAGTCGTGTGCCAGCACATGAACCGGCGATTGAACATCCAGATGTTCAAGCAGCGCTTGCTGCAAGTCGGCCTGTTCTACAAGGCTGTAGTGATGGTCACGAGGCTTGGCCGAGTCGCCAAACCCCAGCATGTCGCAGGCAATCACCCGATACTGTCGCGATAATGGCTGCCACAGATAATGCCAATCCCAACTGGCCGTCGGAAACCCGTGGATCAGCAGCAATGGATCACCTTGACCGGCGACCCAGTAACGTATCGTGTGCCCGCGAAACATGAAATCGTGCCCGCGAGTGCGCCACACCCGGAGGGGGATTTCCGCGAGCCTCCTCACTGCGCGTATCCCGGTGAAAACTGGTCGAGTTTGCGCAACAGGGCTGGCCAGGCCAGCGCTCCGCCCATGCCTTCGGCACTGCGCGTCACACCCGCGATCATCGCTCTGGCGCCCGCCAGAATCTGTCCGTCGATGGGGATCAATTCAGCGCCGCCGCTTGGGGCAAGCACCTGAATTTCGCAGGCACGCTGGAAGATAAACATCATCAGGAAGGTGTCGGCGATGCTGGAACCACAGGTCAGCAAGCCGTGGTTATTGAGCATGAGGAAGTTGCTGTTCCCAAGGTCCGCCTGAAGACGCGCTTTCTCTTCATGATTCAGCGCCACGCCCTCATAAGCGTGATAAGCGAGGCTCGCCAGCACAAACAGTGACTGTTGACTGATCGGCAAAACACCCTGCTTTTGCGCCGAAACCGCGACTCCCGCAGCCGTATGGGTGTGCATGACGCACGCGACGTCGTGGCGAACCTCATGAACCGCACTGTGGATGGTGTAGCCGGCGGGGTTGATTTCGTACGGGCTGTCCATGAGCTTCTTGCCCGACGGATCGACCTTGACCAGGCTCGACGCGGTGATCTCATGGAACATCAAACCGTACGGGTTGATCAGGAAGTCTTCAGTGTCGGGAATCCTGGCCGAAATGTGCGTGAAAATCAGGTCATCCCAACCGTGCAGGGCCACCAGCCGATAACAGGCGGCAAGGTCAACCCGTGCCTGCCATTCAATAGCACTGACCTGGTCCTTCACGGTGTTATCGAGCTGACTGACGGTATCGGCGACGGCCTGTGCGACGTTCACGATTGGCGATCCTCGGCGGTTATCCTGCTCCAATGGATCAGCAGTCTAGACAGCCGTTGCAATCGCGGTACTTGCCTTCGCAGCCACCTTAATGACCCGGCGAGTCAGCCGCGCCAGGGTGGCTCTGGCGCGGGACGCTCAGAGCACCCAGACCAAAAGCGGCGCCGCACACAGATTCAACAATCCGGTCAGCACCATGACCAGTCCGGCCACCGACCCTTCCTCACTGCCCACCTCACGCGCCCGACTGACGCCCGCGCCGTGCGCCCCTACGCCAAACAGAGCGCCGCGGGCGAGCGCGGTGCGCAATGGCAGCCATTTGAGCAACACTCCGCCCAGAGCTGCACCGAACACGCCGGTACACATCACGAACACAGCGGTCAGTTCGGGCACACCACCCAGGTCATGGGCCAAGGGCATGGCAAACGGGGTGGTGATGGAGCGCGGCACCAGCGACATCGCCACCGAGGTGTCCAGCGCAAACAACCTGGACAGACCGAAGGAACTGGCGATTGAGGCCGCGCTACCTGCCAGCATGCCGATCAGCAGCGCAGGCCAATGACGCGCCAGCAACGCGCGCTGCTGCCAGATGGGGATGGCAAACGCCACGGTGACCGGCCCCAGAACCAACATCAGCCAGTGGGTATTAGTGGAATACTCGGCATAGCCCGTGTGCATCGGCAAGGCAATCGCCAGCAGCACGGTCGGCACCAAAATCAAAGGCGATAGCAGATACCGGCCTGTGCGGCGGTACAGCCAGCGACTGGAAACGTAGGCGCCAACAGTGGCCAACAGCCAGAAAATCGGCATCGGCTCGAACCTCATGCGCGCTTCTCCTCTGACCGATCGCGGACACGACAGACCAGTTCGACGGTGAGCGCCGTGACCACCATTACCATCAGCGTGCTGAAACCGATCACCAGCATGATCCGCCAGCCCTCGGTACGCACGAGCGTCCCGTAATCCAGCAGGCTCATGAGCGGCGGAATGAAGAACAGCAGCATCTCGGCGAGCAGCAAGCCCGCGCCGGTTTGCAACGTGGACGGTTTCACCAGGCCGCTGGCGAACGTCAGCAGCAGAAGGGCAAGGCCGATTACACCGCCGGGGATGGGCCAGTGCAGCCATGACGCAATCTCGCAGCCGACCTGATAAATAGCTAACAAGGCAACGAGTTCACCGGTGATTCGGGCGAGACGAGCTAAACGTTTCATGATGTTGAAGTCCTCTGAGGACCGCAGTTTATCGATTCATCAGTCATCCCAAAAACGAATTGTCCGACTTATAGCTATTCCATATGAGAATTATACGACGCATACTCTCGACGATGATCCTCAGGACGGGCGCTCAACCCAATGGAATTCAAACAGCTGCGCAGTTTCGTCGAAGTGGTGCGCGAGGGCGGCTTCACTCAAGCGGCACGGACGTTGTTCATCAGTCAGTCGGCAGTGAGTAAACAGGTGGCTCAACTGGAGCAAGACCTGGGCGTCACGCTGCTTGACCGGCACGGTTCACAGGTCACCCTCACGGCCGCAGGCAAGGTCGTGCTTCAACGGGCAGAGGAGATGCTGATGCTGCGAAACGGCTTGCTGCGTGAGCTCGACGACCTGAGCAACCTGGCGCGGGGCGAATTGCGTCTGGGATTACCCATGCTGGGCAGCGATACCTTGTTCGCCAAGGCGTTTGCCGAATACCGCCGGCGTTATCCAAACGTCACCATTCATCTGCTGGAAGGGGGCAGCCGCGCCATCGAACAGGCCGTGATGACGGGCGAGCTGGAATTGGGCGCGAGCCTGACACCGGATGATCCGGCGTTCGCATCCCAGCCGTTCTGCGACGAACCGCTGGATGCGCTGCTCCCGGCCGATCATCCGCTGGCGCATCTAAAGGAAGTCGAATTGAGTCAGCTGGCTGACACGCCGTTTCTGCTGTATCAGCGCAGCTTTGTGCTCAATGACCGGTTGTTGCAGGCCTGCCAGCAGGTGGGATTTACCCCGAAAGAAGGTGGACGCAGTGGTCAGGCCGACTTTCTTGCCGCACTGGTTGCGGCAGGTCAAGGCGTTGTGCTGCTGCCTCAGGTGGTCGCCAGGGCGCTGGTCAGACCCGGCGTCGTACACCTCACCTTGAAGGCGCCGACCCGTCTTCGCTGGGACATCGCGTTCATCTGGCGTGAAGGCGCTTACCTGTCCAGGGCTGCCCAAGCCTGGCTGACGCTGGTGAGAACGTAGGCCACGCCACCAGAGGCGTCAGGCGCCGAGCTTGCTGACGAAGTCAGCCAGCCAGGGTTCGGCGTCGCTCTCAGGGTTTACGGTTTCGCTGGCGTCCAGCCGCAACATGTCCTGCACTTCGCGCAGACCCAGCTCCATGAACAGCTCACGCATCTGCTCGCCACCACCACAGAACGTGTCGCCATAACTGGCGTCCCCCAGGGCAATCACGCCGCCTGGCAAGCCGCGCCATGCGGCGGGCAAGACGTCACGGATCTGGGCGTAAAGCGGCAGAAGGTTGTCCGGCAACTCACCCATGCCGGTCGTAGAGGTTACAGCCAGAAAAGCCTCGGGGGCGAAGGCTTGCAGGTCAGCCAGACTCACGCGCGGATCGAAGAGGACCTCGTGGCCGGCATCCTTGATGATCTGCTGGGCATGGCGGGCAACTTCTTCGGCCGAGCCATATACCGAGCCCGAAACAATGGCGACTTTCATTCTCTGATCCTGTGACTGAGTAAAATCGTGCAGCATTATGCCCCAGAAGGGCGCAATGTCTTAGAATGCCGGCTTTTCGAGCTAAGGAGAGCAACTCATGATCAGCGCGAAATTGATGCAGTTGGTGGTCGATGCGTCGAACGACGGCATCGTGATTGCCGAGCATGAGGGTGACGACAACATCATCATTTATGCCAACAAGGCCTTTGAGAAGCTGACCGGATTCAGCGCGGAAGACATCCTTTACCAGGACTGTCGCATCCTGCAGGGCGAGGACCGGGATCAACTGGCGCGCCGGGCGATCCGCGAAGCGCTGAACAAAGGCCAGCCCTGCCGTCAGGTTCTACGCAACTATCGCAAGGACGGGACGTCTTTCTGGAATGAGCTGTCGATCACGCCGGTCTTCAATGACGCCGAAAAGCTCATGTATTTCATCGGCATCCAGAAGGACGTGACGGAGCAAGTACTGACTCAACAAAAAGTAGTCGAATTGCAGGCCGAACTGGCGCAAGCTCGCTCAGAACTGGCTGCGTTAAAGCGGTAACATCCGTAACTGACGAACGGCAGCAACCAACCCCCGAATTAATTGTCTGCTTTTTCAATAACCGGTTAATCGAGCTTGACCATGCGGCGCGACACTATCCTGACGCAGGATGAACTGGACTTCATCCAGAACATGCAGCACAACCCCAAGCTGAACCTGCGCGACAAATCCCGCAGCCTGGTGGTTAACGGAGGCGTACAGATCCAGGATCTGCTGACGCGACTGGCTGCGCATGAGCAAGTTACGCTTCAAGCTCAGTTCGACAATCAGCAGATGACGTTCCCGCTGCACTTGGTCGAGGATGAATTTCATGCTCTGCATCTGGAACTGGGCGCCCCGAGCATTTTCGAAGAAGGCCCGCGTATTCGCCCGTGGCGTCTGTCCCTGCCCGAACCCGTCGCCCTCGAAACGGAGAAAGGTTCACTGACTGCACTGTGGGTTCACGAGATATCGTTCAAGGGCATCCTGCTGGAAATCCGTAAGCAAACCAAACCGCCCAAATACTTCTCAGCCTGGTTTACACCCGCAGGCCTTGCGCCCATCGCATTGCGTGGAACGTTCGAACGACTGACCGAGCAGGGCCTTGCCGCTTATCGCCTGAGTCAGAACAGCAAGGAAGACACCGAGCGCCTGCGCCAATACATCCTTCAGGAACACCGCAAGATTCATCCCTCGATGCATCTGTAGTGCATTGATACGGCGTCAACCTAGGTATCCATCCGCCCCGCCAGAAACCGCTGCAATCGACGCTGCATCAACAGCCCGTCGCTGCCCAGACAACCAATCGCCGTTCCTGCCAGGCTCTCCTGAATCGCATCGGAGATGTCTCCCGCGACCAGCACGGGACACTCAAGTCCAAGCCCGAGCCGTACCAACCGCTTGGGCACATCGATCGCCGGCACTTGAGTTGAAAACAGGATCAGGGCGTCGGGTTTCATTTTCCCGCAGACCAGACTCAGTTCTTCCAGCGGCTGCCCCGGCGCCAGCACACTGACCGCTATCTGCGGCGTAGCCATCAATACGCCAGCCACCCACAGTTCGAGCTCCCGACACCCCTCGGGCATGGCGGCCAGCAGTACGCGTTGTTGCGCCGTGCTTCGCGTCAGCTGTACACGCTGGAGGGTTCGCGCGCGCAGGAAGCTGTCGAGGAACAACCACTCACTGGTCTGGCCGAACGCGTCGTGTCGCACGGTGAACTCACGCCAGACGGGCATGACCACGTCTTCGAATACCACCGGCAGCGGATAGGTCGAAAAAATCTGTCCATAGAGCTGATCGAGGCGGCACTCGTCAAAATCGTTGACGGCCTGACGCAACTGCAGCTGCCACGCCTGCTGTTCGGCGCTGTCGATGACACTGTGCAGCCCGCGCATGCTGCCGTCGAGATCGCGGGTGCCAGCCAGAATTTTTCCGACCTTACCCACGGCCACGCCACGCTCGATCCAGCCCATGATGGTGCGCACTGTCTCGACATCAGCCAGCGAGTAGAGCCGGTGACCGCTTTCCGTGCGCGTTGGCACGATCAGGCCGTAACGACGCTCCCACGCCCGCAGCGTGACCGGATTGACGCCGGTCAGCCGTGAGACTTCTCGGATAGGCAGCAACGCCTGCGGATGGCCTTCGACGACCGAGGGATCGGGGAGCACGTGAGTCATCGGGAACGCCTGTCACCAAATCGAATGAAGTGCTGATTGTACAACTGCCGCTGGGCGTTTGAGGGAGCCGCGTGGCTAAACACTGCTGGCTTTATACAGGGATTCAGGAATAATCCTTGCTTGCTTTTTTCTACGAAGCTGACGCAACGCCATCACCCCGGCGTTACGCCATGTGATTTCCCTACCCGGGAATCTCACTCGTTTATCGGAGATACACAATGTCTACCTCACCCGTCACGCTGATGGTTGCCCGTCGCGTCGCCCACGGCCGCTATCAGGAACTGATTGCCTGGCTGCATGAAGGCGAACAACTCGCCACCGATTTTCCCGGCTACCTGGGTTCAGGTGTGCTCGCACCGCCTCCGGGAGACGACGAATTCCAGATCATTTTTCGCTTCGCCGATGAAGCCACCATGCACGCCTGGGAGCATTCCGCGTCCAGACGCTCCTGGTTGGTGCGTGGCAGCGGCCTGTTCGCGAAAAATTCCGTACATCGCGTGCGTGGCATGGACGGCTGGTTCGGCACCGTCGGCCAGCGCCCTCCTCGCTGGAAACAGGCCGTGGCCATCTGGCTTGCGTTCTTTCCCGTGTCGCTGATCTTCAACTATGTGCTGGGCCCGCTGCTTGCGCAGTTCGAGTTGCTGCCGCGCATCATGATCAGCACCTTGATCCTCACGCCATTAATGGTGTTCTGGTTCATCCCGCTTTCCACGCATGTGTTGTCCGGCTGGCTGAACCGCAGCACTCAGATACCCGTTGCGCCCGCCGAGTCGGCGTCTACACGCTGACCCCAGCTCGTCCCGGCACTCAGCCTCAAAACGGGGGGAGCCGGCTTACTGACGAAAGCGGTGGGAATGCAACATCGATGGTGACCGACCCACCGCATTCGCGGCCCTCGTAACCTCGGACGGCTCCTACAGAGTCCCGGGTTGAGCCACGAATCTGTGTCCAGACCGGAGACCTGTGGGAGCCGGCTTGCTGGCGAAAGCAGTGGATCAGCACCATCAACGGCGACTGATACACCGCATTCGCTGCCCTCGTAACCTCGGACGGCTCCTACAGGATCCGCGTCGTGCCGAATATCTGGACACGACCCTCATACTGTGGGAGTGAGCTTGCTGGCGAAAGCAGTGGGTCAGCACCATCACCCGTGACCGACCCACCGCATTCGCAACAAGTTGGCTTCCACTCGGACGTTACCCGCCTCAAACCCGCAGTTGTACAGCACTGACCATTGGGTTAACTTTGCGCCTGACGGTCGATCCCTGATGGCGCAATGAAACCAATTACCGCCAGCGCCTCAAGCATCGGTACGCCCACGACCTTCCGGCTTTTTCTCCCTGATAAACGCGTGAGCAGCCATGGCCTCCTCTCTTGCCCCCGTCCTGATCACTGGCGCCAGCCAGCGCATCGGTCTGCATTGTGCAGAACGGTTGCTGGGCGATGGTTATCCGGTGATCGTCAGCTACCGGACCGACCGCCCCGGCGTCCAGGCGCTCAGGGAACAAGGCGCCATCGCGATTCAGGCTGATTTTTCTTCGCAAGAAAGCGTGATGGCCTTCATCGCGCAGCTCAAGGACACCACTGACAGCCTGCGCGCGATCGTTCACAACGCTTCCGAATGGCTGGCTGAAACCCGGGGCGACGAAGGCGACGTGTTCATGCGCATGTTCAATGTGCACATGCTCGCGCCCTACCTGATCAACCTGCACTGCGCCGAACTGCTGCAGCGCTCGACCATGGCAGACATTGTCCATATCGGTGATGACGTCACCCGCAAAGGCAGCAGCAAGCACATTGCTTACTGCGCCAGCAAAGCGGGCATGGACAACCTGACCCTGTCGTTCGCCGCTCGATTCGCGCCAGACATCAAGGTCAATGGCATCGCCCCTGCCATGCTGATGTTCAAGCCAGACGACAATGCGGCGTACCGTGCGACCACCCTGGCCAAATCGGCATTGGGCATCGAACCCGGTCCTGATGTGATCTATCAGAGCCTGCGCTACCTGATGGACAACCCCTACGTCACCGGCACCACACTGACCGTAAACGGTGGACGGCACGTCAAGTAAGCCGCCCCGAGGACCCTTTGATGACCCTTTCACTGCCACAGCACTACCGTGAAATCCTTGTCGGCCTGGGCGAAGACCCGGACCGTGAAGGTTTGCTGGACACCCCCAAACGCGCAGCGAAAGCCATGCAATACCTGTGTCACGGCTATGACCAGACGTTGGAAGAAATCGTCAACGGCGCGCTTTTTGCCTCCGACAACGACGAGATGGTCATCGTCAAGGACATCGAGCTGTATTCTCTCTGCGAGCACCACCTGCTTCCCTTCATCGGCAAGGCGCACGTGGCGTACATCCCGACGGGCAAGGTCCTGGGACTGTCGAAGATCGCACGCATCGTGGACATGTTCGCGCGTCGCTTGCAAATTCAGGAAAACCTGACCCGTCAAATCGCCGATGCCATTCAGGGAGTGACCAGCGCTGCGGGCGTTGCAGTGGTGATAGAAGCGCAACACATGTGCATGATGATGCGCGGTGTGGAAAAGCAGAACTCGACGATGAACACATCGGTGATGCTCGGTGCGTTCCGCGAATCGACCACCACACGGATGGAATTCCTGCAATTGATCGGACGGAGCAAGTAGTCCCATGGCAAGACTCGAACCAGGCACCGCACGCATCCGGGTCAAGGACCTGTGCCTGCGTACCTACATCGGCATCAACGAAGACGAAATCCTCAACAAGCAGGACGTGCTGATCAACCTGACGATTCTGTATGCGGCGCAGGAAGCGGTCCGCGACAACGACATCGATCACGCGCTCAACTACCGCACCATCACCAAAACGATCATCCAGCACGTCGAAAGCAACCGCTTCGCCCTGCTCGAACGCCTGACTCAGGAAGTTCTGGATCTTGTGATGAGCCACGACGCCGTGCAGTACGCTGAAGTAGAAGTCGACAAACCGCACGCGCTGCGCTTTGCCGAATCGGTGTCCATTACTTTGGCGGCAGAACGCTAGACCGTCGCGGCCGTAGAAGCACGCTGGCTGGTAGTTACGGCCCAGACAGGCGCCAGTGACTTTGTAGGAGCGCGCTTGCCCGCGATTGCGCTACATCAGGCGCCACATCGGTGTCTGAAAGAACATTCGGGGGCAAGCGCGCTCCTGCAGTGTCCGTGGACGTCGGACAGCCATTGCCCACCCCGCCCTGCGCTCTTATCATCCGCCCCATCTTTCATTCGTACAGAGCCCATCATGACCGAGCAACAACGCCTCGAACTCGAAGCCGCCGCCTTTCGTCGTCTGGTCGCGCACCTGGACAGCCGTAAGGATGTGCAGAACATCGACCTGATGAACCTGTCCGGCTTCTGCCGCAACTGCCTGTCCAAATGGTACAAGGCCGCCGCCGACGAGAAGCAGATCGACATGACCCTTGATGACGCACGCGAAGTGGTTTACGGCATGCCTTACAGCGAGTGGAAATCCCTTTATCAGAAAGAGGCCAGCGCCGACCAGCAGGCCGCGTTTGCCAAGGAAAAGAAGCATGACTGACCTGAACGCCCTGCGCGGCAGCCTGAACAGTGGCGAGCACGTCTTTGCCGACACCCTGGCGTTCATCGCTGCGCATTATGACTACCAGCCGCAAGCATTCAGCAACGGCCCGGTTGAGAACGCTGCCGGTCAGAACGAAGGCTCGTGCAAGACACTGGGTCTGGCGTTACTGGAAGGCTTGAGCGATGAAGAAGCCCTGCTGGCCTTCGGCGAGCACTACCGCTCAGTCGTCGCCACGCCGGACGGCAGCGATCACGGGAACATCCGCGCGCTGATTGCCCACGGCCTGGCTGGGGTCAAGTTCAGCGCACAGCCGCTGACGCGCAAGGACTGACACCCCCTCGCCCTCGTAGGAGCGTGGCTTGTCCCGCGATCGGCGACGCAGTCGTCGTGAATTCGGTGTGCGCGGTGTGCCAGATGCAACGATGGGGCTGACTTTACGACTGCTGCGCAGCCGATCGCGGGACAAGCCACGCTCCTACAATGAGTGCAATCATCAGACACAAAAAACCGGCCCAATGAGCCGGTTTTTTGTTTTGAAGCGCTCGATCAGAACGACGCGTTCGCCAGACCGTCCAGATAACGCTCGACGTCCAGTGCCGCCATGCAGCCGGCACCGGCCGAGGTGATAGCCTGACGATAAACGTGGTCAGCCACGTCGCCCGCTGCAAACACACCTTCAACGCTGGTAGCCGTCGCATTACCTTCGCGACCGCCCTGCACCACCATGTAGCCGTCTTTCAGCGCCAGCTGACCGTCGAACAGCGACGTGTTCGGCGTGTGGCCGATGGCGATGAACACGCCGTCGACTTTAAGCTCCGACATGCTGCCGTCGTTGTTCTTCAGACGCGCACCGGTCACGCCCATGTTGTCGCCCAGCACTTCGTCCAGCGTCGAGTTCAACTTGAGCTCGATCTTGCCTTCGGCAACACGTGCGTGGAGCTTGTCGATCAGGATCTTCTCGGCACGGAACGTCTCGCGACGGTGAATCAGCGTCACCTTGCTCGCGATGTTGGCCAGGTACAGGGCCTCCTCAACAGCCGTGTTACCGCCACCGACCACAGCCACTGGCTTGTTGCGGTAGAAGAAACCGTCGCACGTCGCACAGGCCGAGACGCCTTTGCCCATGAACGCCTCTTCGGACGGCAGACCCAGGTAGCGAGCACTGGCCCCAGTGGCGATGATCAGTGCGTCGCAGGTGTAAGTGCCGCTGTCGCCCTTGAGGGTAAAAGGCTTGCCCGCCAGATCCACGGAGTTGATGTGGTCGAAGACGATTTCGGTTTCAAAACGCTCGGCGTGCTCGCGCATACGCTCCATCAAAACCGGGCCGGTCAGACCGTGGGGATCACCCGGCCAGTTGTCGACTTCGGTGGTGGTGGTCAACTGACCACCGGCCTGCAAGCCGGTGATCAGCAGAGGCTTGAGGTTGGCGCGTGCCGCATAGACCGCGGCGCTATAACCGGCAGGGCCGGAGCCGAGAATAATCACTCGCGAATGACGTACATCAGACATGACACACTCCTATCGACCGGCCATCGTGACGTGTGGTCGGAGTTACTGAATCTGGACCGGCGCACCGGCTGAATTAAAAAGGACCCGCGAGCACGCTAGGGGAAGGTTGACTCGCCAATCCTGTACATCTGGAAGCTGCGACCGAAGTCGCAGCGACGGTATTACAAGCTCTTGGCGTTCTCAGCCAGGTAATCGGCAACACCCGAGGCGTCAGCCTTCATGCCTTTCTGGCCTGGACGCCAGCCAGCCGGGCAGACTTCGCCGTGCTGCTCGGTGAACTGCAGTGCTTCAACCAGACGGACCATGTCATCCACGTCGCGGCCCAGTGGCAGGTTGTTCACCACTTGATGCTGAACCACACCCGCCTGGTCGATCAGGAACGAACCGCGCAGCGCAACGCCGTCCTCGTGTTCAATACCGTAAGCGCGAGTGATCTCGTGCTTGATGTCGGCGACCATGGTGAACTGGACCGGACCGATGCCGCCCTTCTCAACCGGGGTGTTGCGCCATGCAGCGTGGGTGAAGTGCGAGTCGACGGAAACGCCTACCACTTCAACGCCCAGGTCGCGGAATTTAGCAATGCGGTTGTCGTGCGCGATGATTTCCGACGGGCACACGAACGTGAAGTCCAGTGGCCAGAAGAACAGCACAACGTATTTGCCACGCAGAGAGGACAGCTGGAAGTTATCGACGATCGAACCGTCACCCAGCACTGCCGCTGCGGTAAAGTCAGGGGCTTGTTTGTTTACCAGAACGCTCATTGAGACTCCTTCGAGGTTCAAAGTGAATGGGAATAGGTCTAAAAGTTGCCCGCAAGCTTATCGGGGCGGGGAAGATTAAGGAAATACCGATTCACAATCCAGCTCATAGACCACACCTATTCCGACAAACCGTTTCTCTCGTCCTGCCGATAGACTTTAACGTCGACAGATTGTTTCGGCGAATGTCACGGCGCTGATCCGGCTTCCGCCGCCCACACAAAGCCGGTAAGGTCGGCGCGTTTTCAACCATTGGAGGATCACATGCCCGCACCCGCCCTGTCCGGTCCGCAATACCTGCGCGAAGGCCTGAAACTGGTCCTCAGCCCCGGCCTGCGTCTATTCGTCCTGTTGCCCCTGACCATCAATCTGGTGCTGTTCAGCGCGCTGATTTATTTCGCCGGTCACGAATTCAGTATGTGGGTCGATTCGTTCATGCCGACCCTGCCCGCTTGGCTGAGCTTTCTCAATTACATCCTCTGGCCCCTGTTCGTGGTGTTGGTGGTATTGATGGTGTTCTTTACGTTCACCATGATCGCCAACATCATTGCCGCACCGTTCAACGGCTTTCTATCGGAAAAGGTCGAAGTCGTCCTGCGCGGCACCGATGACTTCCCGGCGTTCAGCTGGGGCGAACTGATCGAAATGATCCCGCGCACCCTCAGTCGCGAAATGCGCAAGCTCGGCTATTTCCTGCCACGCGCCATCGGGCTGTTCATCCTGTCCTGGATCCCCGTGGTCAACATCATCGCCGCGCCGCTGTGGCTGCTGTTCGGCGTGTGGATGATGGCCATTCAGTACATTGACTACCCGGCGGACAACCACAAAATGAGCTGGCAAGACATGCTCGCCTGGCTGCGCGCCAAACGCTGGCAAAGCATGAGCTTCGGCGGGATCGTGTACCTGGTGCTGCTGATCCCGGTGGTCAACATTTTGATGATGCCGGCTGCTGTGGCCGGGGCAACGATGTTCTGGGTCCGGGAGCGTGGAGCGGAGACGCTGGCGGAGCGGGTTCGCTAGTTAAATTGAGCGGCCTTTGATGAGGCCGTTTATCAAAGGCGCACGTATTCAGGATTCAACGAAGCGTACATCCAGGTCCACCAACAGACCACACCGATCGCCATCCAGAGCCAGTTCCAAACTGAGAAACTTGAATTGTCACTGCCGTCTACGTTCTCGTTCAACGTGTTAATAAACGACTGCACCCTGCATAGCACCAGAGACTGAAGCATGAGCGGCACGGTTGACAATATGATAATCAGAAGCGGTCCGAGCTGAGGCGATCCGTTGGTAAGCGCCTGGTACAGGCCAATAAAAAATCCAATGACCAGAGGTGAAATGCTTATAAGCATGAGGAGAAATGCATACGCAGCCCAGTAAGGCATCGCTCCTCTTCCCTGGGCTTTGAAGGTTTCGTCAATCTTGTAGAACAGGCAAGGCAAGTAAATCGTCGCGAACACCGTGCGCGGCAGTGGCCAGATAGGACTTCCTGAATACTGTTTGTACACCCTCCAGTTTTGATACAGCCAATATGGCCCATAAAGCCCGAATGTGACGATGTACATCAGGCCGAGCTTGAAAATAGAAACAGTAAAGAAAGCAGGACTGCTTGCGATGCCCACTGTCGGCTCCTCAGCATTCGCCAGATCAGTAAAATCAGACATATAGTTCCCTCGGGTTGTTAAGCCCGTGCATCCTAACGACCGCAGCGCCCTATAAATTGATGCAGCAAAAATCAGGACGTTTCCCACTCAAATCTTCCCTATGTCGCACGCACCACCTGTTCAACCATGGACCTCCCTCATTAGGGGCAGCATCGCTGCCCGACATCAGGAGTGCTATCGCCATGGAAATGAACCTTAGAAATGCAACCTCACCGACGACCTCGCTCCCAGGCTCGGCCCTGCCTACTTAGAAGCCCGAGCCTGGCGGCTAGTGCCATTTGTCGCCGGGAGATGAAACCACCTCGCACCCCGTACCACAGGCAATCACAGCCATTGTTCAACCGTCACAAATCCATCACCCAACCGCCACACAAGCGCAACGCCGGGCTCTGAAACTGGGCGTCATGAGTAAACCCCTGCACATCACCCTGATTACCGAAACCTACGCACCCGAGATCAACGGCGTGGCCAATACGCTGAGCAGGTTGTGCGACGGATTGCGGCTGCGCGGGCATCGGGTGGAGGTGATTCGGCCGCGGCAGAACGACGACGAACTACGTGGGAACGGGGATGATCTGATGCTGTGTCGCGGCTGGCCGATTCCGGGGTATCCGGGGTTGCAATGGGGGCAGTCGTCGATGCACAAGCTGTTGCGCCGCTGGCAGCGCAATCGCCCGGATGTGTTGTACATCGCCACCGAAGGGCCGTTGGGGTTGTCGGCGCTGCGTGCGGCGAGACGGCTTCGCATTGCGATCGTGAGCGGCTTTCACACTAACTTTCAGCAGTACACGCGCCAATACGGACTGGGGTTTATCACCCGTCTTCTGACCTCTTACCTGCGCTGGTTCCACAACCGATCAAATGCCACCCTGGTGCCCAGTGTCAGCCAGAAAACCGAGCTGGAAAGACGCGGCTTCGAGCGCTTGGCGCTGTTGTCGCGCGGGGTGGATTGTCAGTTGTTTCACCCGTCCAGACGGTCCGCATTTCTGCGTGAAAGCTGGGGCCTGGAAGCTGGGGACACTGCGGTGCTGCATGTAGGGCGTCTGGCGCCGGAGAAAAACCTGGGCGTGCTCAAGGCGACGTTCGACAGTCTGGTCAGCGCCTATCCCGAGCGCAAACTCAGGTTGGTGATCGTCGGCGATGGCCCGGTGCGTGCCACCTTGCAGCAGCAACTGCCTGACGCCATCTTCTGCGGCACACAACGCGGCGAGGCCCTGGCCACTCATTACGCATCGGGCGATCTGTTTCTGTTTCCCAGCTTGACCGAGACATTTGGCAACGTGGTACTGGAAGCCCTGGCGTCGGGGCTGGGGGTCGTTGCCTACGATGAAGCGGCGGCGGCCCAGCATATTCGTCACGGCCATAATGGCGCCGTCGCCATGCCGGGGGATGAAGAAGGTTTTATCGATGCTGCACGCTGGATGTTGGAGAACGAGGAGCACCTCAGGCGCGTCCGTTTGAACGCCCGGCAACACGCCAGCCGTCAGGGTTGGGCTGGGATCATCGAAGCGTTTGAGCACTATTTGCTCGCCGCCAGCGAGACGCAGGATGTGATCGCGTTAGGCGCGTAATCCTGCTTCGAGCGAACATCGCACCGGTGGGACTGCATTCGTTCAGCCCGGCCAACGGGATTATTCAGAAACCCGCGACCGGGCTTCGCCCGAAAAGAAGAAGTCGGATTACTCCAGCTTACCCAGCGCATCGCGACTGAACGGCAAAATATCTCCCTCACGACCCTCCCGCACTTTCACTGCCCAATCCGGATCGACCAGCAGCGCGCGACCGACCGCCACCAGATCGAACTCGTCATTGCCCAGACGCTTGAGCAGGTTTTCAAGGCTTGCCGGTTGCGCGACTTTGTCGGTATTGACCATGAACTGAAGGAACTCGCCATCCAGGCCAACGCTGCCGACGGTGATCGTCGGTTTACCGGTGAGCTTGCGCGTCCAGCCTGCCAGATTGAGGTCGGAACCTTCGAACTCCGGTTCCCAGAAGCGGCGTGTCGAGCAATGGAAAATGTCCACACCCGCGTCAGACAACGGCTTGAGAAAAGCGCCCAGTTCCTCGGGGGTCTGGACGAGTCGAGCGGTGTAGTCCTGCTGCTTCCACTGCGAGTAACGGAAGATGATCGGGTAATCGGGACCTACCGCTGCGCGCACGGCTTTGATCAGCTCGATGGCGAAACGCGACCGCTGCGCCAGATCGCCACCGTATTCATCGGTGCGCTGGTTGGTGCCCTCCCAGAAGAACTGGTCGACGATATAGCCGTGGGCCCCGTGGATTTCCACGCCGTCCATGCCAATGTCTTTTGCGTCTTTTGCCGCTTGCGCAAATGCCGCGATGACATCCTCGATGTCCTGCTTGCTCATGCCATGCACGACAACGTTGCCGTCCTTCAGTTTTTCAGTCGGTCCGTACGCCGGAACCGTGCCGTCCGGCTCAGTACCGAGACGGCGCACGGCACCCACATGCCAGAGCTGGGGAACGATCTTGCCGCCTTCGGCATGGACCGCATCCACCACCTTTTTCCAGCCGGCCAGCGCGGCTTCGCCGAAAAACTGAGGGACATTCGGATACCCATTGGACGCCTTATGGCCCACCGTTGTGCCTTCGGTAATGATCAGGCCGACACCGGCAGCGGCACGACGGCGGTAGTACTCGACGACTTTGGCATTCGGCACGCCGCCGGGCGAAAACGAACGGGTCATCGGCGCCATCACCACACGCGTCGGTAATTCAAGGCTGCCCATATGAAAGGGTTTGAATAAGGCTTTGACCGGCATGCTGGCGTCCTCGGCATCGGGGAATATTATGAAGGTCATACAGAATGAGCTGAGTGCACCTCGATGCGAAGCACTATTGATTGGAGTGATTAAGGCTTAAAAGCAGGGGTGGATAGATGAGTCGCGGATGAATCAGCCGGGGTCATTTGCGAGGCGTCGTCCAGCCCTCAAAGTCTCGCTGAATGCGCCACCGATCGCGAATGAATTCGCTCCCACAGGAATTCAGGGTTTACGTGAGAGCGTCGGAAGGCTGCAAGGAAGGGCGGCTTCAGTGAAGCGCCTTTTCAATCGCCTGAATCACCGCAGAATCATCCGGCGCAGTGCGTGGCGAGAAACGCGCCAGAACGCGACCGTCCTGCCCCACCAGAAACTTTTCGAAGTTCCAGGTGATGTCGCCCGGAAACTCGGCGCCTTCGCCCGCCAGCATCTGATACAACCGGTGGCGATGAGGGCCGTTCACGTCAAGCTTGTCGCCCAGCGGAAAGGTCACGCCATAATTCAGCGAGCAAAATGCCTGGATCTCTTCCTGAGTACCGGGCTCTTGTCCGGCAAATTGATTGCAAGGCAAGCCCAGAACGCTAAAGCCTCGGTCTTTGTACTTCTGATAAAGGTTTTCGAGCGCCGCGTATTGAGGCGTGAGGCCGCATTTCGAAGCCACATTGACCACGAGAACCACTTTGCCCTTGAGCGGCGCGAGAGGCAGTTCCTGGCCATCCAGAGCTTTTAATTTCAGGTCGTGAAATATACTCATGACGAACTCCCCCTACTCACCATACCGAAAACACCATGGGCCGAAAAAAGCGCCCTGTCAGGCTGCGAAAATACAATGATTTTTCGCAAAGCCTGCGAGGACGCCTGGCCAGCTAACTGAGCTTAGCAGGACAAATCAGTGGTGATGGCCACCTTCGCCATGCACGTGACCGTGGGCCATTTCTTCCTCGCTGGCATCACGGATGGCAACGATCTTGACCTGGAAATTCAGGCGCTGACCGGCCAGAGGGTGGTTACCGTCGACAGTGACGTCGTCGCCGTCCAGATCACGAATGGTGACGATCTGCATCTGGCCATCGGGCGCGGAAGCGTGGAACTGCATGCCGACTTCCAGTTCGTCGACACCTTCGAACATGCTGCGATTCAGGGTGCTGACCAGTTCGGCCGAGTATTCGCCGTAGGCGTCTTCAGGCTCGATGGAGACTTTCAGCTCGTCGCCGATGTCCTTGCCTTCCAGTGCCTTTTCCAGACCCGGGATGATGTTACCTGCGCCTTGCAGGTAAACCAGCGGCGCGCCGCCGGCAGAACTGTCGATGACCTCACCAGCGTCGTTGGTCAGGGTATAGTCAATGGAGACAGCCTTGTTGGCGGCGATCGGCATGGGGCGAGACCTTTTGCAAATAGAGATATGAGCGAACAAGTCTAACCAAGCACTCGCGCGAAAGCGAACGCAACTCAGACGGACGGCCCCGATTGCACGACCCCACTTTGCCTGGAAACGACACCACGATTACCGGCTTTCGTCAGGACGAAGACGGTCACTGGATTGTCGAGCTGTCCTGCGGCCACACTCAGCACTTGCGCCATCAGCCGCCCTGGCAGTCACGGGCCTGGGTGCTGGATGCAACCATGCGTCAGGAAAAAATAGGTCAATCCTTTCGCTGTGGCTGGTGTGCGCAAGCGGCAGATAACGATAACCTTGTGCCCCATTGAGACGCTGCGACTGAACGGCGTCCTGTTTTATCCGGCCTGTCACGGCCTTTGCACTGCTCATTTTCGAGAAGCCCGCATGCAGACTTTCTTTATCGCGCCCACAGACTTCGGTGTGGGTTTGACGTCCATCAGCCTAGGGCTGGTGCGCACCCTGGAGCGCGCCGGACTCAAAGTCGGTTTCTTCAAGCCTATCGCTCAGCCCCATCCCGGCGACCTGGGTCCTGAACGCTCGACCGAACTGGTTGCCCGGACCCACGGCCTTAAACCGCCCAAGCCGCTAGGCCTGGCCCATGTCGAACGCATGCTCGGCGAAGGTCAGCTCGATGAGCTGCTGGAAGAGATCATCAACCTGTACCAGGAGGCCTGTGTCGGCCGCGACGTGCTGATCGTCGAAGGCATGGTTCCGACCCGCAGCGCCAGTTATGCGGCGCGGGTCAACCTGCATCTGGCCAAGGCGCTGGATGCGGACGTGATTCTGGTGTCGGCGCCGGAAAACGAGGTGCTGACCGAACTGTCCGGGCGTGTCGAGTTGCAGGCGCAGATGTTCGGCGGTCCAAAAGACCCGAAAGTGTTGGGCGTGATCCTCAACAAGGTGCGCACCGACGAAAGCATGGAAGTCTTCTCGGCACGACTGAAAGAGCATTCGCCGCTGTTGCGCAGCGGTGATTTCCGCCTTCTGGGCTGTATTCCGTTCCAGGCAGACCTGAATGCCCCGCGCACCCGCGACGTGGCGGATCTGCTCGGCGCTCAAGTAATCAACGCAGGTGATTACGAACAGCGACGCATGTCCAAGATCATCATCTGCGCGCGCACGGTTCTCAATACGCTCCAACTGCTCAAACCGGGTGTGCTGGTGGTGACGCCTGGCGACCGGGACGACATCATCCTGGCGGTCAGCCTGGCGACATTGAACGGTGTGCCGCTGGCCGGTCTGTTGCTGACCAGCGACACCCGGCCCGACCCTCGTATCATGGACCTGTGCCGGGGCGCTCTGCAGGCCGGTCTGCCCGTGTTGTCGGTGAGTACCGGTTCTTATGACACCGCCAATCAGCTGAATCAGTTGAACAAGGAAATCCCGATCGACGACCGCGAGCGCGCGGAAATCATCACCGATTTCGTCGCCAGCCACCTGGACGCCAACTGGCTGCACCAGCGTTGCGGCACCCCGCGCGAAATGCGCCTGTCCCCGGCGGTATTCCGCTATCAGTTGATTCAACGCGCGCAAGCCGCGAACAAGCGCATTGTGCTGCCGGAAGGCGCGGAGCCTCTGACCGTGCAAGCCGCTGCCATCTGTCAGGCTCGGGGTATCGCGCGTTGCGTATTGCTGGCCAAACCGGAAGACGTACACGCGGTAGCCCGTGCTCAAGGTATCGAGTTGCCGCCGGGTCTTGAGATTCTCGACCCGGAGCTGATTCGCGAGCGTTATGTGGCGCCAATGGTCGAGCTGCGTAAAAACAAGGCCCTCAACGCGCCGATGGCTGAACAGCAACTGGAGGACCCGGTGGTCATCGGCACCATGATGCTGGCGCTCGATGAAGTCGACGGTCTGGTGTCCGGCGTCGTTCACTCCACCGCCAACACCATCCGTCCGGCACTGCAACTGATCAAGACCGCGCCGGGATGCACGCTGGTGTCGTCGGTGTTCTTCATGCTGTTCCCGGAGCAGGTGCTGGTGTACGGCGACTGCATCATGAACCCGCATCCGACTGCTCAGGAACTGGCCGAAATCGCCGTGCAGAGTGCTGACTCCGCCGTCGCATTCGGGCTGTCGCCGCGTGTGGCGATGATCAGCTACTCCAGCGGCAATTCGGCCAGCGGTGAGGAAGTGGAAAAGGTGCGTGAAGCCACGCAGCTGGCGCAGGAAACCCAACGCAACCTGTTGATCGACGGCCCGCTGCAATACGATGCCGCTGCCAACGAAAACGTGGCTCGGCAACTGGCGCCGGACAGCCCGGTTGCCGGCCGCGCCAACGTGTTCGTTTTTCCGGACCTCAATACCGGCAACACGACGTACAAGGCGGTGCAACGCAGTGCGGACTGCGTGAGCCTCGGCCCGATGCTGCAAGGTCTGCGCAAGCCAGTGAACGACCTGCCGCGCGGCGCCCAGGTCGACGACATCGTCTACACCATTGCGCTGACCGCGATACAGGCGGCGACCCTGCCGCAATAAACGTCGGCTTGAAACATCGTCCACTCACAATAATGCCACCGGGCACCTACCGGTGGCTGTCTTACCTTCGGAGTTCGATCCCCCATGGATTTCTTGCCCGCCCCCTTGCGCGGCGTCATCGCTTCGCTGCTGTTGGCGCTGAACACGATTGTCTGCTGCACCCCGCTGTTTATCGTTGCGATCTTCAAACTGTGCCTGCCCTTCCCCGCCGCACAGAAGGTGACTGACTGGCTGATGAGCCACATTCACGAAGCCTGGATCAGCAACAACAATGCCTGGATGAACCTGCTCGGCCATACCCGCTGGCACCTCAGCGGGCTGGAAGGTCTGGATTATCAACACTCGTATCTGGTCACCAGCAACCATCAGAGCTGGGTCGACATCATGGTGCTGCAGTACGTGCTCAACCGTCGCGTTCGTCCGCTGAAGTTCTTCCTCAAACAAGAGCTGATCTGGGTGCCGGTGATCGGGCTGGCGTGGTGGGCGTTGGGCTTTCCCTTCATGAAACGCTACTCCAAGGCGTATCTGGCCAGGCACCCGGAAAAGAAAGGCAAGGATCTGGAAACCACCCGCCGCACCTGTGCGAAGTTTCGCAACAACCCGGTGGGCATTTTCAACTTTGTCGAAGGCACGCGCTTTACCCGGGGCAAACATGCCCAGCAGCAATCGCCCTTTCGGTATCTGTTGAAACCCAAGGCCGGTGGCATTGCGTTCGTGCTGGACGCCATGGGCGAGCAACTGGAGTCCATCGTCAATGTGACCATTCATTATCCAGCAGGCCAGCCAGGCTATTGGGACCTGCTGTGCGGCAACGTGCGTGAAGTGGTCGCGCACTTCGAAGAAGTGCAGATCCCACCGCAGTTCATCGGCAAGAGTTATGACCAGGACGGTGCGTATCGCCTGGAATTCCAGCAGTGGATCAACCGGCTGTGGGAAGAAAAAGATGCGCTGCTGGCACGGATGCACGAGCAATATCCGGGCTGATTGCTTCTAAACGAAAAACCCCGGCACATAGGCCGGGGTTCGTGTCACTCAATCAACTTACTGCTGCTGATACTGCTGGCCTGGAATCGGCTTGAGGTTGACCTCTACGCGGCGGTTCTGGGCACGGCCGTTGACGTCGGCGTTGCTGGCGATCGGCGAATCAGGACCGGCACCACGCACTGACAGGTGAGAAGCATCGACGCCCTGAGACGTCAGGTAGGTCGCCACGCTCTGCGCGCGCTGTTGCGACAGGTCCATGTTGTGCTGGCGGCTGCCGGTGCTGTCGGTGTAACCGACGATCTCGATCATGTTCTGGTTGTACTGCTTCAGCGAGCCCGCCAGATTATTCAGCGGCGAATAGAAACTGCTGGCGATGGCCGACGAATCGGTGGCAAACGTAATGTTGCCCGGCATCACCAGCTTGATGACGTCGCCCTGACGCTGCACTTCAACGCCCGTGTTGGCCATGCTGGCACGCAGCGCAGCCTCCTGTTTATCAGCGTAGTAACCGTAGCCTGCCGAAGCCGCGCCCACCACGGCGGCGCCAATCAGCGCGCCTTTGCCACGGTGGTTATGGTCGATGGCAGCACCGGCCAGCGCACCGGCCAGCGCGCCCAGTCCACCGTACTTGGCGGTCTTGCTCACGCCGCCGGAATTCTGTGCCTGGCCCTGATTGTCATAAGGATTTTGCGATGCGCAGCCCGACAGCACGGCAAGTGCGGTGGTGGCGATGATCAAACGGCGAAAGGTGAACATCAAGGAGAGCTCCTGTTTTGCTTTTCGTTGGCATGACGCTGTCGAGGAAGTGACAAAGGCCCGGCCATGCAGGCGATTAGAGCACGACCCCCGTTAAAAATTCCTTAACCGGGCCTGAACAGGCTTACGCACGGACGAAAGGGTTTTCACGCATCTCATCGCCCAGTCGCGTATGACTTCAGTCCAAGTCGTGCCGGCGAACACGCACGTTACTTCTTGGGCAACTGGAACGGCAAGTTGGTCTGTGATGACTTCGCCGGCTACAAAGCTGATCCAATCAGCGCGCATGAATGGGCATGATCCGTATGCCTGTCTCAAAGATGTGCTGACACGATTGCCGACACAGCGGGCCAGTGAGATTGGGCAGTTGCTACCGCATCAGTGGGTACCGGCCTGACTTACGCAAGGTGAGTTGAGCGGACATTACCCTATGTCTCGCGTTTAGGGAGTCTCCTAGTTGAATGACGGTCTAGCAATACGCTTACTATTGAACGCTTCTCAGCGAAGCGCTCGCGCGACGCGCGAGTCATTGCCCCGGCCCAGCACTGCACTGATGCGTTCACCTGCGGCAATCACTGCGCTGAGATCGATACCAGTATCGATACCAAGTTTGTCGAGTAGATAGAGCAGATCTTCGGTTGCGATGTTGCCACTTGCGCCTTTGGCATATGGACAACCGCCCAAGCCTGCGACGGAGCTGTCAAACACGGCAATACCTTCCTCAAGGCTGGCAAATATGTTGGTCAGAGCTTGACCGTAAGTATCGTGGAAGTGTCCAGCCAGAAGTTGACGAGGCGTCATTCGTCCGACCACTTCAATCAAGCGACGGGTTTCGAGGGCCGTACCTGTACCGATGGTGTCGCCTAGTGAAACTTCGTAGCAGCCCATAGCGACCAACTCCTGGGTCACCCACGCAACTCGCTCGGGTGCCACTGTGCCTTCGTAGGGACAGCCGAGAGCACAGGAGACATAGCCTCGTACAGCTACGCCATGTTGCCGGGCGCTATCCAGCAGCGGAACGAAGCGTTGCAAACTCTCGGTAATGGAGCAGTTGATATTCTTCTGCGAGAAGGCCTCAGAAGCAGCGGTGAACACGGAGACCTCTTTGACCCCAGCTAGCAAGGCAGCGTCGAATCCTTTCAGATTCGGCGCTAACGCTGCATAGGTAACACCGCGCTTTTGGCGTATCAGACCAAACAACTCGGCGCTATTGGCCATTTGCGGTACCCATTTGGGAGAGACGAAACTGCCAACTTCGATATAGCTGATACCGGCGTTGCTCAGGTCGTCGATCAACCGCACCTTATCAGCCACACTGATTTGCTGCTTCTCGTTTTGCAATCCGTCACGGGGACCCACTTCGACTATTTTGACCGACTTGGGAAGGCTCATACATCGCTCTCCAATTCAACCAACACCGTCCCTTCACCGACCATATCCCCTTCCTGGCAATACAACGCCTTGATGACCCCGGCGTGTGGCGCGCGAATGTTGTGCTCCATCTTCATCGCTTCCAGCACCACCAATTGCGCTCCGGCCACGACCGTTTGCCCAGCCGCCACCAGCACGCGCACGATGCTGCCGTTCATTGGTGCGGTGAGCCCGCCCTGATGACTGTGACTGGCCTCGACGGCACTGATCGGGTCGTAGGACTCGATGCGGCGCAGTTCACCTTCCCATTGCAGATACACAACGTCACCACGGCGAATTGCCCGATGCTGGCGGCGCACGCCGTTGTGTTCGGTCAGCAAGTGTTCGCCCTTGAGCTGTGCGGTATGGGCATCGGACCCGCCCAGGGGCAGCGCCCGGTCTTGCCCTTCGCTGCTCAAGTGCAGGGTGATTTCTGTCGGCAGACCCGTCCGGAAACCGTTGCTGTTGGCCCACGGCGAACTCAGGTCATCGGCGCGCGTTGAGCGCGGCTGGCTCTGGGCGAACGCCTGGGCAGCGGCTTGCCAGAACTCGTCACTGAGGTCGGACGCTGCCGGCAGCAGTTGCTCCTGATAACGCGGGATGAAGCCGGTATCCAGTTCGGCGGCAGCAAACGCCGGGTGGCCGATGATCCGGCGCAGGAAGTTGATGTTGGTCTTGAGCCCGCCAATCGCAAACTCATCGAGCATGCTCAGCAAGCGCAGCCGCGCCTGTTCGCGGTCCTCGCCCCAGGCAATCAGCTTTCCGAGCATCGGATCGTAGAAGGGCGATATCTCATCGCCTTCTTCGACGCCACTGTCGACACGCCGCCCCGGACCTTCGGCGGATTCGCGATACAACTCCAGACGCCCGGTGGCTGGTAGGAAATCATGGCTCGGGTCTTCGGCATACAGCCGCACTTCGATCGCATGGCCAATCAGCGGAACCTCTGCTTGAATCATCGGCAGCGCTTCGCCACGGGCGATGCGAATCTGCCAGGCCACCAGGTCCAGGCCAGTGATGGCTTCGGTGACCGGGTGTTCGACTTGCAGGCGCGTGTTCATTTCCATGAAGAAGAATTCGCCACGCGAATCCAGCAGAAACTCCACAGTACCGGCACCGACGTAACCGATGGCTTGTGCCGAACGCACGGCGGCTTCACCCATGGCGCGACGCAGTTCCGGACTCAGGCCGGGAGCCGGTGCTTCTTCGACGACTTTCTGGTGCCGACGCTGTATCGAGCAGTCACGTTCGTTGAGGTACAGGCAGTTGCCATGTTGGTCGGCGAACACCTGGATTTCCACGTGGCGCGGCTTGAGCAGGTATTTCTCTACCAGCATCCGTGAATCGCTGAACGAGGATTTCGCTTCACGCTGGGCCGAGGCCAGGGCTTCGGCCAGTTGGCTGACGTCCTCGACCACTTTCATGCCTTTACCGCCGCCCCCCGCGGTGGCTTTGAGCAGCACCGGATAACCAATGCGTTCGCAGGCGTCGCGGAAGGTGTCGAGGTCTTGCGCTTCCCCGTGATAGCCCGGCACCAGCGGCACGCCGGCGGTTTCCATCAAGGCTTTGGCGGCGGATTTGCTGCCCATGGCATCGATGGCCGAGGCGGGCGGGCCGAGGAAAATCAGGCCCGCTTCTTCGATGGCGCGGGCAAACCCGGCGTTCTCGGAAAGAAAACCATAACCCGGATGAATCGCCTGAGCGCCACTGGCCTTGGCGGCGGCGATCAGTTTGTCGATTTGCAGGTAACTGTCGGCGGCCTTGCTGCCACCGAGGTCGACGCGGATATCCGCTTCGCGGCTGTGCCGGGCTTCACGGTCGGTGGCGCTGTGTACGGCCACGGTGGTCAGGCCCAGGGCCTTGGCGGTGCGCATTACCCGGCAAGCGATTTCGCCGCGGTTGGCCACCAGCAGGGTGGTGATAACAGGTGCGCTCATCAACGCGGCTCCTTGGTGGAGGTGGCGGATTGCCAACTCGGCGGACGTTTTTGCAGGAAGGCCCGCAGACCTTCCTGGCCTTCGGGGCTGACGCGAATTCGGGCGATAGCGTCTTCGGTGTAGCAGCGCAGGGCCGGGGTCAATGCACCGTTGCCGACTTCACGCAGCAAGTCCTTGCTGACACGCATGGCGGCCGGACTGTTGAGCAACAGGTTGTCGATCCACTGCTCGACTTGCTGTTCCAATTCAGCGGCCGGATAACTCTCCGACAACAAGCCGATTTCCCGCGCCCGTTGCCCGCCGAAACGTTCGGCAGTCAACGCATAACGCCGCGCCGCACGCTCGCCGATGGCTTGCACCGCGAACGGGCTGATCACCGCCGGGGCCAGGCCGATGCGCACTTCTGACAGGCAGAACTGCGCGTCATCAGCACCAATGGCCATGTCGCAGCAACTGATCAGGCCTAGCGCGCCGCCGAATGCCGCGCCTTGCACAACGGCCAGGGTCGGGACTTTCAGTTTGGCGAGGTTGTACATCAACTCGGCCAGTTCCCGGGCGTCGTCGAGGTTGGTGGGGTAGTCGAGTTCGGCCGATTGCTGCATCCAGGCCAGATCGGCGCCGGCGCTGAAGTGTTTGCCACGGCCGCGCACCAGGAGGAATCGCAGGCTGGCATCCCTCGACACCTTGCCCAGGGCGAGGATCAGTTCACGGATCATTTCCACGTTGAAGGCGTTGTTCTTTTCTTCTCGGCTGAGCCACAGGGTCGCAAAACCCCGTGGGTCGGTCAGCAGTTCGAGGGTGTTGAAGTCGCTCATATTCATCCGTCTCCACAACTCTGTTCTGTAGGGGCTGGCTTGCCAGCGAAGGCGGTCTTAAGCCTTGCAGCACCCATGAAAACGCCCTCGCCGGCAAGCCGGCTCCTACAGGATCACATCCGGAACACGCCGAAGCGGCTCGGGTCGATTGGCGCATTCAGCGACGCAGACAAGGCCAGGGCCAATACATCGCGGGTCTGCGCCGGGTCGATGACGCCGTCGTCCCACAAGCGAGCACTGGAATAGTACGGATGGCCCTGTTCTTCGTATTGGTCGAGGATCGGTTGCTTGATCTCGGCTTCCTGCTCGGCGCTGAAACCCTGGCCACCGCGTTCGGCCTGCTCACGCTTAACCTGCACCAATACGCCAGCGGCTTGTTCGGCGCCCATCACGCCGATCCGCGCGTTCGGCCACATCCACAGGAAGCGCGGATCGTAAGCCCGGCCACACATCCCATAGTTACCGGCACCAAAACTGCCGCCGATGATCACGGTGAATTTCGGCACTTTGGCGCACGCCACGGCGGTCACCAATTTTGCGCCATGCTTGGCGATGCCACCGGCCTCGTATTTCTGGCCGACCATGAACCCGGTGATGTTTTGCAGGAACAGCAACGGAATGCCGCGCTGGCAGGCCAGTTCGATGAAGTGCGCGCCTTTCTGCGCAGCTTCGGCGAAGAGGATGCCGTTGTTGGCGAGGATCGCGATCGGGTAACCGTGCAAGTAGGCAAAACCACACACCAGTGTCGTCCCGAACAGCGCCTTGAACTCGTCGAACACCGAACCGTCTACCAACCGCGAAATCACTTCGCGCACGTCGAACGGCTGCTTGGCGTCCGCCGACACCACGCCGTACAACTCGTCGCTGCTATAAAGCGGGGCGATGGGCGTACGTTGCTGGACTTCACCGAGCTTGCGCCAGTTGAGGTTGGCGATGCTGCGTCGGGCAATGGCCAAGGCGTGTTCGTCGCTCTCGGCATAGTGGTCGGCGACCCCGGAAATCTTGCAGTGCACATCGGCCCCGCCGAGGTCTTCGGCGCTGACCACTTCACCCGTGGCGGCTTTCACCAGCGGCGGGCCGGCGAGGAAAATCGTCGCTTGCTCGCGCACCATGATGGCTTCATCGGCCATGGCTGGCACATAGGCGCCACCGGCAGTGCATGAGCCCATGACCACTGCGATCTGCGGAATGCCCATGGCGCTCATGTTGGCCTGGTTGAAGAAAATCCGTCCGAAATGCTCGCGGTCCGGGAACACTTCATCCTGACGCGGCAGGTTGGCACCACCGGAGTCCACCAGATAGATGCACGGCAAGCGGTTCTGCAGGGCAATGGTCTGGGCGCGCAGGTGTTTTTTCACGGTCAGTGGGTAATACGAGCCACCTTTCACGGTGGCGTCATTGGCGACGATCATGCATTCGACGCCTTCCACACGGCCGATTCCGGCAATCACGCCGGCGGCGGGAACGTCTTCGCCATACACCTCGTAGGCCGCCAGTTGGCTGATCTCGAGAAACGGCGAGCCCGGATCGAGCAGGCGATTGATGCGCTCACGGGGCAGCAATTTACCCCGCGAGGTGTGGCGTTCTTGAGCCTTCGGGCCGCCACCTTGCTGCACTTGGGCGAGCAGGGTGTGTAGGGCGTCGACTTGTTTGAGCATCGCCGCGCTATTGGCGGCGAACTCTGCCGAGCGCGGGTTGAGTTGAGTATGCAATATAGCCATGTGTGCTTCCCGTAGGGTGAACGTCAGCCCACCGTAGTTTGTCCTGGCGAGAAAAAACCAGACCTGTATGGCAGATGCTTGAGAAACAGTGGGTATCAGGAAGTAAATTAAACTTGCACTTAGAACAACTTGAGAAAGCGCATGTAAATACCGTAGCTACGCTCGAATCCACCTTCAGCATCCAGGTCCTTCGAGAGCGTGAACATGCCTTGAAAAGTAGGCGTAAACATTTTTGCGTAACTAACCCGCACTCGATCCCAACGAGTGCGTGTACCGTTGTCGATACCGTCCAGCTCTTGTTTTCCTCCCCAAGCCTTTTGGTACCCCAGAGCGATATGGGAGGTGTCGTTGAGGTGGTAACGCAACCAGGTATACGCGGTGTATGTATTTTCCTGTTGTAGCGTTTGGTTTTGGCCATTGGCGCGATCATTGTCGCCATACCAGGTGACATCTCCAAGGATGTCCAAGGTAAATTTATCGCTCAGTCCTTGCACATAACCAGCTTGTAACATGCCCTTCCACCGGTTTTCACCGAGGTTAAGTGGATCGTTTTTGTCGTAGCTACCAGTGGGTAAAATGATAAATGGGGAGATACCAAAGTAGCGACGCTTGGCTGGGTCATTAAGTAGCCAGAGGGTGGCTGCCAGTTGGATATCACCCATCCCTTCATTGCCGTCGATGGCTGCCCCACCGACCTTTGCATCGTGAATTTTACCGAAGGGAATAAGTATCTGCGGGTTGATCGTCATACCGAACACTTGAGTGTAGTGCGCGTAGCGGAGGATGCCGATATCGGTGTCCAGGCGCGCGGAACCCGGCACTTCATGCCCTTTGGCGTCTCGGTAAGTATTGCTATGACTGTGGTCGTAATAGAGCAGGCCGATATCGCTGCCAGGTGGCAGAGCCTCATAGTCACCGGCATCTGCATCGCCGGCCAGTGCACGTGTGCAGGCGAACAGCAGCGGGCAGAGCAAACTTGCGGACGAGCGAGAAAGAAGAGTCTTCATGTGAATCACCTTCGTATCATTTATTGTTATTTTTGGTCGTCGTGTTTTTCCATCGCGCAGGCCCTGGCGGCCTGGAATGGAGGCCACCAGGAGTTTTTGTTACGCAACCATTTCGTTATGAGGCGGCTTGCCCTAGCCGCAGACGGACCAGCTGCCACTGCTGCAAGGGAATGCCGAAGTGACGGTAGCCCAATTGGTACAGCGCCTGGACCAGATCCAAGTCGCTGGCAAGAGCGCAGTCGACGCCCACGCAAGCGTCGGCCTGTGCAGCCTGAGTTCCCAGTTGTGCGAGCAGGTCCTTAAGGAATGGCTTGAGCGCGCTCCGGGGATTCCTGCTCATTACACCCTGCTGCAAGAACTCATCGAAGCATGCCGAAGAGAAATATCGTTCGGCCAGGAACCCGTGAGAAGAGCGTACGATCTGGTCCATATCCAGCCACAGGCAGGCCCCTTGCGCATGCATTTCCGGCGCTGACGCGAGTCCCGCAACACTATTGATCGATACTCCACCCTTCAATGCCGGGAACGCCTCCAGTTCGCAGGCGTAGCGTTGCCATTCCTCGGTCTCCGTGACACCACTGAGGAGCACCGTGAGAGTCTTCTCTGCCTGCTGGCAAGCCTGTTCAAGACCTTCCAGGATAGGTCGATAGAAGCCCGGATGGCCAAGCGGCAGGTGCAAACGCGGGTCGAGCTCAGACCATCCCGGTACCAGATTTCGTGCACGTTCAGAACTCAGGCGTGGCAGGCGCAGGTAGATTGGGCCTTGGTCAATTTTCTCCAGCAGCCACCGGCCGATTTGTTCAGCGACACTGCATAACAGATCTGTGGCATCGGCCTGGGCGAATTCCGTTTGTCCTATTTTTGCGACGGCGCTGACCAGATCGTCGATTAATCCAAGGGTCTCGGCGACATCGGTCATGCCGATTACCGAAATGCTGAGTGCCTCTGATGGGAGCCTGTCGATCTCTTGCAGGTGACCGACAGAACACGACAGATTCGCTTGCGACAGTTCATCTGCCCAGGCCAGTAACTGGATCAGTTCAGGCGAACCGCCAAGGTTGTTCGTCAGTGGCAGATCGCCCGCGTAAACAATGCCCGCGGCCCCATCCATGGACAGATAGTCCCCTTCGCGATGAAGCTTGCCGTCGATCTCGAAGGTACGTGCCTGCAAGTCGATCTGGATCGACTCACAGCCCACCACGCAGGGTTTGTCCTGGGCCCGCGAGACAACCGCGGCATGACTCAAGCCGCCGCCTTTGGCGGTAACAATACCTTGCGCTGCGAGCATGCCACGAATGTCCATCGGGCTTGTGGTAGGGCGCAAAAGGATCACGCGCTGACCGCTGGCGGCCAGTTCTGCGGCACGGTCAGCATCCAGCACCGCCACACCAGCGGCATGGCCAGGGGATGAGCCAATGCCGTTGGTCAACACCTGTGCTACCGACAACGCCGTAGTCTCGAAGGTTGGCCGAAGCAATCGCTTGAGTTGGTCGGATGTGACCATGGTCAGAGCCTGTCGTGGAAGGATCAGGCCCTCGCGAACCAGATCGTTCGCAATCTTAACTGCCGCTGACGCAGTGCACTTGGCTGCACGGACTTGCAGCAGGTACAACGTACCCGACTCAACGGTGAACTCGATGTCCACCGAGTTATGGTAGATCGCCTCGAGGGTGCGTCCGTACTCCTCCAGATCGGAACACAGTGCTGCATGCTCACCGCTCTGGGTGTGCGCCAGATCGACGGGAGTGCTTTCACCAGAGACCAGGTCTTCGCCCTGGCGGCCAGTAAGATACTCGCCATACAGTTTGCGTTCTCCGGTGTTCGGATTGCGGGTAAAGGCCACACCTGATCCGGAGTTGGCATCGGAATTCCCGAACACCATTGCCTGTACCGTCACTGCCGTACCCAGGTCGTCAGAGATTCCAAGATGCTTACGGTAGGCCTTGGCACGCGAACTGTCCCAAGAGTCGAAGACGGCCTTCACTGCATGCAACAATTGTTCGTGTGGGTCCAGTGAGACTTGCTCACCGTCTTCCTCGAAGGAGCGCACCAGCGCCATCTCCAGCTGACTCAATGTTGCTTCGCTGGGGGATGCCTCGGCTTCTGTGCGTTGCGCGGTCACCCGACCGATGATTTCTTCACCATCAAGCCCTAGAACAATATCAGCGTACATGCGCCAGAAGCGCATCCAGGTATCGATAACGAACGCAGAGTTGCCACTCGCCTCGATCATGCGCCACGCAGCGCGGGCATCCAGCCCCAGGTTGAGCACCGTGTCCATCATTCCCGGCATACTGACCTGCGCCCCTGAACGCACAGAAACCAGCAGGGGCATACCTCCAGTGTTGAACGACTTGGCGCATTTGCCGCCCAACTGATCCATGGCCTCTCGTACTTGCTGGATCAATCTCTGCGGGAGTTGCTTCCCGGACTGACGATAAACGTGGAAAGCATCAGTGCCGATGGCGAAGGCTGGCGGAACTGGAATTCCTGCCTCCACCATGCGCGCCAGCCCTGTTGCCTTGCCCCCGAAACGGGCACTGTCCAGGGCGTCCAGATGTTCGATGTCCCACACAAACTGCTGCATGTTCATTGTCGTCACCTCACACATCACGGGGCCGGCCCACGACCGCCAGAATATCCTCATGGAACTCGAACCAGATGTTGTGCATTGAATCCAGGGTTGGATTGCACACATAGTCGAGTTGCCCTTTGTCGGCCAATGCCATCGCCCGCTCGAAGCGCTGGATGTAGCCCGCGTAGCGAGGGATTTCCATGACAAGTTCGCCCAGCGCGCGAATCATCCGTTCAACGATACGAACCATGCGCTCTCGGGCACGCTCATCACCCTCCGATGTTTGCCAATCCGATACGGCCTTGATGAACTGGACATTCAGGGTTTGTTCGAAACGCTCGTACCAGGCAATCACCCCCGCCGACACACGCATTGGCTGGTAGGTTAGTTGGTAGAACTCCAGCACTTTTTGAACACCTTCTGGCTGCATCAGGTAGGCATCGTTGATGTTGATGACGCGTTCAGCCTCGGCCTGTTCTGCGAGGATGTGAGTGACTGTTGCCAGGTCGTACCCGGTCACATCCGCCACATGGACGGGGGCTGCCATCTTGCGCAGGTAAATGGCATTCAATACGCAAAAAATCTGTTCGCTCAGCATGGTGCACCTGCATTGTTCAGTAGTGGCAAGGGCGCGACGCCAGAAGGCGTCTAGCGCCTTGCCTGGATATTACTTTGCGTCCACTTCAGCTGGACGAGGTATGCCGCACAGTCCGATTCCAGTCGGTTGGCAACCGTTTTAGCGGTCAGCTCCAGAAATACTTGGAGCGACGCAGGTCACTCCCTTCCGGGAAGGGCAGATAACCTTCACCGGAAAATATCTTTTGCGGCACTACCGTTTGGGCGAAACCTCGCTTCTTAATGTCGTAGTAGTAATTCGACACACGCTGATCTATTTCCCAGAAGTCATAGTCTTTGCAGGCCTTCTCATAGGTACCGGCTACGCGCAGGTGCGGCAGGATCATGTCGATGTAGTACACGTACATGCCGTTGGTGATCAGTTGCCGACGAGACATACGCGATAATTTTGAGTACAGGCCGAAGGTCGCCTGCTGGATACCCGTCAGCCGCTCGTCCAGCTTGTCGATCTTCACCGGGTAGATTCCGCTCATCGGGGTGTCCCACTTCTCGCGGACGAAAACCGCGCCACCCACCAGGTGCTCGATGTAGTTTGTCGGCCGGGTAAAGGTCGTGGAAATGTCGTTGACGCGAATCTCGTCCAGACTCATGCCTTCCGGGTCGATGACCATCAGCAAGGTGTAGCAGTGGGGCACATTCTCGCGGTCGCAGACATCGCTCCAGTGGTAGACATCTTCGTTGGTAAACAGGTCGCGGATGATCATCAACTTGCCATCCGGGAGCTCGTAAGGACCAGTGTCGCCCAGGCCCAGTCGGCAGTCGAAGTGATCAAGGAAAGCCAACAGCTCAGCGGCGGCATTGAAGCGCACGAAGCTTTCGAAGGCAGGACTGCCTTTTTCGAACGAATCAATATGTGGGGTCAGGCTGTCCAGCACGTCCTGATCGTGGATCGCGCAACGATAGCGGTCCTGGGAGTTCAGCAGGAAGCCGTCCTGGCGCTTGGACCACAACACACGCTGCATAAACTTGAGAATGTCGTTGCTTTCGGCGATGTAGTCCTGGGGTTTGATTGCTTCCAGGGCCAGCAGGCCGCAGCGGCCCATGCCGAAGCCTACCGCGCCGATGCTCCAGTCGTGCACTGAGTTAACCTTGGTGCCGATTTCGCGGCGGGCGGTTTCGCCGATCTTCATCACACCTTCGGCACCGACCTCATTAGTGGTCATGCGCAGAATTTCCGGCCAACGATAGAACTCGTTCATGAACGCGAGGATTTCGTACTCCTGGCGCGGAATCATGCCCGACTCGCCTTCGGTGGCTCGCATCACCAGAACGTCCCAAATGTTCCAGGCCAGGTAGTTGTTCAGGTCGTTCAATTCGTCGAGGGTGAACTGGTCTCTGAGCACGTCTTCGCGGCTGACCCGCTGCAGCACATTGCTCTTGGCCCGCTCCTTCATGATCCGGTCGCCGAGGATGCCATCTGGCACCGGTGGCATGCCCTTGAAGTTGCCTTGGTACAACAGATCCTGGAAACGTAGTCCTTCGTCGAACTCTTGATAGCGTTGTTTGTAGTTGCTCATCTTCGCGGCCTCTTATTGTTCTTGATTGGCGGGATTACAGGGCAACGATGCGCCCGATCTCGGGGTCGCTGCACTCCAGGCGTACGCGCCTGCCAGACAGAAACTCAATTATCTCGGCGAAGTGGCTTTTGTTGTCGCCGCCGGTGACGTAACGCTGGTTGCTATGCAGCAGGCTCGTGGTCATGACACATGGCATCTGGAACTCCCGGGAGAGGATGCCCAGATGGGACTCGGGCGCGCCGGACATAGTGATGACACCAATGGCACCCATGCTCAAAGCGGGGGAGAGAAAGGTTGTAGTGCCCCCTTGGACCAGCAGGATGTGCTCTTTCAGCTTGCCGCTCTGGATCAGCTTGATGACTGACTGCGGATCTGGCAGGTAGATGATTGTGCCTTCCGGGGACTTGCTGGTTTCGAAGCTGTTGAAACCTTGTGCGATGGTAGTCATGGGGATTTTCCTTAGATTTGTATTTGTAATGGAAATGTTTGTGAAACTTTACCTCGGGCAGGAGGTAGGGTTGATTCGCTGTCGAAGTCCGGGTGGCGCTACACCTCCTTCCCTGGAGCGAGAGGCAGCGATAGCGCGCTGAGTAACTCCTGAGGCCAATACACCACCTGCTCGGCACCCGCCTCCAGTAACTGCTTCTCGGAATGCAGGCCCCAAGACACGCCCACCACGCGTACGCCGCATTCCCGCGCATGACGCACATCCCCGACGGTATCGGTGATCATCATCACCTCGTCCGCCTGTAGCGCGGTCTCCTCGCGCTCTTCGAACCATGGCAAATCACGGCGTCGGGTGGCATAGGTCGGATCGGTCATGACCATGCGGATGGCCTCTCGTTTGTCTTGAATGACGTCGCCGGCAAATACTTGGGAAAAACATTGAGTGATTCCCGCCATGTCGGTGATTCTTCGAATCGCCTGCAAGGCATTGCTGGAGATAATCGCCAGCGCGTACTGCCCGGCACAGGCGCGGACCACATCCAGCATTCCCGGCACGAACGGTGGCAGGTAGTCATGGCGCATCAGTTCCAGAAAATGTGCCTGGGCTGCCTGCGCGGTGGATGGATCCTTGCAGTGCGCATGCATGGCTTCGAAAAAGTTGTTCTCGAACAGAGCGAAGTAATCCTGCTGCCGATCAATGCCCAGGCCGAACAGCTCATTTGTCTGGCGAAACAGTTGCCAGGAAGCTTCGCGGGTCTGCACCAGAGTGCCGTCCAGGTCAAAGAGAAGCGCACGTACCGGCTTCATTGTTTACTCCTCGATAATCGGCAAATGGCGCGTCATCGCCCGGCTGTTCAAGGCGGTCAGTTGGGGTAACTCGAAAAAGTCCTGGATTTCCCCGAAACCAGTCAGTCCTTGGCACTGCCACCGCGCCAGAACGTTAAACGACGTCATGTTCGGCCAGCACTGCCAAGGGAAGGTGGTCAGGCCGTTGGCTTCGAGCGTCCAGGTGCGGTCATCGCAATCGACCAGCTCCAGGGCGACCGTCTGCGCGTAGCGATCGCTGTGGCGGACGACTTCACCTGTCCCGGCCTTGAGGCCAAAAACGCGTCCGCGCTCGACCACATAGCCGTGGGTGAGGGAAAGCTGACGGCCATTATCTTCGGGGTCGAAACTGAAGATTGCATGCACCGCCAGGTCTCTCGAGAAGTGCGCGTGCAGCCAGCTCATGTTTGGCGAGCCGCGTTCCGGACGCGGTCCCCAGCTGTGGTCCATGGTCGAGATGCAATCGATGGGGATTACCCGCCCACGCAAGGTGACTGAGCCCGTGACGTGACCGGTCTGGTCAAAGTGCCCGTTGTAAGCGGTCCCCCAGGAAAAGTCATCGGCATGCAAGCTGACCATTGGGTCCATGTCCGGATCGTGGATATCGAAAGCCGGCATGATTGCGCGATAGGTCACGTCAATACGGGTACCCGCATCGTCGTCGAAGTCGATTTTCCATACGCTGTTTGGCTCCAGGCAAACCACATGCAGGCCGTTATCCAGGCGGTAGTCGAGCAAGTTACGTGGTGAGGGAATTGGCATCGCCGCTTGATAGTCGCAATAGTCAGCATGCCAAGGCGTGGTGGCCTGACCGGAGTTCATGCAGATCGTTGAGCTGACGATACCCAGATTGGTTCGAAACAGCGCATACACGCCTATGTTGAGATGCTCCTCCGCGTTGTAGAAACCGAAGAAGTTGGTCTCCGCCCAGTTGGTCTGGCCACTGTCGGGGGTATGGAATTGCGCATCTTCTGCATTGATCATGAAGCTCACCTATCGTTTGCGTTTGTTGTAATTATTCATCTCCCCTCCCCCGCAACGAACGGAAGAAGGTTAGGGATTTCAGGCGCGCAGTTCGCGCAGTTCGCGGCGCATGATTTTGCCGGTACTGGTCTTGGGCAGGCTTTCCACGAAAGTCACGCATCGCGGCACCTTGTAGGCGGCCAATTGGCCCCGGCAGAAGTCGAGGATTGAGCTTTCGCTGGCATTCATTCCGGGTTTGAGGACGATGAAGGCCTTGGCCAACTCGCCCTTGATCTCGTCATGGATGGGGGCCACCGCCACCATCGCCACGGCGGGATGGCTAGCCAGCACCTGCTCCAGTTCCGCCGGGTAAATCTTGTAACCGGCAGTGATGATCATGTCCTTCAGGCGGTCAACAATGCGGATGTAACCTTGCTTGTCGATGCATGCAATATCGCCAGTTCGCAACCAGCCACCCTCGAGCAGGTTGTCTCGGGTTGCCTGCTCGTTGCGGTAGTAGCCCTGCATGATCATCGGGCCCCGTACCAGTAGTTCTCCAGGTTCATTGGTATTCAACAGCCGTTCCGGGTTCTCGTAATCGACGACCTTGGCCTCGACTCCAGGAAAGGGTTGACCGACTGAGCCGTGCCGGTGCGGTAAGTAGGGCGAATGGGAAATCACAGGCCCGGCGGTCTCAGTCATACCCCACAGTTCCAGCAACGGACAGCCCATGGCGGCGACAATCTCCTCGATCTTGGCCGTCGGCATTGTTTGTCCGCCAACCGTGCAATGGAGCAGCGATGACAGGTCGGTTTGCAGAAAGCTGGGATCCACCAACATGTAATAGAACATGGTCGGTACACCCTCGAAGAGCGTAGCCTTGTGCCGTTGGATACTCTGCAACGCCCAGCTGGGGTCGAAGCGCTCACAGGTAATCAGCGTCATACCGACCAGGAAGCAGCTATTCATCACCACGTTGCCATATACATGCGGGAACGGCAGTGCGCTGACAACACGCTCACCGGGGTGGCGACCATGAACGGTGGCCGTTAGCGCAGTGCTTGTAAAAACGCAGCGGTGGCTGAGCATTGCGCCCTTGGGCTGGCCCGTGGTGCCAGAGGTGTAGCCGATGGTGAAGAGCTCCTCAGGATCGACCTCGACCGGCTCCACTGGCAGTGCATCGAACAGGGTTCGAAAGTCAGTAGCGCTTTTGGTTTCCCGTTGCTTCCCCTCGCGCAGCATACCTATCAGATGGGCATTGCGACTTTGATCGAAGCGCTCCAATGCTGCGCAGCGTTCGTCAGGAGCAATAACCGCGACAGCTTCGGAGTCAGTCAGCATATAGGCGACCTCCTCGATACTGAGCAGGAAGTTCGCGGGTACCACCACTGCGCCCAGACGGGCGATGGCGTAGTAAGCAACTATCCACTCCCAGCCATTGGGCAAGTGCAGCAGTACACGCTGCCCCCGCTTGACCCCGAGCTTGCGCAGACCGCCAGCGAAGGTTGCTGCGAGTTCATCAATTTGTTTGAAGCTCAGTTGTTCCTCGCCAATGATCAGCGCGGTGCGGTCGCCGAAACGCTGCGACGCACGTGAGCTCAGAGTACTCATTATTGCGTTCATCTAAATTCCCTCAGGTGTTGAAGCGCACCACGGCCTTGAGCACTTCGCCGTTCTCGGAATCCTTCACTGCCTGCTCGATTTGCTCGAAGGGGTAGAAGGAGATGAGCCGGTCAAAGGGAAAAGTGCCCTGGCGCCAAAGCTCGATGAGCTGGGGAATGAATATGTCGGGAACGCTGTCGCCTTCGATAATGCCGCGTACGGTGCGACCAAAGAGAATGCTGTTCATGTCCAGTTGCACTTCCGTACCCAGCGCGGCTGCGCCGATAAGACCGCAGACGCCCGTTTGTCGCAGAGCATCTACTGCCTGACGCAGGACCTTAGGCAGTGCGGTGCACTCCAGCGAGAACTGCACACCCTCGCCAGTTAACGCACGGATGGCGTCGACCGGATCTTGCGTGCCCGCGGCGATCACATGGGTGGCGCCTAGTTCCAAGGCAAGTTCCAGACGCGTCGAATTCATGTCCACGGCGATGATGGTGGTACAGCCGACCAGCTTTGCAGCCATGATCGCGGACAGTCCGACCGAGCCGACACCAAAGATTGCAATACTGCTACCAGCGCCGGGTTTCAGGGCGTTGATCACTGCGCCAGCGCCGGTCTGTATACCGCAACCTAGAGGCCCCATGATCTCAAGCGGTACGTCTTTTGGAATCTTTACCAGATTACGCGGTGATGCCAGCGCCATTTCGCCAAAGGAGGACTGGCAGAAGAAGCAACCACTCACGTTGTGACCTTGCTCATCCTGGTACGGGGTGCTGCCGTCCGGGCGGGCACCGCTGAAATTGCGCCCAAACAATTCCACACAATAGCCATTCAGCCCTTGCAGACAGTTGGCACATTCGCCGCAACTGGCATAAGTCATCACCACATGATCACCTGGGGCGACCTTGGTCACACGGCCGCCGACCTTCCTGACGATGCCGGCACCTTCGTGGCCGAGCACTGCGGGCAATGGCACAGGGTAATACTGGTCGCGCACGACGATATCGGTGTGGCAGATGCCGGTGGCGACAATCTCAACCAGCACTTCGTCTGCCCGCGGCTCTTCGAGCTGGAGTTGCTCGATTCCAAAGGAGCCGAATTTTTCGCGAACGACAGCGGCTTTTACCTTAAGCATGGTTGCGTCTCCTATTGTTCTTGTTCTGGAATACTGCTGCTGAGTCCGGTTACAGCGGTCGGCTCATGACGGTCTGGACGTTGGTGTATTCACTCAGTCCGTCGAGCGCGTTCTCGATTCCCAGCCCCGATTGTTTGTGGCCACCGAAGGCGATATGTGGCGAGAAAACGTGGACCTGATTGATCCATACGGTACCAGCCTGGATTCTCTGGGCTACCGCCTGGGCTTGCGCCAGATCACGGCCCCAGACTGATGCGGCCAAGCCGTATTCAGTGTTGTTGGCACGCTCGACTACTTCGTCGATGGAGTGGTAGCGCAACAGTGGAAGTACCGGGCCGAAGGCTTCTTCGACCACGCAGCGGGCGTCGTCCGGCGGGTTATCGATCAGCGTGATGGGGATGAAATAGCCTTTGCCGCGCGGCACTTCGCCGCCGGCCAGGAAACGCAGACCGGCATTCCGGCTGCTTTCGATCAGCCCGCACACTTTGTCGTATTGCATTTGGTTCTGCAGCGGGCCGAGCTTGGTTTCCGGATCCAGACCATTGCCGAGCGTAACCTGTGCGGCGTATTCACTCAGAGCGTGCGCCACCTCGTCGTAGATCGAGTCGTGGATGTACAGGCGCTTGGTCGCCACACAGAACTGCGCGCTATTCTGGAAGGCGGCCCAAAACAATTCTTTGGCAATCGCGTGCGGATCCACGTCCGGTAAAACGATCGCCGGATCATTGCCCCCAAGCTCCAGAGTGACGCGCTTAATGTTACTAGCAGCGCTTTTCATCACCAGTCGACCGGTGGCGGTAGAGCCAGTGAAGGAGATCTTGTCGACCTGCGGATGTTCAGTCAGCCACTGCCCCATCTCATTACCACCGGCGACGACGTTCAACACGCCGGGAGGTAGAATTGCCTGGGCCAGTTCGCCGAACCACAGTGTGCACAGAGGAGTGTAGGGGGATGGCTTGACTACCAGCGTATTGCCGGCGAGCAGTGCTGGGGCGATTTTCCACAGCGCCAGGAGCATCGGAAAGTTCCACGGTGTGATAGCACCCACCACGCCCAATGGAACATGACGGGTCACTACTCGACCTTCGGCATCATCGCGAATCACCTTTTCCGGCAATGATTGCTTGGCGATCTCCTGTAGCCAATGGATGCAGCCGCCGATTTCCCACTCGGCGCCGGCACGTGCCTTGCCCTGCTCCAGGGTCAGCAAGCGCATGAAATCTTCCTGGTACAGGGTAAGCATCTCTGCCAGCTCGGTAATCTTGCTCTGACGATAGGCTAGCGAAGTCTGGCTCCATGCGGGAAAAGCGCTCCGGGCACTTTCCACGGCTGCTTCGAGTTCTTTTCGACCACCTGCTGAGTGCTCAGCGAATACCTCGCCCGTTGCCGGGTTAATGACCCCCTGGCGTTCGGTATGGACAGACATGCCGGCGATAGTAAGGGGGAAACGAGTATTGGGCAGTAGCGGTTTGGTATTCGCAGGTGTTTTTCGAAGCTGGCTCATTTTTATTCTCTCAACAGGGGCCGTGTTAATTTCCGCCAAGGTAGCTCTGTCATGAGAAATAGCAGAATGCGTGCCACAACCTTAATACATTGTTATTCAAGGAATTTTTTCAGGATTGCGATAGATGAGTGTGCAGTCTCTAGACAATTTCGGCGTGAAGTGTAGTTTTTTCGAACAGTCTTCTTTGCAGCTCCAAAGTTCGACTCATGGACGAGATAGACCTGCGTAGGGAGTCGGTGCATGATGAAAGAAAAAAAGAGGTCCGCACCATGCCGTTGATCTCCAGCATTACGCAGGAGTCCCTTCTGAAAGCCCGCGAAGACTTTGCCGAGGGGCTGGAGATTCCTCCTAACCTGATTCCCGATGCCTTGGCACTTTCCTGGGAGCGTTCGCGCAGCGCCGGCCTCACGCCCTATAGTCGCGGCCTAGACAAAGTTCTGCCCGAACGTTTGAAAGTCGAGCAGACCCTTGAGGATAATCAGTGGCTGATCAGCCACGTGCAGCCCGAAATGCAGTTGCTCTGGCAATCACTAAAAGACCCATACTGGACACTGTTGTGCATCAACAATCAGGGCTTGATCATCCATCACCACAATTCCGAGTCCGCAACTACTCCTACCCTGAAATACCTGAGCACCGGGCGTGTGTTACTGGAAAATGAAATCGGGACAACCGCACCAGGTTGCTCGCTGCGTGAAGGTCGGCCCATTATCGTGGACTCGAACCAGCATTACCTCAGCGAACTCGATAAATTCTTCTGCGCTGCTGTACCGATCCGCACTCCGGAAGGCCACTTGTTGGGTGTGCTGGATGTAACTGGAGTGGACAGTCAGCCCCCTCTTTGGTTACAAGAACGCCTCAACCTGACAGCCCTGGCCATCGAGAACCGTCTGTACCTTGATTTTCAGGATTGTTCGCTCCTGCACGTACATGCCGATCCACGATTAATCGACACCCCACTTGAAGGCATCATCGCCGTCGACCCGGAAGGTCGCCTGCTTCATGCCAACCGAAGTGCCAAGTGTTTGCTTGGCCTGGATCAGGAGAGCGCCTTAAAGACATCGACCTCGTTGGAGACCCTGTTTGGCGTTCGGGGTCAGCGGATCTTTGACAAACTACGGATGTTTCCAGACGAAACCCACTCAATACCGTTGATTAATGGTCATCCGCTCTTCGCTCGCCTGCGAAGCCCGACGGAACGAGTTCACTCTCTGCAGAGCGCAGCGATTTTATCAAGTTCTGGCCGACCACCATCGCGTGCATTTGCTCATGATTTGATATTGGAAAAAGCCTTCAAAATGGCGAGTCAGGCATTCGCAGGTGAAGTTCCAATCCTGATGCAGGGCGAGACGGGCACTGGCAAGGAAGTCTTCGCTAAAGCACTGCACGATAACCTCGCAGCCACCGGTCCATTCGTAGCCATCAACTGCTCGGCGATTCCCTCTAACCTGATCGAGGCCGAACTTTTTGGCTACAGTGATGGTGCCTTTACCGGCGGGCGAAAAGGAGGGGCAATCGGCAAGATCGAGCTGGCCAACGGTGGCACGCTATTCCTCGACGAGATCGGCGACATGCCACTAGACATGCAGACTCGCCTGCTGCGCGTGCTGCAGGAACGCAATCTCTGCCGCATCGGCGATACGCGCGTTATCCCGCTGGATTTTCGACTGCTCAGCGCTTCCCACCGGAACCTGGAGGCACTTGTGGCAGAGCATACATTCCGCGAGGATCTGTTCTACCGTATCAACGGTTTTTGCGTGACACTTCCAGCCCTTCGTGAAAGAAGCAACCTTGCAGCGCTGATCGACGATTTGTTGCAACAACTCTCTCCGGATCTCCCCAAGACGCTATCACCGGCAGCACTGAAAGCACTGCTTGATTACTCTTGGCCCGGCAACGTTCGCCAGTTGCAACAAGCACTGAAAGTGGCCTGTATTTTCAGCGGCGAACAGAGTCTCATCGATATAGAGAACTTCCCTCCAGATCTGCAAGGCAAATTGCTGTCCAATCGGGACCAAAATTCGGGCCAATCCCCTCTCAAACGCTTAGAGATTGATGCCATTCATAAGGCCCTGGCACAGAATCAGGGCAACATCTCGGCGACAGCTAGCCAGTTAGGGCTTTCCCGATCGACCTTGTACAAAAAACTTCGTTGCTGATCTTCCACAGGGGATAATGTTTTCACGGTGCGAAGCAGCCTATAGGCAGATAACGGCAATCAGCGGGCACGCACCAAGCTCCGAGCGGCGGTTGTGTTAAGAGGCCCATTTGAATCTGGCGTGCAGATGGCCCCGTAGCCTCAGTACCTGTGGGAGCGAGCTTGCTCGCGAATGCTCAGGTAAGGCCGATGCAGATGCGAGGGTGCGATACCCGCGCAGACCGCCTCTACGGTACGAGCATACTCAACAGCACCAAAGCCAAGGGCCCGATGTATACCCGTGCATGCAGTTGATCCGCAGAGGCGAGAACGATAGGCCGTTTCCGCTCCACGCACTTGAGCGTTCGAGCCGCAAGATTGGGCCGTGCGGCCCCCCGAAAAGAGCCCATGTCGAAAATAATCGGCACTTTAATACCGATCATTTACTTATCCGAGCAACCCCAGCTCTTGAGCTTTCGCCACCGCCTGAGTCCGGCGTTCGACCCCCAGCTTGCTGTTAATGTGGCTCGCGTGGGTTTTGACGGTGTGCAGGGAAATGAAGAGCCGTTCGCTGATTTCCTGATTCGAACACCCCTGAGCGATGAGTTGCAATACGCCAAGTTCGCGGGCGCTGAGCGAATCATTGCCATGGCAGGCTGACGGCTCGCTGACATGGCGCGCACACGGCATGTCTTTGCCAATGCCGGGAGGCAGTTGACTGAGCAGGTACTCGACGAGCCGACATGACGGGCGTTTGAGCAGTTGTTCACGCAGCCACTCCGGATATTTGCGGATCAGCCCCAGGAACGGCAGCACCGCGCCCCCGGTCGCGGCCTGGACGCAGCGCTCAAGCAGGCGTTGAGCCTTGGGCCGGTCGGCCATGTCCAGCGCCAGCAGGATGTGCTGGTTCATCGCACTCAACCCCAGCAGCCCGGCCCCCATGTGCCGGGCGCGCTCTTCAAGACGGGTCAAACGCTGGATGGACTGCTCGGCCCGACCCTGAACCGTATCGAGCATCGCACTCAGCAATTCGATGTGTTGCGGCATTTGCGGAAAGCATTCCGGGGCCGCTGCCGGGTGATCGCCACCGTAGGTCTGCCCGAGACGCAGCAGCCAGGCATCGGCCAGGTCGATACGCCCCTGCGCCAGCCAGAGCTCGCACTTGGAGAGGGTAATCATGGCGAGGTAGTACACCGGCGGCACGTCCCAGATGTGCATCAGCCGCTCAGCCTCGGCAAGCTCGGCGAAGGCCTCAGCGAAGCGCCCTTCCCGCCCTTCCAGCCCTGCGATCACGCAATGGCCGATCAGCACGCTGATGTCGCGACAGGCACGGGCCTCGGCCAGACCGGCATTCAGTCGGGCGCGTCCGGCATCGGGTTGCAGAAACTGCACGAGCAGATAGCCCTCGTACAGCGTCAGTCGCGCGCGCACCGCGTACAAACGCTGGGAAGAAAGCCCGTTCAGACGGCGCAGTCCTTGGCGCACCTCATCAAGCGAGCGCAACGCTTCGCCCCTGGCGTGCAAGGTCCGCGCGCGATCGTAGTGCGCCAATGATTCGAACAAGGGATTCGCGACCCGTTGTGCCAGCTCCAGCGCGTCTCGATTCAACGCCCGGGCTCGCCACAGGTCGCCTTCAGTAATCGCCAGATTCGCCAGGGTCGACAAGCACAGCAGTCGTTGCCCGTAGCGTTTTTGCGGAAGGCTTGCCAGCGCCTCACTGCAATAACGGTGCGCGGTTTCGCTGTCACCACGGCCTCGGGCGATGATGCCGCTGAGCGCCAGCCACTGGGCGAGCATGGATTTCTGCGCCGTCGCAGACGGGGCAGGCAGGAACCGGCTGAGCTGATTGCCCAGTTCTTCTGCAGCGTCGAGTTGGCAGGCCAGCCCCAGCGCCCAGGCATACAACACGATCAAACGCGGCGTGCTGACCAGCAGGCTGTCGGGCAAGTCCATCTTCCAGCGCAGTAGCATGCCGACGTTTTGCTCGGCAAGCAGTTGCTCTTCCGAGAGGTTTTGCACGAGGTTGGCTGCGACGTCCAGATGACCGGCGCGCAATGCCTGCTCAATCGCTTCGTCGAGCAAACCTTGCTCGCTGAACCAGCGGCAGGCATTCAAGTGCAGACGTCGTTGTTGTGGCGCGACGCTGGTGCCGGCGCGCGCACGCAGCAGGTCGGAGAACAAATGGTGGTAGCGAAACCAGCGCCCGTGCTCGTCCAGCGGCACGAGAAAAACCTGATGGGCTTGCAGAAAGCTCAGCATCTCAGCACTGTCATGGCTGTCCCGCGCCGCGTTGCACAGCGAACTGCAGAAGCGCTCCAGACATGCTGTCTCATAAAGGAAGGCCTGAACATCCGCAGGCAGGCAATCGATGACCTCCTCAAGCAAGTAATCACGGATCAGCCCTTCGCCACCATTGAGCTCCTGGGTCAGCGTGTTGCTGCCGGCCTCAGCCGCGGCCAGCAGCCAGAAGCGCAAACCGGCCACCCAGCCTTCACTGCGCTGCAGCAGCGTGTGCAGCGCCTCCTCGGTGAGGGCACTGCTGTGATGATCGAGCACCGCCAGGGACTCGTCGTCAGTCAGGCGAAGGTCTTGCTCGGACAGATCCAGCAACTGGCGTGACAAGCGAAGCCGCGCCAGGTGCCAGTCCGGCCTCTGACGGCTGGTGACCATGACGATCAGGCCGGCGGGGAGGTGGTTGAGCAGAAACTGCAGGCAACGATCGAGCACCGGGCCTTGAACGAGATGATAGTCGTCGAGCACCAGCAACAGGGGTTTGCTCAACATCAGGTGCATCGCCAGTTCGTCCAGCAGGCTGTCGAGCCACTCTTCAAAAGCAAAGGGCTGATGACGCTGACGCATTTTCAGCAGGCCAAGTGCCTGACCGCCGAGCTGGGGAAAAAACTGTTGAAGACCGGCCAACAGGCGCTCAAGAAAACGCCCGGGTTCACTGTCGCGCTGACTCAGACCCAGCCAGAGGTTTTGCCATTGTTCAGGAAGGTTCTGACAGAATTCCACGGCCAGCGAGCTCTTGCCGAAGCCGGCCGGCGCGCTGATCAACAACAGGCGGCCAGACAATCCCGCACTCAGCCGTTCGCACAGTCGCGGTCGGGCAACATAGCCTTCGGGGAGGGGTGGACGGAAGAAACGTCCTTCCAACGCAGTGACTGCGTGATTTGCGAATCCTTGCAAACGCGACAGATCAGTCATGGCCGGCTCTTGTTAGAAGTGCTTGTTATTCGGCGTTCAGATGTCGGGAGACTAGCGGCTAAGTCAGCGCTTTTGAAGTTTGTTAGACGAAAGACTGTAAGAAAACATATCCAATCAACAGGGCGAATGTTGCTTTATATGTTTGGGGAGGGGGACCTGAAAAAACACCCCGACGAATCGGGGCGTTTTCTTTTTGCGCTATGGGGTTCAACCATAGGGTAAAGCGGCGGAGGACAACAGTGCGCTGTCGCTGTGATCAACGGTGCACGACTCTCCGCCCAATCGGTGACACGATCAGCGAACACCTTCCTGACGCAGGGCGTTTGGCTGGAAGTCGCTGGTGCTGGCCGTGAAGCCGAAGTCGTAAGCACGCTTTTCTTCGTTCTTCATGCCCAGCGCCAGGTAACGACCGGACTGCAGGTCGTACAGGGCTTCCAGGGCATACCACGGCACCTGCTTGTCGTAATAGTTCTCGGCATGGGCCTCGGCGACACGCCACAGCTGACCACGACCGTCGTAGTGGTCGATCACCGCCGCTTGCCAGGTGTCTTCGTCGATAAAGAAGTCACGTTTGGCGTAGATGTGTCGTTGACCTTCTTTCAGCGTGGCGGTCACGTGCCAGACGCGGCGCAGTTCATACCGCGCCAGGTCCTGGTTGATGTGGCCAGCCCTGACGATGTCGGCGTACTTGAGCTTGGGGTCGTCGAGCTTGTAGCTGTCCGAAGCGATGTACATCTCCTGCTTGCCGATCAGTTTCCAGTCGTAGCGATCCGGCGCGCCGTTGTACATGTCCAGGTTGTCGGAAGTCCGCAGACCATCAGCCGCCGTACCCGGGCCGTCATAGGACACTTGAGGCGCACGACGCACTCGACGTTGACCGGCGTTGTAAACCCACGCCGCGCGCGGCTCTTTCACCTGATCGAGGGTTTCGTGCACCAGCAACACGGAGCCTGCCAAGCGTGCGGGTGCGGTCACTTCCTGCTTGAAGTAGAACAGAATGTTCCCCGGATTCTGCGGGTTGAAGTCCTTCATCTTGTCGCGGAAGACAAACTGGTCCTCGAAGTACACCGGGCTGAACGAACCGTTGGTCTGCGGCGTGACCTGCACCACCAGCCGCTTCACGCTGCCGCCGCGATAGCGGGTGATGTGGTTCCAGATCACTTCCAGGCCGTCTTTCGGAATCGGGAACGGCACCGCTGTTTCGAAGTTTTCCAGCCCGTTTCCGCCCCCCACCAGCTTGGTGTTGACGGCATTTTTCTTGATCGCGGCGAATACGTCAGCGGGCACGGTCGCGCCCCGATGGGACGGATAGACCGGCATTTTGAAACTGTCCGGATAACGCTTGAACATCGCGTATTGGCCCGGTGCCAGATTGTTCTTGTACTGCTCGACGTTCTGCGCCGTGATGATGAACAACGGCTTCTCGTTAGCGTACGGGTTGGCAAGGAAGCCTTTCGCATCCACTGCGCCCGCATTGGTCGGCATCGGACTCCAGGCCGGAATGGTGTTGGCAGCGTTACCCGCCTTTTCCGCGCCCATTGGCGTCAGCGTCGTGCCCAGCTTGGCGGCTTCATCGGCAGAGACTGCCGCCATCACGCCGGTCGCCAGTAACGACAGACTCAGAACCCCAATGTGCAACAGACCCTTTTTTATTTTCATGTTCATAAGTCGTCCTTAGAAGTTCATACCGAAGCTGAGCGCCACGAAGTCGCGGTCATCCACTGTGGAGTACTTGCCGTCGAAGAAGTTGGTGTAGGAAAGGTTGGCGGTATAGGTGTTCTGATATTCCGCTTCCACCCCCAGACTGACTGCCTTGCGGCCTTCTTCGAAGTTGCCGCCAGGGCCGGGCGAATAGCCGCTGACGTCATGGGACCAGGCCACGCTTGGCTTGAGGTTCACGCCGGCGAACACGCTGTTGTAGTCCCAGATGGCGCGAGCGCGGTAGCCCCAGGACGTGGACGTCGTGTAGCCATCGTTATTGCAGTTAGTGTTCAAGCCGGCCGCATTGGGCAGGCCGCCGCCCTGAGCGGTCGAATTATTGAGCACATTACAGAAATTGCCGGGCAGCGATCCGGGGCCGAATACGGGGTCCCGGCCATAACGCGCATCGGATTTGCTTTCCAGTCCACCCACATGTGTAACGCCAACTTCCGCCACGGTGGTCAGACGGCTTGCGCCCATTACCTGATCAAAGAAGTGCGTCAAGGTCGTCTGGAACTGAGTAATTTCCTTACGGTTGTAGCCGTGGAGGTCCTGACCCGGTGTGCCGGAAAGCACGGAAGCATTTGCAAAACCCGGGATCGGCGTGACGCCCGCATAGAGGATATCGGTGGTACTCAACTGCACGGGCGCATTAGGGCGGTAGCTCAACTCTCCGCTCCATGCCGTGCCGGTAGGCAGCGTGGTCGAGAAGCTCAAACCGTACAGGCGAATGTCTTCCGGGTATTCAACGAAGTAGTTGGAGTTGCCCGCGACGACCAGTGGGCGCAACGCCGCCAATGGTCCCAATGGACGGGTAAACGCTGCCCCAGGCGCGCCTTGCGCACTGAAAATTGGGCTACGGCTGTGGTAGTTCATGAAATAAGCGCCGAATTCGGTATCCAGCGGCTCGAAGTTATAGTGCATGGCCACACCAAACTGGCCACTGTCTCGAGCGTCACGGTCTGGACCACGACGTACGAGCACACCTTCGTTGTTCACGTTCACGCCGAGTGCAGTCAGGGTGGGCAAGGCTGCCGCTGGAATGGTCGAGCGTTTGTTCAAGACGCGCAGGTTATCGCTGCAACCGTCGGCAATGACGTCAGGTTGCGAAAAGAAGGTTCCGCAGTTGTCGACAACGGTCTGATCCCACTCCAACTGGTAGAACGCTTCGGCCGACAGGTTCTCGGTCAGGCTCTGGGACACATAGAACATGTTGACGGGAATCAGGCCTTCCTTGATTTCCGAGCCAGGACGGCGGAACGCGGACACATCGATAGGGTTGATCGAGTTGATACCGCCACCAATGAATGTACTTTCACCCCAACTGATGACCTGCTTACCGAAGCGCACGGAGCCTGGCTCATCGGCAATGGAGTAGTTGTGGTATACAAATGCGTCGAGCAACTGGAAACCCGAGGACTTGGCGCCCTCTTTGCGACCTGAATCGCTGATGTCCTTGAACTCGCGGCCTTCATCCTTAAGCTCGAAGTCGTACCAGTACTTCCCACGCATGAACACGCCCGTGTCCCCGTATTTCAGCTCGAGATCGTGTACGCCTTTGAAAATCTTCGAGAAGGTTTCACCCCGCTTGAAGTTCAAATGACCGTCGTCGGAAGTCTGCGACAGCCCCCTGCCGCCGTTGTTTACGCCGATTAGATCCTTGTTGGGCTTGGCGGTCGACCAACTGGCGCCAATGGAGAGCGACGAGTCGAAACTACCTTCGATTTCACCGATGTTGAAACTGACGCCGAATGCAGGACCGGCGAGCGTAGAAGCGAGACTGACGGCCAGAGGCAGTTTTGCCTGGCGCCAGAACAGGTTTGCTGATGTCATCGACGCTACTCCATGTGCTTTTATTTTTATGGCAGTGGGTGCTTCCAGAAACGATTCAGGCGCACGGGTCCGCAGTGCCTGGGTGTCAACGCTTGTTCGGGCAGCCCATGTAAAGCTGCTAAACGACGTGGCGTTTTTCTCCGGTCCCAACCTACTGCCGACTATAGCCAGCAGGTGCTACTGCTTGATCCCTCTAAAGTGTGATTTGCAGCGTCGAAGCGTCTGGAACGGCGATTTCGACGTGCTGACCGGCGCGGCAGGGGGAGGATGACTGAATTTCGGGATTTGGCAAGGGAGAGGCCGGGCGAGAGCCCTCGCAGCACATTGCCATGACCGGAATCAGGGCAATGTGCGCGAAAAACAACGTTAGAGGGTAGAGAGGAAAGCGCTGTTGGTGCTCTGCCATTCGATGATGTCGAGACGGATCCGCTTCTTGTCGAGCTTGCCGACACTGGTCTTGGGAATTTCGGTAACAAGGGCGATCTGGCTCGGAATCGCCCACTTGTTGATGTGCCCCTGTTCCACGAACGGCTTGAGATGGTCCTTCAACGCTTTGGCATCTATAACGTGCCCCTCGTGCGCGACCAGCAGCGCAAAAGGCCGCTCGCCCCACTGTGGATCGGCAATGCCCACCACCGCCACTTCACGCACGCCCGGATGACGGCTGCACAGGTCCTCCAGCTCCAGCGATGACACCCACTCGCCGCCGGTTTTGATCACGTCTTTAATGCGGTCACGGATGTCGATGCCGCCCATGCTGTCCAGCGTGGCGACATCTCCGGTGTGCAGCCAGCCGCCCGCCCACAGCTCGGCGCCCTTCTCGGGTTCGCGGTAGTACCCTTCGGTAAGCCACGGCGCGCGCAGCACCAGTTCGCCTTGCGTCTCGCCATCGGATGGCAGGAAGTTGCCATCGCCATCAATGATCGCCGCTTCAACCAGTACGCCCGGCGCGCCGGCTTTGATCCGGTACGTGGTGCGCTCGTCTTCGCTGCCCGCCATCAATTCGTCGTTCAGGTGCGCCACCGACACCAGCGGACCGGTCTCGGACATGCCATAGGCCGCGGTCAGCTGAATGCCTTTGGCCTTGGCCGCTTCGTAGAGCGAACGGTTGAGCGAGCTGCCGCCGATGATGATGTTCCAGCCGGTAAAATCCACGTCTTTGGCGGCCTTGGCGTTGAGCACCATCTGCATGATGGTGGGCACGCAGTGCGAGAAGTTCACCTTCTCTTTGCTCCACAATTCGACCAGCAGTTCCGGGTCGTACCGGCCAGGATAAACCTGCTTCACCCCGAGCATGGTCGCCGCGTAGGGCACACCCCAGGCATGAACGTGGAACATCGGCGTGATGGGCATGTACACCTTGTCGGTACACAGCAACCCCTCGACGCTGCCCATTATCGTGGCGACGGCCATGGTGTGCAGCACCAGTTGGCGATGGGTGAAATACACACCTTTTGGATTGCCGGTGGTGCCGGTGGTGTAGAACGTCGTCGCCACCGAGTTCTCATCGAAGTCCTCGAAATCATATTTCGGACTGGCTGCGGCCAAAAGCGTTTCGTACTCACCCACCAGGTTTGGCAAGTCGGCGGTCTTGTCGCCGGTGTCGCTGATCAGCAAGGTCTTTTCAACGGTGGTGAGCTTGCTTTCAAAGCATTTGTAGAGCGGCAGGAACTCGCTGTTGACCAATACAAGCTTGTCTTCGGCGTGGTTCATGGTGAACAGGATCTGATCGGGAGACAGGCGCACGTTGATGGTGTGGATCACCGCGCCAATCATGGGGATCGCAAACATGCATTCCAGATACCGGTGGCTGTCCCAATCCATGACAGCCACCGTGTCGCCCGCTTTCACCCCTGCCTCTGTCAGCACGTTCGCGAGGCGACAGATGCGCTCGTTGAGCGTCAGGTACGAGTAGCGTGATCGGTCCCGGTAAACGATTTCCCGGTTTTTTTCATAGCGGCTGCCGGACATCAGCAGGCGTTTGATCAACAGAGGGTACTGGTATGCGCCCTCGGCTGGCGGAATCACGCGTGTCTGCAGCATAGGAATCCCTTTTCAAGATGCATGTGCGGTGCTGAAAAATATGCACTCTAGAGCCTTCACTCGCCAGTCAAATCAGCCAAAGGGATGATTCGAATGACGAGTGACCATGCAGGCATTACGCCATTTGACAGGGCAAAACGGTCTTAAGCGGGCTGCGCGGCGGTGCTCTCTGCCGGTGTTCGAGGGAACATCAGCGAAGCGGCAAAGGTCAGCCCTGCAAACGCCGCAAGGATCACATAGAGGCCGGCAAGTCCCTGACGAGGCTCGATAAAGGCGATTAAAGGGATGGCCGTAGCGCTCGCCCCGAACGACAAAAAGTACCGCAATGCGAAGACGCGAGACTGCCATTGCGGCGCGACGAAGTTGGCAACCATCGCATCGTTAACAGTGACCTGACCGAACACCGCGAACATGAAACCCGCGCCAAGCAACATCACCGGCCAACTGTCGACATACGCCAACGCAAACAGAAAAGGCGCCTGGCACACGGTGAGGATCACGAACGGCCATTTCAGGCTGAAGCGGTCCAGAAAGCGGCCTATGGTCAATTGCGCGACCGCACCGAAGGCATACGCAAGGCTGACGACGACGCCAAGGGTTTGCGGCGACGCGAGCAGGTCATGCAGGCGATCCTGAAACAGCTTCGGGTAGGTCATGGTCGTCGCATTGAACACCACTCCCCCTGTGGCTGTGGCGATCGCCAGCACACTAAAGACCCTCACCAGGGAAATGCGCTGTCCGGCGCCGCCCTTGGGCATCGTGTGAGCGCGCATGGGAATCGGCTCATCCTTGACCAGAATTGCAAACAGAACCCCGATCAGAATCGACACGCACCCTGGCAGAATGAATGCCGAGCGCCAGCCAAACTGTGCCATGAGGAAGCCCGTCAACAGCGCTGAAAACGCCACCCCAAGGTTCCCCCACATGCCGTTGACGCCGATCTCGCGCCCGCGATTCTGTGCGTAAGCCACCAGCATGGCCGTGCCAACCGGGTGATAAATCGCCGCAAACACGCCGACCAGTGTCATGCCGACGGCCAGTTGGGTGGTACTGGTGCTGATGCCCGTGATGATCGACGCTGCGCCAATGCCGAAGAAGAACAACAGCATCATGTGGCGCCGACTCCAGCGATCCCCCATCCAGCCCGCGGGTAGCGAACAGGCGCCAAAGGCGATGAAACCGCCCAGCGACAGGCCGATCAACTGCGCGTAATCCACCGTGAACGTTTGGGTCATCCCCAATACGGCGGCGGGAAATATCAGCATGAACATGTGATCGATGATGTGAGCAGCGTTGATGAAGTGAATCACCGTTCGTGGACGATTGGGGCGTAAGGATTGACTCATGGCAGCGCATCCTGAGCTTGCAGTGTAGGTGGACGCTCATGCTAAGTTGGCGATAAATCGTATTTCAGACAACAAAGTCATCAAACCCGCCATGTTGATCAGCTTGCTCAGCCACAGCCCCGTCACCGCCCACCCGCAGGACTACCCCGACGGCGCGCATCAACCGCGGCATGTCCACGCCGAAGCGCAGCTGTTGTATGCGGTCAGCGGCGTGATGCGGTTGATCACCGCCCGTGGCGCCTGGGTGATCCCGCCCACGCGCGCGGTGTGGATTCCCCCCATGGTCGAACACGAGATTTTCATGTCCGGCGAGGTGTTGATGCGCTCCCTGTTCGTTGCCGCCGAGCATTGCCCGCCGGGTCTGGGCAATTGCTGCGTTCTGGCCGTCACGCCATTGCTGCGCGAATTGATCGTGAGGGCAACGCAGAGCGATGAACATACGAGCAATCCGCTGATCCAGCAGTTGATGCTGGAAGAAATCGCTGCGCTGGAAAACCTGCCATTGCACATCCCGATGCCCCGCGACCGCCGACTGCAAGGGATCTGCATGTCGCTGCTCACGAGGCCGGATCAGAGCCACACGCTGGAGGACTGGGCGCAAGAAGTCGGCGCCAGTTCACGCACGTTGACGCGTTTGTTCAATCAGGAATTGGGCATGAGCTTCAACGCATGGCGCCAACAAGTGCGACTCATGGAGGCGCTGCCCAGGTTGCTGGGCGGCGAAAGCGTGCAGCGCGTGGCGAATGATCTGGGCTATGGCAGCGCACGGGCATTCAGTGCGATGTTCAGCCGACTGTTGGGAGAAAGCCCCCGGGATTATCTGGGGGCTTTGAAGCAGCTCAGTGAATTGAAGCAATAACTGCCCCCCTGAAACACCCCAAAGCCCACGCCCGCCGGAGGCAATCAACTGGCCTGGGTAAACGCCAGCTTCACACCCAGCGCCACCAGAACCCCGCCCATCGCGCGGTCAAACCAGTGCCCCATGCGGGCGAAGCCTGCACGCACCCGTGGCTGACTGAACAGACGCGCCACCAGGCAGAACCAGACGCCTGTCGCGATCGCCAGATAGACGCCATAGCCCGCCTGAACCAGCATCGGCGTGTGCGGATCGATCACCACGGTAAACAACGAGAGGAAGAACAACGTCGCCTTGGGGTTCAGGCCGTTGGTCACGAAGCCGGCCGTGAAGGCACCGCGCGCCGTGCGCTCACCCTTGGCGATGTCCACTGGCGCATCCGAGGCGCTCGCGGGCCTGGCGCGCAGGGCCTTGATCCCGATGTACAAAAGATAAGCGGCAGCCGCCCATTTCAAAGCGTTGAACAGCACGATCGATTGCGAAACGATCAGCCCGATACCGAGCAGCGAGTAGCCGACGTGCAGAAAAATCGCCGTCCCCACGCCCATGGCGGTGTAAGTACCCGCCTTGCGGCCATGGGTCACGCTTTCACGTACCACCACGGCGAAGTCGGGACCGGGACTGGCGACTGCCAACAGGTGGATAAGGGCAACGGTAAGAAACTCGGTCCAGTACATAGGGGACTCCAGGCGTTTTTACGAGCGGCAGGCTCTGGTAGGCTCGCTACCTTACGCCTCCCACTCACCGAGCAAAAGGTACAGCTGAATGTCGAGTCAAAGCAGAGCCGTTTTCCTGGATCACACCTCCCTGGACCTCGGCGATCTGGACCTTGCCCCCTGGCGTGAAACCTTCAGCGAGTTGATCCTGCATGCCAGTTCCACGGCGGATCAGGTGATCGAAAGGCTGCAAGGCGCGCAAGTGGCGATCTCCAACAAGATCGTGATTGATGCCGCCACGTTCGCAGCCTGTCCCGACCTCAAGCTCATATTGGTGACAGCGACCGGGGTCAACAATATTGACCTTGAAGCCGCCCGCCAGCACGGCGTCGTGGTGAGCAACTGCCAAGGCTACGGCACGCCGTCGGTGGCCCAACACACCTTGATGCTGCTGTTGGCGATGGCCACGCGACTGCCGGACTACCAGCAAGCCATTCATCAGGGCCTGTGGCAGAAGTCCAGACAGTTTTGTCTGCTGGATTTCCCGATAGTGGAACTCGAAGGCAAGACCTTGGGCCTGCTGGGGCACGGCGAGTTGGGTGGGGCTGTCGCGAAGCTCGCCGAAGCCTTCGGCATGCGTGTTCTGCTGGGCCAGATTCCTGGCCGCGCTGCTCGCCCGGACCGTGTTCCATTGCACGAACTGTTGCCGCAAGTGGACGCCCTGACGCTCCACTGCCCACTCAACGAGCACACCCGCGACATGATCGGCGCCCACGAACTGAGCCTGATGAAGCCCAAAGCGTTCATCGTCAACACGGCCCGGGGCGGCCTGATCAATGAGCAGGCGCTGGCCGACGCCCTGCGCAACGGCCACCTCGCTGGCGCCGCGACCGACGTATTGACCGTGGAGCCTCCGGTGAACGGCAACCCTCTGCTGTCGGGCGACATTCCTCGCCTGATCATCACCCCGCACAGCGCCTGGGGCAGTCAGGAAGCACGGCAGCGTATCGTGGGCCAGGTGAACGAGAATGCGCTGGCGTTTTATGCGGGCAAGCCGGTCCGGGTTGTCAGCTAAGGCTCGGTGTCATCGGTAAAGATCCTGCCCGGCGGGCGGAGCTTGCGGGGTGGCGTCCCCCGGCCTGCGCCCGGAATCAAAAGCAGCAGGCCGGGAATCAAGAACAGCACTTCCCTGATAAACTTCGCCTTTTGTCCAGGAGCCCAAGATGGACCCGCGCAGTGAAGTGTTACTCCGTCAGGCCGATTTGTTTCAGGGTTCATTGCTGCTGACCGGGCTGCCTGCCGACGACCTGATGGGCACGTTGCCCAACGCTCGCGGCTGGAGCTGGCATGCCGGTGACTTTTCGGCGCTGGACGCACGCTTCACCGGCCGCACCCACTTCGGCACCGAGGCGCCGGTTGAAGCGTTCGACGCTGCCGTGCTGTTCCTGCCTAAAGCTAAAGATCTCACCGACTACCTGCTGAACGCCCTGGCTTCGCGTTTGCAGGGCCGCGAACTGTTTCTGGTTGGCGAAAAACGGGCAGGCATCGAGGCGGCCGCGCGTCAACTGAGCCCGTTTGGACGCGCGCGCAAACTGGACAGCGCCCGCCACTGTCAGCTCTGGCAAGTCACGGTGGAAGAGGCACCGAAAGCGGTTGAGCTGAACAGCCTCGCCAGACACTTCGAAATCGACATGGAAGGCGCACCACTCACGATAATCAGTCTGCCGGGCGTGTTCAGCCACGGCCGGCTTGACCGGGGTTCGGCGCTCTTGCTGGAGAACCTTGACCGCTTGCCCACGGGTCACTTGCTGGATTTTGGATGCGGTGCGGGCGTGCTGGGTGCTGCGGTCAAACGCCGCAACCCGGACATGAACGTCACCCTGCTTGATGTGGATGCCTTCGCCACCGCCAGCAGTCGGTTGACCCTGGCTGCCAATGGGCTGGAAGGTGAGGTATTGACCGGTGACGGCATCGACGCAGCGCCCCACCATCTGGACATCATTCTGACCAATCCGCCCTTTCATACCGGCGTTCACACCGACTATGCGGCCACGGAAAACCTGCTGCGAAAAGCACGCGAACATCTGAAAAAAGGCGGCGAATTGCGCTTGGTTGCCAACAGTTTTCTACGCTACCAACCGATTATCGAACAGCACCTTGGCGTATGTGCCGTCATGGCTGAAGGTCAGGGCTTCCGGATTTACCGCGCGAAACGTGCGTGAAAATTAGCGCTTGCCGAATACGATCCGTGTAGGCAGAATCCGCTCCGTCCTAGGGGAGTAGTCTCCCACGAGCGCCACGCTCGTCCGGCACGCATCAACATACTTGGTCCCCAGACCATGGTGCGTGCGACCCCAGATCTGCCTAGACGGATCGGAGGTTTGACAAGACCTATGACACGAACATCCTGACCCGGGGCGGGGAGGTTGTACGTGTCATAGCCGTGTCGACCCGCCCCTTAGGAAAATCCTGATGCTGGAATCCCTGCTGGTCCCTACCGCGGTCGTCGCACTGGCCGAAATCGGTGACAAGACCCAACTCCTTGCGCTCATCCTCGCTGCCCGCTTTCGCAAGCCATGGCCGATCATCGCCGGTATTGTCGCGGCTACGCTGGCCAACCACGCCGCAGCTGGCGCCGTCGGTGCCTGGTTCAGCAGTTTCTTTTCCGACGCCATGCTTCACTGGATACTCGCCGCGAGCTTTACCGCTACTGCGTTGTGGACGTTGGTTCCCGACAAGATGGATGACGACGAAGCCAACACCGCGCGTAAGTTCGGCCCCTTCATGACCACGTTGATTGCGTTCTTCCTCGCCGAAATCGGTGACAAGACGCAGATCGCTACGGTCATGCTGGCGGCGCAGTATTCCTACTTGTGGCTGGTGATTCTGGGCACGACGCTGGGCATGCTGATCGCCAACGTGCCGGTGGTGCTGGCGGGTAACTTCGCGGCGGAAAAACTGCCGCTCACGCTGATTCGCCGTCTGGCGGCAGGTGCGTTCTTCATCCTGGCAATCGTGGCGGTGTACAAGGCGATGCAGGTGAGCGGCTGGGTGTAAGCCGGCGCGCAAGCTCAGGCTTTTCCCGTGGCGCCTCTGGAGTTCTGGACTGCCCCGAGAATTTGGCCACCCATCCAGGCTCCTGGGCTGTCCACTCTGTGGGAGCGAGCAAGCTCGCCCCACAGCAGGTCTCAGCGGAGCCAGTTCAACGCCTTACGACTTCGGCGCCTGCTCATACAGAGGCATCACTTTCGGAATCGCGGCCTGCAGAGCGGCAATACGGTTCGCGGAAGCCGGGTGAGTGCTCATGAACTCAGGTTGCGATGCCCCGGCCTGAGCCTGCATCTTTTGCCAAAGGGTAATCGCGGCATTCGGGTTGTAACCGGCACGCGCCGACAACTCCAGCCCCAACAGATCCGCTTCATTCTCGTTGGCCCGGCTGTTCGGCAGGGTCAGGCTGTAATTGACCACGGTGTCAGCCAACGCGAGGCTGTCCTGCCCCAGGCCCAGCAACGACCCTGCGCCCTGCTTCGCCATCTGAATGCCGTATGCCTTGGACATGGCTTCGCGCCCGTGTTCGCGCAAGGCATGAGCGATTTCATGGCCCATCACCGCCGCCAGCTCATCATCACTCAACTTCAACGTGTCGATCAGCCCAGTGTAGACGATGATTTTGCCGCCCGGGCCGCAATTGGCGTTCAACTCATCGCTCTTAATCAGGTTCACTTCCCATTGCCACTGCGCCGCGTCCGGACGCAGCTTGGGCGCCTGGGCGATCAAGCGATTGGCGACATTCTGGACGCGCTTGGCCTCGGCACTGCTTTTGTCCAGCACGCCCTTGGTCGTGGCCTCGGCGACTGTCTGCTGATAGGACTGCGCGTACATCTGATTGACCTGATCGGTCGACAGCATGCTGAACATGTATTGCTTGCGCTCGACTCCCACCGAATCTCCACTGGTGGTGTTGACCGCCTGACAGCCTGCGACCAGCAGCGCTGCGCTCAGCGCACAAAGAGCAAAGGTCTTACGCATGGTGTATCTCCATGAAAACAAGGCGCCCATCCTAGGCGGTACGCGGCTTGAGTGCCAGATAGCAGTCGATTGCCACGCAACTCGATGTCAAAAAAAGCACATCTGTAACAGCCTCAAGACACACTTTTCTCTCTTTCGAGACTCATCACTCTCCTTTGAATCCGGGCTGTTCAGCCAACGTTTCCAAAAGCGACCCTCAGACACTAAAAACGGCCATTTCATCGGTTTTGCCTCATGGAAGACCGGGGCGAGACGATACCTCATTCAGGCGTAATTCCACGTCCGGAGTCCCTATGAAGTTCAAGTCGATCCAGTTTTCCGTGGCCGCACTGGCGGGCGCCATCGTACTCAGCGTCGTGGTGGCGCTCGTTCTTTATGCGCTCTTTTCCGGGGCGCGCACACAGGCGCTGGTGGAACAACGCACCACCGCCCAATTCGAGCAAGCCATCGAGCAACGCCTGACGGCCATCGCCCGTGCGCAAGCCAGCGACATTCAGCGCGAACTGGAAGCTCCGCTCAACACGGCCGCCGGACTGGCCACGACCAACGCCGTCATCGGCATGAAGGACGCCAAGGGCGAACCCCAGTTGAAGATCAGCCGGGAACAGTTGCTCAACGTTCTGCATGAAACGGTCGCGCGCAACCCGAAAATTCTGGGCGCCTACATCGGCTGGGAGCCTAACGCTCTCGACCACAACGACGCCGCTTACGCCGAAGCACCGATCAACGGCGTGGACCCCAAGAACGGCCGGTTCATGCCTTGGTGGTATCGCAAGCCTGACGGCAGCCTCAACCTGGAAAAACTGGCGAGCCTGGAGGACCAGAAAATCCTGTCCACGGGTATTCGCTCCAGTGAGTATTACTTGTGCTCTCGGGAAACCCGCAAACCCTGCGTGATCGATCCGGCGCCTTATAAAGTGGGCGACAAGATGGTCATGCTCTCCTCGTTCATCGAGCCGATCATGCTGGACGGCCAGTTTCAGGGCATCGTCGGGGCCGATCTGTCGGTGAACTTCATTCAGGACATGCTCGAAAACGCGGACAAAAAGCTCTATGACGGCGCTGGCGACCTGGCGCTGATCGCCACCAATGGACGCCTCGTCGCCTACACCCATGACACCAGCAAACTCGGGGAGAAGGCCAGCGACATCCTTGATGCGAACGAAGCCGCCAACCTGACGAACCTCACAAAAGGGGAAGTGCGCTACGACATCGACAGGGAACATGGCCACATCGAGCTGTACCTGCCCTTTGGCATCGGCAACACGGACGCGCGCTGGACACTGATGATTCGCATGCCGGTCAGCGCGGTAATGGCCGACCTGCAGAAGCTGCAGAGCGATCTGTCGCATCAGCGCGACACGGACATTTTCGGAATGACCGTGGTCGGCCTGTTGATCGCCGCATTGGGCCTGCTGATCGTCTGGTTCGTCGGTCGTGGCATCGCCCGTCCGCTGAAGCAGATGGTTGCCATGCTCGACGACATTGCTCAGGGCGAAGGTGATCTCACGCGCCGCCTGACCAGTGATCGCGCCGACGAGCTTGGCGCGATCGCCAACGGTTTCAACACCTTCCTGAGCAAGCTGCAGGTCATGATCAGTCAGGTGGTGACGTCGGTGCAGAAGGTCAGCGATTCGTCCGAGCACACCGCCGACATTGCGATTCGCACCAACAACGGTGTGCACAAACAGATGGCGGAGATCGATCTGGTCGCGACCGCCGTGCACGAGATGACGGCGACCGCGCAAGACGTCGCGCGCAACGCGACTCAGGCCGCGCAAGCCGCCAACCATGCAGACGACGCCGCCAATCAGGGCATGCGCATCGTCCACAACACCTCGACCTCCATCAGCGAGCTCGCGGTGGAGATCGGCCGGGCGGTGGGCGTGGTGCAGACACTGGCCAAGGACAGTGAAAACATCAATGCGATCCTCACAGCCATTCGCGGGATCGCCGAGCAGACCAACCTGCTGGCGCTGAACGCTGCGATTGAGGCCGCTCGTGCCGGCGAGCAGGGGCGCGGGTTTGCGGTGGTGGCCGACGAAGTGCGCAACCTGGCGCAGAAAACTCAGCAAGCGACCGAAGAAATCCAGACCATGATCCAGCAGTTGCAAAGCGGAACGCGGCAGGTGGTGAAGGTCATGGAAGACAGCCAGAGCAAGACCGACGAGAGCGTGGGTCATGCCGCCGAGGCTGCGCAGGCGCTGCAAAGCATTACCCAGGCCGTATCGGTGATCAACGACATGAATACTCAGATCGCCAGCGCGGCGGAGGAGCAAAGCGCGGTCGCCGATGACATCAACCGTAACGTGATCAACATCGGCCAGGTGGCGAACGAAGTGGCGAGCGGCGCGGATGAATCGAGCCAGGCGAGCGCCGAATTGACCAAACTTGCAGAGCAGCAGCGCCGGCTGATCAATCAGTTCAGGGTGTGATGAGTTTCAGTAGGGCGCCAGCTTTCTGAGTGGGAGCCGGCTTGCTGGCGAATGCAGGGTGTCAGTCAACATATTCGTGAATGATGCACCGCATTCGCCAGAAAGCCGGCTCCCACAGGTACTGCGCCAGCCGCGAATCCGGGTAACGCTGCAATACCTGCGGGAGCAGTCCGAGGTTACGAGGGCCGCGAACGCGGTGGTTCATTCATCCTCGACGTCACAGACTTACCGCATTCGTCGGAATGCCGGCCCATCCCAAGCCGGCTCCCACAGGTTCGGCGCACAGCCGCCAATCCGGGTAACGCTGCAATACCTGTGGGAGCAGTCCGAGGTTACGAGGGCCGCGAACGCGGTGGTTCATTCATCCTCGATGTCACAGACTCACCGCATTCGTCGGAATGCCGGCCCAGACCAAGCCAGCTCCCACAGGTTCGGCGCACAGCCTGAGATAGGCACCCGTATTAAAGCGGCGTCAGGCATTCCGGCGCATTGAGCTTCGGGTCATTCACCAGGTTGGCCAAGGGACGCTCACGCAGCGGCATCTGGGGGGCCGCCAGTAACGACTGCAACGTCACCAGCGAGCTGTCAGGGTCAAGCCAGGCAGCCTGCCCTTCGGCATTGAGAATCAACGGCCGGCGCTGGCTCATGGCCGATTGCGTCACCACGGCCACGCTCAAATAGACGTGTTCTTCCACCGGATAAGCCTCCCAGATCGCCGCGAAATACAACGTGGAGCCTTCCGCAGGGGTCAGCCAGAATGGCCGCTTGCGCACCGAGCCGCGCCACTCGTAGAAACCGTTGGCGGGGAGCAGGCACCGGCGCTCACGAAACGCCTGACGGAACATGGGTTGCTCGGCCAGGGTTTCCGCCCGCGCGTGGGCAGGCGTGCGCGACAGGTCGGTCAGCCACGGCGGGGTCAGCCCCCAGCGAGCCCGCGCGACGCCTCGCGCGCCCTCTTCTCCCGCCAGCGCACGCACCATCAACACCGAATCGGCGGGGGAAATATTCCACTGCGCCTGCTGATCCGCTGGAAATCCGGGCAAGGCCGCAAACGCGGGCGTCCAACGAAACAGCGCATAACGTCCACACATGGGCTCAGGGCAACTCTTCTGAAAAGCGAATGAAGCGGCGCAGGACGAGCCTCAGCACAACAACACATCAGGGTAACTGTCAGGTTCGTCGCCCGACAACGGAAAGGCGCCATTGTACTCAGTGATCAACTGCCGCGCCCGCTCAGCCTGCTCATCCTCGACCGCCAGCCCTAGCAGGCCGAATACCGGCAACTCGCCGATGCCGCCCAGCAAGTGGCGCCCGGTGATATGCGACTCGATACCCTCGCTGGCAAGCATGGACTGCAACAACTCGCCTTCCATCATGTTTTCCGGTTCATAGATTTTGCGCATCAGTCGTTCTCGGCACGGACATCCAGATCCCATTGTTCGCCATCGGTCTCCAGGTGAAATTCGATGGGACGACAGCACACATGACAATCTTCAATAAAATTGTGGTCGCCTTCCGACAGATCAAGAACCGTCTCGCCCGGTTCGCCGCAATAGGGACACTCGTAAGGCGCTGCAGGTTGTATTTCGTGCATCACAGTCTCCGAGAGCAGTTTTGCGTATAATCGCCGACTCGTTTGCAGGCCGAGCTTTATTTCTCAACATCCGGGCGTATGCCGGACTCGACCTACCTTTACCCTAGCCGTTTCCGACAAGAGAGCATGATGGGCGAATTCGATGCCATCCGACCGTACGACGACACCGAAGTAAAGGCCGTACTCAACCGGCTACTGGGTGACAAGGCGTTCCTCGCGATCCTCACGCATTTCCGTTTTCCACGTCTGGCCGGCTCGCTCGGCTGGATCCTGCAGCCGGCCATCGCCCGCAAGCTGCGCCGCCAGTTTGCCGGCATCGACACCGTCGCTGCGTTGCAGGACAAAGTGGAGCACTACGTCGATCATACGATCGAGCGTGCCACCGATGGTGTGACCTATACCGGCGTGGAGCAGTTCAAGTCCGGCGTGGCTTACCTGTTTCTGGCCAATCACCGGGATATCGTGATGGACCCGGCGTTCGTCAACTATGCCGTTTACCACGCAGGCCTGCCGACGCCACGTATCGCCATTGGGGACAACCTGCTGCAAAAGCCCTTTGTCAGCGACCTGATGCGCCTGAACAAGAGTTTTATCGTTCATCGTTCCATCACCGGGCGCCGAGAAAAAATGGCGGCGTACCAGTTGCTGTCGGCCTACATCAATCACTCGATCCGCAACGACTGCCAGTCCATCTGGATCGCGCAGGCCGAAGGTCGTGCCAAAGACGGCGACGACCGTACCGAGTCGGCGATCCTCAAGATGTTCCACATGAGCCGCAAGGACGAGCCGTTTGGCGAAGTGATTCAATCGCTGAACCTGACGCCTGTTTCGATCAGCTACGAATACGATCCCTGCGATCAGGCGAAAGCCCGCGAGTTGTATATCCGGGCGACCACCGGCAGCTACACCAAAGCGCCGGGCGAGGATGACGTCAGCATCGCACTGGGCATCACCGGTTATAAAGGCCGCGTCCACGTCAACTTCGCCCCGCCGATCACCGAGTTGTTCGAAGACACCAAGCAACTGGCGATCGAGATGGACAAGCAGATCCTCGGTGGCTATCGCCTGTTCCCGGTGCACTACCTGGCCTATGAGCAATGGGCCGAGGCCGATCCCAGCCTGAACGTGCCGAGCGCTGCAGAGGTGTTTCCTGCGGACGAGCTGGAGCGGGCCAATGACGAATGGCAACGCCGGCTCCAGGCGTGCCCGGAAGAACACCGCCCATATCTGGTGCTCCAATACGCGACTCCGGTGCGCAACCAGTACCGGGTAAAGGCCGGCCTGCCGCTGTAAACGCAAAGCTCGATCACTGTGGGAGACGTCCGAGGTTACGAGGGCAGCGAATGCGGTGGGTCAGTCACGAACATGCCAACTGACCCACCGCATTCGCCAGCAAGCCGGCTCCCACCGGTCCGAGGCTGGACCGGGGTCTGAGGCTTGGACAGGGATCTAAGGGATGGCCTCAAGCTCGTCAACAACCCGGTCCCTGTGGGAGACGTCCGAGGTTACGAGGGCAGCGAACGCGGTGGGTCAGTCACGAACATGTCAGCTGACCCACCACATTCGCCAGCAAGCCGGCTCCCACAGGTCCGAGGCTGGACAGGGATCTGAGGGACGGCCTCAAGCTCGTCAACGACCCGATCCCTGTGGGAGACGTCCGAGGTTACGAGGGCAGCGAAGGCGGTGGGTCAGCGATGAACATGCCAACTGACCCACCGCATTCGCCAGCAAGCTGGCCCCCACTGGTCCGAGGCTGGACCGGGGGCTGAGGCTTGGACAGGGGTGCCGGTTCCCACAGTGTTCCGGGGCATAGCCGACAGCCGCTCATACCCGATAGCCGTCAAAGCTTGGTGCTGACCCACGACAACAGCAACGCAAACCCCAGGCACGCGGCGCCAATGCGATAACTCAGGCGGATCATGCGCAGGGTGGGCACGTCCATCAGGTGCATCGGCTCGTCGACAGGTGCCTGCTCGGTGAGTTTGTTCAGATGAGTGGTTTCACGCTGTTCGAGATTGCGGGTGGTGTGCAGCAGCCAGATCCCGGGACCGGCGGCGAGCAGCGCCAACGCGTTGAGGACCATTCCGGGTGAGTGCTGGAGGAGTGACATGGGGCCTCGATGGCGCCAGATCCGGGCGCCGCGAATTCGGTGTGGGTCTGAGCAGAAAGGTACTGCGTGTCACCTTAACGTCACCTGAACCGTTCACTGTGTAGCACCTCGACTCGACACCCGAATACGGAGAGCGTCATGCTGCACGCCCACAATCAGGACCGCCTTTACCTCGTCGCCCAGAGTGACGAGCAGGAAGCGTTGATCGACGCACTGGCCTTCAATGTTCAGGACAGGCACTGGCTGGTGTACTGCGCACTGGGAGGACACCCGCACAACGACCTGCCCGAAGTGGACCTTGAGACAGGCTACAGTTTTCTGGACTTTTATCAGGCGGCCTGACCCCCCATCGTTTGCATCGGCAAGCCCTCTTCAAACGAAAAGCCCCCGGTTCCTCTCGAAACCGGGGGCTTTTTTCATACAGCCAGTTGAGTTACTGACCCAGCGTGCGACCGATTGTCTGATCCTGAAACAGACGTGTCAGCGCGTCGCTGAGCACATCGCTGACCAGCTTGGTGTTGGTCTCTTCATTCGGCGCCATGCCGAAACGCTGGTCCAGGGACGCTGCGTAGCGACCGCTGTAGCTGCGACCATTGTTCTGCACATCGGCGCGGAACGTCGAGCTGATGTTCGCCTCGGTCACGTACAGGCCCTCTTTGGGCGACTGGTACTTGAGGTCAGCGAGGGTAATGGTCAGCTGTGGTCCGTTGCCGCCCTGGACCGGCGTAAAGCCCAGCAGACGCACCGCGGCTTCGGCCTGGGCCTGGAGCTGCGGAACCACTTGCTGGCTATTGACCGTAATCGAACTGGTCTCAGGGTACAGACCACCCCGGGTACCCAACGTCTGCGACTGGCGACCGTCTACCACCCGAACCACCACTTGCTGGCCATGCCCGACAGGCGCCAGCTGACTGTTCAACTTGGGTTGCGGGCTAAGCGACTGCGGACTATGGGCACAGCCCACCAGCGTCAGACTGCCTACAGCAAGCAAACCGAACAAAACGCGACGCAACATGCTCATTTCTCCATGGGCCAAGGCACAAATTGTGCCGCAGTATAACGACCTCGCAAGGCCGCTCACTAGCGTAAAGATACGACAAAGTGCCATCGCGCCGGTTCCCGGCCCTCCTGCCGCTCACGACAATCAAACGTGACGAGTGACACCATTGCGCAATGTCCGCGTCACGGGGATGTCATCGCCGCACGGCATACTTTCCCCGTACGCCCAACAGCGCTTCTCATGGCAAGGAGTCTTCCCATGGACTTTCTCTGGTCTCTGTTCTCGGCACGTCGCGGCTATCGTCACTATGCCCGCCTGGATAAATATGGCATCTGCGTTTCGTTCAAACACTGCGCTGCGGCGCCTCAGGGTCATGACTGGGTAGAGATCACCGAACCCAATCTGACCTGGCTGCACCAGCCTTTGCCTGCCAGCGCTCGCGTCAGTTCCCGCGCCCGTGCGATTACCGCCCGGCAATTGCTCAGCATCTGACCAGACGGCGAATAAAAGTCATTTTTTCTGGATCAATTCTGCGCGTTTCATCGCTATAATCTCCCCCCGATTATAAGGACGTCTCCTGATCGGGCCTCGCAGCATCGTTGATACGCCGTATCAACTCCTCCGTATCGCCCACAGAGAGCCTTCCACACAGACATGTGCAACCCGGTGTGTCCGCTGCGCAGGCGCGAAAACCTCGATTCACTCGAACCTTTTGCGCGCGCCGATGCCCACATTGTGTTTGAACCTGATCTGCCAGAGCTGCCATTGCGCAGCCCTTTTTGAGGTTTGCGTCTCCAAAAGAGCGCAAAAAAAACGGGTTTTCACAACTTCACAAGAGTGTGGCGAGCAAATGAATAGTTACGCGTTTGTACATGCACCATTAAAGTCTGACCCAGCCCCCTTGCAAAGGATCGACTGCAGCGCAGCCTCCACAACCGGAGCCTGAAGCCTGTCCACTACGGATTTGGTTGCATAACCGGGCGTCTTGACGATAGTCGAATGGCTGTTCGGGCCAAATAATGCGTTCATGCTTGCACGACAAAAGCATCGAACAGGCCCCTGCGGTGGCGTCCGCTGAAGATGCAAAAAATTGCGAAGAATCGGACATGCCGATCCCGGCCGGGTGGTATGAGGCACTGCGCGAACTCCGCGCCGCCCGCACCTGGCAATTGACCTCGGGTTCCATGCCGTCAATTTGGTGCTGCAGATTTTGGAGACGCGTTAATGGCGCATAACGAAGCAGTCGATGTAGTACTGGTCGGGGCAGGCATCATGAGTGCCACCCTCGCGGTACTGCTAAAGGAGCTCGACCCAAGCCTCAAGCTTGAGGTTGTCGAGCTGATGGATTCCGGTGCTGCCGAGAGTTCCAACCCATGGAACAACGCCGGCACCGGCCACGCCGGCCTGTGCGAGCTGAACTACACGCCGGAAGCGGCCGATGGCTCGATCGACATCAAAAAAGCGGTTCATATCAATACCCAGTTCGAAGTGTCGAAGCAGTTCTGGAGCTATCTGGCTCGCAAGGGCACCTTCGGTTCCTCGCGCTCGTTCATCACACCCGTGCCGCACCTGAGCTTCGTTCAGGGCGAAAAAGGCATGGCATACCTGAAAAAGCGCTATGAAGCGCTGCGTAAGCACCACGCTTTTGCATCAATGGAGTACACCGAAGACAAGGCCAAGCTGGCCGAGTGGATGCCGCTGATGATGCCTGGCCGTCCGGCCGATGAGCCGATCGCCGCCACACGCGTCATGCACGGCACTGACGTGAACTTCGGCAATCTGACCAACCAATTGCTCAAGCACCTGTCCAGCGCGCCCGATGCGCAGGTCAAGTACTGCAAACGCGTCACGGGCCTGAGCCGTAAAGGCACTGGCTGGAGCGTGACCATCAAGGACGTCAACAGCGGCGGCACTCGCGAAATCGACGCCAAATTCGTGTTCCTCGGCGCCGGTGGCGCGGCCTTGCCGCTGCTCCAGATGTCGGGCATCGAAGAAGGCAAAGGTTTTGGGGGCTTCCCGGTCAGCGGCCAGTGGCTGCGCTGCGACAATCCGGAAGTGGTCAAGCGTCATCAGGCCAAGGTCTACAGCCAGGCTGCGGTGGGTTCCCCGCCAATGTCGGTTCCACACCTGGACACCCGCGTCGTCGATGGCAAGACCTCCCTGCTGTTCGGCCCGTACGCAGGCTTCACCACCAAGTTCCTCAAGCACGGTTCGCTCATGGACCTGCCGCTGTCGATCCGTGCCGCCAACATCGCACCGATGCTGGCCGTAGCCCGCGACAACATGGACCTGACCAAGTACCTGATCAGTGAAGTACGGCAGTCCATGGAACAGCGTCTGGACGCCCTGCGTCGTTTCTACCCTGAAGCGAAAGCCGAAGACTGGCGCCTGGAAGTGGCCGGTCAGCGTGTGCAGATCATCAAGAAGGATCCGAAGAAAGGTGGCGTTCTGCAGTTCGGTACCGAACTGGTCTCGGCCAGGGACGGTTCCCTTGCAGCGCTGCTCGGCGCCTCGCCTGGCGCCTCGGTCACTGTTTCGATCATGCTTGACCTGATCGAACGCTGCTTCCCTGACAAGGCTCGTACCGAATGGGCCGCCAAACTGAATGAGATCTTCCCGGCTCGCGAAAAAGCCCTGGAAACCGACGCGCAGCTGTATCAGCGTGTCAGCGCCCAGAGCGACGAAAGCCTGGACCTGGTTCCAAGCAGCCAGGCGGCAAGCTTCGCTTGATTCAGAGCCTGTACTGAATCAGTGAGATGACTCAGCCCTCCGCCCACGCAGCGGAGGGTTGAGTTTTATCCCGTCCTCTTCAGGTTTCCAGTCACTTCATCGAGAACCTGACGGTGTAACTTTCCATTGAATTCGTGCCTTTGGTCACCAAGGCAGCGCATTCGGCTGGGACAGTACCGATAGACTTCGCCGTTGCCGATTTTTCAGGCGCAGGGCTGATACCGAACCATTTAAACGTCGCTTTGTGCGCAAATTTGAACTCGCACTTTTTGCCGCTTGTCGTGGCATAGCGCAACGTTCCTTCATCGTTGCGAGGATCGTTCAACGTTACGTTGAATCCTTTTCCGGTCTGGTAAGCATGGATCAAATAGTCGCTAACGCCGCTTCCTTTCGGTCTCCAGCTGGCGTACGTCATGTGAAGGTCTTGGGCTTCATCATTCCATACCTCAACGGCCACCTTCACGCTGTTCGGATAGGCCGCCAGGGCCGCAGGCACCACTGCCAAAGCAGCAAGCAGAGCGGCGAAGCCGCCCAGAATACGATGTGTCTTGTTCATGCATTGAATTCCTTTTCGTTTGATTGTCCGAACATCCTGCCCGGAATGTGTGCCACAGGGCACACGAGCAAGTATGAACATCTCGGAGTCGTGAAAAAGCAGTCAATACCGACGCGGGCGGTAGGAAGTGTTGCAGGGAAGGGTCAGCGAAATGGAACGGGCGCTTGAGGACGCGCCCGCAGAAGACGGTCTTGGGCTCAGCCCCGAGCCTTGTTGATCAGCGCGATGTATTCCTCGGCATTGCGCTGATCCTTGACCAGCGCAATGAAGTCATTGCCGTGGGCATCCTTGCCGTCAAGGTCATAGCCCGCTTCACGGAAGAACACCAGAAAACGCTCGAAGTCGTCGATGCGCAGGCCGCGGTAAGCCTTGATCAGCTTGTGCAAGGACGGTGAAGTCGCATCGACCGGTTCAAAGTCCAGGAACAGTTTGATCTGGGCATCGCCGATTTCATCGCCGATCACCTGCTTCTTATCTTTACGCATTGCTGACTCCAACTGACTTGCGGGACATTTCACGGGCGGGCAGTTTACCCCCGGCCCGGCCACAGGCTCAACGCGCGCGTACGCTGCCGGTATGCAGATCAGCCCAGACATGGCCGTTGGCGTAGCTGAGCAATTGGCAATACACCTTTTCGTTGCGCAACAGATCGACCAGCACGCGGTATTGGGCGGTCGGGTAGTAAAGGCTCAAGGTGCGGCTTGACTCATCATAGGTCGGCTTTTTCAGGCTTTTACTCTCGCCGTCAAAATGAATCAGCACCTCGGAAATCGTCGCGCCTTTGTTCATCGGTTTGCCTTTGAGGCGCAGGATCAGCGGCGAGGTAACAGGAATGGGTTGCTGATTGGACTGACGCTGGCTCCCCACGACCACCGAATAGTCGGTGATCTGCAGCAATTGTTGCTGCTCGGGCTCGCCTTCGCGCACGGACAGTTCATCGGGCGGCAAGTACTGGGCGTGCATGGGGTCGGCGAGGGCAGGAAGCGGCAGGGTCAACAGCAGCATCAACGCGGCTTTACTACGAAACGATGACGTCATGATTGCCTCCCGAAAAAGTGGGAAGCACTCTAACAGGGATCAGTTGATTTGTAGGAGAGCGCTCGCCTGCGATGAGAATTCATCCGTCATGCGGCGTCGGGTCTGACGCATTCGCGGGCAAGCGCGCTCCTACAGAAGGCCTTACATCCCTTTAACGGCGTAGATACCCGCAGCGTTGCGCCAGTAACCCTTGTAGTCCATGCCGTATCCGAAAATGTAACGGTCGATGCACGGCAGACCGACGAAGTCGGCTTTGAGGTCAGGCCGGGCCTTGCGGTTATGGTCCTTGTCGATCAGCACGGCCGTGTGCACGGCGCTCGCCCCTGCGTGCTTACAGAAGTCGATGATTGCGCCAAGCGTATGACCTTCGTCGAGGATGTCGTCGATGATCAGCACATCGCGGTCGATGAACGACACTTCCGGTTTGGCTTTCCAGAACAGCTCGCCGCCGCTGGTTTCGTTGCGATAGCGCGTCGCGTGCAGGTAAGACGCTTCCAGCGGGAAGTTCAGGTGGGTCAGCAGCTTGCCGGCGAAAATCAGCCCACCGTTCATCACGCAGAATACGACCGGGTTACGTTCGGACAGCACACTGTTGATTTGCTGACCGACGCGGGCGATGGAGGCCTCGACTTCGGCCTCGGTGTACAGGCAGTCAGCCTCGCGCATGATTTGACGGATATGCTCGAGATCAGCGGACATGACGCTCTCCAGGGGGCTGTGGAAGGAAAAGCGGGCAAAGGTACGCATCGGACAACGTCAGGGCAAGTCTTTCTGGACTAACGTTGCACAGACTCATCACGAAAAGTGGCTGCGCTCGTCCATGCTGCGTTAAAAACAGGCTCGCAATGCTCATTTAGGCCCCTAAAGTCGAACGCGACCCCGGCCGTTGCTCGCCTCTTTTTGCCTTGCCTGACCTTCGCTCGCCGACTTTATCGTGAAGAGTCTTCGTCCCATTAATGTAAGAAACGCGATCCTAACCGGTAAGACAAGTTACAGCTGAATAGATTAATCTAAGCCGTTTTTTTTGCCCGCCCGCTGGAGCCGTCCCTTTATGTCCATTCGTGAGATCCGTCATCCGCTGATCCGTCACAAACTCGGTCTCATGCGCCGAGCCGATATCAGCACCAAGAACTTTCGTGAACTGGCTCAGGAAGTCGGTGCCCTGCTGACCTACGAAGCGACCAAGGATCTGCCGCTGGAAACCTACGACATCCAGGGTTGGGCCGGTACGGTTCAGGTTGAAAAGATCGCAGGCAAGAAGATCACTGTCGTGCCGATCCTGCGCGCGGGCATCGGCATGCTCGAAGGTGTTCTCAGCCTGATTCCAGGCGCCAAGGTCAGCGCCGTGGGTGTCGCACGTAATGAGCAGACCCTGGAAGCGCACACCTACCTGGAGAAGCTTGCCCCCGAGATCGACCAGCGTCTGGCCCTGATCATCGACCCGATGCTGGCCACCGGCGGCTCGATGGTCGCCACGATCGATCTGCTGAAAAAAGCCGGTTGCCGCGACATCCGCGCCATGGTCCTGGTGGCGGCCCCTGAAGGCATCGACACTGTCGAGAAAGCGCATCCGGACGTGAACATCTACACCGCGTCCATCGATGAACGCCTGAACGACCAGGGTTACATCATTCCGGGTCTGGGCGATGCCGGTGACAAAATTTTCGGCACCAAACAAAAGGACGCCTGATGAAGCAGGACGAGTTTAACGATCCACTCTGGCGCACCGTGCTGTCGGGCGCGCAGATGCTGTTCGTGGCCTTCGGCGCCCTGGTTCTGATGCCTCTGATCACAGGGCTCGATCCCAACGTCGCACTGTTTACCGCAGGCTTGGGCACGCTGTGCTTTCAGTTGGTGACCGGCCGTCAGGTGCCGGTATTCCTGGCCTCCAGCTTCGCTTTCATCACCCCGATCATTCTTGCAAAAGGCCAGTTCGGCCTCGCGGCAACTATGGGTGGTGTGATGGCGGCAGGTTTCGTCTACACCTTTCTGGGCCTGGCCGTGAAGATCAAAGGCACCGGCTTCATAGACCGGCTCCTGCCGCCGGTGGTGATCGGGCCGGTGATCATTTCCATCGGCCTTGCGATGGCCCCTATTGCCGCGAACATGGCGATGGGCAGAACCGGTGACGGCGCGGCTGAACTGATCCCGTATCACACCGCAATCGCGATCTCGATGGCCGCGCTACTGACGACACTGATCGTCGCGGTCTTCGGTAAAGGGATCTTCCGACTGGTCCCGATCATCTCCGGTGTGTTGGTGGGTTTTGCCCTGTCGTTCTATTTTGGCGTGGTGGATGTCGCCAAAATCGCAGCAGCGCCGTGGCTGGACATTCCCCACTTCACAGCGCCCGAGTTCAACTGGCAGGCGATCCTGTTCATCGTGCCGGTGGCGTTGGCTCCGGCGATCGAGCACATCGGCGGCGTGATTGCGGTGGGCAGCGTGACGGGGCGTGATTACCTGAAAAAGCCGGGCTTGCATCGCACGCTGTTGGGTGACGGCATCGCGACCACGGTCGCCGGCGCCTTCGGTGGCCCGCCTAACACCACCTACGCCGAAGTGACCGGTGCGGTGATGCTGACCAAGAACTACAACCCGAAGATCATGACCTGGGCAGCGATCTTCGCCATCGCGCTGGCTTTCATCGGTAAGTTTGGCGCGCTGTTGCAGAGTATTCCGGTGCCGGTGATGGGCGGGATTCTGTGCCTGCTGTTTGGCTCCATTGCAGCGGTGGGCATGAACACGCTGATTCGGCACAAGGTTGATCTGGCGGAGGCGCGTAACCTGGTGATCGTTTCGGTGACGCTGGTGTTCGGTATTGGCGGCGTGCTGATCGGCACGGGCAACGGCCCGGATGACTTCGGGATGAAGGGCATCGCCTTGTGTGCGGTGACGGCCATTCTGTTGAACCTGATTCTGCCGGGGAACGATGCCTGGAAGAACAAGCATCTGGATGATCAGTTGCCGTAGTCTTTCGCAGTTCTGCTTTTGTGGGAGCCGGCTTGCTGGCGAATACGACGGTCAGCACCATCACCAGTGGCTGACACTCAACATTCGCCAGCAAGCCGGCTACTACAGTAGAACGCATGCTGTCAGTCAATCCGGAAGCACACGCGCGCGTCTTGCTCTGTTCAAACAACCATCGCAGGCGCCCGCTCGCACAGCGTGTTAAGCGCCCTCGCCCAGTTTGGATCATCGTTGAGACAAGGGATCAGAACCAGCTCCTCTCCCCCCGCTTCCCTGAACTGTTCCGCACCGCGATCCCCGATTTCCTCCAGCGTCTCGATGCAGTCGGCGACGAACGCGGGGCACATCACCAGCAGCTTTTTAACCCCCTGCGCCGCGAGTTCAGCCAGATGCGCTTCGGTGTAGGGCTCGATCCACTTCGCCCGCCCAAGGCGCGACTGAAAAGAAACCGACCACTTGCCATCAGGCAGCCCCATCCGCTTGGCGAACTCGGCGGATGAGCGCATGCATTGAGCGCGATAGCACACGGCAAGCACCTCAGGCGAAGCGTTTTCACAGCAGTTACCGTTCTTGAAGCAATGGTTGCCGGTGGGGTCCAGTTTGGTGATGTGGCGTTCAGGCAACCCGTGGAAGCTCAACAACAGGTGATCGAAATCCTGAGTCAGATGAGGACGCACGCTCTCCACCAATGCCTCAAGGTATTCGGGCTGATTGAAGAAAGGCGGAACCAACGAGAAATCGAATGTCAGCTTCTTGTCCCGCACGACCCGCTTCGCCTCTTCGATCACCGTGGTCACGGTGCTGTCGGCAAACTGCGGATAAAGCGGGGCCAGAGTGACCTTTTTGATGCCTTGCGTCGCCAAGCGGGTCAGCACGGTTTCAATCGACGGTTCGCCATAACGCATCGCCAGCTCGACCGGGCCCTGCGTCCACTCCCGAGCCATGGCCCGCTGCAAGCGCTGACTCAGCACCACCAGCGGTGATCCCTCGTCCCACCAAATGGAGGCGTACGCATGGGCAGACTGTTCAGGACGTTTGATCAGGATCAGCGACACCAACAGGCGCCGGACGGGCCATGGCAAATCGATAACGTAGGGGTCCATCAGGAACTGATTGAGGTAGCGACGGACATCCGCTACTTCGGTGGAGGCTGGCGAACCCAGGTTAACCAGCAACAACGCGTGATCGGTCATGCAACACCTTGATGTCAGTGGCGGCCCAAAAGATTTTCCAGGGCCGCGTGCAGATCGGTGAATCGAAAAGTGAACCCGGCGGCCTGCAACCGGCTCGGGCTGGCGCGCTGGCCGCCCAACAGCAATATCGACAACTCACCCATTAGCACCTTCAACGCGAAAGCGGGCATGGGCATGAATGCCGGACGGTGCAGGATCGCGGCGAGCGTCCTGGCAAAGTCGCGGTTGCGAACCGGTGATGGCGAGCAGATATTATAAGGACCTTGGGCATCATCCCGGTTCAACAAAAAATCAATCGCTGCGATTTGGTCGTCGATATGAACCCACGGCATCCATTGCCGTCCGCTGCCGATCGGGCCGCCCATGCCGAGTTTGAACGGTGGCAAGAGGCGCTGCATCATGCCGCCGTCACGGGCCAATACCAGGCCTGTGCGCAGCAATACGACGCGCATGCCCAAGCCCTCCGCCCGCTGCGCGGTTTCTTCCCAGGCAATGCACAGACGGCTGGCAAAATCTTCGCTGACCGGCGCGGCGTCTTCATCAAGCTCGCGCTCTCCACCGTCGCCGTACCAGCCCACCGCAGATCCGGAGATCAACACGCGGGGTTTCTGCTCCCGTCGCTCAAGCCAGGCCATCAGCTGTTCGGTGAGGGTAATCCGGCTGTCCCACAACAGCATTTTGCGTTTGCGCGTCCAGGGCCGATCGGCGATCGGCGCGCCCGCCAGATTGATCACGGCATCCACTGCCTGGTCGCGGATGTCGTCCGGATGCGCAATCCCGCGCACGCCCGCGCCGCAGAGACCCGGCACCTGTTCGGGCGTACGACTCAGCACCGTCAGTTGATGGCCTTGATCGCGCCAGTGCCGACACAAACGACGGCCTATCAACCCTGTACCGCCGGTCAGCAAGATGTGCATGACTGAGTTCCTCGCGTGGCGTTCATCGCAAATCGGTAGTCTATTTCTTCACAAACACTGCGCTTGTGAACGAAGCGAATAATTGAACCATAGGCCACGCTATAGAGAACGGCTCCTCACTCGTCCGTTCGATTGTTCGTTTGAACAGTTGAACGATTCTGGTGAAGCGTCAGAATCAAGAATGAGCCCTGAGAACGGGTCAACGTCCTGCGCGTCGAAGGGCGATAAGTTATACCGAAAATCGGCATTGTACAGGTTTTAACTACGGCGTAGTCTGTGAAGACAAGGTAACGAGGCCCCTATGACTGTACCCATCGCAATCATCGGAACCGGTATCGCCGGACTCTCCGCTGCCCGAGCATTGCAAGCCGCCGGGCATGCCATTCACCTTTTCGACAAGAGCCGCGGCAGCGGCGGCAGAATGTCCAGCAAGCGCAGCGATGCGGGTGCGCTGGACATGGGCGCGCAGTATTTCACCGCGCGCGATCGCCGTTTCGCTGCCGCCGTTCAGCAGTGGCAGGCCGACGGTCACGTCGCCGAATGGGCGCCACTGCTTTACAACTTCCATGGCGGGCAATTGAGCCTGTCACCCGACGAGCAAGTGCGTTGGGTCGGCAAACCGCGCATGAGTGCGATTACCCGCGCCATGCTGGGTGATATGCCGGTCACATTTTCCTGCCGCATCACCGAAGTATTCCGGGGCGAAGAACACTGGAACCTGCTGGACGCCGACGGTCGCAGCCATGGGCCGTTCAGCCAGGTGGTGATCGCGATTCCGGCGCCGCAGGCCTCCACGCTGCTGGCTGCCGCGCCGAAGCTGGCCAGCGTGGTTGCAGGCGTGAAGATGGAGCCGACCTGGGCGGTCGCACTGGCCTTCGACACCCCTCTGGATACGCCGCTGGAAGGTTGCTTCGTGCAAGACAGCCCTATTGACTGGCTGGCGCGCAATCGCAGCAAACCGGGACGTGACCACAAGATGGACACCTGGGTCTTGCACGCCACCAGCGCCTGGAGCCGTCAGCATCTGGACATGCCCAAGGAGCAGGTGATCGACCACTTGCACGGCGCGTTTGCCGAGTTGATCAACTGCTCGATGCCTGCACCGGCCTTTACCCTCGCCCACCGCTGGCTGTATGCCCGGCCTGCCGGAGGACGTGAAGTGGGGGCGTTGTCCGATCCGGATCTGGGTCTGTATGTGTGTGGCGACTGGTGCCTGTCCGGCCGTGTCGAAGGCGCGTGGCTCAGCGGCCAGGAGGCGGCACGTCGTTTGCTCGAACACTTGAAGTGAATCGCATCAACCCTCGTAAATTGCTGCTGTCGAAATGGACAGCAGCCCATCCTCAACACCGCGAAAAGCATTTCCTGGTCACCGAACTCTTCTGCAACGAAGAAGGCACCGTGCTGGAAATCGAATTACAGGCCGTGCTCACCCAGCGCAGCGAACGACTGACCTGGCAGACGCTGCAGGATGAGCAAACGTGGCGCATGGGCTGGAAGTAAGCGCCCCTGCCCTACAAACCACAGACCTCTGCGCACGAACCTTGTACAAATAATTTGTACTTGTACAACCGTGAACCTATGATGAGCAAAAGTTGTACAGCTAACCAAGGTTGTACAAGATGTTGATCGAGGTTTTGCCATGTCCACGTCAGCGCCCCCACCCTGTCAACCCGCGTCAAAACCCAAGCTGGGCGTCAGCGCTTGCCTGATGGGTGTTGAGGTTCGCTTCAATGGCGGGCACAAGGAATCGCACCTGCTGACCCGCGCCCTCAACGAATACTTTGATTTCGTGCCTGCATGTCCCGAAGTCGCGATTGGCATGGGAATTCCCCGTGAAGCCATTCGTCTCGTGGGCGATCCGGAGCGCCCGCAAGCCGTGGGCACCGTTCGTAAAGAACTGAATGTCACCCGGGCGCTCGCCGAATACGGCGAGCACATGGCCAGGGAAATGGATGACATCTGTGGCTACATCTTCATGCAGAAATCGCCTTCCTGCGGGCTTGAGCGGGTGAAGGTCTACCGCGACAACGGCGCACCGTTCGATGCCGGTGGACGCGGCATTTATGCCCAGGCGTTCTGCGCAAAGCACCCGGATCTGCCCGTGGAAGAAGACGGCCGGCTGAACGATCCCGTGCTGCGGGAAAATTTCATCACGCGGGTCTACGCCTACGCCGCCTGGCAGGCGTTGCTGAAAAACGGCGTTACGCGACGGGCCTTGATCGAGTTCCACTCGCGCTACAAATACCAGCTAATGGCCAATGATCCGATTCAATACAAGGCCTTGGGCAATATGCTGGGCAACATGGGCCGCAGCGACCCTGTCGAGGTCGCGCCTCGTTATTTCAGCGAGCTGATGGAGGCCCTGAAGAAGCCCGCCACGCGCCGGACCCACACCAATGTTCTGCAGCACCTGTGCGGTTACCTGCGAGAAACCATCAGCGGCTCGGACAAACAGGAAATCCAGGCGGTCATCCGTCAGTACCACCAAGGCATCGTACCGTTGGTCGTGCCGCTGACCCTGCTCAAACACCACTTCCGCCAACACCCCGACCCGTACATCGCGTTACAGGTTTACCTGCAACCGCATCCGGAAAATCTCAGCCTGCGTAACGCGATCTGACCTCATGAAAAACATCACCTCTGCTCCCCTGAATGACGATTCTCAGGCCGAAGCCTTCGAAGACGGCTGGTTGCCGATTCGCGAAGTTGCCCGGCTGACCGGCGTCAATGCCGTGACCCTGCGCGCCTGGGAGCGCCGCTATGGGCTGATCGTTCCTCATCGAACGCCCAAAGGGCACCGTTTGTACGGCACATCGCACGTGGATCGCGTGCTGGCCATTCTGACCTGGCTCAATCGCGGCGTATCCGTCAGCCAGGTCAAACACTTGATCGACAACGAGCAGGCCCCGCCGCCGAGCGTTGAAAACGATTGGGACCGACTGCGACAAAACCTGCAGGAGGCCATCACTGCGCTGGCCGAGCGGCGGCTGGACGACACACTCAATCAGGCAATGTCGCTGTACCCGCCGCGCACCCTGTGCGAACAGCTACTGGTGCCCTTACTGGCCTCGCTGGAGCAGCGCTGGCAGGGTCAGTTCGGTGCCCAGTTGGAGCGGGTGTTTTTCTATTCCTGGCTGCGCAGCAAATTCGGCGCACGGCTTTATCACAACAACCGCCAGGTCAACGGCGCCCCGCTGTTGCTGATCAACCAGTCCGACGTGCCCATGGAACCTCATCTGTGGCTGACCGCCTGGTTGTTGAGCAGCGCCGATTGCCCCGTGGAGGTTTTCGATTGGCCCTTGCCACCGGGCGAGTTACCGCTTGCGTGCGAGTACCTCAAACCGCGCGCGGTGCTGTTGTACTCCAGCAAGTCTCTGAACCTGGCTCAGCTCCCCCGCCTTTTGAACAACATCGACTGTCCGACGCTGATTATCGGTCCCACGGTGCGCATCCATTCGGCCGAATTATCCGTATCAGTGAGTGAGGTCCCTGGGCTCACGCTTGCCGAAGACCCTTTGACCGCCCTGGCCATGCTGCAGAACCTGGGCCTTATCTAAGGAATGATCATGCAACTCATCTGGCTGCGCAGCGATTTACGCGTACACGACAACACCGCATTGAGCGCTGCCATGGAGCAGGGCCCCACGCTGGCCGTGTACATGATCAGCCCCGCGCAGTGGCGCAGCCATGACGACGCGGCATGCAAGGTGGACTTTTGGTTGCGCAACCTCGCCGCGCTCAAAGCCGCCCTCGAAACGCTCAACGTTCCACTGTTGATCGTGCAGGCCGCTGCATGGGACAAGGCGCCGGCTGCTCTGCTCGAACTGTGCACGACCCATGGAATCGAGCAGGTTCATGTCAACGAAGAATACGGGGTCAACGAGACTCGACGTGATAAGGACGTCGCCGCAGCGCTGGAAAAACAGGGCATCGGCTTCCACAGTCATCTCGACCAGTTGTTCTTCAAACCCGGCAGCGTACTGACCAAAAGCGGCGGGTATTTCAAGGTCTTTACCCAGTTTCGCAAGGTTTGTTACGCGCGTATGCACTACTCGGTGCCCGCAGTGGTGCGCATGCCAGAGAAACAATCGCCGTTGCAGATCAAAAGCGACACCGTGCCGGAGCATGTGACAGGTTTCGCCATCCCGTCCGACGCGCTGCGCGCACTGTGGCCTGCGGGCGAAGACGAAGCTCGCCGACGCCTAGCAGCCTTCACCGATGAACAGGTGCATTACTACCAGGATGAGCGCGATTTCCCGGCAAAGCCGGGGACCAGTCAGCTTTCGGCGTACCTGGCGGCTGGCGTCGTTTCTCCCCGCCAATGCCTGCATGCGGCATTGCGCAGCAACAACGGCGAATTCGAAACGGGAAACGCAGGGTCGGTGACCTGGATCAACGAGCTGCTATGGCGCGAGTTTTATAAACACGTGCTGGTCGGTTTTCCTCGCGTCTCGCGCCATCGCGCGTTCCGCCCGGAAACCGAAGCGTTGAACTGGCGGCATGCGCCAGAGGAGCTGGAAGCCTGGCAACAAGGACGCACCGGACTGCCGATCATCGACGCGGCGATGCGTCAGTTGCTGGCAACCGGCTGGATGCATAACCGTCTGCGCATGATCGTGGCGATGTACCTGACCAAGAACCTGCTGATCGACTGGCGTGAAGGCGAACGTTTTTTCATGCAGCACCTGATCGACGGGGATCTGGCGGCGAACAACGGCGGTTGGCAGTGGAGTTCGTCCACCGGCACAGACGCGTCACCGTATTTCCGCATTTTCAATCCGCAGAGTCAGTCCGAACGCTTCGACCCGGAAGGCCGGTTCATCAAAGCCTGGATTCCGGAACTGGCCGACCTCAGCAAACGGGATATTCACAACCCCTCGGCGTTGGGCGGACTCTTTGGCGTCGACGGTTATCCAGCGCCGATCGTAGACCTGAAATCCAGTCGCGAACGCGCGCTGACCGCCTTCAGATCGCTGCCCCATCGACAAGCAGAGACTCAAGACCATGAGTGAATTCCTGCGCGATTACGCCCGGCGCTTCGCCGAACTCGACAAGGACAACCTGCACCTGCTCGGTGAGTTGTACAGCGATGACATCGCCTTTGCCGATCCACTGCATGAGGTGCATGGGCTGCCCGACCTGCGCAAGTACTTCGAGGACTTGTACGCAAACGTCACCGGTTTGCAGTTCGAGTTTCACGCCTTCGATCAGGTACGCGAAGGCAAAGGCTATTTGCGCTGGACCATGACCTACCGTCATCCCCGCCTGAAGCAAGGTGAGCCGATCGTCGTTCCGGGCTGTTCGCATTTGCTGTGGGCAGACAACAAGGTGTTTCAGCATCGCGACTTCTTCGATGCCGGCGCATTGCTTTATGAGCACCTGCCGGTGATGGGCAGAATGATCCGCTGGCTCAAGGGGAGACTGGCATGAACCGAAGGTTCTGGCTGACCGGCGCCAGCAGCGGGATCGGCCTGGCGCTGGCCGAGGAGCTGTTGAAAGCGGGTCATCGGGTCGCGCTCACAGCGCGTACCCTCGAGCCGCTTGAAGCGTTGCATCAACGCTTTGGGCAACACGTGTTGCTTGCGCCTGGCGACGTCACCGATCCCGAACAAGTGACCGCAATCGGCCAGCGCATCGCTCAGGGTTGGGGAGCCGTGGACACCGTGATCCTCAACGCGGGCACCTGCGAGTACATCGACGCCAGGCAATTCGACGCTCGTCTGGTCGAGCGCGTGGTGACGACCAACCTGATCGCCACCGCGTACTGCATTCAAGAAGCGCTGGTCCTGCTGCGTCTGGGCGAACGTCCTCATCTGGTCGGGGTAGCCAGCTCGGTTGCCCTGCTGCCGCTGACCCGGTCCGAAGCCTACGGCGCATCAAAGGCCGGCTTGCGGTATCTGCTTCAATCCTTGCGCATCGATCTGGCGCAAGAAGGCATCGACGTGACGATCGTCAGCCCCGGCTTCGTCGACACCCCGCTGACCGCCAAAAACGACTTTCCCATGCCCATGCGCTGGTCTGCGCCGAAAGCCGCGCAGTACATCGCCGAGCGTCTGGAAAAATCCCGTCGACCGTTCGAAATCGCCTTTCCGTTCGTATTCATTCTGCTGCTCAAAGCGATGGCCATCCTCCCCGCGCGGCTGCAACTGGCGCTGTGCAAACGCATGGTCCGCGCACCGGCCAAGACCGGGGCGACCTCATGAAAATCGCGATCATCGGCAGCGGTATCTCGGGCCTGACCAGTGCGTGGTTGCTCAACCGCATGCATGAGATCACCGTGTTCGAGGCCGATGATTGGATCGGCGGCCACACGCACACTGTCAACGTGTCCGTGAACGGTAAACAGCACGCCATCGACACCGGGTTCATTGTCTTCAACGACTGGACCTACCCCAACTTCATCAAGTTGCTGGGTAAGCTGGGCGTGGCCTTTAAACCCACCGAGATGAGTTTTTCAGTCTGCGACCCGCACAGCCGTACCGAATATAACGGCAACAACCTCAACAGCCTGTTCGCTCAACGCAGCAACCTGTTATCGCCGGCATTCTGGGGCATGCTGCGGGACATCCTCCGTTTCAATAAACAGGCACTGGTCGATCTGCAGACGCAGCGCATCGCCGCGGACACGACGCTTGGCGCCTACCTGAAAGCGGAAGGCTACGGCCGACGGTTTACCGAGCATTACATTGTGCCCATGGGCGCAGCCATCTGGTCGATGTCATTGGCCGACATGCTCGCCTTTCCGCTGCAGTTCTTTGTGCGTTTCTTCAAGAATCACGGGCTGCTTTCGGTCAGCAATCGCCCGCAATGGTGCGTGATCGAGGGCGGCTCCAGCCGTTACATCGAACCGCTAACTGCGCCGTTTCGCGACCGTATCCGTCTGAAATGCCCGGTCACCCGAGTCGAGCGTGACAAAGACGGCGTGATGATCCATAGCGCCCACGGCAGCGAACGCTTCGACAAAGTGGTCTTTGCCTGCCACAGCGATCAGGTGCTGGCGATGCTGGCAGAACCGAGTGCCAACGAGCGAGAAATCCTCGGCGCGCTGCCCTATGCCGACAACGATGTGGTGTTGCACACCGACACCCGGCTGCTCCCCAGCCGCCCACTGGCCTGGGCAAGCTGGAACTATCGGCTGGGCGGCGCGGGCGATCAATCGGCGGCCGTGACCTACGCGATGAACATTCTGCAAGGGATCGAAAGCGATACCACCTTCTGCGTCAGCCTCAACCAGACATCCGCCATCGACCCGGACAAGATCCTCGCGCGCTACAGGTACGCCCATCCGCAATACAGCCTCAAAGGCATCGAGGCTCAAGCGCGCTGGCAAGAAGTGTTCGGCGCCCGACACACTTATTATTGCGGCGCTTACTGGGCCAATGGTTTTCACGAGGACGGCGTGGTCAGCGCGCTGCGCGTTGCCTCTGCCTTCGGCGAGTCGCTATGAACAGCGCTCTGTACAGCGGCTGGGTGAGCCATCGGCGCTTTTCGCCCAAAGCGCATGCCTTCAGGTATCGCATCGGCATGCTCTATCTCGACCTGGAAGAGCAGGACGCGGTGATGCAGTTATCGCCGCTCGCCGGGGGTAGCCGTCTGGCACCCTTTTCGTTTCGACCCGGCGACTACCTGCGCGAATACACGGGACGTGGCGTCTCGCTGACGACGGCCGTGCGAGACATTGTCCGTGATGCGCTGGGCCGTACACCGCTGGGCCGCGTCTGTCTATTGACCCAGGCACGCAGTTGGGGCCTGTCGTTCAACCCCGTGAGTTTTTTCTATTGCTTTGAACGTAACGGCAACCTGGCCGCCATTGTCTGTGAAGTCACCAACACGCCCTGGCGTGAGCGCTATCACTATGTGCTGCCAGCCAATGCCGAAGGCCACCAGCATTTCTCGGTGGCGAAAGGCTTTCACGTCTCGCCCTTTCTGCACCGGGACCTGGAATACCGCATGAGCTTCAGCCAGCCGGGCGACCGCCTGGGGGTTCATATGGCGGACTGGCACGGTGAGCATAAAGTGTTCGACGCCACGCTGAACTTGCAGCGTCTACCGCTGAGTCGTGCCGCCCTGCACCGTCACCTGCTGAGTTTCCCGTGGATGACCGCCAAAACTGGTCTCGCCATCTACTGGCAGGCATTGCGCCTTTTCGTCAAACGCCTACCGATCTTTCCCCATCAAGCCGCCGAAGGCTCGTATCGCAGTGCTACCGTTCAAAAGGACAGACGCCATGAAAAGCAGTAGCGCCACCGCCGGTTTCAGCACCCACAACCTGACCTCGAACCTGCTGCGACGTGGCGTGCTGCGGCAACTCGCGCATCTGCGCCACGGACAGTTAGTGGTGTACGAGGGCGATGAGCGGCAGGTGTTTGGCGCGGCGGACGCGGCGCTTCTGGGCGAGATTCACGTACACGATGCGGCCGTGTGGGGGTTGGTCGCCAGCAATGGCTCGATCGGCGCTGGCGAGGCGTTCATTCATGGTCACTGGACAAGTCCGGACCTGACCGCGGTCATCCGTGTATTCGTCAGTAACCTGGATGTGCTGGACGCACTGGAAGGTGGTCTGGCGCGTCTTGGTCGCCCTTTCGTCCAAGGCCTGCACTGGCTCAATCGCAACACACGCAAAGGCTCGCAGAAAAATATCGCCGCTCACTACGATTTGGGCAATGACCTGTTCGAGCAATTCCTCGATCCGACCATGATGTATTCGGCCGCGCAGTTCCTGACGCCCAATGACACGCTGGAGCAGGCCCAGTTGAACAAGCTGGAGCGGATCTGCCAGAAGCTTGCGCTCAAACCCTCCGATCATTTGCTGGAGGTCGGCACCGGCTGGGGCAGCATGGCGATTTATGCCGCACAGCACTATGGCTGCAAGGTCACCACCACGACCCTGTCCAGAGAGCAATTCGCCTACACCGAAAAACGTATCGCCGACCTCGGTCTGCACAATCAGGTAACGCTGTTGCTCAGCGACTACCGCGACCTGACCGGGCAATACGACAAGCTGGTGTCCATCGAGATGATCGAAGCGGTCGGTCACCGCTTTCTGCCGACCTATTTCAAGCAGTGCACGCAACTGCTCAAGGACGACGGCTTGATGCTATTGCAGGCGATCACGATCCGTGAACAACGCTACGAGCAGGCGAAACGCAGCGTCGACTTCATCCAGCGGTATATCTTTCCCGGCGGCGCCCTTCCTTCGGTCACCCGAATGCTGGAGATCGTCAGCGATGACACCGACATGAACCTGTTGCACATGGAAGATTTCGGGCTGCACTACGCCAAGACCTTGCGCCTCTGGCACGAGAACTTTCGCCACGCGGCCGGCTACCTCACTGAGCTGGGCTACGACGATTATTTCCTGCGTCTGTGGGAGTTTTACCTGTGCTACTGCGAGGGCGGCTTCATGGAACGCACCATCGGCACGGCGCAGTTGTTACTGGCAAAACCCAAGGCCATGCCGCAGCCACTGTTGGGACGGTTCAATGCTTAAGAACCTGGTCAATGCCGCGCTGTTTCAACTCGGCTGGTTCACCTGCGTGCTGGGTGGGAACAGCGGCTGGCTGCTGATCACGCTCCTTATACTTATCGTCCACCTGCGCCTGATCGGCTCGTGGCGCAGCGAGGGCAAGCTGTTGTTGACCGTGTTCGCTTTGGGCTGCGTGCTCGACAGCGCGCTGATCAAGCTCGGTGTTTTCGATTTCGGGGAAGCCGGCAAAGTCATTCCTCTGTGGCTTGCATTGATGTGGCCCCTGTTGGCCACGACGCTGGGGCATTGCCTGGCGTGGTCGGCCACACCCTGGTGGCTGGCGAGCTTGCTCGGCGCCATCGGTGGACCTGCTTCTTATATCGCCGGGGCCCAGCTCACGTACGTTCAGTTACCGCTGGGCGTGTGGCCCAGCGTCCTGATCATCGGCGCCGTCTGGGCTGTCATCTTCCCGTTGCTGCACCGGCTGGCCCGCTATTTCCGCCAAACCCGCACCGATGAAGTCTCGGCGTGAAGGCCGCGTCCGTCAGCCCGGCCACCGGCTTGCTCAACACTGATTTACACTGCGCCACATGACCTCCATTCCCTTGATTCAACTTCCCGAAGAACCTGCCGAACCTGCTATCACCTGTTCGACCTGCGCCGCGTGCTGCTGCCAGCTTGAGGTGATGCTGATCACCGACACGGGCGTACCTGAACGGTTTATCGACACCGACGACTGGGGCGGCGAAGTGATGCTGCGCCTGGACGACGGCTGGTGCGCGGCACTGGATCGCGACACGATGATGTGTACGATCTACGACAAACGACCGTTGATCTGCAGGGAGTTCGAAATGGGTGCGCCAGAATGCATCACCGAGCGCGAAGGCATCGCGACGGCGTATCGGTAACGGATCTGTAGGAGCGCGCTTGCCCACGATTGCTTTCTGGCTGTGCCAGAGTTCTGCCTGACACACCGCAATCGCGAGCGCGCTCCTATCCTTCAAGCGACTGAACGCTTAAAACGGCATCGTGTAATGAATGGCGTAGCTTTCAATACCGTCGTTTGTCGTGGTCAGGCCACCGTTGGAGTAGTGAGTCGCGCGCAAGCCGACTTCATGACCACCGGCAAAACGCAGACCGAAGCCCAGACGGTCTTCAAACTGGAATGCACTGCCCAACTTGTTGCCTTCCACTTCCGTGCGTTGGAATACCGCTGCACCGATACCCGCTTCGATGTAAGGCTTGACGCTATCGCCAGAGAATTCGTAAACGAAGACCGGAGAGAACGACAGGCTGTTGTTGCTGGAATTCTTGTCACCTTCCCAATAGGTGTAGGCGCCGCTCCAGTACCCGGTCAGACGACCCACGCTGGTTTGCCACCAGCTCTTGTCCCAATCAAATTGCGCGCCCAAACGATAGGTCATCGTTGATTCGCCAGTGTGACCCACCGAAAATTCGACCCCGTCAGCTTGTGCAATCGCACTTTGTCCCGCTAAAGCGGCCGCAATCGCAGCCAAACAAAACAGTCGCTTCATCTGAAACTTCCCATTTCCGAATGCAGTTAGAAATTTTTTATATCAACAGATGTGCTGTAGAAATCTGCTGGTGAACATTAGTTCAGCCCAAAACAGCGCTATTCACGTTTTTTTCACAAGCCGAAGCTTCGCACACTGTCAGATTTTTTCCATAGCAACGGTAGGATGTTTCTGAAATTTTCTGGATCACCGCTGGTCCAGAACTGGGCGGGTGAGGGACGGCCGCTCGCGAGCAGGTCGCGTTGACTGAGTAAGCGCTGCAATTGACGGGCGACCGCAGCCCCGGTGTCGATCAGGGTGATCGAAGCCGGGATAATCTCCCGTAACAGTGGTTTGAGAAAGGGGTAATGGGTGCAGCCCAGGATGATCGTGTCGCAACCCGCCGCCAGCAGCGGCTGAACATAACCGTGCAACAGTTGGCGGATGGCGGGGCTGACCAGATCGCCCGTTTCGATCAGTTCCACCAGGCCGGGGCATGGTTGGGTGATCACCTGGACATCGGAGGCAAAACGGTCAAGCAGCGCTGCGAATTTGGCGCTTTGCAGGGTACCGGTGGTGGCAAGCACCCCGACCACCCCGCTCTGGGTCGCGGCCGCCGCAGGTTTGACCGCAGGTTCCATGCCGACAATCGGCCAGTCCGGATAACGTTCGCGCAAATCGGCAACCCCCGCAACGGTCGCCGTGTTGCACGCCAGCACCAAGGCCTTGGCCCCCTTCTCACGAAAGAATTCGGAAATGGCGACACAACGCTGACGAATGAACTCAGGGGTCTTTTCGCCGTAAGGGATATGGCCGCAATCAGCCACGTACAGCAGGGACTCGTTCGGCAACAAGCGACTGATTTCGCCCAGCACCGACAAGCCGCCGACACCCGAGTCGAACACCGCAATCGGCGCGTCGCTGTCCCTAGCCATGCCTGATGACTCCCTTCATGGCTTTATTAAACCCTCGCGCCGCAGACGCTGCAGCCCGGGTCCCGTTTGACCTTGAGCTCACGAAACCGGGTGCCCAGTGCATCGATCAGCAGCAGTCGCCCTACCAGGGGCTCACCGAATCCCGCCAGCAGTTTCAAGGCTTCGAGCGCTTGCAGGCTGCCTACCAGACCGACCAGTGGACCAATGACGCCCGCCTCGCTGCAGGTGAGTTCGGCTTCGCTGCCATGCCCATATAAACAGTGGTAGCACGGGCTTTCGGCGCGGCGCGGATCAAACACCGACAACTGCCCTTCCAGGCGAATCGCGGCGCCACTGACCAGCGGCTTGCCAGCCGCCACACAGGCGGCGTTGACAGCTTCGCGGGTGGAAAAGTTATCCGAGCAGTCGAGGACAAGATCCACGGCGTCGACGGCTGCGGCGAGAGAGTCGACATCCAGCGCCGTGCGGTGCGGCACCAGCTTGATTTCAGGGTTGATCGCGGTGAGTCGAGCGATCGCCGAGTCGACCTTGCCCTGCCCCACGCTTTGCGTGTCGTGAATGATCTGGCGTTGCAGGTTGGTAAGGTCGACGGTGTCAAAATCGGCCAGATGCAACTCGCCAATACCGGCTGCGGCCAGATAAAGCGCGACCGGGGACCCCAGACCGCCCACGCCGACAACCAGCGCACGGCTTTGCTTGAGGCGTAACTGGCCGTCGATGTCCACCTGCTGCAACAGAATCTGCCGGCTGTAGCGCAGCAGTTCTTCGTCGGTCAGCACGGCACGCGTCCGAAGGTAATGCGTTCGTGCTCGCCCAGATCGCGGCGAGTCTGGATCTGCTCGAAACCATGACGACTGAGCAGCTCACGTACGGCCGGGCCCTGATCGTAGCCGTGCTCGAGCAGCAACCAGCCACCGGCTTCCAGGTGCGCCGGTGCCTGCGAAACGATGAGCCGCAGGTCGTCCAGGCCGTCAGTGCCCGACACCAGCGCACTGCTGGGTTCGAACCGCACATCACCTTCGACCAGGTGCGGGTCGTTAGAGGGTATGTACGGAGGGTTGCTCAGAATCAGGTCAAATCGCTGACCGTCCACTGCGCTGAACCAATGGCTACGCATGACGTGCGCGTTATCCAGCTGCAGACGCTGGCGGTTGCGTTCGGCCAGTTCGACCGCCTCGTCGACGCGATCCACCGCCGTGACAGTCCACTGAGGACGATCCTTGGCCAGCGACAAGGCGATGGCCCCGGTCCCGGTGCCCAGGTCGAGCAACCGATGAGGGATCGCACCCGGCAACAGCTCCAGCGCGGTCTCTACAAGCATTTCTGTTTCCGGACGAGGAATCAGCGTATGTGTCGCGACTTCGAGGTCGATGTTCCAGAAACCCTGCTGGCCCAGAATGTAGGCGACGGGTTCGCCGGTACGACGGCGCTTCAGAAAACCATCGAACGCCTGCGCGGCTTCGGTGCTGACGATACGCTCCGGCCAGGTGTGCAGAAAGCTGCGCGGCTTGCCCAGAGCAGCCGCGAGCAGCAGTTCGACATCCAGACGGGCTGTCGGAGAATCCGGCAGCTCAGCGTTTCTTAACAAGCTGGCGATGATGGTCATTTACTCACCCAGTGCCGCAAGTTGATCTGCCTGATACTCGGCAAGCAACGGTTCTATCACGGCATCGACTCCACCCGCCAACACTTCATCCAGCGAGTACAGCGTCAGGTTCACGCGATGGTCCGTCACTCGTCCCTGTGGAAAATTGTACGTGCGGATACGCTCCGAACGATCGCCCGATCCCACCAGCAGCTTACGCTCGCTGGCGATCGCGTTGGCGGCGGCCGCCGTCTGCTGATCGTTGAGTTTGGCCGACAACCAGGCCATGGCGCGGGCGCGGTTCTTGTGCTGGGAGCGCTCTTCCTGACACTCGACGACAATACCGGTCGGCAAGTGAGTAATGCGAATCGCCGAGTCGGTCTTGTTGACGTGCTGACCACCCGCACCGGACGACCGGTAGGTGTCGACACGCAGGTCCGCCGGGTTGATCTCGATGGCCTGCTGCTCGTCGGGCTCCGGCAATACCGCCACGGTGCAGGCCGAGGTGTGGATGCGACCCTGGGACTCGGTTTCAGGCACGCGCTGAACACGGTGCGCGCCGGACTCGAACTTCAGTTTGCCGTAGACATTCTCACCTTCGACCCGGGCGATGACTTCCTTGAAGCCGCCATGTTCGCCTTCGTTCTCCGACAGGATTTCGACCCGCCAGCCGCGACGCTCGGCGTAGCGCGAATACATACGGAACAAGTCGCCGGAGAAAATTGCCGCCTCGTCACCACCGGTGCCCGCACGAATTTCGAGAAACACGTTGCGACCGTCGTTGGGATCCTTGGGCAGCAGCATCTTCTGCAGGTCCCTCTCCAGGACTTCCAGTTGCTCCTTGGCCTCGCGCACTTCCTCGACGGCCATTTCGCGCATGTCCGGATCGCTGTCCTTGAGCAGTGCCTGAGCCCCTTCGAGGTCGCTCTGCACTTTCTGCAGCTGCTTGTAGGCCTGGATGACCGGCTCGACTTCGGCGTACTCGCGGGAGTAGGCGCGGAATCTGGTCTGATCGGAAATGACTTCGGCATCACCCAGCAGCGCGGTCAATTCCTCGAAACGGTCGCTGAGCACGTCCAGCTTGTTGAGCAGTGAAGCTTTCATTGCGGGGGTTTATCCGTGGAGCCCTCATTGAGGGCAAAGAGTTCCTGGGCCATGGCCAGCGCATCGACGCGGCCTTCGGCGGACAGCTTTTTCAGTTGCACGCTTGGCGCATGCATCAATTTATTGGTCAGGCCTCGTGCCAGCGCCATCAGTACATCTTCCGCATTGCTGCCGTTGGCGAGCATCCGCTGGGCTTTTTGCAACTCTTCATCGCGCAGGCGTTCGCTTTGCTGACGATACGCCTTGAGCACATCGACCGCCGCCAGTTCGCGCAGGCGCGACATGAAATCGTTGACGCCCAGACTGACCAGTTCTTCAGCGGCCTGGGCTGCGCCCTGGCGGCTCTTGAGGTTTTCCGCAACGACGTCGTGCAAATCGTCCACGGTGTAGAGGTAAACGTCGTCCAGCTCGCCGACTTCCGGCTCGATGTCGCGCGGGACAGCAATGTCGACCATGAAAATCGGTTTGTGCTTGCGCAGCTTCAAGGCACTTTCCACCGCGCCCTTGCCCAGAATCGGCAACTGGCTGGCAGTGGAACTGATGACAATGTCGCTATTGACCAGTTCGGCCGGGATATCGGCCAGCAGCACCGCGTGCGCGCCGAATTCTTCGGCCAGGATGCTTGCGCGCTCCAGCGTCCGGTTGGCGACAACGATACGCTTGACCCCCAGATCGTGCAGGTGTCGGGCGACCAGCGTGATGGTTTCACCAGCCCCGATCAGCAACGCCTGACTACGCTGCAGGTCACTGAAGATCTGTTTGGCCAGGCTGACCGCGGCGAACGCCACTGACACCGGGTTCTCACCGATGGCGGTATCGGTGCGCACCTGCTTGGCTGCGCTGAAGGTGGCCTGAAACAAACGGCCAAGCAACGGGCCGATGGTCCCCGCCTCACGCGCTACCGCGTAGGCGGACTTCATCTGGCCGAGAATCTGCGGCTCGCCCAGCACCAGCGAATCCAGCCCGGAAGCGACCCGCATCATGTGGCGCACCGCGGCGTCTTCTTCGTGCACATAGGCACTGGCCCGCAGCTCGTCAATGTTCAGTTGGTGATAATCGGCCAGCCATTTCAGAACGACGTCAGCCGTGAGGCGATCCTGCTCTATATAAAGCTCGCTGCGATTGCACGTCGACAGAATGGCCGCTTCCCGACTCTCGGTCAGGCGGCACAGCTGCTGTAACGCTTCAACCAACTGCTCAGGCGTAAATGCCACGCGCTCGCGGACATCCACTGATGCAGTCTTATGGTTGATACCCAGAGCAAGAAAGGCCATTCAAGGTCGCTGATAGTGACGTGAAGCCGGCAATTGTCCTACTTCAATAGATTCAGGACAACCACCGCAATACATTCAGAACGACCCGCACAGTCTATTGTCCCTATAGAGATCCGCTTCGCCGCCCTGCGCCTGCGACAAATTGTCCAAGCGCAGGCCATGGATTAAGGGTCTGTAGTTTTTTCGTGGGCTGTGGGTTTGCTCCCTGCCTTGTGTCATGATGCTTTCAAACCGCAGGTAAGCCGCCCTCTCTTCTCTATGAATAAATCCTCCGCGTTGTTCCTTGCCCTTGTCGTTCTTGGTGGCTGTCAGTCTACGGCCCCTGTTTCCACGGAGCCTGCTGCTCCGGCGAAAGAAGCGACGCCCGCACCTGAAGCCAAGCCGCAGGTATACGGTTCGTTCACCCAGGAAACGGTCGTCAGCCTGCTGACCGCCGAGCTTGCCGGGCAACGCAATCGTTTCGACATTGCGCTGGACAACTACGTGACCCAGGCGATCCAGACGCAGGATCCGGGAATCTCCGAGCGCGCCTTCCGCATCGCTGAATACCTGGGCGCCGATCAGGCCGCACTGGACACGTCGATGATCTGGGCGAAAAACGACCCGACCAACCTCGAAGCGCAACGTGCTGCCGCTATCCAGTTGGCGCGTGCCGGACGTTATGACGACTCCATGCGTTACATGGAGAAAGTGCTGCAAGGCCAGGGCGATACTCACTTCGATTTCCTGGCACTGTCCGCCGCCGAAACGGACTCCAACACGCGCAAAGGCCTGCTCGCCAGCTTTGATCGCCTGCTGGCCAAGTACCCGAAAAACGGCCAGCTTATTTTCGGTAAAGCCCTTCTGTTGCAACAGGAAGGCGACAACTCGGCCTCGTTGAAACTGCTGGAAGACAACCCGCCGGGCGAAGGCGAAGTCGCTCCGATTCTGCTGCGCGCGCGCCTGCTGCAAAGCATGAATCGCGGCAAGGAAGCGCTGCCGCTGCTGGAAAAAAGCATCAAGAAGTACCCGGACGACAAACGTCTGCGGCTCACGTATGCGCGCATGCTGGTCGAACAGAACCGCATGGAAGACGCCAAGGTCCAGTTCTCAAGCCTGGTTCAGCAGTACCCGGATGACGACGAGTTGCGCTACTCGCTGGCACTGGTCTGCCTCGAAGCCAAGGCGTGGGATGAAGCGCAAGGCTATCTGGAAGACCTGGTCGCACGGGGCAGTCATGTTGATTCGGCCCATGTGAACCTGGGTCGTATCTATGAAGAACGAAACGACCCGCAGAATGCCCTGAGCGAATATGCACAGGTCGGTCCAGGCAACGATTACCTGCCGGCGCAATTGCGTCAGGCCGATATTCTGATGAGCAACGGCAGCACCGCCGAAGCCTCGAAACGCCTGGCTCAGGCCCGCGCCGACCAACCGGACTACGCCATTCAGCTGTACCTGATCGAAGCGGAAACCCTGACCAACAACAACCAGAGCGACCGGGGCTGGCAGGTACTTACCCAGGCGCTGAAGCAATACCCGGACGACCTGAACCTGCTTTATACCCGTGCGATGCTTGCCGAAAAACGCGATGACCTTAAGCAGATGGAGACCGATCTGCGGGCGATTCTCAAGCGCGAGCCGGACAACGCCATGGCGCTTAACGCGTTGGGCTACACCTTGTCCGATCGCACGACGCGTTATGCCGAAGCCAAGGAATTGATCGAGCGCGCGCACCAGTTGAACCCGGAAGATCCCGCGGTGCTCGACAGCCTGGGCTGGGTCAATTACCGCCTGGGCAATCTCGACGAAGCCGAACGCCTGCTGCGTGAGGCGCTTGAGCGCTATCCCGATCACGAAGTCGCCGCGCACCTGGGCGAAGTGCTGTGGGCCAAGGGTCAGCAGCGCGAAGCTCGAAAAGTGTGGGGCAAGGCCCTTGAACAGCAACCTGACAGCCCGGTCCTGCGCAGCACCCTCAAGCGCCTGACCGGCTCCGAGACCCTCTGATTTATGTTATTGCGCCACGTACTTGCATTCAGCCTGATCGCCCTGCTCGCCGGTTGCGCCGGCATCACATCCCACGAAGCCGTTCAAGGCAAAGGCAACGCCAGCCAATGGCGGGTCAACAAAGAACAACTCGCCAGCCTCGACGGCTGGCAAATCAACGGCAAGGTCGGCATCCGTGCGCCAAAGGACTCTGGCAGCGGGACGCTGTTCTGGCTGCAACGCCAGGACTATTACGACATTCGCCTGTCTGGCCCGCTGGGCCGGGGTGCGGCACGCTTGACCGGCCGCCCGGGCGCGGTGTCGCTGGAAGTCGCCAATCAAGGCCGTTACGACGCGCCGGATCCTGAAACCCTGCTCAAGGATCAACTCGGCTGGAAGCTTCCCGTATCAAATCTGGTCTGGTGGGTCCGCGGCCTCCCTGCACCTGACAGCAAGAGCAGCCTGACGCTGGACGGCGACAGTCACCTGTCCAACCTGGAGCAGGATGGCTGGCAGATCGAATACCTGAGCTACACCGAACAGAACGGCTACACGCTGCCTGAACGAATGAAACTGCACGGCCAGGATCTGGACGTCACGCTGGTCATCAAAGACTGGCAACCACGCAAGCTGGGTCAGTAAGCATGTCCCGGACCGTTCTGACGCTACCCGCGCCGGCCAAACTCAATCTGATGTTGCACATTCTTGGTCGGCGGCCAGATGGCTATCACGAATTGCAAACGATCTTTCAGTTTCTCGATTACGGCGACGAACTCAGCTTCGCGCTTCGTGAAGACGGCGAAGTTCGTCTTCAGACCGAAATCGAAGGCGTTCCTCACGACAGTAATCTGATCGTTAGGGCAGCCCGCGCGCTTAAAGAACAATCCGGCTGCGAACAGGGCGTCGATATCTGGCTGAATAAAGTGCTGCCCATGGGCGGCGGGATCGGCGGCGGAAGCTCGGACGCGGCGACCACCCTGCTCGGCCTCAATCACCTCTGGCAACTGGGCTGGGACGAAGATCGTCTTGCGGGGCTGGGGCTCAAGCTCGGGGCTGACGTGCCGGTTTTCGTACGCGGACACGCCGCATTTGCTGAGGGCGTGGGCGAAATCCTCACCCCTGTGACCCCCGAAGAACCGTGGTACGTCGTGCTTGTGCCGCAAGTATCTGTAAGTACAGCAGAAATTTTTTCAGATCCGCTGTTGACACGTGACACGCCGCCCATTAAAGTGCGCCCCGTTCCCAAGGGAAACAGTCGAAATGACTGCTTACCGGTTGTAGCAAGGCGTTATCCAGATGTTCGTAACGCTTTGAATTTGCTAGGTAAATTTACCGAAGCAAAATTAACCGGAACTGGAAGTTGTGTGTTTGGGGCCTTCCCAAACAAAGCTGAAGCTGATAAAGTCTCGGCCCTTCTTACAGAGACCCTTACAGGGTTTGTAGCAAAAGGCAGCAACATCTCGATGTTGCACCGTAAGTTACAGACACTGCTCTAAGAGAACCGAGTGCCAGGCACTCGTGCAACAGATACAGGGGCGTCGCCAAGCGGTAAGGCAGCAGGTTTTGATCCTGCCATGCGTTGGTTCGAATCCAGCCGCCCCTGCCATTTTCCTATAGTCATCCAGGCATACCCTAAGCCTCCAGGTACTGCGCGTGTCCAAGATGATGGTCTTTACGGGGAACGCCAACCCCGATCTGGCTCGGCGTGTCGTACGTCAGCTGCATATCCCTCTCGGTGACATTTCTGTCGGTAAGTTTTCCGACGGCGAAATTACCGCTGAGATCAATGAAAACGTTCGCGGTAAAGACGTATTCATTATTCAGCCGACCTGCGCTCCGACCAACGATAACCTGATGGAACTCGTCGTGATGGCTGATGCCTTCCGTCGCTCCTCGGCTACTCGTATCACAGCTGTTATCCCTTACTTTGGTTATGCCCGCCAGGATCGCCGTCCGCGTTCCGCTCGCGTGGCGATCAGCGCTAAAGTGGTTGCGGACATGCTCACCGTCGTCGGTATCGACCGGGTGCTGACCGTTGACCTGCACGCTGACCAGATTCAAGGCTTCTTCGATATTCCGGTAGATAACATCTACGGCTCCCCGGTTCTGGTGGATGACATCGAAGACCAACGCTTCGAAAACCTGATGATCGTTTCCCCGGATATCGGCGGCGTCGTGCGTGCACGTGCCGTTGCCAAATCCCTGGGCGTGGATCTCGGAATCATCGACAAACGCCGCGAGAAAGCCAATCACTCCGAAGTGATGCACATCATCGGTGACGTCGAAGGCCGTACCTGCATTCTCGTCGACGACATGGTCGATACCGCCGGCACCCTGTGCCACGCGGCCAAAGCCCTTAAAGAACATGGCGCTGCCAAGGTCTTTGCCTACTGCACACACCCTGTGCTGTCGGGCCGTGCGATCGAGAACATTGAAAATTCCGTGCTGGACGAACTGGTGGTGACCAACACCATCCCGTTGTCCGCAGCCGCACAAGCCTGTGACCGTATCCGTCAACTGGATATCGCACCGGTAGTCGCTGAAGCGATGCGTCGCATCAGCAACGAAGAATCGATCAGCGCGATGTTTCGTTAAGGGCCTTGCCCTTTTCAGACACCGTTGACGAAAAGCGCCCCGCCCCAGCAATCATTGCTGGGGCGGGGCTTTTTTGCCCATACCGTGTTGGCGCTGGTCGCAAACGTCACTCGGGAATGGCTATTTTGGAGATGCAAAATGACTGACTTTACTCTGAACGCCCAAGCGCGTACTGACCTGGGGAAAGGTGCGAGCCGCCGCCTGCGTCACGCGAAACAAGTTCCAGCCGTTGTTTACGGTGGCAACAAAGAAGCCGCTTCGATCACCATCGAAGCCAAGGAAATGGCCAAGCTGTTCGAAAACGAAGCGGCTTTCAGCCACGTTATCGAACTGAGCGTTGATGGCGCCAAGCAGAACGTAATCGTTAAAGCGATGCAACGTCACCCTGCCAAGCAGTTCATCATGCACGCCGACTTCATCCGCGTCGTCGCTGGCCAGAAACTGACCGCTACCGTGCCTGTGCACTTCATCAACGAAGAAGCACCGGTCAAGAAAGGCGGCGAAATCTCGCACACGACCACTGAGCTGGAAGTGTCCTGCCTGCCTAAAGACCTGCCTGAGTTCATCGAAGTCGATCTGGGCGCGCTGGAAATCGGCGACAACGTTCACCTGTCCGACGTTAAAGCACCTAAAGGTGTTGAATTCGTCGCTCTGGCGCACGGCAAGGATCTGGACATCGCAAACGTCCACGCTCCTCGCGTCGTTCAGGACGAAGAAGGCACCGCAGAAGGCGAAGCAGAGTAATCATTACTCGCTAGCCGGTTGAACCCGTGATGGCGCCCTGCGCCATCACACTCGACCCAAGGAAGAGCCCCTGACGTGACCGCCATCCAACTGATCGTCGGCCTGGGAAACCCCGGCCCCGAATACGAACAGACCCGGCATAACGCAGGGGCTCTTTTCGTTGAGCGTATTGCCAGCGCGCAGCGCGTCAATTTGACCGCTGACCGCAAATATTTCGGCCTGACGGCTAAATTCAGTCATCAGGGCCAAGACGTTCGTCTGCTGATTCCCACCACCTACATGAACCGTAGCGGTCAGTCCGTTGCGGCGCTGGCGGGTTTCTTCCGGATTCCTCCGCAAGCCATTCTGGTGGCCCACGACGAACTCGACCTGCCTCCGGGTGTCGCCAAACTCAAACTGGGTGGCGGACACGGCGGGCATAACGGCCTGCGCGACATCATCGCGCAGCTCGGTAACCAGAACGGCTTCCATCGCCTGCGGCTCGGCATCGGCCATCCGGGCGACGCCAGCATGGTGTCCAGTTTTGTCCTGGGTCGCGCGCCGCGCGCCGAGCAGGAAAAGCTGGACGCCAGTATCGACTTTGCCCTCGGCGTGCTGCCGGACGTACTCGCTGGCGACTTCGCCAAGGCGATGCGCGTCCTGCACAGCCAGAAGGCCTGACATCACTCGAGGGGAAACACCATGGGATTCAACTGCGGCATCGTCGGCCTGCCCAACGTCGGCAAGTCCACCCTGTTCAACGCCCTGACCAAATCTGGTATCGCGGCGGAGAACTTTCCCTTCTGCACCATCGAACCGAACAGCGGCATCGTGGCGATGCCCGATCCGCGCCTCAAGGCGCTGGCTGACATCGTCAATCCAAAACGCATCCTGCCGACCACGATGGAGTTCGTCGACATCGCGGGTCTGGTCGCGGGTGCCTCCAAAGGTGAAGGCCTGGGCAACAAGTTCCTGGCCAACATCCGAGAAACCGACGCCATCGCGCATGTGGTTCGCTGCTTCGAAGACGACAACGTGATTCACGTCTCCAACAGCGTTGACCCGAAACGCGACATCGAGATCATCGACCTCGAGCTGATCTTCGCCGACCTCGACAGCTGCGAAAAACAGCTGCAGAAAGTGGCGCGTAACGCCAAAGGCGGTGACAAGGACGCAGTGGTCCAGAAAGGCCTGCTGGAAAAACTCATCGCGCACTTCACCGAAGGCAAGCCTGCGCGCAGCCTGATGAAGAGCATGGGCGCTGACGAGAAAGCCGTGATCAAAGGCTTCCACTTGCTGACCACCAAGCCGGTCATGTACATCGCCAACGTCGCCGAAGACGGTTTCGAGAACAACCCGCACCTGGACGTGGTTCGTGCGATCGCCGAAGAAGAAGGCGCAATGCTGGTGCCGGTCTGCAACAAGATCGAAGCCGAAATCGCCGAACTCGACGACGGCGAAGAGAAAGACATGTTCCTCGAAGCGCTGGGTCTCGAAGAACCAGGTCTGAACCGCGTTATCCGCGCCGGTTACGAAATGCTTCACCTGCAAACCTACTTCACCGCCGGTGTCGAAGAAGTTCGCGCCTGGACCGTCCGCGTCGGCGCTACCGCCCCCCAAGCCGCTGGCGTGATCCACACCGACTTCGAAAAAGGCTTCATCCGCGCCGAGTGCATCGCCTACAACGACTTCATCCAGTACAAGGGCGAAGCCGGAGCGAAAGAAGCCGGAAAATGGCGCCTGGAAGGCAAGGACTACATTGTCAAAGACGGCGACGTGCTGCACTTCCGCTTCAACGTCTAATCGGAGACAGCGTCTGGTTCTCCAGAAAGTGCCTCGCGAAAAAGCCCCCTTCGGGGGCTTTTTATTAAGCGGTCGCTTTTCGAACCGCCATCAGGAACGCCTCAATTCGCCTTTGGATAATTCGACGGAAACAGCGCGCGCTTCGCCTGTTCATCCATGTCCTTCTTGAATACGTGATCCTTGCCCACGTCTTTCGCGCGAGAGGCCGCGGGACGGGCGTCTACGTTCTGGAACCAGCGTTTGAGGTTCGGGTAGTCCGCCAGTGCGTCCTCGGCCCCTTTCATGACGCGCGGCGCGCGGATCAGCCAGCCCCAGGTGGAGATATCGGCGAGGGTGTATTCGTTTCCGACGATGTAGTCGCGCCCCGCCAGATGCTGGTCCAGAACTTCGTAATGCCGCTCGATTTCGCGGCGGTAGCGGTTCACCGCATAGTCATTTCCTTCCGGCGCAGCGTATTGGAAATGCACCGCCTGCCCCGAGAACGGCCCCAAGCCTGAAGCAATGAAGAACAGCCACGACAGCAGTTCAGGCTTGTCTTCGGGCGCTCCCATGAACTGACCGGTTTTCTCACCCAGGTACAGCAGGATGGCGCTGGAGTCGAAAACCCGAACCTCTTTCCCGCCCGGGCCGTCGGTGTCGACGATCGCAGGCACCTTTCCGTTTGGGTTGATCGCACGAAACGCCGGCAAATGCTGCTCGCCCTTGCTGGTGTCCACCGGGACCAGTTCGTATGCCAGGCCTGACTCTTCAAGAAACAGCGCGACCTTGGCCGGATTGGGTGTCGGGTGAAAGTAAAAACGGATCATGGCGATCATCTCTATGGCGTGGAGGGTGATGGAAATGCCTGAAGCCTACGGCGCTCGGAAAATACGGTTGCGTTTTAGAACGCTTGATCTAGATTAGGCGAACTGTGGAAGACGGCGCAACGTCCAGATGCGCGCCGAAAGGAAAATGACATGGCAAGACCAAGAGAATTCGACGAGGCGAACGTACTCGACGCCGCGATCCAGTGTTTCTGGAAAAAGGGATTCGAGGCGACGTCGATGCGCGACCTCATCGACTGCATGGGGATTACCGGCGCCAGCGTGTACAACGCGTTTGGCGACAAGCGCACCCTGTACAGAAAGGCCCTGGCGCACTATCTGGAAAGCAGTTTTGGCGAGCGTGTCATGCGTCTTGAGAGCACGTTGGCGCCGCGCCAGGCCATCGAGATGTTTTTCTTGGAAATCATTGATCGCTCCATGAACGACCCTCAGCGCCGAGGCTGCATGATGGTGAACTCGGCGCTGGAAGCGGCGCCGCATGACCCGGATGCGCAATTGATCGTGGACGACTTTCTCGCGCGTGCAGAGCATTTTTTCCTGCGCTGCGTGGAAGCGGGTCAGCAGGACGGTACGATTTCCCGCTCACAACCTGCCGAGGACCTTTCCCGCTTGCTGCTTGGCGTACTGCTGGGCATTCGCGTACTTGCCCGCGCCAAACCGCAGCGCGCCTTGCTGGAGAGCGCACTGCGCCCCGCGCTCGCGCTGCTGGACGGCGGCGCGCATCAAGGTCACTCCGTGTCCATTCACCCTCACATTGTGGAATCGCAACGATGATCGAGCTCTATTACTGGCCCACGCCCAACGGTCACAAGATCACCCTGTTCCTGGAAGAGGCCGGTCTGGACTATCGGATCCACCCTGTCGACATCAGCGCCGGGGACCAATTTCAGCCCGCGTTTCTGGCCTTCTCTCCGAACAACCGGATGCCTGCGATTATCGACACCGCGCCCGCCGACGGCGCAGAGCCGATCACTGTTTTCGAGTCCGGTGCGATCCTGCTGTACCTGGCGGAAAAGACTGGTCAGTTTCTACCCTCCGATGTGCGCGGCAAGAACACCGTGACCGAATGGCTGATGTGGCAAATGGGCGGACTGGGCCCGATGGCGGGTCAGAATCATCACTTTGGCGTGTATGCGCCGGAGAAGATCCCATATGCGATCAACCGCTACGTGAACGAAACCAACCGCCTGTACGGCGTGCTGGATCGCAGGCTGCAAGGCCGCAGTTTCGTCGCTGGAGAAAACTATTCAGTGGCGGATATGGCGATCTACCCGTGGGTTTATCCATGGCAGCGCCAACAGCAGAATCTGGATGACTTTCCGAATCTGAAACGCTGGTTCTATGCCATACAGACTCGCCCGGCGACGATTCGCGCGTACGCCAAAGGTGAAGCGCTGTCACAAAATCGTGCGACGGTCACTGAGGAAGGCAAAAAGATACTGTTCGGTCAGACGTCGGGAAGCGGGCAAAAAACAGACTGAGTGTCCCCATGCGACTGTCAGCGCTGCTGCGCAAAAAAAGCGTCAGCGCTGACAGACTGGATCAGCGTCAGATGATCGGCTGAGTCGCGCGAAACAACAGCACACATCCTTCTCGTGTAAGCGTCACGTCCCGAAAATGCTGACGCAGATGCCCTTCGAAACCAGCCTGGGTGTCCTGACGGTTTCCGAAAATCCCCTTCTTGTTGTAAACGTCCATCAGCTTGCGCCCAAAGCCGTTGTGCCCTGCCTCGTCACCCAGAATCGTCGCTCCGAACAGCACGCCGTCCGGTTGCAGGTTGTGTTTAAGGTTGCCGAAGATCGCCGCCTTGGCGTCCAGCGGCCCTGGCAGACAATGAAGCAGGTAGAACAGCGAGATCGAATCGAAACGCTCACCGCCCGGAATGGGCTGCATGACGTCGTGCTGAAGGGTGCGGGTGCCGGGCCGGGCGATTCTGCGTCTTGCCGCTTCAAGACTGCTGGGATTGAGGTCGAGCAGGGTGACTTGAGTGTCGGTGGGCAATCGCGCTTTGGCCAGGTAGTAACCGGTGCCTACACCGATATCCAGATGCCGGGCGCGTACGTTCACGCGAAAGAAAGGCAGCAGTACTGCATCGGTCGGACAACGCCACGCATAACGGTTGGAAATACCCAGGACCCACGCGTCGTAAAGGGCCAGCGTCAAGGGGGAATAAACCGCCGCACCCGCGGCACTGCGTTCGGTCATGGGAGACGCCTTGGAAACGAGGGGATCGGAGAGAGAAGACGACGCCCGTTATACGTCGTCCCTCTTTCGGGTTTCAAGTCATCCCAAGGTATGAACACCAGCTTGCAGCCATACGGTTCAGCCCAGCTGGAACCGCGACGTGTTATCGCTCAACGCCCTACTGCCCCTGCTCAGGGTATCCGCCGCCTGGTTCACCGCTCGAGCGCCGTCGAGCAATCGCCCTGCCGCCTGATCCACTTGCTGGATATTGCCGCTGACCTCGTCCGCTGTGGCGGCTTGCTCCTCCACGGCGGTAGCGATCTGCGCCAGGGTGTCCGTGACGATCTGCACGGCGCGGGCGATTTCCCCCAGACGCTCGCCGAGGCCGGTGACCGACTGTGCATCGGTGACGGCTTGACCACAGGCGGCCTCCATCAAACTGACGGCCTGGCTGACGGTGGCGCGCAGGCTGTCGACCGTGCCGGCGATCTGCGCGGTAGACGCCTGCGTTCGCTGCGACAGACTGCGCACTTCATCGGCCACCACAGCAAACCCCCGACCTTGCTCGCCCGCCCGTGCCGCCTCGATGGCTGCGTTGAGCGCCAGCAGGTTAGTCTGCTCGGCAATGCCGCGAATGGTGTCGACCACCGACTGAATCTGTTGCCCTTGCTCACTGACCTTGCCCAATGCGTTGGCCGTGTCGGTCAGTCGGAGATTGAGCTGCTGGATACTGGCCGTGGTTCGCTGACTGTCGCGGCTACTGTCTTCGGCAATCTGGCGCGTGTGCTGGGCGCTGCCAGACGCTTCCTCGCAACTCTTCGCAACGCCCATGGACGTCGCTGCCAACTGGGTTGCGGCCGCTGCGATCTGACTGATCTGCTGCTGTTGATCTTCGACCTCATTGAGCGTGCTGCCAGACTGCGAATTGAGCGTCAGCACGGCTGAGCCGAGTTGCTGGGTTTCGTGGTTGACCCCCAACAGGCTCGTGCGCAACTGCACGACCGCGACATTGAGCGCAGTGCTGATCGCGGCAAGCTCATCGCGACCTTCGACCGCCACTTCGACACACAGATTGCCATCACGCAATGACTCGGCCAGCGTGGTGATGCCTTGGGCGCTGCGCCGAATGGAAGCCTGCAGACACGTGAAGAGGTAAAGCGCGGCCAGGGCCAGAATGCTGAAGGTGGCGACCACCGGGACGAATTGCTGGATTGCGCGGTCATGGTAGTAATCCAGACGACTGTCCAGCGAGCTGAGCGACTGACTGCGCAGCGCAGCCAGTGCCTCAAGGGTGCTGTCGACGCTGCGCTCGAAGGCTGCCGAGTCGAGTTTGATCGTGCCGCCAAAGACGCCCTCATCAAGGACTTTCAATTCACTGTCCAGACGCTGAAGGCTCTCGTTGTAACGGCTCGCCCAGGTTTCCATGCCGGGGTACGACTTGGCTTGCAACGAAGAAGCAGCTTTGACCAGTTGATCGCGAGCATCGCCGATGCGACTGCGCAGGTCGCGCATTTGCAAGCGACTCTGAAGGGAGAACTGCCCGGACACCACCGACGACTGCCCCACGCTCGCCATACGTCCGATACGCTCGATCAGATCCGGCACCTGCTGGGTGGAAACCTGCATCAGCAAATAGCTTTCGAGCCAAGGGTCGAGCATCAGCCCGGTGTCCATAGCGATCTGTTCGCGCAGGCTTTGCAAAGCCGTCAGTGCCGATGTGAAACGGTCGTAGCCATCTGGCCACCAACCGACGGTGCGCAACGCCTCGGAGTCCATGCCCTGAACGGTCGATTGCAGTGCCTGGAAGCGCGCCATGATGTCTACACTGGCGTTTTGCGCCTTGAGCTCATCGCCAAGCGTCGCCAGCGTCTGGCTCAACACCGGGCTGGCAGCGTCCAGCGCCGCCATCGCCGCCTTCGCCGCAGGCGTAGGCTCGTGAAGAATATCCACCGCCTTCCAGCGAGCCGCGCGGTTGCGTTGAGCGGTCAACTGGGCATCTAGGGCATCCAGCGCCAGCAACTGACGAACCCCTGACTGCTCACCGGAAATCACGGCCAGCTTGCTGCGGTAATCTTCGCCGATCATCCACAAGCTTCCGACCAACGGCAGAATGAATAGGAAAAACAGCACCTGAAACTTGCGCGCAAAGCCGAAACGTCCGAGCAGGCGGATTCCTGGTGACAAAAGACGTTGCATGTCCGACTACTCCTCACGGACAACCCGCCATCGCGACTTGTGATCACGGCAGCTGTTGCCTCACATTGTTACCGGCAAAATGCCATGTCTTTGTTTCAAAAACGACAACCGCCCGTCTCCTGTGTCGGAGATTTGGGCAGTCATTTTGGGAACGGCGAAGCCGCGCATCCACAAGCAGCGCAGCGAAACGCCCAGGCGGCAGGCTCAAGCAAGAAACGGACCGATAGCACGAAGCCACCTGGCAGGGCACTAGAACGAAAAGGGAGCAGGCGATGCGCACAAAAGTGGGGCAAAACCACTCAGCACGCCCGGAAAAATTGTCACCTCGGTGACGAGCGTCTCGACCTCACCAAGGTTTTCAGCAGAAAAATCCTAACCAATTGATCACACGCACAAATTTTTTAACCAGATGCTTGACACACATTCGATCTGAGCGAATAATGCGCGCCACTTGGCTACATAGCTCAGTTGGTTAGAGCATAGCATTCATAATGCTGGGGTCCGGGGTTCAAGTCCCTGTGTAGCCACCAAGTACCTCAACAAAGCCCGCCTCGTGCGGGCTTTGTTGTTTCTACCGTTCCGGTTTGTCGAAGCATTGGCTGGCCAGGCAACGTTCTTCATCAACGACATCACTTCATAGCGCTGTCCCTTTCTGAGGTCGAGTTCATGCGATTCACACTTCCTGCACTGGTTCTGGGTCTTCTGGTTTCTCAAGGCGCAATGGCGGGCAGCGGCACCAACGCCGCATTGGGTGGCGGCCTGGGTGGCGCGTTGGGTAATGTCGTCGGCCAACAGATGGGCGGCAGCAACGGTGCGGCGATCGGCGCAGGCCTGGCAGGCGCCGCGGGTGGTGCGGTGGCCGCGAAAAAAGGCCACAAGACCCGCGCAGCGGTAGGCGGCGGCCTGGGCGGTGCAGCGGGCTCGGTAATCGGCAACAAGCTGGGCGGCAGCACGGGCGGCACCATCGGCGCCGGCCTGGGTGGCGCTGCGGGTGGTGCTCTGGGCGGTAAATAATTTACCCTCCGTCGCGAAACGCCACAGTGCGTTTCGCGATCAAACCCCGTTAATGAAGTAATGGATGTTCAATGTCTGATTCCCATACCGACGTAGCAGCGCCTGTGCTCTCTTCCAAACAGGCCTACGAAGACGCCATCAATCTTTCCCAGCATGTGCCGCAGGCCAAGACCATCAGCGAAATGGTCCTCGATGCCTTCCAGAGCGCCAAGGAAAGCGATCAGATTCGAGAGCTTCGCGTTGCGATCCGTCAGGCCCATGACCGCTTCGATGATGACCAGGCCTACGAGCTGATGGGGCAACTCAAACAGCTCAAGGATGCAGAAGCCGCCGACATGGCCGCGCTGGAAGACCTCAGTTCGAAATTTCCGATCAGCCGGATTCTGTCCAGCTACAAGAACGACCCCAGCTTTCAGGAACTGGTCTACAGCCTGGCGCTGAAGGTCCTGAACCAGACGCACCAGGCGGTGAGCAATCCGACTGGTGGCAAGAGCAAAGCCGCACGCGCGAAGAAAGAGGCCGAGGTATTCGTTATCAGCAAGGACGGCGCCAGCGTCACCCTGCCCCTGCGGACCCCGCGCTCGAAAGCCAACGTTGACCGACAAGCCTTCGAATTCCTCGGCTTCACCTTTGTCGGTGAAGGCGACGATGCCGAGCTGCAGAGCGAGGTGTTCGTGGACCGGGACGGTAATCAACAACCGGCGACGCGCAAGAACATCGTCAGCGCGATTCAGCAACAGACAGCATTTGATGGGTTCAGCGCGGTTCAGCAGTAACAAACGGTTGGACACCTGCCTGCAGTATCCGGCTTGCCGGCGCTGGCGTTCTCGGAACTGCCAGCGCCGGCAAGCTACCGGTCAAGGACTGAGCGGCGCGCCGGGACTGGCTGACGCAGGCACGCTTTGCAAGATGCGCGCCTGATGCCTTCCAATGCCGACTGAGCCGTTCGGACGTCCGGCACAACATCAATGATCGGAGCGCTCCAGCACCTTGCCGACGACTTCATCGCCAATCACCAGGAAGTGTCCGCCCGCCACGTGGTGCAACGTGCGAAGCTCATCATGGCCTTCGAAATGCCAATGGCCGTCGGAGAACACACGCTCGTCCGCCCAGGCCGCCACCACCTCGCCGATAAACAGGTCGTACTGATTCTGGTTGTTTGGCTCAGGCATCAATCGGCATTCCAGCCACGCCGCGCAGCCTTCCAGCAGCGGAGCGTCAACAACGTCACCCGTAAAGGTCTGCAGACCATACGCCTTGAACTTGTCGAGGCCGTCTTCCTGAGAGATTTCCAGCCCCGACGTCGAACCGACAGTTTCTACGATATCCAACTGACTGATCGTCGGCACGTTAATCACGAATGTCCCCGAGCCCTCTGCCAGTTGCCGGGTCCATACTGACTTATCCAGCACCACCGTGACCTTTGGCGGCTGAAAATCCAGCGGCATCGCCCATGCCGCCGCCATGATGTTGCGTTGACCGTTGTGCGCAGCGCTCACCAGAACGGTCGGACCGTGATTGAGCAGGCGATAGCACTTGGCGAGAGGGACGGGACGTCGATGAGCGGCGGTCATGGGAGTGTTCCTGAAGATAAGAAATGAAGCTGACCAGGAAATTACAGGTTTTTTCGCGATGGAAGCACGTCATTTCCAACGCCCTCCCAAACTGTCGCGTTCCTGAATCGCTCCAAAATACCTCTTTCCTCTCGCCTGAAAATAGTGATGTAATACTATAACAAAACATTTCAGGCACCTTTCCGTGAAACCTGCTCTTCGACGCTCCCCGAATATCGCGACATCCGCGCTCGCTCAGTCCGCAGGCAAGCGCGTGCTGGTTTCATTGATCTTGCTTGCGCTGTTATGGATCGGCATTGCGTGGGCGGTGGCGATTCCATGAGCGCGGCGATTGATCTGCACGACCTCACGGTGACGTACGAACGCCGCCCGGCGGTGCATCACGTGAGTGGACGATTCGCCGCCGGCAGCCTCACGGCGATCGTAGGGCCCAATGGCGCGGGCAAGTCGACCTTGATCAAGGCGATTGCAGGCACCTTGAAACCCGCCATGGGGCGGGTGGACCGTGGCAACCTGGCGACCCGACACATCGGCTATCTGCCACAAGCCGCCGAGATCGATCGCAGCTTTCCGCTGAGCGTGGCGGACACCGTGATGATGGGGGCCTGGCGCAGCATCGGCGCATTTCGCGGCGCAACGCGCAAGCATGCCGAACAGGCACAGGACGCGTTGAAAGCGGTCGGCCTGGAAGGTTTTGAAGCCCGCAGCATCAGTTCGTTGTCATCAGGGCAATTTCAACGAGTGTTGTTCGCCCGGCTGTTGCTGCAGGATGCTTCGGTGATCCTGCTGGACGAGCCCTTCACGGCCATCGACGCCCGCACCACGCGCGACCTGCTCAAGCTGATCAGCACCTGGCACGGTCAGGGCCGTACCGTGATCGCGGTACTGCATGACATCGAACAAGTCCGCCAGCATTTCCCAAGCACATTGCTGCTGGCTCGCGAAACGATCGCATGGGGCAACACGGCAGACATCCTCCATGCCGATAACTTGCGTCGCGCCAAGAACATGGCCGAGCACTGGAGCCCTGACGCGCAAGTGTGTGAAGTCGATCAGGAGGAGGCGCTGTGACGCTTTATAACCTGCTGATTCAGCCTTTCGTCGATTTCGGCTTCATGCGCCGTGCCTTGGTGGCCTGCCTGGCATTGGGTATTGGCTCAGGTCCGGTCGGCGTGCTGTTGATGCTGCGGCGCATGAGTCTGGTGGGTGACGCCATGAGCCATGCCGTTCTGCCCGGCGCGGCGGTGGGTTTCCTGTTTGCCGGGTTGTCGTTACCGGCGATGGGTTTTGGCGGATTGATCGCCGGGCTTGCCGTCGCCCTGTTGTCCGGCCTTGTCAGTCGCTTCACCACCCTGCGCGAGGACGCCAGCTTCGCCAGTTTCTACCTGACATCACTGGCAGCCGGCGTGCTGATCGTCTCGCTTCACGGTTCCAACGTCGACCTGCTGCACGTGCTGTTCGGCACCATTCTGGCCATCGACAATCAGGCCATCTTCATGGTCGGCGGCATTGCTTCCTTCACGCTGGTGCTGCTCGCCCTGATCTATCGACCACTGATCCTGGAATGCTTCGACCCTGGTTTTCTACGGGCCGTTGGCGGTCGCGGTTCGCTGTATCACGTGCTGTTTCTGCTGTTGGTGGTGCTTAATCTGGTGGCCGGCTTCCAGGCACTCGGCACGCTGATGGCCGTCGGCATGATGATGCTGCCTGCGACCGTTGCGCGTTTCTGGTCAAGTTCGCTGACCGGCATGATCGTGATCTCCACTGTCGTTGCCACGCTGTCGGGCTTTATCGGCTTGATCGTCTCCTATCACGCCAGCGTGGCGTCGGGTCCGGCCATCGTCCTGACCGCCAGCGCCTTCTACCTGTTCTCACTGTTCTTCGGGCGCAGCGGTTTTCTGCGCCGTCTGTTCCCGAGGGTTCACCTGTCCGGCTGATTGTTCTCTCAACGCAAGGAAATCATATGAAACGTTTGACGCTTCTGACCGCCGCACTGGCGTTGTCGGGCCTGGCCAACTTCGCCCAGGCAAAAACCTTGGAAACCGTCGCATCGTTCACGGTCATCGCCGACATGGTGCACAACGTGGGCGGCGATCACGTCCACGTCACCTCGCTGATCGGGCCCAATGGCGATCCACATGTCTATGAGCCGACGCCCAATGATGCGCAGGCCTTGAAAAAAGCAGACGTGGTATTCGTCAGCGGTCTGCACCTGGAAGGCTGGCTGGACCGGCTGATCAAGGCATCCGGTTATAAAGGCGAGCCAGTGGTGCTCTCCAACGGAATCATGACCCGCAGCATGGAAGAAGATGGGAAGAAGATCACTGACCCACATGCCTGGAACAGCGCAGTGAATGGCATCGTCTACGTCAGGAATATCATCAAGGCGCTGCAGAAAGCCGACCCGGACAATGCGGCTGACTACAAGGCAAACGGCGACAAATACATCGCCCAGTTGCAGGACATGGACGCCTACGCACGGGCGCAGATCAATGCGATCCCGGTCGCGCAGCGCAAGGTGTTGACCTCCCACGATGCGTTCGGCTATTTCGGCGATGCCTACGGCGTGACCTTCCTGTCGCCGCTGGGCTTTTCGACGGAAACCGAAGCGTCGGCCGCTGATGTCGGCAAGTTGATCAACCAGATCAAGCAGGAGCACGTCAGCGCTTACTTCTTCGAAAACTCCAGCGACCCGCGCCTGGTGCAACAGATCGCCAAAGCCAGCGGCGCGCACCCGGGCGGTGAACTCTATGTGGAGTCGTTGTCGCCTGCCGACGGCCCGGCCCCCACCTACGTGAAGATGTTTCGCTACAACGTGGACAAAATGACGGCGGCGATGAAAGGGCAGTAATGTCCGGATGATCGCTCCATCACTGAACCGAAATGATCATCCCTGTCTGTAACGGCGCAAACTTTAACTGTGGGAGATTCTATGTTTGGGGGGCAACCCCCAAACATAGAATCTCCCACAGGTTGTTCCGCGAAAAGTCAGCACGTCCAGGACGCTTCGCTGTCAGCCTCAATCCCGTATTTCTCGATCACTTGAGCGGCAACATCCGCCACCAACGTTCCCTCACCCACCAACGCCGTCACGGCCGCGAGCACAATGTGATACCGGTCGACCTCGAAGAAATCCCGCAACCGCGCACGGGTGTCGCTACGACCAAAACCATCGGTACCCAACGCTGTGTAGTCACTCGTCAAGTAAGACCCGATCAGCTGCGGCAGCGCTCGCACATAGTCCGTGGCAGCAATGACAGGCGCGCCTTTCGGCAGGCATGCGTCCAGATGACTGACGCGCTTTTCGTCTCGTGGATGCAGCCGGTTCCAGCGCTCGACTTCACGCGACTCTCGCGCCAGCTCGGTGAAGCTGGTGACACTCCAGATTTCGCTGTCGATCTGCCAGTCTCGCGCCAGTAATTCAGAGGCTGCGATTACCTCACGCAGAATCGTGCCCGACCCCATCAAGCGCACTTTGCCTCTGGCGTCGTCAGAAAACTGGTGACCGAGCCGGTACATGCCCCGAATGATTGACGACTCAACCCCTTCCACAAGCGAAGGATGCGCATAGTTTTCGTTCATCAGCGTCACGTAGTAGAACTCATCGACATCGTGCTCAAGCATCTGCCGCATGCCGTAATCGAGAATGACTGCAAACTCGCTGGCAAACGCCGGATCGTAAGCACGGCAATTCGGCACGGTGGAGGCCATGACGTGACTGGAGCCGTCCTGATGCTGCAAGCCTTCACCGCCCAAGGTGGTACGGCCTGCCGTGGCGCCCAGCAAGAATCCGCGCGCGCGCTGATCGGCAGCAGCCCAGATCAGATCGCCGACACGCTGAAAGCCGAACATCGAGTAATAGATATAAAATGGCAGCATGCGCAGGCCATGAGCGGAGTAACTGGTGGCTGCCGCCACCCACGAACTGATCGCCCCGGCCTCACTGATCCCCTCTTCCAGAATCTGGCCGTTCGTGGCCTCGCGATAACTCAGAATCGACCCGATGTCCTCAGGCTCGTAACGCTGGCCGACGCTGGAGTAAATCCCGATCTGTTTGAACAGATTCGCCATGCCGAACGTGCGTGCCTCGTCCGCCACGATGGGCACCACGCGCGGGCCGAGCTGTTTGTCCTTGAGCAGGTTGCCGAGCATCCGCACGAACGCCATCGTGGTCGACATCTCCTTACCGTCCGCCTGTGTAGCGAAGCTTGCCCAGGATTCCCGAGGCGGCACCGCGATGCTGGACGCGACACTGCCACGGCTCGGCATCGCCCCGCCCAAGGTTTGACGACGCTGTTGTAGATACCGCATTTCTGCGCTGTGGGCCTGCGGTTTGATAAAACTCAGGTTCACGGCCTGATCGTCGGTCAGCGGCAAATTGAAGCGATCACGGAAGTTGATCAGCGCCTCGCGATCCAGTTTTTTCTGCTGGTGCGTGGTCATCTTGCCTTGTCCGGCTTCTCCCATGCCGAACCCCTTTTTGGTCTGCGCCAGGATCACGGTAGGACGGCCTTTGTGCCGAGTAGCCGCGTTGTACGCCGCAAAGATTTTCACCAGGTCATGGCCACCACGCTTGAGCCGATCGATCTGCGGATCGGTCAGGCCTACAGCCAGCTTGCGCAACGCCTCGTTCTGACCGAAGAAATGCTCGCGGTTATAGCCACCGTCCTTGGCCGCGAACGTCTGGAACTGCCCATCAACGGTCTGAGACAGCGCGCGGACCAGGGAGCCGTCGTGATCCTGGGCAAACAGGGCGTCCCAGTCAGAACCCCAGACCAGCTTGATCACGTTCCAGCCCGCCCCGCCGAACAAGGCCTCCAGCTCATCGATGATCCGACCGTTGCCGCGCACCGGCCCGTCCAGACGCTGCAGGTTGCAATTAACCACCCACGTCAGATTGTCGAGCCCTTCACGCGCCGCCAGGGTCAGCGCCGACATGCTTTCCGGCTCATCCATCTCACCGTCGCCGAACACCCCCCAGACGTGCCGGGTCGATGTGTCCTGCAACCCGCGGTGCTGCAGATAGCGCATAAACCGGGCTTGATAAATCGAGCTGATCGGGCCAATGCCCATGGAGCCGGTAGGGAACTGCCAGAAATCGGGCATCAACCAAGGGTGTGGATAACTTGAGAGGCCGCGAGCGCCCGCTTTCAATGCTCCGATCTCCTGCCGATAATGCGCCAGATCCTCTTCACTCAAGCGCCCTTCGAGAAACGCCCGCGCATAGATGCCCGGCGCCGAATGCGGCTGATAAAACACGAGGTCGCCGCCATGGTGATCGCCTTTGGCACGGAAGAAATGGTTGAAGCCCACTTCGAACAGATCGGCGGCGCTGGCGTAACTGGCAATGTGTCCGCCCAGTTCGCCATACGCCTGGTTGGCGCGCACGACCATGGCAAGGGCGTTCCAGCGCATCAATGACGCCAGACGCTCCTCAATGGCCAGATCGCCCGGAAACGCCGGTTGCTGGACCACACCAACCGTATTGATGTACGGCGTGCCAAGTGCAGGGTGCCAGCCGATTTTCGGATCACGCGCCAACTCTGCCAACCTGTCGAGAATTTCGCGCGCGCGCTCCGGTCCCGCGTTATCCACAAGCGACGTCAGCGCTTCCTGCCACTCGCTCATTTCCAACTGATCGTGATGGCTTCGCGCAGTCTCGGCTGCGGAAATACTGGAATCGAAATGGCTCATAGACACCTCCGGCTATTTAAGGAAAAGTCTATGCTTCAGCGCGCAGATTTAATGACCGATCTGCGCACCAGAATCGCCAACTGGCGGCATAAAACGCCTCAGAAAAGGTAAATTGAAGCACGATGAACTTCGACAGCATTGACCTGAAAATCCTTCGTGAGCTGCAACGAGACAGCAGCCTGTCCAACGTCGAACTCGCCAAACGCGTGCACCTTTCCCCCTCACCCTGCCTGGCACGCGTCAAAGCGCTGGAAGCCTCCGGCTGCATCCGAGAATACGTTGCGCTACTGGCCCCGGAACATCTGGGACTGCGGCTGAACGTGTTCATTTCCATCAGCCTGAAGGAACAAAGCCGCGAAGCGCTGCAGAATTTCGAGCGTCGGGTGTGCGAGTGCGAAGAGGTAATGGAGTGCTATTTGATGACCGGCGACGCAGACTACTTGCTGCGCGTGGTCATGGCCGACATGCAGGCCCTCGAACATTTCATCATCGAACGCCTGTCACCGATGCCGGAGGTGGAGAAGATCCGCTCAAGCCTTTCGCTCAAACAGGTGCGTTACAAAACCGCCTTGCCGCTGCGGCCTTGATGGGCCGCACCGTCGAGTCGACTCAGAAACGGCTGCCGCCGGCAAGCTAAACTGCTACAGGAGTGCAGCCCATCCGCAAGACGAACGGCGGAATTTTCCAAGGCCGACACACCTTTGATTCACCGCGATTTTGTAGCAGCACGGCTTGCCGGCGCCGGCGTGTTCGATATCGCGCCCCCCCCCGGCAAGCCGGACGGCCAAAGCAGCCTGACAAAGGCTCACACTTTGCCTTTCCACGGCACCAGCTTGCGTTCCAGCCAGCGCATTCCCAGGTCGAACAGCAAGGCCATGGCACCGATCACCAGAATGCCCATGATCACGACGTCGGTAGCCATGAATTTGGACGCGGTCAGGACCATGAAACCCAGGCCAGCAGTGGCAGCGACCATCTCAGCGGCGACCAATGTCGTCCAGCCGAAACCGATGGCGATGCGCATACCCGTCAGCACCTCCGGCAACGCCGCAGGCATGATCACGTCGCGCAGCACCTGCCCACGACTTGCCCCCATCGAGTACGCAGCATGAATCTGCTCGATGGCAACGGACTTCACGCCAGCCCTCGCACTCAGCGCCAGCGGAGCGAACATCGCGAGGTAGATCAGCAGGATTTTCGAGCCTTCTCCAATGCCCATCCAGATCACCACCAACGGCAGATACGCCAACGGCGGCAACGGACGATAAAACTCCACCAGCGGGTCGAATATGCCCCGAGCCACACGGTTGACGCCCATCATGATGCCCACCGGGATGGCCGTCAGCACAGCCAGCACAAACGCTCCGAACACCCGCAATGCGCTCCAGCCGATATGCGCGAGCAGGGTCTGGTCGGCGAAACCCTCCTGCGATACATCCACCAGTTGCATCCACACCGCTTGAGGTGAGGGCAGGAACAGAGGCTTGACCCAGCCGCCGTTAGTGGCGGCGCACCAGAGCGCGAACAGGGCAACGATGGTCACCAGGCTCAGCGTTACGCTGGAACCATTGCCAGGCGCGCCATATTGCTCGCCGGGCTTCGCTGGCGCGGCCCGACGCAGTTCGTTGAATGTGCGCATGACGGCGCGGCGCTGCTTCTCGTCGAACAGGCTCATGCGGCCTCCTCATCACCGTGAATGATGCCCAGGATCTGTTCGCGCAGCGCAATGAAATCCGGGCTGGATTTGACCGCGCGCGCGTCGCGACATGCGAGAAAACGCTTGCCGAAGTCGACGGGAAATTCGTGAGTGATACGGCCAGGGCGTGGCGACATGATGATCAGCCGGGTGGCCATGAACAGCGCTTCTTCGACATCGTGGGTAATGAAGAACATCATCTTGCGTGTGCTTTGCCAAATGCCGAGGATCAACTCCTGAAGGCGCTCGCGGGTCAACGCATCGAGCGCGCCCAAAGGCTCGTCGAGCAATAGCATCTTCGGATCGTTTGTCAGCGCGCGGGCTATACCTACACGCTGCTGCATCCCCCCGGACAGGTGATAGATCGCGTGTTCACAAAAGTCCGCCAGCCCGGTCAGCTCAAGAAAATGCATTGCCCGCTGCTCGCGCTCGGCTTTCGGGATGCCGCGAAGCTTGAGGCCAAAAGCAACGTTGTCGAGCACGTTGAGCCACGGCAGCAGCGCGTGCTTCTGGAACACCACGCCACGCTCGGCTCCGGGCCCTGTGACTTGATCACGCAATTCGGCGCCACGGCTGACCTCCTGAGGGACCTGCCCCTGAAAATCTCCAAGGGTGATCACTCCACTGCTCGGCTGGATGAACCCCGCCATGAGATTGAGGAGTGTGGTTTTGCCGCATCCTGAAGCCCCAAGCGCGACAACGAAATCACCGGCGGAGATGTCCAGGTTGACCCCGGACAGCGCGCTGACCTGCTGACCTTTCTGCTGTCCAGGATAAAGCACCGAAACGTCATGAATCTTGAGGCTAAGGGCCATAGCGCTTTCCTTTTGAGAGTCCTGTGTGGGGTGAGCATCGTCCCTTCGATTACGCGGAACGATGCACGGTTTGCGCCGCTTTATTCGGCCGCCTGAACGAAGCTCGGGTTGATGGCCACGCTGTAGTCGGGCAGCACGGCCGGGACTTTCTTCTGGTCCTTGAGGAACACGGCCGTCGCCGCGAGCGCCTTGGCAGCGCCGCCATCCTTACCTGCGCCAAGCCATTTGTTGCTGGCCTGCTCGGCTGCCAGAGGGAACTGGTACAGCGCCAGTACAGGGGGTACTTCATCCGGCTTGGCACCGGATTGTCTGGCGACGTTGATGACCTGCGGCGAGCTGGCGGTCCAGGTGTCCGGTGCCTTCACGTAATCGTCGGTGCTGGTTTGCAGAACCTTGGTGAACGCCTTCATGCCATCGGCGTTGCCCGCTGCAAATTTCTTATCGACCACGATGCCGTCGAAGGTGGCCTTGCCCCAGTTGGTCAACTCACCGGATGTCAGCAGCACGTGACCGCTTTGTTTGAGGCGGCCCAACGCTGGGTCCCAGATAAACGCAGCGTCAATGTCGCCGCGCTCCCACGCCGCAGGAATGTCCGAAGGATTCAGGTTGATGACTTTGACCTTACCGGTCAGGCCAAACTGCTCAAGGGCGAACAGGGCATGGAAATGCGTTGTGGATACGAACGGCACAGCAAGGGTTTTACCCGCCAGATCCTGTGGCGCGACGATGCCGCTACCGTTGCGCACCACCAGCGCTTCGGCGCTGGCGATATTGTCGAGAATCCAGAACAGCTGCGCCTCAACACCACGGCTGACCGCCGCTGCAATCGGGCTGCTGCCGGCAACGCCGATCTGCACATCACCAGAGGCCATGGCCGTCATGACATCACCGCCACTGTCAAAGCTGCGCCATTTGATGTCCCAGCCTGTCGCCTTCTCGAATTCCTTTTGAGCGATGGCGTTTTTCCAAGGCGCGAACATGCTCTGTACGCCGATGGTCACGGTTTCAGCGTGGGCGGTCGCCGCAAGCCCCAGCGTCAACGCTGTGAGCGGCAACAGGACAGAGCGGCGAATCCATTTGTGCAAAGGCTTGAGCATGGTGGAACTCCAGAGTGGGAGGCGTTTTTTGAAGTCCATGCGATCTTAGTGCCGGTCCGAAGCTTGCTTTAGATCCAGTTGCTACAGCCTGTGGTGCCAGCGCTTTTTACAGCCCTTGTGCTACGCGGCCTACAGCACTGAGACCGCGCCATAAGGGTGCGGCTGCCGGGGAGTCGGTACCATGTTGGAGCGTTATCTTCATCCGTTCGAAACAGGTCGGGGATTGCAGGAGCAATTGCGCGAGCGTCTGCTCAACGCGATTCTCGATGGGGCCATTCCACCGAACGAGGCCATGCCGTCTTCTCGCAAACTGAGCGAGTTGTTGAAGGTGTCGCGTAACACGGTGGTGCTGGTCTATGAACAGTTGGTTCAGGACGGTTACCTGACCCCATCGGACAGACGCGGTTATTTCATCAACGAGAAATTCCTGCGCCAGCAGCTCAATGTCAGCCTGCGGCCTTCCAGCCAGAAACTGTTCGAACGCCCCGACCATGCCCCCGACTGGGAGCGTCGCCTGCAGACCGAATCGTCGCAGATGCGCGCCATTGTCAAACCACGCAATTGGCGCGAGTACCGTTATCCTTTTATCTACGGGCAGATCGAGGCTGATGAACAGACCGCTGCACGCTGGCGTGATTGCGCGCGCATCGCATCGACCGGTGCCCACATGCGCCGCTGGGTCGATGATCAGGTGACGCTGGACGATCCACTGCTGGTGGAACAGATCATCCAACGGGTTTTGCCAAAGCGTGGCATCAAGGCTGGGCCCGAGGAAATTCTGGTGACGATCGGCACGCAGAATTCGCTGTATATGCTTGCGCAACTATTAGGGCATCCCGGACTTGTCATGGGTCTTGAGGAGCCCGGTTACGTCGACGCCCGGAACATCTTCACCCTGACCGGATGCGAGCTGAAACCGTTGCGTCTGGACAGCCAGGGACTGGTCGTGGATCAGCAGCTGGAGGGCTGCGAAATGCTGTTCTGCACACCCAGTCATCAATCACCTACAGGCGTGACTATGCCGCTGTATCGTCGTCTCGAACTGCTGGCCCGCGCTCGCGAGCAGGATTTTCTGGTGATCGAGGACGACTACGAGAGCGAACAGAACTATCTGGGCAGCAACCATCCCGCGCTGAAAAGCTTCGATGACAGTGGCCGAGTGATCTATCTCGGAAGCCTGACCAAGACACTGCTGCCCGGCGTGCGCCTGGGGTTCATCGCTGCCGATCCGGAGTTGATTCACGCACTACGGGCATTGCGTCGCTACATCTATCGCCACCCGCCCTCGAACAACCAACGCACCCTGGCGCTGTTCTTGTCGATGGGCCACTACGACGCCCATGCGCGGCGCCTGCGCGATCGCCTGGCATGCAAGTGGAAGCTGATCAGCCGCGCGCTCGCCCTACACCTGCCTGATGTGCGCGTGAGCGGGATGGCGGGAGGGTCGTCCTTGTGGGTCACCTGCCCTCCGGAGATTGACGCGTGGGTGCTCCAGCGACTGGTAGCCAGGCGTGGAGTGCTGATCGAGCCTGGGGACATCCATTTTCTGGGAACTGAACGACCGCAATATCACTTCCGGCTGGGCTTTGGAGCCATTGCGCAGGAACTGATTGAACCGGGGATCGTTGCACTGGCACTGGCGTGGGAGGAGATGCGGCAAGCCGCAAAACAGGGGGAAGCTCTATGATCACATCAGCCTTGGTAGCAGCACGGCTTGCCGGCGGTGGCGTAATGAGGCCGCTACCGCCGGCGAGCCGGACTGCTACAGGGAATTAGCTCGACCGAGAGCCGTGGCGAGTCAGAGCTGATCCCGCCCAAGCACATCCTTGAGGATATCCATCATCGAATCGACGTCCTGACGCGCAGCCACCAGGGCCGGGGCGAAGATAACCGCGTCACTGGTGGTCTTCACATGCAGACCAGCGTCATACAGCGCCCTCTGCACCAGCCCACCCTTGGCGCCCGGTGCCTGGCCCGGTGTGAGCTGAATACCACTGAGCATGCCATAACCGCGCAAATCGCTGACCTGTGGCAAACCGCGCAAACCGCTCAGGCATTCGAGGAAATATGGCGACAGCTGCGCGCCTTTGGCGAACAAGTCGTCGCGACGGTAGATGTCCAGAGAGGCTAACGCTGCGGCGCACGCCACCGGATGCCCCGAATAGGTGTAACCGTGGAAAAACTCGGGACCATTGCCTTTGCTGGCACCGACCACTGTGTCGAAAATCCTCTGATCCACTGCCACCGCGCCCATGGGAATTGCCCCGTTGGTCAGCGCCTTGGCCATGGTGATGATGTCCGGTTTGACATCGAAGCTTTGCGCTGCAAATGGTTTGCCCGTGCGCCCTAGCCCGGTGATGACTTCGTCGAACACCAGCAGAATGCCGTGCTTGTCGCATATCTCACGCAGGCGTTTGAGGTAGCCCGCAGGGGGCACGTAGACGCCGATAGACCCGGCAATCGGCTCGACGAAACAGGCCGCAATGCTATCTGCGCCATGGGTCGCGATGATGCGTTCCAAGTCGCTCGCCAGATCGATACTGCCGTTTGGCTCACCCAGCTGATAACGCTGTTCTTCCTGCCAGGTGTGACGCATGTGGCTGACGAGTGGAAGACCGCCTGCCGCGAAAGCCTGACGATTGCGCATCATCCCTGACAACGCCACACCACCGAAATTGACGCCATGATAGGCCCACTCACGGGATACGAATCGCGTGCGCTGCCCTTCCCCACATGCACGGTGATAGGCCAGAGCCATCTTCATTGCACTGTCCACTGACTCGGACCCTGAATTGGTGAAGAACAGTTTGTTCAGTCCCTCGGGGAGCAACTCGCTCAAGCGCTCGGCCAGCTCAAATGAGAGCGGCGAAGCCCGCTGAAAATGCGGGGTGAAATCCAGCGTCATCAACTGCTTCGCCACCGCTTCGGCAATTTCCGGACGACCATGCCCGGCGGCACTGCAAAAAAGGCCCGAACTTCCGTCCAGCAACTCGCGGCCGTCCTCGGTCCAGTAACGCAGACCTTCAGCCCGCACGAACATCTGCGGTGCACGCTGGAACTCGCGGTTATCGGTAAAAGGCATCCATTGATGATCGAGGTTCGTTGCCATGAGGTTAACTCCTGAAGGCGTACACGGTGAGGGCCAATGGTCGTCAGCCTATCCACGGCACGCCCTCAGGCTTAGATCCAGATGAGGGTTTCGATGGAGCCAGCGAAGGATCTCGCTGCGTGGCGCTTATACGGCGAACCGGCGAATAAACTGGCACCAACCAATTGCCTGTCTGGATCTAAAGCCCTTCGCAGCGTTCTTATTAGAGTGGCCGAATTCTGTGGGGGAAGACCTGCCTTGAGTCCTGAACTGAACTTCATCCTGACCATAATTTGTGTGCTGATCGCCGCCGTGATCCGCGGCTTGACCGGTTTTGGTTTCGCAGCCATTGCGGTGGTCGGCCTCGCAATGCTGGGGCCGCTGAACGAGGCGGTGCCGATCGTTCTGTGCCTTGAAGTGGCATCAAGTCTGATGCTGCTTCGCGGCGCATTGCCTCACTCCGACTACCCACAGCTCAGACGATTATTGATCGCGGCAGCGTTAGGCGTGCCTTGCGGCATCTGGCTGTTGACCGGCCTGGATAGCGACTGGTTGAACGTTGGTGTCTATGTACTTGTGGGTCTACTGGCGTTGCTCGGCTTGGCACGCATCACGCTGCCGATGGGCAAAGGCCAATTGGGTGGTTGGATAGTTGGAGGATGCAGCGGCGCTCTGATTGCAGCATTCTCCATCGGCGGCCCTCTGGTCGTCGCCTGGCTTAGCCACAGCGGGCTGAAAGCTGTTGCGTTGCGCGCCACACTGATTCTGTTTTTCTTCGTCGTGGATCTGGCAGCGCTGGCTGGTCTGAGCTTTGCGAATGCGATCCCGGATAAAACCGCCGAGCATGTGCTCTATCTGATTCCAGCCTTATTGGCCGGCCTCTGGGCTGGCCAGCAGCTGTTCGTGCGCGTCAGTGCCGACCACGCTTCGCGTTTCACTCAATGGCTGTTGCTGGCGCTGGCAGGCTTTGGCCTGCTGGGCCGTGCATGGTCCTGACACAAAGGAAACCCTGATGACATCAACACTGTTTATCACCGGCGCCACCTCAGGCTTCGGTGAAGCCTGCGCACGCCGCTTCGCCGCTGCCGGCTGGTCCCTGGTGCTGACCGGCCGGCGCGAAGACAGGCTGCAAGCCCTCGCCGACGAACTGTCCGCACACACCAGCGTACTGCCTCTGGTGCTCGATGTTCGCGATCGTAAGGCTGTGCACGCTGCGATAGAGTCGCTCCCGCAAGAGTTCAGCCGCTTGCGTGGCCTGATCAACAACGCAGGTTTGGCCTTAGGGACAAGCCCGGCACAGGAATGCGATCTGGACGATTGGGACACCATGATCGACACCAACGTCAAAGGGCTCGTCTATACCACTCGCCTTCTGCTGCCGCGCCTGATCGCTCATGGCACCGGCGCCAGTATCGTCAATCTGGGCTCCATCGCCGGTAACTGGCCGTATCCCGGCAGTCACGTTTATGGGGCTACCAAAGCGTTCGTGCGGCAGTTCTCGCTGAACTTGCGTTGCGACCTGCAAGGCACAGGCGTGCGGGTTTCAAACATTGAACCCGGCCTGTGTGAAAGCGAGTTTTCACTGGTGCGCTTCGCGGGCGACCGGAACAAGTACGACGCCGTATACGCTGGCGCGAATCCGATTCAGCCCGCAGACATTGCCGAGACCATCTTCTGGATCATGAATACCCCCGCTCACATCAACATCAACAGCCTTGAATTGATGCCGGTGACTCAGTCATGGAGCAACTTCGCGATCATGCGCGCGCAGCCCTGACGAACCAAGGGCGGTCTGGCAGGTCAATCCCTGTATTCTGAGCCCCATCGCCCGCCCGCATTGAAAGGACCATTGATGACTGCCCTCTCCTTCGCGCCGTTTCAGGACCTCGCCGACAAGCTGATCCCCCACACCGTGGCCGAGAAGGCCGATGGTTCCCACGATGTTTCCCACTTGCATCGGGTCTGGAGCAATGTCTGCGCGATTCGCGACAAGGAAGGCGGCGACCACCAGTTGCTGTTGGCGGCGACCCTGCTTCACGACTGCGTGGCTGTGGAAAAAAACTCACCTTTTCGCGCCAGCGCCTCGCGCCTGGCGGCTGCGAAGGCCACCGAGCTGCTGGCAGAAATGGGCTGGGAGGAAGAACGCACGAAAGCCGTAGCCCACGCCATCGAATCGCACAGTTACTCAGCGAACATTACGCCGCTCTCCATGGAAGCAAAAATTCTCCAGGACGCAGACCGCCTCGATGCCATCGGCATGGTCGGCGTCGCCCGTCTGTTCTACGTGTCCGGGCGAATGGGCAGCCAGCTCTACGACGCCCATGATCCCCAGGCTCAACATCGCGAGCTGGACGATAAACGCTTCGCCGTCGATCACTTCACCACCAAGATCTTCACCTTGGCAGATGGTTTTCAGACGCCAACAGGCAGACAGATGGCAAAGCTGCGGCACGAACGCGCGCAGCGTTTTTTGCAGGAGTTCATGGACGAGATCGGTAGCTGAGTGGCCTGGCGACAAGTCCCACATACCCAGCTGAAACGACCGATCCAGAGCTTCTGCTTACCTCGATAACGACCGTTCATCGGTTTGCCGTCAAATCAAAACAAATCTGAAACATTTCTCCTCCGATGTCACAAAGACATCACGGAACGTCTCTATAACCGAGTCTCCGATGTATTCGATGGGACTGGTTGCTGTGAAAAGGTTTTTCCGTGGTTTATTCCGTCCATCTTCCAGACCGGCTTTCTTGCGGCGCTTCCGGATTGCTCAGCGGTTGGTGCTGTGTTTTAGCGTGACGGTCTTACTGCTGGTGGCGCTCGGTGTATTTTGTCTGCTGCAAATGCAAAACATCCGCGACCAGGGAGAGGCGGTGGAAAGTGGTTCGCTGCCAAGTATTGCCATGGCGGATGCCATTGCCATCGATCTGATCAAACTGCGTGGGGAGAGCGCGCGCCTGATCGCCAATGCGGACGATCCCAGTGCGGTGGTGACCAGCAAGATCAACATCGAGCAGTTGAAGAACGAGGTCGAAAAAAGCTTCAGCGACTACCTGGCTCATGCCACGGACAGCACCGAACGCGACTCCATCACGGCGCTGCAGGAAGCTTACGCGGCGTTCATGCCGGGGCTGCATGACGAAATTGGCCTGATCGAGCAGCGCAAGCTCGAAGACGCGCGCATGCTGCTCAACACCACCCTGAGCATGCAGGGCGACTTGATGGACATGCAGGTTCAGTTGCTGCGAGAGCTGAACAAGCAAAGCGCCGCCGCAGCCGTTGATGCGGGCGGAGCGCGTTTTCATCAGACGCGCATCATCGCGGTCAGCGCCATCGTTGTCGCGCTGGTGCTGACGGTGTTGCTGGCCTGGCGCCTGAGTGTGAGCATCATCCGCCCTCTGCGCCAATCCCTGCAGATCGCCAGCACCATTGCAGAGGGCAACCTGAGTCCGCAGCCGATTCCGGAAGGCAAGGACGAAACCGCCCAACTGTTGAAGATGCTCGGCCAGATGCGCAGCAACCTGCACGGCACCATCGATCAGATTTACGCCGCAGCCAACCAACTGAGTCAGTCGGTACAGGAAATGGGCGCCATTGCCGACGCGAGCGCGAAAAACCTGCAACTGCAGAACGATGAAATCGAGCAGGCGGCCGTGGCGGTCAATCAGATGAGCCAGGCGGCCGTAGAAGTCGCCGATAACGCCAGCAACACGTCGAACGAATCCAAGGCCTCGAACGAAGCCGCCGCCGAAGGACACTCGCGTCTGACCGGCACGATCGGCTCGATCAAGGAACTGACCGAGAACGTCCTCGACTCCTCGCATCAGGCCGATGGCCTTGCCGAGCGTACGTTGAGCATCAGCAAGATCCTTGAAGTCATACGCGCCATTGCCAATCAGACCAATCTGCTGGCATTGAACGCCGCCATCGAGGCCGCGCGAGCGGGTGAAGCAGGTCGCGGTTTCGCGGTCGTGGCGGACGAAGTGCGATCACTGGCACAACGCACCAGCGCCTCGACTACCGAGATCGAAAGCCTGATCAACGATGTTCAAAAAAGCACTCAGGAAACCGCCGAGACTCTACGCGTCACAGCCTCACAGGCCAGCCAGACGCTGGAGCAGGCAGCGGCCACCAGTCAGGCGTTGACCGTGATCATCAGTTCGACGTCGACCATCAGTGAGCGCAACGTCCTGATCGCCAGCGCCGCCGAGCAGCAGGCAGCGGTCGCCAACGAAGTGGATCGCAACCTGAGCAGCATCCGTGATCTGTCGACTCAGTCAGCCTCCGGCGCGCAGCAGACAACCGTGGCCAGTCATGCACTGGCAATGCTCGCCGCCGAGCTCAACACCATGGTGCAACGATTCGTGCTTTGAGGCCTTGCTCCGCGCCGCACTCACCCCGTCTTAAGCCACCTCACGAAATTGAGGTTTATGTATTTCGTGTCGTGTCCAGATGTTTCATCATTGAGACACATCCGCACAGACGGGTGCCACGCCAACAAGGACATGAGCATGAAAAAAACCGCAGCATTGAGCGTCGCCCTCACCGCATTTGCGCTCAGCCTCACCGCCCACGCTGACGTCGATGTCAGCCTGGGCAGCAAGGAACGGGTGACCCGGCTCTTCGCCTATCCCAACAACTGCAACGTCATTTGTTTTCGTAACTGGACACTCGAACAAACCGTCGAGCATTACCTGACGCAGAGCGTCCAGCGCGACGGCTACCCCGGTGCTCGGGTCAGCGTGACTGACGACAACGCCCAGTTGCATGCGAAGATTTCGGGCGTGCCGGATGGCTACGACAAGCCGCTGATCAGCCTGCTGAACGCCGGAGACCTCGCTTACACAGGCGCGAGCAAACTCAACGCAGACGGCAAGTTCGCTTATAACTGGTACCTCTTCCTGCCGCTGGGCATGGCGCTGGAAAACCGTAAGAGCGTCGAGTTGCTGCACTTCCCGCCAGATTACTCATTGACTCAGGCTCAGGATTACCTGCGTTCGGCGACGACTGACCGTTGGGCCGCGCTACTGACCGAAAACGGCATTCCCGCGGACCAGACGCCAGCCTTTCAAACCATCATCGACATTGCCCCGATTGCCGCACCGTCCAACGCGGGCAGCGACCTGGAAGGCGTCTACAGCTATTTCAACGACTATCAGACCACCATGGTCAAGGACCTGAGCCAAAGCGCGAGCGGTACAGCGCTGCCCATGGTTGCGTTCGGCGCGCCGGTGCGGAACTGGTTAAAAGCGCAATACAACGTCAACTTACCGGTGCTGGGACTGGCGACAATCAGCCCGACCGCCGGGCAGAGCGTGTCGGTGATCGGCGCCAACCATCCGAGCTACATCTGGTATGCGGCTGACAAAAGCAATTACGGCGGTGATGAGGACAAGGCCGACGCAGCAGGTCTCAAAGTCATGGGGCAGGACCTGAGTGCGGCGTGCTGGCAGGCGGGAATGGGCCAAACGTCAGGGCTGGATGCAGCGACCGTCCTGCAACAGTGTACGACCCATTGGCAAGTGACCCATAAGGTCGACACCTGCAAGCTGTTTTACACGTCCGTCCGTCACCTGACACCTGATCAGGCGGCTGCGAAATGCCGGACCGGATCCGTGGGCCGACAGTTGGATCAACTGCGCAAGCCGATGCCCGAGACGTTGAAAACAAAGGCCTGACGCCCGCATAAGCGCTTGTCCGAGGCGGATAACAAAGCCGCGGACAAGCCATACGGCTGAACAGACCTCACTCGCCCAACGGGCGCAACCGGTACTGCGGTGGTAGCTGATCAAAACCGCTGATCGTCGCGTTCAGGCTCTTCCAGCGTCCGTCCTTGATGCCATAGATGCAGCCATGGATCGACAGTTTCTGCCCGCGATGCCAGGCGTTCTGAACAATGCTGGTGTGGCCGACGTTGGCCACCTGCTGAATCACGTTCAACTCACACAAACGGTCGACCTGCTCTTCCTCAGTAGGCAGCTTGCTCAACAGCTCGCGGTTCTCGTAATACAAGTCGCGAATGGTCCGCAGCCAGCCGTCGATCAGGCCGAACTGGCGGTCCTGCATGGACGCGCGCACGCCGCCACAACCATAGTGACCGGTGACCAGAATATGTTTGACCTTGAGCACATCGACCGCGTACTGGATCACCGACAGGCAATTCAGATCCGTGTGCAGCACGACGTTCGCGACATTGCGGTGGACGAACAAATCGCCCGGCAGCATGCCCACGATTTCATTGGCGGGAACACGAGCGTCCGAACAACCGATCCAGAGGTATTCCGGCGTCTGCTGGCGAGCCAGCTTGGCGAAGAACTCAGGGTCCTCTTCCTTGATGGCAGCCGCCCAACGTTCGTTGTTGTCGATCAAGTCTTGTAGTTCGTTCATGCGTTGATGCCTCGAAAATGATGCTCAGCTATGACTCGACCTCGGCGCTTCAGGTCACGCCGTTTTGCCCCTACCGGTCGAGAACCGAAGGGAATCTTCACAGCGCGCTTCGGTCCACCCAACTAAGACCGCACACAATGAGGATTTGCCATGAACGATTCACGCCGACCTTACGGTGCTACGCAGCCCGAACCTATCGATGACAATGAAGACCGCATGGGCTCGATGGAAGAGCTCAACTTCAATGACAATAACGAACCCAGCGGACGTATTGGAGACATGATCCCCGAGGACGAGCTGGAAACCTACATTCCCGACGAGCGTGTTCGCGAAGCGGGACTGACAGGCGCATCCACTGACGATCACGACCCGACCGATGATGACATGAGCCCGGAAACCCTTATCGGCGAAGACGGGGCGCGTTCTGCGAAAGAAAGAGGAGAAGGCGGACCGGCCGACTTTGATTTGAGCGTCGTTGACGAAGATGAAATTGGCGGGGGCGCAGGTCTGGACGAAGAAGAAATGGCGATACTGGATCCACTGGACGGCAAACCGGGGGTTTGAACCTTCGAGTCTGGAAAAATGCAGGTCATCTGACTGATAGATTTTTCCTGTGGGAGCGAGCTTGCTCGCGAAGAATCAGTGCATCCGCCCTAACTTTTGGCAGCTGTCACTTTGCATTCGCGAGCAAGCTTCCACCGTCAGTTCGTCCCGGCCATTGGAAAGCTAATCCACCAACGTACAGGCCATGACCAGCGCATCTTCACGACCGCCAACCGCCGGGTAATAGTCACGGCGCCGGCCGACTTCGTTGAAGCCATAGCGCTCATACAACCGATAGGCCGACTGATTGCTGGCACGCAGCTCCAGAAAACACTCACGACCGTTGAGCTCGTATGCACGCTTCATCAGCTTGTCCAGCAGCAGCAACCCTAAACCACGTCCCTGACTTTCAGGCTTGATGGTGATGTTGAGCAGGTGGGCCTCATCGATGATCACATTGATCACGCCATGGCCGACTTGCTGATCGCCCTCGAACATCAACCAGATCTCGTAGGATTTCAGGCCATCTAGAAAGATACCGCGCGTCCAGGGATGACTGAATGCGGCGTATTCAATCTTCAATACCGCATCCAGATCGGCTTCGGTCATGCGGCGAAACGTTACGGCATCACTCATTTAAGCTCTTCCAACGCCCCATCAGCTTACGCATGGCGCGCCAAACGTCGGCCTTGCGCTGAGGCTCGTCCATCAACAGTTCCAGACCCGGCAGCGCCCAGGCCAGACCCAGGCCTTCGACCTGAAATTCTAAATTGTAGGATTCGGCGTCAGCCTCACCGGCAAAACGTACCGCCGGCAGTCCGATCAGCCATAAGCAACTGCAAGGCTCTTCTTCGGTACGGGCATAGAGAAAGCCCTGAACAAAGTCGCGCGCGGCTTCAGGCCCTTGATCCATCTGTCCACGTACCAGCAACGGCCATCGCACCGGTTCACCGATGATCTGCGGACTGTCCGGCAGTCCGGCGGCGCGCAACATGTCCTTGAGCAGTAGATAAGAAGGATCGCGACTCTGGAAAGGCTGCCCGGTTGCCAGCTCGACCAGCAGCAGGCAATTGCCGGCGCGCAGCAATTGCAGCGCAAAGCGTGGCGGGGGCACGACAGATGCCTTCGCCACCGCAGGAGCATCGTCTTCGTCTCTCTCAACTTTGGTAACAGTCGGTTTAACAGCAGCGGAAGGACGGGGGACCTCGATTTTCGGTCGCTCGACCGTACGCGCAACGGGCGTCGGGTTGCTGGCAGCAGGCGTCTGGGTTGCTTGCGCGACAGCCGCCGAATGCACGTCCTCCACGGCGTCGTCTTCGAATACCGGCAACGGCGCAAGCAGCTCCGGACGCGAAGGCGCGGCAAAGGGCAGTTCGGTGCGCGGCAGCCAGCTGACCACCTGCATGGCGGTCAGATAAGCGCGGCGGCGAGGCTCGTTGAGCAAGGGACAGCCACCTGTGGATAAAGTCAGGAGGGGGATTCTACAGACCTTCGACGAATCACGCCGCAGTTGATCGACTGAGGGTGAAAACCATCGGCTGCGATGCAGTACAATTGCCGCTTTTATTTGCCAACCAGCGGCCATCCGATGATCGAACCTAAGCGCGTCCTGCGCGCCCTTGCCGAACACTGGGCGCTTCTTGAGCCACTGTGCGAGCATTTCGACCAAGGCACCCTGAGCCTGAGCGAACTGCGTCTGCAACTGGCCGCCCAGCAACTGGAAAGCACACCCCAGGACATCACCAACCTGCTGGATGTGTGGATTCGTCTCGACATCCTGGTTCCCGTGGCCAAGAGCCCGAACCGTTTCGAGCTGAACGCGCAGATCCATGACTTCCTGTCGTACCTGCGCCGCGAACACCGCCTGGGCCTGTGCCTGGAGATCGAAGCTTATTTGCGCCATCTGGAGCGATTGGCCGGTTACATCCAGGAGGCCTTCGAAGCGCGCGATGCCAATGACCTCGCCCGGCAACTGCGCCTGCTCGACATGCGCGTGCGCGACGTCCTGAAAAAGCTCGCCAATGATGAACAGGCGCTGGTCGCGGTGGCCGAGCGCGCCAAGACCAGCGACCGGCAGATCCCGCTGCGCCAGCGCTATGCGGAAGTCCTTGCGACGTGGGACGAATACGTCGAACCGATGATTCAGTTGGTAAACGCCGACGGTGCATTCGAACAAGGCGTACGCAAGGTTGAGAACGTGCTGCTGCGCATGCTCACGGATCAACAGCGACTGGGTCATCTGGTCGACGACGACATGCTGCTGCGCACCCACGCGCGCATCCTCGAAATGCAGACCAGCGCTCAACTGACCTTGCGTCACGCGCGGGAATTGCTGCTCCCGCTGCGTGAGGAAGCCCGTCGCCACAACGCCGTGACACGGGGGGCGGCCCTGGCGCTGTCGGCCATTCGCCGCAAAGGCATCGACGCGGTACCGCAGGCGGCCATGCCCCTGTTCACGCGTCCGCAGAGCACCTTCCTCGGCAGTGCGAACCAGGTCGAAGCCTACGTCTACGCCTTGGCGCGCTTTGAAGCCAAGCCAGCGCGATTTCCCAAAGCCAGCGTCACCCGCAAAGGCGAACCGCCCCGGGCGCCGCGCACGGTCAAGGAAATGGTCGAGCGGTGCGAAGAAGCCCTGCCGATGCCGGACCTGATGGTCTGGCTGCTGGAACAGGAACCAACCGGCGCCACCGACGAATTACTGTATTGGTTCTCGCGCCTGTCGCGGGAAAAACGCTTCAAACGCGAGCGTCTCGAACGCCGCGAATACTTGACCCAGGAGCACCGCGTCAGCCTGCGCTCCTTCGCCCTGCTCTCGAGCAAAGACGCAACCCCAGAGAATTCCGAGGGCACCGCCCATGCATCTTGATCTATCCGAAATGTCCCAGCTCGCGCCGATCTTTCGCGAGCTGTTCAAGGGTTACCACATCAGCCGCCGCGACCCGGAGCTGTACGCCCAGTTGTCGAACGCCCAGGACCAGTACCGCACCCTGTTCAAGGCGCTCGGCTTCGAGCTGGTCTGCGATACCCGTGGCTTCTATTACTTCGTGCCTGATCTTGCCGCCGCACAGGTCAACAAGACCGCGCAACGGCTGGCCCTCTTCACCTTTATCCTCGTCGAGCATCTGGCTGACCAGGGCCGCGATCCGGTCGCCGTTCTGGACGGTGGCAGCCTGGGCCGTGACGAACTGCCGTCGTTGCTGGAAAAGTACCGCGACCTGTTTCTTCAGGCCGAGGTGCAGACCCAGGAAGAGCTGGAAGAGAAAATCATGCGCCGCATGACGCAGCTCGGCTTTGCATCCGAAGAAGTGGGCATCTACCGCTTTCTGCCGCCCATGCACCGTTTCCTGGATGTCTGCCTGTCGGTCCAGCAAGACCGGGATCTGGCCGCCAGTCTGCACAGCGACCTGCCGTTGCCAACGCCGGTACTGATCGACGATGACAGCGACGAAAAACTGCTGCAGACCGATGATCCGCTGGATCTGGCAGAGTTTGAGGAAACCGAAGAATCCGAAGAGCAGGCCCTTGCCCGCGCGATCGCCGAAGAACAGGAGCTTGATGTATGAGCCAGGAACGCTACGGCATCCGCCGATTCGCCCTGCTGAACACGGCCGGTTACAGCCTCGGGCTGTTTCCGCTGGAACACCCGCTGTCGGTCTATGGCGCGAACAACCTCGGCAAGAGTGCCTCGATCAACGCGCTGCAATTCCCGATTCTGGCGCGCATGTCGGACATGAGCTTCGGCAAATACAGCCTTGATCAATCGCGCCGCTTTTACTTCGCGACAGACACCAGCTACATCCTGGTCGAAGTTGCGCTGCCGCACGGCCCTCATGTGATCGGCGTGGTCGGTCGCGGCCCGGGTGGCGGCTTTGGTCACCAGTTCTTTGCCTACGCCGGCAAACTGGATCTGGCCCATTACCAGAAGAACGACACCTGCCTGCGCCAGAAAGAACTGTTTACCAATCTGGAAAGTCAGGGCCTGAAAGCCTATGAGCTCAAGCCTGATGAACTGCGTCGCCTGCTGGTCGGCGGTCACACATCGATCCCTCTGGACCTGACGCTGATCCCGCTGCGCTCGACCAGTGAGCAGAGCCTGAAGACATTCCGCGCACTGTTCATCAACTTGCTGCACATGCGCGAAATCACCGCCGCCAAACTCAAGCAGCTGTTTCTCGATGCGTTCGAACACAGTCTGCGCTCCGGCAGCGTTGACTACATTGCCGCGTGTGAAGAAGCCTTCCGCGACGTCCGTCGTATGGAACAGGACTACAACGCACTGGTCTTGGCCGGTCCGCTGGTCGAGGCGCTGGCCAACGGCGTGAAACAACGCGACATCTTGCGCGGCAAGCTGCACCGCCTCTCGCCACTGCTCGATTCGTTGCTTGGCACCTGGCAGGACTACTCCAACGCACGCAAGGAAGAGCTGGTCATTCAGGCCGAGCACTACCGCAGCGAACAGGACGCGCTGCAAAACGACCAACGTGGCGGCACACAGGAATTGATGCGCCTGGAGCGAGAAATCAGCAACATCCAGCGCTGGATCGGCGAACTGGCGGTACTGAAGAATCGTTTCGCGCTGGTCGACGACGTCAAGATCCTTGAGCAACAGCTGCTGGCGGCCAAGGACGCGCACGATGAACTGGCCGGTGCGCTGGCCCAATCCCGGCAGTTCAGTGCGGAAGATCTGGATGAGCGCCTGCGCGATCTGGAGAAGCGCCTGAAGTCGGTGAAGCAGCAACTCGATCACGCCGACAACAACAGCTATGCCCGTCTTCGCGAAGAGTTTTCGCAGCCCGACGTCGAGCGTCTGATGCGCCTGTTCAACAGCGCACTGTTCAGCCTGCCGCTGGGTGAACAAGGCATTGCGCTGGACGACAGCGACGCCTGGGTCAAATCTCTGGAAGCGATTCTGGATGGCTTCAAGGGCGAGCGGTTCGAAGTGCCAGGATTGTCGATCAACCTTTCCCACATAGAGCCACCCGCCTTGCAGGCACTGGCTGACCGCGCGGCATTGCGCGATCAGAAAGAGCGTCTGGAGAAAGAACTCAAGCAACTGAAAACCCAGCAAGCGGTGGCGGCTGACCGTGCCGCGAGCAAGACTCAGACTGAAGCGCTGTATCAGCAGGTCCTGGATGCACAGAAGGCGCTGGAAGACTTCCGCCGCACTCAGACGCTGACGGCCGAAGAAGGCGAGAAGCTGGAGCAATTGGCGCAGATGGAAGCCGCGCAGGACGAACTCAAACGTTCCAGCGATGCGTTTACCGAACGCGTCCAGCAACTGTCGGCCAAGCTGCAGTTGGTCGGCCGCCAGATCGGCGATCTGGAATCCAAACAACGCACGCTGGACGACGCCCTGCGTCGCCGCCAACTGCTGCCGGCAGATCTGCCATTCGGCACGCCGTTCATGGAGCCCGTGGACGACTCACTGGATAACTTGCTGCCGTTGCTTAATGACTATCAAGACAGCTGGCAAGGCCTGCTGCGTTGCGACGGTCAGATTGAAGCGTTGTACGCGCAGGTTCGCCTGAAAGGCGTCGCCAAGTTCGACAGCGAAGACGACATGGAACGCCGTCTGCAACTGTTGATCAACGCCTATGCGCATCGCACCGATGAAGCATTGACCCTGGGCAAGGCTCGTCGCGCAGCCGTCACCGACATCGCGCGTACGCTACGCAATATCCGCAGCGACTATGACAGCCTTGAACACCAACTGGCGTTGTTCAACCGCGAGATCAACCGCCGCCAGGTTTCCAACCTCGAAAGCTTCCGCATCGTGCTCGCGCCAAACAAGGAAGCACTCAAGCACATCGATCAGATCATCCACAGTGCCGGTCAGTACGAAGAAGGCGAAACCCTGTCGGTGTTCGATTTGAGTCAGAGTGCAGAGCAGGACAACAAGAACGAAGAGGCCAAGGAATACCTAGCGCGTCTCGTGGCGGCGAACCACAACCAGCTGGGCCTGAAAGACCTGTTCGAGCTGGCATTCGAAATCACCAAGGTTAATAGCCAGCCGGTTATCCACACCGACATCGACGGTGCGGCGTCCAACGGAACGACGATGACCATCAAGGCGCTGACCAACATGTATCTGTTGCTGCACTTGATGGATCGCGACCAGGCCGGTCGTGTTCGTCTGCCTTACTACCTGGACGAAGCCGCTGACATTGACGAAAGGAACCAGGCAGCCTTGCTGGAGACAAGCCTGCAGTTGGGCTTCGTCCCGATCCTGGCGAGCGTTAAGCCTCAGGTGTCGGCCCACGTGGCGATCGACCTTGAGGGCGGTAGTGGTCCTGCTGGTATCTACATTGATGAGGCGGACTGGAAGTACATTCGTCGCCGCGACGAGGTGACAACCGTGAAAGCCGTTGAAGTAGCGGAAGAAGCTGCCGAATAAGCAGAACGGAGTTGGACCTAAGCCCTGCAGCGATGCGGGGCTTTTTTGTGGGCTGGGGTTTAGCGATCAAAGATCACTGAGTAAACCGTACGGGCTATTCATTTCCCGCGCGCAAAAACAAAACCCCATCTGCTTTCGCAAATGGGGTTTCGCAATTCAATCTTGACGATGACCTACTCTCACATGGGGAAACCCCACACTACCATCGGCGATGCATCGTTTCACTTCTGAGTTCGGGATGGGATCAGGTGGTTCCAATGCTCTATGGTCGTCAAGAAATTCGGGTACCGAACCGTGGCGTTGGCCGCGCTTCAGCAAATCGGGTATGTGATCAGGTCTTGCCTGTGTGCTGCAAACTTTCGGTGAAGGTCATCTTCACAGTCACCGCAATCTGTGCTCTTCCGAGTCGCAGATTGCTTG
>NZ_FOEO01000023.1 GCF_900110765.1 Pseudomonas sp. NFACC02
GTGAATCGGCGCCACCCGAGAGAATGGATCTGCTCACAATCCCAACGCCATACCCAACAAACCCAACAAACCCAAAGAACCCAACAAGCCCACCCACCGCGAACGTCAAAAACCAAAAAGCGGGCACGATCAACAACAAGCGCCGCGAGCACCAAAATCAGGCACTTACCGACTCTCTCGACAAATCCGACCGGAAACCTTTAGTTAATCTCCCATTTGCCGACAGATTTATAGCACTAAGCCATCGCGCTCACTTGTCAGCCCGTTCGCCATGATGCAACCTTGCGACACGCGATTTAACGATGGGCTCCTTGCCCATGCGCGACCGTACTCTTTAAGCGAGTTCCTTCATGAAAAGCCAACCTGATGCTGCCGCCCGATCGGCAGCCGAGGTCGTGACGCAATTGCCGGTGCCCTCGCGGCTCGGCATGCTGCGTTTCGAACGGCTGAATGAACCCAGCTGGGCGATGCTGTACCTGGACCCCAACTGCGAAAAGCAGTTTGACATGCCGGCCATGGAACTGTGCGCCCTCGTCGGTGCACCCTATGCCAGCCTGATGGAACCGGAGGCCCGCTATCACCTGCACGATGCCGTGCAGATGCAACTGGCCAGTAACTCGCATTACATCATCCGCTACACCCTTCACACCGCTCGCGGCCCGCTGGGCCTGCTAGAGATCGGGGAAGGCTACAAACAGCGCAACCGCCACCTCCTGCGCGGCTACCTGATGGTGGTCGACGAGGTGTTCGACGCCAGCGAACTGGCGTTCAGCCCGGATCTGGAAGTCCAGAACTCACGCCTGCAGATCGCTTTGGAACTGAACCAGCGCGCTCAACACGAACAATTGCAGCACCTTGAGCGGGTTCGCGCGCAGCAGAGCCTGATTTTGCGCCTGGCGCGCCATCGCTACAGCTCCAGCAACTCCCTGCAGGAAGCCGCCGAGCTGATCACCAAGAGCGCTTGCGAGATCTACAACATTGATCGCGCAGCCATCTGGAACCTCAACGGTCAGACCCTTGAGCCGATTGCCGAGTATCGGCGAGACCTCGACGGTTACTTCAAACCCGACCCGATCGACATCAGTCGTTACCCCAGCTACCTGGAAGCGCTGCACACCAGTCGTGCCATCGACGCCAACGACGTGCAGCTCGACCCGCGCACCCGTGAACTGGCTGAAAGCCTCGGGCCGCGTGACATCAACGCGATTCTCGACGCCAGCATACGCATCGATGGCAACGTCGTCGGCGTGCTGTGCCTCGAGCAGACCGGCACTGCGCGCGACTGGCAGTCAGACGAAATTGCCTTCGCCGGTGAGTTGGCCGATCAGTTCGCACAAGCCATCAATAACCACAACCGTCGCACCGCCACCAACGCCCTGCACTTGTTCCAGCGGGCCGTGGAACAGAGCGCCAATGCGTTTCTGCTGGTCAACTGCGACGGCGTGGTCGAGTACGTCAACCCAAGCTTCACCGAGATCACCCAGTACACTGCGGATGAGGTCCACGGCCATCGCCTGTCGGAACTGCCCGCGCTGGAGAATCTCAACTCGCTGTTGCTCGACGCCAATTCCAGCCTGGTGAGCGGCAACAGCTGGCAAGGCGAATTCAAGAGCCGTCGCAAGAACCTTGAACCGTACTGGGGCCAGTTGTCGATTTCCAAGGTCTTTGGCGACAACCGCGAACTGACCCATTACATCGGCATCTACGAAGACATCACCCAGGCGAAGCTCTCCCAGCAGCGAATCGAGCGCCTGGCGTATACCGACAACCTGACCAATCTGGGCAACCGTCCGGCGTTCATTCGCACCCTCGACGAGCACTTCGCCCGGGACATCGAAACGCCCATCAGCCTGCTGCTGGTGGACATCGACAACTTCAAGCGGATCAACGACAGCCTCGGTCACCAGACCGGCGACAAGTTGCTGATCAGCCTCGCGCGGCGACTGCGCAACAGCCTTAGCCCGACCGGGATTCTCGCGCGCTTTGCCAGTAACGAATTCGCCGTGCTGCTGGACGATACCGGTCCAGAAGACGGTCAACGCATCGCCAGCCAGGTACTGACAACGCTGGACAAGCCGATGTTCGTCGATAACCAGTTGATCAGCGTGACCGGCTCCGTCGGCCTGGCCTGCGCGCCGCTGCACGGCCGCGACCCACAGACACTCATGAAGAACGCCGGTCTGGCGCTGCACAAGGCCAAGGCCAACGGCAAGCATCAGGTCCAGGTGTTCACCGAGGCGCTCAACGCCGAGGCCAGCTACAAGCTGTTCGTGGAGAACAACCTGCGCCGCGCCCTGACGCAAAACGAGCTGGAAGTCTTCTATCAGCCCAAGCTGTGCCTGCGCACCGGGCGCCTGTTGGGCATGGAAGCGCTGTTGCGCTGGAACCATCCGGAAAAGGGCATGATCCGGCCGGACCAGTTCATCAGCGTCGCCGAGGAAACCGGCCTGATCATCCCGATCGGCAAATGGGTCGCGCGGCAGTCCTGCCGCATGAGCAAACAACTCACCGCCGCGGGCTACGGCAAGCTGCACGTGGCGATCAACGTCTCGCCCAAACAATTCTCCGACCCGGAGCTGGTGACCTCCCTCGCCAACATTCTGCGCGAAGAACAGCTCGACCCGTCGCTGCTGGAGCTGGAGCTCACTGAAGGCCTGCTGCTGGAAGCGACCGAAGATACACGCCTGCAGCTCGAATCGCTGAAGACCCTTGGCCTGACGCTGGCGATGGACGACTTCGGCACTGGTTACTCGTCCTTCAGTTACTTGAAGAAATTCCCTATCGACGTCATCAAGATCGACCGCAGCTTCATCCGGGACATTCCGGACGATCAGGACGACATGGAAATCACCTCGGCGGTCATCGCCATGGCGCATAACCTCAAACTGACCGTGGTTGCCGAAGGCATCGAGACGGCCGAGCAACTGGCATTCCTGCGTCGTCACCGCTGCGACGTAGGCCAGGGTTATCTGTTCGATAAGCCTATCCCGGGCGAGGACCTGATCAACGCGTTGCGGCGTTATCCACGCGGACCTCAGCCCTGACATCCGGATGTTGCTCCCCTTCCCCGCTCAAGCCGTGTACGGCACACTGGTCGCCTTTCATTTGTAACAACACAATCTGACCCCATATACGTCCTTCACTGACAAACCCCGTCGGTTGTCATGTCCTTGAGAGGTCTACCTCATGGCCCTGCGCTCGGAAATCCTTGTGAACAAAAACGAACTCCCCACTGCCCAGCAAGCGCTGCCGGGCCGCGAAACCCCGATGGCTCTGCCGGAGACGCATTTCGTCAATGCCAACCCGCTGCTGGGCCCGTTCTTTCAAGACGTCGAATTCGCCATTTTCGGCCTGGGTTGCTTCTGGGGCGCCGAGCGTCGTTTCTGGCAACGTGATGGCGTTGTCAGCACAGTCGTTGGCTATGCGGGCGGCTTCACGCCGAACCCGACCTACGAAGAAGTCTGCTCCGGGCTGACCGGCCACGCTGAAGTCGTTCTGGTGGTGTATGAACCGGCGAAGGTCAGCTATCAAGAGCTGCTGGCGATGTTCTGGGAACTGCACAATCCGACGCAGGGCATGCGCCAGGGCAACGACCTCGGCACCCAGTACCGCTCGGTGATTTACGCCACCACGCCAGAGCAACTGCAAGCGGCAAAGGCCAGCGCCGAGGTGTACCAGGCCGAACTGACCAAGGCGGGCCTCGGGGAAATCACCACTGAAATTGACCAGGCGCCGACCGTGTATTTTGCCGAGGCTTATCACCAACAGTACCTGGCGAAGAATCCGCAAGGCTATTGCGGGATCGGCGGCACCGGTGTCTGCATGCCGCCGAGCCTGAATAAGGCTTAAGCCGCAAACCGACTGAACGATCAACACCGATACTCTGTAGGAGCCGGCTTACTGGCGAATGCGTCAGGTCAGACAAAATATTGTCTACTGATTCACCGGTTCGCCAGCAAGCCGGCTCCTACAAGGGTTCGCCGCACGGCACCTCAGACAATCAGCTCTCTGCAATCAGCCAATCCATCTTCCAGTCACCCTGAGTCTGGCCCAGTTTCTCGGCCAGCCACGGCAGCAGTTCACGCAGTTCTTCTTCCAGGCCCCACGGCGGGTTGGCGATGGCCATGCCCGAGCCGTTCAGGCTGTTCGGGGTGTCCAGCGGATGCACCAGCAGCTCCACACGCAACAGCTTCGGGGCGCCCGTCTCGGCCAGTTCCTGATAAAAGCGCTTGAGCGCGCGCTGGTCCTTGACCGGATACCAGATGGCGGCGACGGTCTGACGCATGCGACCGATGGCTTCCTTGAGTGCCACCGAGCAGCGCTTCATCTCGTCGAGTTGCTCGAACGGCGGGTCGATCAGCATCACCGCGCGCTTTTCCTGCACGGGCAGCAAGGCGCGCGGCACATGCCAGCCCTCACCCAGGTGCACCGCCACGCGGCGGTCGTACTTCATGTTGTCTTTGAGCATTGCGCCATCTTCAGGGTGCTTCTCGTTAAGCAGCACGCGGTCCTGCTCGCGGGTCAGACGGCGCGCCAGCTCAGGCGAACCGGGGTAATAGCGCAATTCGCCGGTCTTGCGGTTCATCTGGCGAATCACGTCCAGATAACCGGCAGCCATGGGCGGCACATCTTCGGCATCCCACAAACGGCCAATGCCTTCGATCCACTCTCCGGTGCGCGTAGCCTGATCGCCTTGCAGGTCGTACAGACCAAGGCCCGCATGGGTGTCGAGATAGGCGAGAGGCTGCTCCTTGCGCGACATCAGCGCGATCAAGCGAGTCAGGACGATGTGTTTGAAGACGTCGGCGTGATTGCCGGCGTGGAAGGCGTGACGGTAGTTCATGGCGGCTCCTGGAAGGCTGCGGAGTTTACCAAAACAGCCGCCCTTGCGCAGACCGCTCGTGCCTCGACGCAAGCTGCAAGCCGAATCACAGGCAAAAAAAAGCCCCGGTTAAGCCGTTACAAAACCGGGGTTGAGGGACATGCGCGGACGCGAAGGTGACCAAACCCATCGTCCGCGCACTTTTGAATGACGCCATTATGCCGAATGAACTAAACGGTTACATAGCCAAAACCGACACGCTGTTGTGCATCGCAGACATTGCCGAAGACAGGTATTGCCGAGCGTGCGTGGGGCTACCAGAATCGGCTCAATCCCACTAAAAGGAGCGAGCGTCATGATGCATGCGGACCTGATCGACCAGGACGATCTGCTGGGTCAACTCAGATCGATCGGCTTTGAAATGCCTTCCAGCGCCACCGCCGAACAAGCCTGCGCTCAGGTGGTGTGTGGCCTGAACGACGATCGTGCCCGGGCGTTGCGCCAGTTGGTGGAGAAGATGCTCACCAGCAGCGCGACCATCCTGCCAGCCGTGCGCCAGGCGATCGACCAACAGCTGCTGCCGGCGCTGGCGACGTATAACAAAGCCCGTACACAGGCCTGATTCTTGTAGGAGCGCGCTTGCCCGCGATTGAGGTTTGCCTGCAACCGATACGTTGACTGGCACACCCACGATCGCGGGCAAGCGCGCTCCTACAGATGCGTTAACCCGTTACAACCTCACACTCGCAAACGTCGATTCGTTACGCGCCTGGCTCAGGGCCGACAACGGGCCGGAGAGCGGTGCCAGGACCATGGCCTGAGGAATCGGCATCATCGCCACTTGCTGTGCGGTGTTGGACCCGACACGCTCATCGCGGGGCGGAATGCCGAAGTATTCGCGGTAGCACTTGGAAAAATGCGGTGTGGACACAAAGCCGCAGACGGACGCCACTTCGATGATCGACATCGGCGTTTGCTTGAGCAACTGACGCGCACGAATCAGGCGCAGCTTCAAGTAGTAGCGCGATGGCGAGCAATGCAGGTACTTCTGAAAGAGCCTTTCAAGCTGGCGGCGCGAGACGGAGACGTAGACCGCCAGTTCGTCGAGGTCGATAGGCTCCTCCAGGTTGGCCTCCATCAGCGCGACGATTTCCTGCAGCTTCGGCTGGTTGGTGCCGAGCATGTGCTTGAGCGGCACGCGCTGGTGATCCTGCTCGTTACGAATACGCTCATAGACGAACATCTCCGAGATCGCGGCGGACAGTTCACGGCCATGATCGCGGCTGATGAGGTGCAGCATCATGTCCAGCGGCGCGGTGCCGCCGGAGCTGGTGAAACGGTTACGGTCGAGCGTGAACAGACGCGTGCTCATCGCCACGCGAGGGAAAGCCTCCTGCATCGCGGCCAGACATTCCCAGTGCACGCTGCAATCGAAGCCGTCCAGAAGACCTGCGCAGGCCAGCGCCCAGCTGCCGGTGCACACCGCGCCGAGGCGTCGGGACTGGCGCGCCTGGCTCTGCAGCCAGCTCACGTGTTCGCGGGTAACGGTGCGTTGAATGCCGACGCCGCCGCAGACGATCACGGTGTCCAGCACCGGCGCCTTGTGCATCGAAGCGTCGGGAGTGATTTGCAAGCCGTCACTGGCCCATACCTGGCCGCCGTCGACGGTCAATGTGGTCCAGCGATACAGCTCACGACCGGACAACTGGTTCGCCATGCGTAACGGTTCAACCGCCGACGCGAGAGAGATGAGTGTGAAATTGTCCAGCAGCAGAAAGCCGATGGATTGGGGCGCACGGTTCTGGGGTTGAGCCCCGGCGTTGAACGAAGTCATCACAGTATCTCCTCTCACGTAAAGCAATTGATGGCCCCAGCTAGAGGCTCTTGTTGTATGGCCCTCATCAGTGGAGGACTCTGCTATTGCAACGCAAATGCCATGCCTAAACTTGAATAGACATTCAATAAACCCTGTTTGCGACGTCGCGATGCGTCTATTCGGGAGCGACATGGCTGTTCCGTTAGCGACCTATCGATCCCTGAGCCGCGAAAACAAAGGAACGAATGAGCAATTCGGTAGCACTTGTGGGAAAAGAGGAAATGCCTGACAGACAGGAGTGTCACTCCTTGCACAGGTGACCGGCGGTAGGCCGTTAAACGCCTGTGAGACATGGCTTTGCGCCATGTCTATCCGGGTCACGCGCCAAAAGGCAGCGGCGGGTTTGAAACGTGATTCAAAAGCGAGCAGAAGGTAATCGCATTACCCCTTGGTCTTGATCGGGGTGTCAGCCACGACGACGTCTTCAGACAGATCGCAATCGCGAGCAAGCTCACTCCTACCGGTATTCGGTTATCCGCACATGAGTCGTCTGACGCAAAACCTTTGTGGGAGTGAGCTTGCTCGCGAAAACATCGGAACAAGCGCTGCACAGTCCTGGATCAACACTCCACCGCACTGACCGCCAACCCGCCGCGCGATGTCTCTTTATATTTGTCATGCATGTCGGCACCGGTGTCGCGCATGGTGCGAATCACCCGATCAAGCGAAATGAAGTGAGTGCCGTCACCGCGCAGCGCCATCTGTGCCGCATTGATTGCCTTCACGGCGGCAATCGCATTGCGCTCGATGCAGGGCACTTGAACCAGGCCCCCAACCGGGTCGCAGGTCAGCCCCAGGTTGTGTTCGAGTCCGATTTCAGCCGCGTTGCACAATTGCGCAGGCGTTGCGCCAAGAATGTCCGCCAGTCCGGCCGCGGCCATGGCACAGGCCGAACCCACTTCGCCCTGACAACCCACTTCGGCACCAGAGATCGAGGCATTCTTTTTACACAGGATGCCGATTGACGCGGCAGCCAGGAAATAATCCACCACGTTGGCTTCGCTGACTTCATCGCTGAATTTGACGAAATAATGCAGCACCGCCGGAATGATGCCCGCTGCGCCGTTCGTAGGCGCGGTGACCATGCGCCCACCTGCGGCGTTCTCTTCATTGACCGCGAGCGCAAACAGGTTGACCCACTCCATCGCATTCAAGGTCGAGCCGATCACGTTCGGCTTGCCCAGCTCCTGAAGGCTGCGATGCAGCCGTGCTGCGCGGCGACGCACATTCAGGCCGCCAGGCAGGATGCCTTCGTGTTTCAGGCCGTGCTCCACACAATCCTGCATCGCACGCCACAAACGCATCAGCCCGGCCCGTATTTCCTCTTCGCTGCGCCAGACCTTCTCGTTTGCCATCATCAGTTCCGAGACACGCAGACCATGCTTCTCACACAGCATCAGCAGCTCATCGGCACTGGAGAAGTCATAGGGCAGCACGGTGTTGTCCATGTCCAGCACACCGCTGGCCGCCTGCGCCTCATCAACGACAAACCCGCCGCCCACCGAATAGTAGGTGTCGCGGTGCAGCTCGCCGCTCGCATCGAAGGCGATCAAGGTCATGGCGTTGGGATGAAAGGGCAGGTTTTCGTCGATCAGTTGCATGTCGCGCTGCCAGACGAACGTGATCGGGTGATCGCCGTTGAGCTTCAAGGTGTCGGTTTCACGCAGCTCTGCAATGTGCTGACCGATCAAGGTCGGGTCGATTGCATCAGGCCATTCGCCCATCAAACCCATGATCACGGCGTTGTCGCTGCCGTGCCCGACCCCGGTCGCTGACAGCGATCCGTACAGACGCACTTCGATGCGCAAAACCGACGCCAACTGGTCGCGTTCACGCAAGCCTTGAACGAACAATGCCGCTGCGCGCATCGGTCCCACGGTGTGGGAACTGGAAGGACCGATACCAATCTTGAACAGGTCGAACACGCTGATAGCCATTAACCGCAAACCTCCGTAGAACAGGGTTCCCGGCGCGCCAGGCGGCCGGCGACGGAACTGCTACGCTCAAGCTGCTATCCGTCGAGATGGCGGCATCATCAGCCTTTTATCTTCAACGACGGCGTCTCACACCGACCCACTCTTGTCCACGAACGTCGCGGCTACGCAGAAGCCTCCAGGAGCACACCCTCTAGAAGAAGACCCAGTGTTTTCGACACTTTTTGCCGCTTTGACACTCGAAAACCGTTCGGCGAGCGGGGAAAAAATCTGTAAGCGACGTCACCGACACTGGATACGACCCCCTCTGTACTGGTTACGACGCGCCCTGTAGGCGTTTGTTTTTCCCTGTTACATGATCGTTATCGACTCAATCGCCAGACGCAGTGATAGAGCTGTTTTCCCACTTGACTCGCCGACACCCAAAAACGCGTCAGCCCTGACTGATGACGAGAAGAAAACACCTAAGGAGTCCAACCATGAAAGGTTCACACAAGCTATTGCTGGGCGTTGCGCTGAGTCTGCCCATGCTGGCCCAGGCCGCAGAGCCCGAGGCTTGCAAGACAGTCAATTTTTCCGATGTAGGCTGGACCGATATCACCGCGACTACTGCGACCACCAGCGTTGTCCTTCAGTCACTGGGCTACAAAACCAAGACCACCATGATTTCCGTACCGGTGACCTACAAGTCGCTGGCCGATGGCAAGAATATGGACGTGTTCCTCGGCAACTGGATGCCGACCATGGAAAACGACATCAAGCCATACCGCGACGCCGGCACTGTCGAAGTCGTGCGCACCAACCTCACAGGCGCCAAATACACACTGGCCGTACCGCAAGCGCTGTACGACAAAGGCCTGCATGATTTCGCCGACATCGCCAAATTCAAGAAAGAACTCGATGGCAAGATCTACGGCATCGAGCCCGGCAACGACGGCAACCGCCTGATCCAGAGCATGATCGACAAAGACGCATTCGGCCTGAAGACCGCCGGGTTCAAAGTCGTCGAATCGAGCGAAGCCGGCATGCTCTCCCAAGTGGATCGCGCCTCCAAGCGCGACACCGCCGTGGTGTTCCTGGGCTGGGCACCGCACCCGATGAACAAGCGCTTCAAGATTCAGTACCTGACCGGTGGCGACGACTTCTTCGGCCCCGACTTTGGCGCCGCGACCGTCGCGACCAACACGCGCAAGGGTTACACCCAGGAGTGCAGCAACGTCGGTCAGTTGCTGAAGAATCTGCAGTTCACCGTCGACATGGAAAGCGAGCTGATGGGCAACATCCTGGACGACAAGATGAAGCCTGAAGCCGCCGCGAAGGCGTGGTTGAAGAAGAATCCTCAAGTACTCGACACCTGGCTGGCGGGTGTCACCACAGTGGACGGTAAACCTGGCCTGGAAGCCGCTAAAGCCGAGCTGACGAAGTAACTCGACACGCAGGCGGGTTCGCCCGCCTGTTGTCCTCTTTTCATCCCGCACGCGGACAATCGATATCATGCTGACTGATCATAAAATCCCCCTAGGCCAGTACATCGCAGGCTTTGTCGACTGGCTGACCCAACACGGCGCCAGCACCTTCGACGCCATCGCCTCGTCACTGGAAACCATGATCCACGGACTGACTTCCGGTCTGACGTGGTTCAATCCGTTTGTCCTGATCGGCCTGATTGCTCTGCTCGCACACTTCATCCAGCGCAAGTGGGGCCTGACCGCCTTCGTCATCCTTTCGTTTTTGCTGATCCTGAACCTGGGGTATTGGCAGGAAACCATGGAAACCCTGGCCCAGGTGCTGTTTGCCACCCTGGTCTGTGTGGTGATCGGCGTGCCGCTGGGCATCGTTGCCGCGCACAAGCCGATGTTTTACACCTGCATGCGCCCCGTCCTCGACCTGATGCAGACGGTGCCGACGTTCGTTTACCTGATTCCAACCCTGACCCTGTTCGGGCTGGGCGTGGTACCGGGTCTGATTTCCACGGTGGTGTTCGCGATTGCCGCCCCCATCCGGTTGACCTATCTGGGCATCTGCGATGTCCCGCAAGAACTCCTCGACGCCGGCAAGGCCTTCGGCTGCTCCCGTCGCCAACTGCTTTCCCGAATCGAACTGCCCCACGCCATGCCTAGCATCGCGGCCGGCATCACCCAGTGCATCATGCTGTCGTTGTCGATGGTGGTGATCGCAGCACTGGTGGGTGCGGACGGCTTGGGCAAACCTGTGGTCAACGCACTGAACACTGCTGATATCGCACTGGGCTTCGAAGCAGGCCTTGCGATCGTATTGCTGGCGATCATGCTCGACCGTATCTGCAAACAACCCGACGCAAAAGTGAGGGCCGACGCATGAGCATCATCAAATTCGACCAGGTAGACGTCGTCTTCTCCAAAGACCCGCGCGAGGCTCTCAAGCTGCTGGATCAGGGCCTGGCGCGGCCGGAAATCCTGAAAAAAACCGGTCAGATCGTTGGCGTTGAAAAAGCCAGTCTGGAAATCAACAAAGGCGAAATCTGTGTGCTGATGGGCTTGTCCGGTTCGGGCAAATCCAGCCTGCTGCGCTGCATCAACGGCCTGAACACGGTCAGCCGCGGTTCGCTGTTCGTGGAGCACGAAGGGAAGCAGATCAACATCGCCAACTGCACCCCGGCCGAGCTGAAAATGATGCGCACCAAGCGCATCGCGATGGTGTTCCAGAAGTTCGCCCTGATGCCATGGCTGACCGTTCGCGAGAACATCAGCTTTGGCCTGGAAATGCAGGGGCGCCCCGAAAAAGAACGTCGCCAACTGGTCGACGAAAAACTTGAGCTGGTGGGCTTGGCCCAGTGGCGTAACAAGAAGCCTGACGAACTGTCCGGCGGCATGCAGCAGCGCGTGGGCCTGGCCCGTGCATTGGCGATGGACGCCGACATTCTGCTGATGGACGAACCGTTCTCCGCTCTCGACCCGCTGATCCGCCAGGGTCTGCAGGATGAACTGTTGGCCCTGCAGAAGAAATTGAGCAAAACCATCGTGTTCGTGAGCCATGACCTGGACGAAGCCCTGAAGCTGGGCACCCGCATCGCGATCATGAAAGACGGCCGGATCATCCAGTACAGCGTGCCGGAAGAGATCGTGCTCAACCCTGCGGACGAATACGTGCGGACCTTCGTCGCGCACACCAACCCGCTCAACGTCCTGTGTGGCCGCAGCCTGATGCGCCCGATCACCGATTGCACGCGCATCAACGGCTCCCAGGTGTGCCTGGACCCGGGCGACGATTCATGGATCGATCTGGCAGACGGCAACACGATCAAAGGCCTGCGCCAGCACGGCGCGGCGGTGGACCTGCAGAGCTGGGAACCCGGCCAGGCGGTCGAAAACCTGGGCCGCAGACCGACTGTCGTGCACTCCGACATCGGCATGCGTGAAGCGCTGCAGATTCGTTACCACACCGGCAACAAGCTGGTGCTTCAAGAGAACAACCAACTGGTCGGCATTCTGGGCGACAGCGAGCTGTACCACGCGTTGCTTGGTAAGAATCACGGCTAAACGCACCACCAGACTGTGATCGTTCCCACGCAGAGCGTGGGAACGATCACACAAACGGGTAAGCGCGACACCCGAAACTGTAGGAGCGAGGCTTGTCCCGCGATCTGCCGGGAACCGGCAGCAAATTCAGCGAATGCGGTGTGCCTGACACCCCCAATGCGGATGGATTTGCTGCCGCTGCGCAGCAGATCGCGGGACGAGCCACGCTCCTACAAATGATCGTTTCAAGGCTCTAAAACGCACGAGATCAACAGCTTTCCGCACGCCCATGGTTTTTTGTTGATTGAACGTTCAATTAAAAAGCAATATACTGGAGGCCGTTTTTCAGCCCTTCTCGATCACCCGGCAAGCCACGGAGACGCTCAGATGCCCAAGGTCGGTATGCAACCCATTCGTCGTCAGCAACTGATTCAGGCCACGCTTTCGGCCGTCGATCAGGTCGGGATGGGCGATGCCAGCATCGCGTTGATCGCCAGACTGGCCGGCGTCTCCAACGGTATCATCAGTCACTACTTTCAGGACAAGAACGGCCTGATCGCAGCGACCATGCGCCACCTGATGAACGCACTGATCATCAACGTCGCCGAACGCCGGCAGGCACTGACCGACAGCAGCCCCAGGGCGCATCTGAAAGTCATCATCGAGGGCAACTTCGACGCCAGTCAGGTCAACGGCCCGGCCATGAAAACCTGGCTCGCGTTCTGGGCCACCAGCATGCATTCGCCATCGCTGCACCGATTACAGCGCATCAACGATCACCGCCTGTATTCGAACCTGTGCTGCCAGTTCCGCCGCGTGCTGCCACTGGACGACGCACGCACCGCAGCTCGCGGCCTGGCGGCGCTGATCGATGGACTGTGGTTGCGCGGCGCGCTTTCCGGCGATGCCTTCGATACCCAACAGGCGCAACAGCTCGCCTACGAATACATGGATTTCCAACTGGCAAAAGCGGCGCGCTGCTCCTGATACATACGGCAGGCCGCCCGACAACGACCGGCACAGCACTCAACGCACCCGGTCATCGCCATTCACAGACAACTGCGAGGACTTTATGGCCCGTTTCGAACTGCAAAAACTCTACATTGACGGTGGTTACGTCGACGCCAGCAGCGACGCGACCTTCGAAGCCATCAACCCGGCCAACGGCGAGGTGCTCGCCAAGGTTCAGCGGGCCAGCCAGGCCGACGTCGAACGCGCTGTCGTCAGTGCGGAAAAGGGTCAGAAGATCTGGGCTGCGATGACCGCCATGGAGCGCTCGCGCATCCTGCGTCGGGCCGTCGATATCCTGCGCGAGCGCAACGATGAGCTGGCTGCACTGGAAACCCTGGACACCGGCAAAGCGATCTCCGAAACCAAATACGTCGACATCGTCACCGGCGCCGATGTGCTGGAGTACTACGCAGGCCTGGTTCCGGCTATCGAAGGCGAGCAGATCCCGCTGCGCACCTCTTCTTTCGTTTACACCCGCCGCGAGCCGCTGGGTGTCACGGTCGGCATTGGTGCGTGGAACTACCCGATCCAGATCGCCCTGTGGAAATCCGCGCCGGCCTTGGCTGCGGGCAACGCGATGATCTTCAAGCCGAGCGAAGTCACCTCGCTGACCACCCTGAAACTAGCCGAGATCTACACCGAAGCCGGCCTGCCCGACGGCGTGTTCAACGTCCTGACCGGCAGCGGTCGCGAAGTCGGCACCTGGCTGACCGAGCACCCGCGCATCGAGAAGGTTTCGTTCACCGGCGGCACCGACACCGGCAAGAAAGTCATGGCCAGCGCCTCCAGTTCGTCGCTCAAGGAAGTGACCATGGAGCTGGGCGGCAAGTCGCCGCTGATCATTTTCGACGATGCCGATCTGGATCGTGCCGCCGACATCGCCATGATGGCCAACTTCTACAGTTCCGGTCAGGTCTGCACCAACGGCACCCGCGTGTTCGTGCCAGCCTCGCTGAAGTCGGCGTTCGAAGCGAAGATTCTGGAACGCGTGAACCGTATCCGCGTCGGTAACCCGGAAGATGACAACACCAACTTCGGCCCGCTGGTGAGCTTCGCGCACATGGAAAGCGTGTTGGGCTACATCGCCAAGGGCAAGGAAGAAGGCGCGCGCCTGCTGGTCGGCGGTAACCGTTTGACCGATGGCGAATTCGCCAAAGGCGCATTCGTTGCGCCGACCGTGTTCACCGACTGCAGCGACGACATGACCATCGTCAAAGAAGAGATCTTCGGCCCGGTCATGAGCATCCTCAGTTACGAGTCCGAGGACGAAGTGATCCGCCGCGCCAACGACACCGAAATGGGCCTGGCGGCGGGCATCGTGACCAAAGACCTGAACCGCGCCCACCGCGTGATTCACCAGCTCGAAGCCGGCATCTGCTGGATCAACGCCTGGGGCGAATCCGACGCGAAGATGCCGGTCGGCGGCTACAAGCAATCGGGTGTTGGCCGCGAGAACGGGATCAGCTCGCTGGCGCAGTACACGCGCCTCAAATCGGTACAGGTCGAGCTGGGCGATTACGCGTCGGTGTTCTAAACCCGGCCTTACGCCATGACCCGATCTCTGTAGGAGCAGTTGTAACCTCCGACTGCTCCTACAGGAGATTGAGTCAACAGCCATACCCCTGATCACCTTATGAAGAGGGAGCATTTTAATGTCCCAAGAATACGACTACATCATCATCGGGGCCGGCTCTGCCGGTAACACCCTGGCAGCCCGTCTCACCGAAGACGCGGGCGTCACCGTTCTGTTGCTCGAAGCCGGCGGCCCGGATTACCGCGCCGACTTCCGCACCCAAATGCCGGCCGCGCTGGCGTTCCCGCTTCAGGGTCGTCGCTACAACTGGGCTTACGAAACCGAGCCCGAGCCTTACATGAACAACCGCCGGATGGAGTGCGGTCGTGGCAAAGGCCTGGGCGGTTCGTCGCTGATCAACGGCATGTGCTACATCCGTGGCAACGCGATGGACTATGACGGCTGGGCGAAATTGCCAGGGCTGGAAGACTGGACCTACCTCGACTGCCTGCCGTATTTCCGCAAGGCGGAAACCCGCGATATCGGTCCGAACGACTACCATGGCGGCGAAGGCCCGGTCAGCGTGACCACGCCCAAAGCGGGTAACAATCCGCTGTTCGCCGCGATGGTGGAAGCCGGTGTTCAGGCGGGTTACCCACGCACCGAAGACCTTAACGGCTATCAACAGGAAGGCTTCGGCCCGATGGACCGCACCGTCACACCGTTCGGTCGTCGCGCCAGCACCGCCCGTGGTTATCTGGACGAAGCGAAGAAGCGCTCGACGCTGACCATCGTCACCCATGCACTGACCGATCGCATCCTGTTCGAGGGCAAACGTGCCGTGGGCGTGGCCTACCTGGTCGGCAACAGCGACACGCGCATCGAAGCCCGCGCACGCAAGGAAGTCCTGTTGTGCAGCGGCGCGATTGCCTCGCCTCAGGTCCTGCAGCGTTCCGGCGTCGGCCCTGCCGCGCTGCTGAAGAAGCTCGACATTCCGGTGGTGCACGATCTGCCCGGCGTGGGGGAGAACCTTCAGGACCACCTGGAGATGTACCTGCAGTATGCCTGCAAGGAACCGGTCTCGCTGTACCCCTCCTTGCTCTGGTGGAACCAGCCGGCCATTGGTGCCGAGTGGATGTTTCTGGGCAAGGGCATCGGTGCCAGCAATCAGTTCGAGGCCGGCGGTTTCATTCGCTCACGCGAGGAATTCGAGTGGCCGAACATTCAGTACCACTTCCTGCCGGTGGCGATTAACTACAACGGCAGCAAGGGTGTGAAGGAGCACGGGTTCCAGGCCCACGTGGGCTCGATGCGCTCGCCGAGCCGCGGCCGTGTGCAGCTGAAGTCCAGGAATCCGCGCGACTACCCGAGCATCCTGTTCAATTACATGTCCACCGAACAGGACTGGCAGGAGTTCCGCGACGGCATCCGCCTGACCCGGGAAATCATGCAACAGCCTGCGCTGGACAAGTACCGCGGTCGCGAGATCAGTCCGGGCATCGAAGTGCAGACCGACGAGCAGCTTGACCAGTTCGTCCGCGAGCACGCCGAAACGGCCTATCACCCGTCGTGCTCGTGCAAGATGGGCACCGATGAAATGGCCGTGGTCGACGGTGAAGGTCGTGTGCACGGGATGCAGAACCTGCGCGTGGTCGACGCTTCGATCATGCCGATCATCACCACCGGCAACCTGAATGCGCCGACGATCATGATCGCCGAGAAAATCGCCGACAAGATCCGCGGTCGCGCTCCGCTGCCACGCAGCACCGCACGGTATTACGTGGCTGGCGATGCGCCGGTGCGTGGCAAGCCGATGCGTGAGGTTGGCTCGAGGGCGCAGTAGTCGAGCCGGTTGCCATCGTCCGTGCCGGTGACTGCAAGCCCTGTAGGAGCGCGCTTGCCGGCGAATGCGTCAGCACTTCAGCATTGAGGGTGGCTGGCACGACGCATTCGCCACCGTCGTAACCTCCGGCAGCTCCCACAGGAGGACGCTCAGCAGACAGGCCATCGCAGCTGAGCGAGTCTGGTGTCAGAGAAGATCCAGCGTGTCACGCACTCTGTGTGGGAGCTGCCGGAGGTTACGACGGTGGCGAAGCGGTCGGTAGAGCCGATGCAACCCTTCTTGGCTTCCCGCCCAAAGGCTCAAGCGCGCTATGATTCGAACCGTGCCTGTCCGAATCGCCAAGGAGCCTTCCTGCATGTTCGACTTCTCCGCTCAACTCAAGCAGCGGTTCGCCGCCTTGCAGAGCAGCGCCCGATTTTTCTCCCTGCGCTACGTCAAACAAACCAGTCAGCACCTGACCGTGCGCAAGAACGTCGCCGAACCGCCGCAGCTGAGCACTGACGAAGGTGCGATGCTGACCGTACGCATTGACGGGGTCGAAGCGTACGCGGCCACCAACGACCTCTCGCAACAGGGTTTACAGGCCGCGCTCGAACGGGCCGAAGCTCAGGCCCGCATGCTCGCCCCGCACGCATTGCTCGACCTGCGCGAGCAGGCTGTGGCGACGAGCCGTGCTGACTATCTCTCACCGAACCTGACCAGCGCCTTCCCATCGCTCAGCGATTGTTATGCCCTGCTCGGCAGCGAATCCGCCTCCGTGCCCAAGGACGATCGACTGGTCAATTGGCAAGTCAGTCTGGGGCTGGAAAACGTCGAGCAGATTTACCTGAACAGCGCGGGGGCCGAAATCCGTCAGGCGCAGCGCTTTGTCTTCCCCGGCCTCAGCGTCACCGCCTATGACGGCAAAGACAGCCAGACCCGCAGCCTGGGTCGCGACAACTTCGGCCAGCAAGGCGGCGCGGAAGTCATTACCGCCTGCGGCATCATCGGTGCGGCGGCCCACGTCGCCGATCAGGCGCTGCAACTGATCCTGGCGCCCAACACCCCAAGCGGCCCCCGCGACCTGTTGCTGACGCCCGATCAAATGATCCTGCAAATCCACGAGTCCATCGGCCACCCGCTGGAGCTGGACCGCATTCTCGGTGACGAGCGCAACTACGCCGGCACCAGCTTCGTCAAGGCCAGCGACTTCGGCACCCTGCGCTATGGCTCGGACCTGCTCAACGTGACCTTTGACCCGGACATCCCCGAGCAACTGGCAAGTTACGGCTACGACGACGATGGCACGCCCGCCACCAAGCAATTCCTGATCAAGGAAGGGATTCTGCAGCGGCCGCTGGGTGGCGCGCTGTCGCAATACCGCTCCGGTATGGAAGGCGTCGCCAACAGCCGCGCCTGCAGCTGGAACCGGGCGCCCATCGACCGCATGGCCAACCTCAACATCGAGCCGGGCGACCAGTCGATGGCACAACTGATTGGCGGTATCGAGCACGGCATTTTGATGAGCACCAACCGCTCGTGGTCGATCGACGATGCGCGCAACAAATTTCAGTTCGGCTGCGAGTGGGGTCAGTTGATCGAGAACGGCGAGCTCAAGGGTGTCGTGAAAAACCCGAACTACCGCGCCATTTCCGCGCAATTCTGGCGCAACCTCAGCGCCGTCGGTGACGCAAGCACCTTCAAGGTCCTTGGCACGCCGAACTGCGGCAAGGGCGAGCCCAACCAAGTGGTGCGCGTTGGCCATGCCTCGCCCGCCTGTGTGTTCACCAACGTCGATGTTTTCGGAGGTGATGCCTGATGTCCCATCAAGCTCAATTCAATGCCCTGGTCGATTGGCTGCGCGGCGCTGTCACAGGTCAGGAACGCTTCACGCTGAGCTATAACGCCGAGGCGTCGGACTTCATTCGCTTCAACCACGCCAAGGTGCGCCAGGCCGGTCATGTGCAGCAGGCGAGCGTGTCGTTCAAGCTGATCGAAGACGGCCGCCACGCCGACCTGAACCTGACGCTGTCAGGCGATGAGGCGATGGACCGTCAGCGTTTGAGTGAAGCCCTTGGCCAACTGCGCGAGACACTGACACTGTTGCCGGTCGATCCGTACCTGCTGCTCAACGAAGCCCCCTGGCACAGCAGCAACATCCAGGACGTACCGCTGCCGGATAGCGCTCATGTCGTCGAGCAGATCGCGCAGTCGGGCGAAGGTCTGGACCTGGTCGGCATCTACGCCGCCGGACCGATCTACCGAGGGTTCGCCAGCTCAAGCGGCGCGCTGGGTTGGCATCAGGCCAACAGCTTCAATTTTGACTGGAGCCTGTTCCACGAAAACGGTCAGGCCGTGAAAGCCAATTACGCGGGTCACACGTGGGACGATGAAGCATTCTCCCAGCGTTTCGCCCTCGCCCGCGAGCAGCTTGAGTTCCTGGGGCATCCGGCCCACCCATTGCCGCCGGGCCAATACCGGGCGTACCTGGCGCCGGCGGCATTGGAAGAGGTTATAGGCATGCTGTGCTGGGGCGGCTTCTCGGCGCAGTCGCTGGCGGACAAGACCAGTCCGCTGCAGCGTCTTTATGACGGTCACGCAACGCTGAATCCGCTGGTGGGTCTGGATGAGCAGGTCACGGGCTCATTGTCGCCAGCGTTCTCGGGTGAAGGTTATCCACGCGCCGACCTGTCGCTGGTGGTGGGGGGCATTGCGAAGGATCGCCTGATCGATTCACGCAGCGCGGCCGAGTACGGCCTGATCGCCAACGGCGCCGGGTGGGGTGAATCGCCCAGTGCGCTGAGCATGAACGGCGGCTCGCTGGCGCTGGACGATGTGCTCAAGGAACTGGGCACCGGCCTGTACATCAGCAACCTGTGGTATCTGAATTTCTCCGACCGCACCGCCGGGCGGATCACGGGAATGACGCGCTTTGCGACGTTCTGGGTCGAAGATGGCCAGATCAAGGCGCCGGTGAACACCATGCGCTTCGACGACAGTATTTTCAGCCTGCTCGGCAGCGCGCTCGAACAATTGACTGCGCAAAGGGAACTCATTCTGTCGACAAGTACCTACAGTCAACGTCAGACAGCCTCTAACCTGCTGCCGGGGGCGTTGGTGAGCAAGCTGACGTTGACCCTTTGACAAACGCAGCACACTTGTAGGAGCGCGCGTGGTCTGGGCCGCAATCGCGGGCAAGCGCGCTCCTACAGCAACTGCGAGACCTCCCCAAGTTATACACAACCAGCAAGGACCACGAACTTCACATGCCGACCACCACCCCGCAGCTCGACGCCCGAACCCTGCGCTGGATGCCCTGGGTTATCGCCATTGCCTTTTTCATGCAAAGCCTGGACGGAACGATCCTCAACACCGCATTGCCGTCCATGGCCCGCTCGCTGTCCGAAGACCCGTTGCGCATGCAGTCGGTGATCATTGCCTACATGCTGACGATTGCCTTGCTGATCCCCGCGTCGGGCTGGATTTCCGACCGGTTCGGGATCAAGCGCATTTTCTTTAGTGCCATTCTGCTGTTCAGCTTCGGCTCGCTGCTGTGTGCGGTCGCCAACTCACTCGGCATGCTGGTCGCCGCGCGTGTGGTTCAAGGCCTGGGGGGCGCGCTGATGATGCCGGTGGGCCGGTTGATCGTGCTGCGCGCTTACCCGCGAACGGAGCTGGTGCGCACCCTCAGTTTCATTACCATGCCCGCCCTGCTCGGCCCGCTGATGGGCCCGACGGTGGGCGGCTGGCTGGTGGAATACCTGAGCTGGCACTGGATCTTTCTGATCAATATCCCGGTCGGCATCCTCGGTTGTTTTGCCGTGCGCAAGTTCATCCCGGATCTGCAGGGTGGCGGTCGCACACGTTTCGATCTGGTGGGCTTTGCGTTGTTCGGCGCGTCGATGGTGCTGATCACCATCGCCCTGGAAGGCCTGGGCGAACTGCATCTGCCGCACTTGCGCGTGGTGATGCTGCTGTTCGGCGGAATGGCCTGTCTGGCCGCGTACTGGCTGCGGGCGGGGCACGTAGAGTCGCCGCTGTTTTCGGCATCGCTGTTTCGCACCCGAAGTTTTGCCGTCGGCATCATGGGCAACCTGTTTGCGCGACTGGGCAGCGGTGCGTTGCCCTTTCTCGTGCCGCTGATGCTGCAAGTGGCATTGGGTTACTCGCCCTCGCACGCCGGGATGAGCATGATCCCGCTGGCGCTGGCGGCGATGTTCGCCAAGCCCTTGGCCACGCGAGCCATCGAGCGTCTGGGGTATCGCATTGTGCTGACCGGCAACACGTTGCTGCTCGGGATGCTGCTGGCGAGCATGTCACTGGTCGATGCCGACACGCCGTACTGGTTTCTGTTGATTCATCTGGCCCTGCTCGGGGGCGTGAACTCGCTGCAGTTCTCGGCGATGAATGCCGTCACCCTGATCGATCTGGATGACGCCAGCGCAGCCAGCGGCAACAGCCTGCTGTCGGTGGTGGCTCAGTTGTCGCTGAGCCTGGGTGTCGCCTGCGCGGCCGCATTGCTGGGCGGGTTTACGGACGATGTGTCGACCGGCGAGGTCAGCAGTGTGCTGGGTGCCTTCCAGTTGACGTTCCTGTGCGTGGGCGTGCTGGCGATGCTGGCCGCGTCGATTTTCCTGCAACTGTCGCCGCGTATGCCGCCGGAGAATCCACCGCGCAAGCCGCAGACGGAGCCTGAAATCGAGGCGTGATGCACGTCCGGGGGTGACAATGATCACCTGTGGGGGCGAGCTTGCTCGCGAAGAGGCCGGTACATCCGCCGGAGCTTCGGCGGCTGAGACTTAGCATTCGCGAGCAAGCTCGCTCCCGCAGGTACAGGGTGGCGTGATCGATTATTCGCGCCTGGATTCCACCACCATTTATCGCCCACGCCCCCAAGGCGGGGCCCGCGACCTGATACACTGCGCGACATTTTGTTTTGCAGGCCTCCCTTGTGACTAACACCGCGTTCAATTCACTGCCCCTTTCCGCCGCCATGCTGGCTAACCTGGAGTCCCTTGGTTATGCCGAGATGACGCCGATTCAGGCGCAGAGCCTGCCGGTGATGCTCAAGGGCATGGACCTGATTGCCCAGGCCAAGACCGGCTCCGGCAAGACCGCGGCCTTCGGTATCGGCCTGCTGAACCCGATCAATCCGCGATACTTCGGCTGCCAGGCACTGATCCTGTGCCCGACTCGCGAGTTGGCGGACCAGGTCGCCAAGGAAATCCGTCGTCTGGCCCGCGCCGAAGACAACATCAAGGTCCTGACCCTGTGCGGCGGCGTGTCCTTCGGCCCGCAGATCGGCTCGCTGGAGCACGGCGCGCATATCATCGTGGGCACGCCGGGTCGTATCCAGCAGCACTTGCGCAAAGGTTCGCTGGTGCTGGATGGCCTGAACACACTGGTCCTCGACGAAGCCGACCGCATGCTCGACATGGGTTTCTACGACGCGATCGCGGACATCATCGAGCAGACCCCGGAGCGCCGTCAGACGCTGCTGTTCTCCGCCACTTACCCGGTCGGCATCAAGCAACTGGCCTCGAAGTTCATGCGCGATCCGCAGACCGTGAAGGTCGAAGCGCTGCACGCCGACAGCCAGATCGAGCAGATCTTCTACGAAATTTCACCCGAGCAACGTCTGGAAGCGGTGGTGAAGGTCCTCGACCATTTCCGTCCGCAGTCCTGCGTGGCGTTCTGCTTCACCAAACAACAGGTTCAGGACGTGGTCGATCACCTGACGGCCAAGGGCATGTCGGCCGTGGGCCTGCACGGCGATCTGGAGCAGCGTGATCGCGACCAGGTGCTGGCCATGTTCGCCAACCGCAGCACCTCGGTGCTGGTGGCGACCGACGTCGCCGCCCGTGGCCTGGACATCGATGCGCTGGACATGGTGATCAACGTCGAGCTGGCCCGCGACTCGGAAATTCACATTCACCGCGTGGGCCGTACCGGTCGCGCGGGCGAAACCGGCATTGCGGTCAGCCTTGTTGCGCCGGGCGAAAGCCAACGCGCTCGCGCCGTCGAAGAACTGCAGAAAGCGCCGCTGAACTGGCAGCAGTACGACCAGTTGACGCGCAAGGAAGGCGGCAAGCTGCTGCCACCGATGACAACCCTGTGCATTGGTTCGGGCCGCAAGGACAAACTCCGTCCGGGCGACATCCTTGGCGCGTTGACCGGCGAAGCGGGCGTGCCTGGTACTCAGGTTGGCAAGATCGCGATCTTCGATTACCAGGCGTATGTTGCGGTGGAACGCAGCATTGCCAAACAGGCGCTGGAGCGGCTGAACAACGGCAAGATCAAAGGCAAGTCATTGCGGGTGCGGATTCTTTAATCCATCCAGTACCGCGTCATTGATCGTTCCCACGCTCTGCGTGGGAATGCCGTACCGGACGCTCCGCGTCCCGGCGACGCGGAGCGTCGCACAATGCGTTCCCACGCAGAGCGTGGGCACGATCAAGCCTTCTGACACACCACCGATTCTCCTGAGGACTCCGCTTTGCCCGTTACTGACGTTGTGATCATCGGCGCTGGCGCCGCAGGTTTGATGTGTGCCTTCACCGCGGCCAATCGAGGCCGCAAGGTGATGCTGATCGATCACGCCAACAAGCCGGGCAAGAAAATCCTCATGTCGGGCGGTGGCCGCTGCAACTTCACCAACCTGTACACCGAACCCGCTAATTTCCTTTCGCAGAACCCGCACTTCTGCAAATCGGCGCTGGCCCGCTACACCCAGTGGGATTTCATTGCGCTGGTCGGTAAACACGGCGTGCCGTACCACGAGAAGAAGCTCGGCCAGCTGTTCTGCGACAACAAGTCCAGCGACATCCTCAGCCTGTTGCTCCGCGAGTGCGACGATGCAGGCGTCAGCCTGCACATGGACACGTCCGTCCAGACCATCGAGAAAACCGAGACCGGCTACCTGCTGGACACTACGTTGGGCAACATCAGCTGCGAGTCGCTGGTGATCGCCACGGGCGGCCTGTCGATTCCGACACTGGGTGCCACGGGTTTCGGCTATCAGGTCGGCAAGCAGTTCGGCCACACCCTGCTGCCTACACGCGCAGGCCTTGTGCCGTTCACCATCACCGACCAGCTCAAGGAATTGTGTACCGAACTGACCGGCACCTCGGTGGATTGCCTCGTCAGCTGCAACGACGTCAGCTTCCGCGAGAATATCCTGTTCACCCATCGCGGCCTCAGCGGTCCGGCGATCCTGCAGATTTCTTCGTTCTGGCATCCGGGCGATGCCGTGGACATCAACCTGATGCCCGATCACGACGCCCACGGCTGGCTGACCGAGCAACAAACCGAACGCCCCAACAGCGAACTGAAGACCCTGCTCGGCGAGGTCTTCACCAAGAAGATGGCCAACCTCATCGCAGAACAGTGGTTCGTGTCCAAGCCGATGAAGCAGTACACCCACGCCGAACTGGCCGACATCGCCAATAAACTGTCGAGCTGGCAAGTGGTTCCCGCCGGCACCGAAGGTTACCGCACGGCCGAAGTGACGCTGGGCGGGATCGACACGCGGGAGGTGTCCTCCAAAACCATGGAGTCGCTGAAATCGCCAAAGCTGTACTTCATCGGTGAAGTGCTGGACGTCAGCGGGCATCTGGGCGGCTTCAACTTCCAGTGGGCCTGGGCCTCGGCGTATGCGGCGGCGCAGTACGTCTGAGCCAACGTCGCCATGTGATGCAATGACAAGCCCCTGCAGGAGCAATCCGAGGTTACGAGGGTCGCGAAGAGGCCGGGACATTCAACGCACCTCTGGCGGCCGCAAGACCGCCTTCGCCACGGTCGTAACCTCCGGCAGCTTGTACAGGGTGGGTGACGATGGCGCATTCGGAATAAATTTTGCTAAGCGGATGTACAGCACGCACCGGGCGCTGTACATATCATCCAGCAGAAACCATCGCGAACAAGGCCGTCAGCGTTCATGGCATCGAAATCGTTGCGCAATACCCTCCGCCGCCTCTGGGCGCTGGACAAGTTTTCCTACAGTGTGCGGGTTTTCATTGCCCTGACCGGCAGCATGGCTTTGTGCTGGTACCAGAATGAGATGTCGCTGGTCATCCCGTTGTTCCTCGGGATTATCGCCAGCGCCCTGTCCGAGACGGACGACAGTTGGCAAGGCCGCCTCAACGCATTGGCCGTAACGTTGGTGTGCTTCAGCATCGCGGCATTATCCGTGGAGTTGCTGTTCCCCTACCCCGTTCTGTTCATCTGCGCCTTCGCGCTGGCCGCGTTCTGCCTGACGATGCTTGGCGCGCTGGGCGAGCGTTACGGTGCCATTGCCTATGCGACGCTGATTCTCTCGGTCTACACCATGATCGGCGTGGACCAGCGCGGCGGTGAGGTCACTGACTTCTGGCATGAGCCCATGCTGCTGGTGGCGGGAGCAGCGTGGTACGGCCTGCTGTCCGTGCTGTGGCAGATGCTGTTTTCCAACCAGCCCGTGCAGCAGGCACTGGCGCGGCTGTTCCGCGAACTGGGCTTGTACCTGAAGCTGAAATCGGAACTGTTCGAGCCGATCCGCACCCTGGACGTGGAAGCCCGGCGCCTTGAGCTGGCCAAACAGAATGGCAAGGTCGTGGCCGCGCTTAACGTGACCAAGGAAATCATCCTCAATCGGGTCGGCAGCGGGCGTCCTGGTTCCAAGGTCAGTCGCTACCTGAAACTGTACTTCCTCGCCCAGGACATCCACGAGCGCGCCAGTTCCTCGCATTACCCCTACAACTCGCTGGCCGAGGCGTTCTTCCACAGCGACGTACTGTTCCGCTGTCAGCGTCTGCTGCGCCAACAGGGCAAAGCCTGCCGCGACCTGTCGGTGTCGATCCAGTTGCGCCAGCCGTTCATCTATGACGACAGCTTCGCCCATGCGCTGGATGACTTACGCGCCTCGCTCGAACACCTGAGGATTCAGAGCAACCCCGCCTGGCGCGGTTTGCTGCGTTCACTGCGTGCACTGGCCAATAACCTGGCAACGCTGGACCGGCTGCTCAGCGATGCCAGTAACCCGGACGCGCTCGCCGATGCCACCGACAGCAGCTTGCTGGACCGTTCTCCGCGCAACCTCAAAGACGTCGTCACCCGTATCCGCCTGCAGCTGACCCCCACTTCACTGTTATTCAGGCACGCCCTGCGTCTGCCGCTGGCGCTGGTGGTCGGCTACATCATGCTTCACCTGATTCACGCGTCTCAGGGTTACTGGATCATCCTGACCACGGTCTTTGTCTGTCAGCCGAGCTACGGCGCCACCCGACGCAAACTCGGCCAAAGGATCATCGGCACGGCCATCGGCCTGACCGCTGGCTGGATTCTGTTCGACCTGATCACCACGCCCGTCCTGCAATCGATGTGCGCGGTGCTGGCCGGCGTGGTGTTCTTCGTCAACCGCACCACGCGCTACACCCTGTCGACGGCTGCGATCACCGTGATGATCCTGTTCTGCTTCAATCAGGTCGGAAACGGATACGGCCTGTTCCTGCCACGCCTGATGGATACCTTACTGGGCAGCCTGATTGCCGGCCTGGCCGTGCTGTTGTTCCTGCCCGACTGGCAAGGGCGTCGCCTGAACAAAGTGCTGGCCAACACGTTGTCCTGCAACAGCATTTACCTGCGCCAGATCATGCAGCAATACGCACAAGGCAAAAGCGACGACCTGGCCTATCGGCTTGCCCGGCGCAATGCCCACAACGCCGATGCCGCATTGTCGACCACACTGGCGAACATGCTGATGGAGCCAGGACACTTCAGGAAGGAAGCGGATGTGGGCTTCCGCTTTCTGGTGCTGTCGCACACGCTGCTCAGCTACCTGTCAGGCCTTGGCGCGCATCGGGAAACCCAGTTACCGAGCGATGCGCGCGAGCATTTGATTGAAGGCGCCGGTGCGCATCTGGCGTCGAGCATCGATGAGATCGCCCAGAGCCTGGCAACGCGGCAACCCGTAGCCGTGCACAGCGATGAGGAGGAAGCCCTGGCTGCGGACCTGGAGCAGATGCCCGAAGAGATCGACGAGGCACAGCGACTGGTACAGACCCAGTTGGCCTTGATCTGTCGCCAGCTCGGGCCATTGCGCACGCTGGCCGCGCACCTGATCAAGGCGCCGGAGAAAACCTCAGACATTACAGACCGTGCAGCTTGAACAACCTGTCATAGCTGCCGTCGGCTTTCATGGCAGCGATAGCGCTATTGAAGTCCGCGACGATTTTTTCGTGATCGGGATTCTTCAGGCTGACCAGAATATGCAGCCCGTTTTCACTCAGTGATCCGGGCAGGAATTCGACGTTGTCGCGCACCTCATCAGGCTCTCGTGCCAGCGCGAAACGTGCCGCGTACTCGTCTTCAACGGTCAATTGCACGCGCCCCGCCGCCAACATGCGCACGGCGGTCGAGAAGCTTGCGACCGGGACCTTTTTCAAATCGGCATCGCCGTCGAACGCTGGCGAGTACGCGTAACTGCGCACCACGGCGATTGAATACGGATGTAGCTGGGCCAGGTCCTGAAACCCGATGCTTGAGCTTTTGCGCTTGAGAAAGCGCAGACGGTTGACCAGGTAATCGCCGGAAAACTGACCGATGCGCGTACGCTCTTCGCTGTACCAGGCATTGATCAGGATGTCGTAGCGCCCCTCGCTGACGCCATGAACAGCCCGCGCCCACGGCACTTGCTCGTATTCGGTGGTGTAACCGGCACGGCCGAATGCCGTGCGTACCAAGTCCGTAGAGAGCCCGCCGTTAAGTAACGAAACATCCGAATAAGGCGCCCACGCGTCCCCCGCCATACGCAGCTTCTGCGCCAGAGCATCCTGCGCGACCAGCAGCAACCCCAATAGAACCATGGCTCGAAGCAAATGCGACATGCTCAAGATCCTTAGGCAGACAGCCAGTCTGCAATTGTTTCAGCGGTCAAAAAACGACGCTGTGACGTCCCTGATGCGAGCGACGGGCAACGTGCATGGCCCGGATAAGGCGATGAAGGGCGATAGCAAGTGGCCTTCATTGAAGCCGTGTTCTGCGTTTTCCACAACTCTTAAGAAGGCGAAGTTTGTGCGGTCGTTCAAAAAAGTTGCACAAGACTGCAACGGTTTCTGCAACCACGAACGAATGGCCACCACACGGTGACGTTGGGCTGACAGCAATATGCGTTTAGTATCCGGCATGGACTTCTTTTCGTGAGCTGGCGACATGTCAATCAACTGGATTTGCAAACACCATACCGCCCTGAGCAAAGAGCAGCTGTACGCGATCTTGAAGCTGCGCGCGCAGGTGTTCGTGGTGGAACAGAAATGCTGGTATCAGGACGTCGACGGCCAGGATTTACTGGGCGACACCCGGCATTTGATGGCGTGGCTAAACGAAGAACTGGTGGCGTATCTGCGCCTGCTGGACCCGATCCAGCAGAACGGTGACGTGACCATCGGCCGCGTGGTGACTGCTCCGTCAATGCGCAACAAGGGCATGGGCCATGAATTGATGGTACAGGCGCTGGAGCATGCCGAGCGCAACTGGCCGGATCAACCGATTTATCTGTCAGCGCAGGCGCATCTCCAGGGTTACTACAGCCGTTATGGTTTTAATCCGGTGGGCGAGGTGTATGTCGAAGACGGCATCCCGCACATCGGCATGCGCCGGGATCTGGATTGAGTCCCGGACATCTGAAGTCCTCGTAGGAGACGTCGGAGGTCACGAAGGCAGCGAATGCGGTGTGTGATTCACCGTAGCGGTGTCAGACGTATTGCCGTCCTCGAAACGTCGCCCGCAGCACGCCAGCGCCTACAGATGCCAGATCCCCGTCGTACTGGCTCAGGGATATCCCAGCACCGACTTGACCTGCTCAAGGTTGCGCACAATCCATTGCCTGTCGATCGCGCCCCAATCGCGAATCCGGTAGCTGCCTGCGTGGTTACGCCCGCCGTCCAGTTGCTCGAACTCACAGACGATATCCAGATCGGCCAACGCCACGAGGGTGTCCTGTGCAGTGCGACGCGGCATGCCGGTAACGTCGGTCAACGCGGGTACGCTGCTGGCGATTCCACTGTCGATCAGGTACGCCACGTACAGGCGACGGTAAAAGCTGCTTTTGGTCTTGCTGACGTCCATCGTCAGGTCCTTGTCGAAGAAAAGGTGGTGGCTAGCCCTGTTGCATGTCCCGCCACGTCAGGTAGATGCGCAGGTCGAATTCCAACTGGTGGTAACCCGGCTGCATGTGTTCGCACAGCTTGTAGAACGCCTTGTTGTGCTCGGTCTCCTTGAAGTGCGCGAGCTCATGAACCACGATCATTTTGAGGAACTCGGGGGCTGCCTCCTTGAACAATGACGCGACGCGGATTTCCTTCTTCGCCTTGAGCTTGCCACCCTGCACACGCGACACCGTGGTGTGCAGGCCCAATGCGCGATGCGTCAGGTCCAGGCGGTTGTCGAAGAGCACCTTGTCGATCCCCGGCGCGTTGCGCAGGTATTCCTGCTTGAGCGAGAGCGCATACGCGTACAGCGCCTTGTCGCTCTGCACGTCATGACGCCCCGGGTAGCGTTGCTCCAGATAGGCGCCGAGTTTGTCCTGAGCAATCAGTTGCCGGACCTGATCCTGCAATGAGGCCGGATAGGCCTGCAGGTATTTGAGCGGCGTTGTCGCAGTAACGGTCATGTTCAGATCGAAGGAGTGAAAGGGCGCCAGTCTACCGCGTCAGTGCTTTTCAAGCAGCGGGTGCGTCGTTGGCAGAATGATCGGCTCGACAAAGCGCACGGCCTCGTCCGGCGTCATCGGATGCGCCAGCAGGAAACCCTGAATGATCTCGCAGCCATTGACCACCAGCCATTGATACTGCTCAAGGGTTTCCACGCCCTCGGCGATGACGTCGATGTTCAGCGTTCGGCACAGGTCCATGATCGTGCGCGCCACGGCAAGGTCACGCGGAGAGCTCATCATGCCGCTGATGAAGTGGCGGTCGATCTTCAGCGTATCCAGGTCGAGGTTTCGCAGATGGGCCAGCGAGCTGTCACCGGCGCCGAAGTCATCCAGCGAAACGCGTACGCCGATTTCGTGCAGACTTTGCAGTTGCTTGCGACTGTGCACCAGATTGTGGACCAGCGAAGGCTCAGTGATTTCAACCTCCAGCTGGCGCGGTTGCAAGCCGTGAATGCTCATGGCGCGCTGCAGTTCGGCGGCCAGATTGGGCATGCTGAATTGTGCCGGGCTGACACTCACACTCATCACCAGATCGGCCGGAAAGATCCCCTCCCACCGTTGCAGTTGCGCAGCGCCTTGCTCAAAGATCCAGCCGCCGAGCTTGTTGATCAGCCGGGTTTCCTCCAGCAGCGGAATGAACAGGCTGGAAGGCACATCGCCTGCGTCCGGATGATTCCATCGCAACAGCGCTTCGAAGCCGCGGGTTCGCCCCGTGACCACGTTGATCTGGGGCTGGTAAACGATGGAGAAGTCTTTGCCTTCGATCGCCGTGCGCACGCTCTCTTCGAGCATCAACCGGGAACGGGCCCGGCCATTCATGTACTGGTCATAGAAACGGTATTGATGACGGCCAGCGCGCTTGGCTTCATACATGGCGATGTCCGCCGCACGCAACAAGCCGTCCAGGTTAGTGCCGCAGTCCGGGTACACCGCGATCCCGACACTGGCCCCCAATGTCGCCTCGATACCATCGACATGGCGCCGTGCAGACACGCGATCAATCAGTTTTTCCGCGACTTTGGCGGCGTGCTCGGGAAAGTCGAGCCCGTCGATCACGACCACGAACTCGTCGCCGCCCATGCGCGCCAGCACGTCATAAGGACGCAGGGATTCCTTCAATTGCTCGGCCACCCAGACCAGCACCTGATCACCGGCATCATGGCCCAGCGAGTCGTTCACGTGCTTGAAGCCGTCCAGATCGAGGTACAAGACCACCAGGTACTTACCGACATGCTCGTTGCGCACCAACATGCCTTCTACGGTCTGGTAGAAGCCGCGACGATTGAGCAGACCGGTCAGCGAATCGGTCACGGCCTGTTGTTCGAGCTGACTGTAGAGATCGCGCACCACCGACATGTCGAGCACGCTCAACACCATCGCTTTCTGTTCTTCCGGCAAAGGGGCACAGGACAATGCCACCGGCAACTGGCGCCCCTCGGGTGTGCGCATGACCGCATCGTGGACCCGGTAAGTGTCGGCGCGTCGGTAGTGATGATAGAACCCCGAGTCGGTCCATTCGGTCACGACCGGCTCCTGCAGATAGCAGCCCAGCCCGGTGCCTCGCAGCTCGCCATCGGTCATGCCCAGCAATCGGCAGATCGCCGGATTGGCAAAGCTGATGATGCCGTCCTCGTTGACCACCAGAATGCCTTCCGCAACATTGGCCAGGACCGAGGCGTTGAACGCTCGCGCGGACTCCAGCTCGCGGCTGAGCTTCTGCAAGGCACGCCGGTTGTGCTGATGCTCCAGCAGGGCCTGGACCTTGGGCTTGAGGATGTTGGGATCGAACGGTTTGAACAGGTAGTCCACCGCGCCGCTGGCATAGCCTTTATGCACAGCGTCACGTGATTGTTCGTTGGCGGTCAGAAAGATGATCGGCGTCAGGCGGGTTCGCTGACTGCCACGCATCAGGCGAGCGACTTCAAAGCCGTCCATGTCGGGCATCTGCACATCGAGCAGAACGAGGTCGACGTCAACATCAAGAAGCAGACCCAACGCCTCCATGCCGGAACTGGCCGTGACGATTTCCCAGTCCTGCCGCTGCAGGACGGCACGCATCGTAACCAGATTTTCTGGGTAGTCGTCGACGACCAACAAGACTGACTTGCCATTGGATGGCTGGGACTGCGCGCATTCCATGCTGCTACTCATTCACTTCTACTGCCTTGTGAAGGGCTCCGCCCATGATCCGATTGGGGTTTACTCTAGACCTGAATGAAAAAAAAAGAAGCTGGGCCACCGTTTTGCCATCCTAAATCAGGATCCAACCCGACTAACGGTCGCCGCCCCTGAGCCGTGCTCCCCCTCTGACGCGCAGCAAAAATCGCGGCACATTGCCCTCATCCGCTCGACGGATTCCCGTTAACAAACCGGGGCGTGAAACGTATAAGGAGTACCCCTCAAACCCTTGCGCCAGACACGTTTACTGGCAATGAGACATATCGGACGAAAGACATAATGATTGATTTGGGAACCTGGAATCTGAGCATTCCCGTGGGCTCGCCACCCGCCACCATCGAAACGAAACAACTGGTTCAGGGTTACGACGACAAATACTTCACCTCTGGCTCATCGAACATCACCTTCTGGGCGCCAGTGACCGGCGCGAAGACCGCCAACGCGATCTACCCCCGCACCGAGTTGCGCGAAACCTGGTCCAACGGCACGCTCCATAACTGGACCTATACCGATGCCGACAACTTTCTGAACGCCAAACTCAAGGTCATTCAGGTGCCGTCCTCCGGGCGGGTGGTGATCGGTCAGATCCATGTGTACGAAAGCACTCAGCCGCTGTTGAAACTCGAATATCAGTACCAGGATGCTACCAAGGACGGGGTCATCGTCGCCAAGGTGCGATTCCATCCCGACGACAAGAAGCCGCGCATCTTCACCATCGCTGAAGGCATCTCTCTCAACGAAACCTTCAATTACGTCATCCATCTCAACAAGGCCGGACTGCTCACCGTGAAGGCGCGCGACAGGATCTGGGGCGACCGCATCAGTGCCACCTGGAGCAAGCAGCAGCTGTACTTCAAGGCCGGGGTCTATACCCAGGACCACACCGGGTACACCAGCGAAGGCGGCAAGGTGATGTTCTTCAATCTGGATATCGACCACAACAAATCCTGACCCGACGCCTTCCCACACGCAAAAAGCCCGCGCTTCCAGAAACGCGGGCTTTTTTAAGGCCGACGATTTACGCCGCGCGGTACTCTTTCTCCGCTGCGTCGAATCGCGCCTGCATGCCGGCCGTAGGGCCTTTCCCCAGCAGGCTGAACAGGACGATGGCAATGCTGGCGAAAATGAAGCCCGGAATGATTTCGTACAGCCCCAGCAGTTCGAAATGCTTCCAGAGCACGACCGTGAGGGCGCCGACGACAATGCCGGCCAATGCGCCGTTGCGGGTCATGCCTTTCCAGATCACCGAGATGAGCACCACGGGACCGAACGCAGCACCAAAGCCTGCCCATGCGTAGCTGACCAGCCCCAGCACGCGGTTCTCAGGGTTGGCAGCGAGGGCGATGGCGATCAATGCCACCAGCAACACCATCGCACGACCGACCCACACCAGTTCGCGCTGCGAAGCATGCTTGCGCAGGAAAGCTTTGTAGAAGTCTTCGGTCAGCGCGCTCGAGCACACCAGCAACTGACAGCTCAACGTGCTCATGACCGCCGCCAGAATCGCCGAGAGCAGCACGCCGGCGATCCATGGATTGAACAAGAGCTTGGCGAGTTCGATGAACACACGCTCATGGTTATCGGTCACGGGACCGGCCACATCAGGGTGCGCCGAGAAGTAGGCGATGCCGAAGAAGCCCACGGCGACCGTTCCGCCCAGGCACAGGATCATCCATGTCATGGAAATACGGCGAGCCTTGGCGATCGACTTGACCGAATCTGCGGCCATGAAACGCGCCAGGATATGCGGTTGGCCAAAGTAACCCAGCCCCCAGCCCATCAAGGAAATCACTCCGATGAAGGTGGTGTTCTTGAGCATGTCGAAGCTGGTCGGATCTTTCGCCTCGATGGCCAGGAACGTGGTGTCGACGCCGCCGGTGGCCAGCAGCACGATGATGGGCGTGAGGATCAGGGCAAAGATCATCAGCGTGGCCTGCACCGTATCGGTCCAGCTCACGGCGAGGAAGCCGCCGATGAAGGTGTAGGCGATGGTGGCGGCAGCGCCAGCCCATAGCGCCGTTTCGTAGGACATGCCGAAGGTGCTTTCGAAAAGACGCGCACCGGCAACGATGCCCGAAGCGCAATAGATCGTGAAGAACACCAGAATCACAATGGCCGAAATCACCCGCAGCAGGCCGCTGGTGTCTTCGAATCGACTGGCGAAGTAATCCGGCAGGGTCAATGCATCGCCGTTGTGTTCGGTCTGGACGCGCAAGCGACCGGCGACGAACAGCCAGTTCAGATAGGCGCCGACGATCAGCCCGATGGCGATCCAGCTTTCCGACAGGCCCGACATGTAAATAGCGCCGGGCAGGCCCATGAGCAACCAGCCACTCATGTCGGAAGCGCCCGCTGACAACGCCGTCACGACGCTGCCCAGGCTCCGTCCGCCAAGAATGTAATCCGACAGGTTGTTGGTGGAGCGATAGGCCATGAGGCCGATCAGGACCATGGCCGCGATGTAGATCACAAACGTGATCAAGGTTGGATTGCTGACGCTCATTTTTGTGTCCGTGCGTTGTTTTTATGGCAGGAGCAACGGGTTGCACCAGGGGCGGGCATGCTAGTCAACATCGCAACCGGGGCGCAACCCGAAGATGAGAATTGATGTCGACTTTTGCACATGAAATCCAGTAACCGGTTTTTTCATGCCCGTTTTTCGCGCACCGCAATGCGCCGCACAACCCGCAAGCACCAAGGCCGTGCGCTAGTTTTCGCCCCCTTTCTGCGTCGGCGAAGATCACTTTGGAAATATCTGGAAAAAACAGGTTGCACCCGGTTGCACCCTTACTTTCGCACAGCTACTCTTGCCGACAGCTATAGCCACACACATCGTGGCTCTCAAGAGGACAAGACATGGCGACCACCACCCTGGGTGTCAAACTCGACGACCCGACCCGCGAGCGATTGAAAGCGGCTGCGCAGTCCATTGACCGGACCCCGCACTGGCTCATCAAGCAGGCGATTTTCAATTACCTGGAAAAACTCGAGGGTGGTGCAACGCTGAGCGAACTCAACGGTCAAGGCAGCAAGGACGCCGACGACCAGGGTGAGCTGCCTGTGGATAACGCCCATCAGGCGTTTCTCGAATTTGCGGAAAGCATCCTGCCGCAATCCGTATTGCGCGCAGCCATCACGTCGGCCTATCGCCGCCCCGAGCCAGAAGTCGTGCCGATGTTGCTGGAACAGGCACGCCTGCCAGCCCCGATGGCAGACGCTACGCATAAGCTGGCGGCCTCGATAGCCGAAAAGCTGCGCAACCAGAAGAGCGCGGGTGGCCGTGCCGGTGTCGTGCAGGGCTTGCTGCAAGAGTTCTCGTTGTCGTCGCAGGAAGGTGTGGCCCTGATGTGTCTGGCCGAAGCGCTGTTGCGCATCCCGGACAAAGGCACTCGCGATGCACTGATCCGCGACAAGATCAGCACGGGTAACTGGCAGCCGCACCTGGGCAACAGTCCGTCGTTGTTCGTCAACGCCGCCACATGGGGTCTGCTGCTGACCGGCAAGCTGGTCAGCACCCACAATGAAGCCGGCCTGACGTCAACGCTGAGCCGGATCATCGGCAAGTCCGGCGAGCCGATGATCCGCAAAGGCGTCGACATGGCCATGCGCCTGATGGGCGAGCAGTTCGTGACCGGCGAAACCATCGGTGAAGCGCTGGCCAATGCCAGCAGGTTCGAAGCGAAAGGCTTCCGTTACTCCTACGACATGCTCGGCGAGGCGGCGCTGACCGAACACGACGCGCAGAAGTACCTGGCCTCGTACGAGCAGGCGATCCACTCCATTGGCAAGGCGTCGCACGGTCGAGGCATTTACGAAGGTCCCGGGATCTCCATCAAGCTGTCGGCACTGCACCCGCGCTACAGCCGTGCGCAGTACGAGCGTGTGATGGAAGAGCTGTACCCGCGCCTGCTGTCGCTGACCCTGCTCGCCAAGCAATACGACATCGGCCTGAACATCGACGCCGAAGAAGCCGACCGCCTGGAGCTGTCGCTGGACCTGCTTGAACGCCTCTGCTTCGAACCCCAACTGACCGGCTGGAACGGTATCGGTTTCGTGATTCAGGCTTACCAGAAACGCTGCCCGTACGTGATCGACTACGTGATCGATCTGGCCCGCCGCAGCCGCCACCGTCTGATGATCCGTCTGGTGAAAGGCGCGTACTGGGACAGTGAAATCAAGCGCGCCCAGGTCGAAGGTCTGGAAGGCTATCCGGTCTATACCCGCAAGGTGTACACCGATGTTTCCTACATTGCCTGCGCGCGCAAGCTGCTGTCGGTGCCGGAAGTCATCTACCCGCAGTTCGCGACTCACAACGCCCACACCCTCTCGGCGATCTACCACATTGCCGGTCAGAACTACTACCCCGGCCAGTACGAGTTCCAGTGCCTGCACGGAATGGGCGAACCGCTCTACGAGCAGGTGGTCGGCAAGGTCGCCGACGGCAAGCTGAACCGGCCGTGCCGTGTTTACGCCCCGGTAGGGACTCACGAAACGCTGCTGGCTTATCTGGTTCGTCGCCTGCTGGAAAACGGCGCCAACACCTCATTCGTCAACCGGATTGCCGACCAGGCGATCTCGATTCAGGAACTGGTCGCCGATCCCGTGGCGAGCATCGAACGCATGGCCACGCAGGAAGGCGGTTTTGGTCTGCCGCACCCACGCATTCCGCTGCCACGCGAGCTGTATGGCCGCGAACGCGCCAACTCGGCCGGCATCGACATGGCCAACGAACATCGGCTGGCCTCGCTGTCCTCGGCACTGCTCGCCACCGCGCACAATGACTGGAAAGCCGGCCCGATGCTGGGCAGTCCGGTCAGCGCTGGCGCCGAAGCGCCTGTCCTGAACCCGTCCGACCTGCGTGACGTGGTGGGCCATGTTCAGGAAGCCAGCGTGGAGGACGTCGACAACGCCTTGCTCAGCGCCCTCAGCGCAGGCCCTATCTGGCAAGCCACACCGCCCGCCGAACGCGCCGCTATCCTTGAGCGCGCCGCCGACCTGATGGAAGCCGACATCCAGCCGTTGATGGGCCTGCTGGCCCGCGAAGCTGGCAAGACCTACGCCAACGCCATCGCCGAAGTGCGCGAGGCGGTGGACTTCCTGCGTTACTACGCCGTTCAGGCACGCAACGATTTCAGCAACGACGCACACCGTCCGTTGGGCCCTGTGGTCTGCATCAGCCCATGGAACTTCCCGCTGGCAATTTTCACGGGGCAGGTCGCCGCAGCGCTGGCCGCCGGTAACCCCGTGCTGGCCAAGCCTGCCGAGCAAACGCCGCTGGTGGCCGCACAGGCCGTGCGCATCCTGCTCGAAGCCGGCATTCCGGAAGGTGTCGTGCAACTGCTGCCGGGCCGTGGTGAAACCGTTGGCGCGCGGCTGGTGGGTGATGAGCGCGTCAAAGGTGTGATGTTCACAGGGTCCACCGAAGTCGCTCGTCTGTTGCAACGCAACATTGCCGGTCGCCTCGATGCGCAGGGCCGCCCGATTCCGCTGATTGCCGAAACCGGTGGCCAGAATGCAATGATCGTCGATTCGTCGGCGCTGACCGAACAAGTGGTCATCGACGTGGTGTCTTCGGCTTTCGACAGCGCCGGTCAGCGTTGCTCGGCGTTGCGCGTGCTCTGCTTGCAGGAGGACTCCGCCGATCGCGTCATCGAAATGCTCAAAGGTGCCATGGCCGAAAACCGCCTGGGCAACCCGGAACGCCTGTCGGTGGACATCGGGCCGGTCATCGACGCCGAAGCCAAGGCCGGCATCGAGAAACACATCCAGGCCATGCGCGACAAAGGCCGTAACGTCTATCAGGTCGCCATTGCGGACAGCGACGAAATCAAGCGCGGCACTTATGTGATGCCAACCCTGATCGAGCTGGAAAGCTTCGATGAGCTGCAACGCGAAATCTTTGGCCCGGTCCTGCACGTCGTGCGCTACAAGCGCAAAGAGCTGGATCAACTGATCGCACAGATCAACGCCTCGGGTTACGGCCTGACGCTGGGTGTACACACCCGCATCGACGAAACCATCGCCAAGGTGATCGACTCGGTCAACGCGGGCAACATGTACGTCAACCGCAACATCGTCGGTGCCGTGGTGGGTGTACAACCGTTTGGTGGCGAAGGCCTGTCGGGTACGGGTCCGAAAGCCGGCGGCCCGCTGTACCTTTACCGCCTGCTGTCGACCCGCCCGGTCGATGCCGTGCAGAAGTCGTTCGCCCGTCGCGATGCCGAGGCTGCGCCGGATACCCGTATGCGTGAGACCCTGCTCAAGCCGCTGACCGCGCTGAAAGCCTGGGCGGCCAGCCAGCAACTGACGGAACTCGACGCGCTGTGTATACAGTTCGCCGAGCAATCGCAAAGCGGCGTCACTCGCTTGCTGGCGGGCCCGACGGGCGAGCGCAACAGCTACAGCATCCTGCCCCGCGAGCACGTGCTGTGCCTGGCCGACGACGAAACTGACCTGCTGACCCAACTGGCGGCTGTAATGGCCGTCGGCAGCACGGCCGTCGTGCCGGAAAACGAGCTGAGCAAACCGCTGTACAAACGCCTGCCGAAAGACGTTCAGGCCCGCATCCAGGTGGTGAGCGACTGGAGCAAGGACGAGGTCCTCATTGACGCCGTCCTGCACCACGGCGACTCCGATCAGCTGCGCGCCATCTGCGAGCAAGTCGCACAACGCAGCGGTGCCATCGTCGGCGTGCACGGGTTGTCCAAAGGCGAAACCGGCATCGCGCTGGAGCGTCTGGTGATCGAACGTGCATTGAGCGTCAACACCGCAGCGGCAGGCGGTAACGCAAGCTTGATGACGATCGGGTAATTCCGGGGCGCCAGATTCATCGAGCTGGCGAAACGTAATACCCACGGAGGAGCGCTTGCCCGCGATGCGTCAGCGCAGACACCACATCGGTGCCTGCCTGATCTCAATCGCGGGCAAGCGCACGCCTAAAGAGCAGTGGCGCAACTTCACGTCCTGAATTGCTGATTCCTTTAGAGGTTTTCCATCACAGACGGCTTCCAGCTCATTAGCCTTGATCAGCGCCGTCTGTGAAGGAAGGTTCCAAGCATCATCAGGCGCATCCGGTGTAATCCAGGGAACGGCGCCATATATCCCACGCATAAATAGAACGTAGGCTTTCGATCTTTATATCCGCACGCTATTAAACGCTGACTCGAACAGTTAGCGGACAGCACTACTGTCATTTCTGACAGTAGATTCATTTTAAAATCTTTGATCAGATCGAGCAGAGCCTACGCAAATCGGAAGATTTCGGATGCCCGGCAACAGCACCAAAAAGATCAAATTTAATTCTCACAGGAAAGATTAAAATGAACGCTTCTAATAAAACAGCTGAATTTGATGACACATTCGGCGAGCGTGGAAAGCAACTGATTTATACACCCGGAAATTTTTACAACTTCCTCCCAGGGCTCTACCCTTCCGCTGACGGCACGATACTTATCTATGGAAAGTATCTCCGAGAGGCTTTTACGCCAGGCTTTTCCGGCGTTGGGCGCCTGCTGAAAAACGGGGAAACAGATACTACGTTTGGAGACACACTGGATGGTTTCACACACGTACCTGAGGCAAGTTCCCCCCTTTGGGCTACCGACATCGCCAAGACGACACGTTTTCTCTTTCTCGTCACCCCCACCGGCGATAAGGTCATGCTCTCCCGCTTCGACCTGAACGGCAAGTCACCAGCGCTTTTCACCATTGATACCATGGGGTCGTCGCCCAGCATTCTGGGGCTGGCGGACGACAAGCTGCTGGTCCCTGGAACGAGCCAGGAAGGCGGCGTCCTCCATCGCAGACTGCCCGATGGCAGCAACGATTCGACATTTGGCACAGACGGGCAACAGCTGTTTTTAGAGGGTCGTTTTGTTGAGTCGTGGTGCGCTACGAGCAACAAAGAACGTTCTTTGATTTACGTGTCGGGGATGGCGGACAACAAAGGGTTCATCACCTGCATGACGCCTGACGGAAAAGTCAGATCCGAATTTGCTGACGAAGGCACCTACAGGGTCGAAACCCCGAACGGGAGTGGTAATCGTTGCCGTAAAGTTGTCGTCACGGATGACGGTGGTGTGCTGGGACTTATCAGCGTGGACGGGATGGAACCAGGTTTTCTTATAAAACTGACCCCCGAGGGCGTAATAGATGAAAACTTCAATGACGGGAACCCCCTAACCTTGGCTGGCACTGTCGGCGAAGACCTCGCTCTTCAAACAAATGGGCTCATTCTTGTGGCGCACTTCTCCGCACCCATCTGTGGAATATCGCGTTATCTTGAAAATGGCTCAAGCGATACTGGCTTCGGCCAGAACGGTCATCTTGAGTTTGAAAAGGATGTGTTAAGTAGCATCAAACGGTTGGCCATCGATCCCGACGGTAATTTGCTCGTGGGAGGGACTGAAGGATCGATCACCGCGATACTTCGGCTTTTGATCGGATGACACTTAACTAAACAGCATCCGCTGTCTTGACTGCACGGCCGGCCGCTCTCGCAGGTCGTCCGTGCTGCCGGGGATTTTCTGCCCCGGGCTAAACCGACCGCCCCACCTGTTCTAGCTCTCCATCACCCAGATTGATCATTCTTCTAACCGATCCCCGCACCGCTCTAGACTCTCAGCTATTCATAACGAAAGGTACGCCGCCATGTCCGAGACGCTGCTCAGTTCCCGCAATCTGGCTTTCGAGCTGTACGAAGTGCTGGATGCCGAAGCGTTGACGCAACGTGAGCGTTTTGCCGAGCACAGCCGCGAAACCTTCAACGCGGCGATTACCACCGCGCGGACCATCGCCGAAAAACATTTCGCGCCGCACAACCGCAAGAACGACGAGAACGAGCCCCGTTACGAGAACGGCGAGGCGGTGTTGATTCCGGAAGTGAAGCCCGCGGTGGATGCGTTTCTTGAGGCCGGTTTTTTGAACGCAGCACGCGATTTTGACGCGGGTGGCATGCAACTGCCAACGCTGTTGTCTCAGGCTTGCTTCGCGCATTTTCAGTCGGCCAACGCGGCATCGACGTCCTACCCGTTTCTCACCATGGGCGCAGCGAATCTCATTGACAACTTCGGCAGCGATGACCAGAAAAAGCGCTTTCTGCAACCGATGATCGAAGGACGCTTCTTCGGCACCATGGCACTGACCGAGCCCCATGCCGGTTCGTCGCTGTCGGACATTCGCACGCGCGCCGAACCTGCCGAAGACGGCACTTACCGGCTGCGCGGCAACAAGATTTTTATCTCCGGCGGCGATCACCCGCTGTCGGAAAACATCGTTCATCTGGTGTTGGCAAAGCTTCCTGACGCACCGCCGGGAGTGAAAGGCATTTCACTGTTTATCGTGCCGAAGTTTCTGGTCAACGACGACGGAAGTCCTGGCCCGCGCAACGACGTGCTGCTGGCCGGACTGTTTCACAAGATGGGCTGGCGCGGTACGACGTCCACTGCACTGAATTTTGGAGATAAAGGTCACTGTGTCGGCTATCTGGTCGGCAAGCCGCATCAGGGCCTGAGCTACATGTTCCAGATGATGAACGAAGCCCGGATTGGCGTCGGCATGGGCGCGGTCATGCTTGGTTACGCCGGTTACCTCTATTCACTGGATTACGCACGCGAGCGTCCGCAGGGTCGGCTCCCGGACAGCAAGAATCCCGAGAGCGCGCCGGTCCCGATCATTGAGCATGCCGACGTGAAACGCATGCTGCTGACCCAGAAAGCGTACGTCGAGGGTGCATTCGATCTGGGGTTGTATGCCGCGCGCCTGTTCGACGACACCCAGACCGGCGAAACCGACGAACAACGCAAGCTCGCCCATGAACTGCTCGACCTGCTGACGCCCATCGTCAAATCCTGGCCATCGGAGTTCTGCCTCAAGGCCAACGAACTGGCGATCCAGATTCTCGGCGGTCACGGGTATACCCGCGAATACCCGGTGGAGCAGTACTACCGTGACAACCGCCTCAATCCGATTCATGAAGGCACCCACGGCATTCAGTCGCTGGACCTGCTGGGGCGCAAACTGGCGCAAAACGGCGGCGCAGGCCTCAAGCAGTTGGTCTGGTTAATTGCCGACACCTGTGAGCGAGCACAGGCGCATGACTCGCTGTCCACCCTGCGCCAGCCGCTGGAGCAACTCGTCGCTCGCCTCCAGTCGGTCACCCTGGAATTGCTGACCGACCTCGCTCAAGGCAAAGTCACTGCAACCCTGTCCAACTCAGCGCTGTACCTAAAGGCCTTTGGGCACACCGTCATCGGCTGGCGCTGGCTGGAACAAGCCATCCGCGCGCAGGAAGGATTGAAAACCGGCAACACGGCGGACGCAGATTTCTACAAAGGCAAACTCCAGGCAGCGCGGTACTTCCTGACGTGGGAGGTCCCGGCATGTCATCACGAGCTGGCGATTTTGCAGGCCCGTGATGACCTGTGCCTGTCGATGCAGGACGACTGGTTTTAACCGAACGGGTCAGGGTTTCGGGGGAAAGAAGGTGTCCACCAGCACCTTCGCATCATCGCCCAGTTTTTCGGCGTACGCCTCGCGATTGAAGACCACGCCCGTGCGCATATCGTGGGCCGGACCGGTCACCTGCTCCGCCGGTATCTCCCGAAGCTGCACGTTCATGAAGCGGTAGTCGCTACCGGCCACTTCCTGGATGCGCTGAATCTGAAAGTAGTGGCCCGGCATGAACAGTGACTCCACCTCGTTCGGGTTTTCGGAGAACGGGCTGATGGGTAAGGCATTGAGGTACTCACCCGCAGGCAGCTCGAACACCACCGATGTATCGTCGAACGTGATTGCGCCGGTATGACTGGATGAAGCCGCGCCGCCCTGGCTGCTGGCGAATACCCTGGCGATATAGGGGTTCTCGCTGAACGAGGTGAAATCGGTGTTCACCAGCACATCCCCCTGCTTCAACGTGCCTTTGCGAAAGACCTTGCCCGACGTGCCCCGTTCCCCGCTTCCGCCTCGGTAAAGCGGCACATCATTGTTTGGCTGAATCTCGGCAAGGTCTTCGAGCAGACGCTCGACATTCTCGATCTGGCGCGGCCCCTTGCGCTCTCCCGAGCGCAGAAAAACGTTGTACGCATCATCTTCGTCGGTGTAACGGGCAATCGCTCCGCCAAAGTACATAGGGTCGGTGGTCTTGAAGACCCGGTGCTTTTCATCCCAGGCGTCATAAACAACGTCTTCACCCTCCGAGTCGGTCACCACCTCCTCGTCGGACTCCAGCTCGTAGACGTGGGTCACCGACTTCTGACGCTCGTTGCCCAATCTCGACAGGCGACGTTCCTCGGCCAGATTGAACTGCATGTGCGTGTCCCAGAACGCAGACGATGTCGTGGCATAGGGCTTTTTCGTTTTAGCGCCAGAGCCCTCTGAGGCCTCGACACCGTCTTCCATCGGCGGCTGCCCGCCCACGAGTTTAGGCGCCTTGATCAACTCCCACTGGTCGAGCGCGTTCAGACGCACCGGCAGCGCGCCGTTGAAGGCGTAAGGATTATGGGGATCGACCACCGCCCAGGTTTTCAGATCCTCCAGGTAACGAACGCGATAAGGCAGGTCACCCAGGGTGATCCAGGTTTCGCCGTTTTCCAGCACATGCACGCCGCGGGCAAGGCCCGTATCGCTGTTTGCGGGCACCTGATCGAGGAGCTCGTTGCCTTCCAGGCCTGCCAGCGACGGGGCCTCGGTTTCAGCCGTATCACCGACCACCGGCACGGCTTCGGCGGCGCGGCCAATGTCGGCGAGCAATGGCAGGTTGAGGAACAGATACACCGTATTGACGATGGCTCCCATCACTCCCGATTTACGCAACTGCCGGGTGCGTCCATTGATGGCCTGATCAATGCTCAGGCCCACATTGATGACACTGGCCCCCACCAGGCTGAGCGCGATTGGCCATGCCAACGGCGCCACCCCGTTGGCGATACGAATGAAAGCCCCCAGGTAACCGATCCACATCTGTTTGCGCAGGCTGGCGCTGCTGGTCAGCTGCGCATTGAGGTCCTGGGTCATTTCATGGCGAGCCTTGTCACGGAGCTGCTCGAAGACGGGTTTCGGTCCAGCCGGCCGCGAATCACCGATCAAGGTCTGTTCCGCAGACCACGGCTGTGCGGCGCGCCTGGAAACACGTGCGCTGACCAACGCTTGCTGTTCGGCGTCGTGGGCAAAGTGGGAAACCAGCGCCGCGCGGGTTTGAGCCTCGCCGAGCTGCGCCTGGACCCATCGATAAAGCGCCTGCTCGTCGGCAAAACAATGAAACACCGGCTGCGCGTCGGGCTTGAAGAGCAGTTGCCGACCACGGCTGTCCTGAATGAGCAGCATGTCCCGCGAATCATGACCGGCAAGCTGGAAGACCTGCATCGTTACGCCAGCCGCAAAACCCACATTGTCCTGCAGCATTTGCCAGGTCACGTGAGGGTCGGTCGCGCCAGTGACCGCAATGAGCACGGTCTGGAAATCTTCCACGGACAGCTGTTTTTTGCTCAAGGCCAGTCCGGCCAAGGACAGCAGGTTGATCTTGGCGAAGGTGCAGAAGTCCTGTTCGTGGGCATGCCAGAACGCGTCGACCTTTTGTTTGCACGCTCCGGCGAAATCCAGCTTCCAGAAATCCTGAAGCACGGCACTGGGCAGCATTGGCACTTCGTTGTGCTCGTTGTAGAAACGCTGGTCGGCGCCTGCCGTGTAGAAGCCGCTGTAGGTGTTCAGCTCATCGGCAGACACGTTGTCGTCGGCACTGAAGCGATGCATCACCAGCTCGACCAGTGTCATGGACTCGGTCGGCGCCCCAACGTGCTCCCAACCCGTAAAGGTCGAGCCACTGTTGTTTGCCTGGGTGAAGCGATGCCAATAGACCTTCGTGGGGTTCAGCAACTTGCCGGTGTGCTTGAGCACAATCTGGCGTGCGGCCCGAAAAGCCAGTGAGTAGAGGTCCGGGTACGAGGCCATCAGCGCGGCGGCGCGCTGTTGAAGCGAACGAACATCGAATGGAGTGGCGGGAGCGTTGATCGAGTTCGACGTCCCAAGGTTTGTTGACTGCATGACTTCCTGTCCTTGCTGTTAGGGAAGTCATGCACGTAATCAGGATGAGAGAGCGGGAGGCGGTAACTATTTATTTATGCATTCTTGCCTCAGCATCAAATCGCAGAGGACGCGTGCTCAGGGAAAAACCTGTCGACCAGCGTCTTGCCAGGCGGACCCAGCAGCTCCGCATACCGGGTTCGACTGAAGGCCTCGCCAGTGCGCATGTCCAATAGCTTTCGTCCGGCAATCGGTGCCGGAACTTCCTTGATTCGAACCCTCATGAACCGGTAGAAAGCGCCTCGCACCTCATCAAGCTGCTCTATCTGAAAATAGCGGCCGGGAAGAAAGATGGATTCGGCCTCCCCCGGGTTCGAAGAAAACGGCGCGATAGGAATGGCGCCGAGGTATTGCCTGGCGGGCAGTTCGAAAACCACTGAGCTGTCGTCGAAGGTCACCGGCGCCGTGATCGAGACGGCGTTGCCGCCCGCCTGACTACTGGCAAAGGAGCGCGCCTGGTAAGGGTTTTCGCTGAATGAGGTGATGTCGGTGTTGGTGAGCACATCACCCACCTCAACACGGCCACTGCGAAAGAACTGGCCCGAGGTGCTTCGCTCACCACTGCCACCACGATAAAGCGTGACGTCATTGTTAAAGCCCAACGTGCCGACATCATCGACAAATCGCTGGATGTCCTCGATTTGCTCCTCCATCGTCGCCAGGCCGGGGTGCTCCGCGTCTTCGTAGACCGTGCCGGTGCGCAAGTACTGGTTATAGACCCCGCCATCGACGGTGTAGCGACGAATATTTTCGACGTGGAAGGTTGCATCGTGGGTCTTGAATACCCGGTGTTTGGCGCCCCACAGGTCAATGTGTACGTCCTCGCCCTCCGAGTCAGTGACCACTTCTTCGTCCGGATCCATCCGATAAATGTCCACGACCGCCTCTTGGCGGGCTATCGCCGCTTCGGCCAGACGCTTTTCCTCGTAGACGTTGATCAGCATGTAGTGATCCCAGAAGGTGGAACCGGTGACGCCGAAGGCCGTGGAGGTGGGCTGCACGGAGGAACTCAATGGAACGTCGAAGGGTGCGCCGCCCGCCAGGCCTGTCCTGGCGGCTTGCTCCCATTCACCCTGTGCATTCAGGAAAACGAGGGGCCCCGAGGAAAAAGCGAACGGGTTCTGCGGGTCCACCACCTTCCACCCCGAGAGTGATTCATCGAACGTCACCCGGTACGGCAAGCCGCGCAGCGTGATCCATGTTTCGCCATTTGCAAGCTGTTGAATGCCCCGCCATCTCCCTGGCGTCGTCTGAGGCGCAACCCCTTCGAGCGTGAGATGGTTACCGTTCAGGTTGGCCAGAGGGTCCACAATCGGTTCGTGGCTGACCGGCATGGATGCAGCCGATACTTCGTTCGCCAAGCGTCCACCCGCACGGGCGGTTCCGGCCAACAGCGGTAAGTTGAAGGCCAGATAAATGGCATTGGCGATCGCCCCCAACACCCCCGCCTTGCGCTGAGCGAGCGTCTTGCCCTTGAACGCCTGATCGATGTTCAGCCCGATATTGACGGCACTGGCGCCGATCACGGTCAACGCAACGGGCCACCCCAGCAGGGCAAGGTTGCCCGTGACCTGAACGAAGGCATCGAGGTAACCCATCCAGATTTTCTTGCGCAGTTCGGTGTTGCCGGTCAACAGCAAGCGGGCATCCTCCGCCATTTCCTCTTTGGCGATATCACGCCAATACGCGAAGGGATCGCCGGGGATCGGGTCCTGGATCTGGTTGAGCAGTCCCTGCGCGTCTTTCCACTCATGGGTGAGCAACCGGTCGATGCATTGATCGAAAGCGGCGACCCGCGCCGGCTGATCCATGGATGAACGCAGAAAATGACCGCGTGCCGAGTCGCGGGTGGCCGTGGCTGCAAAGCACCCTTTGACCCAATCGAACAACTCGCGCGCGCTGGCAAAACGATGAAACGACGCAGGTTTGCCAGGCATATAAAGCGTCTGGGCACCGTGCTCGTCCACCACCCGCAGGATATCGCGAGCCTTGAAGCCGCCGATATCCAGCCAGTGGAAGGAGCTTTTGGCCGTCGAGCGGACGTTTGCCTCCAGCAAGGCGCGGGTCGGACTGTCGACGCCCTGGCCCAAAACCCCTTCGATCAACCCCTCGAAATCCGCCCGGGATATCCGCTTGTCGCGCAATGACCGTCCCGCTGCGGCGAGGTATTCGGCTTTGGCAAGCACACAAAATGTCGAGTCATGGTCGCGCCAGAACCGTTCACGTTTGAGCTGATACCCGGCACTGAAGTCCAACGCCCAGAAATCGCTCAAAACATCTCGGGCGAGCATAGGCACTTCATTGGTTTCATTGAACACCCGGTGATCCGCGCGGGCCGTGTAGAAGCCTTCGTAAACCGAAAGCTCGTCAGTCGATACTTGATCCTGTGGAATGAAGCGGCGCATGAGCAGCTCGAGCATGGTCATCGACTCGACCGGCTTGCCCACATGCTCCCACCCGCTGAAGGTGCGCGGACTGCTGGACGCGCCGCTGAACCGGTGCCAGTAAACAGCTTCGGGGTCGAGGTGCTTGCCGGTGCGCTTGAAGAGGATGTGCTGCGCGGCACGACGCGCCATCTCATGCAGATCCGGGTAGTCGGCGACATAGCTGCGCGCCGTTTCCCGCAATACCTGTTGATCATTCCGGTGGAGCTGAAATGTTGCAGAAGTCATTGGCTTCCTGAGTCCTTGAAAGAGGGAAGCCCTTACGTGAGCACAGGCGCTGCGGCCTGCGGCCATAGATAGTTATGCCAGGCGTAAACGGGCACAGACCGATTGAGGTTAACCTCCACACGCGCCATGTATTAATTGGCAAAGCTTTGACAGCCTGCCAATTCAACAGGTTAAATCCCTTGGCACGCCGACTGCATGGTCAGTCCGCCAGTGCTTTCAATTTCTGCTTTTGTCTGGAGTACCGCCCTTGGATGCCACGACCATCAACAGCCTGTTCCTGATCGGCGCGTTGCTGGTGGGTGCAAGTATTCTCGTCAGCTCGCTGTCCTCACGCCTTGGCATCCCGATTCTGGTGATCATCCTGGCGGTCGGCATGGTCGCGGGCGTCGACGGCGGCGGCATCATCTTCGACAACTACCCCACGGCTTATCTGGTCGGCAACCTGGCGCTGGCCGTGATCCTGCTCGACGGCGGCCTGCGAACGCGGGTCGCGAGTTTCCGCGTGGCGCTCTGGCCTGCGCTGTCGCTGGCCACGGTCGGCGTGCTGATCACCACCGGGCTGACCGGCATGGTCGCGGCCTGGCTGTTCGACCTGAACATCATTCAGGGCTTGTTGATCGGCGCCATCGTGGGCTCCACGGACGCTGCAGCGGTTTTCTCGCTCCTCGGTGGCAAGGGCCTGAACGAACGGGTGACCGCCAGTCTTGAAATTGAATCCGGCAGCAACGATCCGATGGCGGTGTTCCTCACCGTCACCCTGATCGACATGCTGTCCAGCGGTCAGACCGGTCTGCACTGGAGCCTGTTGGGGCATCTGATTCAGGAATTCGGCATTGGCGGCATCATCGGCCTGGGCGGCGGCTGGTTGATGCTGCAACTGGTCAACCGGATCAATCTGGCGAACGGTTTGTATCCGATCCTGGTGATCGCGGGTGGTCTGGCGGTGTTCGCCCTGACCAACGCGATCCACGGCAGCGGTTTCCTGGCGGTGTATCTGTGCGGCCTGGTGCTGGGTAACAAGCCGATCCGCAGCCGTCACGGCATCCTCCACATGCTCGATGGCATGGCATGGCTGGCGCAGATCGGCATGTTCCTGGTGCTGGGCCTGCTGGTCACGCCGCACGACCTGCTGCCCATTGCGCTGCCTGCTCTGGGTCTGGCGCTGTGGATGATTCTGGTGGCGCGCCCTCTGTCAGTGCTGGCAGGCCTGCTGCCGTTCCGGGTATTCCACGGCCGGGAAAAGGCGTTCATTGCCTGGGTCGGCCTGCGCGGCGCGGTCCCGATCATTCTGGCGGTGTTCCCATTGATGGCGGGCCTGCCGCACGCTCAGCTGTACTTCAACCTGGCATTCTTCATCGTGCTCGTCTCCCTGCTGGTTCAGGGCACAAGCCTGCCGTGGGTCGCCAAATGGCTGAAGGTCACCGTTCCGCCTGATCCCGCTCCGATCTCCCGGGCGGCGCTGGAGGTTCACGTGACCAGCGAGTGGGAGCTGTTCGTTTACCGACTCGGCGCGGAAAAATGGTGCATCGGTGCCGCGCTTCGCGAGCTGAAAATGCCGGAAGGCACGCGCATCGCTGCACTTTTTCGGGGTCAGCAACTGCTCCATCCGTCGGGTAGTACGGTTCTGGAGACGGGTGACCTGCTCTGCGTCATTGGTCATGAACATAACCTTCCGGCGCTCGGAAAGCTGTTCAGCCAAGCCCCACAACGGGGTCAGGATTTGCGCTTCTTCGGCGACTTCGTCCTCGAGGGAGACGCTCAGCTCGGGGCTGTCGCGGCGTTGTACGGTCTGAAACTCGACGGCCTGGATCCGGACATGCCGCTCAGCCAGTTCATCATTCAGAAGAATCGCGGGGCGCCCATCGTCGGCGACCAGATCGAATGGAATGGAACTATTTGGACAGTTGCAGTGATGGACGGGAACAAGATCCTCAAAGTGGGCGTCAGATTCCCCGAAGGAAGCCGCCCGGGCCCCGGACTCTTCCTCTAAACTGCTCTCCTTTCCCGATCGCTCGACCCGGTGTCTATGTTCACGCTGCGTACTTTTTTTGCCTCGGCCCTGCTTGGGCTATGCCTGTCGTCAAACCCGGCGCTTGCCGCCGACACGCCGCCACCCTCCAGCGAAGCCGTTCAGCAGAGCCTGGACAAGATCGCCGACCGGAAACTGTCGCCTGACGATCAGAAGGCCATGCAACAGGTGCTGGAGCAGACGCTCGCCTTCCTCGCCAGTCAGAAGGACAACCAGAAGAAGCTGGAAGACCTGAAGAAGCAACTGGCCGACGCGCCCCGGCAAACCACCGAAAATCAGAAAGAGCTCACGCGCCTCAAGGGCATTCGTCAGATACCTGTGGCCCAGCGCTACGCCAGCATGAGCGTTCCGCAGCTTGAACAGATGCTCAGCGACCGCAGCGCCCAACAGGCCGACCTGCAGAAAGCCTTGAACGATGCCAACAGCCTGACGATCACCGCTCAGACCCGCCCCGAGCGTGCCCAGGCGGAAATCAGCAGCAGCCAGACACGCATCCAGACCATCAACACCATCCTCAAGACGGGCAAGGAGGCAGGCAAGGCGATCAACGCCGACCAGCGCAATCAGCTGAACGCCGAACTGGCCTCGCTCAACGCGTTGATCGCGCTGCGTCGTCAGGAACTGGCAGGCAACAGCCAGTTGCAGGACCTGGGTGGCAGCCAGCGCGACTTGCTCACCGAAAAGGTCGCCCGTCAGGACCAGGAAATTCAGGATCTGCAGACCCTGATCAACGACAAACGCCGCGCGCAATCCCAGGAAACCGTGACGCAGCTGTCGCTCGAAGCGCAGAAAGCCGGCGGAAGCAGCCTGCTAGCGACGGAAAGCGCGGCGAACCTCAAGCTCTCCGATTACCTGCTGCGCGGCACCGACCGGCTCAACGAGCTGACGCAGCAGAACCTGAAGACCAAAACCCAGCTGGACGCCATTACCCAGACCGATCAGGCGCTGGACGAGCAGATCAACGTGTTGAGCGGCAGCCTGCTGCTCTCCAAGATTCTCTACAAACAGAAGCAGTCCTTGCCCAAGCTCAAACTGGACAGCGGCCTGGCTGACGAAATCGCCGACATTCGTCTCTATCAGTTCGAGGTCAATCAGCAACGCGAGCAGATGAGCAACCCGAGCGACTATGTCGACACGCTGCTCGCCACACAGAAGCCGGAAGACATCACCCCCGCGCTGCGCAAGGCCCTGCTGGATCTGGCCACCACCCGGACTGACCTGCTGGAACGCTTGAACCGCGAATTGAGCGCGCTCCTCAACGAATCCATCACCCTGCAGCTGAACCAGAAGCAACTGGTCAGCACTGCGCTCAGCCTGCGCCAGACACTCGACGAGCAGATGTTCTGGATTCCGAGCAACAAGCCTCTGGACCTGGAATGGTTCGAGCGCGTTCAGCCGCGGCTGATGAAACAGATCACGACTCTGCCCTGGACATCCAGCCTCAGCGAACTGGCTGACGGCCTGACCCAGCGCCCGCTGATTTTCCTGCCGTTGTTGCTGGTGATCGGCGCCCTGATGTGGAAGCGCAAGGCGCTGTACGACAAGCTCAACCGTCTGCACGCCGACATTGGTCATTTCAAGCGTGACAGGCAGTGGCAGACGCCATTGGCGATCTTCATCAACATTCTGCTGGCGATGCCGCTGTCACTCGCACTGGCCTCGTGTGCACTGGCCTTGCAGATCGATGCGCGCGAACAGAACGTCAACCTGGGCGCGGCCCTGTTGCAACTCTCGCTGGCCTGGCTGGTGTTCTACACCGCCTACCGGATTCTCGCGCCGGGCGGCGTGGCGCAACTGCACTTCCGCTGGGAAAAACCACAGGTGGAATTCCTGCGTGGCTGGATTCGCCGCCTGGGTCTGGTGGTGCTGGCGCTGGTGACCGTGGTGGCCGTTGCCGAGCACGAGCCTTCCGCGCTGGCGGACGACGTCATCGGCATCGCCGTGGTCCTGACCTGTTATGCGCTGATGACGTGGTTGCTTGCCCGATTGCTGCTGACCAGCCCCACCCACCAGAACGCCTCGCTGTTCAGACGCGCCGTGGGCCTTGCCTTCACCGCTCTGCCCGTCGCGCTGTTCATCGCAGTGTGCTTCGGCTACTACTACACCGCGCTGAAACTCAGCGACCGGCTGATCGACACCCTCTACCTGCTCATGCTGTGGCTGGTCATCGAAGCCGCCTTCGTTCGCGGCCTTGGCGTCGCGGCACGGCGGCTGGCCTACCAGCGGGCAATGGCCAAACGTCAGGCCGCCAAAGAGGCGGGCGACGGCGAAACACCGGTGGAAGAGCCGACACTGGACATCGAGCAGGTCAACCAGCAGTCGCTGCGACTGATTCGTCTGGCATTGCTGGCCGGGTTCGTCGGGGCACTCTACTTCGTCTGGGCCGACCTGATCACCGTCTTCTCTTACCTGGACAACATCACCCTCTATGAGTACACGAGTGGCACCGGCGCCAACATGAGCATGGTGCCGATCAGCCTCGGCGACCTCATCGGCGCGCTGGTGATCATCGGCATCACCTTCGTGCTGGCGGGTAACCTGCCCGGTCTGCTGGAAGTGCTGGTGCTGTCCAAGCTGAACCTCAAACAGGGCAGCTCTTACGCCACAACGACGTTGCTGTCCTACATCATTGCGGGCGTCGGCTTCGTTTCCACCCTCTCGGCGCTGGGCGTCAGTTGGGACAAGCTGCAATGGCTGGTCGCCGCGCTGTCGGTCGGTCTGGGTTTCGGCATGCAGGAGATCTTCGCCAACTTCATCTCCGGCATCATGATCCTGTTCGAACGCCCGGTGCGGATCGGCGACACCATCACCATTGGCAATCTGTCGGGGACGGTCAGCAAGATCCGCATTCGTGCGACCACCATCACCGACTTCGACCGCAAGGACATCATTGTCCCGAACAAGACCTTCATCACCGGGCAACTGATCAACTGGTCGCTGACCGACACCATCACCCGCGTCACGCTGAAACTGGGCGTGGACTACGGCTCCGACCTGGACCTGGTGCGCGACCTGCTGCTCAAGGCCGCACACGAAAACCCGCGCGTGCTCAAGGAGCCTGCGCCGATCGTGTACTTTCTGAATTTTGGCGAAAGCACACTGGATCACGAACTGCGCATGCACGTGCGTGACCTCGGCGACCGCAACCCGGTGCTCGACGAGATAAACCGCTTCATCAACAAGGAATTCAAGAAGCAGCACATCAATATTTCATTCCGGCAGATGGAGGTCTACCTCAAGAACATGCAGGGACAGGAGTACAAGATGGTGCCGGTCGAGCCAGAGACGAAAACCATCCCCGCACCGGCGGCCGCGCCGACAGCCATGCCGTCCGCCCCCAAGGATGTGCCTGAACCGCCGGACGTGAAGCTCGACTGACCCGGAAAATCCCAGCAGAATGGTCGGACATTCTGCTGGAGGCATCCCTTGAAAGCCCTCGACGAGCTGACCTTCGATAACCGCTTCGCCCGCCTGGGCGACGTGTTTTCCACGTCCGTGCTGCCCGAGCCCATTGCCGAACCACGCCTGGTGGTCGCAAGCGATGCGGCCCTCGCGTTGCTGGACCTGGACCCTGCGCAGGCCGAAGAGCCGGTATTCGCCGAACTGTTCAGCGGCCACAAGCTATGGGCCGAGGCCGACCCTCGCGCCATGGTCTATTCCGGCCATCAGTTCGGGTCCTATAACCCACGCCTGGGCGACGGCCGCGGCTTGCTGCTCGGCGAGGTGTACAACGACGCAGGCGAACACTGGGACCTGCACCTGAAGGGCGCCGGTCAGACGCCTTACTCCCGCATGGGCGACGGTCGCGCGGTGTTGCGCTCCTCCATCCGCGAATTTCTCGCGTCCGAAGCGCTGCACGCGCTGGGTATCCCGACCAGTCGCGCCGGCTGCGTGATCGGCTCGACGACCCCGGTGTGGCGGGAGACGCAGGAGCGCGCGGCGATGGTATTGCGGCTTGCGCAGAGCCACGTTCGCTTCGGCAGCCTCGAGTACTTCTTCTACACCAAACAACACGATGAGTTGAAAGTGCTGGCCGACCACGTCATGTCGCTGCACTACGCCGAATGCCTGGAACAGCCGGGACCCTATCTGGCGATGTTCCGCACGATCGTCGAACGCCAGGCCGAACTGATCGCCAAATGGCAGGCTTACGGTTTCTGCCACGGTGTGATGAACACCGACAACATGTCGATTCTGGGCATCACGTTCGACTTCGGTCCGTTCGCCTTTCTCGACGACTTCGACCAGCATTTCATCTGCAACCACTCGGACCACGAAGGGCGTTACTCCTTCAGCAATCAGGTGCCGATTGGTCAGTGGAACCTTAGCGCGCTCGCTCAAGCATTGACGCCGTTCATCAGCGTCGAAGCGCTGCGTGAAGCACTGGGCATGTTCTTGCCGCTGTACCAGGCGCACTACCTGGACCTGATGCGTCGCCGCCTTGGCCTGACAACGGCCGAAGAAGAAGACGCCGACCTCATCGCCCGCCTGCTGCAACTGATGCAGAACAGCGGCGTCGACTACAGCCTGTTCTTCCGCCGCCTCGGCGACGAATCCGCCGACATCGCCGTCAGCCGCCTGCGCGACGACTTCGTCGACATGCTCGGCTTCGACGCATGGGCCCAGACGTACAAAGCCCGCATCGCCCGCGAACCGGCGACAATCCAGGAAGACCGTCGCGCCCGCATGCACGCCGTCAACCCGCTCTACATCCTGCGCAACTACCTCGCCCAACGCGCCATCGAAGCCGCCGAGCAAGGCGACTACAGCGAAGTCCGTCGATTGCATCAAGTGCTGTGCAACCCGTTCGAAGAACAGCCCGGAATGGACAGCTATGCACAGCGTCCGCCGGATTGGGGCAAGCATCTGGAGATCAGTTGTTCGTCGTAGGCAACTCCCTTCCGGCAAAACACGGATTCGACGCAGCCAGTCAGTGGGGGCGGCTTTAAGCGCCCCACCGTCTGCAAACCTTACTGCTACGGATTTTTAGCCGTCGGTTGCTCGGTCTTCGCCGCGGTTGGCGCCGACGCTTGTACCGCAGCCTGAACCACTGGTTGCGCCTTGGGTTTCGGCTGATTGTCTTTGACGAACGCCTCGGCCGTCGTCTTGGGAACAGGGGAAGTGCGCGGGCTGAATTTCTTTCTGAGTACGGGACTGTCCGGATCGACCTTGCTTTTCTGGGTGTCGACGATTCCGGCGAGGATGTCGTAGAGCGTCAGTTTGCGATCACCGCCCTGCCGGGTCACGACACCCGGGAAATCCGGCAGAACCGGATCGGATTTGATCCTTGCTTTAAGCAGGGTCTCGGTGTCCTTTGGGTAGTCCACTGCTTTTTCGATCGCAGGCAGGGATTTGAAGTAACTGAGCGCCTCATTGTAGAACTTCGTGGCCTTGCCGGTGCGGGCTTGCTCGAGGATACCGGCGGGAATGGCAGTCTTGCGCCAGGCCTGGTCCATTTTCTGCACGCCCTGGTACGCCGCGCGTCGTTCGTTCAGGGTGAACGCGCCGCTGTCGTCGTAAACAATCACGTTGAGCTGCTCGCGAGACAGCTTCTCAAACGGGCTCTTCGCATCCGAATGGCCTGCCAGCGTCAGGGTGACGAACTCACTGGCCTGTCGCGCCCGGTCCAGCAGCTCAGGGTCGCCCGTCCTGGGCACTTCCATCGCCCGGGTGAAGCTGTTGGCCTTGGGCGATTCAACCAGAAACTCATTGATACGAGCGAGGCCATACTTGCCTAACTCGGCATGTGTCATCACTGCATCACGCGCCGCCGCACGTGCCGTGCTTTCATTCAGCTGACTGGCGAGCGTTGAGAAGGTCGCTTTGTCGGCAGGCGACTGGGTGGTTTTATCCACAATGGCCGGATCACCCTGTTTTTCGGAAGAGGTCGACGCTGCTACCTTGCTCGACATGATGGCGGAAATAGCGGTTTGCAACTGAGTGATCATCGGCGTTTCCCTGGCAATGAAGGGTCAGGGGCGGATGTTCCGGACGGTGGATCGGAGGCCCCTTGAGGGGGAGGCTATCGATGGGGATCCAGGGTGGATAGCTGGGCGAACGGGGGAGTTCTTTCGTTCATCAAAATGGCATTTAGCTCACGGATCAGCCATCAGCGCTAAGCTCGAAGGCCGCCAATCGAATAATTCTGAGCCTCGCCGAGCAGAAAAAAAGTTAATCGTCGTTGCGCTGGGTGGCCGAAAGACAAAGCAATGCGCACCAGGCATTCCGGTCAGTCACGCATGTCGATGACGCTGAGGACCTAGCCACCATGCGAAGAGGCACCACCGTTGTGGGAAATCCCTTTTTAACGCGGTAATTTCCGTCGTTGGCACTTGGAAATTTGTCCGATAAAGCATTAACGCGCTCATCTCGTGCGGTTTTGGATACACCGGCTTGATAAAGCGCGGGCCAACCTCCACCTAGCGACTGTCCGCCGTTCTTTATTCAGGTAGCCACCATGTCCGACGCTCTGTTGATTCCCTGCCCTCATTGCAACGGGCTCAATCGCATCCCCGCAGACCGGCTCGGCGATCAGCCCAAATGCGGGCGCTGCAAGCAGCCTGTTTTGCTGACCAAGCCGTTCAACCTCACTCAAGGCGATTACGCCAGCCAGATCAAAGGCGATCTGCCGCTGTTGGTGGATGTCTGGGCGGACTGGTGCGGGCCGTGCAAGTCCTTCGCGCCCACGTTCGAGCAGGCGGCCACGCAGCTGAGCGGTCGCGTGCGTCTGGCCAAGCTGGACAGTGAAGCCAATCAGCAACTTTCGGCCCAGTTGGGCATTCGCTCAATTCCCAGCCTGATCCTGTTCAAGAACGGCCGCGAGATCGCGCGCCAGAGCGGGGCCCTGCCGCTTCAGCAACTGACCGCCTGGCTTGCCAGCCAAGGGATTTGACAGCCGCTTCGCCAGAGCTTGAAGCACACGACAGCTAGCGATGTAGGCCATTTCTGAAAGCGCTTTTCAGCACGACAATCGTCGACGTCAACGTCTAGGGTTTTCCATTCCCACCGCAACCCTGGAGCAGCAAGCGATGACACAGGCGATCAGAGAAGGCGACGCGACGACAACGGGCGGCACCGTGTTGAAGGCATCGGGAACATTGACCTGGGAGGGCCGCCGTGTCGCTCGTATGGGCGACCCGGTGTGGTGTCCCGAATGTGAGCAGGTCGGGTTCATCGCACAGGGCAACCCGACCTTCATCGACCAGTTGATCGCTGTGGCCACGCACAGACAGGTCGTGAAATGTGGCTGCGCCGACGGGATCAATCGACTGATCGCCAGCCAGGATCAACTGGTGGCCGATATGGACGCGGCCATTGCCATTCCGAAGGATGAGGCCCGTAAGGCGCGCAAACGGGCAGAACAGCTTGGAAAGCTTCGGCGTGAAGCAGAACGCCTGGCCGCTGCCGTCACTGCGCCGTCCTGGTTTCCAGCAATTGATGCAATTCCACGAACTGCTGGCTTAGCTTGTGCCGAGGGTCCAGATGGATCAGCGGCATATTGGCCTGATGCGATTCGCGCATCTTCACCGAGCTGTTGAGGTAAACCGGCAGCACCGGCAGGCCCTCGGCGATCAGTTCGTCGAGGATCTGTTGCGGCAGGCTGGCCCGTGACTGGAACTGGTTGACGATGATCCCTTCCACCTCCAGTTCTTCGTTATGGTCCTCCTTCAGTTCGTCGATTTCCTTAAGCAGACCATAGAGGGCTTGCCGCGAAAAGCTGTCGCAATCGAACGGAATCAATACCCGGTCTGCCGCGATCAACGCCGACACGGCATAGAAATTCAACGCTGGCGGTGTGTCCAGATAGATACGGTCGTAATCCTCATCGAGTTCTTCCAGCAATTTACGCAGCTTGTTGATCTTGTGCTTGGCTTCGAGCTTGGGCTGCAGATCGGCCAGTTCGGCAGTCGCCGTCACCACATGAAGATTCTCGAAGGGCGTCTCGTAGATATCGACCTGGTTTTTCTTCGAGAACGGCCCGGCAGACAAGGTGTGCTTGAAAAAGTCCGCAATGCCCATGGGAATGTCCTCGCCGGTCAGCCCCGTCAGGTACTGCGTCGAGTTGGCCTGAGCATCGAGGTCGATCAAGAGCGTCCGGTGGCCCTCGTGGGCACTCACAGCCGCCAGATTGCAGGCGATGCTTGACTTGCCAACACCACCTTTCTGATTGAACACCACACGCCGCATGTGAAAACTCCCTGTCGTGATACTGATAGACGGCTTGCGATGCCATCTTGTGATAGGTCCCGAGTCTAGGCGTAGAGCGTGACAAGGGCGAGGACATTCAAGCCGATAAGCCCGTAAGACCCAAGCGATCCTGCGCACCTTAATGAAATTTTCCGCTCACCCATTTGCCCAATGCTCGCCTCACGAGGATGATGCGCTTTTGAGGGCATTCAGCGCCTGAACCGCACCGTCACTGAAAGAATCGACTCAGCCGCCTGAAGGTTTCCGCCTTGGCCGGCGCCACTGGAAGGTAATACCCCATGATCCGCGTCATCGTGCTTGCTTGTGCCCTGTTCCTGAGTGCGTGCGCCGTTCACGCGCCAGTGCCGGCACAGTTGCCCCATATCAAGTTCCCGCAGCAGCTCCATGTTCAGCGCGATCAGGGACGGGAGCACGAGGAATTGCGGCTGGACATCAAAAAGCAACGCCATGGTGTGCTGTGCGCGCTGATGGACACCTCGGGCAACCTTCTGGGTCAGCAGCAGCTGAACGAGGAAACCTGGAAAAAGGGTGAAGAACGAGCGCGCGACCGGGAAACTCGAGAACTGTGCGCCGCCGCTCTGTTCGCGTTGACCCCGGAAAGAGATGTGCCCTTCAACTATCCAGGCGTCGAGTTACGGCCCCATGGGCGCAGTCTTGATGAGCGCTGGAGCGTCGATTACGCGAGCGAAGGTTTTTTTCGAATCAGTCTGGATGACGGATTGCGTTACGTCCTCAGCCCGTTGCGAGGCAAAGCCGGTCACTAGCCCTCTGGTGCTCACCCGGTCTTGCGCGTCACCAACTCGACAAACGCCTTCGCCATCGGCGATTTCTGGTCCTTGCGCTGCACCAGCCACACCGCCGAAGTCGCTTCCGGGTCAAGCAACGTTCGATACACCACGCCGTCAATTCGCATGCGTTGATACGACGCGGGCAGCACGGTCACGCCCAAACCTGCTGCCACCAGGCCAATAATGGTCATCGCCTCGCCCGCTTCCTGAGTGAACATCGGGCTGAATCCCGCCTCCCGGGCCAGGCTCAGGAGCTGCGCATATAATCCGCTGCCGTAGCTCCGGGGGAAGAACACGAAAGGCTCCGTCGCCAGTTCCTTGAGGTACATGCCTTTTTCGCTGCCGCCTGCCAGAGGGTGATCAGAACGGAAAACAGCCACCAGCGGCTCGCGCAACAGTTCCACCGCCACCAACGAGTCCGGTAACGGCAAGGGTCGCATGATGCCGACCTGCATCGACTCGTCCTCAAGCCGTTCTGCAACCTCTTTGCTGCTCATTTCCTGCAAAGCCAAATGGACTGCAGGGTACCATTGCCGAAAAGCAAAGATCGCCTGAGGGATGCTGGAGGTGAACGGAGCAGATGCGGTGAAGCCGATCTTCAACTCGCCTAACTCACCCAATTGCGCACGTCGAGCCACGTCGGAAGCTTTTTCGACCTGTGCCAGTACCAGGCGCGCTTCGTCGAGGAACAGTCTGCCCGCCTCGCTCAGTTCCACTCGTCGGTTGGTTCGCTCGAACAGGCGCGCGCCCAGCTCTTGCTCCAGCGCCTGGATCTGCTGGCTCAGCGGTGGTTGCGAGATGCCCAGCACTTCGGCGGCGCGTCCAAAATGCAGCTCTTCGGCAACGGCGATGAAGTAACGCAGATGACGTAATTCCATGGCGATCCTATTAGGTCGTAAAACCTATCAAACGGGTCGAACAATATATTGGAAAGGATCGTTAGCCAGCTATATTCTTTTCCCATTGCCGCCCCGCTCCCCCTGAGGTCCACCGTGAATACTGCTGCATCCCCCGCCGCGTCCGCGTCTGAAATGATCGAAGCCGCTATCCCGCTGGGCGATACCTACATCGAAAAAGACACCCCTGCTTTCATTCGCACTGTCCTCGCCCTGTTCTCGGGCGGCTTCGCCACGTTTGCCCTGCTCTATTGTGTGCAACCCATGATGCCGGTGCTGTCCCGGGAGTTTTCGATTAACGCGGCACAGAGCAGCCTGATTCTGTCGGTGTCCACCGCCATGCTCGCCATCGGCCTGTTGATCACGGGGCCGATTTCTGACCGTCTGGGCCGTAAACCGGTGATGGTCTTCGCGCTGTTCTCAGCCGCCTTTTTTACCCTCGCAAGTGCCCTGATGCCGACGTGGGAAGGCGTGTTGGTGACTCGTGCGCTGGTCGGGCTTTCGTTGAGCGGGCTGGCAGCGGTGGGCATGACCTACCTGAGCGAAGAGATTCATCCACAGCACATCGGCCTGGCCATGGGCTTGTACATCGGCGGCAACGCCATTGGCGGCATGAGCGGGCGGGTGGTCACAGGGGTGCTGAGCGATTTCGTCAGTTGGCACACCTCGCTGTTGATCATGGGCATGATCGCCCTCGGCGCTGCCGGCCTGTTCTGGAAGTTTCTCCCGCCCTCGCGCAACTTCCGTCCCAATCCACTGAACGCCCGTAACCTGCTGGACGGGTTCGTCCTGCAGTTTCGCGACGCAGGCCTGCCGTGGCTGTTTCTCGAAGGGTTCCTGCTGATGGGGTCCTTCGTCACCCTGTTCAACTACATCGGCTATCGTCTGCTGGCCGAGCCCTACAACCTCAGCCAGGCGGTGGTGGGGCTGTTTTCGGTGGTGTACCTGTCGGGTATCTACAGCTCGGCCAAAATCGGCGCGCTGGCCGACAAACTGGGTCGCCGCAATGTGCTGTGGGCTGTCATCGGTTTGATGCTCGCGGGTCTGGTACTGACCCTGTTCACCCCGCTGTCCATCGTGATCATCGGTGTACTGATGTTCACCTTCGGCTTCTTCGGCGCTCACTCGGTCGCCAGCAGCTGGATCGGCCGCCGCGCCATCAAGGCCAAGGGCCAGGCGTCCTCGCTGTACCTGTTCAGTTACTACGTTGGCTCAAGCGTCGCGGGAACCGGCGGCGGTGTGTTCTGGCATTACGCCGGCTGGAACGGCATCGGCGTGTTCATCGGCATCCTGCTGCTGGTGGCCCTGGGTGCAGCACTGAAACTGGCACGCGTGCCGCCCTTGGCGGTGAATGTGCAGGTTTAATGGTGGGGGCGTTTTCGTACAAAACGTTGCTTCGTTTCACATCGTTCATATCTACATCGCCCGACAGCAAAGCGTGAACAACTAATCCACGCTTTGCTGCTATGATCAGAACATTCCAACACAAGGGCCTTAGGGCTTTTTTCCATACGGGAACCACCAAAGGGATTCGCGCAGATCATGCAAAGCGCCTTCGATCCATCTTGTTGGCTCTGGATATCGCCATGTGCCCTGATGAATTGAGTTTGGCAGGTCTGAGGCTGCACCCGCTGAAAGGTGATCTGGATCAGTACTGGTCAGTCTGGGTCAGCGGGAACTGGCGAATTATTTTTAGATTTATCGAGAATGATATCGAGCTGGTCGACTATCTCGATTACCACTGACAGGAGTCCTTTGCATGAGAATGCATAACCCTCCACACCCCGGTGAAATGATCCAGGAAATGCTGCCGGAGTTGAACATCAAGATCACCGAGATGGCACGTCGGCTTCATTTCTCCCGCGAAATGTTGTCTCGGGTCATCAACTGCCGCGCCCCCATAAGTCCGGACCTTGCGGTCCGACTGGAGCGAGCAGGGTTGAGTACTGCACGCTTTTGGCTGGCCGCGCAGATGAGCCATGACCTATGGCAGGCAGAACACCGTGAGCATCCATCCATCACTCCAATGTATACCCGCCCCACATTCACCGCAGTTTGACACCCCATACAAAAACGCCCGGTAAATCCGGGCGTTTCTGTGTCTGACGTTCAGCGCTTACTGGTGGTACTTCGCCGACATCTCATGCACCGCTTCGATGAAGGCTCCCGCGTTCGCCGGGTCGACTTCCGGCGTGATGCCATGACCAAGGTTGAAGACGTGGCCGGTGCCGCTGCCGTAGCTGGCGAGGATGTTCGAAACCTCCTGGCGGATGGCCTGCGGGTTGGCGTAAAGGACGGTCGGGTCCATATTGCCCTGCAGCGCCACTTTGCTACCGACACGACGGCGGGCTTCGCCGATGTCGCAGGTCCAGTCCAGGCCTAGCGCGTCGGCACCGGCGTCGGCGATGCTTTCCAGCCACAGGCCGCCGCCTTTGGTAAACAGGATGACCGGCACTTTACGGCCGTCGTGTTCGCGAATCAGGCCGCTGACGATCTTGCGCATGTAGGCCAGCGAGAATTCCTGATAGGCCGCTGCCGACAGGCTGCCACCCCAGCTGTCGAAGATCTGGACGGCTTGCGCGCCCGCCAGGATCTGACCGTTAAGGTAAGCAGTGACGGACTGCGCCAGCTTGTCCAGCAGCAGGTGCATGGCTTGCGGATTGTCGTAGAGCATCGCCTTGGATTTGCGGAAGTCCTTGGACGAGCCGCCTTCGACCATGTACGTCGCCAGGGTCCACGGGCTGCCGGAGAAGCCGATCAGCGGTACACGTCCGTTCAGTTCGCGACGAATGGTGCTGACGGCGTCCATCACGTAACCCAGGTCCTTCTGGGCATCGGGGATCGGCAGTGCTTCGATGTCGGCCAGGGTGCTGACGGTTTTCTTGAAGCGCGGTCCTTCACCGGTTTCGAAATACAGACCGAGGCCCATGGCGTCCGGCACGGTGAGGATGTCGGAGAACAGGATCGCGGCATCCAGCGGATAGCGCTCCAGCGGCTGCAACGTGACTTCACACGCGAACGCAGGGTTCATGCACAGGCTCATGAAGTCGCCGGCCTTGGCGCGGCTGGCGCGGTATTCCGGCAGGTAGCGACCCGCCTGGCGCATCATCCAGACCGGCGTGACGTCAACGGGTTGCTTGAGGAGGGCGCGAAGGAAACGGTCGTTCTTCAGGGCAGTCATGGCGGCATCCGCAAAAAAAGTGCGGGCATTTTCTCAGACACCAACGCAAAAGGCACGGTAAGTACCGCGCCTTTTGTCTATGGGGGTGATTTGTCGCATGAGAGCGATGCAACCTTTAGGAGCGCGCTTGCCCGCGATTGCATACGTTCAGACACTCAATGGGCGACTGAACCAACGCGTTCGCGGGCAAGCGCGCTCCTACAAATTGGCGTGTTTACACGCCCAGGTAATCCAGAATCCCTTCAGCCGCATTGCGCCCTTCGAAGATCGCAGTCACCACCAGGTCTGAACCACGAACCATGTCGCCGCCGGCGAAGATCTTCGGGTTGCTGGTCTGGTGCTTGAACTTGCCTTGTTCCGGCGCAACCACACGGCCCTGGCTGTCGGTGTCGATGCTGAACTGCTCGAACCATGGTGCCGGGCTTGGGCGGAAGCCGAACGCGATGACCACGGCGTCGGCCGGGATGATCTCTTCGGAACCCGGAATCGGCTCAGGGCTGCGACGACCACGAGCATCAGGTTCGCCCAGGCGGGTTTCAACGACCTTGACGCCTTCCACCTTGTCTTCGCCCACGATGGCGATCGGCTGGCGGTTGTAGAGGAACTTCACGCCTTCTTCCTTGGCGTTTTTCACTTCCTTGCGCGAACCCGGCATGTTTTCTTCGTCGCGACGATACGCACAGGTGACCGACTTGGCGCCCTGACGGATCGACGTGCGGTTGCAGTCCATCGCGGTGTCACCGCCACCCAGCACGACGACTTTCTTGCCTTTCATGTCGACGAACGCTTCCGGCGACTTCTCGAAGCCCAGGTTGCGGTTGACGTTGGCGATCAGGAAATCCAGCGCGTCATGTACACCCGGCAGGTCTTCACCCGGGAACCCACCCTTCATGTAGGTGTACGTGCCCATGCCCATGAACACGGCATCGTACTCTTCGAGCAACTGCTCGACCGATACGTCCTTGCCGACTTCGGTATTGAGACGGAACTCGATACCCATGCCGGTGAAGACTTCGCGGCGATTGCTCAGCACGCTCTTTTCGAGCTTGAACTCGGGGATACCGAAGGTCAGCAGGCCGCCGATTTCCGGGTTCTTGTCGAAGACGACCGGGGTCACGCCACCGCGTACCAGCACGTCGGCACAGCCCAGACCCGCAGGACCGGCACCAATGATGGCGACACGCTTGCCGGTTGGCACGACGCGGGACATGTCCGGACGCCAGCCCATGGCGAACGCCGTATCGGTGATGTACTTCTCTACCGAACCGATGGTTACAGCGCCGAAGCCGTCGTTTAGGGTGCACGCACCTTCGCACAGACGGTCCTGCGGGCACACACGGCCGCAGACTTCCGGCAGGGTGTTGGTCTGGTGCGACAGCTCGGCCGCCGCGAGGATGTTGCCCTCGGACACCAGCTTGAGCCAGTTGGGAATGAAGTTGTGCACCGGGCACTTCCATTCGCAGTACGGGTTACCGCAACCCAGGCAGCGATGAGCCTGATCGGCCGATTGCTGGGGTTTGAAGGGTTCGTAGATCTCCACGAACTCTTTCTTGCGTTGACGCAACAGTTTCTTCTTCGGATCTTTGCGCCCGACATCGATGAACTGGAAGTCGTTACTCAGACGTTCAGCCATGTTGTTAAAACTCCTGACTGCAGCCTCAAGCGCCATGCTTGAAGCTGCAAGAAAATCATGTTCGCAGGCACTCGCGCGCTGCCGTTAGCTTGCGGCTTGAAGCTTGCCGCTGACAGCTGCCCTTATTGCGGATTTGCGCGGGTGCTGGACAACAAGGATTTCAGGTTTGCAGCCTTAGGCTTCACCAGCCAGAAACGACGCAGGTAGTCATCCAGGTTTTCCCAGAGATTACGGCCCCACTCGCTGTCGGTTTCCGCCACGTACTCGGCCAGTACACGCTCCAGATGGCTGCGATAGGCTTCCATCGCTTCGCCGCTGATGCGCTGGATTTCAACCAGTTCATGGTTAACCCGGTCAACGAAGGTGTTGTCCAGATCCAGCACGTAGGCGAATCCACCGGTCATGCCCGAACCGAAGTTGTAACCCGTCTTGCCCAGAACGCAGACGAAACCACCCGTCATGTATTCGCAGCAGTGATCGCCAGTGCCTTCCACCACGGTATGAGCGCCAGAGTTACGCACCGCGAAACGCTCGCCTGCGGTTCCGGCAGCAAAAAGCTTGCCGCCCGTGGCACCGTACAGACAGGTGTTGCCGATGATGGCGCTGTCCTGGGTTTTGAACGGGCTGCCTTTCGGCGGCACGATCACCAGCTTGCCGGCGGTCATGCCTTTACCGACGTAGTCGTTGGCATCGCCTTCCAGGTACATGTTCAGACCACCGGCGTTCCACACACCGAAGCTCTGGCCGGCAGTGCCTTTGAAGCGGAAGGTCACCGGGGCGTCTTTCATGCCCTGGTTGCCATGCAGCTTGGCGATCTCGCCGGAAATCCGCGCACCGATGGAGCGGTCGCAGTTGCAGATATCCAGTGCGTATTCGCCGCCGGACTTGGACTCGATGGCCGACTTGGCCATTTCGACCATCTGCTCGGCCAGCAGGCCCTTGTCGAACGGCGGGTTGCGGTCGACCAGGCTGAACTGAGGCTTGTCGGCAGGAATGTGATCGCTGCCCAACAGTGGCGTCAGGTCAAGGTGCTGCTGCTTGGCGGTTTCGCCCGGCAGGATGTCCAGCAGGTCGGTACGGCCGATCAGTTCTTCCAGCGAGCGCACGCCCAGCCTGGCCAGCCACTCGCGGGTTTCTTCAGCCACGTAGGTGAAGAAGTTGATCACCATGTCGACGGTGCCGATGTAGTGATCCTTGCGCAGCTTCTCGTTCTGAGTCGCAACGCCGGTCGCGCAGTTGTTCAGGTGGCAGATACGCAGGTATTTGCAGCCCAGCGCGATCATTGGCGCTGTACCGAAGCCGAAGCTTTCAGCGCCGAGGATGGCTGCCTTGATGACGTCCAGGCCGGTTTTCAGACCACCGTCGGTCTGTACCCGAACCTTGCCGCGCAGGTCGTTGCCGCGCAGGGTCTGGTGGGTTTCGGCCAGACCGATTTCCCACGGAGCACCCGCGTATTTGATCGACGACAGCGGCGATGCACCCGTGCCGCCGTCGTAGCCGGAGATGGTGATCAGGTCGGCGTAGGCCTTGGCCACACCGGCAGCGATGGTGCCCACACCCGCTTCTGCCACCAGCTTGACCGAAACCAGCGCCGACGGGTTGACCTGCTTGAGGTCAAAAATCAGCTGCGACAAATCTTCGATCGAATAGATGTCGTGGTGCGGCGGAGGCGAAATCAGGGTCACGCCCGGCACTGCATAACGCAGCTTGGCGATCAGGCCGTTGACCTTGCCACCCGGCAGTTGACCGCCCTCGCCCGGCTTGGCGCCTTGAGCGACCTTGATCTGCAGCACGTCGGCATTGACCAGGTACTCAGGCGTCACGCCAAAACGGCCGGTCGCGATCTGCTTGATCTTGGAGCTGCGGATGGTGCCGTAGCGCGCCGGATCTTCACCGCCTTCACCGGAGTTGGAGCGCGCGCCCAGGCGGTTCATCGCTTCGGCCAGCGCTTCGTGAGCTTCAGGCGACAGCGCACCCAGCGAGATACCCGCCGAGTCGAAACGCTTGAGGATCGCTTCCAGCGGCTCGATGTCGTCGATCGACAGCGGCGTATCGAGCTCCTTGACCTTGAACAGGTCACGAATCATCGACACCGGACGATTGTCCACCAGCGCGGTGTATTCCTTGAATTTGCTGTAGTCGCCCTGCTGCACGGCGGCTTGCAACGTCGCGACCACATCAGGGTTGTAGGCGTGGTATTCGCCACCGTAGACGAACTTCAGCAGGCCGCCTTGCTGGATCGGCTTGCGCGGGCTCCAGGCTTCACCGGCCAGCGCCTTCTGTTCGTCTTCGATGTCGACGAAACGCGCGCCTTTGATGCGGCTCGGCACGCCACGGAAGCTGAGGTCGCAGACTTCTTCGGACAGACCGATGGCTTCGAACAACTGCGCACCGCGATACGACGCGATGGTCGAGATGCCCATCTTCGACAGGATCTTGAGCAGGCCTTTGGTGATGCCTTTGCGGTAGTTCTTGAAGACTTCGTACAGATCGCCCAGGACTTCGCCAGTGCGGATCAGGTCGCCCAGCACTTCATAGGCCAGGAACGGATACACCGCGGACGCACCGAAGCCGATCAGTACCGCGAAGTGGTGCGGGTCACGCGCCGTCGCGGTTTCGACGAGAATGTTGCTGTCGCAACGCAGGCCTTTTTCGGTCAGGCGGTGGTGAACCGCGCCGGTGGCCAGCGATGCGTGGATCGGCAGTTTGCCTGGCGCAATGTGGCGGTCACTCAGCACGATCTGGGTGCGACCGGAACGCACAGCCTCTTCGGCCTGATCGGCCACGTTGCGCACGGCCGCTTCCAGACCGATGCTCTCATCGTAGTTCAGGTCAATGATCGCGCGGTCAAAACCTGGACGGTCCAGGTTCATCAGCGAGCGCCATTTGGCCGGCGAAATGACCGGAGAGCTCAGAATCACGCGCGAGGCATGTTCCGGCGACTCCTGGAAAATGTTGCGCTCGGCACCGAGGCAGACTTCCAGCGACATGACGATGGCTTCACGCAGCGGGTCGATCGGTGGGTTGGTGACCTGCGCGAACTGCTGACGGAAATAGTCATAGGGCGTGCGTACACGGCGCGACAGCACGGCCATCGGCGTATCGTCGCCCATGGACCCGACCGCTTCCTGACCTTGTTCGCCCAGCGGACGCAGCACCTGATCGCGTTCTTCGAACGTGACCTGGAACATCTTCATGTACTGCTTGAGCTGATCCGGGTTGTAGAACGCCGAACCGTGATCGTGATCTTCCAGAGTGGCCTGGATGCGCAGCGCATTCTTGCGCAGCCACTGCTTGTAGGGGTGGCGCGACTTCAGACGGCTGTCGATGGCATCGGTGTCGAGGATCTGGCCGGTTTCGGTGTCCACGGCGAAGATCTGACCCGGTCCGACGCGGCCCTTGGCAATGACGTCGTCCGGGGTGTAGTTCCACACGCCGATTTCCGAAGCCAGGGTGATATAGCCATTCTTGGTGGTGACCCAGCGCGCCGGACGCAGACCGTTACGGTCGAGCAGGCAGACGGCATGACGACCTTCGGTCATTACGATACCGGCCGGACCGTCCCACGGTTCCATGTGCATGGAGTTGAACTCATAGAAAGCCCGCAGATCCGGGTCCATGGTTTCAACGTTCTGCCATGCAGGCGGCACGAGCATGCGCACGCCGCGGAACAGGTCGATACCGCCTGTTACCATCAGCTCCAGCATGTTGTCCATGCTCGAGGAGTCGGAACCCACACGGTTGACCAGCGGGCCCAGCTCGTCGAGGTCCATCAGTTCATTGGTGAACTTGGTGCGACGAGCCTGCGCCCAGTTGCGGTTACCGGTGATGGTGTTGATCTCGCCGTTGTGCGCGAGGAAGCGGAAAGGCTGAGCCAGCGGCCATTTTGGCAGGGTGTTGGTCGAGAAGCGCTGGTGGAACACGCAGATCGCGGTTTGCAGACGCTCGTCGTTAAGGTCTGGATAGAATGCCGTGAGGTCACGCGGCATCATCAGGCCTTTATAGATGATGGTCTTGTGCGAAAAGCTGCAGATGTAGTGGTCGGTGTCGGCAGCGTTGGCCACCGATGAACGGCGACGGGCGCAGAACAGTTTGATCGCGAATTCCTGATCGCTCAGGCCTTCGCCACCGATGAACACCTGCTCAATCTTCGGTAGACGCTCCAGCGCCAGACGGCCCAGTACGCTGGTGTCGATCGGCACTTCGCGCCAGCCGATCAGGGTCAGGCCCTCGGCCAGGATTTCGCGGTTCATGTTCTCGCGAGCGGCTTTCGCCTTGGCATCGTCCTGGTTGAGGAAGACCATGCCCACACAGTACTGGCGCGGCAGTTCGACGCTGAAATGCTCTTTGGCCACGGCGCGCAGGAACATGTCGGGTTTTTGAATCAACAGCCCGCAACCGTCACCGGTCTTGCCGTCGGCGTTGATCCCACCACGGTGGGTCATGCAGGTCAGGGCTTCGATAGCCGTCTGCAACAGGTGATGACTGGGCTCGCCTTGCATATGGGCGATCAGGCCGAAACCACAGTTATCCTTGAATTCTTCTGGATGGTACAGACCTGCTTTCATAGACACATTCTCACCAGGCTGCCTCTCAACGAGACAAATTTCTTTTCAATTCAACCATTTACCGTCCACGCTGAACGTACGCCAGCTTTGCGGGAGCAAAAGGGAGGTCATTGTACACACCGACACAAAACCTCACAAATTTGGCGACGAAACGTCGCAAACTTATGTCGCATTTATGAAAGGTTTTAAAGCGATTCTCGTGCTAGCCAGAGCTTTATTGAGAGTCTGACCAAACAGCACCCGAATTTCAATGCGTGTCTGAGACGCAGACACCACAAGGCGCGCTGCTCCTTGGCAGCACGCTCATGCGGGAAGTTCGGGGGAGCTAACCGAGCGACCTGGATAAGGCCGCTGCGTCATCAGCGAGCGGCGGCAAGTTCCTGTTGGATACTGCCGACCGTACGGGGCCAAGGTTTACCAGCCTGAACCTTCGCTGGCAAGACTTTGATGGCGGCAAGTGCCGCATTGCGGTCTGCAAAACTGCCGTAAGTCACGACATACAGCGGCTTGCCCTGCAGGGTTTTCTTGAAATAACGGTACTCGGCCCCTTGCTCTTTCACGTAGTTCTGAGCGGTGGCCTCGGAGCTGGTACCCAGGATCTGCACCACGTAGTGTGTCGGCGCCTGACCGGCATACCAGGATCCGCCGGACGAAGCTGGAGCAGCAGCCGGTTTGGCGGCAGGCGCTGGCTTGGCGGTAGCGACTTGAGCAGGCGCCGGTGCCGGCTTCGCGGCAGGTGCCGGTGCAGGAGCAGGTTTGGCGGCGGGCGCAGGACGCGGCGTCGGCACCGGGGTTTGCGCCATCGAAGGTGCAGGGCCCGCTGCAGCGCCAGCCGGCGGCGCGGTGGTCGTGACGGTCGGCGGCTGTAATGGCTGATTGGCGGCTGGGCCACCGTCCTCGCCATCGCCTTCGCCCGAACCCGCTGCTTCGGCCAGCGGACCGCGCATGACGGGCTGAGAATTCCCGACCAGCGGTAGCGGCATTGGCTGTGAGTTGCCAGCGAACTCGATGGCCGGCCCCCCATTGTTCGATTGCTGCGCAGGCGCTTGACCCTGGCCCAGCGGCAGTTGTGCCTGGGAATTGGCGGGTGCTGTCGCTGGCGCGTTGTTACGGCCCGGGATCAACCAGGCGGCCAGAACGGCTGCAACCACAACCCCACCCAAAGCCAACACGTGTTTCTTAGGCATTTTGAACCCCATACTTGGACGCTTGACCGCAGAGCGGCTGGCGATCATGGCTTCGATCATCGAATCGCGCGCAACCTGGTTGATCGCGCCCGGCCATCCATTGGATTGCTCGTGAATATCGGTAATCTGCTCGGCACTGAACAGTTCGATGCCTTGGCCAGCACCTTCCAGGCGCTGTGCCAGATACTCACGGGTTTCTTCTTCGGTATACGGTGCAAGCTCGATAACGTGGAAGCGCTCTTCTTCAGTGCCGCTCTCGGCGCACAACTGATCCAGACGATCGATGATCGATGCCTCGCCGAACAGGAAGACGTGCGGACGCCCTTCCGGGGTGCCCGCCGCCAATCCCAACAACGCTTCGAGTGCGGATTCGCCCAGTTGTTCGGCATCGTCCACGAGGATATAGACTTCCTGCCCGGTCAGGCCCAACTGCACGACCTGCGACAGGATGGGTTTCATTTCGGGCTGGGCCACACTCAGCGCCTGAGCCACCTGGCGCAGCACGCCCGAAGCGTCACCGGCACCACGGGCGGACACCACCACGCTCTGCACAGACTGCTTGTTGGTGCTCGCGACCAGCGCCTGCCGCAGCAAGGTCTTGCCACTGCCGTGAGGCCCCGTGACCAGCAACAGCAACTGGCTGTAGCGGGCGAGATGGTGCAACTGTCCCAGCACCGGTTTGCGCTGGGCAGGGAAAAACTTGAAGCCGGGGACCCGCGTGGCAAAGGGGTCATGACTCAATTGGTAATGACCGAGGAAGGCCTCATCGGCGTGCAAACTAGTCATGGAGTTCTCATTAACCTCTAAGCTGATCCACCAAGGCGCGGTAATCCGCAACCAGTGTGGCCTGTAGTACTTCTTTTGGATATTCGTCAGTCACCACCGCTTCGCCCATCCGGCGCAGCAGGACCAGGCGAAGACGACCATCGATCACCTTCTTGTCTACCGCCATGTGCTCAAGGAAATGCTCAGGCGTCATGTCTTTGGGCGGGACCACCGGCAAGCCGGCGCGCAGGAAGAGACGGATACCTCGGTCTCGCTCCTGCTCGCTGATCCAGCCCAGCCGTGCCGACATCTCCAGCGCCATCACCGTACCCGCAGCGACGGCTTCGCCATGCAACCAGACCCCGTACCCCATGTGGGTTTCGATGGCATGACCGAACGTATGCCCCAGGTTCAGGGTGGCGCGCACGCCCGACTCGCGCTCGTCCGCGCCCACGACCGCAGCCTTGGCCGCGCAGGAACGCTCGATGGCGGTTGTCAGGGCAACCTGATCAAGGCTGCGCAGCTTGTCCACATTCTCTTCGAGCCACGTCAGGAACGGCTCGTCACAGATCAGACCGTATTTGATGACCTCGGCAAGCCCGGCCGACAGCTCGCGTTCAGGCAGGCTGTTCAGCGATGCCGTGTCGATGAGGACGGCGTTTGGCTGATAGAACGCACCCACCATGTTTTTGCCCAGCGGATGGTTGATCCCGGTCTTGCCGCCCACCGAAGAATCGACCTGAGAAAGCAACGTGGTCGGAATCTGAATGAAGTCCACTCCACGCTGATAACAGGCGGCGGCAAAACCCGCCATGTCACCGATCACACCGCCACCCAGCGCAATCACGGTCGTGCGACGGTCGTGGCGCGCAGTCAGCAGGGCGTCGAAGATCAGTTGCAGCGTTTCCCAGTTCTTGAAGGCTTCGCCGTCCGGAAGAACGATCGGCAGAACGGTGTAACCGGCAAGCGCTTGAGTCAGGCGCTCCATGTACAACGGCGCAACGGTGGCGTTGGAAACGATCGCCACCTGTTTGCCGGCAATGTAGGGCTTGAGCAGTTCGGGCCGATCCAACAAGCCTTCGCCAATATGAATCGGGTAGCTGCGCTCGCCGAGCTCGACCTTGAGTGTCTGCATGTGTCCCCACACTGTTCTGACAATTGGATGCCTGTTCGACGTTCAGGCGTCGATACGGACCACGGCGCAAGACCATTTGGCGGCCCCGCTTTTTATGGTCGCCGAGGATAGCGCATTTCTGCCTGCGCTTTAACGGGGAGGAAGCTCGGCCAACAGCGCAAGGATGTCAAGAACGACCATACGCGGTGGCCGCTCATCGGTTTCGATGATGACATCGGCGATTTCCCGGTATAGCGGATCGCGAATGGCCAGCAATTCACGCAGTACCCGCGCGGGGTCTGCAGTTCGCAGCAGAGGCCGGTTGCGATCACGTGAAGTCCGTCCCACCTGCTGTTCCACCGAGGCGTGCAGGTACACCACCCGCCCGCCAGCATGCAGGGCACGCCGGTTTTCTTCACGCATGACGGCGCCACCACCGGTCGCCAGCACCACGCCATCAAGGGCGCACAGCTCGGCAATCATGGCTTGTTCGCGATCACGAAAGCCCGCTTCCCCTTCCTTATCGAAGATCCACGGGATATTGGCGCCCGTTCGCAGTTCGATTTCCTTGTCGGAATCCTTGAACGGCAGTCGAAGCTCTTTGGCCAGCAGACGACCGATGGTGCTCTTGCCAGCCCCCATCGGTCCCACAAGTATTAAATTTCGCACAGAATCAACGACTCACAGCAATCGCCTGGTTGTTCATGATACGCGGAGTGAGGAACACCAACAGCTCGGATTTTTTCTCCGAGACCACATCCCGCCGGAAAAGGCGGCCAACATACGGCACATCGCCCAAAAATGGCACCTTGTCGACGACTTTACTCTGCGTATTCGAGAACACGCCACCAATGACGATCGTTTCGCCATCCGCCACCAGAACCTTGGCGTTGACTTCGTTTTTCTTGATCGGCGGCACCCCGAGCACGGTATTGACGTAGTCAGGCTCATCCTTGGTGACTTTCACCTCCATGATGATGCGGTTGTCCGGCGTGATTTGCGGCGTCACCTCCAGCGACAGCGAGGCTTCCTTGAACGACACCGAGGTCGCGCCGCTGGAACTGGCTTCCTGATACGGCACTTCCGTACCTTTCAGGATCTTCGCGGTTTCCTTGTCCGAGGTCACGACCTTGGGTTGCGACACCACTTCACCGTTGCCGGTTTTTTCCATGGCCGACAACTCAAGATCCAGAATCGTATTGTTGGTCAGAAAGCCCAGGCCAATGGACGATGTCGGGTCGGCCACCCCCAGGTCAACGTAAGGCCCGTTGGTGTTACCAGCGCCTGTCACCGTGCCACTGCCACCGGTGGTGAAGTTGCCACGGCTACTCGAACCACCCCAACGCACACCCAATGCCTTGTCGTAATCGACGTTGGCTTCGACGATGCGCGCTTCGATCATCACCTGACGCACGGGAATATCCAGTTGGGAAACGATACGACGCAGCTCGTCCAGACGATCCTGGGTCTGATAGGCAATGATGTTGTTCGTGCGCTCATCGACCGTGATCGAACCCCGTTCGTCGGTCTTGGAGTCGCCGCTGGTCACGGACTGGAACAGCTTGGCGATGTCAGCGGCCTTGGCGTAGTTCACCTGTAGCAGCTCACGACGAAGCGGCGCCAATTCAGAAATCTGCTTCAGCGATTCCAGTTCCTGGCGCTCACGCGCGGCAATTTCATCCGCCGGAGCCACCAGCAGCACATTACCGACCTTGCGCTTGTCCAAACCTTTGGTCTTGAGCACCAGATCCAGCGCCTGATCCCACGGCACGTTCTGCAGGCGCAACGTGATGCCGCCCTGAACAGTGTCGCTGGCGACCAGATTGAGGTTGGTGAAGTCGGCGATCAGCTGCAACACGGAGCGAACGTCGATGTCCTGGAAGTTGAGGGACAGCTTCTCACCGGTGTACACCAGCTTTTCGGCGTTACGACGCTGCACATCCTCGTTGGTCAGCGGACGTACGCTGATGGTCAGCTTGTTGTCGGTCTGGTACGCCGAATAGTCGAACGCGCCGGAAGGCTCGATGGAAATACTCGCCTTGTCGCCTGTGACACTGGCGTTGACGAACTGAACCGGGGTGGCGAAATCCTTCACATCAAGGCGTACACGCAGGGGTTCAGGCAGTTGGGTCTTGGCGAAATCGACACGGATCTTGCCGCCCTGCTCCTGAATGTCCGGGGCAATGCCCGGATCGCTCAGTTCGATGACGACGTTACCCTCACCCAGTTCGCCGCGCTGAAAATCGACGTTTTTGACGGACCTCGGACCGGGTGCGTACGAGCGAGGAGCCGGCCGGGCTTGCGCTGCCGCAGCAGGAGGAACACTTACCCGCGCAGCCCCCTGTGCAGTGCTGGGTTGAGAACCTTGTGCCGCAGCGGCGCCCTGTCCCACCACCACGAACAGGTTGTTACCGTCGACCCGCGAACTGTAAGGCGCGAGGGTGGTGAGGTTGATGATCACGCGCGTGCGATCCTTGGCCTCGACCACCACGACACTGTGCGCGTTGCCCGAGCCTAGGTCGCGGCTCTTGATTGCCAACTGACTGGTCACACCGGGCAAGTCCAGCGCGATCCTCGCCGGTTGCTCAGTGGTGTAACCGCGCGGTGCGGCCACCGGACCGTCGAAGGACAGTTTCAACTCGACCCGATCCCCCGGCAATGCAGCAACGTCCAGCGTCTTGAGGTTGGCCGCCTGGAGAATCGGTGAAAGCATCGCCATCCATAGCGACACGCCGATCATTGAAAGAATCCTAGTCATGTTTACATTCCACCACTGTGCAGACCCGAAGGTGTTTCGCTTGCTTGTCGTCTTCATGAGCGTTCTTTAAGGGAAATACTGCGCGGCCGCTCCAGCCACGCCCCTTCTCCGTCAGGCACGATTTCTATCACCTGCACCGCCGACTCGGTGATGCCGACGATCCGGCCGTCATTGCGACCCAGATAGTCACCCACCTTGACCCGGTGAACGCCACCGGCACCACGCAGCAAGGCGAACATACCGGTTTCATTGCTCAAAGTGCCGACCATTTCGAAACCATCGATGTTGAAGCCTTCCAGGAACTGCTTGACCCGCGTCGGGTCCGGCTGAACCAGTCGGGAACCTTTCTGCCGGTTGACCAGATCGACTTTTATCGGCGGCTGGAACGGACTGCGCAGACTCGCCGCTGCATACGTGAAGGCTTCGTAGGGACGGAACTTGGGCATAGGCTCGATGGTGCCGACCGGACGGGCCCGCACCTCGGCCATGAACTGCTTCAAGTCATCGAAATCACCCGAACCGTCACACCCGGCCAACGCCATCAACGTGACGCCGATGCACACCCAATGCACGGTCCTCATTTCGCGGGCCCCTTGTTGTCAGCGCTCTGGAGTCCCTTGTCGTTGTAGCGATAGGTTTTGGCGAGAATGCTCATGCGCAGTTTGCCGGGGGACTTGGGGTCCACCGGTTTGATCTCGAAATCGTGCAGGGTAACGATGCGTGGCAGACTCGCCACGCCGCTGACGAAGGTCGCCAGGTCGTGGTAATTGCCCGTGACGGTGATCTGGATCGGCAACTCGATGTAAAACTGCTGAGCAGCCTCAGGCAGCAGCTTGATCTCCTCGAACTCCAGGCCACTCCCAAGCCCTGTACGCGTGATGTCTTCCAGCAATCCCGGCACTTCGGTGTCGCTGGGCAACTGCCGCAACAAGGCGCCGAAGGTGTTTTCCATCTCTACCATCTGGGTTTTGTAGGCGGTCAGGTTCGCGGCTTGAAAGGCCTTGTTGGAGAACTGCTCCTTCAACGTGGCCTCATCGGTACGTGCCTGATCCAGTTGCGCCTGCATGTCCTGGATGTAGAAAAAGTAACCACCGGCCAGCACCAACACCAAGAGCAACGCGCCAGCAATGGTCTTGACCGCCGCCGGCCAGGAACCGACGTTATTGAAGTCCAGGTCGTTGATGTCGATCTTGCGCAGGCTGTCCAGCCATTCATTCATATTCATGGCTTGCCTCCATCGACAGCAGGCTGGGTCTGACGCACGGTCAACTGGAAGGTGTTGGACTGATCGACCGTCCCCGCGGTATTGGCTTTCACCTCGGTCAGACTGGGGGCTTCCAGCCAATCGGACGCGTCCAGATTACGCAGCAGGTCCGACACACGATTGTTCGACTCGGCCGCGCCGGCGATGCTGATCAGCTTGTCGGTCATCTTCACTTCGGTGAAATACACGCCGTCCGGGAGTGTGCGAGCCAGTTGATCGAAGATGCGGCCAATGATCGGCCGATTGCCCTGCAGGTCTTGAATGATCTTCATCCGCTCAAGCAGTTGCTTGCGCCGTGCCTTCAGCTCACCAATCTCTTTGATGCGCGCATCGAGCTGAACGATTTCGGTCTTGATGAACTGGTTGCGAGCGTTCTGATGGCTGATTGCACTGCTCAAATATTGATCAGCCAGCAAAATAGCCCCTACACCGGCCACCAAGACGCCGACGAGCGCTATCAGAAAGCGTTTTTTGCGCTCTTCGCGCAGTTGCTCGCGCCAGGGGAGTAAGTTGATCCGTGCCATCAGTCGAAGCTCCTCAAAGCCAGACCGCACGCGATCATCAGTGCCGGAGCATCACTGGCCAGCGCACCGGCGTTGACCTTGGCGCTCAACGCCATTTCGGCAAACGGGTTGGCCACCATGGTCGGCGTGCCCAGGCGCTCCTGGATCAAGCGATCAAGACCGGCAATGGAAGCCGTCCCGCCCGCCAGCATGATGTAGTCGACGCGGTTGTACTGGCCAGCCGCGAAGAAGAACTGCAGCGACCGGGAGACTTGCTGAACCACCGCATCCTTGAAAGGTTGCAGAACCTCGCGCATGTAGTCATCCGGCAACCCGCCCTGCTTCTTGGCAAGCCCTGCTTCGCCCACCGACAAGCCATAGCGACGCTGAATTTCCTCGGTCAACTGACGTCCGCCAAACAATTGCTCGCGGGTATAGATGATGCGGCCGTTGTGCAGCACGCTGAGGGTGGTCATGGTAGCGCCGATGTCGATGACGGCCACCGTCAATTGATCGTGGTCCCGCCCAAGCTGGGCCGAGAGCAGACCAAAGGAGCGTTCCAGCGCGTAGGCTTCGACGTCGACCACGCGCGCGGTCAGGCCGGCCAGCGCCAAGGCAGCTTCGCGCACTTCGACGTTTTCCTTGCGGCAGGCCGCCAGAAGGACCTCTACCCGCTCGGGGTTGCGAGCGGAGTAGCCCTGCACCTCGAAGTCGATGGCGACTTCTTCAAGCGGATAGGGAATGTACTGGTCGGCCTCGATCTTGAGCTGGTTTTCCATCTCATCGTCAGAGAGGCCGGCGTCCATCTCGATGGTCTTGGTAATGACGGCCGAACCCGCGACAGCAACCGCCGCGATTTTGACGTTGCTCTTGGCTTTGACCAGCACACGCGTCAACGCATTGCCGACGCCTTCGAGCTCGGCAATGTTCTTCTCTACCACCGCGTTCGCGGGGAGCGGTTCTACCGCGTAAGACTCAACCTTGTAGCGGGTACCGGAGCGGCTCAGTTCAAGGAGTTTTACCGAGGTGGAGCTAATATCGATCCCTAGAAGGGTATTGGCCTTCTTACTGAAGAGTTCGAACACAACCGATTCCCTATGCGTTTCCGTCACTTACGGATAATTTTTTGTCCAACGCTACTGTCGGCAGCCTTGACAGTAGCGCAAATAACGCTCGACGACGAAAAATGCTTATAATGCCCAGCGTTTTTTTCGTGTACCAAAGCTTCAAGGCGTGTTCATTTGTAAATGCCTGCGCTTAACTCATTCTTTTTTCTGGAAATCCAAAAGCCTTGATACGCCTGCTGAAGTTTTTCTGGTGGTCCTTTGTCGCTATCGTCTGCGGGCTGCTGCTCGGTCTGAGCGGCGCCTTCCTTTACCTGTCGCCGAACCTGCCTTCGGTCGACGCGCTGCGCAATATTCAGCTGCAAATCCCGCTGCGGGTGTTCAGCAGCGATGGCAAGCTGATTGCGGAGTTCGGTGAAATGCGCCGTTCGCCAATCCGTTTCGCCGATATTCCACCCAATTTCATCAATGCGCTGCTGTCCGCCGAAGACGATAACTTCGCCAACCACTATGGCGTCGACCCCGGCAGCCTGATGCGTGCCGCCACTCAACTGGTCAAGAGCGGTCATATTCAATCCGGCGGCTCGACCATTACGATGCAGGTCGCCAAGAACTACTTCCTGACCAGCGAGCGCAGCTTCTCACGTAAAACCACCGAGATTCTCCTGGCCTTGCAAATCGAGCGCCAACTTACGAAGGACGAAATTCTCGAGCTCTACGTCAACAAGATCTACCTGGGCAACAGGGCCTATGGTATCGAGGCCGCAGCACAGGTTTATTACGGTAAATCCATCCGCGACCTGAGCGTGGCGCAGATGGCGATGATCGCCGGTCTGCCCAAGGCACCGTCACGATTCAACCCACTGGCCAACCCGGTGCGCGCCAAAGAGCGCCGCGACTGGATTCTGGGCCGCATGTTCAAGCTAGGCAAGATCGACCAGAACACCTATCAGACAGCACTGGCCGAGCCGATCAATGCCAGCTACCACGTTCAGAGCCCTGAAGTGAATGCGCCGTGGATCGCCGAAATGGCCCGCGCCGAAATGGTTGGCCGTTACGGCAGCGAAGCCTACACAGAAGGTTTCCGCGTCACCACCACCGTGCCGAGCAATCTTCAGGAGGACGCCAACAAGGCGGTGCAGGATGGCTTGATCGAATATGACCAGCGCCACGGCTACCGCGGCCCTGAAAGCCGATTCCCGGGACTGACCCGGGATGGCTGGACGCAAGAACTGACCAAGCAGCGTCCGATCAGCGGTCTTGAGCCAGCCATCGTCACGCAGGTCGACAAAACCGGTATTCACGTGCTGACGCGCAATGGCGAGAAGGAAGAAACCGTTGCCTGGGACAGCATGAAGTGGGCGAAGGCATTCCTGAATACCAACAGCGTCGGCCCCAATCCGAAGCAGCCATCGGACGTCGCCCACGTCGGCGATCTGGTCCGCGTCCAGCGCCAGCCCGACAACTCGCTCAAGTTCAGCCAGATTCCACTCGCCCAGAGCGCACTGGTGTCACTGGATCCGCAGAACGGCGCGATCCGCGCCCTGGTCGGTGGTTTCTCCTTTGAGCAGAGCAATTACAACCGCGCCATGCAGGCCAAGCGTCAGCCGGGCTCAAGCTTCAAGCCGTTCCTCTACTCGGCGGCGCTGGACAATGGTTACACCGCCGCAAGCCTGGTGAACGACGCCCCGATCGTGTTCGTTGACGAAGCCATCGACAAGGTCTGGCGCCCCAAGAACGACACCGGCACCTTCCTCGGTCCGATCCGTCTGCGTGAGGCCTTGTACAAGTCACGCAACCTGGTGTCGATCCGACTGCTACAGAGCCTGGGCGTCAACACCGCGATCAACTACATCACCCGTTTCGGCTTCAACAAGGCCGACCTGCCGCCTAACCTTTCGCTGGCACTGGGCACCGCGACGCTGACACCGATGGAAATCGTCAGCGGCTGGAGCACCTTCGCCAATGGCGGTTACAAGGTCACCCCGTACCTGATCGACAAGATCGAGGACCGTGAAGGCAAGACGCTGTTCGTCGCCAATCCGCCAACCGTTCCGGCCAACGATCCAAACCCGAAAGCGGTGAGCGAAGCGGCGATCAGCGACGCCTCGACCTTCGCCGCCCCGGAAACACCCGCCCTGACTGCCAATACGGCCCCGAATGCGCTGGACACCAGCGGCGCACCACCGGCGCCGGCCGTGGCGCCACGTATCGTCGACGGTCGCACAACCTACATCCTCAACAGCATGCTGCAGGATGTCATCAAGCGCGGCACAGGCAGACGTGCGCTGGCGATGAACCGTCCGGACATCGCGGGCAAGACCGGTACGACCAACGACTCGAAGGATGCGTGGTTCTCGGGCTACAACGGCGACTACGTGACCACCGTCTGGACGGGCTTCGATCAGCCGGAAAGCCTCGGTCGCCATGAGTTCGGCGGCACGGTCGCGCTGCCTATCTGGATGAGCTACATGAGCGCCGCGCTCAAGGACAAGCCACCGCACGTGCAAGCAGAACCTGACGGCATCCTCAGTCTGCGCATCGATCCGGTCAGCGGCCGCTCGGCCACGCCAAGCACGGCAGGCGCATTCTTCGAGCTGTTCAAGAGCGAAGACACTCCGCCAAGCGTCAACGAACTCAACGGCAGCCCCGCACCGGGCAGCCCGTTGCCCGCCGACGAGTCAGCGCCGATCGATTTGTTCTGATCCGTACAGGAGCCAGGCCGCGCCCTAACACTATCTCTGCTTCGGACGGTATCGATATTCAAGACGGCCCGCGGCTTTTGATTCTGGCCGCAGGCCGTAGCAACTGTCTTCCTCACATCACATGTGCAACCTACTCGGAGGCTTCTGTCCGCAAGGCGTAGGAGCGTGGCTTGTCCCGCGATCTGGCGCGAAGCGGCAGCAAAGTCAGGCGACCCGGTTATGCCTGACACTCCGCATGCACCGGTTTTGCTGCCGGTTCCCGGCAGATCGCGGGACAAGCCACGCTCCTACAGTCGAAGCCAAACTCAAGACCCACAAAAAAGCCCTGCATCTGTGCAGGGCTTTTTGTTTGTCGCTCAGCTATCAGCCGTTAAACACTTCATCCACGCTGTTCAGCGGGTAATGTTTCGGGTACGGCAGGGTGGCTACGCCGCTCTCGATGGCCGCCTTGGCCACCGCGTCGGAGAT